>CAWECW010000007.1:0-259600 GCA_963807815.1 uncultured Alphaproteobacteria bacterium | reverse complement strand
GGCATCCTGCCGGCGCTGCGTCTGTCGCGCATCAACCACCTTCAGGTGATGGGGTCGCGAGGGGGAGGAGCCGCTCGAGGCGACGCGCGGATTCGCGGCGCGCTCGTCGTGGGCCAGCTGGTACTCGCCACTGTCCTGCTCGTCGGCGCCGGTTTGCTGGTGAACAGCTTCATGCGGCTCTCGACCTTCAACAAGGGGTACGACCCGTCGAACGTCCTGGCGATCAATCTTCTCTTTCCCGATCAGTACTCAACTGCGCGGAAGGCGGAGACGATCGAGACGCTGCTCACGCGGTTCCGCGCCAGTCCTGGTGTGCGGGCGGCCGGCTTTGCGCGCCACGGGTTGCTGATTGGCGAGGAGCTGACGATTGGCAACTTCGTGCCACCTGGCAGGACGCTCGAGGACATGAAGGCCGAGCGGTTCCGCGTGCGGGCGGTGAGCGACGGCTTCCTCACGGCGATGGGCGTGCCGCTACTCGAGGGCCGCGATCTCTCCCCCGCCGACACGGCGATGGCACAGCCGGTAGTTGCCATGAACCGATCGGCCGCGCAGCGGCTCTTTGGCGCCACGAGCGCGGCCGGGCAGGTCGTTGATTGGTATGTCGGAAAGAACCAGGCGCAGATGCAGGTGGCCGGCGTGTTCGCCGATTTGCGGCAGAAGTCGGCGACCGACCCGCTCATTCCCGAAATTTTTGTGGACTATCGGCAGTGGCTGCATCTCCAGGAGCTCTGGGGGGATCCGTCCCAACGTCAGAACGAATTGGTGATCGGGTTCCTGAGCTTCGCTCTCCGCACGACCAGTGATCCATCGTCTGCCGTGCCCACCGCGCGAGAGGTCATCCGCGGCGTCGATCCGAACATCGGCATCGATGCGATCGTTCCGATGACCCGGCTCGAGGCCAGCTCGTTTGCGCGTGAACGTTTCTACGCCGTGGTGCTTGGTGTGTTTGCCGGCGTCGCCGGGCTGCTGGCCGCGATTGGAGTTTACGGCGTCCTGTCTTACACAGTGGTTCAGCGCACGCAGGAGATCGGCGTTCGCATGGCTCTCGGCGCACAGCGAGGGCAGGTGCTCGGCCTCATGATGCGCAAGGGCCTGGTGCTTGCGGCAGTTGGTGTGTTGTTGGGGCTCGCCGGCGCGGCGGCCGGAGCGCGGTCGCTGCAGTCGATGCTCTTCGGGGTCGCACCGCTCGACGCGACGACATTCGCCGCCGTGGCGATCGCGTTCACGCTGGTGGCCGCGGCGGCCAGCTATCTGCCGGCGAGGCGGGCGACGACCGTTGATCCTGTGGTGGCTCTGCGGGCGGAGTGATGGGCATGGCCTTTCTGCGGCGGCTGCTGAACCGACTGTGGGCGACCGCGGCGCCGGCAGTTCTCGAGAGGACGATCTCGCCCGGGAAATCCGTGCGCATCTCGCCCTGCTCGAAGACAAGTTCATCGCGCAGGGCATGACGCCGGCAGACGCGACGCTGGCCGCCAGGCGGGCGTTTGGCGGCGGAGTCGAGCAAGTGAAGGAACGCCATCGTGACGCGCGGGCGTTTCGATGGGTCGCAGATGCGCGCAAGGACGCCGTCTACGCGGTGCGATCGTTGTCACGAAGTTCAGGCTTCACCATCGCCGCGATCGTCACGCTCTCTGTCGGCATCGGCGCCACGACGGCGATCTACAGCGTCGTCAACACCGTGCTGCTGCAGCCGCTGGCGTTTCCCGACGCCGATCGTCTCGTTCGGATCATGGAGCCCGAACTTGCCGCCGGCATGCAGACGACCACCTACCAGGAGTACCTCGAATGGCGAAAGCGGACGACCTCGTTGGCGGGGCTGGCCGCCGCCACCTACATCCCGCAAGCGCTGATGCTGACGCGGCAGGGCACAGCGCGCGTCGGAGTGGCGCTTGTCTCCACCAACTATTTCGAGATCCTGGAGCGCCACTTCGATGCTGGGCAGGACGATTCGCTCCTCGGACGATAACGATCCAAACGTCGTTGTGCTCGGCTTCGAGATGTGGCGCGCCTCATTCAACTCGGACCCGGCGGCAGTCGGCCAGGTCATCGAGTTTCGATCTGGCAACCTGGCCGGTCGCTTGTTCACCATCGTCGGCGTCATGCCGCAGGGGACAGAACTACTCGCCACCAGCCTGGACCTCTACATGCCTGTCGTGTTGCCGCCGAACGCGAGGCCACTTGGGCTGTCGCCGCTGATCGGGCGGCTCCGTGACGGAGGGTCGCTTGCCGAGGCAAACCAGGAAAACAACGCGATCGGCGCTGCGCTGCGAGCGCCGCGCCCCGCGTCGGCGCCGCCACTGACGAGACCGAGATTCGAAGTGGTCGATCTGAAAGACCCGGTGGTCAGGGAGATGCGACCGGCGTTGAATGTGTTTCTCGCAGCCGTGGCGGTGCTCCTGTTGATCGTCTGTGCCAATGTCGCGAATCTGCTGCTCGCTCGCGGCTCGGCGCGGCAGCGTGAGATTGCCGTGCGGATGGCCCTCGGCGCGACTCGAGCCCGAATCGTGCGGCAAATCCTCGCCGAGTGTGTGTTGCTGGCCGCCGCCGGCAGGATCATCGTGACGGTCTCGGTGCGGTCGGCGTCACTTTCGTCAAACAACTCGCCACGATCGACTTGCCTGGAGTGTTCCGCCTGGCATATGGCACGACCGTGCTTCCGCGCTCAAGCGAGGTGGGAGTGGATCTGGCAGACCCTGGGTATTGCGCTTGGAATCGCCGCGCTGACGAGCGTCGTCTTCGGCGTACCATGCCGGCGTGGCACCTCTCCGGCGCCAGTCATTTGCAGGCGATGGGCTCGCGTGGCGGTGGCGTCGGCCGGCGCGAGTCGCGCGTTCGCACCGGCGGTTCGTCGTTGGGCAATTGGTGATGGCAACCGTGCTCCTGGTCGGCGCCGGGTTGCTGGCGAACAGCTTCCTCAACTTGGCGCAGGTGGAGAAAGGCTACGACCCCACCAGGGTCCTGGCATTTCAACTGGTGCTGCCCGGCGACTACTCGAGTGTGAGAAAGGCGGAGACGGTTCGTCGGCTGCTCGGCCGCTTGCGCGCGATGCCCGACGTCGAGGCCGCCGGCTTTGCCTATGTCGGCCTTCTCCTCGGCATTGAAGACACGGTTGGCAACTTCGTCCCGGCGGTCACACGCTCAACGAAATCACGGATCCAGCAAGACAAGCCGCGGCTGAAGTCGGTGAGCCCAGGCTACCTGGAATCGGTTGGGGTCGTAAAGGCGCTCGGTGGCCGTCTCCTCAGCGATGCGATGGCATCCTCGCCAATGCTGGTCATCAACCGACTCGTTGCGCGCCGCTACTTTGGCGACCGGAATCCGGTTGGTGAGGTGCTGGACTTTCACGGGGGATCCGGCGCGCCGGTGCAATTGCAGATCGCGGGGGTCATCGAAGACGTCCGGCAAGGTCCGCTCTCTCGAGAGGCGTTCCCGGAAATGTTCATCGATTACCGTCAGTTGATGACGATCCAGTCGGCGTGGAACTTACCGAAGGCGCGCCTCGATCAGACACGTTTGGCTTCCTGTCGTTTGCGATGCGGACCAATGGCGATCCCTCGGCCGCCATTCCGGCCGTGCGCAGGGGCAGTACGCCGGAGTGGACGCCAACGCCGGCCTCGACGCCATCCTGCCGATGCAACGCCTGGTCGCCGGCTCCCGTGGCCCGTCAGCGCTTTTACGCGGTGATGCTCTCGGTGTTCGCCGGTGTCGCCGGCATCCTGGCGGCGATTGGGATCTACGGCGTCCTTGCCTATGCGGTTGTCCAGCGAACGCAGGAGATCCGGCGTACCAATGGCGCTCGGCGCGCAGCGCACCCAGGTGCTGGCTCTTGTGCTCCGGAAAGGGCTGTTGCTGACCGCCATTGGCGTCGTCCTGGGGCTGGCGGGCGCCGCGGCTGGAACGCGATCGTCCGCAAGCGCTGCTGTTTGGCCTGACGCCGCTCGATCCAGGCACATTCATCGGCGTCGCGATTGCGTTCGGCACTGTTGCCGCCCTCGCCTCTTTCTTCCCCGCGAGGCGGGCGACGAAAGTCGATCCCGTGATTGCGCTGCGACGTCGGGCAGTAAGATCCCGACAAGGTGTCCTCCCGACAAGGTTCAGCCCCCGGCCGGTCGCCGCCGTCCAGCGTCGCGCAGTTGTGTTACCTTGCGCGGATGGCCTCGGGCCGCCTCTGCCTTCTAGTCGGCATTCTCGCGCTCGCGCACGGCGACCTCGCAGCAGACCTGCAGCAAAAACCTGAGTCCCCGACGCCGCCAGTGGTGAGCGACGCGGTGACGGGTGGCGAGCACGCCAAGCCGTTTGGGGCTTTGGAAAAACTTCCTGCCGGCTACATCGAAGAGGAGCGCTTCTTCTCGGGGACCGCAACGTCCTACAGAAAAACCGGGACATGGGCCGCCGACGGACGATGGGACGTGGCGGCCGCCGGCACGGCGCCGTACAAAGTGCGGATGTGATCCGCAGACCCAGGGACGCCAGGCGTTTCAACGGCATCCTCGTCGTGGAATGGCTGAACGTGTCGGCGCTGATCGAAGGGGCCGCCGACTACATGCAGATGGAAGAGGAGATCGTCCGCGAGGGCTATGCGTGGGTCGGCATCGGCGCGCAGAACGCCGGCGTCAACGCGCCGAGGTCCGGACTGAAGGCGTGGGATCCCCGCGGTACGCATCGCTCGCGCATCCCGGCGATCAGTATTCGTACGACATCTTCTCGCAAGCCTTGTTGTCGTTGAAGCGGCCGCTCGAGCCCGTGCTCGGCGCGCTCAAGGTCCGCCACGTCATCGTGACCGGCCGATCGCAGTCGGCGTTCCGCCTCGTTACCTTCATCAACGCGGTGCATCCGCTCGCGCCGCTCGCCGACGGTTTTCTCGTCCACAGCCGCAGCGCCGCTGCCGCGGGACTCACCGCCGACGGGCTGGGGCGCGACGCCGACACTCCCATTCCGCCGGGCGCCCAGCTTCGCAGCGACCTGCGGGTGCCGGTGCTCGATCTGCTCACCGAGGGCGACATCGTGAACTTGCGCGCCCATCTCACGCCGAACCGCCGCGGCCCGGTTACCGCCGATGGGAACTTGCCGGCGCCGCGCACGCCGAAACGCCGCTGTGGATCGTCGAGGTGCCGCCGCCGCTCGATCACGCCACCGGCTGCCTCGATCCCGTCAACGCCGCGCCTCACCATTCGGTGGCGAAGGCGGCGCTCCATGCGCTCACGCGTTGGGTGAAAGACAAGATGCCGCCGGCGCAGTCGCCGGCAATCGACATCGCCGATCCCGCGGTGGCCGATCCGATCGCGCGCGACGCAGAACGGCAACGCCAAGGGCGGCATTCGCCTGCCCGAGCTCGAGGTGCCAACGGCCACGCTCGACGGCGTCCGCAACGAGGTGGCGCAGGCGCCGCCGGGCACGCCCAACTTCTGTTTCCTGTTCGGCCACACGCGGCCCTTCGACGCGGCGAAACTCAAGACCCTGTACCCGACGCACGGTGCGTTCGTGAAACAGTTCAACACGGCGACCGACCGGATCGTTCGCGAGGGCTACTGGCTCAAGCCCGAAGCCGATGCCGCTCGACGCGCCGCTTTGATGTCACGCATTGGCCATTAACCACCGATGAAAACTCTCAGGCTTCTCGCCACCCTGCTCGTGCTGATCGTTGGATCGGTACCGGGCAACTGTCCGCCCAGGCCAAACCCACGGTCGTTCGCTTCGGTAAGCTTTGGGACGGAACGAAGATCGTCAACGACGCCGTCATTGCGATCGACGGCGACCGCATCGTCTCGGTGGGAAGCGGCAACGCCGCGGTGCCGAAGGGCGCCGACGTTGTCGATTTGCGGAAGCTACACCGGCCTGCCAGGTCTGATCGATCTGCACACGCACATCACCTATTACTGGGATGGCAAGCCGGGCACCAGGCCGCGCGGGCAGCGACGCCTTCCGGCGGTCACCGTATATCTCGCGCAGGCGAATGCGCGACGCACGCTCGAGACCGGCGTCACCACCGTCCGCGATCTGAACGCCGGCAACGACATGGACCTCGCCATGCGCGATCTGATCGCCATGGGCGCCATGGTTGGCCCTCGCATGTTCGCTTCCGGCCCGGGTCTCTCCGCACGGCCAGGGTCAGCCTCCCGATCCCGAGGCGATGAAGAAGGCGTCGAGGATCGCGTGAAGTCCGGTGTCGACTGGATCAAGGTCTTCGGCTCGCGCGGCAGCTTCGAAGTGTCGAAGGCACGCAGACCGTTACGTTCGAGGAAATGAAGGCGGTGGTCGACGCGGCGCATGCGCTTGGCAAGAAGGTGGCCATCCACTCATACGGCGCCATCAGGTGTAAAGGATGCGGTGCGCGCGGGCGCCGATTCGGTGGAGCACGGCGCGGACCTGGATGACGAGACGGTCGCCGAGATGGTGAAGCGCGGCACGGTATGGGTCCCGACCGTCGATCACAATCGCTACTACATCGACGCGCAGCGAGAGTTTGGCTTCGCGCCGGATCGGATGTCGCCGCTGAAGGACTACATCGCACGCAACCTCGACGTCGGTGAGCAAGGGCGTCAAGGCCGGCGTGAAGATCGGGATGGGCTCCGACGCCGTCTACTCGATGTTCGGGCAGAACACGCGCGAGCTCGGATGGCTCGTGAAGGCGGGGATGACCAAGCGCAGGCGCTTGGCGCGGCGACGACGACGCCGGCGGCGTTATTGGGAATGCCAGACAGGTTGGGCCAGGTCGCGCCCGGCTTCTTGCCGATCTCGTCGCGGTCGAGGGCGATCCGCTCGCCAGTATCGAGGTGCTGTTTACCGGCGTACGTTGGGTCATGAAGGACGGCAAGGTGGTCGTCGACCGGAAGTAGCAATGCCGGGCGGCCAAACCTTTCAGTTTGTCCAGCCGTATTACTAAGATGGCATGTTCTTCCAGGACATCAAGTACGCCATTCGCAGCCTGATCTTCGACCGCGGGATCACCGCCGTGGTCATCGTCTGTCTCGCCCTCGGCATCGGCATCAACGCCACCCTCTTCAGCCTGATTGACGGCGTGTTGATCCAGTCGCTGCCCTTCGTCGAGGCCGATCGCCTCGTCATCCTCAACGAAACCTTCCAGCGCGGCGGCATTCGGGAGGCGGGCGTCTCGTATCAGGACCTGCGCGACTTCAAGGCGCAGACCACCAAGTTCTCCGCGATCGTGGCGTCCAGTTTCCGCAGCATCGCGCTGTCGGATCGCACGGAAGCCGAGCGTTTCCAGGGCGCGGCCATCTCCTGGGACTTGTTCCCGACCCTCGGCGTGCCGCCCGCGCTTGGCCGTCACTTCAGTGCGGAAGACGATCGGCCCGGCGCCGAGCCGGTCGTGATCCTCAGCGACGATGTCTGGCGGCGCCGCTACAACGGCGATCCGTCGATCATCGGCCGCAGCATCACCGTCAACGGCAAGCCGCACACCGTGGTCGGCGTCATGCCGGTCGAAGTTCGGCTTTCCCGAGAACCAACGAGGTGTGGATTCCGCTCGCGCCGGTGGCGCGAGAAGGATCCGCGCGACCAATCGCAACCTCTTCACCCTCGCGCGCCTGAAGCCCGGCGTCGACATGGTCCAGGCGCGCGCGGAGATGACGTCGATCGCCGCAACGCTCGCCTCGCAGTATCCGCTGACCAACGACGGCTGGAGCGCCATCGTGCGGCCGCTGCGCGCGGATTTCATCCCCGACGGACGTCCGGCTCGTCCTGCTCACGATGATGGGCGCGGTCACGCTCGTGCTGCTGATCGCCTGCGCCAACGTCGCGAACCTGATGCTGGCGCGCGCCTCGGCGCGGCAGCGCGAGATCTTCGGTGCGCGCCGCGCTCGGCGCCGGCCGCGGCGCATCGTCCGGCAGCTGCTGACCGAATGCGTGCTGCTTGGCCTGGTCGGCTGCGCCGCTCGGGCTCGGCGATCGCCTACATCGGCGTCTGGCTGCTCGACGGCGCGGTGCCGCCGGACGACGTGCCCTACTACATTCATTGGGAGATCAGCCCGCGCGTGATCGCCTACACGATTGCGATCGTCGCGCGTTGACCGGCCTCGTCTTCGGACTCGCGCCGGCGTTACAGGCGGGCCGGATGAACCTGCAGGAGGCGCTGAAGGACGGCGGCCGCGGCTCGGGCACGAGCGGCCGCGCGGCGCGGCTGCGCAACGGCGCTGGTGATCGCCGAGGTCGCGCTGGCGCTCGTGCTGCTGGTCGGCGCCTCGCTCTTCGTCCGCAGCTTCCTCAACCTGCAGAGCGCGAGTCGCCGGCTTCGACACCGCGCCCCTGCTGACGCTGCGCTTCTACATGACCGGCGATGCTACGCGACGCGACGAACAGAAATCGCAGCGCGTCGAGGATATCGTGCGGCGCGTCGAAGGCGCTGCCGGGCGTGCAGGCGGCGTTTGCCTCGAACTTCATCCCGCTCGACGCCGGCGGTGGCGGCGGCCAACATCGTCGTCGATGGCCGCGCCGCCGCCAAGGGCGAAGAGCCCGGCGTTGGCTTCACCGGCGTCACGCCGCATCTCTACAAGACGATGGGGCTCGCGCTGCTCAAGGGCCGCGACTTCACCGACGCGGAGGGCGCGAGCCGCACGCCGGTGGCGGTGATCAACGAGACGATGGCGAAGAAGTTGTGGCCCGACGCGGATCCCGTCGGGCGCGCGCTTCCGGGCTGCCGAAGGCGAACCGACCGAGTGGTTCACCGTGATTGGCGTGGCGCCGGATATTCGTCGATTCGACATGGACGACGACACGCCGCCGCAGCCGGCGGCGTTCGTGCCGTATCCCTTCGGCGCCGACGCGCGAACACGGGTCTCGACGATTCGCACGGCGCAGGATCCCGCGCGGGCTCACGAGCGCGGTGCGCGGCGAGATTCGCGCGTCCGATCCGGCGCTGCCGATCTTCAACGTGCGAACGATGGAAGATCTGCGGACGGCTGGCTTCTGGCAGTTCCGGTTGTTCGGGTTCATGTTCGGCATCTTCGGCGCGGTCGGCGCTGTTCCTCGCCGGCATCGGCGTCTACGGCGTGCTGTCGTTCTCCGTGTCGCAGCGCACGCAGGAGATGGGCGTCCGCATCGCGCTTGGCGCCGCAGCGCACCGACGTGTTGCGTCTCGTCGTCCGGCAAGGGGTGACGCTGGCCGGCATCGGCATCCTGTTCGGGATTGTGGGGCGTTCGGCGTGACGCGCGTGATCAGCATCGCTGCTCTACAACGTGACGCCGACCGATCCGCTGAGCTTCGCCGGCGTCGCGATCTTCCTCACCGCGATCGCGTTTCTGGCCAGCTATCTTCCAGCCAGGCGCGCCACCACTGTGGACCCGATGGTCGCGCTCAGAAACGACTAAGGCAGCACGGGCGTAGGGCACAACCCAGGAGGTGCCGCCCTAGTAAGATGGAGAGATGAAGACCCCTGCAGAGGCCGAAGAAGTTGGCTTCGATTACGCTCGGCCTCGACGACGCCATCGTCAAGTCCGTGCTCGCCCTGGGCTACGAAGAAGCCACCCCCATCCAACGCGCGGCCATCCCGGTGCTGCTCACCGGCGGCGACATCATCGGCCAGGCCGGCACCGGCACCGGCAAGACGGCGGCGTTCGCGCTGCCGATGCTGCACCGCCTGCTCCACGCCGCAGGCGCCAGGAAGGCGCGTGCCCCGCGCGCTCGTGCTCGTGCCCACGCGCGAGCTGGCCATGCAGGTGGCCGAAGCCATCCACAAGTACGCGCAAGAAGACCGACGCTCACCGTGGTGCCGCGTCTACGGCGGCGCGCCGATGGATCAGCAGATTCGCGCGCTGCGCGCGCGGCGTCGACATCGTGGTGGCCACGCCGGCCGCGCGCTCGATCACCTGCGCCGCAAGACGCTCGACCTCGACGGCGCTCGAGGTGCTCGTGCTCGACGAAGCCGACGAGATGCTCGACATGGGCTTTGCCGAAGACCTCGAGGCGATTCTCACGTCCACGCCCGAGACGCGCCAGACCGCGCTCTTTGCCGCCACCATGGCGCCGCGCATCGCGTCGATTGCCGAGCGCCACCTGCGCGAGCCGCAGCGCATCACGGTCGAAAGCGCGAGAAGCGCGCGGCCGGCAAGATGCCGCGCGTCCGCCAGGCCGCCTACATCGTGTCGCGCAGCCAGAAGGGGCTCGCGCTCGGCCGCATCCTGGAATTCGAGGAGCCCGACGTCGGCGATCGTGTTCTGCCGCACGCGCATCGAAGTGGACGAGCTGACCGACACGCTCAAGTCGCACGGCTACGGCGCGCAGGCGCTGCACGGCGGCCTCGATCAGCGGCAGCGCGACCGCGTGATGCAGCTGTTCCGCAGCGGGCAAGGCCGACGTGCTCGTGGCCACCGACGTGGCCGCGCGCGGGCTCGACATCGACCACGTCTCGCACGTGATCAACTACGACATCCCGACCGCCGCCCGAAGTCTACGTGCACCGCATCGGCCGCACCGGACGGATCGGCCGCGAAGGCGTGGCGATCACGCTCGTCGATCCGCGCGAGCAGCGCACCTGCGCATCATCGAGGGGCTGACCAAGCAGAAGATCGAGATCGCCAGGCTGCCGACGGAGGCCGATCTGAAGAAGAGGCGTCTCGAACCACCACCGGGCGCTGCGAGAGCAGATCGCGGAAGGCGGGTTGGACGACGTCCGCGAGATCGTCCAGTCGCTCGCGCAGGAATTCGACGTGATGGACGTGGCGGCGGCGGCGATCAAGATGATCCACGACGCCTTTGACAAAGGCACCCTGAAAGTCGAAGAACCTGGCTCGAGATATCCAGGCGCCGGGGCGCCCTACGAAGGGGCGGGCGGTCAACGCGAAGACCGGGGCGCCCGGCCGCCGCGGCCGTCCGGCCCGATGACGCTGCTCCGCCTGAGCGTCGGGAAAGACGAGAGCATCCGCCCGGCCGACCTGGTGGGGGCGATTGCCGGCGAGGCGAAGATCAGCTCCAGTGCCATTGGCGCCATCAAGATCCACGACGACTACTCGTTGGTGGAGATTCCTGAAGAGTTGGCTGAGAAAGTCATCGGCGCGCTGAAGACCGCCAAGATCCGCGGTCACAAGGTTACGGTTCAGTCTAAGCCGGCCAGATAAAGGCGACGGCGAAGCCGTCGCCCTCTAGTAGACCGCGAGCAAACTTTTCGCGATCAGATTCCGTCTATGTCCATGGAAGGTATATCCACCATGGATATAGTGAGGAAATGAGCGCCGCAACAGGGATCCAGACTCTCTGCTGCCGCTGCAACCCGGCGGTCTTTCACATCCTGCATGGCCCTGGCCGACGACGACCGGCACGGCTACGCCATCATCCAGGACGTCGCCGAGCGCACCGAACGGCGCAGGTCCGGCTCAGCGCGGGCACGCTCTACCGCTCGATCCAGCGGATGCTCGACGACGGCCTGATCGTCGAAATCGACGATCGGCCCGGCCCCGGAGAGGACGACGAGCGGCGGCGCTACTACCGCATCACGCCCTTGGGCCGGAACGTGGCGCGTGCCGAAGCACAGCGGCTGATCGATCTGGTGAAGATGGCCCGCGCCAGCGGCTTTGTCGCCAAGGAGCGCCTGATCATGAAGCTCTACGAACTCTCCTGCACCTCTATCCCACCTCGTTTCGGAACGAATATGGCGACGAACTCTGCCGCATCTTCGCCCGCGGCGTCGCGACGCAGGACCGTGCCATCGCGCTGATGTGGCTCGGCGCCGTGGGCGACACCCTGGTCAACGCCGCACGCGTGCACCTCGACATCCTGCGACAGGACCTTCGCCACACCTCTCGCACGTTGAGGCGCACACCCGGCTTCACCATCACGGCCATCCTCGTGACCGCGCTGGGTGTGGGCGCCACGACCGCGGCGTTCACGCTGGCCGATCACGTGCTGCTGCGGCCGCTGCCGTTTCGCCGAGCCGGATCAGTTGGTCAAGATTTGGGAGGACCAGACGGCCGCGCGGCTATCCTGCAGCACGAACCCTCGCCGCCGAACTACCTCGACTGGAAGGGCTTGTCCTCGTCGTTTTCGGTGATGGGCGCCTATGCCTGCGTCACGTCGAATCTCGTCGGCGGCGGCGAACCGGAGCGCCTGGAGGTGCGCCGACCACCGGCGGCGTCGTTCCGCATGCTCGGGCGTTGCGCCAGGATCGGCCGCGTGCTCGAGCGAATCGGATGTCACGCGGCACACCATTCACGATCGTGCTGATGCGATGGGCTCTGGCACCAGCTTCGGTGCGGATCGTCGGAAGTGATCGGGCCGCTCGCTCACTCTCGACGATGAGACCCACGTGATTGTCGGCGTCATGCCGCGCGGACTTCGATTTCCCGATCACGGACGATCACGTTCTGGCGGCCGCTCCGATTTCGACGCGCCGACGGCGACGACGACCGCAGCGATATCTACCTGCGCGTGGTCGGCGCGCCGGAAGCCTGGCGTGTCGTTCGAGCAGGCCCCCGCCGAGCTCGCAGGTCTTTGGCCGGCAGCTGGACGCGATTATCCCAAGGACAACGCGGAGACCGGCTCCGTCATCTGCCCTGCGCGACGAACTGAGCAGCCAGTCGCGCATGCTGCTCTTCGGCGCTGGTCGGCGCGTCGCTGTGCGTGCTGCTGATCGCGTGCACCAATCTGGCGAGCCTCCTGCTGTCGCGCGCGCGCTGTCAGCGCCGCGCGAGATTGGCGGTGCGGACCGCGATGGGCGCCGGCCGTGATCGCCTGGTGCGCCAGATGCTCACCGACAGCCTGTTGATCGCCCTCGCGGGTGGCGGGCTCGGCCTTCTGATCGCGATCGCCGCCGTGCCGCTCGATCGCGAAGCTGCGTCCCGCCACCGTGCTGCCGATTGCCGAAGCGCCCGACCGGATTTGCGCATGCTGGTCGTGGCCGCCATCGTCACCCTCGGGACCGGCATTGGGTTTGGCGTCTTGCCGGCCGTTCCGCGCTGTGCCGTCAGGCCGGTACGGCCGGACTCAGCGAAGGGGCTGCGCGGCGGTACGGGCCGCGGCACCGAGCGGTTGCGCTCGTCCTGGTCGTCGCCGAGATCGGTGCGTCGGTCGTGTTGCTCGTGCGCGCCGGTCTGTGTTCAGGCCTTGTTGCGGGTGCAGACCGTGATCCGGGCTTCAATGCCGACGACGTCCTGACCATGAGGACGACTTGCCGCGGGCCGAAGTACGGCCCCACGCGAACGCGGGCCGCAGTTCTACAGCAGGTCCTCGAGCGGTCAGCGCGCTCCCGGGCGTGAAGAGCGCCGCGTTCACCAGCTTTCTGCCGATGACCATGCGCGGGGGCATCTGGTCGATTCTGACGACGGTGCCCGACCCGCAGAGCCGAGGTTTGTATCGCCGATCGCGCCAACCAGAAAAGCGCCAGCCTTCGCTTTGTGACGCCGGGATTCTTCGAGACGGTGGGCACGCCGATTCTGCAAGGCCGGGACGTCAGCGAGACCGATTCCTTGCAGACTCGCAATTCGTCGCCGTCGTCAGCCAGTCGTTCGCGCGGCAGCATTATCCTGACCAGGATCCGATCGGCCAGCAATTTGCCATCGTTCTTCATGACGGACCATCGTCGGTGTCGTCGGCGACATCCGCGTGCGCGGTCTCGAGCGCGAGAGCGAGCCGCAGGTCTACCTGCCGTCGCGCAGGTCGCGACGGCGCTGGTTCTACCGCCGCAGGACCTGGTGGTTCGCGCCCTGTTCCGGTGGCGACGCTGATTCCGGCGGGCGCGCGATCATCGCCGAGCCGATCCGCAGCAGCCCATTCGGGCGTGAGGCTGCTTTCTGGATGTGGTCGGGCGGAGACGGCATCGCGCGTCATGCAGTTGCGTGTGCTTGGTGCACTTCGCCGTCGTGGCGTTGTTCCTGGCGGCGATCGGCATTCACGGCTTGCTGGCGTTCCCGTGGCGGCGCGCGATTGCGAGATCGGCGTGCGCATGGCGTTCGGCGCCAGCGCCGGCGACATCATGCGATGGTGGTGGGAAGAAGCGCCATGCTTGCCGCGGCGGTGTGGCTCTCGGCAGCGGCGGTCGCCTACGCGGCAGGCCGTTCGATGCAGGCGCTGCTGGCCGGGGTCGACCCTGCGGATACCACGCGTATTCGCCGCAGCGGTGGGCTCCCGATCCATGACGCTCGCCGGCAGCCTGCTGCCCGCGATGCGCGCGGTCCGTGTCGATCCGCTGACCGCAACGCGAGCGGACTAGCCCGGACATCGTTCCACAGATCGTGCCTGCAGGATCGTTCCACACGATCGTTCCTACGATCGTTCCGCACGATCGTTCCGCACGATCGTTCCGCACGATCGTTCCGCACGATCGTTCCGCACGATCGTTCCGGACGATCGTTCCGCACGATCGTTCCGCACGATCGTTCCGGACTATTGTTGGAACGACCGTTGGAACCATCGTACGGAACCACCGTTGGCACGACCGTTGGAACCATCAACGGTGCGACCGTTGAACCTTCGTCGCATCCATCTCGCAGCGATCGCCGGCGAGTTATATTTACCGGCATGAATCGTTCCGTCATTCGCCTGCGTCATCATTCGGCGGCGTCACGGCCGCCGCCGCAATGACACACTTTCCGCTCTCGGCATCACCGAGGCCCGCGCCAAGGAGGCCGTGTTCGATTCGTTCATGACGGGCTCGATCTCACTGGCCGGCAAGGCCGCCGCCTTCACCGAGGCGGCGCCCCGCACGTCCGCGCCGGGATGGTCACTTTTGCCGCCACGCTCGGCCGCGCTTTCATCGAGAGCATGATTTCAAGCGGCGATATGCCGACCATCGCGAGGCGAACGGACCCGTTCCGCTTCCCGCGGAGCAGACCGCCGAACAGATCCTGGCCAGGCAACGCGCCGGCTTCGAGGAACAGGTCGCCGGCATTCCGCAAGCAGTTCAGCGAGATCACGCCCGCGCAACAGGTCACGCTCGAGCGGGCTTCGAGACCATGCGGGCGCGCTTCACGACGATGGAGAAAGCCAGGCCGGGTTGACCTCGACGCCCTGCTGAAAGAGCAACGCAGTCCGGCGGGTGGCGGCGCATGACCGGTTCGCGACGTTCGCGCTCTTCCGAGACCCGCGGGCGCTGGTCGCGATGCGCCTGCGCGCTTCCTCGACCTGTCAACGGACATCGACTATTCCGCCAGGCTGGTCGAACGGGACCAGAAACGCGCTTTGCCGACCCGGCGCTTCGAAGCCAGGCCGGCGGACTGGAAGCTCTGCTTCCGTGCCGGCAAAGCCGCCACCGACACGGCCCGGGCATTTGCGCAGAACTGGCTGGCCGACCTGCAGGCTCAAGGGCGTCAAATAGGGGTTGAACCCGCGGCAAAGGGCTACTCTCTGCCTCAGTCTGCCGCGCCGCCTACGGCCGCGCCGGCTGGACGCGACCATAACCCACTCGCAATTCCGCGAGCGGAGGTTGGGAGGAATGCTTTATGGAGATCGATCGCAGAGCGTTCATCGCAAGCCTGGGCGGCGCGGCAGCCGTCAGCCTGATGGACTCACGAAGCCAAGGCCGACGCGCTCGAGCACTCCATCGACGAAGCTCGACGAGCAGGTCGCCGCAGCGCCAGGGCGGCAGCCCGAGAAGTTCCCGACCGTGGCCGAGCTCGAAGCGCAGATCGAAACGCGCAACTTCCGGCGCGGCGCCGGCAACCTCTTCGCGTCGCATTCGGCGGCAACGTCAAGCGGCTCGAGAAGATGCCGAAGAAGCCGACGCTGCAGGACTTCTTCCGGCTGCGTTTCCAGCCGCCAATCACGTGCTGCAGAGCGCGACGCGCGCGATGAAGACCGGCATGTCCGAGGAAATCATCCTCGCCTGCCTGCTGCACGACGTCGTGCATGTCGCTGATCAAGCCCGACCACGGCTGGTGGGGCGCGCAGCTCTTCGAGCCCTACATCCCGGAGAAGATCGACGTTCGCGATCCGCTATCACCAGGCGCTGCGCTTCTACGCCGACGCCGAAGCCGGCTACGAGTATCCCGGACCTGTACCACCGCATCTTCGGCGTCGACTACACGCCGCCGCCGCACATCGAGGCGACCTACAAGATGATCCGGAACCACAAGTGGTACATGGAGCCGCGCCTGGTGACGGTGAACGATCTCTACGCGTTCGATCCGAACGCCAGTCGTCGCTCGATCCGTTCATCGACATCATCGGCCGCCACTTCAAGCAGCCGAAGGAAGGGCTCGGCAACGACAACAGCCCGGGCGCGCACATGTGGCGGACGCATCGCCAATCCGGACCAGCCGCTGTGAAGGCTTGAGAGCTTGGGCTTACCGGCTTTCAGTTGACCGCCGTGCGGTCTTCTGCTTCGCAGCCTGGTCCGCCGCGCACGTCGGCAGGCGGACGCAGGCGGGCAAGCCCGCCAACTACAAGGGCCTCGACATCACGGTCACCGGCGTCGAGCGCGCGATGAACGTGGGCGCTCAAGGATTGCCCGCCGGGCGCCAACACCGTTCGCGGCAACACCAAGCCCGGCGAAGAGTTCATCGTGGTGACGTGGCCTTCAAGGTCACGCCGGCCTACAAGGAAACGATGATCAAGAAGCCCGTGCTGGTGGACGGCGCGGAAAAAGCTTCAACACCTCTGTCGCGATCATCGACGCCGGCTCGGTCCCTGAATACACCTGCTCGTTCCCGTTCCGCGTGCCGGACGGCACCAAGGCCGGGCAAGCTTCAGATCGACACCGCGACGCTCGACCTCGCCGCCCTCGACAAGAAGTGAAATCCATGGAGGGCGGAGGCTTTAGCCTCCGCCAGGTCTCTCCATACGCGTGGCTCGATTTCGTCGAGCGCACGGTGGAGACGCTCGACATTGGTCCCGGCACGCGCGTCTTCGAAGTGGGTTGTGGAGAGGGCGCGTTCCTGTTTCCGCTCGCGGAGAACGGCTACGCGGTTGGCGGGATCGATCCGTCGGCGGAATCGATCCGCTCGGCCCAAGAAGCCATTCCATCCGGCAAGTTTCTCGTTGGTGAGCCGTCGTCTCTTGATCCCGGCGAGGCGTGGGATGTGGTCCTGGCTTGCGGCGTCTTCCAGTCGTTTCCCGATCTCGACCAGGCTCGCGGTGTCCTGGCGCGGATGGCCGCCAAGGCTACGCACGCGATCGCGTGCTTGATCTTCCCGATGTCGACATGAGCGCAGAGGCGCCTGCCAATCATCTCTACTTCGATCGCGGCTGGATGTTGCGCGCGCTGGCGGAGATCGGCGCCAAGGCGGTGCAGATCGAAGACCAGAAGGTTGACGGCTACGCCGCTGCCCCCTTCCGCTTCAACGTGTTCGCCCGGTTGTAGGGTCACCCCTCTATCAAGATCGTAGGGCACCCCTTTATGGGGTGCCAGAGCGCTTTCCAACAGCTGCTCGATTCGTCCGAGGCGCTCATCGATCTTGGCGTGAAGCGCGACGATCTGCATCTCGGCCCGCAAGTTCACCTCGTAGTCGCTGCGTGCCTCGATGCGATCGCGCGCGTTCTGCCGGTTCTGGCTCATCATGATTACCGGCGCCTGCAAGGCGGCGACACACGACAGGATCAGGTTCAAGAGGATGTACGGATAGGGATCGAACTGGTGCTGCTCATCGCCGTTGACGGTCATCCACGCCAGCATGCCGGTGAGAAAAATGCCGATGAACCCCCAGCTGCCGCCAAAGCTCGCTACCGATCCGCCACCCGCTGACCGAAGGTCAATTGCTGATCGAAGGCAACGTTGGGATCCTGCGGCTTGCTGCCAAGGACGGTCGACAGCACGCGACGTTCGAGCGCCGTCAGCCGCTTGATTTGCTCATCCAGGTTGCCGGCCAGCGTGGTCTGGGACGACTGCGAGAGTCCGGCGCCAAGCGCGCCGCGAAGCACTCTCAACGCCGCCAGCAGCGCTCCCGCACCGATGATCGAGACCACGATGTGGCCGGGCAGGTTGTTTGGCGTCATGATGTGGAAAACGCGGACCAGCCAGCCTCCGACGACCGCGCCGAGCGTGCCGGTGATCAGGTCGCCGATGAGGCCGTAGTCCCTTCGGCTTTTCATGCCCGTTCGCACCAGCCACCCGACCAGGAGCCCGGTTGCAATCCACGTGAAGGCCTGTAGCATGCGTTTCTCCCGTTAAGGGCGTCGCCCTCCAAACACGTTGCGATAGCCGCCGGCGATGAGCGCCGTGACGTCGGCCAGCACCCGCGGCAGTGCGAGCCCGCCGGGATAAGCGAGATAGTGCGGCTCCCACACCGGATCGAACTTCTCCTTGTACGCGCGCAGGCCCTGGAAATTGTAGACGCGCTTCGCCGTGCTCGTAGAGAAACGATCCCAGCCTGCGTCCACAGCGGCGCCACCGGCGACCGCTCGAAGCCCGACATCGGCGCCATGCCGAGCGAGAACCATCGGTAGCCCTGGCCTTGCCCCACACCATGAGGTGGACGAACAGGCTTCCATCACGCCCTTGGGCGCATCGCGGCGGTAGCGCATCAGGTCGATCGACAGCTCTTCGTGCTGTCGGCGCCCGGCCAGAGGTTCGCGAACGCCTCGATCTGGCCGTCGCGTTCGATGACCGCGACGGGAAATCGCGACAGGTACGCCGCGTCGAAGAAGCCGAGCGAGAAGCCCTTCTCCGCGCGGCCTTGTCCGCCGAGCCAGTCGTCCGACACGCTCCGCAGCTCGGCATGACGGCCGGCACCTCGGCGGTCGGCACGATCCGGAACGTGCCGCCGTCCTTTTCGAGCCGCCGCAGCGCCTGACGATAACTGCGCACCCGGCGCCGCCCTCGAGCGAGAACGCGCGCAGATCGACGCGCGCCTCCTCGCCCAGCTTGACGAACGTCAGACCGAAGTCGGCGTAGTGGTGCAGGTGGTCCTTGCGCACCTCGTAGAACACCGGCGTGCCGCCGAAGTCGTCGCAGCGCTCCAGGAACAGCGCGGATCAAGCCGGCACCACTGATCGGCGCGGTCCGACCGGATCGCCCATCGCCGACCCAGGTGCGTCCCTGGACGCCGTACATCACGAACCCGCTTCGCGTCCTCGTCGAAGATCAGCGCCTTGTCGCGCAGGTAGACCAGGTTGGGCGTGGTCGACGCCTGCGAGCGACGATCGCGGCGCGCGCTCGGCCAGGTCCGCTTCGGGCGGGCGCGATCGATCTCGTGCGGCGCGTGGCCCATGAGCCGCGCGATCGCGAACAGCAACGCACGGTGGCAGCGCCGACCGACGCGCGCAGAAACCGCGAGCGCTTCGCGCCGACAGCTCGAACTGCCACCACAGCTCGCTGGAATACTCCACGTGCTTGAACGCGAAGAAGCCCAGCCACACCGACGCGGCGAGCGCGCGCGACCACGGCGGCGATCCAGCCGGCCGAGAATCGCGTCTCGAAGATCGCGGCCTTCGATCGAAGGCCGGCCGCGCCCGCCACAGGACAACGAGCAGACAGCGTCAGCAGAGACCGCCTCTTCGATAGTCGGCGCCTTTCAGCAGCGACGCGCGCGATGCCGACGACCGACGCCGACCGCGGCCAGGTAGTAGGCCGCGTCGAGCCGCCGCGCCAGGCCCTGCGACAGCACCAGCAGCAACGCGCCCACGCAGGCTGCCGAGCGAAATGCGACGTTTCGATCACGCCGAGAGGCACGAACCGGTGCGAGCCATACGCAGCCGTCCCTCGGCGGCCGGCGTTGCGCCGGAGAACAGCAGCACCACGCCGCCGAGGAAGGTGAAGATGGCCAGCACGCGCGGCGTGAGTTGCTCCGACAGTCGGCCGAGGAACGCCGCCGCACGCGCGGTCTGCGGCGGCGCTGACTGCACCTCGTCGGCGACCAGACCCACAGCGCCATGCGCGAGCGGCAGCAGGTAGTAGATGGCGCGATAGACGACCAGCGGCGGCAGCAGTCCGGCCGACGACAGATAGGGCTTCAGGAGCAGCACCATCAGTCCTTCGAAGACACCGACGCCGCCAGGAACGTGGCTGGCCAATCCAAGCAACTGCGCCGCGAGGAACGCGCCGAGCACGGCGGAGAACGGCGCCTGACTCGCGGCAGCAGCACGTAGAAGCACCGCGCCCGCCAGAGCCCAGTCGACGTACCGAGACGGCCATCTGCGCCGACGGCGACGGCGCGGCGGTGGCAGCGGCAACTCGAAGCGCCACAGCGCGAACGGCGCGTGCGCCGAATCGACGGTCAGGCACGACGTATCGCGACCGCGATAGTCACCAGCAGCCAGCCGATCGGCGCCAGCCAGCGACCGAGCGGGCAGCCGTGCAGCGGCTGGAGCGGGCCGAGCGCGAGGCTCAAGCCGCCGAGCGCCAGCAGACCCAGCCAGAATGTGACCGAATACGAAAAGACGATCCGCGACAGCTCTTCGGCGGTGACTCCCCAGCGCGTGTAGAAGCGATAGCGCACCGAGGCGCCGGAGAGCATCGCGAAGCCGACGTTGTTGGCGATGGCGTATGCGAGGAACGAGCGACGGCAATGCGCACGGGGCGACGTCTTGCCGATCGAGGCGAAGGCGAGGAAGTCGTAGCCCGTCAGGACGACATAGTTGAGTGCCGTCAGCGCACAGCCGGTCAGGGATTCGCGTGCGTCGGCAATCCTGACACGCCCGCGACGGCATTGCCGTCCACGACGTGACCGAGCGCAGCTCGCGCCGCAGGACTTCCAGCGCGCCCAGGAACAGCAGCACAGACCAGATGAGCGCCGGAACCGCGTGACGAAGACGTCTCCGGCATGAGCTATCTCGGGCTGCGTTCTGCCGGATCCAGTCCAGGGCGCTCGGCCAGCCGCTGCGCAGAGTTCCGCTGGCTTGTCGCTGAAACGGTGATCGGACGGCGTCGATCATCCACAGCCGCTTCGGGCTCCCGGCCGCGGCCACGATGCGATCCGCTTCGTCGGCAGCCGACGAACTCATCGCGCTGTCGAGTTGATCACCGCCAGCGGCACCGGCGCGAGGCGTGGCGACTACGTCCACGGTGCTGAATGTCGGCTCGTTCGGCACCCCGTGGGTGAGGTAGATCATCGCGTCCTTCCACCGCCAGCCTAGCTCGTTCGTGTTGCCCAGCCCCAAGCACAATTACGCCAGACGTCGTCGTCTTGATTCCGGGATCGGTGGCCGCCAGCACCGAGAGCGCCGCCCCTTCGGAGACGCCAATCAGCACCGGCTTTGTCGTCGAGTGCGCACCCGCGTGGACTTCAGTAAGCCTGATAGTCCGCGGGAACATCCGCTCATTGAAAGGGCGGTCGCTGCCTGACGTGAACGACTCCAGGTAGGCCTTGCAGTCGAAGCCGACCACGAAGAATCCACGAGTTCCCAACAGCGCCGCGACCTGCGGCCCAAGGTGAATCCAGCCACCGTCGCCGCTCGACACGATCACGGGAGGCCCCTCGCGAGGGCCATACAGGTGCAGGTTTTGGATCTTCCCGCGCAACACCAGCTTCTCGATGGTCTCTGCAGTGGCGGCCGTGGACACCATCGTCACCGACATGAACGCCAACAGCAGGCAGCGCCTGAGGTGTGTCATCGGAGCGTTCCTTTACTAGACGAGATCCAATCGAGAGCATCCTGGAGGGCGCGGCGGAAGGCAACCGCGCCGCCGGAGAAGCGATGGATTGGAGGCGGGCACCTCCGTAGAAGTGCCGGCCTGACGAGTCGAGGCCAAATATTGTCCTCGCGCGCGCGGCCGAGAGGTAACCGTCTCCGGAGGACTGTATCACCGCGACGCGACCGGGGATGACCCGGCTAAGGCCGTAAGTGTCGATCCCATTGAGTGCGCTCGAGCCCGGCTCCCCCTCTTCATCTGATTCGAGATCGACATTCAGGTTCTCGGCGGCGGCCAGGCCAATGGCGACGATACCGGCAACTGGTTCTTTCGGATGCTCGGCACCGACGATGACGGAGATCGAGGCGCCGCGGGACCAGCCGGCGAGGATGACGTCTCCCGTCGCTGGCGAATCTGTTGCGTCTCTCGCTGCCTCGATGATCTCGCCGTAGGCCTCGCGCAACCGGGACGCCGACAGCGGGTGACCAGGCTGACGAATGCTGCGCAACAATCCCTTCGAGCTGACGCCGGCCACCGGGTAGCCGGCGGCGGCGATGGTCTCGAACATCCCGACGGCAGCTCCGAACCACCCACCATCACCGCTGGCAAAGATGACGAGGGGCTGGCAGAGTGACGAGCGTGGTGAGGGGCCGCGATACGTGAAGCTCCACTCGCGCGCCGTCCAGGATGGTCGCGATGCGCTGTTGTTCCAGCGGTGCGGCGCCGGTCCTCGGCGGCGCCAGCGCCGAGCAGGCGGCGATGGCCATCGTCGTGATCAGCGCAAGCACGAGCGTCGCCGGCGCAACCGGCCTCATGCCGGCACCCCACGGCCAGCCGGCCACCGAACGCGACGACCGTCTTGTCGTCGGACCAGTCTTTGACGCCGCGTGGGCCGGTCCGTGCTCGGCAGCCTCGAGCAATCGGCGACACGCGAGGTTCGGGTTCACCTCGGTTAATCCTTCGAACACGGCAGGCAGCGCCGCCTCGATCGTGACTCCACCCGTATCGAGACTTTCCGTGATCCCGTCCGAGACGAATACCACGAGGTCTTCGGCCTCGAGCGTCAACGTTTCCTGTTCGTAGTCGATTCCAGGGATCAGACCTGCCGGAGGTCCCCCGATTGCCAGCGGCCGGGCCGGCTTCCCGTTCCTCAGGACGAGTCCTGATGGATGGCCGATGTTCGGTGTAGGTGAATTGGCCACGCGCTGGATCGACCACGGCGAGGATCGCCGAGACATACAAACCGCCGTTGGCCTCTTGCGCCAGTGTTTCGGACAATCGCTCGGCCAGCAGTCGGGGCTCGCTGGTTTCGCGTATCAGCGTGTGCAGCACTGCCCTGACATTCGACAGGAAGATCGCCGCGGGAATCCCCTTGCCCGAAACATCGGCCAGCGCCACGCACATCCGGCCGTCAGCAAGAGGCAGAAAGTCGAAGTAGTCTCCGCCAACTTTACCGGCGGGTTGGGTGATGCCGAACCATTCGATGCGGCCTGATGGTGGGGGGATGGCCGGAAGGAGTGCCTGTTGTACTTCAGCTGCGATCGACAGCTGCGTGTCGATCACCACACGCTCGCGCTCGACACCGACAGCGCCTCACGGGTCTGCTTAGGTGGATCCACAGGACGGCCATCACGAAGAACCCTGCCGCCACGGCGACCTCGCTGATCCAGGTCCACTCCTCGGCATCCGGCCGCAGCTCGCGGTTGATGATCCATTCGAGCATCTGCGAGAAGCCGAGGATCACCAGGCTCGACAGGAGCCCGAAGAGCATCGGCGGTGTGGACCGCGTGCGAGGTGTCACACCAATTGAGACGGCAACGGCGGCGCGCCGGAACGCCTTGGGCATTACATCTGTGTCATCCGGGCGCCGGAGACCGATCCTGTCAGAGATGTAATGCGCGCCCTTCCGCGCCGATCGTCTAATCAAACGAGTCGGTTTATTCGACGCGTCTAAGCACGCGTCAAAAGGAGCAGCATCATGAGAACGTCATTAATCGCCGCGTCGGTTGTGTTGATGGGAGCCACGGCGATGGCCGCAACCGCGCCGCAAGCCAAGGCCGCCGCCAAGCCGGCCGCGACGCACGCGATGGTCAAGGCGCACGCCACCGGCGTGGTTGAGAAGTTCGACGCCACCACGAAGACCCTGACCGTGAAGCACGACGGCAAGGACATGCAGTTCGTGGTCGGGATTCGGCGAGCCTGCTGCGCGGCAAGGACAAGGTGGACGCCTCGGCGCTCGGGTCAGCCACCGGTCAGATGGCGAAGATCGAATACACCGCGATGGGCGGCACGAAGACCGCGGACAAGGTGAACTCCCGGCAGCGAAGATCGACAGCGGCGAAGCCAGCGCCGAAGAAGTAGATCAGGGTGAGAGAAGAGTTAGGAGTTAGATGAGTTGAAGAAGAGTCTAGAGAACTTCGGTCACGACGTGCTGAAACCCGGAGCGCCGTCACACGCAAACGTAGGATTCCAGGGCCGTCATTTCCGTCTTTCGGCATCCTCGCGATACTTCCGTCACGTCTCCGCAGGATCGGTACGACGCCGGCAGCTGGACTGAGTCGGTTCGTATCAGTCTGGTTAGACCATGAAAGCTCGGAGAGAAGCGCGTAACGACCGGCGAGCATCATCGGTTGAATAGACACGGGGCGGCGTTACCAGTGGGCCGCGCGTGGACGCGACCGTGCAGACCATGCCACATTGCATGTTCGCAATCGCCGCGATCGTCAGGCGCGGACCGGACCGAGATCCGGTGACCCTGACCTCCTGAGACAACGGTTCCACGACATACGGAATATCAAGCTTATAATTCCCGGATGGCAGTCCGGGAAGTTGCGTAAAGCCCTCGGCTGTCGGTCTTCGCCGACGACTCACGGCCGTTGGCGGAAGTGAGAATGACGGCGTAGTCGGCGAGCGGCAAGAACCCGCCACCCGGGTTCGCGATTGTATGGACCTGAAGGTTGATTTCAGAGGTGACAATGGTCGACGCCTGATACATTCGCGACTCTCCGTACGGCTCAGACGACGCCGATTGTCCCGAGACGACCAGCAAGACGCCCAGAGCAACAACCATCAACAGGCCGGCTTTGGCCAACGTTACACCCGATACGAATTACCCACACAAAACACAAACGGCGCTGAAGGGGATACCCGTCAGCGCCGTCAATTTGAAACTGAAACTTGGAACTGAAACTCTGAACTTCCACCGCCAACTGCCAACTTACTTATTACTTACTGCAGATGCGGCGGCATCGGCAGAAACCCGCGCGACACGTAGTCCATCATCGTCTCCGTCAGCAGAATCACCAGGAAGAAGAATCCGGTCACCACCGTCAGCTTGGTCAGCCGGCTGCTGTACTTCACGTGCATGAAGTACAGCATGACGAGCGTCGCCTTGAAGATGGCGATGGCGAGCGCCACCGACGTTGAACGGGCCGAGATTGACGAAGGCCACGGACGACGGTGACCGCCGTCAGCACCATCAGCGCGAGAAAGATGCCGACGTAGATGCTGAGCGGCGAAATGTGTCCGTGCGGGATCGTGACCGTGATCAGACATATGACTCCGGCACCTCTAGAGGTGCCCGTGCGCGTTGCTCGGCCATTAGCGTGTGCCGTTCGATGAGATAAGTAAGCAGCGGGAACAGATAAATCCAGACGATGTCGACGAAGTGCCAGTAGAGACCGCTCATCTCGACCGGCGTGTAGTACTGCTCGTCGAACTTGCCCTTCCACGCCATCCACGTGATCACGCACATCAGGCCGATGCCGATGATCATGTGCAGCGCGTGCAGGCCCGTCATCGTGAAGTACAGGCTGAAGAAGATCTGCGTGTGCTGCAGCTGATCGGCGTCAGCGCGCAGCTGGCGATGTCGCCGCCTGCTGCCGCGGTCGGCTGCCGCCGCGTGCTCCGCCGCCTTCGGCCGCGCGGCCTCGTGCGCTGCGCCCAGACGAAGTTCGGGCCGGGCACGTGGTGGTGCTCGAACTTGTCGGCGTACTCGATGACCTTGACGCCGAGGAAGACGGCGCCGAGGATCATCGTCAGGATCAGCCAGTCGACCGTGCGCCTTGCGCTTGTTGGTCTGCGCCGCACCGCACCGCCAGCGCCATCGTCAGCGAGCTGCCGATCAGGACGACGGTGTTGAGGGCGCCCCAGAACAGGTGAGCGACGGCTGGCGCGGCGAACGCGTCGTGGTACCAGATGCGGTAGAGCATGTAGGCCATGAACAGCCCGCCGAAGAACAGGATTTCGGTGAGCAGGAACGCCCACATGCCGAGGACCGCAGCCTCCTTCTGCTGCGCCATCGTTTCGAACTGATGCTGCAGCGCCGGATGGTGCGCGGCGTGCGCGTGGCCGTGCCCGGCGTCCGGCGTGCGCGACCGACGTCAGACAAGCTGCTTCTCCGTGGCGACGACGTGCTCGTACTCGTACGGCTCGCTCGTCACGCGCGGGACCTCGAGCGAAGTTCTCGGTCGGCGGCGGCGACGGCGTCTCCCACTCCAGGCCGGAGGCGCCCCACGGGTTCGGGCCGGCGACCTCGCCCTTCTTGCAGCGACCACAGCAGGTAGAGCACCGGCAGCAGGTAGCCGACGCCGAGCACGGTGGCGCCCGCCGACGACATCACGTTCAGCACCTGGAACTCGGCCGGATAGGCGTGATAGCGGCGCGGCATGCCGAGGTAGCCGACGATGAACTGCGGGAAGAACGTCAGGTTGAAGCCGACGAACACCAGGATCGCGGCGATGCGCGACAAGAACTCGGAATACATCCGGCCGGTCATCTTCGGCCACCAGAAGTGCAGGCCGCCCATGTAGCCCATGATCGCGCCGCCCACCATGATGTAGTGGAAGTGCGCGACGACGAAATAGGTGTCGTGCATGTGGATGTCGATGCCGAGCGTCGCCAGGAACAGGCCGGTCAGGCCGCCGATCGTGAACAGGCCCATGAAGCCGTAGGCGTAGAGCATCGGCGTCTCGAACGAGATCGAGCCCTTGTAGAGCGTCGCCGTCCAGTTGAACACCTTGACCGCCGACGGAATCGCGACCGAGAAGCTCAGGAACGAGAACACCATCGCGGCGTAGATCGAGATGCCGGCCACGAACATGTGGTGCGCCCACACGATGAAGCCGAAGACCGCGATCGCCAGGCTGAGAACGCGACGAAGCTGTAGCCGAAGATCTTCTTGCGCGAGAAGGTCGCGATGAGCTCGCTCATCACGCCCAGCGCCGGCAGGATCATGATGTAGACCGCCGGGTGCGAGTAGAACCAGAACAGGTGCTGGAAGAGCACCGGGTCGCCGCCGCGCGCCGGATCGAAGATGCCGAAGCCGAAGCGCGCGCTCGACGAACAGCATCAGCGATGGTGATGGCGATGACCGGCGTGCCGAGCACCTGGATCAGGCTGGTGGCGTAGTGCGCCCACACGAACAGCGGCAGCCGGAACCAGGTCATGCCCGGCGCGCGCATGCGGTGGATGGTGACGATGAAGTTGAGGCCGGTCAGGATCGACGAGAAGCCGGCGATGAAGACGCCGAGCGCCGTCGGCACGACGTTGGTGTTCGACGCCGGTCGAGCTGTACGGCGTGTAGAACGTCCAGCCGGTGTCGACGCCGCCCGTGACCATCGCGTACGAGCGTGAAGATGCCGCCGATCCAGTAGATGTACGAGCTGAGCAGGTTGATGCGCGGGAACGCCAGGTCCTTGGCGCCGATCATCGGCGGGATCAGGAAGTTGCCGAGCGCCGCCGGAATCGACGGGATCAGGAAGAAGAACACCATGATCACGCCGTGCAGCGTGAACATCTTGTTGTAGGTGTCGGCCGAGACGAAGTCGCCTTGCGGCGTCGCCAGCTCGAGGCGGATGCCGACCGCCATCAGGCCGCCGAGGAAGAAGAACACCGAGATCGAGATCAGGTACAGGATCGCGATCCGCTTGTGGTCCTTCGTCAGCAGCCACGACTTGAGGCCGTGGCCGTTGTTCAGGTAGTGCGCGTCCGGGAGTCTTGAGTGTGTCGCAGCATGGCTTACTTCTTCTCGCCCGGTGGCGCGCGGCGTCGCCGGCTGGCGCGCGCCGGCGCGGCTGGCGCGCGGCGTCGCGTTCGGCGACAGCGACTTCACGTGCTCGATCAGCGCGACCAGGCCCTCCTCGCTGATCAGGCCCTGGAACGTCGGCATCAGCGGCTGGAAGCCCTTCACGATCTTCGCCTGCGAGTTGAGGATCGACTCGCGCAGGTACGCCTCGTCGACCATCACCGTCGAGCCGTCCTGCAGCTCGACCGGCTTGCCGAAGATGTCCTTGAGCGACGGGCCGCGGCCCTGGCCGGTATCGAGGTGGCAGGTGTTGCAGGCCAGCTGCTGAAGAGCGCCGCGCCGCGCTCCGCCAGCGACCCTTCGCCGCCGCCCGCCAGCCACGCCTGATACGCGCGCGGCTCCATCACGATCACCCTGCCGATCATCCCGGAGTGGTTGGTGCCGCAGTACTCGGCGCAGAAGATGTGGTACGTCGCCGGGCTTGGTCGGCTTCGAACCACAGCTCGGTGTAGCGGCCCGGGAATCGCGTCGATCTTGGTGCGGAACGCCGGGAAGTAGAGGCTGTGCAGCACGTCCTCGGACGTCACCGTGATCTTGATCGGCCGGCCGACCGGCACGTGCAGCTCGTTGATCTCGCGCTGGCCTTCGAGGTGCTGGAACTTCCACATCCACTGCTTGCCGACCGCGTAGATGTGCATCGCCTCGTCGGGCGGGCGGCGCAGGTGGTAGAAGACCGACGCGCCCCAGCCGAACATCACCATCGCGATGATCGTCGGGATGACGCTCCACAGCAGCTCCAGCGGCAGGTTGCCCTCGATGCGCGCGCCGACCTCGCCCGTCGTGCGTCGGCGGTAACTTGACGCCGAAGATGATGACCGCCACCGCGACGACCAGCGCGAAGAACGCCGAGACCGCGACGACGAAGAAATACAGCGCGTCGACGTCCCTCGCGAACGGTGACGCCTGCTCGGGAAAGATCGGGAATGCCGAATATCGTCATGAGCTAGCTGTCCGGCCGTCTGCGCGCTGCTCGCGCCGAATCGACACGAACACGAAGCCCACCAGCGCCAGCAGCGTCACGCGCGCCGCCGACCCGCACCGCGCCCATCGCCACGAACCCGTACGACCCCGTCGCCGGATCGTAGTGATAGCAGTAGAGCAGCAGCTGATCGATCGCGTGCCGATCTTGCCCGCCGACGATTCGATCAGCGCGAACTTCACGTCGCGCGGCGCGTACTCGATGCCGAAGAAGTAGCGCGACAGCCGCCCTCGGGCGTCGCCACGATGATGCCGCTGGGGTGCGCGAACTGCTGCGTCTTCTCGTCCCACACGTAGTTGAAGCCCGGCGGCGTCGGTCAGCGCCTTGATCGACGCCTCGTCGCCGGTCAGGAAGTGCCAGCCGCCTCGGCGTCCGGGCCGCTTGTAGCGATCGAGGTACGCCTTCTTCTTGCCGGTGGCCAGCGCCGGCGTCTCGCGCGGATCGAAGCTCACCGCGACGACGTCGAACTCGCGGCCGACGGTCTCGTCGAGCACCGTCAGCGACGTCGTCGAGCCGTTCAGCACCTGCGTGCACAGCATCGGGCACTCGTAGTACACGAACGCCAGCACCACCGGCTTGCTGCCGAAGTAGTCGCCGAGCTTGCACCGTCGCGGCCGTCTTCGTCCTTGAACGGCAGGTCGAGCGGCAGCTGCTCGTTGAGCCGCTGCTCGAAGCCCACCTCGCCAACACGGCCGGCATCTGGCTCGACGGCATCGCCGGCTGCCGGATGCACGCCCGGGCGCGTCGGCCTGCGCCGACCGACGGCCGACACGAGCGCCGATCGCGCATCCGACCGTCAGACGCCGTCGCTGCATCGTCGACTTCATCAGTCTCACTCGACTGTCGATCTGCGTAGTAGCGCGGCGCGACGTCCGTCCCGACGAACTGTCCTGCACGACCTGTTCAGCGCCGGCCGCCCTCGGCGCGCGCCGGCAAGCCGCGCTCGCACATCAGCGTCCATCGCGCCTCGATCGGAATGCGCACGACGCCGGTGTCCTTGTCGACCCAGCCGTAGCTGTCGAGCTTCTCGCTCTCGCCCTGCCGCAGCAGGTAGATGTCCTTGAACGGCTGCGTCTGCAGGCGCGGCGCCGGCGGCTCTGCGACCTGCCCGGCGGCCAGCGGAAACTGCTGCGCCGCGCGGTCGGCGGCCTGCTCGCTGGCCCTCGAACAACCAGAACGTGCCGTAGACGATGCCGACCGAGATCAGCATCGCGACGACGAGCCAGACCGCGAACCTCTGCCGATCGACGGCTCGATGTCGGTGTGCTCGTACTGTCGCCGCCGGTGCGGAGTTCGGCCCGTACTTCGAGATCGTCGTCGTCGTTCGCGTTCTGTCGTGCTCAGTGCACATGGTGATGCAGCGCCTTCGCCAGCCCCGGATCGTTCACCGGCAGCAGCGACCGGCCGCGCAGGTGCGCCGCGAAGAGCGCCAGGAAGACGCCGCCGAGCGCGATCGGCAGCGCGATGTCGAGCAGGCTGCAGGCTGAAGCCCGTCGTGTGGAACTCCGGCGCCACGTGCCAGTAGTAGTCGACCAGGCGCGCGAACAGGATCCAGGTCGCGATCGACGCGCAGCCGCCGCGGTCGCGCTTGATGTCGCGCGACAGCAGCAGCGCGTACGGCAGCGATGAAGTGCAGCACGATGATGAACGACGCTGAGCGTACTGCCAGCCGCCGTCCCAGCGCATCAGATAGTGCGGGATCTCCTCGGCCAGGTTCGCCGACCAGATGATCAGGAACTGCGAGAACGACAGATACGCCCACAGCATCAGGAACGCGAACAGCAGCTTGCCGAGATCGTGCAGGTGATGCGGCGTGATGACGCGGTTGAGCGGCGCCGTCTGCGACAGCATGATCAGCACGACGATGGCGAAGGCAAGCGCCGACAGCCCCTGGCCGCATGTAGAGCAGCCCCCACATCGTCGAGAACCAATGCGGGTTGACCGACATCGTCCAGTCGACCATCGCAAAGGTGACGGTCAGGCCGTAGATGACGAGCCCGGCGCCCGACAGCGTCGAGAGCTTGCGACCAGCGCCGGGATCGCCGGTGCGATCCTGCTCGGCCGACCACCGCGTCAGCAGCGTGCCGAGCGCCGAGCCAGATCGCGAAGTAGAACACCTGCCGGACGAGGAAGAACGGCGTGTTCAGGTACGCGCGCCTTCTGCGAATCATCGGGTCGTTGGCGACCGCCTCGGGATGCGTCCAGTGATACAGTCGTGCATGCCGACACGATCGGCATGAACAGCACCACCATGATCGGCATCGTCCGCACCGCGGCTTCGAGCGGCCGCCGGATCACGACGCCCCAGGCGCCGCCGGACAGGTGCTGCACCATCAGCAGCGCCATGCTGCCGAGCACGATGCCGATCCAGAAGGTGTAGGCCACGAGATACGCCTGGAAGAAGCGCTCGGGCCCGACATGACGAAGCCGACGAACGGCCAGCGACGACGCCGAGCACGCCGCGCCCATGCCGAACCGCTGCATGCCCGGCAGCGGCGGCCGGATGCGCGTCGTCTCCGAAGTCTGCTGCAGTCGCAGTCGACACTAGTGCTTCTCCGGGGCTTGCCGCGTGCCGGCTTCGTCGCCGGCCGCCGGCTTCGCCGCGTCGAGCGCAGCTCGCCGCGCTTGTCCGCCGGCACGTCGTCGACCGTCGCGTTCTGGCTGAACTGCAGCGCGCGCACGTACGCGACGATCAGCCAGCGATCGCGCACCGGCACCTGCTCGGCATAGCCCTGCATCGCGCCGAAGCCGTTGGTGATCACGTCGAAGAAGTAGCCGATCCGTCTCCTGGCGCAGCCGATCGTTGTGATAGACGGCCGCCTGGCGCAGGCCGCGCTGCACCACCATGCCGTTGCCGTCGCCGAGCCGGCCGTGGCACGGCGAGCAGTAGATGTTGAAGCGCTCCTGGCCGCGCTTCAGGTCGTCGTGCGCGATCGCAAACGGGAACGCGTCCACGAGCTGGCCGTCCACCTTGCCGGTGTAGAGCGCCTCGTCTTCGCGCAGCCAGCCGCGCGCGACGGTGCCGGCCGGCGGCGTGCGCGAGGCGCGGCCGTCGGCGAACGAGGCGCTCGCCTCGTACGCCTCGTAGCGCGGCGCATCGTGCATGTCCTGGCGGCAGCCGGCCGAGCCGAGCGCCGTGCGACGGCGCAGCGAGCGCGAGCAGGTAGTGCCGTTATGCCGGAACGTCATAAACTCCCTTCGCGCCCAGTGCTCTCGAGAACGCCGTCGTCGCGTCCGGCTCGAACTTCGGATCGCTCGACTTCGATCACCAGGAAGAACTTGTCGCGAGCTCGCCAGCGAGAATCGCGGCGACGTTGAACACCGGGTGATACGGCTGCGGCAGCCCGTTGAGCACGATCATCCCGATCGCCGCGGTGAGCGCCGAGAAGAGAATCGTCAGCTCGTACGACGGGACGACGAACGCCGGCCAGCTCGCAAACGGCCGGCCGCCGACGTTCATCGGGTACTCGATCACCGACGCCCAGTACTGCAGCGCGAAGCCGGTCGCCATGCCGGTGAGCCCGCCGGCCAGCACGAGCTTCGGCAGGATCGTGCGCTTCCTGTGGATGATGTCGTTCAGCTCTTCGATCGGCACCGGCGTGTAGCCCTCGACCTTGGTGAAGCCCTCCGCCATCGGCTGCGCGCGGCGTCGACGCAGCGCCTGCGCCGAGTCGAACTCGGCCATCACGCCGTAGCAGCGTCGGTTCGGCCGTGCGTCTGGCTCAGTGCGCTGCGCCCATCGGTGCTCCGCCTTCGACCTTCGCCTGCGGCAGCAGCGTCCGCACCTCGAACATCGAAATCATCGGCACGAACCGGATGAACAGGAAGAACAGCGTCAGGAACAGCCCGATCGTGCCGAAGTAGGTCATGAAGTCCCAGCGCGTCGGGTAATACATGCCCCACGACGACGGGCACGAAGTCGCGGCTGAGCGACGTCACGATGATGACGAAGCGCTCGAGCCACATGCCGAAGTTGACGATCAGCGACAGCACGAACAGCAGCTTCGGTGTTCAGGCGCACGCTCCTGAACCACAGCAGCTGCACCAGCCCGATGTTGATCGCAGATCAGCATCCAGTACGACCAGCCGTACGGCCCGAACATGCGGTTCCACATCATGAACCGCTCGTACGGGTTGCCGCTGTACCAGCGCGAAGAACGCTTCCATCGTGTAGCCGTAGCCGACCATCAGCCCGGTCGCCAGCATGACCTTGGCCATGTTGTCGATGTGCCGCATCGTGATCAGGTCTTCGAGGCCGTAGGCGGCGCGAATCGGAATCGCCAGCGTCAGCACCATCGCGAAGCCGGAGTAGATGGCGCCGGCGACGAAGTAGGGCGGGAAGATCGTCGCGTGCCAGCCGGGAATCACCGACACCGCGAAGTCGAAGCTCACGACCGTGTGCACCGAGAGCACCAGCGGCGTCGAGAGGCCGGCGAGAATCAGCGACGCCACCTCGTAGCGGTGCCAGTGGCGCGCCGAGCCGCGCCAGCCGAGCGACAGGATGCCGAAGATGACGCGCTTGACCTTCGACACCGCGCGATCGCGCATCGTCGCCAGGTCGGGGATCAGGCCGACGTACCAGAACACGACCGACACCGTGGCGTAGGTCGAGACCGCGAACACGTCCCAGATCAGCGGGCTGCGGAACTGCGGCCACAGGCCCATCGTGTTCGGATACGGGAACAGCCAGTAGGCCGCCAGCCACGGCCGGCCGGTGTGGAACACCGGGAAGATGGCCGCGCACATGACCGCGAAGATCGTCATCGCCTCGGCGAAGCGGCTGATCGACATGCGCCACTGCTGCTTGAAGAGCAGCAGGATCGCGGAGATCAGCGTGCCGGCGTGGCCGATGCCGATCCACCAGACGAAGTTGATGATGTCGAACGCCCAGCCGACCGGGATGTTGTTGCCCCAGATGCCGATGCCGTTGAGCAGCAGCTAGCCGAGCGCCATGTTCAGCACGCTCAGCAGGCGCGAAGCCGATCGAGGAAGCCGAAGACCCAGCCGAGCGGCGTGCGCTTCGACAGCGGGATCTGCGCGACTGTCTCGGTGACGGTCTCGAAGTCGTGGCCCGGCGCGATGACCGGCGTCTCGTGCAGCGCGCATCGGTCGATGGACGTGGTTCGCCATCAGTGCTGCTCGCTGCGACTCGGTGCGTCGTGCGTCGGCCGTCGTGGCCGCCGACCATCGGGTTGCGACGGCAGCGCCGGGTGCGGGTTGCGCACCGCCGCCAGATACGTCGTGCGCGGCCGCGTGTTCAGCTCCGCGAGCATCGCGTAGTTGCGCGGGCTCGCCTTCAGCTTGCGCGACGCGGCTGTTCGGGATCGTTGATGTTGCCGAAGACGATGGCATCGGTCGGGCAGGCCGACTGGCAGGCGGTCAGCGACCTCGCCGTCGCGAATCGTCGCGATCCTCGCGCTTGGCCTGGATGCGCGCGGCGTTGATGCGCTGCACGCAGTAGGTGCACTTCTCCATGACGCCGCGGCTGCGGACGGTGACGTCCGGGTTGCGCTGCAGCTTGAACTGCGGCGTGTTCCAGTCCTGGTAGAGCAGGAAGTTGAAGCGGCGCACCTTCTACGGGCAGTTGTTCGAGCAGTAGCGCGTGCCGACGCAGCGGTTGTAGACCATGTCGTTCAGGCCTTCGTCGCTGTGCGCGGTCGCCGCCACCGGGCAGACCACTTCGCAGGGCGCGTTCTCGCACTGCTGGCACGGCATCGGCTGGATGATACGTGTCCGGGTTGTCGAGCGTCGCCGGTGTAGTAGCGGTCGATGCGCAGCCAGTGCATCTCGCGGTTGCGGCCGACCTGCTCCTTGCCGACGACCGGGATGTTGTTCTCGGCCACGCAGGCGACCACGCACGCGCATGCAGCCGGTGCAGGTGTTCAGGTCGATCGCCATGCCCCACTGCGTGGCCGCGTGTATTCGTGCGTCGGCGTAGAGCGAGATGGGCTTGTCGAGCTTCAGGTGCTCCATCTCCTTGCGCGAACGTCGGGTTCGTCCTTGAACTCCTCGAGCGGCGCCGAGCGCACGATGTTGCGGCCTTCGATGCTCCAGTGATCCTGCGTGCTCGACCAGCGCGTATCGTCGCCGGTCTTCGCGACTCGGCCGCGCCGAACCACGGCGCGCGTGCTGCCGCGCAGCACGTAGGCGTTGAAGCCGGTGGCGTTGCCGACGCGGCCGGCGCGCGTGCGGCCGTAGCCGAGCGTGATCGTGATCGCGTCCTGCGCGTGGCCCGGGTTGATCCACACCGGCACGCGCAGCTCGCGGCCCTCGTGCGTGACCTCGATGATGTCGCCGTTCTGCGACGTCGAGCCGCTCCGCCGTCGCCGGCGCGATCAGCGCGGCGTTGTCCCACGTGAGCTTGGTCACCGGCTTCGGCAGTTCCTGCAGCCAGCCGTTGTTGGCGAAGCGTCCGTCGTAGATGGTCGGGTCGCGGCGGAAGTTCACTTCGACGCCGGCGATAGCGGTGCCTGCCGCGAGTTGCGAGCCAAGGTTGGCGGCGGGCGTTACTGCTTTCGGCGCGAAGGCGGTCCCTGGAATGTGGCCGTCGTGCAACCACTTGCGCCACTCTTTGTGGAAAGACTCGGCGGCGGTGGGAGGCACCGGAACCGAAGGGCCGGAGGTGACGATTGGAGCAGCAGCGCCAGCTGTCGCTGTCACCGCCAAAGCTCGGGGTGCGGGCGGAGGCGCGGATACAAGGGCTTGGCCGACCTCGTTCGCGACCTGCGCGGAATGGGCGCGACCAACGTCCTTACGTCGCGGTCCCGGCGCCCGTTTCGCGCTCTGCGGCCGCAGCAGCAGCCGAGCAGTTCCGTCGGGCGCGAGGCGGCCGCGTTACGGAAATTTCGAAATCCTGCATTTCGCGGCCTGGACGCCTTCCGGAGCGCCAATGGATGAAGCGCGGTTAACCTCTGCACCGCATCAGTTGTTAACCCCTACAAGCTAATCAGGCTCGTGGACGTGGACCAGAGGAGGGTGGCGTGAACGCTATCCGAAGGACTTTGCGCCGGTTGCTCACCGACCAGAAGGGAGCAACGGCGATCGAATACGGGCTGATAGCCGCGCTCATCGTCATTGCGATGATGGGTGGTCTGCGCTCTTGGCGGGCGGGACATCAGCTGGTGGGGCAGGTTCAGACCAACTCGAAACCAGCATGCCCTAACGTCTGCGAGCGCCGACGCGCTCAGGCGCGCCGGGTGCCGTAGACGACGAGTTTCACTTTCTGGCCTGGCACGAGCCTCGAGTTCGCAGCCAGATTGTTGAGCGACAGGAACCGATCGAGCTGGAAGGTCCGATAGGCCATCCGGCTCGCGAGCGCTTGCACCGTGTCGCCCGGCCTGACCGTCACCACATCGATGATCCGCGGACGGATCGCGGCCGCCTCGGCCTGCGTGATCCGCCGGATCGACTCCACCATCGGCACGAACGGACCGATGCCCGCCCCGCCGCGCGTGAGCATCACGAAGTGGTACACCGTGTTCGGGCTCCACTGATAGGCGAAGACGCTGACGTCGACCGGACCTGATGAAGTGTTTGCGCGGGCCGTCGTGTAGGCGGCCGGGATGCCGTTGATCGTCGTGCGCTGAGCCGGCGGGATCGCCAGCCGAACCTGCTCCGCCCGGAAGCTGCTGAAGCACCAGGTTGATGTAATTCTCGAGGCTTCCGTTGTAGCGGCCGCCGCTGAACAGGGCCTTCCCGCCCGATCCGCTGATCGCCACTTCGCGTCGTGCCGTTCTGCATCAGATAGCCCTGCGGCACGGCGAAGAAGATCCGGAGGTCGGGATGCGTGAAGGTCCGCCCTTCGATGACGCCCTGCGCCGGATCGTCGTCGACGAAGACGCCCTCGAGCTGATGAGGAACTGGTCGCGGTTGCGCAGGCCCGTGCCCAGCCGGCCGGTCTGCCGCGCCGCGGCGAGCGCGCGCTGCACTCGGTTCTCGCTCAGCGGATGCGTGCTCGCCCATTCCGGCGTCTGGCGGCTGTCGCGGCCCTGGGCGCGCGCCTCGAGCGCGGTGGCTCGCGTGATCGCGGCCAGAACTCCCGAGGCGCCGACCGGATCGTAGCCCGCGCCGATCATGTATCGCATGCCGAGCTTGTCGGCCTGATATTCCTGGTCGCGGGAGAAGCTCAACGTCGCGAGCTGCGCGCGCGATTGCGACATTTGCGCGACGGCATTGCCGAGCACGCCGCCGACGACGCTGCCGAGGATCGCGCCGAGGACTCCGAGGATTGTGCTCCGCTGCGCATAGGATTCGCGCGCCTGCGCGTGGTTGGCGGCGACATGGCCGACCTCGTGCCCAAGCGCGAAGGCGAGCTCGGACTCATTGTCCATCAGCGCCATCAGCTGGCGCGTGATGTAGATGTAGCCGCCCGGGCGTCGCGAAGGCGTTCTCGACGGCGGAATTGAGCACCGTGAAGCGATAGGCCCCGGCGGCGACGCCGGAATATGCGGCGACGCGGCGCCCGACGCTGTCGACGTAGGATGCGCGCGGCCCGGTTTCGGCGCCGCCGAACTCCTCGATGCAGCTTGGGATGGTCCTGCTGCGATTCCTGCACATAACGCGGATTGAGGCCGCGCCCGGCGCTCTGCGCCGACGCGAGCACGGGAGCCGCCACCAGCGCGGCGGTGCCGAGCAGAAGGAACGCTTTACGCATAGTCTCTCTCTTGTTTCGCTACGGGCCCGTAACTGACCCGACGCAATTTGAACGAGAGATGACTGGGGCGGTTCCTGCTCAGCCGATCGGCCGAGATATTTGGCGCGGCGCTGCTTAAGCAGTTCGTCGCCGCCGAGCGCGAAACAGCCCGTCAGTTCCTCGAGGATCGCTGCCTTGAGGTTGCCGATCGCAGCCTGCGGATCGCGATGCGCGCCGCCGAGGGGCTCGGCGACGATCCGGTCGACAACGCCGAGCGACTGCAGGTCCTGCGCGGTGATCTTCATCGCCTCCGCGGCATCCGCCGCCTTGTCCGCCGTGCGCCACAGGATCGACGCGCAACCTTCGGGCGAGATCACCGAATAAACCGCATGCTCGAACATCAGCACGCGGTTGGCGGCCGCGATCGCGACCGCGCCGCCGCTTCCGCCTTCGCCGACGATGACCGCGATCATCGGCACCTTGAGCGAAAGGCATTCCTCGGTCGAGCGGGCGATCGCTTCCGCCTGCCCGCGCTCCTCGGCCTGAACGCCCGGGAAAGGCGCCCGGCGTGTCGACCAGGCTGACGACCGGAAGCCCGAAGCGGTCGGCCAGCCGCATCAGGCGGATCGCCTTGCGATAGCCCTCCGGCTTGGCCATCCCGAAATTGTGCTTGAGCCGCGACGCGGTGTCGTCGCCCTTCTCATGGCCGATCAGCATCACCTGCGGCCGCCGATGGTGGCGAGGCCGCCGAGGATCGCGGGATCGTCGGCGAAGGCAGCGGTCGCCCGCCAGCGGAAGGAAATCCTCCGCGAGCCCCGCGACATAATCCTTGAAGTGCGGCCGCTCGGGATGGCGGGCGACCTGCGCCTTCTGCCACGGCGTCAGCTTGGCATAGGTGTCGCGCAGCAACTTGGCCGACTTGGCCTCGAGCTTGCCGATCTCGGCATCGAGGTCGAGCTCGCCGGCCTTGGCCGTCTCACGAAGCTCCGAGACGCGGGTCTCGAGCTCGGCGATGGGCTTTTCGAAATCGAGGTAGGTTTGCATTGCATTGGCGGCGGCGGGTACGGCGGACTGCCGTGCGCGTCAACGACGGTCCGCGAGCGGGTGCCGCGTGTTGACCAGCTCGATCAGCCGTGCGCTGTCGACGTGCGTGTAGATTTGCGTGGTCGCGATGTCGGCGTGGCCGAGCAGCGACTGGACCACGCGAAGGTCCGCTCCGCCCGACAAGCAGATGCGTTGCGAAGGCATGCCGCAGGACGTGCGGGCTGATCCGCTCGGGCGGGATACCGGCGTCCGCCGCCATGGTCCGCACGATCTGGTAGAGGCGCATCCGGCTGAGATGCGTCTTGCCGCTGGGAAACAGCCAGAGCGACGACGCCCGGCACCTCCTCCGCGCCAGCGGACGACTGCCTGCTCGGCGCGGCGGAGATCGGCACGAGCCGCTCCTTCGAGCCCTTGCCCTTGAGGATCAGGAACGGCTGGCCGACGCGCAAGGCTCCGCGCGGAAGGCTGACCAGCTCGGTCGCGCGAAGGCCGGAGCCGTAGAGCAGTTCCAGCAAGGCGAGGTTGCGCAGGGCCAGATGGCTCGCCGCTCGCGGCGCGGGCTTCGGCGGCTTCGAACAGCGCCGAGACCTCGTCCGAGTCCAGGATCTTGGGCAGCGGCCGCTCGAGCGCCGGCCGCGGCAAAGCGGCAGAGGGATCGTCCTTGCGGATGCCTTCCTCCATGAAGGAAGCCGAAGAAGCGCCGCAGCGCCGCGGAACGCCGCGCCACGGTCGAAGGCGCAAGGTCGCTCCATTTGCCGCCCAGCTTCGAGATCGCCTCGCTGTCGGCGCTGCCCAGGTCCCGCCGAGCGCTTCGGCGGTCCGTTCGAGATCGGTGCGATAGGCGGCAGCGTGTTCCGGGAAGCACCCGCCTCCGCCGCCATCATGTCGAGGAAGCGGTCGACGAGCGCGCGATCCTCGAAGGTCACGTCACGTCGCGCGAGCGCTTCCGCGGCGATCATGCGCGCCGTATATTCCTGGCCGGTGCGCTTCAGCGCCGCGATCGCATGGAAGACGTGCGACGGCGGAATTTCCTCGAAGGTCGGCGCCTGAAGCCCGGTCCCGGTCAGGACCAGCACCGTCCCGGACTGGCCGAGTGCCGCGGCGCGGTCGATCATCCGCGTCCAGGGCGAGCGGTTGCCGACGCGCAGGCCGAACCGGCCGCTCAAGCGGCTCGCCGTTTCCTCGTCGATCCGCCCAAGCCCGGCGAGGCCTGCGACGAGCAAGGCGCTGCGCTTCTTGCCCTCGCTGTTGTCGCGGTCGATGAAGGCGTTGATCCGGCGGACGCTGAGGTCGACGCCGCTCCCGTCGGGCGCGCCGAGCGCGAGCATCGCCCAGGCCTGGTCCGCATACTCGTCGTCCATCTGGCTGACCGCGCGCGCCCAGCGCGCCGCGTCCGGTCGTAGCCGGCGGCGAGCATCGAGGCGATCAGGTTCGGCGCATCGGACTGCAGGTCGGGGCTCGGCTCGACCAGCGTTGCGGCGCGGCCGAGCATGGCGCGCGAGGCCTGCAGCGGCAGATAGTCCTTCGACCCGCCCCAGATCCGGCGCATGGCGGCCAGCCGCGCATCCAGGTCCCTGCCGAGGAACGCCAGCCGGACCTGCCAGGCCTGCGTTTCCGGAATATCGTCGGGCCCGGTCGCATCGTAGATGACGCGAATGCAGGTCGATCAGCGACTGCGACGAGAAGACGCCGAGCCCCGTCGCGATCTGCGCCGATGCCAGGCGGTCCTGCGGCGCAAGCATCGGCGCCGCCGCCTGCCAGGCGCGAAGCTGCGGCGGCGCGGCGTTGATCAGCCGATCGGGAAAGGTCATGCCCGTCGCGGTGGCAAGGCCGAAGCGCCAGGTGTTGAGCCGGTCGACCGGCTCCCATTCGATCGTCACTGCGCGGCCGGTGTTCGATCCCGCGCCGACGACCTTCTGCGCGAGCTCCAGGTCGATCCCGCTCATCCGTCCGCGGCGGCGGGCCGAATCGACCTGCGCCGAGGCGGTCTCCGGCTCGCCGGCCAGCGCCGCGCACATCGCGTCGACCAGCTGGACGATGTTCGCGGTCGGTCTTCTCGATGCCGTCCTGCAAGCGGGCAAAGCCCGCCGGGTCGGCATTCGCCAGCGCGCTCTGCACGCCGACCTGGAACATGCGCGGCGTGAAGCGGTCGACGTCGACGCCGGACACGATCATCCGCGCCGCGTCCGCTTCGCCCATGCGCAGCAGCAGCCAGGCGCGCTCGGCGGCCCAGTCGACCGGGTTCACGTTGCGCGGAGCCGCGCTCCGCGAAAGCAAGGCATTGCGCAGCGCGATATGCGCCCAGCGCGACGCGATCGGCGTTTCCATCCGGCGCATCAGGGTGGCGAGGAAGGCGCCGCTCGCGCCGCGCCAAGGGTTGGCGCCGAGACCGAGGCGAGTTGCGGGATCGAGCCGCCCGACGACGCGCGGGTCGCGCCGGGCATGACCGGATATTCGACCGGCGGCGGGGGCGGCTCCAGCAGCGCTTCCGCTTCGGACTCGACATGCGACCGGCCGGTCCCGCTCTCGCCCGACGCTGTCGGGCGCGCGTGGCCGCGGCGGCGTGGTGGGCTGCGGCGTGCGCAGGCGAGGCGCCGGCGACTGCGGGCAGCGCGCTGGGCTGCGCCGTGTCCTGCGCAAGCGCCGGAAGGGCGATCGCGGCGGCGGCCGCCGCCGCAAGCAGGCGGCTAGTTCGCATTGGCAGGAGCGTTGACCTCAACCTCCATCGTGCTCGTCGGCACTTCGTCCGCCTGGCTGGAGAAGAAGAACATCAGGCCCACAAGCACAAGGACCAGGAGAAGTAGGACAATCACGGCTCGCGGCATCGCACTCATCGTCTGTTGAAATCAGGAACGCGACCGCTTTTGCCGCCCTGCCCGCCCGCTGTATAGCCCCTCCGCGTGGGAAAGCTGACAGACCGTCTCGACCGTCCGATCGTTCTCGTGGGCCTGATGGGCGCCGGCAAGTCGACCGTCGGCCGCCGGCTGGCCAAGCGGCTCGGCCTTCCCTTCATCGATACGGACGCGGCGATCGCCGACGCCGCGGGCTTCTCCGCCGCCGAAGTGTTCGAGCGCTACGGCGAAGAGGATTTCCGCGACGGCGAGCGGCGGCTCGTCGCGCGGCTGGTCGACGGCGAGGTCCGGGTGATCGCGACCGGCGGCGGCGCCTTTGTCGACCCGCGCACGCGCAAGTTGCTCAACGAGCGGGCGATCACCGTCTGGCTCGACGCCCCGGTGGACGTGCTCGCCGACCGCACGGCGCGCCGCGACACGCGGCCGCTGCTCAGGAACGGCGACCCGAAGGGCACGCTGGAGCGGCTCGCGAAGGATCGCGGCCCTTATGCCGAGGCGCACATCCGGGTGACCAGCGGCGACGGCGCGCACGACGACGTGGTCGAATCGATCATTTCGGCCGTCGACGCGCATCTCGACGGTCGAAGCAAGCCTCTAGGCCGGGTCGTTCGCCTCGTCGGGCAGCGGCCGGTCGACCCCGAAGCTGCGGTCGAACTCCGGCATGCAGGTCGCCGGTCACCGTCTGCGCCTCGAGCCGTTCGAGGTCGCGCTCGCGATATTCGCGCTCGACCCGCTCGGCCTCGCGGCGGGCACGCCCAGCTTCATCAGCGCCTCGCGGCCCATGACCACGGCGCTTTCGTAAAGCTCGCGCTGGCAGACCGCGAGATCGAGCCCGTCGAACTCGATCACCTGCAGCCGGTCGTAGACCCGGGCCATGATCGCGGCCTGCGGAAACGTCTCGAACACCGCCTGCAGCTTGTCGCGGGTCAGTTCCTTCGGGTTCTGGCAGAACAAATGCCTTCGGCCGTCTCGGCGCCGGCCGTGCGCAGCAGGTCGATCCGCGTCCCGTCGCCATAATAGACCTTGGTGCCGAACTCCTCGCTGAGCTCGATCTGCGACGCCTTGCTGTCGATGATCGTCACCGGGATCCGCTTGGCCATCAGCATCTGCGCGACGGTCTGGCCGAAGCGGCCGTAGCCGACGACGATGACGTTGGTCTCCGGCGAGAATTCCGGCCCGTCGAGATCGACCGCCGGCTCCGGCATCCGGCGCAGCACCCACTCGATCACCTGCATCAGGAACGGCGTGGAGACCATGGTCAGGGTCACGACGGCCGCGAACAGGGACGCGGCTTCCGGCGTGATCAGCTGGGCGCTGGCCGCCTGCCCGAACAGGACGAAGCCGAATTCGCCGGCCTGGCTGAGCAGCAGGCCGAGCCAGATCGCCCGGCCCTTCTGCATCCCGAACAGGAGCGCGAGACCGGCGATGAGGACGGCCTTCACGACGATGATCCCGATCGCGAGACCGAACACGAGCCCCGGCCGGGCGGCGACCGCGTTGAAGTCGATCATCATGCCGACCGAGAGGAAGAACAGGCCGAGCAGGATCGAGCGGAACGGCTCGACGTCGCTTTCCAGCTCGTGCCGGTACGGCGATTCCGCCAGCATCACGCCGGCGATGAAGGCGCCGAGCGCGGTCGAAAGATGCAGCGAGTGCATCAGCGCGGCGCTGGCGATGACCGCGAACAGGCCCGCGACGACGAACAGTTCGCGCTCGCCGAGGCGGCCGACCAGCCGGAACAAGGGATTGAGGACGTATCGGCCGACGAGCACCAGGCCGACGATCGCTCCGACCGTGTAGAGCGCGAGCATCCCGCCCGACGGCGCGGTCGGATCGGCCGGCGCACGCGACATGGCGGCGATGATCGTGATCATCGGCACGATCGACAGGTCCTGGAACAGCAGGACCGAGAAGGCGCGCTCGCCGCGCGGATGGTTGAGCTGGCCGGTGCCGCGAAGCATCGGCAGCACCTGCGCGGTCGACGACAAGGCCAGCGGCAGGCCGATGGCGATGCTCGCTTCGAGGCTGAAGCCCAGCGCGAAGTGGATCAGCGCCGCAAGCGCGACGCCGCAGACCATCACCTGCATGAGGCCGAGGCCGAAAATGTCCTTGCGCAGCCGCCACAGCCGGGTCGGATTCAGCTCCAGCCCGACGAGGAACAGCAGGAAGGCGATGCCGATTTCGGACACGGCCATGATCGAGTCGGCTTCGCCGACCAGGCCCAGCGCCTGCGGGCCGATGATCGCGCCGCCGACGATGTAGCCGAGCGTCGCGCCGAGCCCGAGCTTGCGGAACACGGTGACGAAGAACAGCGCCGCGCCGAGCATGAGCGCGCCGTCGATCAGCAGATTGCTGGCGGCGGCCTCGGCGGCGGCGTGCGTCATCCGCGAGCGCCTTCATCGCCGCGAGCAGCGCCTTGAAGGCAGCAGGATCGCGCCATGGCGCGACTTGCGCGACCGAGCGGGCGCAAGCGCGGCAAGGCCGGGCCAGTCGCCGGGTCGTCGCGGTCGCCCGAGAGCCAGGCGGTCAGTCATCGACGGCGGCCGGACCTCGTCCCGCGAACGGCCCGCTGCGCCTGCGGCGAGAAGGCTGGCCGACGCCTGGCCGAAGGCGCAGGCGTGAACCTGCTGCGAAATCGCGGCGACCCGACCGTCTTCATCGAGCTGCACCTGCAGCCGGACCGTGCTTCCGCAGGTCGGCGAGCGCTGCTCCGAGCCTCGCCGTCTACCCGCTCGAGCTGGCGCGGCTCCGGCAGCGACGCCGCCAGCCGCAGGATCTCGGTCGTGTAGAGCGGCGCGTTCATTCCCTGCGCCATGTGGTGCCGGAAGCCGATCCTCCAACACGATTCCTTCGGCCTTCAGCTCGTCGCGGATGCGGTCGGCGGTCGCGAAGTCGCGGTTCTTCTTCGCCTCGGCGCGCTCGGCGATCCGGCTTCGATGTCGCCGGCAGTCGCCGCCGTCCCTGGAACCACTCGTCCGGCGGACGATTGAAGCAGACCCAAGCAGTCGCGCGCTGCGCTTTGCAGTCATCCGCCGGATCCTCGATCGCTCGAGAAGCTCGAGACATGGCCAGCGGCGTGTTCAGATCGTCCGAAGCGCGATGCCTCGATTGACACTCCGGCGTCGGAGACTCATCTCCGTCGACCTCGGCGATCGCCGCCACGCACGATACAGCCGATCCAACGTCGCCTTCGCCTGCGCGATCAAATCCTCCGTCCACGCCAGCGGCTGGCGGTAATGCGCCGACAGCAGCGCCAGCCGCAGCGTCTCGCCGCGATGGCCCTGCTCCAGCAGCTCCGCCGGCGTGACGATATTGCCGAGCGACTTGGACATCTTCTCGCTGCCCATGTCGACGAAGCCGTTGTGCACCCAGTAGCGCGCGAGCGGCGCGCCGCCGTGGGCGCAGCGGCTCTGCGCGATCTCGTTCTCGTGGTGCGGGAAGATGAGGTCGAGGCCGCCGCCGTGGATGTCGATCGTCTCGCCGAGATGCGCGCGGATCATCGCCGAGCATTCGATGTGCCAGCCCGGCCGTCCCCGCCCCCACGGCGAATCCCAGCCGATCACGCCTTCGTCGCTCGGCTTCCACAGCACGAAGTCGGCGGGATCGCGCTTGTAGGGCGCGACCTCGACCCGCGCCCCGGCGACCATCGCGTCGCGGTCGCGGCGGCTGAGCGCGCCATAGTCGGGATCGCTCGGCACGGAGAAGAGCACATGCCCTTCCGCCTCATAGGCGTTGCCGCGTCTCGATCAGCCGCTCGATCATCGCGATCATCGGGCCGATTTCCTGCGTCGCATGCGGCGCGATGGTCGGCGGGTTCACGCCGAGCGCGCCCATATCCTCGAGGTAGAAGCGCTCGTACCGCTCGGTGATCACCGACGGGTCGACGCCCTCCTTCTCGGCCGAGGCGATGATCTTGTCGTCCACGTCCGTGACGTTGCGCGCGTAGATCACTTCCGCGTCCGGATATTCATGCTCCAGCACGCGGCGGAGCAGGTCGAACACGACCGCCGGCCGGGCATTGCCGATATGCGCGCGGCCGTAGACCGTCGGTCCGCAGACATACATGGTGATGCGCTTCGGGTCGGCCGGCTCGAACACCCGCTTTTCGCGCGTCATCGTGTCGTGGAGGCGGATCACTCGGCTTCTTCCTCGATGCGTTCGGCATGCCCTTGCGCCGCGTTTCGACCCAGTCGACCACCGCGCGCCCGCTGGCGTTCAGCAGCGGATAGGTCCGCGCATCGCGCATCCAGTCGGGCCGCTTGGCGTCGGAGCCGTAGACGAGGTCGGTGGCGAGGTTGGCCAGCAGGAAGAACAGGGTCACCGCCAGCAGCCCCTTCAGCATCCCGAACCCGCCGCCGAGCACCCGGTCGAACGGCCCGAGCATCGAGCTGCGCGACTTCTTCCCGATCGAGCGGGCGAGCAGCTTCATGAACAGGAAGCTCGGCAGGAACAGCAGGACGAAGGCCAGCACCGCCGCGGCGGTGCTCGTTCCCACCGCATCGGTGAGCGAGGCCGACACCGGCGTGTGGAACAGGCGCAGCATGACGATGCCCACCACCCAGGCGAGCAGCGAAAACAGTTCGTGCACCAGCCCGCGGACGAAGCCGATCATGGCCCCGCCGCCGAGAAGGACGATTACGAAGATGTCGAGCGCGCTCATTGTCCTGCGCCGCTAGCGAAGTCTCACGGCCAATGCGAGCCGTCAGAGACCGCTTGCGCCGCCGCGCCCGTTCGGTTGAGGTGCCCGGCATGTTGAGTACCGACAAGGCGTGGGAGAAATTCGGGCGGCAGGCACCCTATTTCGGAGTGCTCGCCGACGAGAAGTTCGCGGCGGAGCAGGATCCACGAAAACCGCGAGGAATTCTTCGCGACCGGCCGCGGCTTCGTCGCGCACTTGCTCGAGCGCTACGAGCGGCACTTCGGCGAGCTTCCGCGGGGGAGAGCGCTCGACCACGGCTGCGGCGTCGGCCGGCTCACCTTTCCGCTGGCGGCCGAGTTCGGGAGCGTCGTCGGGCTCGACGTCTCGCCGTCCATGCTCGCGGAGGCGAAGTCGAACGCGCGCGAATTCGGGGCGGAAACGTCGAGTTCGCCCTCGCCGACGATCACTTGTCGAACGCCGAGGGCGAGTTCGACTTCGTGAACAGCTACATCACGCTTGCAGCACATTCCGGTCCGGCGCGGCCTGACGATCCTGTCGCGGCTGATCGGCAAGGTGAGGCCGGGCGGCGGGTTCCACGTCCATCTGTCCGTCCGCACCGACCGCAAGAGGTCGCGCGCCCTGTGGTGGGCGAGCCATCACATCCCCGGAGTGAAGATCTGGCAGAACGTCATGGCCGGGCGGCCCTGGAACGCGCCGGCGATGCAGATGAACAATTATCCGCTGGCCTCGGTGTTCACCCAGATGGCGGCGCAGGGCGTGACCGAGTTCCTCGTGCGCGACCGAACATCACGCGAAATTCCTGACGCTCAGCCTGGTCGGAAAGAAACCGGCGTAGAAGGACTTGCCGAATATCGATAAGTTAGTTTATCGTTTTTCGATATCACGAGTCGGAGTTTCGGCGATGAAGTCCTCTACCGCTCTGCCGCTTGGCCTGGTTCACGCTGCGCATCCTGATCGCCCTCAACTGGCTGTCGTTCGCGGCGATCCTCGCCTTGCTGACGGCGACCATCGTCGCCGAAGATTGGACCTTTACGGCGCTCGGCATCACGCCCGGTGATCCGCTTCGGCCGATCATGATGGGGTTGCGCGCTGTTGCGGTGCTCGGGGTTGCTCGCGATCTTTCTCAACAATTCCGTGCTCACGCGGCTTCAGAAAATCGTCGAGACGGTTCGCCACGGCGATGCCTTCATCCCCGACAATGCCTATCGCCTGAACGCCATCGCCTGGTTGGTGCTTGCGCTTCAGCTGATCAGCATCGTCATCGGCGCAATCGGCAATTTCCTTTCGACCCCGCAGAATCCGCTTGAATTTCGACGCCGGATTTTCCCCGACGTCATGGCTCTGCGTACTCCTGCTGTTCGTGCTCGCCCGCGTGTTCGCGGAAGGGACGCTGATGCGCGAAGACCTCGAGGGCACGATCTGATGGCCATCGTCGTCAAGCTCGACGACATGCTCCACGAGCGGCGGATGACGCTGACCGAGCTCGCCGAGCGCGTCGACATCACGCTCGCCAATTTGTCGATCCTGAAGACCGGCAAGGCGCGCGCCATGCGCTTCTCGACGCTGGAAGCGATCTGCACCGCGCTGGATTGCCAGCCCGGGGACATCCTCGAATTCCAGCCGGATCCCGGCGCGAACAGCCGCAGCCGAATGATAGGGAGATTGACCATGGCTTCGACCGCTGCATCCGTCTCGCCACGCATGCCAGACGAAGACGAGGTCTCGCTGGTCAGGCTTTACGTCCTGCGCGCCATGTACCTGGTGCTGGTGGTCGGGCTCGGCGCGATGATCGTGCCGGAGATCCTCAGTCACGAGCTTACCAGCCGCGGGGTGATTGCCAGCCTGCTCGGCGCCGTCTGGGTGCTCGCCTTCCTCGGCCTCCGTTACCCGCTGGAAATGCTTCCGCTGCTGATGTTCGAGCTCGCCTGGAAGGCGATCTGGATGATCGCCTACGGGCTGCCGCAATGGTCTGCCGGCCAATATCCGCCGACCTTCGCCGAGGATTTCTTCAACATCGCCTTCGGGGCGATCCTGCTCTTCGTCATCCCCTGGGGCTATGTCTGGCGCCACTATGTGAAGCGGCCCGGCGCCCGCTGGCGCTGAGCTCAGCGCCCGAGGATCTGATCGACCAACGCCCGGACGTTGGCGAAATGCGAGGTCGCAATTCCGTCGGCGCCCTTGACGCCTGATGGCACCCACGCCCGCTCGAAGCCTAGCTTGGCCGCTTCCTTCAGGCGCAGGCCCGAATGCGCGACCTGGCGGATTTCGCCGGACAAGGCGATCTCGCCGAAGACGATGCTCTCGTTGGGGATCGGGCGCTCCGACATCGATGAGATCAGCGCCGCGGCGACGGCGAGGTCGGCGGCGGGATCGGTCAGGCGATAGCCGCCGGCGACGTTGAGATAGACTTCCGCGGTCGCGAAGCTGAGGCCGCAGCGCGCTTCCAGCACAGCGAGGATCATCGCCAGCCGCCCGCTGTCCCAGCCGACCGCCGCGCGCCTCGGCGTCGCTCCGCTTGCCAGCCGGACGGTCAGCGCCTGGATTTCGACCAGCACCGGCCGGCTGCCCTCGAGCGCCGGGAAGATGCTGGTGCCGCTGACCGGCTCGCCGCGCTGGGTGAGGAACAGCACCGACGGGTTCGGCACTTCCGTCAGCCCCTCGCGCTCCATGGCGAAGACGCCGATCTCGTCGGTGCCGCCGAAGCGGTTCTTCATCGCGCGGAGGATGCGGTACTGGTGGCTGCGCTCGCCTTCGAAGCTGAGCACCGTGTCGACCATATGCTCGAGCACGCGCGGGCCGGCGATGGTGCCGTCCTTGGTGACGTGGCCGACGAGGACGAGCGCCGTCCCCGTCTCCTTGGCGAACCGCACCAGTTCCTGCGCCGAGGCGCGGACCTGGCTGACGGTGCCGGGCGCGCCCTCGATCAGGTCGGAATGCATGGTCTGGATGGAATCGATGACCAGCAGGTCGGCGCCGCCATTGTCCCCAAGCGTGGTCAATATGTCGCGGACCGAGGTCGCCGCCGCGAGCCGCACCGGCGCCTTGCCCAGCCCAAGCCGCACCGCGCGCAGCCGCACCTGCTCGGCGAACTCCTCGCCCGAAACGTAGACGACGTTGCGGCCCTTGAGCGCGAGGTTGGCGCAGACCTGCAGCAGCAGCGTCGACTTGCCGATCCCGGGATCGCCGCCGACCAGCATGGCCGACCCGGGCACGATCCCGCCGCCGATGGCGCGGTCGAATTCGGCGATGCCGGTTCCGATCCGCTCGGGCAGCGCGACGGGATGGTCGAGCCCGACCAAGCGGAATGACCCGGCCCCCGCCCTGCAGATTGTGCTTCGCGGCGAAGATGCTGGAGACCTCGGCGGACTCCTGGACCAGCGTGTTCCACTCGGCGCAGTCGGGGCACTGGCCCTGCCAGCGGGAACTCACCGAGCCGCAGGACTGGCAGACGTAACGGGATTTCGGTTTGGCCATTTGAAACGAGGGTTAGCCAATCGCGACAAGCTATCCTAGGGGCGGATTCGTGATCCCCGCCCCGTTGCGCATCCGCGACTTCCGCACATACTGGCTGGCCCGCCTGGCGAGCACCATCGCCCAGATGGCGATGGTCATCGTCATCGGCTGGCAGGTCTACGACATGTCGCGCGAGACGATGGGCATCCGCGACGCGGCGTTCCAGCTGGGGCTGATCGGCCTCGTCCAGTTCGTGCCCTTGTTCGTGCTGACGCCGGTGAGCGGCTGGGCTGCCGACCGGTTGGACCGAAGGCACATCGCGCGTGCGGTCCTCGCGCTGGAAGGCCTGTGCGCGCTGATCCTGTTCGTCGCGACGTGGAAAGGCTTCGTCAGCCTGCCGATCCTGTTCGGTGTCGCGGCGCTGCTCGGCGTCGCACGGGCATTCGCCGGTCCGGCGCTTGGAGCGCTCGCCCCCAACCTCGTGCCGCGCGAAATCCTGCCGAACGCGATCGCGCTTGAGTTCGGCGGCGTGGCAGACCGGGGCGATCGCCGGCCCGGCCGTCGGCGGCATCCTGTACGACATCACGCCGCATTTGCCTTACGCCTTCAGCACGATCCTGTTCGCCTTTTCCACCATCTGCCTATTCACCATCCGCCCGGTCGAGCGGACCGCGCTCAAGCCGGGCAGCCCGCTCCAGCAGATGGCGAACGGCTTGGCCTACGTCCGCCGGAACCGGCTGGTGTTCGGGGCGATCACGCTCGATCTCTTCGCCGTACTGCTCGGCGGAGCGACGGCGATGCTGCCGGTCTATGCGCGCGACATCCTGCAGGTCGGGCCGGAGGGTCTTGGACCGCTTCGCGCCGCTCCGGCCGTTGGGGCGACGCTGACCGCCATCTTCTTCTCGATCCGGCCGCTGAAAACCGATGTCGGAGTGAAGATGCTCGTCGCCGTGATCATCTTCGGCGCTGCGACCGCAATATTCGGCTTCTCGACGTCCTTCTGGCTGTCGCTTGCCGCGCTGACGGTGCTCGGCGCCGCGGACATGTTCTCGGTCTACATCCGCCAGTCGCTGATCCAGCTGCACACGCCCGACGAGATGCGCGGCCGCGTGAGTGCCGTGTCCACGCTCGCCATCTCGGCCTCGAACGAACTGGGCGAAACGCGCAGCGGCTTCGCGGCCGCCCTCATCGGCCCCGTCGCGGCGACTGTCGCGGGCGGGATCGCGGCGATTGGCGTGACTTTGGCCTGGGCATGGCTGTTCCCCGAGCTGCGCAAGGCGCGCACGTTCGAGCTGCCGAGTACCGCCGCCGGAAGAGGCTGACGTCGTGTCCGGCGGCGTGTAACGGGCTTCAACTCGCACAGGTCGCGTAAAGCCGATCTAACAGGATTTGCGAGACAGGAGATCTCTTCATGAAGGCGAACAGCGTTCTCGAAACCGTCGGCAACACTCCGCACATCCGCATCAACCGCCTGTTCGGCGACAAGGCCGAAGTCTGGGTGAAGTCGGAACGGGCGAACCCCGGCGCGTCGATCAAGGACCGCATCGCCTTGGCGATGATCGAGGATGCCGAGCAAAGCGGCAAGCTGAAGCCGGGCGGCGTGATCGTCGAGCCGACCTCCGGCAACACCGGCATCGGCCTCGCGATGGTCGCGGCGGTGAAGGGCTACAAGCTGGTCCTGGTCATGCCGGAAAGCATGAGCATCGAGCGCCGCCGCCTGATGCTCGCCTATGGCGCGAGCTTCGACCTCACCCCGCGCGAAAAGGGCATGAAGGGCGCGATCGCCCGGGCGCAGGAAATCATCGAATCGACGCCGAACTCGTGGATGCCGCAGCAGTTCGAAAATCCCGCGAACCTCGAAGTTCATCGCCGGACGACGGCGCAGGAAATTCTCGCCGACTTCCGCGACTCTCCGATCGACGTTCTGATCACCGGCGTCGGCACGGGCGGGCACATCACCGGCTGCGCCGAGGTGCTGAAGAAGGAATGGCCGAATCTTAAGGTTTTCGCGGTCGAGCCGACGCTTTCGCCCGTGCTTTCGGGCGGCGATCCGGGCCCGCACCCGATCCAGGGAATCGGCGCGGGGTTCATCCCCGCGATCATGGACACCAAAGCTGCTCGACGGCGTGATCCAGGTGGATCCTAACGACGCCAAGGAAATGGCTCGCCGGTCCGCCCGCGAAGAGGGGCTGCTGGTCGGAATCTCGTCCGGGCGCGACGCTTGCCGCGATCCAGCAGAAGCTTCCGGAATTGGGCGGAAATCCGCGGGTTCTGGGCTTCAATTACGACACCGGCGAACGTTATCTTTCGGTCCCGGAATTCCTGCCCGAACAAAATTAGGTAAAGCGCGCTTAACCCTGTTCTTTAGCCGCGACGTTAATGCCATTGCCCTAAGAACCTTTGGTTAGCGGGGGCGTACCAACCCGCGCCAAAGGTTCAGAAATGCGTAAAGCGCGCTTCGCGAGAGCAGTCGAAAAGGCCGAAACCACCGAGAGGGTCTCGATTCGAGAAGCCCTCTGGTTCGGTTTGCGCGCGCCGGAGACGACTGACGAAGCGTCCCTCGCCGACTGGCGCGTTGCCGGCCTCGACCAGGTCGCGCTTCTGCTGGGTGTCACGCACCTCCTGATCACCGGCACTTGCGCCGTGCTGTTCGACACACGCGGAACCGGATTGTCCTGGGACAATCCGCTGATACCGGCTTTCCTGGTGATCGCCTGCGACGCGATCGCCGCTGTCGCGCTCATGCTTCGGAAGCGGCTGGCCATTCCGTCGCACATGGTGGTGCGCGGGCTGTGCATTTACCTCGGAGTCGTCGGCCTGCTCTGGACCTGGTTCGGCCTCGCGGTCGAGGACGACACCTTCATCTACCCGATCGCCGCCGCTCCGGTCGCCATGAGCGCGGGCATCGCGATGGGCGCCATCGTCTCGGTGCAGTCGCCGCCGCTGATCATTACCAACATGGTGACGTCGGCCTTTACCGCGATCATGCTGTCGCAAAGCCCGCTCGTTCCCTTTGCGGTGGAGATCCTGTCGCTGGCGCTGGTGGCGTACAGCATCGCCGGTGCGCGGAGCTTCATCGCCGCGGGCCGCAGGCGGCTCAACCTGGACACGGAAGCGCGCAAGGCGCTCAACTTCGTCGACGAGTTCGAAAACAGCGGCCGCGGCTGGTTCTGGGAGACCAATGGCGAGGGCACCTTGTCCTATGTGTCGCAGCAGCTGGCGGACGATTTCCGCTGCGAAGCGCCGGAACTCCTCGGCCGCCAGTTCACCGACCTTCTCTCGGTCGACACCAGCCCGGGCGCGACGACCGAAGAGCGCAAGACGCTCGGCTTCCACCTGTCGGCGCGTTTCCCCTTCTCGGACGTGATCGTCCGGGCAGCGAGCGACGAGGACATTCACTGGTCGCTGTCGGGCAATCCGATCTTCGACGAGCGCGGCCGCTTCCTCGGCTTCCGCGGCATCGGCACCGACCTCACCGAGCAGCGCCGTTCCGAGCAGGAGATCACGAGGCTCGCGCGCTTCGATTCGCTCACCGGGCTGCCCAATCGGGCCATGATGCGCCAGACGCTGGACGAGGCGCTGCGCAACGCGTCGAACCGGCAGAAGGGCTGCGCGCTCTTCCTGATCGATCTCGACCGCTTCAAGAACGTCAACGATACGCTCGGCCACCCGGTCGGCGACGCGCTCCTCCGCCAGGTCGCCGATCGGCTGACGCTGGCCATGGGCGATCACGGGCAGGTCGGCCGCCTGGGCGGCGACGAATTCAAGGCCGTGCTTCCCGGCCAGGTCGACATGGGGCTGCTGGAATCGCTCGCGCGCACCCTGATCGAGCAGGTTTCGCGCCCCTACAGCATCGAAGGGCACCGGGTAGTCATCGGCGCATCGGTCGGAATCGCGATCGGCGATCCGGGCCGCTGCACCGCCGACAGCCTTGTCCGCGACGCCGACCTTGCGCTCTACGCGGCGAAGGACGCAGGCCGCGGCAAGCACTGCTTCTACGAGCAGACCATGCACACCGAGGCGTCCGACCGCCAGGTGCTCGAGAACGACCTGCGCCAGGCGATCGACAAGGGCGAACTGTGGGTCGCATACCAGCCGATCGTCCGTACGGCCGACGAGCAGGTTTGCGGTTTCGAGGCGCTCGTGCGCTGGGACCATCCGCTGCGCGGCCGCATTTCGCCCGACAAGTTCATCCCGCTGGCCGAAGAGTGCGGACTCATCCCGCGGATCGGCACCTGGGTGCTGGAGACGGCGCTCGCGCAGGCTGCGCAATGGCCCGACCAGGTCCGCATCGCGGTCAATCTGTCGCCGATCCAGTTCAACGACCCTGGCATCGTCGATGTCGTGGCGGGAGCGCTTGGCGCGAACGGGTGTGCGTGCAGCCCGGCTCGAGCTGGAAATTACCGAGGGCGTTTTCCTCGCCGAGGGCGAGACCACCGACGAGACTTTCAGCAAGCTGAAGGACCTCGGTGTCCGCCTGGCGCTCGACGATTTCGGGACCGGCTACAGCTCGCTCGGCTATTTGAAGAAGGCGCCGTTCGACAAGATCAAGATCGACCAGAGCTTCGTCCGCGGCGCCGCCTCGCCGACCAGCCGCAACAGCGCCATCATCCGCGCCATCGTGACGCTGGCCGAGAGCCTGAAGATGGATTCCTGCGCCGAAGGCGTCGAGACCCACGACGATCTAAACCTGATCCGCGAGCTCGGGTGCAGCCAGATCCAGGGCTACATCTTCGGCAAGCCGCTCGACAGCGAGGCCGCGAGCGAACTGGCGGGCCGAGAAACCGCCATCCCCGAGGGCTATCAGAGCATGCGCGAACCGCGCCAGCGGCTCATGCGCCGGGCGATGGCCTCGATCGGCGGAGCGGTTTGCGAAGTACGGCTGCGCAACATCTCTGCGACGGGCGCACTGGTCGAATGCAGCACGCCGGTCGCACCGGGAACGCGCGTCGCAATGGACATCGTCGGAGCGGGCCCGGTCGAGGGAACGGTTCGCTGGGCGCAGTCCGGCAGGTTCGGCCTCCAGTTCGCCGACACCTTCCTCATGTCACGGCTCGCGACGAAGAAGCAGAAGAGCAACGACGTGCAGATGCTTCGGCCGTGGTACGTCGGCGAGAAGGCCGTCGGCTAGAACGCCTCTTCCGGCAGTTTCATCACCGATTCCGCGCCGGCTTCGACCTGCTTCCGCAGAGCCGCTCGCCAGCGGAAGCTCGCGCTCCGCAAAGAAGCGCGCGGTGACCAGCTTCGCTTCATGGAAGTCGCGTTCGCCCGAGCCGTTGGCTGCGAGCGGGCCCGAGACCTGCACCATCTTCAGCCACATCCAGCCGAGGATCACGAGGCCCATCAGTTCCATGTAGGAATAAGCGCCCGCACCCGCATTGTCGGGATCGGCCATGCCGTTCTGCGCCAGCCACATGGTCGCCCGCTGAAGCTCGCCGACCGCGGATTCGAGCGCCGCGCCGACGCCGGCTGGATCGCCGGCCGCCTTCGCCGCCGCAATGTCCTCGCCGATGACCTCGAACAAGGTGCGCAGCGCGCGGCCGCCGTCCTTGCCGAGCTTGCGGCCGACGAGGTCCATCGCCTGGATGCCGTTCGTGCCCTCGTAGATCTGGGCGATGCGGGCGTCGCGGACGAACTGCTCCATCCCATGCTCGCGGATATATCCGTGGCCGCCGAATATTTGCTGCGCGAGAACAGTTGTCTCGAAGCCCTTGTCGGTCAGATAGCCCTTGATGACCGGCGTCGTCAGCGAAACGAGGTCGTCGGCGCGCTGCCGCTCCTCCTCGCTCTGCGCGCGGCGCGACAGGTCGACCTGGAGCGCGCCCCACAGGATCAGCGCACGCGCCGACTGGTTGAACGCGCGCATCTCCATCAGCATCCGGCGGACGTCCGGGTGGACGAACAAGCGGATCGGCCTTGGCGCTCTGGTCCTGCGCTTCCTTGTGCAGCGCCCTGCCCTGCCGCCGGTCGCGGGCGTAAGCCACGGCGTTCTGGTAGGCGACTTCGCCCTGCGCGAGACCCTGAAGGCCGACGCCGAGGCGCGCCGCGTTCATCATGATGAACATCGCGGCGAGGCCCTTCTCCGCCTCGCCGACCAGCCAGCCCTTGGCACCGTCATAATTGAGCACGCAGGTCGAATTGCCGTGAATGCCCATCTTCTTCTCGATGGAGCCGCAGGTGACGCCGTTGCGCTCACCCACCGAACCGTCCTCGTTGACGAGGAACTTGGGCACGACGAACAGCGAAATGCCTTTCACATTGTCCGGCGCACCGGCGATCTTGGCGATCACCATGTGGATGATGTTCTCGCTGAGGTCGTGCTCGCCCGACGAGATGAAGATCTTTGTGCCGGTCAGCGAATAGCTGCCGTCCGGGTTCGGATCGGCGCGGGTCTTCAGGAGGCCGAGGTCGGTGCCGCAATGCGGCTCCGTCAGGTTCATCGTGCCGGTCCAGCGGCCGCTGACCATGTTCGGCAGATAGGTCTGCTTCTGCTCGTCCGAGCCCTTCACGACCAGCGCCGCAATCGCGCCCTGGGTCAGGCCGTTGTACATTTCGAAGCTGTGATTGGCCGAGCAGAGGAATTCGGACACCGCGGTCGAGACCACCTGCGGCAGGCCCTGTCCGCCATATTCCTCGGGCGCCGACAAGAGTCGTCCAGCCGTTGGCCGTGAACTGGTCCCAGGCGTCCTTGAAGCCCGGCGGAGTCGTCACCGATCCGTCATCGTGGCGCTTGCAGCCTTCCTCGTCGCCGATGCGATTGAGCGGGGTCAGCACTTCCTCGCAGAACCTCCCGCCCTCTTCGAGGATCGCCTGCACCAGGTCCGGGGTCGCGTTGGCGAAGCCGGGCAGGTTCGAATAGCGGCCGATTTCCAGCACATCCTCGAGGATGAAGCGCGTGTCGCGCACCGGTGCGGTATAGGTCGGCATTAGCTGTCCTTCCGGGTCAATTCAGTGTCGAGAAATCCGCAGAACTCTTCCAGTTCTGCGATCGTGGCGTCGATGTCCTGCTTCTGCTTGCGCAGCCAGCCGATGCGGTCCTGGCAGCGGTCGCGGGTCGCCAGCATCTGCGTGTGTTGCCGGTCGCCGACATCGTAGAGGTCGAGCAGCTCGCGGATGTCGTTGAGGCTGAAGCCGACCGACTTGCCGCGCAGGATCCAGGTCAGGCGGGCGCGATCGCGGTCGGTGTAGAGGCGAGTCGTGCCGCGCCGCTCGGGCCCGATCAGCTCTTCGTCTTCGTAGAAACGGAGCGCGCGGGCAGTGACGCCGAACGCCTCGCACATCTCCCCGATGGAGTAATAACGCCTCTCCGCGTCCATGCCGGCGCTATGATTGACGTTTACGTGAACGTCAACTGCCGTGATGATTTCAACCGAGGTTCAGGCAGGGGGCGACAAAGCACCAAGTGACACCTATATGACGGGCCTAGCAGTCGGGCCGGGGACTATGCTGACCACAAATCCGTTCGAACCCCTCGATGGGGACAAGCTGCACGAAGAGTGCGGAATTTTCGGCATCTGGGGTGCCGACAATGCCGCGAGCTTCGTCGCTCTCGGGCTTCACGCCCTCCAGCATCGCGGCCAGGAAGCGGCGGGCGTGACGACCTATGACGGCGCGCATTTCCATTCGCACCGCGCCATGGGCCACGTCGCCGGAAACTTCGATCGCGACGACATCATCCGCAAGCTTCTCGGCCGCGCCGGCATCGGCCATGTCCGCTATTCGACGACCGGCGAGACGGCTCTGCGCAACGTGCAGCCGCTCTACGCCGAGCTGAACGACGGCGGCTTTGCAGTCGCGCACAACGGCAATCTGTCGAACGCCATGAGGCTTCGCCGCACGCTCAACCGCCGCGGCTCCATCTTCCAGTCGACCAGCGACACCGAGGTCATCATCCACCTCGTCGCGACGTCGCAGGCGGCCACCCCGATGGACCGGCTGATCGACGCGCTGAAGCAGGTCGAAGGCGCTTACTCGCTGCTGGTCCTCACCGAAGAAGGCCTGATCGCCTGCCGCGACCCGCTCGGCATTCGGCCGCTGGTCATGGGCAAGCTCGGCGAAGCGACGATCTTTGCGTCGGAGACGGTCGCGCTCGACGTCATCGGCGCCCGCTACATCCGCGACGTTGACCCGGGCGAAGTCGTGGTGGTCAACGGTTCCGGCACACGCTCCTTCCGCCCATTCGAGCAGGCGCTTCCCCGCCCCTGCATCTTCGAGCACGTCTATTTCTCCCGCCCCGATTCGATCGTCGACGGCACCTCGGTCTACGAAGTCCGCAAGGCGATCGGCGCGGAATTGTCGCGTGAGTCTCCGGTCGAGGCCGACCTCGTCGTGCCGGTGCCCGACAGCGGCGTCCCGGCGGCGCTCGGCTTCAGCCAGGAATCGGGCATTCCCTTCGAGCTGGGCATCATCCGCTCGCACTATGTCGGCCGGACGTTCATCCAGCCGAGCCAGGAAGTGCGCCACCTCGGCGTGAAGCTGAAGCACAACGCCAACAGCGCCCTCATCCGCGGCAAGCGCGTCGTGCTGATCGACGATTCCATCGTCCGCGGCACGACCAGCGTGAAGATCGTGCAGATGATGCGCGATGCGGGCGCCCGCGAAGTGCACATGCGCATCGCCTCCCCGCCGACCAAGCACAGCTGCTTCTACGGCGTCGACACGCCGGAACGGGCCAAGCTGCTCGCCGCGCAGATGAGCGTCGAGGGCATGTCCGACTACATCAACGCCGACAGCCTCGCCTTCATCTCCATCGACGGCCTCTACCGCGCCCTCGGTTCGGAGCGGGACACCGGCCAGCCGCAGCGCTGCGACGCCTGCTTCACCGGCGACTATCCGACGCGCCTGACGGACGCCGAGGAGAACAACCCCGGCTCGACCCTGTCTTTGGTCGCCGCGCGCTAAGCCGCTACACGCGCCGGCAATGTCTGATTCGAAACCTCTCGACGGCAAGCTCGCGCTCGTCACCGGCGCAAGCCGCGGCATTGGCGCCGCGACCGCCGAAGCCCTCGCTCGCGAAGGCGCTCACGTCATCCTCGTTGCCCGCAGCGCGAAGGCGCTGGAGGAGATCGAGGATCGCATCCACGAGACTGGCGGAAGCGCGACCATCGCGCCGCTGGACCTCACCGAAGGCGATTCCATCGGCAAGCTCGGCGCTGCCGTCACGGAGCGCTGGGGTAAGCTCGACATCCTGGTGCTGAATGCCGCCATGCTCGGATCGCTGACCCCGGTCGAGCACATCGATCCCAAGGAATATTCGCGCATCCTGACCCTCAACGTAGGGGCCAACCAGGCGCTGATCGCGACCTTCGATCATCTGCTGCGCAAGGCGGAACGAGCGGACGTCATCGGCGTCACCTCCTCCGTTGGAGCCACGCCGCGCGCCTTCTGGGGAGCCTATGGCTCGTCGAAGGCCGCGCTCGACAATCTGCTCGGCACCTATGCCGACGAGACGGAGCATACCGGCCGCATCCACGTCCATGTGCTCGATCCAGGTGCGACCCGTACGCGCATGCGCCAGCTCGCCTTCCCGGGTGAGGAGCCGGAGAGCGTGAAGCCGCCGGAAACGGTGGCCGAGGCCATCCTTCGCCGCCTGTCGGAAGACACGAAAACGGGCGAGCGCTTCCGCGTCGAAGCCTGACTGCGCCAAGCCGCTCCACCAGCAAGCCCGCCCGAACTTCACTGGCGGGCGTCAGGGGGCGTATCCTCCGGTCCAATCGGTGGAGGTATTCGAATGAGTTGGATGATCGGACGGACGGCGGCGCTGTCCAATCCGGAGGCTGCGCGCAAGAAGGCGATCGAGAAATTGCGCGGCTGCGCGGAGCTGGACGATCCGGAGAGCCTGGTCGTGCCGATCCTGATCGACGCTTTGCTGATGGTCGAATCCTACCGCGGCGCGCGGCACCAGATCAGCTTCCTTCCGGAGCTGACCGAAAGCGTCGACGCCTTGCTGCGCGAGCTGACGATCATCGAGAAGTCGAAGGAGTGGGCGGGAACGGCCGCCTGAGCGCCGCCGCTGGAGCTTCCCGAACTTTGCTTTAGGCTGCCGCGCTATGGCAGCCGACCACGTTCTGGCGATCGATCAGGGGACGACATCGACGCGCGCCATCCTGTTCGATGCGGCGGCACGGCCGGTCGCAATCGCCCAGCGCGAGTTCAGGCAATATTATCCGGCACTCGGATGGGTCGAGCATGACCCCGAGGACATCTGGAATGACGCGCTCGCGGTCAGCCGGGAGGCAATCGCGAAGAGCGGTGTCGACTGCAGCCGCATCGCCGCAATCGGCATCAGCAACCAGCGCGAGACGGTGGTGGTGTGGGACCGCTCGACCGGCGAGCCGATCCATCGCGCCATCGTCTGGCAGGACCGACGAACCGCCGACACCTGCGAGCGGCTGAAGCAAGACGGTGTCGAACCTGAAGTTCGCGCCAAGACGGGCCTTCTGCTCGACCCCTATTTCTCGGCGACCAAGATCGCCTGGATCCTCGACAATGTCGCGGGTGCGCGGGAGCGGGCCGATCGGGGCGAGTTGCTGGCCGGAACGATCGACAGCTTCCTGCTTTGGCGGCTGACCGGCGGGAGCGTCCACGCGACGGACGTGACGAACGCAAGCCGGACGCTGCTTCTGGATATCCACCGAGGAAGCTGGGACAGCGATCTCTGCCGCCTCTTCCGCGTTCCCGAAGCGCTGCTTCCCGACGTCCGCGACAATAGTCACCTGTTCGGACTGACGGCGCCGGGCCTGTTCGATCGGCAGATCCCCATCGCCGGAATGGCCGGCGACCAGCAGGCGGCGTTGTTCGGTCAGGCTTGCTTCGAACCCGGAATGGTCAAGTCGACCTACGGCACCGGCTGCTTCATGCTGATGAACTCAGGCACCAAGCCGATCGCCTCCGAGCATCGGCTGCTGACCACGCCGGCCTATCGTCTCGGCGGCAAGACGACCTATGCGCTGGAAGGTTCGATCTTCGTCGCGGGCGCGGCGGTGAAGTGGCTCCGCGATGGGCTGGGCGTGATCGCCCACGCATCCGACACGGACGGCATGGCAACGCAAGTGGCCGACAGCCACGGCGTCTACATGGTGCCGGCGTTCGTCGGCCTCGGCGCGCCGCACTGGGAGCCGAATGCTCGCGGGGCCATCTTCGGACTAACGCTGGATGCCACCGGAGCGCATCTGGCGCGGGCAGCGCTCGAAGCCGTCGCCTACCAGACCCGCGACCTCATCGAGGCGATGGTCGCGGACGGCTGCGCCACTCCTGCGGCGATCCGGATCGACGGCGGCATGACGGCGAACAATTGGCTCTGCCAGTTTCTCTCCGACATCGTCGACGCCTCCGTCGAGCGGCCCGCGAACCTCGAAACGACGGCAACCGGCGCTGCCTTCCACGCGGGACTTGCGACCGGTGTCTGGTCCGGGCTCGCCGAGCTGTCGCGCACCTGGTCGGCTAGCGAACGGTTCGTCCCGAACATGGATGCGGAGCTTAGATCAGGCCTGGTGGCGGGGTGGAAAGAGGCTGTGCGACGAACCATCGGCAAGGTCGAACGCTAGCCCAAGTCCCGTATGGAGGGCGGCTGTCAGCAGCCATAAATGAGACGCTTCCAATCCCAGGAGGCTTTTCATGCCCGTATCCCGCTACCTCGTACGGACGGCCGCTGCCGCCCTCCTTGTCGCGACTGCTTCCGTCGGCACCACCGCTTCGCCGAAGGGCAACATCGTCGCCGCGGCTCAGACTTCGCCCAACCACAAGACGCTGGTCGCCGCCGTCAAGGCCGCGAAGCTGGTCGATACGCTCGCTAGCAAAGGGCCGTTCACGGTCTTCGCGCCCACCGACGCCGCTTTCGCGAAGCTTCCGGCGGGCACCGTCGAAACCCTGGTGAAACCGGAAAATCGCGATCAGCTCGTCAAGATCCTGACGTATCACGTCGTGCCCGGCCAATATACCGCGGCCGCGATCCTGCAGCTGATCAACCAGGGCAATGGCGAGGCGAAGCTGACGACCGCCGAGGGCTCGGAGCTGACCGCCAAGCTCCTCGACGGCAAAGTCGTCGTGGTCGACGAGAACGGCGGCGTAGCCACCGTCATTGCGGCCGACCTGATGCAATCGAATGGCGTCATTCACGTCACCGACGCGGTGTCCCTCCCAGCGTAGGTGATGCCCCGCCGCCGCGTGGACGCCCCTCCACGCGGCGGTTAGGCCTTTACGAGGGTGACCTGTGCCACGCCGATCGCGCCGCCGCGGAAGCCGCCTTCGCAATAGGTCAGGTAATAGCGCCAGAGGCGGTGGAACTCCTCGGAGAAGCCCGCAAGCTTCCCCTGCTCGACCGCGGCATCATAGTTCGCGCGCCATTGCTTCAATGTCTCGGCATAATCGGCGCCGAAGTTGCGGCTGCGGTCCTGCCACGACAGGCCGCGCTCCTCGGCCAGCGCCGCGAACTCCGGCTCGTTGATCAGCATCCCGCCGGGGAAGATGTAGGTCTGGATGAAGTCGGCGTTGCGCGCGTAGCGGTCGAACAGCTCCGGCTGCATGAAGATGAACTGCAGCGCCGCTCGCCCGCCCGGCTTCAGATTGCGCGCGATGCTGTCGAGATAGGCGCCCCACCAGCGGCGGCCGACGGCCTCGACCATCTCGACCGAGGCGATGGCGTCGAACTGTTCCGACACTTCGCGATAGTCCTGCAGGCGGATTTCGATGCGGTCGGACAGCTTCCGGCTGGCGATCTCGCGTTCGGCCCACGCCTTCTGCTCGGTCGACAAGGTCAGGCCGGCGACGTTCGCACCACGTTGCGCTGCTTCGATCGCGAGACTGCCCCAGCCGCAACCGATTTCGAGCAGGCGGTCGCCTTGCTTTAGGTCGAGGCGGTCGAGCAGATGCGCGATCTTCGCCTGTTGGGCTCCGTCAGGGTCGCCCCGCTTCGGTCCCACCAACGCCGAGGAATAGGTCATCGTCTCGTCGAGCCAGGCCGAATAGAAATCGTTCCCGAGGTCGTAGTGGGCCGCGATGTTGGCGCGGGCCTGCGTCGGCGCATTGTCGCGCAGGCGGTGCGCGAGGGCGTTGACCCAGCGCGCCGGTCCCTTCGCGCGACCGATTTCGCCCAGGGTCGAGGCATTGACGCTGAACAGTTCGAACACCGGCACCAGGTCGGGCGATGCCCATTCCCCCAGTTCCCAGGCCTTGTACCAGCCGACCGAGCCCGACGTGGCCAAGCGGACAAGACCCATCCAGCTGCGCAGCTCGATGCGGGCGACCGGACCTGGGCCGCGTAGGCCGAGCGTCCTGCGTTCGCCGCCGGGCAGAGTCGCGTCGATCCCGCCGAATTCCAGTCGCTTGTCGATGCTGTCGACGAGCGCCGCGAAAGCCGGCGCGACCATGCGGCCCAGCAGGCCTCCGCCCGTCGTGAAGCCGCGATCGCCTTGCACCAGATGCGCGCCGCGCGTGCTCATGACGGCGCAGTTATGAACTCGAGGGGCTGTTGTCGAGGCTCGGCCGCGCAGCCCGGACCCTCGATCGGCACGACCGACTCCCGCGCAAGGCGCGAGCGGCGGCCCTGCCCGTAGCGCGCGTCGCCGATGGCGACGTGCGCGCTGCAACGGCCGCGCTGAACCTCCGCCTGCGGAAGGATCGACCATTTCAGGAACTTGCGCAGTGCCGGATCGCGGCGGATGGCTTCGCGAACGAGCGGGTCGTCCATGTTGGTCGGCTGGCACTCGCTGACCGGACCGAACTCGCCGCCGAGCGGATCGAAGTGGCTCCGGCGGTAGCAGGCGCCTTCACGCCAGACGAGATCGCGTTGCCAGAACAGCAGCGGCGGCGGCGAGGCGAAGATGGCTTCGGCCGGGCGATTGCCTGCCCATTGCCGGACCGCCGCATTGGCTCGATCGGTGATCATCAGGTTCGCGGCGACATAGGCCAGAGTGATGGCGATCGCGATCCGCGGGAGCCGCGTCCACTCGCGGCCCGCCCGCTCCCGCCGCACGGAGATTCCGATGGAAATGGCGAGCAGCAGCCACAGCCAGATGTCGATGATGAACAGCCCGTCGGAGTGGAACCACAGGTTCGAAAAGGGCGAAAGCAGCTGCACCGAATAGGTCGTCAGCACGTCGAGCGATGGATGCGTGAGAGCGCCGAGGTAGCAAAGCGCGACCAGCCAGCCGAGGTGCATCGGCAGCCCGCTCTTGAACTGCTTGTCGTGACCGATCTGCCAGCGGTCGAGCAGCCACAGCAGTCCGGCCAGGATCGGCGGCATCAGCAGCACGCCGCCCACGAACCCGTGCGTGAACCCGCGATGGATCGCGAGTGGATCCCACGGCGCATTGCCGAAGAAGACGTCGATGTCCGGCATGTTCGCGCCGAGGATCAGCGCGGCGAGACCCTTGCGCGTCTTCGTCTTGAGGCCCGCCTGGCCCAGCACCCAGCCGGCCATCGAGTGGGTGAGATTGTCCAAGTCCGTCAGCGAGCGGCGCTCCTGTCGCATTGAATCAGGAGGCTCTCGCGCGGCTCTTTTTCGACCTGCCAGGTCTGGCCCTTGGCGACGAGCGCCTGCAGGTCCGCCTTCTTGCCGGAAGCGGCGGCGGCGTTCTGTTCGACGACTGCGCTTTCGAAGGTCGGCGCGGGGTCCTCGTAGATGACGCCGAGCGCGACCGGGAAGCCTTGCGGCAGTTCGATCAGCATCGCCGCCACGCCGCGGTTCTTCGGGTCGTGGACGATGACCGACGGGATCGTCGGCTTCGACCACCTTCAGGCACAGCCGCTCGGTGTCGAGCGCGAGGCCCTTGGTGTCGCCGGCGAACAGCATCTTCTCGCCGGGCTTGAGCCACAGCTGCTTCTCCTGCGCGACGCTGCGCTCGGTGAAGCTGGCGAAGACGTCGTCGTTATAGACGACGCAATTCTGGTAGATCTCGACGAAGCTCGCGCCCCTGTGCGCGTGAGCGGCCTTGAGCACGTCCGGCAGGCCTTTGTGCACGTCGATACCGCGAGCGATGAACCGCGCGCCTGAGCCCAGAGCGAACATGCACGGCGTCACCGGCCGGTCGACCGATCCGAACGGCGTGGAAGGGCGAGCGCGTGCCGACGCGGCTGGTCGGCGAATATTGGCCCTTGGTCAGGCCGTAGATCTCGTTGTTGAACAGCAGGATCTGGCAGTCGAGGTTGCGGCGCAGCACGTGCATCGTGTGGTTGCCGCCGATCGACAGCGCATCGCCGTCGCCGGTGATGATCCACACGTCGAGCTCGGGATTGGCGAGCTTGATGCCCGTCGCGAACGCCGGCGCGCGGCCGTGGATCGTGTGGAAGCCGTAGCTCGCCATGTAATAAGGGAAGCGGCTGGAGCAGCCGATGCCGCTGACGAACACCGTCTTTTCGCGCGCGACGCCGAGGTCCGGCATCGTCCGCTGCACGGCCTTCAGGACCGCATAATCGCCGCAGCCCGGGCACCAGCGGACCTCCTGGTCGCTCGCCCAATCCTTGGCGGTGGTAACCTTGGTCAACTCATTCATCAGAACATGATCCAGTAAATCAGGCCGAGCACGAGGATCAGCATCATGATCAGCGGAAAGGGATTGATCGGCTTCACGCCAGCGCCTTCTCGATCGCAGCCTCGATCTCGGCGATGCGGAAAGGCTGGCCGCTGACCTTGTTGAGCGGTCTGCGCGTCGACGAGGAACTGGTCGCGGAGAACGGTCTTGAGCTGGCCGGTGTTCATTTCCGGAACGATGATCTTGTCGAAGCTCTTCAGCAGATCGCCCAGGTTCGACGGCATCGGCCAGATGTGGCGGATGTGGACGTGCGCGACGTCCAGCCCGCGATTCAGCGAGCGCCGCACCGCCTGGTGGATCGGCCCGAAGGTCGACCCCCAGCCGACGACCGCCAGCTTCGCGCCCGCCTTGCCGATGCACACGTCCTGGTCGGGAATGGTCTCGACCACCTTGTTGACCTTCGCGGCGCGCGTGTTGGTCATCTCCTGGTGCGCCGACGCGCTATAGTCGATGTTGCCGGTGCCGGGCTGCTTCTCGATGCCGCCGATGCGATGCTCGAGGCCCTCGGTGCCCGGCTTGATCCACGGACGCGCAAGGTCGTCGTTGCGGGCGAACGGCATGACGCCCTCGCCTTCCGCCGGCGCCTGATCGAAGAAGCTGACCGGGAACGGCTCGAAGCTGTTCATGTCCGGCACCTTCCACGGCTCCGCCGCATTGGCGATGTAGCCGTCGGTGAGCAGCATGACCGGCGTCATGTAGCGGGTGGCGATCCGCACCGCCTCGATCGCGCATTCGAACGCATCGGCCGGCGAGCGCGCGGCGATCACCGGCAGCGGCGCGTCGGCGTTGCGGCCGTAGACCGCCTGATAGAGGTCGGACTGCTCGGTCTTGGTCGGAAGGCCGGTCGACGGCCCGCCGCGCTGCGAGTTGACGACGATCAGCGGCAGCTCGGTCATGATCGCGAGGCCGAGCGCCTCGGTCTTGAGCGCAATGCCGGGACCCGACGACGAAGTGATGCCGAGCTGACCGGCGTAGCTCGCGCCGATCGCCGAGCAGATGGCCGCAATCTCGTCCTCCGCCTGGAAGGTCGTGATGCCATATTCCTTCAGCCGCGACAGATGATGCAGGAGCGCCGAGGCAGGCGTGATCGGATAGCCGCCGAAGAACATCTTCAAGCCCGCCAGCTGCGCACCCGCGACAAGGCCCAGCGCCAGCGATTCCGCGCCGGTGACCGTGCGGTAGAGGCCGGGCTCCGCGGGCGCGGCGGCGATATGGTGCCGGTGAACGCCGCCGATCTCGACCGTCTCGCCATAGGCATGGCCGGCATTCAGCGCGGCGATGTTCGCTTCGGCCAGCTCCGGCGCCTTGGCGAACTTGGCGTTGAGCCAGTCGACGATCGGCTGCCGGTCGCGGTCGAACATCCAGAGCGCGAGCCCCAGCGTCCACATGTTCTTGCAGCGCAGCGCTTCCTTGTTGCCGAGGCCGAACGGCTTCACGGCATCGAGCGTCAGCTGCGAGATGTTGAAGTGGACGAGCTGCCATTTGGCGAGGCTGCCGTCCTCAAGCGGGCTCTGCTCGTACCCCGCCTTGGCGAGATTGCGCGCGCGTGAACTCGCCCTCGTCGGCGATGATCAGCCCGCCTTCGCGAAGCTGGTCGACGTTCACCTTCAGCGCCGCCGGGTTCATCGCGATCAGCACGTCCGGCTGGTCGCCCGCGGTCTCGATCGAGGTCGAGCCGAAGTTGATCTGGAAGGCGCTGACGCCGAACGTCGTGCCCTGCGGAGCGCGGATTTCGGCCGGGAAGTCCGGGAAGGTCGACAGGTCGTTGCCGGCGAGCGCCGTCGAAAGGGTGAACTGTCCGCCGGTGAGCTGCATGCCGTCGCCGCTGTCGCCCGCGAAACGGACGACGACGGCTTCGGGGTGTGGGATGTGAGGCGGCTTCGTCCTCGGTGATGGTATGAGTGGCTGTCGCCACGTGCGAGTCCTTACAAAACAAACGCTGCGAGTTGTCTGTTTGCCTCTTTAGGACTCCGTCGACCCTTTCGCCACTTCTAATGCTCGCGCTAAGGCGGGACATGGCCAAGGACGATCACGAATACCGCCGCGGTGTCGGCGTCATGCTGCTCAACAAGGACGGGAAGGTCTTCGTCGGGCGGCGTATCGATAATACCGACGAGGCGTGGCAGATGCCGCAGGGCGGGATCGACGAGGGCGAGAAGCCCTGGGCGACCGCCAAGCGCGAGCTGGAGGAAGAAACAGGCATTTCGCCGAAGCTGATCGAGCGGATCGCGGAATGCCCGGAGCGGCTGAAGTACGACCTACCCGAGGAAATCCGGCATCGGCTTTGGGGCGGCAAATGGAAGGGCCAGCTTCAGGACTGGTATCTGGCGCGCTTCCTCGGCGACGACAGCGACGTCAACATCGCCACCAAACACCCGGAGTTCAACGCGTGGAAATGGGTCGATCCGGACGAGCTTCCCGACCTGATCGTACCGTTCAAGCGCGATCTTGTACCGGCGACTAATCGACGAATTTCGCGATCACTTCTGAGTTCGCTCCTGCGCCGTGAAAAAGCCGATCCCGCCGCCGACGAGGGCGCCGATGATCGGGCCGATGAAGGGCAGCGGGATGGCTACGACCGCGCCGATGGCAGCGCCAATGGCAGCACGCTTGTGGACCGGGTTCTCGAGCATCTGCTTCTCCATTACTGTCTTACGCATATAAGACACCCGTCCGCGTTCTGCAAGAAATTGAGCAGTCCTGGCTTGCTCGGCGGGAGCGAAATGTCGCGCAGCGCTCTCGACGCTCTTCACGCCGCCGAGAAAAAGAATCGCTAATTCATTGACCTGTCGAACGAATTCGCATGATATCCGCCCGCGAAATCTCCGACGGAGGGTCGAGTGTTCACATACATGCTCTTAGTTGCGGCGGCGGCGCGCTGATCCGACCGCCATACCTGCCCAAGAACCAACGGAACCGGCCAAGGAAGAAAAGGTCGTTTGCAAATCCAAGAAGTTCGTCGGTTCCAATGTGTCACAACGGATCTGCAAGACGGAATCCGAGTGGCGCATCGGGAAGGAAGATGCGCAGCGAGCGCTCGACGATCGAAGCCGGGGCGGCAATTACCAGCAGCCGCAAGGCCCAAACTGATAGGCCTATCGCGCGTCGAAGCTCCTTAAAGGCTTCGATCCCTATTTTTTCTTCTTCGCCTTGCCCTTCTTGCCCTTGCCCTCCGGACCAAGCGCGTCGATGCTTCGGCGGGCAACGTCGAGGGCGAGCTGCCACATCGCTTCGCCACTGTTGATGCCCGACTTGGCGGCTCGCTTGATATCGTCGGCGGCCTCGAGCGCCAGCGCCTGAGCCTTCTTCGGATTGCGAAGGGCGGCAGCGGCGGCGACCAGCGTCGCGGCAACGACTTCGGCGGCTGCGGGGTTCTTGGCGACCTTCTTCGCGCTCGCCGCGACCTTGGCGACCTTGGTAACTTTCGCGGCCTTGGCGGGCCTCGGTCGGCTTCGCTGGCTTCGCGGCTTTGACCGGTGCAGCCTTGACCGCTGCGGCGCGTTTTGGCGGCTTTGCGGCAGCAGGAGGAGCCTTGGTGCGAGTTGCGGACTTCGGTTTGGTCACTTTTGCCTTGGCCACGATCCTGTCTCCTCCCCCGGTTCCACCGGCGCTTTTTCACACTAGCGTCATACAGCTGTAATGTCCCTCTGTTTCAGTTCGGCGACATCCAACGCCCGGCCTGTTAATAATGCGGCATGCCGGCAGTGAAACGCGCGAGGCGAATGGCTTCTACATCACCGGCGGACGCGCCGGCGCCCATCGAGGTGCCGGTTCCCGAGCAACGTTATTTCAACCGCGAGCTGAGCTGGCTGGCCTTCAACCGGCGCGTGCTGGAAGAGGCGGTCAACCCGCATCACCCGTTGCTGGAGCGGCTGCGCTTCCTGTCGATCTCGGCCAGCAACCTCGACGAATTCTTCATGGTCCGCGTCGCCGGCCTGAAGGCGCACCAGGCGCTGGGCGTCGAGGAACGCTCCGCCGACGGCATGACCACGCTCCAGCAACTGACGGCGATCGAGGAAGAGGCGGACCGGCTGGTCGCAAGCCAGGAAGAGGTCTGGCGCGAGCTGAGGGAGGCGCTTGCCGGGGAAGACGTCATCTTCATCGGGCAGGAGCCGCTCGACGAGAAGGCCGAAGTCTGGCTCGACAAACATTTCCGCGAGCAGATCTTTCCCGCTGCTGACGCCGCAGGCGATCGACCCCGCGCATCCGTTCCCGTTCATCCCCAACCGCGGCTTCTCGCTCATTTTCGAGCTGAAGCGCGGCAAAGTGCACATGCGCGAGCTCATCATGCTTCCGGCGGGCGTGCCGCGTTTCATCCGAATCCCGGGCGCGCAATCGCGCTACATTTCGCTGGAGGCGCTGATCAGGCGCAAGACCGACTATCTTTTCCCAAAGTATGAGCTGCTCCGCGGCGGCGCCTTCCGAGTGCTGCGCGACAGCGACATCGAGGTCGAGGAAGAGGCGGAGGACCTGGTCCGTTACTTCCGCACCGCCATCAAGCGGCGCAGGCGCGGGCGCGTCGTGCGGCTCGAGATCGAGCAGGACATGCCCGACGTCCTTGTCCGCTTCGTCAAGGAAGGCCTCGACGCGGCCAATGCGATCATCTCCGAAAGCGGGCTCCGTCGGAATGACGGACCTTTCGGCAATCGTCGATCAGGATCGCCCGGACCTGAAGTTTCCGCCGTTCGACCCCCGCTTCCCCGAGCGCATCCGCGAACATGGCGGCGATTGCTTCGCGGCGATCCGCGAGAAGGACATCCTCGTCCACCACCCGTACGAAAGCTTCGAGAGCGTCGTGGAGTTCGTGCGGCAGGCGGCCGCTCGACCCGGACGTCGTCGCGATCAAGCAGACGCTTGTATCGCGCCGGCAAGCAGTCGGCGATCATGAAGGCGCTGATCGACGCGGCGGAAGCGGGCAAGTCGGTGACGGCGGTCATCGAGCTCAAGGCCCGCTTCGACGAAGAGCAGAACATCTACTGGGCCAATGCGCTGGAGCGCGCGGGCGTGCAGGTCGTCTACGGCTTCGTCGACTGGAAGACGCACGCCAAGGTATCGATGGTCGTGCGGCGCGAAGCCAAGGGCTATCGCACCTACTGCCACTTCGGGACGGGCAATTATCACCCGGTCACGGCGCGCATCTATACGGACGTCAGCTACTTCACCGCCGACCCGAGACTCGGCCGCGACGTCGCCAAATTGTTCAACTACATCACCGGCTATCTCGAGCCGAAGAACCTGCGCCAGCTGGTGCTGTCGCCGCATGGCATGCGGGCGGAGCTGCTTCGGCTGATGGACGCGGAAATCGCCTCTGCAAAGGCGGGCAAGCCATCCGGCATCTGGGCGAAGCTCAACTCGCTGGTCGACCCGATCCTGATCGACAAGCTCTACGAGGCGAGCCAGGCGGGCGTGCCGGTCGATCTGGTCGTGCGCGGCATCTGCTGCCTTCGCCCGGGCGTTCCCGGCCTGTCGGAAAACATCTTCGTGAAGTCGATCGTCGGACGCTTTCTGGAACATGCGCGCATGTGGAGCTTTGCTAACGGGCATGAGCTGCCGCACCCGCAGGCGAAGGTGTACATCAGCTCGGCAGACTGGATGCCAAGGAACCTGGACCGGCGGATCGAATATATGTTGCCCATCGAAAACGCGACCGTTCACGCGCAGCTTCTCGAGCAAGTGATGGTCGCGAACCTGATCGACAATCAACAGAGCTGGCGGCTGCTTCCAGACGGCCGCTACGAACGGCTGCAGGCCAAGGCGACCGAGGCATTCAACCTGCACGAATATTTCATGAGCAATCCGTCGCTGTCCGGCCGCGGCCAATCGCTGAAGAAGGGCCGCAGGGTCCCGAAGCTGCGCTTCCAGCGCGGACGCTAGGCGCAGAGCTTGGCGCGCCGACAACCCGTCGCAATCATCGACATCGGTTCGAACTCGGTCCGGCTAGTCGTCTATTCCGGGCGGCTGCGCGCGCCCGATGCCGATCTTCAACGAAAAGGTCATGGCCGGTCTCGGCGCGGGCTGCGCGACAATGGCGAACTTATCGGACGCGAGCGAGGATGCAGGCGCTGGCGGCACTTCGCCGGTACAAGCTTCTCCTTCGGCACATGGGCGTGAAGCAGGCGCAGGTCGTCGCCACCGCAGCCGTACGCGATGCCCGCGACGGACCGGAGTTCGTCCGCGCGGTCGAGAAGATCGGCCTGCCCTGCGACGTCATCAGCGCAACGGACGAGGCGCGCTTCTCCGGCATGGGCGTGGTCTCCGCCTTCCCCGGCGCTTCCGGCGTCGTCGGCGACCTTGGCGGCGGCAGCCTGGAGCTGATCGAGATCGGCAACGGCACGACCGGGCGCGCGACATCGCTTCCGCTCGGCGTGCTCCGCGTCGAGCGCGGGCAAGGCCGGCGAGCAGAAAGCGCGCGAGATGCTTCGGCGCGGCCTCAAGGAAGCGGGGCTGGAGAAATCCTGCCGCGGCAAGCCCTTCTTCATGGTCGGCGGATCGTGGCGCTCGCTCGCGAAGATGGACATGCTCGTCAGCGATTTCCCGTTGCCGGCGACGCACCATTACCGAATGAAGCCCGAGCGCGCGGCGGATCTGCGTTGGATGGCCGACCAGGGCGGCGATTGGGGCAAGGCCATTGCCGGCGCGCGCCTGGCCAGCGCACCGGTCGCGGCCATGCTTCTTCAGCATATCGTCGAGGAATTGCAGCCAAGCGAGCTGATCGTATCGGCGTTCGGACTGCGCGAAGGTCTGCTCTATTCGCAGCTCGACAATCAAACCCGCAAGCTCGACCCGCTGATCGAGGCCGCGCGGGATGCGAGCGGCGGAGAGAAAAGGTTCGGCGAGCATGGCGACCTGCTTCACGACTGGATCGCCCCGCTGTTCGACGATCCGCCCAACCTCGAGCGTCTTCGGCGCGCCGCCTGCCTTCTCGCCGATGTCGCCTGGCAGGCCGCCCCGATGTTCCGCGCGGACCGCGGCGTCGAAATGGCGCTGCACGGGGACTGGACCGCGGTGGATGCTGCCGGGCGGGTGATCATGGCGCAGGCCTTGTCGTCGAACTTCGGCCGCGAAGTGCTTCCCGACTCGCGGCTCACGCAATTGTGCAAGCCGGGCGAATTGCAGCGCGCGCATTGCTGGGGCCTGGCGATGCGGCTCGGCCAGAGGTTGAGCGGCGGAGTCGCATCGGTGCTCGAGGAGACGCGGCTCGTTCTCGGCAAGAAGACGCTGACCTTGTGCGTGCCGAACCGCGAGGAAGCGCTGGCTGGCGACGCAGTCCAGCGGCGACTGCAGCGGCTGGCAGAGTCGCTCGATCGCAAGGCGGAGGTCGCCAGCGCTTGACGATTGCGCTTGAACCAAAGCGATCAATCTGGGTTACGCCGCTCTAACGATGGTGATCGAGAGAGACGATAGCGGCGAGCTGCTGGTGCTTCGGCGCAAGCCCAAGATCACCGGATGGCTGAGCCTTGGATGGCGGCTGGTCGCGATGGCGGCCCTGCTCGGCATCCTCATCCTCATCCACTGGCTGGAGCGCGACGGCCTCAAGGACATGCATGACGGCTCCGTCAGCTTCCTCGACGTCATCTATTTCACGATGATCAGCGCGACGACGACCGGCTACGGCGACATCGTCCCGGTCACCGACCGCACGCGCATGTTCGACGCGATCATCGTCACCCCCATCCGCATCCTGTTCCTGCTTATCCTCGCCGGCTCGGCTTATTCGTTCGTTGCGCGGCGTTCCTGGGAAAGATTCATCATGAAGCGAATCCAGCGCGACCTTTGCGACCACACCATCGTCGCCGGCTTCGGCACCAAGAACACCAGGGCCGTGAAGGAGCTGATCGACCTCGGCTCCGAACCCGGAGGACATCGTCGTCATCGACCCCAGCGACGAGACCGCCTGGAGAAGGCGAAGTCGCTCGGCTGCACGGTTCTGCAAGGGCGACGCGACCCGGACGCGACGCTTGAGGTCGGTGCACGTCGACCGCGCCAAGCTGATGATCATTTCCGCCGGACGCGACGACACGTCGATCCTGATCTGCCTGACCGCCCGCCACCATGCGCCCGACCTGCGCATCAGCGTCGCCGTCAATGCCGAAGACAACGAAATTCCCGCCAAGCGTGCGGGCGCGGACGTCGTCGTCAATCCGCTCGACTTCGCCGGCCTGCTTCTGGCGACAACGCACGGCGGGCAGCACATCGCCGACTATCTCGCCGACCTCGCGTCCGGCGAAGGTCGCGTTCAATTGATCGAGCGGGATGTGCGGCCGGATGAAGTGGGCAAGGCGCTCAAGGATATCAGCGACGGGCTCGGCCTGCGGATCATCCGCGACGGAACGCCGTTCGGCTTCTGGCGGCCGCAGGTGCAAAGCCTGGAAGCCGGCGACATCATCATGGAGATCTGCCCCACCTGCGATTGACGCTGGTGTGGCCTTCGCGACGGGCTCCGGCTAGGAGCCGGGCGCATGGGGGAATTGTCGTCCAGCGAACATCAGGCGGTTGAACGGGCAGCGGCCGAGCCGATGCTCGACCAGGTGCTCGCCTGGTCCGCAATCAACAGCGGCTCGCGCAATCTCGACGGATTGAAGACGATGGCAGGGTTGCTGGCGGATGCGCTGGCGGTGCTTCCTGGCGAGGTACAGACGCTCGACCCCGCGCACGTCGATGCGGTCGATGCGGCGGGCAAGCCGATCGACATCGCGCACGGTCAGAACCTGCACGTGAAGGTGCGGCCCGACGCTCCGGTGCAGCTGCTTTTCACCGGTCACATGGACACGGTTTTCGGCGTCGATCACGCGTTTCAGGAAACGCGCTGGCTCGACGACGAAGTGCTTAACGGTCCCGGTGTCGCCGACATGAAGGGCGGCATTGCCGTCATGCTCGCCGCACTGAAGGCGGTCGAGGCGAGCGGCGCAAACGCATCTCGGCTATGAGATCGTCATCAACAGCGACGAGGAAGTCGGCTCGCTCGGTTCCGCCGCGCTGATCGCGCAGGCGGCGCGGGGCAAGAAAGCGGCGCTGACGTACGAGCCGTCCGCGCTTCCAGACGGAACGCTGGCCGGCGCTCGGCCGGGAAGCGGCAATTTCGCGATCACCATTCACGGCCGCTCGGCGCATGCCGGACGCAATCCCGAGGACGGCCGCAACGCCATCCTCGCCGCATCCGACCTGGCCCTTCGCTTCGAAGCGATGCGGCGGGCCGGGCTGTCGGTGAACCCTGCCAAGATCGACGGCGGCTCGCCGACCAATGTCGTCCCCGACCTCGCCGTGCTTCGCGTCAACCTGCGCCCGGCGACGCCGGAGCTCGAAGCCGAGGCCAATGCGCTGATCCAAGAAGCCGTCGCGGCAGTTGCTGCAGAGCGCGATGTGCAAATTCACCTGCACGGCGGGCTTCGCTCGTCCGCCGAAACCGATGACCACGGACGCCGAAGCACTCTTCGGCCTCGTGAAGCAGGCCGGCGCCGACCTCGGCCAGTCCATCGGCTGGCAGTCCAGCGGCGGCGTCTGCGACGGCAACAACATCGCCGCCTGCGGCGTGCCCGTGGTCGACACGATGGGCGTGCGCGGCGGCAAGATTCACAGCATGGAGGAATTTCTGATCGTCGAAAGCCTGAAGGAGCGCGCGGCCTTGTCGGCGCTCACCATCCTCCGCCTGGCCGGAGATGCGGCATGAGCTTCCGCGTACGCCCCGCGACCGGCGAGGATTTCGCCGCCATCTACGAAATGGCCAAGCTGACCGGCGGCGGCTTCACCAACCTGCCCCCCGACCGCGCGACGCTCGTGCAGAAGCTGGCGCGGTCCGACGACAGCTTCTCGCGCGAAGAGGACAGCCAGTCCGACGACCTTTACGTGTTCGTGCTCGAAGACCCGAAGGCGGGCATCATCCGCGGCACCTGCCAGGTGTTCGGCCAGGTCGGCGTGCGCCAGCCCTTCTACTCCTATCACCTCAGCACGCTGACCCAGACGAGCCCTGAGCTCGGCAAGACTTTCCGCAACCAGACGCTGACGTTGACCACCGATCTCGAAGGAGCGTCGGAGGTCGGCGGCCTGTTCCTTCACCCGAACGCCCGCGCCGGCGGCTGGGGCGGATTGATTGCGCGCAGCCGCTACCTGTTCATCAAGAACCATCGCGCCCGGTTCGGAAATCGCATCCTCGCCGAGCTTCGCGGAGTGATGGACGAAGCCGGCAATGCGCCCTTCTGGGACGGGCTTGCGGGCCGCTTCTTCGACATGACCTTCCCGGAAGCGGACGAATTCAACGCGGTCCACGGCACGCAATTCATTGCCGACCTGATGCCCAAGACGCCGATCTACGTGTCGCTGCTCAACGACGCGGCGCGGGCGGTGATGGGCCTGCCCCATCCGAGCGGCCGGGCGGCGCTGCGCATGCTTGAGGAAGAAGGCTTCACCTTCGACCGCTACATCGACATTTTCGACGGCGGCCCGACCGTTACCGCGAATATCGACGACCTGCGCACGGTCGACGAGTCCGATGAAGAAACGATCGTCGAGATCGCTCCCGGCGGGAAGACGAAGATGCTCCTCGCCCACGGCCGGCTGAAGGACTTCGCCGCTTGCTTCGGTCAGGTGAAACGCGCTGGGCGGCAGGGCATCTGCATCGATCCGGAAGCGGCCGAACTGCTCGGCGTGAAGGAGGGCGACAAGGTGCTCGCCGTCAAGCGCTGATGGCGCTGCGCGAGATCAATTTCGACGGGATCATCGGGCCGTCGCACAATTATGCCGGGCTGAGCTTCGGCAACCTCGCCTCGACCAGGAATGCCGGTCAGGTGTCGCAGCCCCGCGCCGCCGCTCTGCAGGGCCTCGACAAGATGCGCGCCAACCTCGCGCTGGGTTTGGCGCAGGGCATCTTCTTGCCCGCAGCGCCGTCCGAACCGCGAATGGCTCGCGTCGCTCGGCACGACGTTCGAGGATTGCGAGCCGACATTGGCGGCCGCCGCAATGTCCGCATCGTCGATGTGGGCGGCCAATGCGGCGACGGTCTCCCCTGCCCCCGACACTGGCGACGGCCGCTGCCACCTGACGGTCGCGAACCTGCGCACCATGCCGCACCGGAGCCACGAATGGCCGGGCACGCTGGCGCAGCTGCGGATCGCGTTCGCGGATGCGCAGCATTTCAGCGTCCACGATCCCATCCCGCCCGCGTTCGGCGACGAAGGCGCGGCTAATCACATGCGGCTGACGTCGAGCCACGGCGAGCCCGGACTGGAACTGTTCGTCTATGGCGTGACGGGCGGCGCCTTTCCGGCGCGGCAGCATCTGCAGGCCTCCAAGGCCATCGCCCGCCTCCACGGCCTCGATCCCGAGCGGACCCTGTTCGTCGAGCAATCCGAGGAAGCGATCGCCGCCGGCGCGTTCCACAATGACGTGGTCGCCGTCGCGAACGAGAATGTCCTCTTCGCCCACGAGCTCGCCTTCGCCGATCGCGGGCAAGTCGTCGGCTTCTGCGAGCAGCGCCTGCCCGGGTTCGAGCTGGTCGAAGTCCCCGCCTCGGAGGTGCCGATCGGCGATGCCATCAGCCTCCTATCTGTTCAACGCGCAGCTCGTGACCCCGCCCGACGGCGAGATGACGCTCGTCGTCCCGACCGAGGCGCGCGAGACGCCATCCGTCTGGTCGTGGCTGGAGAGGCACGTCGCCGGCAACGGACCGATCCGCCGCGTCGAGGTGGTCGATGTCCGCCAGTCGATGGCCAACGGCGGCGGCCCCGCCTGCCTGCGCCTTCGCGTGGTTGCCGATCCGGGAACGGTCGATCCGCGCTTCATGGTCGACGACGCGAAGCTCGACGCTCTGTCCGAAGTCGTTCGCCGGCATTGGCCGGTCGAAATCGACAATGCCGACCTGCAAAAGCCGTCGCTCGTCCGCAGACGTCGAGGCCGCGCGTGCGGCGTTGCTCGATGCGCTGCGACCTGTCCGAACTCGCCTGATCGGCCGCCGAAGGGCGACGCCAACGGGGCGGAGAAAGGTTCAAATCCCGAAACGGGACAAGAAACATGTCTTAACGCTATAGTAACTCTGTTCTTTAGCGCGGGAACGGCTCAAAACCGCGAATGACTCGTTCAACCGTTAACGAATGGCGATGCTGAACAAAATCGGGCGACTCTTTACGATCAAGACACGCACGGAAGCGTGGCTGGTCATCTATGCGATCGCTGTCGGCGCCGTGGAACGGGCGCGCCACTACATGGAAATGTATCCTGGGACGAGCGGGCTGATCCTGGCCCTGGCCTGCACCGGCGTGGTGTTCGTCGCTGGCGCGAAGCTGCTCGATTCCGTTCGTCCGGAGCCGGCTAGCCGCGAAAGCCGGAGCGCATGCTCCGCGGGTTCAGCGGCGGCGGTTCAACCTCATTCGTAGTCGACCCAGAGCGCGCCCGACGCGTTCCGGTTCAGGATCACCGCTTTCACTTCGCAGAGATTGACGCCCGGCCAGACGACGGTGCCGACGCCCTGAAGCGTCGCCTGAATGTCGAAGGCGCAATCCGGATCCTTGAAATCGACGCCCGCCCGGCCGCCCGGCGATGGCGCGGAGCCAAGCGGCCTCCATCCCTGCGTGCCGAAGCGGCGGATCGTCAGGTCGGTCATGGTGAGGCCGGTCTGGTTGACGACGGAAAAGCCGCCAGCGCCTTGAGCCGCGGCGGTCGCTGGGACCACCGCGGCTGAGGCTGCGACCATCAATGCAATCAAGCGCTTCATGCGGCGCAATATAATCGCTTCCGCAACGAACGCGAAGTCCGCCTGTTCAGGCCGCCTTGAGCTCCTGAAAGCTCGGACGCGAGCTCCAGCCGACGACCGTTGCCGAATTGCCGTTGTTCGACGCTTCGGTCAGCGGAAGAGCGGTGCCGCAGAATGCGCATTCGGCAAGCATGCGGCCAAGATACCAGTGCGTACGCCCACAACCCGGGCAATGGTTCACTTCATTTTCCCGATACACGGCATGGTAGCCGCGAACTGCGGGATTGAACGGGTCGCGGCGGGATTCAATCGGACTCAACATCTTCATTCCTTCCTGCCTTATTGCCCAAACCAACGAGCGATGAGTCGTTAGGTTTCAGGGATAATCTGCAATTGCGGCAGGATTGTCGCCCCCGCGCCACAACCTGTGTCAGTCCGGGACGAAACCCGCATTTCGTCGGCCTGCCTGTGGATATTAACCTACTATTAGGTCTCGTTGAGCATCGTGCGTCTGTGGGGGAGGGCCTTTGGGGAGGCGTGGACGATGGAATTGAACGAGCGTTACTACCGGCGCAGGGCAGTGGAAGAGCGGATGGCCGCCCAGCGCGCAATGACCGAACAGGCCCGCATCTGGCACGCCAAGCTCGCCGCAGACTTCGCTGAGCGCGCCGCCCAGAGTTGCGTCGTGATCCCGGTGGCTGCCAGCGCCTGAGCTTCGGCCGGCATCGCTGACAACTCCAGACTGAAGCCGGCAACGATAGCCGGTAATTCCGCGTTGCCCCCGCGATTATCAGATCGTGGGAGGACCTTATGTTCCGCAAATATGCCTATGGGTGGATCACCCTCGCCTTCTTCCTCGGCTCGTTTCTGCTCCACTGGTATTTCGGCTGGAATAGCTTCGTCGACGAAGCGCGTATCGCACGGCCAGACGCCCGAGACGGGCGCCTATCTCAACGAGATGCTCCGCGACACGTTCGAGAATTGGCAGTCGGAATTCCTGCAGCTTCTTTGGCAGGTCGCTCGGCCTTGCCTACTTCCTCTACCTCGGCTCCCCGTCGTCGAAGGAGAATGACGACCGGCTGGAAGTGAAGATCGACGCGATCCTGCGCGCGGTCGGCGGCGAGCGCGCCGATCACGTGATTTCGCAAGATCGACAAGGAATTCGAGCGCGCCGAGCGGGCACGAGCCGCACAAGCACGGAACGGAGATCGCGGAGAACGCCGGCCGCGAAATCTCGGGCCTGGCGGTGAAAGCTTGAGGAGAAATGGCGCGCCCGGAACAATTCGAACGTCCGACCCTCAAATTCGTAGTCTGATGCTCTATCCAGCTGAGCTACGGGCGCGCTGCCACGAACGGCAGGGGCGCGACATAGGGGGCTGCTTCCGGCTAGGCAACCCCACGATTGCAGCCTGCGAGTACCGCTCCTAGAGCGACGCCCATGCGAATTCGCGTTTCCCTCGCCTTGTCGGCCACGGCGCTGGTCGCGGGCTGCGCCGCGCCTGCCGGCAACCCGCCTTCCCTGGCGCCGCGGGCAGCCGAGGCGATCGATCCGCGCGTCCCGATTCCCAACGAGGTGATCGTCGGACCGGCCGATGCCAATCTTTCGGCGCACCTCGCGGCTCTGGTCGACCAGGCCCAGGCAGGCGATTCGGCGTTCGAGGGTGCGGCGGCAGATGCGGAGCGGCTCGCGCAGGCCGCCGGGAGCTCGCAAAGCGAAAGCTGGGTCGTTGCCCAGCAGGCGCTATCCGTTGCCCAATCCGCGCGCGCGCCGACCACGCGGGCGCTCGGCGACATCGATGAAATCGCCGCGACGGCGCTGGAGCAGCAAGGCGGACTCCCGCCGGGCAATCTCGCGGCGATCAAGGCGGCAGCATCGACCGTGTCAGCGATCGACAACCGCCAGTCCGCGCGGATCGAAGCGATCGAGAACCGGCTGGGGCTCTAGCGGAGCGCGGCGGCGCGGGCCGCCGGCCATTCCTCGGCGTCGATGCGCCAGACGACGACCGGTTGCATGTCCGCCGGCACGTCGGTGCTTGGGAAGTCCATGTCCTCGCGCCGGGTCATGCCGAGGCGCTTCATCAGGCCTTGGCTCGCCTCGTTCGGCGTGACGGTGAGCGCGACGACGTGCGGCGCGCCGAAGCGGTTGAAGGCGAGGTCGAGGCTCGCGATCGCCGCTTCCTTGGCATAGCCCTGCCCCCAGGCATCCTCGCGCAAGCGCCAGCCCACTTCGAAGTCGCCGGGGTTCGGCGCGCCCTCGCTGTTGACGCGCTTCAGGCCGCAAAAGCCGAGCATCGCGCCGTCGGACTTGCGCTCGACGAGCCAGAACGTGTGGCCATGATCGCGCTCGTACGACTTGATCCGGTCGAACGCGGCCTCGTGCTTGTCGCGGTCCCAGACGCCGCCCAGCCAGCGCATGACGGCCGGCGTGTTGGTGTGCCGCATGAACTCGTCGAGGTCGTCGGCGTCCCAATTGCGCAGATCGCAACCGTTCTGTTTCGGCAATTGTTTCAGCCATTGAGAGCGGCCACTCCGTCGACGATCGCCTCGATAGCCTCGTCCACATGCTCGATGTGGGTGCGGAAGCAGAGGATGGCGCAGCGAATGTAGTTGGTGCCGTCGATGCGGGTTCCGCTCATCATCACCCGCCCCTCCTGCTGCAGATGCTTGAGCAGGCGTTCCGTGAACTCGTTCGGCGTCGCCGTCCTTCGGCACATAGCGGAAGGCGACCACGGATAGGTCGGGCGGCGGACCGGGATCGAAACCGTCGATCTCCGACAGGCGGCGGTGGAAATAGCGGGCGAGCGCAAGCTTTTCCGACTGCGCGGCGCGGAAGGCGGCAACGCCGGCGATCTGCAGCGGCAGCCACAGGCGCATCGCGCGGAAATGGCGGGTCAGCTCCGGCGACAGATCGGCCGGCGACGGGCCGACCTCGGACTCGCCGAGCGGGCGGATATATTCGCCCGAAGCGCTGAACGCGTCGGTCAGGTGCCGGCCATCGCGAACCAGTGCGGCGCCGGTCCCGTACGGCAGGAACAGGGTCTTGTGCGGGTCGAGCGCGATGCTGTCCGCCTGGTCGATCCCACGGAGCAGCTCGCGGCCCTCGTCGCACAAGGTGAAGAGCCCGCCGTAAGCCCCGTCGACGTGGAACCAGGCGCCATATTTGCGGCAGAGCTCGGCAATCTCCGGAAGCGGGTCGATTGCGCCCGTGTCGACCGTCCCGCCGGACGCGATGACCAGCCACGGCCGGATGCCGGCGCGGACATCCGCCTCCAGCGCCTCCTCCAGCGCCGCGACCGACATTCGATGGGTCGCGTCGGTTTCGACCTGCCGGCGTGGCGATCGGCCCCTGCCCGCGATGTGCAGCGCCTTGTCGATGCAATAATGGGCGAAGCGGGTGGTGTAGACCGCGCCGCCGCCATCGGGATCGCGGGCCTCGCGGGCGGCGACGATCGCCGTCAGATTGGCGATGCTTCCGCCCGAGGTCAGCGTGCCCGCCGCCGTCTCCGGATAGCCGACGACGCTCGCCAGCCACTGCGTGCAGGCATTTTCGATCCGCACCGCGCCGGGGCTCGCCGAAGCGAAGCCGGCATATTTGTTCGACGTTGCCGCAATCAGGTCGCCGATCGCCGAGTGGAACAGGCCGCCGCCCGGAATATAGGCCATGAACCTGGGCGAGGTCGTCGCGAAGCCCGGCCGGTCGACGCATTCGGCGACATAGTCGAGCACTCGCGCCGGATCGCGGCCCTGCTCGGCGAATTCCGGGTCCAGCCGCTGCGCGAACACCTCCGACCACGGCCGGTTGGACGACGCCGTCTCGACCTGGTCGAGATAGGCGAGCACGTGGTCGAGCGCCTGCCCGCCAAGCTCGCGGCGAGCGTCCGCGTCCGGCTCCAGCGGCGAGGCCGCCGCGCGCAACCGCTTCAATCTCGGTGCGCAGGTCTTCGAGCATCAGCCCTGGATCAGCCGCGCGGCGTCGAGCGCGTGATAGGTGAGCACTCCGGTCGCGCCGGCGCGCTTGAAGGCCGTCAGCGTCTCCAGGATCAGCGCATCGCGGTCCCCGGCGCCCACCTGCGCCGCCGCCTCGATCATCGCATACTCGCCGCTCACCTGGTACGCGAAGGTCGGGACGCCGAACGCATCCTTCACCCGCGCGATGACGTCGAGATAGGGCAGGCCCGGCTTCACCATCACGAAGTCCGCGCCCTCGGCGATGTCGAGCTCCACCTCGCGCAGCGCCTCGTCGATGTTCGCGGGGTTCATCTGGTAGCCGCGCTTGTCGCCCTTCAGCAGGCCCTTCGATCCGACCGCATCGCGGAACGGGCCGTAGAAGGCGGAGGCATATTTGGCGGCATAGGCCATGATCGACACGTCGCAGTGGCCGCCTGCCTCCAGCGCCTCGCGGATGGCGCCGACGCGGCCGTCCATCATGTCCGAGGGCGCGATGATGTCCGCGCCCGCCTGCGCCTGCACCAGCGCCTGCTCGACGAGCACGGAGACCGTGTCGTCATTCACCACGCAGCCGCGCGTCGTCGATCAGCCCGTCATGGCCGTGCGCCGTGTAGGGATCGAGCGCGACGTCGGTCAGAACGCCGATCTCCGGCACCGCATCCTTGATGGCGCGGATGGCGCGGCAGATCAGATTGTCGGGGTTGAGCGCTTCCCTGGCGTCCTCGCTACGCAGCGATCGCCGGTGTGTTCGGGAACAGCGCGACGCAGGGGATGCCGAGCTTCGCCGCGTCCTTCGCGCGCTCGGCGATGCGGTCCACGGCCCAACGGCTCACCCCGCGCAGGGACTCGATCGGCTCCTCGCAGCCCGAGCCTTCGCAGATGAACATCGGCAGGATGAAGTCGCTCGGATGCAGGCGATGTTCGGCCAGCATGTCGCGCATCCACGGGCTCGTTCGGCCACGGCGCATGCGAAGAGCGGGATAATGTGCCATCGCCGCGCAGATAGACTGGAAAGAAAGGCCGCGCCAAGCATTGAGCCTCGGGATGGACGAAACGCTTCCGAAACAAGCCATCCTGGTGGTGAACGCGATGAGCCGCAAAGGCGCCGACGCGTTCGAGGAAGTTCGCGCCAAGCTGGAAATGTCGGGCGTCGAGCTGATCGAGGCCCATGCGGTCACCGAGCCCGAGAAGATGGACGGCGTAGTGATCGACGCCATCGCCCGCGCGCCGATGGTCATTCTTGGCGGCGGCGATGGGTCGCTGTCGTCGAACGTCGATCATTTCGTCGGGCAGGACACGGTCTTCGCGGTGCTTCCGCTGGGCACGGCCAACAGCTTCGCCCGGACGCTCGGCCTTCCGCTCGACCTCGACGGGGCGATCGACGTCATCGCCAACGGGCGGCGCAAGACCATCGACCTCGGCATCATCGACGGCGACTATTTCGCCAATGCCGCCGCGCTGGGGCTGAGCCCGCTGATCGCCGACACCGTTCCGCACAAGCTCAAGAAGTATCTCGGCATGGTCGGCTACCTCATCTGGGCGGCGCGGGTGGCGTTCAAGTTCCGCCCGTTCCGCCTGCGCGTGACGCTGGACGACGGGACATTGGTCAAAAGCTGGGCGACCGAGGCGCGCATCTTCAACGGCACGCACCATGGCGGGGTCGAGCTGACCGAGAACCCAGACGCTCGACAGCGGCGACATCGTCATCCAGGCGGTCACCGGCAAAAGCCTGTGGGGCCTGGCGTGGAGCTGGTTCGCGACCCTGTTCAAGATCCGCCGGCGCGAGCTGACGACCACCGAGTGGCGCGGCAAGAAGCTGCGGCTGGAAGCGCGGCCGAGCCAGAAGATCAGCATCGACGGCGAAATTGCTGCGCGGACGCCGGTTACCGTTGAGGTGGCGCGCGGCGCGATCGAGGTCGCGGCGCCGAGGGATTAACCCCCCAAACGCTCCAACGCTGCGCGGTAGCGTTCGGCGTCCGCGGCCTTCTCGGCGTGGTCGGCGCGGGCCTTCTCGACTGCCTCGGGCTTGGCCCGCTCGGTGAAGTTTGGGTTCGAAAGCCGTCCGGCGAGGCTGTCGCGCTCCTTCTCGGCCGCCTCAGCAGCCTTCGAGAGCCGGCCACGCTCCGACGACGAGGTCGATGACGCCTTCCAGCGGAAGGGCGTAGGTGATGCCCCCAACGACCACTTGAGCGGCACCGGAGCCGTCGAATGCCGACAGCTGGATCGATTCCAGCCGCGCCAGACGCGACAGCATCGTGTGAAAGCGGTCGAGGCGGCCGGCGGTCTCGTCCGATGCACTCGCAGCGAAGAGGTGCAGCTTGGCGGATGGCGGCACGTTGAGCTCGTTCCGAGCGGAGCGGATTTCGCTGACCAGCTCGATCAGCCATTCGATCTCCGCCTTCGCCTGCGGGTCGCCCTGCGCTTTCGGCGCCGGCCACTTGGCGACGATCAGCTCGTACGGCCGCTCGTTCGCGTTCCACAGCTCTTCGGTGACGAAGGGCATGAACGGGTGGAGCATGACGAGGATCTGGTCGAACGCCCAGGCGGCGACGCGCTTGGTCTCCTCGTCGAACGCGCCCTTCACCAGCTCCACGTACCAGTCGCAGAAGGTGCCCCAGGTGAAGTGGTAGATGGCGTTGGCCATGTCGTCGAAGCGCAGCTCGTCGAACGCCTTGTCGAGCTCGGCGAGCGTGTTGACGACCTCGCCGATGATCCAGCGGTTGACCGGAAGCTCGGCGGCGGGCGCGGCGATGCTCTGCGACGCGCCGACGCCGTTCATCTGCAGGAAGCGCGCGGCGTTCCACAGCTTGGTCGCGAAGTTGCGGTAGCCCTCGACGCGCTTCTCATCGAGCTTGATGTCGCGGCCCTGGCTTTCCATCGCCGCCATCGTGAAGCGCAGTGCGTCCGCGCCATATTTGTCGATGAGGCCCAGCGGATCGACCGTATTGCCCTTCGACTTGGACATCTTCTGGCCCTTGGCGTCGCGGACCAGGCCGTGGAGGTAGAGCGTCTTCCACGGCCGCTCGCGCATGAACTCGAAGCCCATCATCGCCATCCGGGCATCCCAGAAGAAGATGATGTCGAAGCCGGAGATCAGGACGTCGTTGGGGTAGTGGCGCTTGAGATCGTGCGTCTCCTCCGGCCAGCCGAGCGTCACGAACGGCCACAGAGCCGAGGAGAACCAGGTATCGAGCACGTCCTCGTCCTGGCGAAGCGGCTTTGCCGCCCGCCTGCGCCTTCGCCTCTTCCTCGCTCTCGGCGACGAAGACTGACTGCCGTCGTCGGCATACCAGGCCGGGATGCGGTGGCCCCACCAGAGCTGGCGCGAGACGCACCAGGGCTGGATGTTCTCGAGCCAGTTGAACCAGGTCTTCTTCCAGGTCTCCGGCACGACGGCGATGTCGCCTGACCGCACCGCCTCGATCGCCGGCTTGGCGAGCGTTTCGGCGTCGACGTACCATTGGTCGGTCAGCATCGGCTCGATCACCAGCCCCGAGCGGTCGCCGAACGGCTGCATGATCATCTTGTCCTCGACCGTGACCATCAGGCCTTCGGCGTCGATGTCGGCGACGACCGCCTTGCGGGCGTCGTAGCGGTCGAGGCCGCGATATTCCTCGGGCACGAGGTTGAGCGCGTCGATCTCCTCGGCGCTCGCCGTCGCACCGCGCGCGATCTCGACGGCGCGCGTCGCGGATTCCTCATAGGACGGCCCGTCGGCTGCGCATGTGCGCGGTCTCGTCCATCAGGCGGTACATCGGGATGCCGTTGCGCTGCGCGACGCCATAGTCGTTGAGGTCGTGCGCGCCGGTGATCTTCACCGCGCCCGAGCCGAAGTTGGGATCCGGATAATCGTCGGTGATGATCGGGATCAGGCGGCGATGCTCCTTCGGCCCGACGGGGATCTCGCAGAGCTTGCCGACGATCGGCCGATAGCGCTCGTCGCCCGGGTGAACCGCGACCGCGCCGTCGCCGAGCATCGTCTCGGGCCGCGTCGTGGCGATCGAGATGTAGTCGCGCTCTTCCTGAAGCGTGACGTTCCCGTCCTCGTCCTTCTCGACGTAGGTGTAGGTCTCACCGCCCGCGAGCGGATATTTGAAGTGCCACATGTGGCCCTGCACTTCGCGGTTCTCGACTTCGAGATCGCTGATCGCGGTCTGGAACTTGGGGTCCCAGTTCACGAGGCGCTTGGCGCGATAGAGCAGCTTGCGATTGTAGAGCTCGACGAAGACCTTGATGACGGCCTTCGAGAAGCCCGGGTCCATGGTGAAGCGCTCGTTCGACCAGTCGCAGGACGCGCCGAGGCGGCGGAGCTGGCGGGTGATCGAGCCGCCCGACTGCGCCTTCCACTCCCACACATGCTCGAGGAAGGCCTCGCGGCCCATTTCCGCCCGCTTCAGGCCCTGGCTTTCGAGGTTGCGCTCGACCACCATCTGCGTGGCGATGCCGGCATGGTCGGTGCCGACCACCCACAAAGCGTCCTTGCCGCGCATGCGCTCGCGGCGCGTGAGGATGTCCTGCAGCGTATTGTCGAGCGCATGGCCGATGTGCAGCGAGCCGGTGACGTTGGGCGGCGGCATGACGATCGTCCACGGCTCCTCGTCCGGCCGGTCGGGACGGAAAAGGCCGTTGGATTCCCAATGGTCGTACCAGCGCTGCTCGATCGCAGCGGGATCGAAAGTTTTCGGAAGCTCGCTCATTGAGGGCAGCGCGTAACGGCCGCCGCACAATGCATCAACCGCCGAGAGGCTTGTCATTCAGCCGTAGCTCCGCGAGGACTATGCAATGAAGACCCTCAGCCTCGCCCCCGCCCTCCTCGCTTTCGCATTGGGAGCATGCATGACCGCACCAGCACCGTCCGCTTTTCCAAGCGTCGGCACCATCCACATGGAAGCGCCTGCGCTTGCCGGATTGATGGACATGAAGGCGCCGGTGGAGAAGCTGGCGGAGGGCTTCACCTGGAGCGAAGGCCCGGTGTGGATCAGCGACGGCAATTATTTGCTGCTGAGCGACGTGCCGGCGAACGTCATCTTCCGTTGGTCGGAGAAGGACGGCCTGTCCGAATTCCTCAAGCCATCAGGTTACGCCGGCGACGAGAAGGGCATTTTCCGCGAGCCGGGCTCGAACGGGCTGATCCGCGGGCCGTACAACAGCATCCTCATGGCCGATCACGGCAATCGCGCCGTCGCCAAGCTGGATTTGGCCACGAAGACCAAGACGCTGCTCGCCGACCGTTTTCGCGGCAAGCGCTTCAACTCGCCAAACGACCTCGTGCTGGCGAAGGACGGATCGATCTGGTTCACCGACCCGCCGTACGGGCTGGAAGGCCTGAACCAGTCGCCGATCAAGGAATTGCCGTTCAACGGCGTCTACCGCCGCCTGCCCAATGGCGAGATCCTGCTGGTGGACGACAAGCTCACCTTCCCCAACGGAATCATCCTCTCGCCGGACGAGCGCACGCTCTACGTGGCCGTCTCCGACCCCGACGCCGCGATCATCTGGGCCTATGCGCTCGACGCGGCCGGCGAGGTGACGAACAAGCGCGTGTTTGCGGACATGACGGCGCTATCGAAGCAGGGCCTTCCGGGCCTTCCCGACGGAATGGCGATCGACACCAAGGGCAATCTGTTCGCGACCGGCCCGGGCGGCGTGATCGTCTTCAGCCCCGCCGGCCAGCGTCTCGGCCGCATCGACACGGGCAAGGCGATCGCCAATGCGACCTTCGGCGAGGACGGGCACAGCCTGTTCCTCGCCTCCGACGACATCCTCGTCCGCATACGGACGAAGACGAAGGGCCTGGGCTACTGAGCCGCGGCGGGCTGCAAATGCTTGCCCATCCACTTGAAGACTTCGTCATACCACTGGATCGAATTCTTCGGCTTCAGCACCCAGTGGTTCTCGTCCGGGAACACCAGCAGGCGTGAGTCGACGCCCTTGCGCTGCAGGGCGGTGAACGACGCCAGCCCCTGGGTATAGGGAACGCGGAAGTCCTTCTCGCCGGTCACGACCAGCATCGGCGTCTTCCATTTGTCGACGTGGTGGACCGGGTTCCAGCGTTCCGTGACCTCCCGCGCGGCTGCGTCGAAGTACGGCCCGCCGACTTCCCATTCGGTGAACCACAGCTCCTCGGTCTCATAGGCCATGGCGCGGCTGTCGAAGATGCCGTCGTGCTGGACCAGGCACTTGAACCCATTGGGCCATTGTCCGGCGATCCAGTTGACCATGTAGCCGCCGTAGGACGCGCCGAGCGCGCAGGCATTGTTGGCGTCGAGCTGCGGGTCGTTGGCGGTGGCGTAGGCGAGGCCCTTCTGCAGGTCCTCGAGCGGCTTGCCGCCCCAATCCTTGTTGATCGAGTCCGTGAAGGCCTGGCCGTATCCGGTCGACCCGTGGAAATCGATCGCGACCGCGGCATAGCCGGGCGAGGCGAACAGGCGCGGGTTCCAGCGATAGGACCAGCCGTTGCCGAAGCTGCCCTGCGGACCGCCGTGGATCAGGAAGGCGATCGGCAGCTTGGCCGCTGCGGCATATTGCGGGCCGGCGGGCTTCACCTTGATGCCCCAGACCTTGTCGCCATTGGCGCCGGCGAAGCTGAAGCGCTCCAGCTTCACCGGGTCGAGCTCGGCGAGGAGCGCACGGTTGACGTCCGTCAGCTGGCGCACGCGGCCGCGACGGTCGAGGTGGAACAGGTCGTCGGGCTTCATGACACTGTTCTGGGTGAAGATCGCGCTGCCGTCCGGAAGCGTGCGGACGTTGCCGCTCGTCCCTTCCTTGGTGAGGCGGGTGACCTTCCCGGTGGCAACGTCGACGCGGAACACGGGCGTCTCCTGGGTGTCCTCTGCGGTGACAAGCAGGCTCTTGCCGTCCCGGGACCAGGCGATTGAGCCTACCGAGCGGTCCCAGCTTTGCGTCAGCGCGCGCGTCTGCCCGCTGGCAAGGTCGCGAAGCTGAAGCACTTGGCGATCGGCTTCGTAGCCTGGCCGGGCCATCGCGAAGTAGGCGAGCGTTCGCCCGTCCGGAGAGACGGTCGGCAGATTGTCCGTGCCGTCATTGGCGTCGGTGAGATTTGCCGGCGGCGCGCTTCCATCCGCAGGGCTGGCGAAGATGTCGAGGTTGGTCGACAGCGGCTCGGTCCGGCCCGCCTCGCGCAAAGCGAAGTAGACGGTCTTGCCGTCGGGCGAGAAGGCGATCTCCTCGCCGCCGCCGAACGGCTTGGACGGCGTGTCGCCCTCCAGCTCCCCGGTCAGGCGCACACCCATGCCGGTGAGCTTCCCACCCTCGATCGGAAAAGCATAAATCCGCGAGCGCGTGCCCGGCTCCACCCAAGTGTCCCAGTGACGCACGAACATCTTGTCGTAGGTGCGGCCGGATCCCTCGGACTTGGCCGGGAAAGTCGTCGCGGCGCAGGCGAGGTCCGGACAATCCTTCTGGTCGGCCCAGACGATCACGCGGTCGCCGGCCGGGGAAATCTTGAAGCCCGAGACGTCGGCCCCGAAGTCGCTGATGGCCACGGCCTGCCCGCCCATCGGCATGCGGTGAAGCTGGTCGCGTTCTCCCACGGCCTTCAGGAAGTAGAGCGCTCCGTCCGCGCCGAAGACAGCGTCATGGCCCTTCTCTGCACCGGCCACCGGCTGCGGCGACGCACCGGACTTGCTCAGGTCGAGCAGGTAGAGCGTGTTGTTGCGCTTGTTCGCCGCAAGGTCCGTGTCGGAAATGGTGAACACGGCCCACTTGCCGTCGGGCGAGACTTCCGGCGTTCCGAGGCGATGCATCATGTGCATGTCGGTCGCGGTCATCGGACGGGCGGCAGCGGGTGAAGCGAAGGCGAAGGCCGCGGCGGATGCGGCCGTGAGAAGCAGGGCTTTGGTCATGCCGGAGGCGTAGCAAAGCCTCCGTGCGGTGCAAGCAGCCGTTAGACCGGCCGCCCCGTAATGCGCGAAATCTCGCGCTTCACATGCTCGTCGACGAGGCGCGGAAGATGATCGTCGAGCCATTGCTTGAGCATCGGCCGAAGCATCTCGCGGATCATGTCCTCCAGCGGATTGGCTTGCGGCTGGGCCGGAACCGTCGCCGCGACCGTGCTCAATTGCTCGAACGCGCTGCGGCTGACGCCCGCCGCGGACTCGTTGAGCAATGGCGGACCAAGATCGACCTGCGGCGGCGCAAGCTCGTCGTTGAGCTCGAGCACGTCGTCCTCATAATCCTGCTCATTGTCCTGGACGGGCGAACCTGCCGCCTCGGCGGTGCGCGCGTCCTTGTCCTCGGCGATCACCTTTTTGATCGAAGCGAGGATTTCTTCCATCGAGGGCTCACGGCCGGTCGCCTGCATGACGCAGAGATATGGGCTATTGCTGCGGCGGAGTCACGCTTTGAGGCGCAGGAAGCGGCGCGACGGGGGTTCCAGCCTCTTCCTGCGGGGTCACGGTCCGGGTCGCGACGACGCCAGGCCTTCTCTCGCCGGCCCAGTCGCTCCAGTCGCTTGCAACGCGGCGATAATTGCCGAGCGGATCGTAAAGCGGGCCGCCCTCCAGGCCGAGATCCTGCGCTTCCGCCTGCCCCATGGCGTTCAGAAGCTGGAACCCGGCGACGTAGGCGTCGCGGCGCGCGGTGACCAACGCCACCTGCGAGTTGAGCAGTTCCTGCTCCGCGTTGAGGACGTCGAGAACGGTGCGGGTGCCGACGCCCTGCTCGGCGCGGGCGCCTTCGAGGGCGAGCTCGTTGGCCGAAACCGCGATTTGGTTGGACTGAATCGCATCGCGCGCGGCCTGGTAGGCCGCATAAGCCGAGCGCGTGTTGGCGACGACGGCACGCTCGGTGCCGACGACCTGCTCCAGCGTCTGGGCTTCGGCCGCCTGGGCCTGCCGGATGCGCGCGGCGGGAAGTCCGCCCTGGTAGAGCGGAATTCGCCCGCTGAGGCCGATCGACGTCTGGGTGCCCGAATTGGGCGGGTCCTCGACCTGTCCGAGCCCATTGGTGAAATTGTTGTTGGTCAGCGTGTTGACGTAATCGCCCGACAGCACGCCGGAGACCGTCGGAAGGCGGGTTCCCCGAGCGGCGCGAACGTCATAGCCGGCGGCCACGGCGGCGCGGTTGATCGCCAGAAGATCGGGATTGCTCGCCAGCGCGATGCGCACCGCTTCCTCGGGCGAACCCGGAAGGGGCGGCAATGGCGGCGGCGGCGCGAGTGCGTCCGGCCGGCGGCCGACGACCCGGCGATAATTCTCCTCGCTCGCGGAGAGCCTTGCACCCGCGGTCGCGAGGTTCGACCGCGCGATCTCGAGGCGCGCTTCCGACTGGGCGACGTCCGTGCGGGTGAGATCGCCGATCTCGAACCGGTCGCGCGTCGCCTGCAGGTTGGTGGAGAGGACCTGCACCTGGTTGGTGTTCAGCTCGACGATGGCGCGGTCGCGGATCACGTCCATGTAGGCGGCGACCGCTTCGGTGAAGATGTCGCCTTCGACCGCACGAAGCGTAGCGCGGCCTGCCTCGACGCGCGTGTTCGCCGCGCGGACGTTGTTCTTGACCGTGCCGCCCTGGAAGAGCGGAACGCTAAGGTCGGCGCCGCCGGACACCGTGATGTCCTTGTCGTTTCCCGAATTGAGCCGGATGATCCCGCTGCGCGTCAGGTCGCGGTTGATGCCTACCGTTGCGCCGACCGTCGGACGGCCGGCGGCGCGTGCGATGGCGACGCTCGCATCCGTTCCCTTCAGCACCTCGCGCTGGGCCGTGATCGTCGGGTTGGTGTTGTAGGTCGAAACGAGCGCCTCACGCAGCGTGTCGGCCGACGCCGTGCCGGCGAACAGGGTCGCGGCGAGAGTTGCAATCGCGATGTTGCGAGTCACAGGACGGGGAACTCCAGAATCAGAATGTGAAGGCATGAGGCCGCTGGAAGCCCGGCAAGGCCGGGGTGGCCGCGTCCGCGACCGTGAGATAGCCGAAGCCCGTCCCGGCCTTGCGGCCGACGATCAGGCGCGTGATCCCCTTGTCGACGATCGCTCCGCCCAGGCGTCCCCCGTCCGTCAGCTGCTCGACGATCGCGTCGGGAATCACTTCCACCGCGCCGTCGATCAGGACGATGTCGTAGGCGCCGCCAGCCGGATGCCCGCGTTCCAATTCGCCTTCCACGACCTCGACGCCGTTCTGGCGAGCGGCGGCTGCGAGCGAAGAGGAGGATTCCACGCGCTTCGGTCGCAATGCCCATTTCGGTGAGAACGGCGGCCGAATAGCCCGTGCCCGCCCCGATCACGAGCGCGCGTTCGCCGCGGATGGGCGCAAGCGCCGTGAGCAAGCAGCCCGGTGACAGCCGGCGCAGACAGCGCCCTGCCCTCGCCGATCGGAAGTGCGCGGTCGATGTAGGCCAGCGGCTTCTGCTCGTCGGGCACGAACTGCTCGCGAGGGACCAGCGACATCGCCTCGATCACCGCGGGATCGTTCACGCCCTGCGGTCGAAGCTGAAGTCGACCATCGCCTGACGCGCGGCCACGTAATCGGGAACAGGAGCGTGAACCGTCATGAGTGTTATATTAGCCTAATACACCTTGGATGCAAGGCCGGTATTATCCGCCCATGGCCGCAACGCCAAGGGCGCGAACGGCCGTTGGTCGAAACGCAAGGCGAACTGGTGGATCGGGCGGGCCGCGGGTTCAGCAGGCTTGACCATCCTCGAAAAGCCGGGGAAAGGCGTGGCTTCCGGCCCGATGGCGGAGTGGTTACGCAGAGGACTGCAAATCCTTGCACGCCGGTTCGATTCCGGCTCGGGCCTCCACCTACATCCTAGACTCAGGCCTGTGAGCTCTCACAGCTGAGCTGACAGGTTCCGCTCTCCACCGAGATAGCGGCTGTAAAGCCAACCGATCCCGATAAGGCTGAGACCGAGCGCCACGAACGACGAGATTCGCAGCAGGCCGTCGAGCCCCGAGGCGTCGAACAGGAAGACTTTCGCCACCGCCAGAATCATGATCGCCAGGGAAGCGATCCGCCAGTCGCGCAGTCCGCGGACGATCCCCCACATCAGGAAACCGATCGCCATCAGGATGCCGAGGATGGAGCGCAAGATATCCTCCCACTCCGTCATCCCAGGTTCCGTCAGGATCGACCCGTGGAAGAGCTGGCGGAGGGTCGAAAAGGCGAACAGGGCAAGCAGCGCCATGGGCGCGGCCGACCGGATTCTCTCGAGCATCGGGCTCATCCCGGCCTCGCAACGGCCGATCAACCACAGCCAGAGCAGTGGCAGGCCGTACGCCGGGAGCAGCCAGTTGACGATCGGCAGGCTGCCGACGGCCTGCTCCGCCCACATCGGATTGTGGACGATCATCGTATACCAGGCAAAATGAGCCAGACCGGCGGCGGTCAGTACGCGCGCCCAATCGGACCGGTGCTGGCTCCACGCCGTCACCGCAGCCGCGAGTAATAGCGCCTCCCAGCTGATGCGCTCGGCGAGCCCCAGTTGCACGAATTCCGCGGTCGTACCTATCGACCAGACATGCTTGAACAGGATGTGCAGCGCGATCGCTCCCATCACGCCTGCAGAAACCAGCGCGAGCCGACGCGCCAGCACATCCACTTGCTTGCCTGCCGTCACCAGGGCCAGCGCGACCAGCATGGCAGGTGCCAGCAGCCTCAGCAGCGTGTCCTGAACCGCGGGCACGTTCGTCACGAGCATTGGCGAGCCGACAAGCGATGCCATCCCGGCAGCGAGCCACTGAACGAGCGGAGCGGCGGCCCAGCACAGCGAAACACCCAGCAACGCGCCCATCGCCGGTAGAAGCCGATCGGCGGTCAAGGCACGGCTCCAATACGCCGTGGCAGCCAGTCCTAATGCCGGCAACAGAGGGAGCGCGGCGCCCAGCGGTAGCTGGGCGAGTGCGCCATACGTCAGCAATGCGGTCACGACTTGCGCTATCTGGCGCCCAATGCGCGCCGGCGCCTTCCACGCGAACAATGCAAAGATCGCCGCAAGTCCGCCCCAACGAGTCAGCGCAACGGCGATGTCCGCGTCTCGGTGGACGCCAAACACACGCTCGATTTCTTCCCCGCTCTGAAATCCCGCAGCCAGCAACCACAGGCCGGCGCCAGCGAAGATCCATGCGCTGATCTCCATCGAGCTGATCGTCCGCCCGAATGCTGAGGTACAGCAGGCCAAGACCGAGCAGCCCGACGATCGGCCCGAGTGTCCACGACGGCAGCGCCAGCGCGCTTGCAGCTGCCAAAAGAACTGCACTCACCGTCACCAGCAACACCCGGCGATAGTCGGCATCCTCGCTGCTCAGTTCTCCATCCCGAGAGCGGCGGCAGCGGCCGGGAGCAGCGCCGAGACCAGGGCGACACCCGCCAGCGCCAGGTCGTTGCCGCCGTCGAACCGGTAGAAATGAACCATGGGCACGATGAGCCCGGCGGCTCCGATCACTGCGATCTCGGCGGCTTCGAGCATCGAACCCTTCGGACGCCACAGGGCCAGTAGCGCGGGCACCCCGTAGAGCGCCGCTCCCGCCACCATGACGATGGCGAGCCTGACAGGTGTGGGATCCGGCCACGCGGCGAGAAGCATGAGCGCGATCGCAAGCCCGACCGCCGGGAGCCGCGCTAGGCCTTCTTCGCGGCTCGCCAGCCAAAGGATGGCTGCCGACACCAGGCCGAACAGCCCCCAGTGCAGGAGGGTAAATCCACCCGTCGCGACCAGACCGGCAATCTGCGCCGCCGCCGCAATACTTCCGGCAATCCGGACCACATTTCCAAGGCGGCCGGCGAAGGCAACCAAGGGCAGGACGATGCCAAGAAGGATGATGAACAGCCCCAGCGAGATCGACGCCACGGCATCGAGCGTTCCGCTGACGAGCAGCAGGGCCGCCCAGCCGAAACCGCCAGTAAGGGCAGTGACGCCCAGCCACATCCAACGCTGACTCTTGGAGAGAACGGAAAGCCCGCCGATCGCCAGCGCGAGGTAGGAAACCAGCAGCGGAATGTTGGGCTCGGCCGAACCGACCAGTGCCGGCGCAGCGAGGCCTCCGGCAAGGCCCAGCAGCGCGCTCGGTGCACCGAAGCGGAGGGACAGACCCATTGCCAGTCCGGTAACCGCCGCCATGCCGAGGAAAGCGGTCACCGGATCGATCAGATGATAGAGGTTGGCGGCTATCAGGATGGCCCCGTAGAGGCTCGCGATGCCTGCGCCCGAAAGCGCCTGCCGAACTCGCGGATCGCCGACGCGTTCGTCCTGGCGCAAGGCAAGCTCGGCGCCGCCGATTAGTACGAAACCGAATATCAGCCCGCTGACCACGCGGACCAGCGGGGAAACCAGGCCTGCATCGATGGAATATTTGACGATGAGCATCCCGGCGATTGCCAGTGTGATGCCTCCGGCCCAGATCGGCAGCCGCCGTCCGAAAACGTCCTCGAAGCCAAACTTCCCGCGCTCCGGTTCCCGCTCGAGAGGGTCTGCAGGCTCCTCTATACGGCTCTCGCTGCTCGGGAGATTCGAGAACGTACGATTCCTGGCGATCAAGGAACGTCGCCGGCGCGACTGTCGGCGCGACTTCCTCGGGCTCTGGCGGATCAGCCGGCGCTTCCCACGTCACCGTATCTGCTGTCGGCTGGAGGTGGAAACCGGACAGCTCCAAACCGTCGAGCCGCTCTTGAAGCCTGTTCAGGCGACGCCACAGGTAGGCGACCGCAGCAATCAGGAAAATCGTGACCAGACCGGACATGCCGCCTTCCCCCTTACCTCCCAACTAGCGCAGAAATGAGCACTGTTCAATTAATAAATTAGACAGTGTTCAATTGTTCCACTACGGTTAGTTCCATGGGGCGTCGATCCGATCACAGCAGGGCCGAACTCGAGCAGCTCATCCTGCAAGAGGGCCATCGTCAGATGGCCGAGCAGGGCTTTGCTCGCTTCTCGGCGCGCGAGGTTGCCAAGCGGATCGGCTACTCCATCGGCACTTTGTACAATGTGTTCGGCAGCTACGATCGGCTGATCCTCGCCATCAATACCGAGACCTTCCGTCTCTGGACCGCTGATCTAACTGCTCGATTGTCCGAAGCCGGGGCTGATCGGATCCGTGCACTGGTCGAAGGGTACTTCAGTTTCGCCCGGCAGAACCGCAACCTTTGGATGGCGATCTATGATCATCGCCTGCCCACCCGGCATGCCGATCCCGGAGGAATTCCTTCCCGACCGGAGTGCGCTCACCAACATCGTCATTCGCGAGGTCGGGGCGGCGCTGCCGGAATCGGAACGTGAACAAGCACCGCGTCTTGCCCGCTCACTCATTGCGACGGTGCACGGCCATTGTACCCTTGCTCTCGACGGCACGTTCGAGCTGATGGGTGTTACCGAACCAGTCGAACTGGCATTGTCTCGTGTCAGGGATTCCTTGACCGTGGCGGCGGGTGAAGCAGCCGCCGATTAACATTGCCAGCTGACTTGGTGACGCTGAGAAAAGCTGAACTGAACTTTCGCGATGGCTCGATACAAGGTCGTCCTGGAAACTCCGATCCGAGAGCTTCGTCAGGGCTCCATGTACTTCTGCAAGACCTGCGCGTGGCTCGGCATGGCTTCGACGCTGCGGGTGATGTTGGTTTGCAGTGTCGCCAGCGCTTCCCGCAGCCTGGCTTCGGACATCAGGCGTGCGACATGATGATAGCTGGCCGGGTCCTGCCGCTGTCCGAGCATGACCTGGACCCAGCTGTCGACGCGAAAGAGGTCGTGGCTGTCCTGATAAGCGTGGGCATGCTCGCGGAAGAGATGGATCCGCTCGGCCAGCGAGTCCGGGATGCTCATGTTCCGGCAATGCCGCCAGAACTCGGAATCGTCCCGCTCCGTGGCGTGATAGTGAAGGATGATGAAGTCGCGGATGCCGACGATTTCCCGGTCGGCCTGTTCGTTGAAGCGGTCGCGCAGCGCGGGGGTTATGCCGCCGAACGGGAAGACCTGAAGCAGTCGCGTCACCGCGATCATGATGAGGTGGATGCTCGTCGATTCCAGCGGCTCGACGAAGCCGCTGGAAAGGCCGACGGCGATGCAATTGTTGATCCATGACTTGCGACGGCGGCCGGCTTTGAATCGGATCAGGCGAGGTTCGAACAGCGGCTCGCCCTCAAGCCCCTCCGAAAGGATCCGGCGGGCGTCCTCCTCTTCCATGAAGGCGCTGGCAAACACGAGGCCATTGCCGACGCGGTGCTGCAGCGGGAATCTGCCAACGCCAACCGGCCTGATGGGCGATCGCCCTGGTGTAGGGCTTGGCCGGCTCGATCGCCTCGGTCTGCACCGGAAGCGCGCTGTCGGTCGGAAGCCAGTGACCCCAGTCCTCGAACCCACTCTTTAGCGTCTGCTCGATCAGCAGTCCGCGGAAGCCCGTGCAATCGATGAAGAGATCGCCTTCGATGCGCTGTGCCGTTGTCGAGAACCAGCGCCTCGATGTCACCGCTCTCGGCGTTCTGCTGCACCTGATCGATCTTGCCTTCGACGCGCCGGACGCCGAGGCCCTCCGCGATCCCGCGCAGATACTGCCCGTAAGCGGTGGCATCGAGATGATAGGCGTAGTTGAGCGACGGCCGGTCGGAATCCGAGAATTTCTCCGCCCAGGCGGCCTGATGTTCGAGGCAATATTCGCCGACCTCACCGGCCCAGCCCTGGCGGCGCGCCTCGAGCCAGAAGTGATGGAAGTCCGCCATCCAGGTTCCGCGGCCAAGCGTCCCGAACGAGTGCATGTAGCGGTCGCCGTCGCGCGCCCAATTTTCAAAGCGGATACCGAGCTTGAAAGTCGATCGCGTCGCCTGGACGAACTCGCGCTCGTCCACGCCCATGTACTGGTGGAAAGTCCGGCTGGTGGGGATCGTGGATTCGCCGACGCCGACGGTCCCGATATCGTCCGATTCGACGAGCGTGATGTCGATCAGCGGGCCGATCTGCTTCGCAAGCGCGAATGCTGCGATCCAGCCTGCCGTGCCGCCCCCCGCAACGACCACCCGATTTACTTTGGGTTTGTCCACCTGGCCCCCTCTTAGCGATTCAACCGCGCAAGCAGATCGGCGCGAAGACGCCGGGCCGCCACTTCATCCATTGCAAGCGGTCCCTGAGCATGGTCGGGCAAGTGCGCCGTCGCCCGAAGCGGATCGCCAAAGACGTAGAAGTCGAACAGTTCGCGCCACGCGGCCTTCTCATGCTCTGGCCGATTGCGCAGGCTCAAGAGGGCGTGTCTCAACGTGGTCATCGGCGTGTCGACGAAGCGCGGCACTTCATTCCACCAATAGTTGATCATCGCGTTGAAGGGATCGAGCGCCTCGACGTTGTGCCACCACATCGCCGGGTAGATCAGCAGGTCGCCCGGATCGAGCTCCGCAACGCGCGCCGTTTCGAGCGCATCGCGGAACAAGCGGGAAACAGGTCAAAGTCGGGATTGCGCAGGTCGACCATGCTCACCACCTGCCCGCCCGGTGTCGGTTCCAGCGGGCCGGGGTAGAGATTGCCGATCTGGTCCGGCGGAAAGAGCGTGAAGCGCCGCCGCCCGACCATGTTGCAGGCGATATTGTTCGAAAAGTCGAAGTGCGTGCTGGCGATCGTTCGATTGCCGATCCAGATGCCGGCCGCCGGCGGGTGCGACGTCAAATGGCGGCAGCGTCCCTGGAAGTCCGTTCTCGCCGCTCAAGCCCGGGAGGTATTGATCGAGGTCGGTCGAGCCGATGTAGAATGATGGCGGATCCGGATCGTCGAGGTGATCGGAGATGCGCGCCAGGAAGTCCTTGAACGGAACGCGCTTCGCCTCGAAGTTCAGGCTCGTCAGCTCGTCATTGTAGAAGAAGCGGCCGCCGATTTCCGGCGCCCCGGCATAGCCAACCACCGGGCGGCCGCCGTCGAAGCCGGCCAGATATTCGATCGCTGCCCTGGCGCCCTCCAGGCCCTTTCGGACAAGCGGCCAATCCCGGGCGACGCCTTTCAGGACAAGTGGTTCGCCGCTTTCGATCAATTCGCCGAGGTCGAGGTCGTCCGCCCTCAAGCCTTCGATGACGCGAGCGCTTTGCATCGACTATCCGTCTGTGCCGGCGAGCTTGCGCCGCTTCAGTTCGATCAATCGATTCAGGTTGGGAAGCGAGGAGCGGATGAAGATCGCCGGAGCGAGAAATCCGGAGCGGTGGAGTGGCTCCAGTTCGGCTCCCGTCAGCGCCAGGAAGCGATCCATTGCCGATCGTGAACATGGACGGCAAACGGCAGGATGCCCCGTCGCCGAGTTCGCACCTCGATCTCGATCGGCTGGACAAGTCCAAGCGCGTCGAGCGCAGCGAACAAGGGTGGCGTCGAGGCGAGCCCTTCGTGAACGACGTGCAAGGCGTCGGTGACGTGGTTCAGATAGGCGCTGTTGCCCCCATGCTCCTTGAATAGCGCTTCGCCCTCCTCCGTCCCGACGCGCGGATCGTCGAGGTCGACATGCATGGCGAGTTCGGACGTACCCGTGGCCGCTCATCGCGAAGGCCGAGGAAGAACGGCCCCGCCTGTGCGCCGCCGGGACGTATCGCGTGCTCCACTGCCCTTCTTCCAGGAACAGGTTCTCGCCCTTGTCGAAACCGAGCAGGGCGACTGCAACGAACTGCCCCTCCTGATTGCGGCGGATGAAGATCGGATATTCGCGCTGCACCTCCTCGAATTCGCCAGGGACGACGAGGGTCTGGTTCACATTGTCGAGTTCGGCCGATCCGCGCGGCGCAACGCGCAGCGAGCCATGCTCGACATTGTCCAGAGGTACGCGGTTCGGCAACGCCTGCCCTTCCCAAACGCATGGTGCCGCTGCCAGGGAACGGCAACGGCACCACTTACTACTCAGTCACGCAATTTCGCTAGCGTTAAGCCAAACTAGCCACGCTCCGGTGCCGGGGAAGGTGGCGGTGGAGGCGGCGGCGGGACTGGGCAGGTCTCGCTCGTCAGGATCACCGAGCCATCCGAGCACGTCTGCGTAGCAGGCGGCGGCGGCGGCGGCGGTGGCGGCGGAGCCGGCGGCGGCGGTGGCGGCGGAGCTACTGTGTCCCCACCGAAGCGATACCGTGCACCAAGGTAGAAGCGCGGATGCCCTTCCTGAGCGAAGAACATCTGCCTCTTGCTTCGGCCATAGGTCCGCAGGTCTTCGCCGAGCAGGTTGATGCCCTCGAACGACACCGCCAGCCTGTTGCGTGACGTCGTATCCGAGCGAGAAATCAACCGTTCCGTATGGCTCGTAGTAGCGCGGATTGCGGCTGCCGCCGTTGTTCACGGACGACAGGAACTTGCCGCGCCAATTGTACGCGACGCGAGCCGAGAACCCGTACTTTTCGAAGATGCAGTGATGTTGGCGCTGTCGCTGAGACCGGTCAGAGCGAAGACGTTGGTGCCCGGGGGCGATCCGCGGTCGAAGTCAACGTCGCCAAACACCTTCGTCAGAGAGCCCGCGATACCGAACCCGCTGTTGCCGAAGAAGTGCTGACCCTGAAGTTCGAAACCGTAGATCTTGCCGGTCCGATTGTTGATCGGCCGCGTCACGGCGAAGCTGAAGAAGGGATCGTCCGGTCCGGCGATGACGTCACGTCGCCGCCAGGATCAGTGTCGACGAACACCTGGTTCGAGCTGCTGCGTCCCGGCATTGTAGTTCGCCAGGAACTCCGCATCGCCGCCGCAGTGTCGCCGCCGTTCTGGATCAGCAAGGCCGCATAGGTGAACATGCTGACGTCGCTGATCGGAACGCCGAGACGCGTTGAGCTGCGAGACCGCCAGTGCCCGAACGACTTCCGGCAGTTCCCGAGCTCGGATCTCGCAGGCCGAACAGTTGCTCGTCAAACGTTCCCTGCCCGACGAAGTTCTTCACGCTCTTCGCGAAGAAGCCGGCCGATACGTAGCTCGAAGGCGCGTAGTACCATTCGAGGCTGATATCGAGGTTGCCCGAAACCAGCGGCTTCAGGTCAGGATCGCCACCGGCTGCCGGTCGCGATGCCGCCGAGGAACGTCGGACGGTTCGGAGCGTTGGCCGAAACCGAGGCGAACAAATTGCCGTAATCGGCCGCGCCAGCGTCTTGCTGAGCGAAACGCGCGCAACAACATTGTCCATTGGCTCGATGCGGAAATCGACCGACGGCAGGAAGTTGGTGTACTGGCCCTTGGACGTGATGCCGCTGGACGTTCGCACCGACCATGCGGCTGAAGTCGTTGTCGCTGTCCCACTGGATGTAAGCCGGTATCGCCTGCACTCGCGAACGAGTTCACCTTGGTGGTTTCCCAACGCACTCCGCCGCGACACGGCGGCCGGACGTCCGGCGAAATCACCCTTCCAGCTCAGCTGAGCATAGATGGAAGTGACCTTCTCCTCGACCCGATCATAGTCGTTGGCGGTAATCGCGACCGCATTGCCCGGCTGAGTGCCGGGATCCAGCGGCCGACCGTCGGCGGCATAAGCAGCCGACAGTATTTCGTACATGTCGACGGCGTTGCCACGGAAAGCGACGTCCGCGAAGGTCGGATTGAAGTCGTCGAACTGGCAGCTGAGGCAGAATTGCTCGACGAGATCGCCCGTCAGCGCCGCAATGTCGCCGACCTGCGTGATGCCCCAGTCGCCGAGCTGCTGCTGCGTCTGGATGCGCGCGCTGGTCATCTTCGAATTCATGCGCGTCGCGCCGAAATCGAAGCGGGCGCCGTCCCGAAATCCCAGCCTAGGTCGGCACGGAACTGGTTGACCCGATGCTCCTGCCGGTTTGTCGCGGTACGGGCGATCTGGGTGCCGAGGTCGCCGATGTCCAGAATGCCGTTGTTATTGCCGCGATCGTCGGCGTTCCGGCAATCCCGTCAGCTCCCAGACCGCTGTCGTTGAGCGACCAATCCTGCAGCGGAATGTTCCCGCAGTAGTCGACGGAGTGGCCATCGACGACCGGTGCGCCCATGCCAACGAGCGTCGCGCTGGTTCCGTTCGGAGCATCCGGCGTCGATCTTGGACTTCGACGTGGTTGCCGTCGAGGTTCAAAGTCAGGCCGGCGACGATTTCCCAATTGGCATTGAGGCCATAGCTGTGGACCTTCGTCTTGGTCGCGCGATAGACCTGCTCGAAGCCGATATCCTTGGTGCTGTAGCCGGTACCTTCGTCGAGATAGATTGCAGTCGCGACCACATCGTCGTCGTCGAACGTGACGTTGTCGAATGGACGGTTGAACCAGTTCGTCTGCTCCGCACGCTCTTCCTTCGACTTGTTCTGCGCGTACAGCGCATCCGCGGTGATCGTCAGAGTTTCGATCGGCCGGAACTGCACGGTTCCGCTGAAATTGATGCGCGTGCGCTTGAATTCCGAATAATCGTACCGGCTGTCGTTCGGAATGGCGACAAGCTGCGGCGGATCCGTCGGCGCATTCGTGATGACCGTGTTCGGACCGACGTCGCGGGGCAATGGGATCGAACTGAAGCAGCGTGATGTTCCAGTCGTTCGAGATCGCCGCTGCCGCTGCGGCCTCGCGCTTCTGATAGGCGCCGAAAAGCGCTGACGCCGATCGTATCGGCATCGGATCCGACCAGCTGAGGACGCCGGACAGTTCCGGAGTGACTTTGAAATCCGTCGTTGCTGGTGTCGTACAGGCCTTTGCGCCGACGCTTCCGCGAAAGCCGGACTGCGCTGCCGTCGAGCGGGCGCATGCGTGACGACGTTGATCGCGGCGCCGATACCGCCTGACGGGATCGCGGCGCGGCCGGTCTTGTAGACCTCAAGGCGCGAAACGCCTTCCGAAGCCAGATTGGAGAAGTCGAACGAGCGGCTTGTCGCGCGACCGAAGTCGCCGCCGTCGCTGCCGACGAGGTCGATATCGGACGTCGCCAGCTGCCGGCCGTTGACCGTCACCAGGTTGAACTGCGGACCGAAACCGCGAACCGTTACGCGTCCGCCTTCGCCGGCGCGGCGGTCGATCGACACGCCCGGGATGCGCTGCAGCGACTCTGCGAGGTTCGTGTCCGGGAACTTGCCGATTTCTTCGGCCGAAACCGCGTCGACGACGCCGGACGATGTCCGCTTGATATCGCGTGCGCGCTCGAGTGAGGCGCGAACGCCGGTGACGACGATTTCTCCGTCGGCCTCAGATGCCGCGCGCCGGCTCCACCAGACTGTGACGTGCCCCCGCCCGTCTGATCTGCTGTTGCCGTGTTGGGCGCCGTGTCTTCCGGCGCAACTTCGGGACTGGCCGATTGCTCCTGCGCTAATGCGGCAGCCGGCAGGCTGCACGTTGCGATGATCGATGCGCCAACGAGCATTGAACGCCGCAATCCCGTCCCGAACGACGCGCGCGACGGATTCCTCTCCCCGAAGTACCCCATAACTCTCTCCCCTGTTTCAATCGAACTAAGTTAAATCCAAACCCTCCGCGCTCTGGTAGCGCTAACACTCCCGTTGGACACACAGCGCGGAACGGGGCTCTCTCTTCCCCATGTTAGCGCTAACGGATTCGACTCGTTTTTTCACGTTCGGACAAATTGCGCAAGAGCGGAACGGTGCCGGCCTGCATTGAACTGCTCGTTTCATGAAGCGGCGGTCGGGAAGTGACATTCCGGCAACAGTTGGAACGCCTGCGAAACGAACGCTTCTTCCTCAGCCCGAGTTTCAATGATTGTGCCGAGGAACCCCGTAAGTCTGGCTGATCCTTTGATATTTCTCCGCCGGTTCGATGATTGCGCCCGTCGACAACTGGCCCACGGTGTTGCGGTGGATCTCCTGCCAGGGCGTTTGATTTTCAGGGATGCGGAAGCCTCCCTGGGCCTCCAGTTCGCGACGGCGCCTCGTCCAGTTCCGCCGCATCGATCAGAATGTTCGCTTCTCCGCGCTTGAGATCGACGCGCACGCGGTCGCCGCTTCGCAGGAGCGCAAGTCCGCCACCCGCGGCGGCTTCGGGCGACGCGTTGAGGATCGAGGGCGACCCGGACGTTCCGGACTGGCGGCCGTCGCCCATGCAGGGCAGCGCATGGATGCCGGCCTTCAGCAGTTCTGCAGGCGCCCGCATGTTCACCACTTCGGCCGCGCCCGGGTATCCGATCGGACCGGCGCCGCGCATGATCAGGATGGTCTTCTCGTCGATGCCCGTGCGTCGGGTCGTCGATCCTTCTGTGATAATCCTCCGGGCCGTCGAACACGACGACCGGCCCTTCGAAGGCGTCCGGATCGTCGGGATTGCTCAGATAGCGCTCTCGAAATTCGTCCGAGATCACGCTGAGCTTCATGATTGCGCTGTCGAACAGATTGCCCCGGAGCACGGAAAAGCCCGCGGCCTGCTTCATCGGGCGATCGAAGGGACGAATGACCTCTTCATCCTCGATCTGCGCATCGCGATTGTTCTCGCCGATGGTCCGGCCGTTCGCCGTCAGGGCGCCCTCGTTGATAAGCCCCTGCTTCATCAGTTCCGAGACGACGGCCGGGACGCCGCCCGCCCGGTAGAAGTCCTCGCCGAGATACTCTCCCGCCGGCTGCAGGTTGACGAGCAGCGGAATGTCGCGCCCGAACTCCTGCCAATCGTCGATCGTAAGTTCGACGCCCATGTGCCGGGCGAGCGCGATGAGATGGATCGGCGCATTGGTGGAGCCGCCGATCGCCGAATTGACGCGGATGGCGTTGAGAAAGGCCTCGCGCGTGAGAATTTGCGAAGGCTTGCGGTCCGCCTCGATCATTTCGACGATCTGCAGCCCGGTCCGATACGCCGCCTCCTGCCGGTCGCGATAGGGCGCCGGGATCGCGGCCGATCCGGGCAGCGACATGCCCAACGCCTCGGCAAGCGAGTTCATCGTGCTCGCCGTTCCCATGGTGTTGCAGAAGCCGGTGGACGGCGCAGACGAAGCGACCAGCTTGATGAACCCGCGATAGTCGATCTCTCCCGGCCGCCAGCAGCTCGCGCGCTTTCCAGACGATCGTCCCCGATCCCGTGCGCTCGCCCTTGTGCCAACCGTTGAGCATCGGGCCCACCGAGAGTGAGATGGCGGGGATGTTGACGGTCGCCGCGGCCATCAGCGCAGGCCGGCGTGGTCTTGTCGCATCCGGTCGTCAGCACGACGCCGTCGAGCGGATAGCCGAACAGCACCTCGACCAGGCCGATGTAGGCAAGGTTCCGGTCGAGCCCTGCCGTCGGGCGCTTGCCCGTTTCCTGGATCGGATGAACCGGAAACTCGAAGGGAATCCCGCCCGCCTCCAATATTCCGGCGCGGATGCGCTCGGCGAGCACGAGATGATGGCGGTTGCAGGGGCTGAGATCGCTTCCGGTCTGGGCGATCCCGACGATCGGCTTGCCGGACTGAAGCTCGTCCAGCGCCAGGCCGAAGTTCATGTATCGCTCGAGATAGAGCGCCGTCATGTCGGCATTCGACGGATCGTCGAACCATTCGCGGGAGCGAAGACGTCTGGGTGCGGCGGAGTGTTTATCTGACATTGTGTCGTGTCCGAAAGTTCGAGGTCAGTTGCGGGAATGCGAAAGCAATCGCTGGGCAGCGATGAACAACAGCAGCAAGGCGCCGGTCGCGATCTTCGCGACCCAGCTCGAGAGCGTTCCCTGCAGCGTGATGTAGAGCTGGATCAGGCCGAGTATGAGGACCCCCAGGATTGTGCCGACGATGCTGCCGTAACCGCCGGACAGCAAAGTGCCGCCGATGACCGTCGCAGCGATCGCGTCCAACTCGATTCCGACGGCCGCGAGCGGATAGCCGGACTGCGTGTAGAGCGAGTAGAGGATCCCGGCGGCCGCGGCGGTGAAGCCCGAGAAAGCATAGATTCCGACGGTCGTCCGGCCAACGGAGATGCCCATGAGTTCGGCAGCGTGCGGGTCGCCTCCGAGTGCGTAAACATTTGCGCCGAATTTCGTGCGCCGAAGGATCAGCGCCGCGAGTGCCGCCGCCACCAGCATGGCGATCGCCGCGAGCGTCAGACGTCCGCCGGCCAGCGGCAGAGCGGCGTCCGTGATGCTCGAATAGAGTGCGGAATTGATTGGGATGGAATCCTCGGTCAGCAGGAAGCAGGCGCCTCGCGCAAGGAACATGCCCGCAAGCGTCACGATGAAAGCCGGCGCTCCCAGCAGATGGATGGCAGCGCCCTGCAAGGCGCCGAAGGCCGTGCCGACCAGCAGAGCAAGCGCGAATGCCAGCAGTGGATCCACGCCCAACCGCGTGATCATGACCGCGAGCAAGACGCTGACGAAGGCCAGCACGGACCCGACCGACAGATCGATTCCACCCGAGATGATCACGACGGTCATGCCGATGCGCGAGAAGGCCGAGGAAAGCATTGTCCGTGAGCAGGTTGCCGATGACCCGCGTGGACAGGACGAACGGGAACTGAACTGCGCAAAGGCCGAGCAGAGCCAAGAAGAACGGCGAGCGTGATCAGGATCGCGCGGTGACGGCCGAGGCTCATGAGGGCGCCGTCCGCAATGCCCTGGCCTGCAAGCCTTTGCCGTATTGCCGGCGCCTGCACGACCAGCAGTACGGAGATCATGATTGCCATCAGGATGAGGCTCATCTGCGGCGGGAAGCCCGCGAGGAGAATGCCTGTCTTGAGCGCCTGCAGCGTGATCGCTCCGACCAGCGTCAGGCCATAGGACAAGCGCCCGCCGAGCAGCGAACCGCCGGCGATGACGACCACCAGAATGGCATCGAGCTCCAGCCAGAGCCCGACATTGTTCGCGTCCGCTCCGCGGATGTCCGCAGTCGCGATGATGCCGGCGAGTGCTGCGGTGAGACCGGACAGCGCGTAGACTGCAAGGACGGTCGCACGCGTGTTGATGCCGACGAGCTCCGATGCTCGCGGATTGATCCCGATAGCCTCGATCATCAGGCCCAGCGCGGTCGATCGCGCGAGGACCGCAAGCAGGGCGGCCGCCGCACCGGCGATCAGGATCGGCAAGGGAATGGTCAGCAAGGATCCGCCGGCGATCGCCGCGAAAGCCTCGTCGTTGAAGGTGGTGATCTGCCCCGAAGTGATGAGCTGCGCGATGCCACGGCCGGCAACCATCAGGACGAGGGTCGCGACGATGGGCTGCAGACGGAGAAAAGCGACGAGGACGCCGTTCCAGAGGCCGCAAGCGAGGCCGGCCCCCAGCGCGTAGAGAACGGCCAGCCACCAGGGGGCACCGCCGGAAATTGCGCTCGCCGCGAGCGCCCCGGCGATGGCCATGGTCGCGCCGACGGAGAGATCGATGCCGCGCGTGGCAATCACGCCCGCCATGCCAAGCGCGAGCAGCGCGACTGGAGCGCCTCTGATCAGCACATCGACGATGCTTCCGGTCAGTCGGCCGTCCACGATCCGCAGATCGAAGAAGGACGGGAAGATCAGCCAGTCGATCAGCAGCACGATGCTCAGCGCCGCCAGCTGCGGACCCGAGTTTCGGAAGAAGCGCGTCACGCTGCGCCCGCGGGTGCGGCGATTGCCGAGACGATGTTCTCGACCGAAAGCTTGTCGCGCTCGAGCATGCAGACCTGCTTGCGCTCATGCATCACGCTGACGCGCTCGCTGTAGGCGACCAGTTCATCGAGCTCGGATGAAATGACGTACAGCGCCATGCCGTCGTCGCGCAGATCCTCGATCAGCCGAACGACCTCGGCGTGCGCACCGACGTCGATACCGCGCGTGGGCTCGTCGAGGATGAGAATGCGCGGCTCTGTAACGAGCCAGCGGGCGAGCAATGCCTTCTGCTGATTTCCGCCGGAAAGCTGACCGATCGGTTTGTCCGCATTCGGCGTGCGGATGTCGAGCATCGCAATGTACCGGTCGGCCAGCTCCTCGCAGGTCTTGCGCGGCAGCTTGCGAGCCCATCCGCGCTTGGCCTGAAGCGCGAGAATGATGTTCTCCCGGATCGACAGGTCCGCGAATATGGCATCCGCCTTGCGGTCTTCGGGACTGAAGGCGAGCCCGTTGCGGATCGCGTCCCGCGGCGAGCGAAGCTTCGTCTCCTTACCGGCGATCTGGACCGAGCCCTGATCGGAGCGCTCGGCTCCGAACATGAGCAAGGCGGTCTCGGTTCTCCCCGACCCGAGCAGTCCGGCCGCGCCCACGGCTTCGCCCGAGTGAAGTTCGATATCGAACGGTTCGACCAGGCCTGCTCTGCCCAGTCCTGAAAACCGCGCGGCGACGTCCCCTGTCGTTTCCTTCGCCGCCGCCGGCCGTTCGATTGCCTGCTCGAGCGACTTGCCGATCATCAGGTGGATGAGTTCGCGCTTGGGCAATTCCTCGGTTGCGAACGTCCCCAGCATCCGCCCGTTGCGCAGCACCGAAATGCGGTCGCTCAGCTCATAGACCTGATCGATGAAGTGCGTGATGAAGACGACGCCCGTGCCACGTCTCGCGAGGCCGCGAATGACTTCGAACAGGCGCTCCACTTCCGACGCGTCGAGGCTCGCCGTCGGTTCGTCGAGCACAAGCACACGCGCGTCGGCACGCACTGCCCGGGCGATCGCAACGAGCTGCCTGATCGCGACGGAATAGCTGCCGAGCGGCCGGTCGACGTCCAGATCGAGGCCCAGCTGCGAGATGGCTTGCTCGTGCGAGACGGCGGGTTTCTCGACGATCGACCAGGCCGAAGCGGGTCGGCTGGTAGCCGAGCATGATATTGTCGGCGACGCTGAGGTTCGGAAGCACCATGACTTCCTGGTGCACGGCCCAGACGCCGGACTTCTGAGCGTCCTTTGTCGTCGAAAAATGAACCGGGCGGCCGTCGACCAGGATCGTCCCGCTGCTGCGTTGCTCGGCACCCGTCAGGATCTTGATCAGCGTCGATTTGCCGGCGCCATTCTCCCCCATCAGCGCGTGCACCTCGCCCAGGCGCCAAGAGCGAAGTCGACGTCGTGCAGCGCAATGGTGCCCGGATAGACCTTGCCGATGCCGCTGGCTTCGAGGAGCGGCTGGACGTCCCGACATTCTACGATCCTCTCAGTAGAGGTCCTTGCGCCGTTCGTACTCCGCGGCGGCTGTGTCGGGGAGGAAGAGCTTGGTGGGCGTCTGGTGCCATTTCGGCGGCGCTTTTCCGTCCTTCTTGTAGGCGGCAAGCATGTCGAGCGCGGGCCCGACCATTTCCGGCGTGAGCTCGACCGTCGCATTCGCTTCGCCATCGGCCATGGCCTTGAAGATGTCGGGCACCGCATCGATCGACACCGTGAGGACGTCCTTCCCCGGTTTGAGCCCGGCCTCCTTCATCGCCTGGATGGCGCCGATCATCATGTCGTCGTTGTGCGCATAGACCGCGCAGATCTTGTCGCCGCCAAGCGACTTGATGGCGCTTTCCATGACCTCCTTGGCCTTGGCGCGCGTGAAGTCCCCCGATTGCGAGCGAAGCACCTTGACGTTCGGCGCCTTGGAGACCGCCTCGTCGAAGCCCTTCTTGCGCGCGATGGCCGGGCTGGATCCGACCGTTCCCTGCAGTTCGACGACCCCGCATTCGCGGTTCGCGGCCGCCTTCGTCAGCCATTCGCCAGCCGTCCGGCCTTCGAGCACCTGGTCGGAGGTCACGGCCGAAAGGTAGAGGCTCGGGTCGGCGGTCTCGATCTGGCGGTCGACCAGGATGACGGGAATGTTCGCCGCCTTCGCCTCCTTCAGGACCTGGTCCCAGCCCGTCGCGACGACGGGTGCAAGCAGGATCCCTTCCACGCCCTGCGCGATGAACGCGCGGATGGCCTTGATCTGATTTTCCTGACGCTGCTGCGCATCCGAGATTCGCAGGTCCACCTTGCGCGTCTCGGCCGCTTTGCGAGCGGCATTCGTCTCGGCCGTTCGCCAGCCGGACTCGGATCCGATCTGGGAGAATCCGACGACCATTCCGCCGTCGTTCGCCGGTCCCCCGCCTTGTCCGCAGGCTCCCAGCAAGGCGGCGGCAACGGCCGCGATCGTCAGTCCAACTGGCTTCATCACCCTCTCCCCGAAATTCACTGGACCTGGACCACCGCGATCGACTTCGGCGGCAGGTCGAATTGAAGCTGCCCGCCCGACGCCCGTCCGCTGTACGGCTTCGGTGCAACGGCATTCGGGCTCGCAAAGCTGTTATGCGCATCCACCGCGTTGGCAGTGAGGACACGGCCGGTTGCACTGCGCGCGTTCAAGCCCGCAATGGACGTCGCCAGCCGCGCAGGCCGGTTCGCATCGAGATTGACGAGCGCGAGCCACAATTTGCCCGACGTATCGCGCGCCGCGACCGCATCGACACGCGGCAGGCTGATATCTCCGAAGGCATAGCTCCCCGCCTCGAAATCGACGGGAACAGCGGTCGCGCCCTGGAACGGCACGTACATGTGATAGACGTGGTAGGTCGGGGTCAGCAGCATCTTCGGTCCGTCGGTCAGGATCATCGCCTGAAGCACATTGACCATCTGGGCGATGTTGGTCCCGCGCACCCGGTCGGCGTTGCGCATGAAGATGTTGAGGTTGAGCGCCGCGATCACGCCGTCGCGCAAGGTGTTCTGCTGCTGCAGGAAGCCCGGATTGCTGCCCGGGTTGGGGTCGACCCAGATGCCCCACTCGTCGACGTAGAGGCCGAGCTTCTTCTCAGGATCGTAGCGGTCCATGATCGCGCTCTGCTTGGCGACCCACTCCTTCATCTGGAGCGTCGCCCTTAGGCCCTTGGCATATTCGTCCTCGCCGAAGCCGACGCTCGGGCCCTTCTTCTCCCAGCTGTTCGGGATCGTGTAGCCGTGAAGCGAAACGCCCTCGATGTCCCAGGCCCAGTTCTTGTTCTTCCAGGCCTTCATCACCGCTTCGGTATAATCGTCCTTGCCGCTGTCCCAGCCGACGGCGACGCGCTTCATCGCCTCGCCCCCGGTCTGCGCCGGGTTCAGGTTGCGCGAGTAATGCGCGAACCGCTTCATCTCCTCGACATAATGGTCGGCGGACATGGCTCCGCCGCACGCCCAATTCTCATTGCCCAGGCCGAGATACTTGATCTTGTACGGCGCCGGATGGCCGTTCGCGACGCGCTCCTTGACCAGCGTCGTCGGCTTGTCGGCGGTCAGATATTCGAGCCAGTCGGCGGATTCCTGCACCGTCCCCGAACCCACGTTGACCGAAAGAAAGGCTTCGGAGCCGACCTGCCTCGCGAACTCGAAGAATTCGTCGCTGCCGAAGCTGTTCGGCTCGATCACTCCGCCCCAGCTCGCATTGAGCCGCTCTGGCCGCCGATCGGCGGGCCCGACGCCTTCACGCCAGTGATATTCGTCGGCGAAGCAGCCGCCGGGCCAGCGGATGTTGGGCACCTTGATCGCTCGCAGAGCCTGGACGACGTCGGTGCGGATGCCATTTACGTTGGGGATGGGCGAATCCTTGCCGACCCACACGCCGCCGTAGATTCCGGTGCCGAGATGTTCGGCGAACTGGCCGAAGATGTCCGGCTCGATTTTGGGACCCTTCTGGTCCGCCTGAACGCTGAGCCTGACCGGGGCAGACGCACCTTGCTGTGCAGCCGCTGAACCTGGCTGCAAGGCCAGGCAGAAAATGCTTGCCGCAGCCGCGACCCTCGTCGTTCCTCTCATGCGTTCCAGGCTCCCCATTGAATCAAATTACAGAATGGAAACGCGCACTTCGCGCGGCTCCGAAAGTACAAGGCGGTTGCGCAGCTTGAGGGCGAACGGTTCGGCCTCAATCTCGAAGATGTCGCCCGGTTCGGTTTTCACCGATTGCGCGAAGGACAATGTCGCCGTCCCGAAGAAGTGGACGTGAATGTCGCCGGGCTGCCGGAACAGGTCATATTTGAAGTGATGATGTTCGAGATTGGCGATGCTGTGCGACATGTTCGCCTCGCCCGATAGGAACGGCGCTTCCCACAAAGTCTCACCGTCGCGAACGATGCGGCTGGTCCCGCGCAAGTCGTCCGGCAGATCTCCGGTCAGCAGCTCGGCGCCGATCGCAGCCGGGCGAAGCTTGGAATGCGCCAGCCAAAGGTAATTGTGGCGTTCCGTAACGTGGTCGGAAAACTCGTTCGCGAGCACGAACCCAAGCCGCCGCGGATTCCCCTCGTCATCGATGATGTAGATGCCCGCGATCTCGGGCTCTTCCCCGCCGTCGAGCGCGAAACCGGGCGATTTCAGATCGTCCGAAGGACCCGCAAGGCACGTGCCATTGCCCTTGTAGAACCATTCCGGCTGGCAGCCTGGTCCGCTGTCCGGCTTGCCCTCTTCCAGGCCCATCAGGAACATGCGCATGGAATCGGTGACGGCGCCCGCCGCCGCCTTTTTGTGCATCTTGTCGCGGCCTTCGGCGGAGCCAAGATGCGTCAGTCCAGTACCGGTCAGATGGAGACGTGCGGGATCCGGATGATCGATCGCGGGCAGAAGCCTTCCCTCGGACTGGGCGGCGTCCAGGTCGACCACTTCACTGGTGATCAGCCCTGAGACAACGCTCGCGAGGCTTGCCTGCCGTTCAAGCGCGAGCATGGCCAGATCGCGAACGCCCTCTACTTCCGCAACGCGTCGCGCCCCGTCGTCACCGATGGCAGCGACGGATCGACGCCCGTGCTCATCCGTGAGCTGAACCAGATGAAGCTGCGCATCCGACTGCGTCACGACTTGCTCGCCTTTCGGGGCGTGGCGCGACCATGTGCCTGAGGAGCGTTGCGGGTATCGAACAGAGCGAGCTCGACCAGTTTCGACATGGCTTCTCTTGCGGCAGATGGATTGCGGGCGGCGATCGCGTCGAACACCCTTTGGTGGTCGGGAATCGGATCGCGCACCAGAGGCCGCACGCGCTGCTTGAGGACCGTCGTCCATGAGACGGCGGTGGAGATGCTGCTGGTGAGCGTGCGCAGAAACGGATTGTCGGAAGCCACCAATAGCGTCGCATGAAACTCGCGGTCCGCGATGCGGCCCTCTTCAGTGGCGAGGCTGTGCTCCGTCATGGCCGCAAGCGACCTGCTCATGCGCTCGAGGTGCTCGCTTGTGCGCCGCTGAGCGGCCAAAGCGGCCGCCTCGGGCTCGACGATCATGCGAAGCTCGAACAACGAATTCGAGAACATGCTCGGCAGGTTCGGATTCGAACATCCACGACAGCACGTCCGGGTCGAGCAGATGCCACTTCTCGCGCGCCGTGACCCGAGTCCCGACCTTCGGGCGACTCTCCACGAGACCCTTGGCCGCGAGAATGCGCACGGCTTCGCGATACGCGGCCCGGGAAACATGGTGCCGCTCGCTCGCCGCGAGCTCCGTTTCGAGCAGAGCGCCTGTCTCGATGGCGCCGGATACGATCTGCAGACCGAGATCGCGCGCCAGCTTGCCATGCAATCGGAGCGGCAGGGCACTGGAACGCGGCATCTCCACTCCAAAATGAGCTTGCTCAAAAAGCAGACTTCAAATCTGCTTTACCCGGACAAATAGCAATGGCAAGCCTTAGGCATTGGAAGCATCGAAAGGCGCGCGAGTGACGATTCCACGAATGGCTTGGGCATTTTGGCGCGCTTCGATGGCGATCCTGATCGCCGGCGGATTGGCGACGTCGGCACATGCCCAGAACGACAAGATGACGCCGATCGCCACTCCGGCTCAGCCCGATGCGATCGTGCTCGGGACCGGTGAGTTGCCGGGAGCCACCGCGCCGGAATCCTGGCATCGGCAGTATGGCAGCGCCTTCGCCCGGAACGTGACGGTCGCCACGCTGACGCCGTTCCTTCCCGATCCAGCGACGGCAACAGGCACAGCGGTGATCGTTGCTCCCGGGCGGCGGCTTTCGGACCTTGTCGATGGACAACGAAGGATTCGATGTGGCGCGTGCGCTCGCGGCAAAGGGGGTCGCCGCCTTCGTGCTCAAGTACCGCCTCCAGCAGACGCCGCAGGACATGGCCGGCTTCGAAAAGTCGATGGCCGCCATGTTCTCGGGCGCTGCCCGTCCACGTGGGCGGATGAAGGTCGAAGAGGTGATCCCGACCCTCGCGCCGCAACTCGCCGATTCCCGCGCCGCCTTTGCCCTGATCCGCAGGCGCGCTTCGGAATGGCGCGTGAATCCCGAACGGATCGGCATGATCGGCTTTTCTGCAGGAGCGATGCTGACGATGGCGACGACGCTCGGCGACTGACGATGCAAAGCCGGCTTTCATCGGCGACATCTATGGGCCGCTCGATGCAGTGACGGTCCCGCCCGATGCACCGCCCCTGTTCGTCGCTCTAGCTGCCGACGATCCCTTGTTCGGCGGATCGGAGTTCGGGTTGATCAGCAGCTGGCAAGCCGCCAAGCGTCCCGTCGAATTTCACCTGTACGAACAGGGTGGGCACGGCTTCGGCATGTACCCGAAGGAAACGACGAGCACGGGCTGGTTCGACGCCTTCGTCGGGTGGCTCGGCATGCACGGGATGTTGAAGCCAGCGGGCTAGCGATCAGGTCTTTTGCGTTAACGAAAAATCCGCACGCCGATCGGCGTAATCGATCGTGAGCGCCAGCGAGACCGTGCCGCGAGCTGCCTCCAGCTTGAAACTCGTGGAATCGGCGTGTTCCCAATCGGCCACGGAAAGTTGCTGGCCGTCCAGACGCAGCCACTCCGCCTCGGAAGGAAATCGGGCGAAGAATTCAGGTGCCGTCGCCCGACGAGCGGAAAGCTCGGCGACAAAGGCCTCCAGCGATAGATCGCGTCGCTCCCAGTCGAGCCAGGTTGTCGCATTATCCTGGCAGTAGGCGTTGTTGTTGCCGGCCTGGGTTCGCCCGAACTCGTCGCCAGCCATCAACATGATCGTGCCGGTCGAGGCGAACAATGTCGTCAGCATCGCGCGCATGTCGCGCGACCGCGCCGTGAGAACGGCATGGTCATCGGACGGTCCTTCAACCCCGCAATTCCACGAGAAATTCTCATGGTGGCCGTCACGGTTTCCCTCGCCGTTCGCCTCATTGTGTCGGTGGGCGTAAGCGACGGTGTCGGCCAGAGTCAGACCGTCGTGCGCCGCAAGGAAGTTCACGCTGCGCGTCTCCGGCCCGAAGATGTCCGACGATCCTGCCAGCCGCGTCGCCAGCCGGCCGATCCCCACGTCCCCGTCTCCGCGCCAGAAGCGCCGCACGTCGTCTCGATAGCGGTCGTTCCACTCGAGCCAGTTCGGGGGAAATTGACCGAGCCGGTATCCGCCGTGTCCGATGTCCCATGGCTCGGCAATGAGGACACGATCCTTCAGCCAGGGGTCGGCCGCAATCTCCGCGAAGATCGGCGCGGCGGGGTCGAAGTCGGGACCTCGCGCCAGCACCGTCGCCAGGTCGAAGCGGAAGCCGTCGATGCCGCACTTCCGCACGAAATGGCGCAGCGTTTCGAGCGCAAGCTGGCGAACGGATGGGTTGGCGAAGTCGAGCGTGTTGCCGGTGCCAGTGACGTTCGTCAGATGTCCATCGGCCTCGCGCGCATAAGCGCTGTCGTCGAGCCCGCGCAGCGACAGGATGCCGCCATGGACGTCGCTCTCGCCCGTATGATTTAGGACGATGTCGAGGATCACGCCGATGCCTTCGGCATGCAGCGCCGCAACCGTGTCGCGTAGTTCCGCGACGCCGCCGGGGCAAAGGCCCGGATCGAGCGCCATCATCGTGACCGGATTGTAGCCCCAGGCGTTGACGAGGCCGAGCGGCGGCAGGTGGCGCTCGTCGATCCACGCCACGATGGGCATCAGCTCGACGGCGCTCACATGCAGCTTCTTCAGGTGCGCGATGATCGATGGATGCGCGAGCGCGGCGACCGTCCCGCGTAGCTGCTCGGGAACTTCCGGATGCAGGATCGTGAAGGCTCGAACATTCAGTTCGTAGATCAAGCCGCCGCGAGCGAAGACCGGCGGCTGCCGAGGGACGTCCGGCGCCGTCGCCGCCACGATCGCGCGGGGAACGATGTCGGCCGTGTCGGTGCCGAATTCGGCGAGGCTAGGATGCTGGACGAACCGCCGATCGATCTCCCGGGCGTAAGGATCGACGAGCAACTTCGAAGGGTCGAACCAGAGCCGCTGTTCGGGCGCCCATTCGCCATGCGCGCGAAATCCGTAGCGGGCCCCGGCGAGATCTTCCGCGAACTCGTATTCCCAAACATCGCCGTTCCGGCGCATCGCGTGGCGCGTCTCGCCCGCAGCATCGAACAGGCAAAGGTCGACGGCGCTTGCCTTCGGCGCTCGAACGGCGAACCTCGTCTTCCCGTCGGCGATGGTCGCGCCGAGCGGCTCGATCACGTCACCACGTCTGGAGAGTTTCGCCCGGTGTGGCGCGAGATGCCGGCGATGGCATCCGCGGCGGTCGCGAGTTCAGCCAGCATGTCGGAAGTCGCGGCCTCGAGCTTCCCTTCGGGGCCTTCGTACCGCTCGAGATAGACACGCAACGTCGCGCCTTCGGTGCCTGTGCCGGACAGGCGGAAGACGATCCGCGAACCGCCCTCGAAGAATATCCGCACGCCCTGATGCGGGCTGACCGAACCATCGACCGGATCGGAATAGGAGAAGTCGTCGGCGGCCGTGACCGTGAGGTCTCCGAACCGGCGGCCCGGCAGGTTTGTGAGTGACGCCTTCAGCTCCGGTCATCAACTGGTCGGCCCGGGCGGTTTCGATCGCCTCGTAGTCGTGCCGCGCGTAATAGTTGCGGCCGAAGCGCGCCCAATGTTCGCGCGCCAGTTGCTCGACGGGAATGCGTCTCACCGCGAGGATGTTGAGCCAGAACAGGACCGCCCACAGCCCGTCCTTCTCGCGCACATGGTTCGATCCGGTGCCCGCGCTCTCCTCGCCGCAGATGGTCGCCATGCCGGCGTCGAGCAGATTGCCGAAGAACTTCCAGCCGGTCGGCGTTTCGAAGCACGGAATGCCGAGCGATTCCGCGACTCGATCGGCGGCGCCGCTGGTCGGCATCGACCGCGCGATCCCGCTCAGCCCGTCGCGATAGGCCGGCACCAAATGCGCATTGGCGGCAAGCATCGCCAGCGAGTCCGACGGCGTGACGAAAATGCCCTTGCCGACGATGAGATTGCGGTCGCCGTCGCCGTCCGATGCCGCGCCGAAGTCCGGAGCGTCCGGTCCCATCATGTGATCGTAGAGCGCCTTGGCGTGCACCGGGTTCGGGTCCGGGTGATGGCCGCCGAAGTCCTCGAGCGGCTCGGCGTTCCACACCGTCCCCGCAGGAAATCCGAGCCGTCGCTCGATGATTTCCTTGGCGTAGGGGCCGGTCACCGCACTCATCGCGTCGAACGCCATCGTGAACCCGTCGACCACCGCCTCACGGATGGCGGCGAAGTCGAACAGGCTCTCCATCAGCTCGGCATAATCGGCGACGGAATCGACTACCTCGACGGTCATGCCGCCGACGTCGGAGGTGCCGACCGTGTCGAGATCGACGTCCGGCGCGTCGACCGAGAACCAGCGGTCGACCGTCGTGGTGCGCTGGAAGATCGCCTCGGTGACGGCTTCGGGCGCGGGCCCGCCATTGGCGATGTTGTACTTGATGCCGAAATCGCCGTCCGGCCCGCCGGGATTGTGACTGGCGGAAAGGATCAGCCCGCCGGACGCGCCATATTTGCGGATCAGGTTGCTTGCCGCCGGCGTGGACAGAATGCCCCCCTGCCCGACCAGCACCCGACCATAACCGTTGGCGGCCGCCATGCGGATCGCCTGCTGGATCACGACGCGATTGTGGAAGCGCCCGTCGCCGCCGATGACCAAGGTCGATCCCGGCTCGCGCGGCACCGCATCGAACACCGACTGGATGAAGTTTTCGGCATAGTTCGGCTGCTGGAAGACCGGCACCTTCTTGCGTAGCCCGGAGGTTCCGGGCTTCTGGCCTTCGAACGGCGTCGTCGGCATGCTCGACGCGCATCAGGCCGCCTCCGCCACGAGGCGATGATAGTGGTCGGCATAGACCCGGCCGCTGCGGGTCCACGAAAAGTCAGAATTCATCCCGTTCCTCTGTATCGACCGCCAGGTGCGGCGGTCGCGGTAAAGCGCCACGGTCCGGCTGATCGCCGTCGCCAGCGCGTGGTAATCCACTCCGGTGAATTGAACGCCGGTTGCGACATTCTGGTTCAGCGCCGCGACATTCGCGTCGATGACCGTGTCCGCGAGCCCGCCCGTGCGGGCCACGACCGGCACGCAGCCATAAGCGAGGCCATACATCTGCGTCAGCCCGCATGGCTCGAAGCGGCTTGGAATCAGGATGGCGTCCCCGCCGCCCTGCATGCGGTGCGACAGGCTCTCGTCATAACCGAAGCGAACGCCAACGCGGCCCGGGTGGCGAGCCGCGCCGTCGCGCAGCGCCTTCTCGATCGTTGCATCGCCCGATCCGAGGAGCGCCAGCCGCGCGCCGTTGCCCACCAGGTGATCGAGCACCTCCGGCAGGACATCCATGCCCTTCTGCCAGGTGAGCCGGCTGACGACGATGAAGATTGGCCCGTCGTCGCGGTCGAGGCCGAACTCCTTTTCCAGCGACGCGTTTGTTGGCTGTGCGGCCGGCGATCGTCTTCGCCGAATAGTTCGCGTCCAGCGACTCCGTCGTCGCCGGGCTCCATTCATTGGCGTCGATGCCGTTCAAGATGCCGACCACGTCGTTCCCGCGCGAGACGACCAGTCCTTCGAGACCCATTCCATATTCCGGCATGCGGATTTCGGCGGCGTAGGTCGGGCTGACGGTGGTCACGAGATCGGCGAGTTGCAGTCCCGCCTTGAGCATTCCGACGCCACCGTAGCTTTCGACGCCGTCGATCGCCCATGCAGCCTTCGGCAATTCCAAATTCTTGAAGGCCGAGGCCGGGAAGAAGCCCTGGAAGGCCATGTTGTGGATGGTCATGACCGACGGCACCTTGCGCCCGCCGAACGGCGCGAACCGCAGATAGGCCGGAGCCAGTCCCGCTTGCCAGTCATGCGCATGGAGCAGATCGAAGCGCCTGTTCTTCACCGCTCCGCCGGCGATATCGGCCGCCGCCCGCCCGAGCGCCGCGAACCGCCGCCAATTGTCGCTCCAGTCGTGCCCCGTCGGATCGCCATAAGGGCCGCCGTCGCGCTGGAAGAAGCCGGGCGCGTCGAGCACGAGCAAAGGGTGGCCGCCGATCTTGCCGGACAGCAAGCGCGCCGGCTCGCCGAGCAGCCGGTCCCAGCGGTGCACTTCGCGGGCGCGGCCGATCGCCTTCAGAACGCCCGGATAGCCGGGAATGAGCGTCGTCATCGCCACACCGTGCGGCGCGACCGCCGCCGGCAACGCCCCCGCTACGTCTGCAAGCCCGCCGGTCTTGACGAGAGGCGCCGCCTCCGATGCGACGGACAATATGTTGAGCGTCACGCCTGCTCCTGAAGCGCCCGGATCATGGCCTTGTTGATCAGGCAAATGCCGTTTTCCGTGCGCCGGAACCGGTGCGCGTCCAGCTCCGGATCTTCGCCGACGACCAGCCCTTCGGGAATGCGCACGCCGGAATCGATGATCACGCGCTTGAGCCGCGCGCCGCGCCCGATGTTGCAATAAGGCAGGATCACCGCCTCATCGACGCTGGAGTAGCTGCCCATCTTCACGCCGGTGAACAGCAGGCTCTTGTGCGCCATGGCTCCCGAGACGATGCAATCCTGCGAAATCAGCGAGGAGATCGCGCAGCCGCGCCGGCCGTCCTCGTCGTGCACGAACTTGGCCGGAGAGGCGATGATCTGGTCGGTCCAGATCGGCCAGTCGCGGTCGTAGAGGTTCAGTTGCGGAACGACGTCGGTGAGGTCGAGATTGGCCTCGAAATAGGCGTCGAGCGTGCCGACGTCGCGCCAATATTCGCCGATCTCCTCCGACGCGCGAATGCAGCTGTCGGTGAAGCGGTGCGCGACCGCTTTGCCGTTCTTGACGATGTACGGAATGATGTCGCCGCCGAAATCGCGCTTCGAGTTCGGGTCCTCGGCGTCGCGGTGCAGCTGATCGAACAGGAACTGTCGTCTCGAAGACGTAGATCCCCATCGACGCGAGGCAATGCTCGGGGTCGCCGGGGATCGCCGGGCGGATTCTTCGGCTTCTCGACGAAGTCGGTGATCGTGCCGGCCTTGTCGACCTCCATCACGCCGAACCCGCTGGCTTCGGCCTTCTTCACGACCAGCGCACCGACGGTCACGTCGGCGCCCGAATTGACGTGCTGCTGCAGCATCAACTCGTAGTCCATCTTGTAGATGTGGTCGCCCGCCAGGATGACCATGTACTTGGGCGCGTAGGACCGGATGATGTCGATGTTCTGGAAGACGGCGTCGGCGGTGCCTTCGTACCAGAGCTCCGAAATGCGCTGGGACGCGGGGAGGATGTCGAAGCTTTCGTTGCGCTCCGGCCGCATGAAGTTCCAGGCGCGCTGCAGGTGGCGGATCAGCGAGTGCGCCTTGTATTGCGTCGCGACGCCGATGCGGCGGATGCCGGAATTGATCGCGTTCGACAGAGCGAAGTCGATGATCCGGCTCATCCCGCCGAAATAGACCGCCGGCTTTGCCCGATTGTCGGTCAGCTCATTGAGACGGCTCCCGCGCCCTCCCGCAAGCACATAGGCCATGGCGTCGCGAGCCAGTGGCTGTCCTCCGTAGTCGCGCATTCTCTCTCCCCTGCGAAACTCTAGCCCTCATACTCCAGCATGATCGTCGAAAGCGGGGGCAAGGTCAGGTCCGCACCGCCCCCAACAGCAGTGATCGACCCCAGGTTCCCCTGCCCGCTGCCGCCGTAAATCTCCGCGTCGCTGTTGAGCAATTCGCGCCATTTGCCGTCGTGCCGGCAGCGGCACGCGATAGCCGCTGCGGACCGCCGGCGTCATGTTGCTGATCACCGCGACCGGCGCGGGCGCCCGGCGCCTTGCGCAGCCAGGCGAATACGGAGTTCGCGCTGTCGTCGGCGATCAGCCATTCGAAGCCCTCGCCCTCGCAATCGCGGGCGTGGAGCGCGGGCTGTTCGCGGTAGAGCGCGGTTGAGGTCGCGGATGAGATTGCGCACGCCTTCGTGCGCCGGCGCATCGCGCAGGTCCCAGTCGAGCGCGCGCTCCTCGCTCCATTCGCGGCGCTGGGCGAACTCCTGCCCCATGAACAGCAGCTTCTTGCCCGGATAGCCCCACATCAGCGCGTAATAGGCGCGCAGGTTGGCGAACTTCTGCCAGTCGTCGCCGCTCATCTTGTTCAGCAGCGAGCCCTTGCCGTGGACCACCTCGTCGTGGCTCAGCGGCAGGACGAAATTCTCGCTGAAGGCGTAGACCAGCCCGAAGGTGATGTCGTTGTGGTGGAACCGCCGGTGCACCGGGTCGCGCGCCATGTACTGCAGCGTGTCGTGCATGAAGCCCATGTTCCACTTGAACCCGAAGCCGAGGCCGTTCTTCATGCGCGGGCATGGTCACGCCGGGCCAGGCGGTGGATTCCTCGGCGATGGTGAGCACGCCGGGGATGCTGCCGTAGACCGCCTTGTTCATCGCGCGGAGGAACTCGACGGCCTCCCAATTCTCGTTGCCGCCCTGTTCGTTGGGGATCCACTCGCCGTCTTCGCGCGAATAATCGCGGTAGAGCATCGAGGCGACGGCATCCACGCGCAGCCCGTCGACGTGGTACGCCTCCGCCCAGAACAGCGCGTTGTTGACGAGGAAGCTCGCGACTTCGCGCCGGCCGAAATTGTAGATCGCGGTGTTCCAGTCGGGGTGGAAGCCGAGCCGCGGGTCCTCATGCTCGTAGAGCGCGGTCCCGTCGAAGCGCGCCAGGCCGAACTCGTCGGTCGGGAAGTGCGCCGGCACCCAGTCGATCAGCACGCCGATGCCCGCGCGATGCGCTCCATCGACGAACCGCGCGAAGCCCGGCGACGTCGCCGAACCGGGCGCTCGGCGCGTAGAGGCCGGTCGTCTGGTAGCCCCAGCTCGGGTCGTACGGATGCTCGGACACCGGCAGGAACTCGATGTGCGTGAAGCCCAGCTCGACCACGTAGGGGATGAGCTGCTCGGCCATCTCGTCCCAGGTCAGGAACCAGCCGTGCTCGTTCCGCTGCCATGAGCCGGGATGGACCTCGTAGATCGAGATGGGTTCGCGGCGCGGATCGGCGTTCGCCCAATGCTCGCGGTGCGCGGCGTCGCCCCATTCGGGCTTGGCCGGCCGCGCGGTGATCGACGCCGTCGCCGGCCGCAGCTCCGACGCAAAGGCGAATGGATCGGCCTTCAGCGGCTGCACCACGCCGTCGGGTCCGACGATCCGATATTTGTAGGCGCGGCCCTCGGCGATGTCGGGAATGAAGATTTCCCAGACGCCGATGTCCATGCGTTTGCGCATCGGATGGCGGCGGTGATCCCAGTCGTTGAAGTCGCCGACCAGCGACACGAGCCGCGCGTTCGGCGCCCAGACGGCGAAGTGCACGCCGCTCGCGCCTTCATGCTCGATCAGGTGCGCGCCCATCTTGTCGAACAGGCGGAGGTGCGTGCCTTCGGCGATCAGGAAATCGTCGACCGGTCCGAGCACCGGCCCGAAGCTGTAGGCGTCGGTGACCCACCAATCGTGCTTGCCCGCAGTGCAGTGATATTTGAGCGGCTGGCGCTCGCCCTTGATCGGGCCTTCGAATAGACCGCGATCGTCGATGCGCTTCAGCTTGCCGAGCGACTTCCCGGCCAGGTCATGCGCCTCGGCGGTTTCCGCTCCCGGCAGGATCGCACGGGCGAAGGCGCCCTTCGGGCCCGGATGCGCGCCGAGTAATGAAAAGGGATCGGCGTGAGTGCCTTCCAAGAGTGCAGCGATGGCCGACTTGGATGGCTTCAAAGCACTCCCCAGATCTCCCGCGCATATTCCGCGATGGTGCGGTCGGATGAGAACCATCCGACATTGGCAATGTTGCGAATGGCGCTTGCGCGCCACGCATTCTGGTCCGCCCAGCGCGCGTCGACCGCACGCTGCGCCGCCGCATAGCCGTCGAAGTCGGCGGCAAGCATGAACCAGTCGCTGTCGTAGATGGTCCCCATGAGGTCCGTGTAGCGCTTCGGATCGTCGGGCGAGAAGACGCCGGAAGCGATGGCGTCGAGCGCCTGGCTGAGCTCTCGCGATTGCGGCGATGACGTCGCGCGGCGCGTAGCCGTTGGCTCGCTTCTCCGCGACTTCATCAGCCGTCAGGCCGAAGATGAAGATGTTGTCGTCGCCGACGCGGTCCTTGATCTCGATGTTCGCGCCGTCGAGCGTGCCGATGGTCAGCGCGCCGTTGAGCGCGAACTTCATGTTGCCGGTGCCCGACGCTTCCATGCCGGCAGTCGAGATCTGCTCCGACAGATCGGCGGCGGGAATGATGATCTCGGCGTTCGACACGTTGTAGTTCGGGACGAACACGACCTTCAGCAGCCCGCCGACCGACGGGATCGGAATTCACCCGCCGGGCGATGTCGTTGGCGAGCTTAATGACCAGCTTGGCGTTGTGATAAGATCGACGCCGCCTTGCCGCCGAAGATCTTCACCCGCGGCACCCAGTCCCGCTCGGGATGGCTGCGGATCTGGTCGTAGAGCGCGACCGTCTCGATCAGGTTCAGCAGCTGACGCTTGTATTCGTGGATGCGCTTCACCTGCACGTCGAACAAAGCGTCGGGATCGATCCGGACGCCCATGAGGTTGCGCAAATAGCTCGCCAGCGCGACCTTGTTCTCCCGCTTTACGCCGGCGATCCGCTCCTGCAGCGCGCCATCGCCTGCAAGCGCATTCAGGCCGGCGAGCTTCTCCGCATCGTCGAGGAACTCGTCGCCGATCGCTTCGCGAATGACGGCCGTCAGCGCCGGATTGCACTGCTGCAGCCAGCGGCGCGGAGTGACGCCGTTGGTCTTGTTGTTGATCTTGCCCGGATAGACCTTGTGCAGGTTGGCGAAGGTCGTCGTCTTCATCAGCTCCGTATGGAGCGCCGCGACGCCGTTGACGCTGTGCGCTCCGGCAAAGGCCAGATTGGCCATGCGCACCCGGCGATCGCCATTTTCGTCGATCAGCGAGACGGACGAGACCTGGCCATCGTCGAGCCCGGCCTTCCGCGCCTCGCGCAGCACGCGCGAGTTGATCGCGTAGATGATCTGCATGTGCCGCGGCAGCATCCGCTCGAACATCGGCAGCGGCCAGCTTTCCAGCGCCTCGGGAAGCAAGGTGTGGTTCGTGTAGGCGATCGTGCGCCGAGTGAGGTCCAACGCCTCGTCGAAGTCGAGGCCATGCTCGTCCGATCAGCAGCCGCATCAGCTCCGCCACCGCGACTGCCGGATGCGTGTCGTTGAGCTGGATCGCCGCCTTGTCCGGCAAGGTGCGAATGTCGCCGACATGCTGGACGTGGCGGCGGACGATGTCCTGGATCGAGGCCGAGGTGAAGAAATACTCCTGCCGAAGCCGCAGCTCCTGCCCGGCGGGCGTCGAGTCCGCGGGATAGAGCACGCGGACGAGGCTCTCGGCGCGCACCTGGCTCGGCCAGCGCGCCGGCGTGGTCGCCGGCGTTGAAGGCATCGAGCCGGATCGGGTCGAGCGCGCTCGCGGTCCACAGCCGCAGCGTGTTCACCCGCTTGCCGCGCCAGCCGACGACCGGCGTGTCGACCGCGGAAGCCTCGACCTCTTCGGCCGGCTTCCAGACGACGCTTTCGCCCTTCTCGACCACCTCGCCGCCGAAGCCGACGCGGTATGCGCTCTCGCGGCGGTCGAATTCCCACGGATTGCCGTGGGCGAGCCAGGTCTCGGGAAGCTCGACCTGCCAGCCGTCGTCGATCCGCTGGCGGAACATGCCGTTCACGTAGCGGATGCCGTAGCCGTAGGCGGGGATGTCGAGGGAGGCGAGGCTCTCCATGAAGCAGGCGGCCAGCCGTCCGAGGCCGCCGTTGCCCAGCGCCGCATCGGGCTCCAGATCTTCGAGCGTCGGCGAGGTCGAGACCGTGCTCGCGAAGCGCCTGCGCCATCTCTCGCGTCAGGCCCATGTTGCTGAGCGCGTCGCGCATCAGCCGGCCGATGAGGAATTCGAGGCTGAGGTAGTAAACGCGCTTGCCGCTTTCGGCGTAGGTCCGCCGCGTCGATTCCATCCAGCTGTCGATGATGTCGTCGCGCAGCGTCAGGATGGCCGCGTTGAACCAGTCGTGCTGCTTGGCCGCGCGCTCGTCCTTGCCCACGCGGTGGCGAAGGACGTCGATCAGGCGCTCAGCCATGGCGGAAGCCGTGACGTGCGTGTTCATCTGGCGGGATGATCAGTCATTCCCGTCAGGGCTAGGGCAGTCGGAGCGCCTTGGGCAAGCGCCTTTGTGCGTCGCAACAACGCCCTTGAAGATACTGGCGCCTGTTTCAGACCGGCGGGTTCGTATTCTGGGTCGAAAGCACGCCCGGAAGCTGCTTGACGCTGGCGACCAGGGTTTCGAGATCGTACTTCGATCCGCCACCCAGGCTGAGGTAGACATCGGCCCGTCGCGACCGCGAGCTTGGGACGACCCGGATCGAGCGCAGATAGAAGCCGCTATGCTCGACGGCGTCCAGGACCGGGGCGACCGGGTGGATCGATTGGTCCAATTCTATCGATAGATGACACATTCTTCTTCCTCCTTGTTTCGACGGCAATAAAAAACCCCGCGCCGGGAGCCGGAGCGGGGTCTGAGATCTCTTGGGTCTGGCTGGTTCAGCTAGTCAGAGGTCACTCCCGCTCCGTGATGGAGACGTACAAGTACCGCTGCTGCTGCAATCGAAGCCGCAGAGACGCGTGCGCGGAAAATCAACGAGGCGTTTCCAGCAATCACGCGATGAGGCTCCTTTCGGCGGCGACTATCCGTGAGATGCCGTCGCTTGTCCAGCGCAGGCGGTTGCGTTTGTTGCATCCAGCCACTCTGTAATTTCTCTAGCGAGACGCTATGGATTGCGAATGCTCGCTCAAAAGACCCGGTATGCGTTGCGTTCCTTGCTCTACATCGCCGAGGATACGGCAGGAGCGCCTGTGCAATTGGCGCGCATCGCGGAGACGCAGCGTGTCCCTCCGAAATATCTCGAGCTCATCATGCTCGACCTCAAGAAGGCCGGGCTCGTGACCAGCACACGCGGTCCGCGCGGCGGCTATCGCCTGACCCGCGGCCCCGGCGAGATTTCGTTCGGAGAGATCGTGCGGGCGATGGAGGGGCCGATCGCCCTGGTCTCCTGCGCCAGCGTCAATTTCTATGCGCCCTGCGGCGACTGCCACGACGAAGCGACCTGCGCGATCCGCCGGGCCTTCTCGATCCTCCGCGATCAGAGTTCCCAGCTGCTGGAAGGCATTTCGCTTTCGGAGGCGGCGACCTGGGAGAAAGGCGAGAACTCGCCTCTGTCCGAGTCGGCCTAGCCGGAATTCCGCAGCGCCGTGGCGATCGCGTTGATCGTCAGCTGGATGCCGTCGCGCACCTTCTGGTCGGTCTCGCCCGACCGGAAGCGGCGGAGAAGCTCGATCTGCAGATGGTTCAGCGGCTCGATATAGGGCAGCCGAAGGCGGATGCTGTTCTGAAGCTTGGGATTGCGCTCCAGCAGGCGAGACTTGCCGGTGATCTCCAGCAGGCAATCGCGCGTCCGGTTCCACTCGTCGCGGATCCGCCCGAACAGGTGTTTGCGCGCTTCCTCGTCCTCGACCAGCTCGGCGTAGCGCGGCCGATCGCCATGTCGGACTTGGCGAGCACCATCTCGATATTGTCGAGCGTGGTCGCGGAAGAACGGCCAGGTCTCGCGCATCTCGCGCAGCAGGCCGATGATCGCCGAAGTCGGACAGCGCCGTCCCCACGCCGTACCAGCCCGGCAGCATCACCCGCGCCTGCGCCCAGCTGAACACCCAGGGAATGGCGCGCAGATCCTCGATGCGGTCGGACTTCGTGCCGGCTGGCCGGCCGCGAGCCGATCTTGAGCGTCGGCGATCTCCGCCAGCGGCGTCATCTGCCGGAAGAAGGTCGCGAAGGCCGGCTCGTCGTAGACCAGGCCGCGATAGGCCTCGAACGCGTCGGCGGAGAGCGTGTCCATCGCCTCGCCGAAGCGCGCGACTGTCCTGCTCGGAGAGATCATCATTCTCGAGCGAGGCGAGCACCGTCGCCGCCGTCATCGCTTCGAGGTTCATCGGCGGCGCTGTCGCGCGTGCCGTATTTGGCGGCGATCACTTCGCCCTGCTCGGTGATGCGGATGCGGCCCTGCACCGTGCCCCTCGGCTGCGCACGGATCGCGGCGAAGCTGGAGCCGCCGCCGCGGCCGACCGCGCCGCCGCGGCCGTGGAACAGCTGCATCGGCACCGCCGCTTCGGCGAAGACCTCGGCCAGCGCGTCGCTCGCCTTGTGCAGGCTCCAGACGGAGGTGAGATAGCCGCCGTCCTTGTTGGAGTCCGAATAGCCGACCATCACTTCCTGATAGCCGAGGCGGCCGATCACGGCCTGCGATCTCGGGCAAGCGAAAGCCATTCGCGAATGACCTCGGGCGCGCGCTCGAGGTCGCCGATCGTCTCGAACAGCGGCACGGCCATGACGCGGCTCGTGGACTCGCCGGAAGCGCGCCAGAGGCCCGCTTCCTTGAGCAGCACGTTGACCTCCAGCAGGTCGGAGACGCTCTCGGCCTTGGAGATGATGTAGGTAGTGGATCGCCGCCGCGCCGTAGCGGCTCGCGCGCCTCGGCGGCCGCGCGCACGATCGCCAGCTCGGACGTCGTCTCGTCGGAATAGGTCAGCGAACGGGCTGGCGAGCAGCCGCTCGCTGCTCAGCTCGCGCCGCAGCAGGGCGACGCGCTCCTCTTCCGACAGCGCAGATAGTCCGCCTCGACGCCCGCCGTGGCCAGCAGCTCGGCCACGACCCGCTCGTGCACGTTCGCATTCTGCCGCAGGTCGAGCGTCGCGAGGTGGAAGCCGAACGTCTCCACCGCCCGGATCAGCCGGCGCAGCGGCGCATGGTTCGAGAGCAGGCCATTGCCCTCGCAGGCGAGCGCCTGCGACGATCGTCTGCAGTTCGGCGCGAAGTCTGCGGGCGTCGCATAAGGTTCGGCGGACAGCCTGGACGGCCGCGGCGGCTTCCGCCCGATCGCCGCCTCATAGGTCGCCGCGAGCCGCGCGTAGATGCCGCTGATCGCGCGGCGATAAGGCTCGTCCGACGCGCCGGCGCATCGTCGTGCGAGCGCTCGGCCAGCACTTGCAGCCCTTCCGTGTGGCGGGCCAGCTCGGCCGACATGGACAGCTCCGCGCCGAGCGCGTGAACCTGGTCGAGGTAATATTCGAGCACCGTCTCCGACGCCCGCCCGAGCGCCAGCCGCAGCGACTCGGCGGTGACGTTGGGATTGCCGTCGCGGTCGCCGCCGATCCAGCTGCCGAGGCGCAGGAAGCTCTTGGGCCGTCGCCCGAGCACGCCCTCCCAGCGCGCATAGAGGCGCGGCAGCACCGGCAGGAAGACGTCGCGCAGGTAGGACAAGGCGCTCTCGACCTCGTCGGCGACGTACAGCCGCTCGCGGCGCAGCGGCCGCGTCTGCCACAGCAAGCGCGATCTGCCGCGCGATCGCCTCCTCGACCGGCTCGCCGTCCGGCGTCTCCGCAAGGCCCGCGTCGCGCATCCGCATCAGCTCGGCGATGCGGTTGCTTGTGGTCGATCATGCTCTTGCGCCGCACCTCGGTCGGGTGCGCGGTGAGCACGGGCACGATCAGGCCCTTGTCGAGCAGGTCGGCCGCCGCCTCCCTCTCGACGCCTTCCTTGCGCAGGATCTCGATAGCTTCCGCCAACGTCGCGTCGGGCTCGACCGTCTCCGACTGCCGGTCCTCGGCGAGGTTCGCCAGCATCGAGAACAGCATGAAGCCGCGCACGAAGGCGAGCGCCTCGTCCTGCGACAAGCGCGCCGAGGCCCGGGTCGACGCTCTCGTCGGTGATCAGCCCGCGATAGCGATCGACCGAGGTGGAGCGGATATATTCGATGCGGCGGAACAAGGCGTCGCCGCCGAAGCGCCGGATGACGTCGCCCAGCACCCGCCCGAGAAACCGGATGTCCGGGTTCTGCTCGACCGCGCGCGGCGCGCGGGCCGCGGCAGGCTTGGCTTCGGATTCGGCAACTTCAGCCATCGCCTCGTCTCATACTCGCTATTGCCGTTTGCAAACATACGGGCCGGCGCTTTCGCACCGGCCCGCGTACTCGAACGAAGGATGGCGCTAGAAGTTGTACGCGCGCTCCCCATGCTCGTTGATGTCCAGGCCCTCGCGTTCCGCGTCGGCCGTCGGACGAAGCCCGATGGTCTTGTGGAGTGCGTAGAACAGGACAGCCGAGACGCCGCCCGACCAGAGCAGGGTCACGGCAACCGCCTTGATCTGCGTGATCACCTGGGCGCCCATGTCGTAGGTTCCGGGAACGGCGGGCATGACCGTGTAGTCGAAGAAGCCCTGGCCGCCGAGCGCCGGAGCCGCGACGATGCCGGTGCCGATCGCGCCGACGATGCCGCCGATGCAGTGGACGCCGAACACGTCGAGCGAGTCATCGTACCGCAGCTTGTTCTTCACCGTGGTGACGAAGAAGAAGCAGACGACCGAAGCGACCGCGCCGAGGATGATCGACGTTACCGGAGCGGCGAAGCCCGAGGCCGGAGTGATCGCGACAAGACCCGCGACCGCACCGGTGGCCGCGCCGAGCAGCGACGGCTTCTTGTGCACGATCTGCTCGACCAACGCCCAGGCCAACGCCGCCGCCGCAGTCGCGACGAAGGTGTTGATGAAGGCCAGAGCGGCGAGACCGTTCGCTTCCAGGTTGGAGCCGGCGTTGAAGCCGAACCAGCCGACCCACAGCAACGCCGCGCCGATCAACGTCATCGGCAGCGAGTGCGGCGGCATCGAGCTCCGACCGGTAGCCGATGCGCGGTCCGACGATCAGCGCGCCCACCAGACCGGCGATACCGGCGTTGATGTGAACGACGGTGCCGCCGGCGAAATCGAGCGCGCCCATGCCCCACAGGTAGCCGTAGTCGTCCGGTGCGTTCGGCAGGAAGTCCGGGCCCGCCCAGTACCAGACCATGTGCGCGATCGGGAAATAGACGATGGTCAGCCACAGGACGACGAAGATGATGAGCGGCCAGAACTTGATGCGCTCCGCGAACGCCCCGACGATCAGCGCCGGCGTGATGCAGGCGAAGGTCATCTGGAAGACGATGAAGGCATATTCCGGAATGTAGACGCCGTTCGAGAAGGTCGCCGCGAGCGTGCTTGCGTCGACACCCTTCAGGAACGCTTTCGACAATCCGCCGACGAACGGGCTGCCGCCGGTGAAGGCCAGGCTGTAGCCCCAGCCGACCCAGACCAGCGACGCGATGCAGACGATCGTCAGCACCTGCATCAGCACCGAAAGCATGTTCTTCGACCGGACCAGGCCGCCGTAGAACAGGGCGAGCGCCGGAACCGACATCATCAGCACCAGCGCGGACGAAACCAGCATCCAGGTCGTGTCGCCCTTGTTGACCATTTCCGCGGTCGGCGTGAACGGCGCCGCGGCCGGAGCAGCTGCCGCTGCCTCCTGCGCGAAGGCGGGCGCGGCGGCGAACAAAGCCACGACGCCGGCTGCCCCCGCAAGTTTTGAATATCTGCTGAGCATCAAACGCACCCCCTCAAAGAGCATCATTGTTCTGTTCGCCGGTCCGGATGCGCACCGCGGCTTCGACGGGGATCGTGAAGATCTTCCCGTCGCCGATGGCGCCCGTCTGGGCGGCGTGCTGGATCGTCTCGACCACGCGCGGCGCGAAATCGTCCTCGGCGACGACCTCGAGCCTGATCTTGGGGACCAGGCTCGTTTCATATTCGGCGCCGCGATAGATTTCGGTGTGACCCTTCTGACGGCCGTAGCCGCGGGCTTCCGAAATGGTCAGGCCCTGCACGCCGATCGCGCCGAGGGCTTCGCGCACCTCGTCGACCTTGTGCGGCTTGATGATTGCTAGAACGAGTTTCATTCAGCCTCCCCCGATCAGAATGCTACGCCGAGCGACGCGACGATCCCGCCCTTGGCGATGTTGCGGCCGTCGGGCTGTAGAGCGACTTGTTCGGTGTCGACGTAGGACAGGCCGGCCGTCAGGTTCTTGTGCGTGACCGTCGCGCCGAGGCTCCAGTCGGTATATTCGTCGCCGATCGTCAGGTAGCTCGGCCCGAAGCTGTGGCCGAGGTGGGCCGGTCAGGCCGACCGGCGTGTTCGGAATGGCGAAGCTGAGGTCGCCGGCGAGGTAGAAATTGTCCTCCTTGCCGTCGCCGATCGTCAGCGCCTTCTGCTTCGGCGCATAGGCTGCCGGTGCCCTTGAGCGTGACCGGCCCGGCGACGTGGCTGACCGATAATGTAGGGCTCGACGAAATCGGAATCGATCGCCGCCGGAACCCGGATAGTAATAATAGAGCACGCCGCCATCGATCGTCGTCGAACCGAACGTCTTCTTGTAGCCGATGATCAGGTCGAGTTCGGCGTCGGCGCCGTTCGCGACATAGTCGTCGATCGAGGAGCCCCAGACCGTGGCGTAGAAGCCCGACGAATGGCTGACACTGATCGTGCCCTGGATCGCGAAACGCTTGTCGGTCTGCGAAATGCCGCGGAAGCGATAGTCCGAAACGACGGTCGCGCCGCCGTTGACGGCGAACCCGCCGCCGAGATCTTCCGCCGCTGCCGGCGACGCGATGAGCGCAGCGAGCAAGGGCGCGGCGTAACAAGCAATTCTGGTCAACTTCGTCATGAGGAATCTCCGAAACTTTGAAACCGGCATCCTCTCCCCCGCCCCCAGCCGCTTCTCCCACGCGTCTCAGGGACGTAACGAAATGGACACATTGTTGCTGCACTGCACAACGCGAAATATTCACGCCCACTCTGAGCAAGGCCCAGAATGACGCGTGTCATTCGGAAATTTGGGATCCCGTTTTAGGGAAGAGTCGCGAATCCGCGTTGGAGGTCGGCGAGGAGATCGTCGACATCTTCCAAGCCCGACGGACAACCGTAGCAATTCTGGACTGATTCCCGCTTCGGCCTGCGCTTCCGGAGGCATCCCTCGGTGAGTCATCGAAGCTGGAGTGCACACGAGGGTGGAGAAGCCGCCAAGCGAGGACGCCAAGGTGATCAACTGCAGCGCCTGGACGAACTTGTCCGTAGCGGGCTTGCCGCCGTGCAGTTCGAAGCTCAGCATGAAACCGGGCCCGGATTGTTGCGCTGCAGCAACTTCGTAATCGGGAGAAGAGGTTAGCCCGGGATAGTAGACCTGGCGCACTTCCGGCCGGCCGCAGAGCCATTCGGCGATGACGATCGCACTCGCCTCCTGACGATCGACGCGCAGCGGAAGAGTCCTCAGTCCTCGAACGATTTGCGAAGCGTCGTAGGCGGAGCCGTTGAGTCCGGCGGCGTTCGACCACCACTCCAACTCTTCGACCAGTGCGGCGTCCGCCGCGAGCAGCGCGCCGCCGAAGAGATCGGCATGCCCGTTGAGCACCTTCGTCGTCGAATGCAGCACCAGGTCGCAGCCGAGTTCGAGCGGCTTCTGCCGGCACGGCGACAGCAGGGTGTTGTCGGCGATGCTGAGCGCTCCGCGCTCCTTCGCCGCGGCGGTGCGCTTCCTGATGTCGGTGACCCGCATCAGCGGATTGCTGGGGGTCTCGATCCACAGCAGCGAGAAGTCCTCGGCTATCGCCGCATCGAACGCCTCGTCGTTCGTCTGATCGACGAAGGTGCAGCGCAGCTTGCCCTTGTCCTCGAGCCCGCGAAGCAGCCGAAACGTCCCGCCGTAGCAATCGTGCGGAGCGACGACGCGCGCACCTGCCGGCAACCGCAGCAAGGCGAGCAGCGCCGCCGACTGCCCGCTGTTGGTGACGACACCGCCCGCCGCGCCTTCGAGCTCGGCGAGCGTGCGCACCAGCATTGCCCGGTTCGGATTGACCGTGCGCGAATAGTCGAACGCCGGCTTCTCGTCCGGACTTTCCCAACGGAACGTGTCCGAGGTCCAGATCGCCGGACCGACGCTGCCGTAAGCAGGATCGAGCTCAGGGTGAGCGGCAGCGACGATTGTCGCCGGCTTCTTCGGCTCGCTCATGCGCGCGCCGCCAGGAACGGTTCGATGATCTGTCCGACGCGGATCGATTCCTTCAGGAACATGTCGTGGCCGAACAACGTGTCGAGGATGTGGACCTCGGCGCCGCCGAGATCTTCCGCCAGCCGGCGCAAATCGTCGGGGAAGACGAGCTGATCGCTGCTCGCCCCGATGACCAGGCACGGTGCCGCAATCTTCGCCGGATCGACCCGATGGCGATCGATCGATGCGGACAGGCTGAGGAACCGCCCGGGCGACATGACCGAGCGGAAAGGCCTTGCCCCGCGCTCCCAGGTACGAGCCCGGCTCGGACACGCAGGTCGGACAGTCGTTTTCGATTCCGCCGCTGAAGCGGAAGCCGAATTCGTCCGGCGTCCGATAGGTGAGCATGGCGAGTCCGCGCGCAATTGCGAGCGCCTCGTCGCCCTGCCCGGACGCAATGCCGAGCGCCACGACCCGCCGTTGCAGTTCGCGGGCCGCGGTGCTCGCCGGATGCGGTTCGGCGGCGGCGGAAATCGCTACCAATCTGGCGACACGCCGCGGCTCCGCCTCGGCCAGCGCCAACCCGACCATCGCTCCGTAGGAAGCGCCAATCAGGATGCAGGGCCGGTCGATCCCCATCGCGTCCAGAGCCGCCGCCACTACGCGCGCCTGCTCGGCCGTGGTCGGCGCCGACCCACCGGAATCATCCGCCGCGAAGTCGACTCCGAGGATGTAAAAGTCGTTGGGATCGATCAGGCAATCCGAGCCGACCAGGCCCGGCCACCAGCCGAGCCGGCCATCCGGCCGCAAAGCAGGGAAGCAATTGGCGGAAATACCGCCGAGAACGAGGACGGGCGGGTTGGAAGGATCGCCCAGCGCCGACGCCTGAACGCGCTCGCCATAGCGTCGAAGGTCTGCCGGAACGGGCACGTCGAACAGCTCCAGCCGCGGTTCGGGCGCGGCCGTACATCGTTCTTCGGCAATGCTCGAACGCTCGACGGGAGACACGACAGACAGCTTATCTTCCTCCGTTCTGGAGCTTGGGAAGATGCTGCCTGATGGCCCGCTTGATTGCCGCCTCGGCCGCATCGCCCCAAACTCGGGACCGCCACCTTGCCCGGGCGGGCAGGTTGGCGTGGATCGCCGGTTCTTGCGAACCTTGAACCCACTCTTGATGCTTCCCGCGACCCGAGAGCCGCGTTGGGATCCAGTTATGCTGCGGCGCAGCTTAACGTCAAGCTAATCGTGATCGCTCGGCAGGCCGCCCTCGAGACCGAGGCTGCGGCGGGCGGGGCTCGAATGGCCGCGCATCAACGTCTCGGCGAGGTCCGCCTGACCTTCCTCGATCGCATCGACGATGGCGTGATGCTGGTGATGGCCGGACATCAGGATCGGATAGATTTCCTCCAGCGGGATGCGCTTGAAGGCGACCACGTTCGGAGCGACGAACGGCACCGAATAGACGCGGTGGATGAGGTCGCCGAGCAAGGGGTCGCGCGCTCCGCCCACGATCAGGTCGTGGAAGCGCCGGTTCATGGTGGCGTAGGCGTCCTCGTCGTCCTTCACGACGTGGCCCTTGGCGAAGATCTTGTCGCCTTCGCCGAGCGTCTCGCGAAGCTGCGCCACGATCGGGCCGCGATCCTCGCGCGCCGCCAGCTCGCGGGCGGCATAGCCTTCCAGGACGCAGCGGATTTCCGTCGCCCGATAGCTGTCCTCGACGGTGAAATTGCGAACAGCGAAGCCGCGCTTGCCGGCAGGCTCCAGCAGTCCCTCGCTTGCAAGTGCAGGCAGAGCGTTGCGCACCGGGGTCCGGGACACCCCGAGCCGCTCGGCGATCGCCGCTTCGGCGACGCGTGCACCCGGCGGCAATATGCCCTCGACGATCAGCTCACGAATGCGTTGAGCTACGCGGCTATCCACGCACCGCTTCCAGCAATTTCATGAACGTCTCCTCGCTTGCGGGCCTCATAGCCGCAAGGAGGAAGGCGCGTCCATCATGCCGCGAGGCGTTCGTGCGGCTCCACCGTAGAGGGTTCGATGTCCGGCAGCCCGTCCAGCTCGGCGCAGAGCGACTTGAAGTCGTTCTCCCGAACCAGCTTCAGCGCATCCTCGAACCGGTCGATGACGAAGTAGCTCTGCTGGAAGGCGTCGGTCCTGTAGCGGGTGCGAAGCACGCGCTTGAGGTCGAAGGCGAGCCGGTGCGGCTTGGCGCTCTCCAGCGAGTAATGGGACTCGCCGAAGCTCGACAGGATGCCGGCGCCGTAGATCTTGATGCGGTTCCGCTCGCGGGCAAGGCCGAACTCGACCGTGTACCAGTAGAGGCGCGCGACGCGGTGGAGCTGGTCGATCTCCATCGCCTGCTCACCGAGGAAGCCGAGCTCCTGCATGAAATCCGCGACCGCCGGCTGGGCGAGCAACGGCACGTGCCCGAACACGTCGTGGAAGACGTCCGGCTCCTCGAGGTAATCGAGCTGGTTCTTCCGGCGGATGAAATTGCCGGCCGGGAAGCGGCGATTGCGAAGGTGCTCGAAGAAGACGTCGTCGGGCACCAGGCCGGGGACGGCAACGACCGTCCAGCCGGTGCGGGCGTTAAGCTTCTCGTTCAGCTCGGCGAAGTTGGGAATGCCGGGCCGCGACAGGTGAAGCACCTCCAGCGATTCCTCGAACTCCTTGACGGCGCGGTCGTGCAGCAAAGTCTGCTGCCGCGCGAACAACGTGTCCCAGACCCAATGGTCCTCGGCCGTCAGCTCGTCCCAATGCTGAGGCACGGTCCAGTCGGCGGCCGCGCCCGGCGGCGGAACCGGCGAGGCGAGCGCGCCGTGCCGTTCGGGCGATGTTTTCGTTGCTTCTTGCACCTTCGGGTTCCTTCCACACAAAAAGAAACCCCGCCAGGAGAGCCGGGCGGGGTTCGGAATTTCGAGCTATTGACCTAGCGCGTCAGACCGTCTCCGCCCCTGCGGGATAATAGACGTAATAGGTGGCAAACGGCGCAATGCTGCCCGCGCGGCGCGAGCGTCGCGGAGATTCAGGCAATGGCGGCCGTTCGAATTCATAGGTCGGCTAAAAGCCTCATCTCGTTCGCGCTGTCAATGTTCAGGCCGCAGATTGTATCCCAAACCGATGAATTGCGCCTTTATGTGGTGAGAAGGTCACGGACGCGCTGGTGGTCGGGCGGAGGCGGTCGGCCGAAGAACAGATCGAAGGCGCGCTCCGCCTGTCCGATCAGCATCGTGAGCCCGTCGACAGGCAGTCCCCCGGCGTCGCGACCGGCAGCCAGAAAGGCCGTTTCCAGAGGATTGTAGACCATGTCGAAGACCGTGGCGCCGCTTGCGCGTGCCGCCACGGTCGCAAGCAGGCTGCCCGGCATTTCGGGTGAACCAACCATTCCGAGCGGGCTGGCATTGATGATCGCCGACGGGCTCTCGACGGCCGGATCGTCATCCAGACCGGCGAACTGAAAGTTCACCCGAGGCGCGAGGCCGCGCAACGACTCGGCTTTAACGGGATCCCGTGCGAGCACGGTCAGGCTTTCGAGGTTGCGACCCGCAAGATAGGCAACGGCGGCACGCGCCGCTCCTCCGGCACCGATCAGGATAGCGTCGCGGCCTTCGAACTCGGTGGCGTCGAGCGCGGCGGCGACCCCGTCCACGTCCGTATTGTATCCGACCAGCCGTCCGCTGCGCGGAACGACGCAATTCACCGCCCCTACTGCTGCTGCGCTTTCATCCAGCTCGTCGAGCAAACGGACGACGGTTTCCTTGTGCGGCACGGTCACGTTGCATCCGCGCCAATCGGGATCGGCTCGCCGCTCGGCAAGGAAGGCGCTCGAGATCGGCCGTCTCCACCCGGGTGCGGAGGTAATCGCCTTCGATGTCCAGAACTTGCAGCCAATGCTTGTGGATCAGCGGCGATTTCGACTGAGCAATGGGATCGCCGATCACCTCGGCGAACGGACCAGCTCACGGCGCGCGATCGAGGAAGGCGGCGACGTCGGCGAGATCGACCTGCTTGTCGACGAACGCCTGTCCGATGCCTCGCGCCAGAATGAAGGCGGTGCGACCGCCTTCGCGCTTCTTGTCATGGACCATGTGGCCGGCCAGCCGCTCTCCCATGCCCTGCAGCCCGACCTCGGCGAGCGTTGCAGGAAGACCGACCGAACCGAAGTGCGCCTTCACCCGCGCGGCGTCGTCCTCCGAACAAAGGCCCCGACCGGCGGAAAACCCGAACGCGAGGACGCAACCTAGGGCGACCGCCTCGCCGTGCAGCAAGCGGTCCGAATAACCTGTCTCCGCCTCCAGCGCGTGACCGAACGTGTGGCCGAGATTGAGCAAAGCGCGGCGGCCGCTCGTCTCCCGCTCATCCTCCTCGACGATGCGCGCCTTGCCGGCGACCGCGGCGGCGATCGCGCGCTGGCGCGCCGAGCTGTCACCGTCGATGACGGCGCGACCCTCCGCCTCCAGCCAGTCGAACAAGGCCGCGTCCTCGATCAGCGCATATTTCGCGATCTCGGCGTAACCGGCGCGGACCTGCCGCGGGTCGAGCGTGCCGAGCAGGCCGGGGTCGATCAGCACCAATGACGGCTGATGGAAGGCCCCGACGAGGTTCTTGCCCGCCGCAACGTTGATCGCGGTCTTGCCGCCGACCGAACTGTCGACCTGGGCCAGCAAGGTCGTCGGCACCTGCACGAAATTGCATCCGCGATTGACCACCGACGCCGCAAAGCCCGCAAGGTCGCCGATGACCCCGCCGCCGAACGCGACGATGTGATCCTTCCGTTCGACGCCATGCCCCAGCAGTCGATCGACGATCGAAGCCAGTCCGTCCCAGCTCTTGCTGCCCTCGCCCGCCGGGACGAGGATCGGCTCGACGGATATGCCGTCCAGCCCCGACCGCAGCCGCTCACCCAGCACGCCCCAGACGGTCTCGTCGCTGACCACCAACAGACGGCCATCGCGCGCGAGCGGACGGAGATAGTCCGCTGCACGACCGATCAGGCCGTCCTCGATCAGTATGTCGTAGCTGCGCGCGCCGAGCGCGACCCGCACCGTCTCCATCGTCAGCCGCACTGGGCCCGGTGGAGCAGCTTCTGATCGGCCAGCACCAGCGCCATCATCGCCTCGACCACCGGAGCGCCGCGAATGCCGACACACGGATCGTGACGACCCTTGGTGACGATCTCGGTCTCGTTCCCCTCGCGATCGATCGTCGGGACTGGCGTCAGGATCGAGGAGGTCGGCTTGAAGGCAACGCGCGCGACGACCGGCTGCCCGGTCGAGATTCCGCCGAGAATGCCGCCGGCATGGTTGGAAAGGAAGGTCGGCCCAGCCCGCATCTGGTCGGCATTCTCCTCACCGCGAAGGCGCGCCGCCTCGAAACCGTCGCCGATCTCCACGCCCTTCGCGGCATTGATCGACATCATCGCCGAGGCGAGCTCCGCATCGAGCTTCGCGTAGACCGGCGCGCCCCAGCCCGCCGGCACGCCGTCCGCCGAGCACTCGACGATCGCGCCGAGCGATGAGCCTGCCTTGCGCGCCTCGTCGACTTTCTGCTCCCAGCGCTTCGCCGCCGCCGCGTCGGGACAGTGAAAGGGATTGTTGCCGATCTCCTCGGCATCGAACGCCGCACGGTCGATGGCGTCGCCGCCGAGTTCGACCAGATAGGCGCGGATCGTCACCTCCGGGATGATCAGCCGGGCGACCGCCCCAGCCGCCACGCGCGCCGCCGTTTCCCGCGCCGAACTTCGCCCGCCACCGCGCCAGTCGCGAAAGCCGTATTTGGCGTCGTACGTGTAGTCGGCATGGCCGGGGCGGTAAGCCGCGGCGACGTCGGAATAGTCCTTCGACCGCTGGTCTTCGTTGCGGATCAGCAGGCTGATCGGCGTGCCGGTCGTGCGGCCCTCGAAAGTGCCCGACAGGATTTCGACCTGGTCGCTCTCGCGCCGCTGCGTCGTGAAACGGCTGGAACCCGGACGACGCTTGTCGAGCCATGGCTGGATGTCCGCCTCCGACAAAGCGATCCCCGGCGGGCAGCCGTCGACGACCGCGCCGATCGCCGGCCCGTGGCTCTCGCCCCAGGTCGAAAAGCGAAAGACGCGGCCGAAGCTGTTGAAGCTCATTGGCCGACGATCACAAAGGTGGTCTCGTTCACTTCGCGATCGTGCACGTTTTCTCGGAGCACGACGAGGCCATAGGCGTCGGCGGCCGCTCGCGAAGCCAGGGCGGCCTTGGTTCGATCCGAAAGGCTTTGCGCGGCCACGGACGTGCTCGGCGCCTCCTCTGAGGTCAGTCCCATAGCGCGCAGGTTCCCGGCGCACTGCTTGATCGCCATCGGATGGCTCACTGCCGTACGTATATCTTCAATCCTCGATCCGGGCAGGCCGAGGAGGTGTATCCGGACTGGCAGGGCATGTTCGGCCAGCACCTTGAGCGATGAGCGATCAAGAAGCTTTCGCACTTCGTCGACGCCGCCGACATTGTTGTTCTCCAGCGGAAGCATGCCGAACTCAGCTTCGCCGCGCTCAACGGCGCTGACGACATCCGCGAACGAAGGAAGGCCGACCGGCTCCTCATTCGGAAGGAAGCTCAGGCATGCTTCATGACTGAATGCGCCGGGGACACCATGATAGGCCACGCTCATGCGATCTGCGCTCCCAGCGACCGCATCAGCGGCACGAAGTCCGGAAAGCTTGTGGCGATCATGTCGGCGCTATCGACCGTCACTGGCTCCTCGAGCGGCAAGGCCCATGACGAGGAAGCTCATCGCGATGCGGTGATCGTGATGCGCCTGCACGCTGCCGCCGCCGGGCGGCGGAGCGCCGAGCCCTTCGACGATCAGGCTGTCGCCCTCGTCGCGCGCATCGACGCCGCACGCGCGCAAGCCCCGCGATGATCGCCGCGAGCCGGTCGCTTTCCTTGACCCGCAGTTCGGACAGGCCGTGCATGACCGAGCGGCCGCTCGCGAAAGCGGCGGCGACGCCGAGGATCGGATATTCGTCGATCATCGACGGCGCTCGCGAGGCGGGAACCTCGACGCCGCGCAGCACCGATGCCCGCACCGTCAGATCCGCAACCTTCTCGCCGCCTTCGTCGCGCTCGTTCGCGAAGCTGATGTCCGCGCCCATCTCGAGCAGCGTCGTCAGCAGGCCTGTGCGCAGCGGGTTCACCATGACGTTGCGCACGGTCACTTCCGAGCCGGGAACGACAAGAGCCGCAACGATCGGAAAGGCTGCCGAGGACGGATCGCCCGGGACGACCACGTTCGTGCCAGTCAGGCGTACGCCGCTCACCGAGCCGGACGGTCCCGTCCACCGTCTCGATGTCGCAGCCGAAGGCGCGAAGCATGTTCTCGCTGTGATCGCGGCTCTGTGCGGGCTCGACGACTTCGACATCGCCGTTCGCGCGCAGCCCGGCGAACAGGATGGCCGACTTCACTTGCGCCGACGCCTTCTCATTGACGAAGCTGATCCCGCGAAGATCGCCGCCACGGATCGTGACCGGAAGCGTGCTGCCTTCTGTCGCTGCACCCATCGCGCGAAGCGGTCCGAGCACTCGCTCCATCGGGCGTCCGGACAGCGACGCATCGCCGGTGAAAGTCACCTCGATGGGAAAGCCGGCCGCAGCGCCCATCAGCAGCCGAGCCCCGGTGCCGCTGTTGCCGCAATCGACGGGCGACCCTGGGCTCCGCCACTCGGCACCCGACACTCGCCATTCGCCGACGCCAATGCGCTCGACCTCCGCTCCGAGAGCCCGAACGGCCTTCGCCGTATGCAGGACGTCATCGCCTTCGAGCAGGCCCGTGATGCGGGTTTCCCCGCTCGCGAGGCCGCCGAGGATCAGCGCACGATGCGAGATGGACTTGTCGCCCGGCACGTTCGACCACTGCCCGTCAGCGGTCCTGACGGGGAGCCGGTGAGCGTCGCTTCAGGCTTGAGTTCGGCCGCGACGTTCATGCCGCGTCCGACCTCTGCTGGTTCCGCTTGGCCAGAAGCTCCGCGACGACGCCCGCGATATCGAGCGCCTGTCCTTCGTTGAGGCGCGGATCGCAATGCGTGAGATAGCGGCGGCCGAGATCCTTGCGCGCGAGCTTGTGGCTGCCGCCCATGCACTCCGTCACGTCCGACCCGGTCATCTCCAGATGCACGCCGCCGGGATGCACGCCCTCCGCGGCCGCGACCTGGAAGAAGGTCCGAATCTCCGTTTCGATGTCGTCGACCATCCGCGTCTTGAGCCCCTCGACCGTCTGCGTGTTGCCATGCATCGGGTCGATGCTCCAGATCGCGTTGCGGCCCTCGCGCCGCGTGGCCTGCATCAGCGCCGGCAAGTGCTCGGCGATCTTCGCGGCGCCGAAGCGCCCGATCAGGACGAGCCGTCCGGGCGTGTTCTGCGGATCGAGCCGATCGATCAGCCGCAGGAATTCGTCGACCGCGAGGCTCGGACCGCACTTCAGACCGATGGGATTGCTGACGCCTCGCGCGAACTCGACATGCGCGCCGTCAAGCTGCCGTGTGCGATCGCCGATCCACAGCATGTGCCCGGACGTCGCCCACCATTTCTCGCTCGCATCGTCGTATCGGACCAGCGCCTGCTCATAGTTGAGCAGCAGCGCCTCGTGGCTGGTGAACATGGACACGGGCCGCGACGGCTCGTTGAGCCCGACCTCGCGATGCACGGTCGGCAGGTCGGCGTAGGACGCCGCGGCATAGGCCTGCAGAAGCTCGATGGTGACCTGCGCCTGGCGGTGCGCTTCGAGCAGGCGCTTCGGATCGGGCACGCGCGCAGCTTCGGTGAAGGCCGGGCCGTTGACCGCGTCGCCGCGATAGCTCGGCAGCGTGACGCCGTCGATCGTCTCGGTTCCCGCCGAGCGCGGCTTGGCGAACTGTCCGGCGATGCGCGCGAGGTGGACGACGTCGCCGCCGCTCGCAGCCCGAAGCATCGCTCCCATGCGCAGCAGCAGATTGTAGGTGACGCGCACCTTGTCGGCATTGAACTCGGCGAAGCTCTCCGCGCAATCGCCGCCCTGAACGATGAAGCCGTCGCCGTTCGCCACACGGGCAAGCGCCGCGCGCAGGTGAATGATGTCGGCGATCTCGACCAGGGATTCCGAACCGGCGAGACGCCGCTCCACGCGAGCAAGCGCGCCTTGGTCCGGATATTCGGCGAGCTGCTCAGCCGGCTTGGAACGCCAGCTCTCGGGCGACCATTCCGTTGAGGTCTTCGCAGGCTTCGGCTTGGACTCCGTCGCACCGACAATCGTGTCGGCAGCAGCAACACGTCCGATGGCATAAGCGACCGGACGCCCGTCCTCCGTCGTCAACACGTCGAACACGCGCAGCGCGCCCTCTTCAGCTCATCGCTTCGGAAACGATGGCGATGGCCTCGCCGACCAAAGCCGCGCGGATCGCGTGCGCCGTGCTCGCGGCCCAGCGGATCGGCGGCGCCGAACCGAAATGCGCGCGGACCCTAGCCTCCAGCAGCTCCGGCTGATCGGACGGGGCGAGCACCAGTTCGGTCCGCGCCTGCGCCTGCAGGCTCGCGCCCATCAGCTCGCGCCAGATTTCCGAAACCAGTTCCGGCTGTGCACTGCCGGCGCGCGCCTTCAGCCGTTCGAGAATTTGCGCCTGCCGCTTCGGCCGCACCTTCAGATGGCGGTCGCCCTCGGCATCCTTCTGCGCCGCAATGTCGGCGGACGCGGCCAGGCGACGCTCGATCAGGTCGAGAATCTCGTCGTCGATCCGGTCGAGCTCGGCGCGCAATGCGGCGAGGCCCTGTAATTGTTCCTGGGTCACTTTTCGTCTCGTGCTTGCCGCATGCATTGTCGCGGCGGGTTACGGGTCAGTCTATCTGCAAATTTCCGGCCGCCCGTAGGCGTACCGGCCCGTAAACGAGATAAAGACGAGCCCACGCAGCAGGTCAGGCGTGCCGATCGATCGGGTGCTGATGCTCGTGGTCATGGTGCGCAAAAGCTGACGAAGCCTCGCCGCCATGTCAATATGGGATCCAATTCTTCGCATTGTGAGCATTTGAGAAGGTGACTAGACCCGCCGCCATGCCCGACCTGGCAAACACCGAAGCGCGGCCCGCCGCGCTGATCAAGGCTGCGCGCCGAATCACCGTCAAGGTGGGTTCGTCGCTGCTCGTCGATCCGAGCGGCGACGGTCTTCGGCGCGACTGGCTGCGGAGCCTCGGCGAGGACATCGGGCGCCTGCGCGGCGAGGGCAAGCAGAGCGTCATCGTTTCTTCGGGTGCCGTCGCGCTGGGGCGGCGGCAATTGTCGCTGAAGAAGTCGGCGCGCCTCTCGTCCAAGCAGGCAGCCGCCGCGGCGGGACAGCCGCTGCTCATGCGGGCGTGGGAAGAAGCGGTCTCGCCATTCGGGATCCCGACCGCGCAGCTTCTGCTGACCTTGGACGACACGGAATCGCGGCGCCGCTGGCTGAACGCCCGGGCAACGATGGAAGTCCTGCTCGGCCAGGGCGCGCTTCCCGTGATCAACGAGAACGACACCGTCGCGACCGAAGAGCTCCGTTACGGCGACAATGACCGTCTGTCGGCGCGCGTCGCGCAGATGATCCAGTCCGACCTGCTGATCCTGCTGTCCGACGTCGATGGCGTGTACACGGGCGACCCGTCGCGCGACCGCAATGCGCGGCATGTCCCGCATATCGAGGCAATCACCGAAGAGGTCGAGCGCTGGGCCGGCGGCACGTCCGGGGCGGGGGTCGGCTCGGGCGGAATGCGCACGAAGATCGCCGCCGCCCGCGTCGCGCAAAGCTTCGGCTGCGCAACGATCATCGCGTCGGGTCACGGCGATCATCCGCTCGCGCGCCTCGAAAGCGGAGAGTCGAATGCTACGGTCATCGATGCGTCGGGCTCACCCGCGCGAGCTTACAAGCAGTGGATCGCCGGGACGCTCGTCCCGGCCGGAAGCGTAACCGTCGATGCGGGCGCGGTCACCGCGTTGACGGGCGGGAAGAGCCTTCTCCCCGCCGGAGTTCGCGCGGTTGATGGGACATTCGAGCGAGGCGTCTGCCTGCGCGTGCTCGGTCCCGACGGGCGCGAGATCGCGCGCGGGATCAGCGGCTACACCTCGGCCGAAACGCAGGCGATCCTCGGCTGTCCGAGTTCCGACATCGAAGCCCGTCTCGGCTACAGCGGTCAGGATGAACTCATCCACCGCAACGATCTGGTGCTGATGTGAGCGTGCGCGAGCAGCTTGAGCGCGATGGGCCAGGCGGCGCGCGATGCTGCAGAGCGCCTCCGCGACGCTCCGGCCGAGCAGCGCAGCCGGGCCATTCGCGCGATTGCCGATCACATCCGCAAGCGGTCCGCCGAGATCCTCGCTGCCAATGCGCAAGACGTCGCGGAAGCCACGACGATGGTCGACCGCCTGCTTCTCAATCCCGAGCGGCTGGAAGCCATGGCGCGCGCGATCGAGGAGATCGCCGATCTCCCCGACCCCGTCGGCGAGGTGATGGACAGCTGGACGCGCCCGAACGGGCTCCAGATCTCCCGCGTTCGCACGCCCATCGGCGTCATCGGCATGATCTACGAAAGCCGTCCGAACGTGACGGCCGATGCCGCGGCAATCTGCCTGCGCTCCGGCAATGCCATCATCTTGCGCTCGGGATCGGAAGCGCTGCGAAGTGCGCTGGCAATCGGCGAAGCGATCACTGCCGCCCTGGCCGAAGTGGGACTTCCCGAAGCCGCAGTGCAGATCGTGCCGACCGCCGACCGCGATGCCGTCGGCGCGATGCTCGAAGGTCTCGGCGGCACCATCGACCTGATCATTCCACGCGGCGGACGCGCGCTCGTCGAGCGCGTCAGCAAGGACGCGCGCGTGCCGGTGCTCGGCCATCTCGAGGGCGTCTGCCACACCTATGTGCACGCCTCGGCCGATGCCAACATGGCCGCCGAGATCGTCCGCAACGCCAAGCTCCGCCGAGTGTCGGTGTGCGGCTCGACCGAAACCTTACTGATCGATCGGGAGGTCGCCCCCTCCCTGCTCCCACGCATCGCAGCGGAACTGGAGGGATGTGAATTGCGCGGCGATGAGGCGGCCCGCGCAATCGTGCCCATGGAGCCCGCGACCGAGGCCGACTGGCACGCCGAATATCTCGAACCCATCCTCTCGGTGAAGACGGTCGACGGCCTGGATGCGGCAATCGATCACATCGCCAAATACGGCACGCGCCACACGGAAGCGATCGTCGCGGAGGATGCGGAAGCCGCCGAGCAATTCCTCAACCGCGTCGATAGCGCGATTGTGATGTGGAACGCCTCGACCCAGTTCGCCGACGGCGGAGAGTTCGGCTTTGGCGCGGAGATCGGCATTGCAACCGGCAAGCTCCATGCGCGCGGACCCGTCGGACCGGCGCAGCTTACGACGTTCAAGTATCAGGTGCGTGGGTCCGGCCAGATCCGCCCATGACACGAGATTGTATCCCATCTGCCACGCGACGCGTGAATTCTTTGCATTTCGCACCCTCTGTGGGTTGACCGGCATCGCCTTCCCATGCATTTTTGGGATCCCATGAAGACCCGCGTGACCTCGACTGCCGCCGATGCGCTGAACAGCGCCGCGATGTCGCACGCCCAGGCCATGATGACGATTACGACCATTATTACGACCACGCCCGAGCGGGGAGTGAGCGGCTGATAACGGTCTAAGCACCAGGTTCACCCGACCCGCTCCCTCCCAAGGCGAGCGGGTTTTTTGTTGCCAAGTCGAAGCGATCGAAAGCGAGCAAGTGATGTCCAGTCCGAAGGAAGTTGCGAAAGAGGCGCCGGCCAAACGGCTGTGCGTGCTCAAGTTCGGCAGCTCGGTTCTCGAGCGCGAGGAGGATTATCCGAAAGTCGTTCACGAGATTTACCGGCACGTACGCAATGGCGAGAAGGTCGTCGCCGTCGTTTCCGCGCTTGCGGGTGAGACGGAGCGCTCTTGCTGTCGCAGGCCAAGCGTGTGGGCGGCGAAGCAGCTCCCGATGCGCTGGTGGCAAGGCTCGCTCGCGTCGGCGAATTGCAGTCCGCGGCGCTGATGGCGCTGGCGCTCAGCAAGGCCGGGCTTCGCGCCTGGACCCTCGACCCGCAGGAAATGGCGCTCGATGCCGCTGGCTCGCCGCTCGATTCCAATCTCACCGGTGTCGATGCCGAAGCCGTCTGGGCGAAGATCGACCTGAACGACGTGGTCGTCCTGCCCGGCTTCATCGCCGATCATGCCGATTACGGCGTCGTCACGCTCGGCCGCGGCGGAACGGATCTCAGCGCCGTCTTCTTCGCCGACCGGCTCGACGCGCATCGCGTCCGCCTGATCAAGGACGTGGACGGCGTTTATGACGAAGACCCGGCGCGCAACCCGAACGCACAACGCTATTCGCAGCTGAGCTACGCGGAAGCGGAGAAGGCCAGCAGCGGCCTCATCCAGGTCAAGGCGATCCACGCCGCCGCCGAGAAGGGCGTGCTGATCGAAGTCGCGGCGCTCGGCTCGGCCGAAGCGACGACCATCGCCAACCTTCCCGCCGCCAAGTCGCGGCCGCCCCGGCCCGAGCGGCTCCGCGTCGCGCTGCTCGGCTGCGGCTCCGTCGGCCAGGGCGTGCTCGACCTGCTGCTCGCGCAACCGGAGCTGTTCCAGGTCAATCCCGTGCTCGTCCGCAACGCCGACCGCCGCAGCGAAAACGTGGTCTTCACGCAGAGCCTCGACGAAGCGCTCGCCGGCGAACCCGACGTGCTGGTCGAGGTCCTCGGCGGCTCCGAACTCGCCGCCGAAGCGATGCACTCGGCGCTTCTGCGCGGCGCTCAGGTCGTCACCGCCAACAAGGCTGCGGTCGCCAAGCATTGGGATTCGCTGCATGCCTGTGCCGCCCGCAACGGCGGCGAGCTGCGCTATTCTGCTGCGGTCGGCGGTGGCGCGCCGGTCATCGAGACGCTTCGCCGTCTGAACGGCTCGGTCGTCGCGGTCGAAGGCGTGATGAACGGTACGTGCAATTATCTGCTCAGCCGCCTCGCGGAGGGCTGGAGCTTCGATGCGGCGCTCGCAAAGGCGCAGGAATTGGGCTTCGCCGAAGCCGACCCGTCGGCGGATGTCGACGGCCATGACGCAGCCGACAAATTGTCGATCCTCGTCCGCGAGGCGTTCGGCGTGCCGGTCATTCCGCAACTCATCCCCAAGCACTCGTTGCGCGATCTCGTGCCTGAAGCGGCAGCCGAAGCGCTGGAGCGTGGCGAAGTGCTGAAGCAGGTCGGAAGTTGCCGCCTGCTTGCCGACGGAAGCGTAGAGGCGGAGGTGCAGGTCGTCTCCCTGCCCGCTCTCGCATCCGCTTGCCGGCGCACGGGACGAGGAAAATCGCTTCCTCATCACCGATGCCGAGGGCAATGTGCACGATGTCTACGGTAAAGGTGCTGGCAGATGGCCAACGGCGACATCGGTGTTCGCGGACGTGATGGACGCCCAGCGCGCCCTGCTCGGCCGCCGGCCGGTCGAGGTCCGCAAGACCTTGAAGCTTCGGGCCTGACCAACATGCGTCTTCAGTCGGCTACCGCCAGCGCGCCCGCCAGCATCGGCAATGTCTGCGTCGGCTTCGATATCCTCGGACAGGCGTTCGACGCGGTGCGGGACGTTGTCACCGCCGTTCGCGAGGACAAGCCAGGCGTCCGCCTGGGCGACGTCAGCGGGCTCGTGTCGAAGCTACCCGACAGGCCGGAAGCGAATACCGCGCTCGCCGCCGCCGCAGCCGTGATCGAGGCTGCGGGATCGCCGTCCGGCATGCGCCTGTCGATCGAGAAGGGCGTGCCGCTTGCCGCTGGCATGGGCGGATCCGCTGCCTCGGCCGTTGCCGGTGCGGCTGCCGCAAATGCGCTGCTTGGCGAACCGTTCAGCCTCGACGAACTGCTGCCGCTCGCGCTCGAAGGCGAGCGCGTCGCATCCGACCCACCGCATTGGGATAACGTCATGGCCAGCCTGCTCGGCGGCCTCGTCCTCGCCGCCAGCGAGCAACCCGCTTTGGTGCAGCGCCTGCCCGCGCCGGACGGCGTGGTCGCGATCGTGCTTCATCCCGACGTGAAGGTCGAAACGCGCATGGCCCGGTCGATCCTGTCGCCGCAGGTGCCGATGAAGGTCGCCGTCGAGCATAGCCGCCGCGTCGCGGCATTCGTCGCGGGCTGTGCGACGGGCGATCTCGACCTCCTTCGCGCGGGGTTCGAGGATTTGCTGGTGGAGCCACAGCGCGAACACCTCCTACCTGTCCTGCCGCAAGTGAAAGCGGCGGCCCTCGGCGCGGGAGCACTTGGATGCTCCTTCTCGGGGTCGGGGCCGTCCGTGTTTGCCTGGGCTCTCGCCAAGGATGCGCAAGCCGTCGAAGCGGCAATGTCCGCCGCTTTTGCAACTGCACAGCTTGCAGCGAAGGCCTATCGTGCGCCCGTCGCATCGGAAGGCGTAAAGGTAATCGCCGTAAGCGAGGAACTCGTCGCCGCATGAAATTCATCAGCACGCGCGGGCAGGCGCCCGCCGCCAGCCTTTCCCAAGCTCTTCGTAACGGTGCTGCGCCGGATGGCGGACTTGTACATGCCGGAGATTATCCCGGCAGCACCGGCGGGCCTCGATCCTGACGCACCGCTGGCAGAGTTCGCTGCGGAGCTGCTGAAACCGTTCTTCGAAGGCGATGCGCTCGCTGCCGACCTTCCCGCAATCTGCGCCGAAGCCTTCGACTTCCCGGTTCCGATCGTCGTGCCGGACGCGGAGCAGCCGGGCCTGAACGCAATCGAGCTCTTCCACGGGCCCACCGGCGCCTTCAAGGATTTCGGCGCCCGCTTCCTCATGGGCTGCTTCGACCGGCTTGCCGGAGAGCGATCCGCTGAACGTCCTCGTGGCCACCTCCGGCGACACGGGCGGCGCGGTCGGATGCGCGGCGGAGAACCGCTCGTCGGTGCGCGCGACCATCCTCTTCCCGCACGGGCGCGTGTCGCCGTTCCAGGAACGCCAGCTCACCTGCTGGGGCGAGAATGTTCAGGCGCTCGATATCGACGGCGACTTCGACGACTGCCAGCAGCTGGTGAAGGCGGCGTTCGCCGATCGCGGAGATGGCGTCCGAGCATCGGCTGACCTCGGCCAATTCGATCAACTTCGGCCGACTGCTCCCGCAGCTGGCCTATACGGCGCGAGCGGTGCTCCAAGTCCATGCCCGAACGGGCGTCGAACCAGGCGTCGTCGTGCCCAGCGGAAACCTCGGCCAAGGCTTCTCCATATTGCTCGCGAAGGCGATGGGCCTACCGGTCGGACCGGTCGTGCTCGCGACCAACGCGAACCGGACGCTGAAGGACTGGCGCGACACCGGCAAATATGCGGCGCGGCCATCGCTGGAGACGCTCGCCAACGCCATGGATGTCGGCAATCCGAGCAACTTCGAACGCGTCGCGGCCCTGGAGACCGAGCCCGGCGGACGTGCAGGTCGAACTCGTAACCGACGAGCAGATTCGCGCCCGCATCTCGTCCGACTACCGCCGATCGGGCTATGTCTGGTGCCCGCACAGCGCGACGGCGGCCGAAGCTTATGCGCGCCTCGGCCCGGAAGCGCAGTCGGAGCGTCCGTGGATCGTCGCGGCGACGGCGCATCCCTACAAGTTCGCCGACATCGTCGAGCCTTTGATCGGAACGAAGATCGAGCCGACGCCGGCACTGGCGGCAATTTACGAGCGCCCGACGCGCAAGGTGGAAATCTCGGCCGATCTCGGCTCGCTCGAAGGCGCGCTGCGCGGCCGGATGGCGGTCGCCTAGCGGAGCGTCACCGCTCCGTGCGACGCGGAGCCCACCAGTGCGGCATATTTGGCGAAAGCGCCGGTCGCTTCCGGCGAGACCGGCCAGACGCGGTCGGCCGGCGAGGCGAGATCGGCGTTCGTCTCGATGATCCTTTGCTCGACGTCGATCGCGATCACGTCGCCGTCCTGAAGCTTGGCGATGGGTCCGCCCTTCGCCGCTTCGGGCGAGATATGGCCGACCATGAAGCCGTAGGTTGCGCCGGAGAAGCGCCCGTCCGTGATCAGCGCGACGCTGTCGCCGAGACCCCTGCCCTGGATCGCAGCCGTAACGCCGAGCATCTCGCGCATGCCGGGCCCGCCGACGGGACCCTCGCCGCGGATCACGACGATATCGCCGGCCTGGATCGCTCCGTGCGTGACCGCGTCGAATGCCGCTTCCTCGCCGTCGAACACCTTGGCCGGCCCCTCGAAGCGCAGCTTGCCGTGCCCGGCGAGCTTCACGACGCAGCCTTCCGGAGCGATGTTGCCGTAGCAGATGCCGAACCCGCCGCGGGTCTTGATCGGCTGGTCGGCGGTGACGATCACCTCCTGGCCCGGCGTTTCCGTCCGCGCCCTGGAAATGATCGAACAGCGACCGGCCCGTGACGGTGGGCGCGTCGGCGATCAGGCCGGCTTCCATCAGCCGGCGCCCGAGCAGTGGCGTTCCGCCCGCGGCCGACATGTCCGGCGCCATGAAGCGCCCGCCGGGCTTCAGGTCGGCGATGACCGGAGTCTGGCGCGAGACCTCATCGAACATGTCGATGTTGAACTCGCTTTCGGGAACGCCCGCTTCGCGCGCGATCGCCAGCAGGTGCAGGATGAGGTTGGTCGAGCCAGCCGTCGCCGTTCCCGCCACCGCTGCGTTGCGCAGGCTCTTCGCATTGATCAGCGAGCGCGCATTCCGGCCCGCACGCAAGGCGTCGAGAACCAGCCGGCCCGCCTCGAACGCGGCCTGCTTCTTGTCGGGATGCACGGCGGGAATGTCGTTGAGCCCGATTGGCGAGAGGCCGAGGAAGCTCATCGCCAGCGCCATGGTGTTGGCGGTGAACTGCCCGCCGCACGCACCGGCACCCGGACAGGCGACCTGCTCGACGCGTTCCAGCTCGCTATCGTCGATCGCACCCGCGCTATGCGCGCCGACCGCTTCGAACACGTCCTGGATGGTGATGGCCTTGTCGCCGAGCATGCCCGGCATGATCGAGCCGCCGTAGAGAACGACGCTCGGCAGATCGAGACGCGCCGCCGCCATTGCCGCCGCCGGAATGGTCTTGTCGCATCCGGCAATGAACACGACCGCGTCGAGCGAATGGCCGCGCACGGCGAGCTCGGCGGAATCGGCGATCACCTCGCGGCTCATCAGCGAGGCGCGCATGCCGCGCGTGCCCATGGCGATGCCGTCGGTAACGACGATGGTGTTGAACTCGATCGGCGTTCCGCCCGCTGCCTCGATGCCCTTCGCGGCATGCTGGGCGAGGTCGCGCAAATGCATGTTGCAGGGCGTTACGGTCGAGAAGCTGTGCACCACGGCGACCAGCGGCTTCGCCAAGGCCTCCGCGTCGAAACCGGCGGCGTGAAGCATGGCGCGCGCGGCCGCCCGTGAAGGTCCTTCGACCATTTCCCGCGACGGCAGCTTCCTAGACGTCATCAAACACCCGATCTCTCATTGGATACAATTCTTGCTCTGAAGCACGCGCCCGCCCCGAAGAAAAGAGGCGTTTTCTAGAGTGATGTGGCGATTTTGCACTTGCGCCTCATATTGCCATGCAGCATAAGTCGCTGCGAACGGGATCCCAAATCGGGCTCCTGCGATGGGGTAAGCAGACAGTGCAGCTCAATTCGAAGCTGATTGCCGGCAATGACACGACGACGGTAGTCGACGTGCGCATTCCCTTGCTTACGCTCGTACTTATTACCCGAAATCGGGGAGCGGACTAAAGGTCGAAGGTTCCAAGAACCGGAAAACCAGAGACCCCCGCTCCCAGACCGGAGTGGGGGTTTTTCTTTGCACAAAGGAGAACCCAGTTGGAACGGATCTACACCGATAGCGATGCGAACCCGGCAGCCCTGCAAGGGCCGGTCGCGATCGTCGGTTATGGCAGCCAGGGCCGGGCCCACGCCCGCAACCTTCGCGACAGCGGGTTCGACGTCATCGTAGGCGCACGCGCCGGCGGCGGTGCCGAGCGGCGCGCCAAGGCCGACGGCTTCCGCGTAGCTCCGATCGCCGATGCCGCCCGCGAGGCGAAGCTGGTCGCTTTGCTGACCCCCGACATGACCCATCGCGAGGTCTACGCCCGCGATGTCGAGCCGAACCTCTCGGCCGGCGACGCTCTCCTCGTCGCGCATGGCTTTTCGGTGCTCTACGAACAGGTAAAGCCGCGCGAGGACATCGACGTGGTGCTGGTGGCTCCGAAGGGTCCCGGCGATCTCGTCCGCCGCGAATATGAAATCGGCCGCGGCGTCCCCAGCCTGTTCGCCGTCTATCAGGACGCGACCGGCTCCGCCCGCGACAAGGCTCTGGCCTATACGCGCGGCAATGGCGGCACTCGCGCCGGTGCGATCGAGACGACCTTCAAGGAAGAGACGGAGACCGACCTGTTCGGCGAGCAGGCGGTGCTCTGCGGCGGAGCGACCGAGCTGGTCGCGGCCGGGTTCAAGACGCTGACCGACGCCGGCTACAAGCCGGAAGTCGCCTATTTCGAATGCCTCCACGAGCTGAAGCTGATCGTCGACCTGATGTACGAGGGCGGCTTCAAGAAGATGCTGCACTTCGTGTCGGAGACGGCGAAGTACGGCGACTTCGTTTCCGGCCCGCGCGTCATCAACGACGAGACCCGCGAGCGGATGAAGGAAGTGCTCGCCGACATCCAGAGCGGCGCCTTCGCCCGCCAGTGGATCGCCGAGAGCGAAGCCGGCAAGCCCGAGTACCAGCGGATGTGGGACGAGGATCTCGCCCAGCCGGTCGAGCAGGTCGGCGCCGAACTGCGCAAGCATATGGCCTGGCTGCAGAGCGAAACGCCGGCAGCCGAGGCTCAACCGCAACCGCAACCCAGAGCCGCATGATGTCCACCGCGGCCGCCCAACCTGCCCCGACCAACCAGCCGGCGCCCGTCTCGGGAGCGCGGCTCGTCGTCGAGGCGCTGGAGCGCCAGGGCGTCAAGCACGTCTTCGGCTATCCGGGCGGCGCGATCATGCCGGTCTACGATGCGCTGACCGGATCGAGCCTGAAGCACATCCTGGTTCGTCATGAGCAGGCGGCGGCGCTGGCCGCCGACGCTTACGGGCGCGTCACCGGCAAGCCGGGCGTGTGTCTCGCAACCTCAGGTCCGGGCGCGACCAACCTCGTCACCGGCATCGCCAACGCCTTTCTCGACAGCGTGCCGATGGTCGCGATCACCGGCCAGGTCGCCTCGCCGTTGATGGGCACCGACGCCTTCCAGGAAGTCGATATCTTCGGGATCACGCTGCCGATCGTGAAGCACAGCTTCCTGATCCGGAACACGGCGGACATCCCCCGCATCTTCGCCGAGGCCTTCCGCATCGCGACGTCCGGCCGCCCGGGACCGGTGCTGATCGACCTGCCCAAGGACATGAGCGTCATCACGGCGTCGCCGGAGCCCTTCGAGCTGCCGGTCGAGGTGGAAGAGGAACTGGACGAAGGCGCAATCGCGGTCGCGAACGCCTTCATCGCCAGCGCCGAATCCCCCGTCCTCTATTTCGGGGGCGGCGTCCCCATCGCCAAGGCCGAGCGCGCGCTGCGCGAATTCGCCAAGCGCTCGGGCATTCCGGCGGTCGCTACGCTCAAGGCTCTGGGCGCAATCCCGACGGATGAGCCGAACTTCCTCGGCATGCTGGGGATGCACGGCACGCGTGCAGCGAACATGGCGATCGACAATTGCGATCTGCTGATCTGCGTCGGCGCCCGCTTCGACGACCGCGCGACGGGCAAGCTCGACAGCTTCGCGCCGCGCGCCAAGGTCATCCACATCGACGGCGATCCCGCCGAGATCGGCAAGCTGCGCGTTCCCGAAGTCGCCATCGCCGGCGACATCTCCGCCATCCTCGACAGCCTGACCGCCAAGCCGTCCATCGCCGAATGGGCGAGGCAGTGCCGCGCGCAGAAGGAAATGTGGGCGGCGCGCTACGACGCGCCAGGCGCGGGCGTCTACGCGCCTGCGCTGCTCAAGGAATTGTCCGAAGCCGCCGGCGACAAGGCGATCTTCACCTGCGACGTCGGCCAGCACCAGATGTGGGTCGCGCAGCATTGCCGCTTCGTCCGGCCGCAGGCGCACCTCACCAGCGGCGGCCTCGGCACCATGGGTTACGGGGTTCCCGCCGGCATGGGCGCGATCCTGGCCGAGCCGGACGCGACCGTGATCACCATCTCCGGCGACGGCTCGTTCATGATGAACGTGCAGGAGCTGGCGACGCTGCGCCGCTATCGCCTGCCGCTGAAGATCGTCCTCATCGACAACAGCCAGCTGGGCATGGTCCGGCAGTGGCAGGAACTGTTCTTCGAGGAGAATTTCTCGGAGATCGACCTCAGCGACAATCCCGACTTCTCCGAGGTTGCGCATTCCTTCGGCATCGAGGCGTTCACGATCGATCACCGCTCCCAGGTGAGCGGGGCGATCGAGCGGCTGCTCGGGACGTCCGGCCCGATCCTGATGCACGTCCGCATCGACCCGCGCGAGAACGTCTGGCCGCTCGTCCCGCCCAACAGCTCCAACGTGCAGATGATGGAGAAGGGCTGGTGACCGAGCGCCTGACCATCGACTTCACGCCGGCCGAAGGCGCGGTCGTCCGCATGATCGGCCTCGTCGAACGCCGTGGCTATTTCGTGCGCGGCCTGGCCATGAACGAAGCAAGCCGACAGCGCTTCGCTCACCATGGACGTCGAGCCGCGCGACGCCAGCCGCCGGGTGCAGGTCGTGGCGGCGCAGCTCGGCCGCCTCGTCGACGTCAAACAGGTTTCTCATTCAGGCACTGGAACGGTCGCATGACCCAGATACGCATCTTCGACACGACGCTGCGGGACGGCGAGCAGGCCCCCGGCTTCTCGATGACTCCGGACGGCAAGCTGCGCATGGCCAAGGCCCTCGCAGCGCTTCGCGTCGACGTCATCGAGGCGGGCTTCGCCGCTGCCTCGCCAGGCGACGCCCAGTCGATCATGGAGATCGCCGGCACCATCGAAGGCCCGACGATCTGCTCGCTGGCGCGCGCCGTCCGCGGCGACATCATCGCTTCGGCCAGCGCGCTCGCACCGGCGGAGCGCAAGCGCCTGCACATCTTCATCGGCACCAGCCCGATCCACCGCGAAGCCAAGCTCAACATGACCCGCGAGCAGGTGCTGGAAGCCATCCGCGCCTCGATCGGCTTCGGACGCGAATATTTCGAGGACATCGAGTTTTCGGCAGAAGACGCGATCCGGACCGAGCGCGACTATCTCGCCGAAGTCCTGTCGGTTGCGGCGGCAGAAGGCGCGTCCACGCTGAACGTGCCCGACACGGTCGGCTACACCACGCCGGAAGAGATCTACGACCTGTTCCGCTTCCTCGACCAGTCGGTCGACAAGCCGGAGAACGTCATCTTCTCGACCCACTGCCACGACGATCTCGGCATGGCGGTCGCCAATTCGCTGGCCGCCGTTCGCGGCGGGGCGAGGCAGGTCGAGTGCGCGGTCAACGGCATCGGCGAACGCGCCGGAAACTGCGCGCTGGAAGACGTGGTGATGGCGCTGAAGACCCGCGGCAACGTCTACGATGCGACCACCAACGTCGACACGACCAAGATCATGGCCGCAAGCCGCACTCTGGCGCAGATCACCAACGCGCCGCCGCCGCGCAACAAGTCGATCGTAGGGGCAAACGCCTTCGCGCATGAGAGCGGCATCCACCAGCACGGCATGCTGCAGAACCGCGAGACCTACGAGATCATGAAGCCCGAGGACATCGGCCTGTCGGTCGAGGGTATCGTGCTCGGCAAGCATAGCGGCCGCCACGCTCTGGCCGCCCGCGCCAAGGCGCTGGGCTATGTCCTCGAGGGCGATCAGCTCGACCGCACCTTCACCGAATTCAAGCTGGTCGCTGACGAGGTCGGCATCGTCGACACGGCGCGCCTCGTCGCCTTGCTTTCCGAAGCCAAGACGCACCGCAAGCAGGACCTGTGGAAACTGACCAAGGTCGACATCCGCGCGCCGGTTTCCGCGGGCTCCTGGCCCGTTGCTCGGGTCGAGCTGTCGCATGGCGAGCGCGGCCGCGTGACCGACGTCGCCAGCGCCCCGGGTGCACTCGACGGAGCCTTCGCCGCTGTCAGCCAGATGATGGGCGTCGCCGCGCGCGTCGACAGCCTTGAGATGCAGTACATCGCCGCCGACCCGGATGAGCGCACGAAAGACGGCCAGGGCGCCAGCGTGCTCGTCGAAATGACCATCGAGGTGGACGGCGAGATCTTTGCCGGACGCGCCCGGGCTCGCGACATCCTGCCCTGCTGCGTGTCCGCCTACATCGATGCCGCAAGCAATGCGCAGGCGGTCCGCGACCTTCGCGAGAGCAATGCCAGAAAGGTCCAGGCCGCGTGATTAGCATCGTCGTTCTGCCCGGTGACGGGATCGGCCCGGAAGTCACCGCCGAAGCCATCGCCTGCCTGAAACTGCTGTCCGAAGAGCGCGGCCTCGGCCTGACGCTTCACCGAGCATGATTTCGGCGGCGTGGCGATCGACAAGCACGGCCATCCGCTTCCGCCGGAGACGCTTGAGGCCTGCCGCAACGCCGACGCGGTGATGCTCGGCGCAGTGGGCGGCGATCAGTGGAACGACGCGCCCGTCCGGCCCGAAGCCGGCCTGCTGCGCATCCGCGAGGAGCTTGGCCTGTTCGCCAATCTTCGTCCGGCCAAGCTGCTCAGCGATCTGCAGCATCTTTCGCCGCTGCGACCCGACATATCCCGCGACGCCGACATCCTCATCGTGCGCGAGCTGACCGGCGGCATCTATTTCGGCGAGCGGACGTCGGAAGCGCATTCGGCGTCCGATCTCTGCTCCTACACGCGCGAAGAGATCGAGCGGATCGCGCATGTCGCATTCCGCTCCGCCGGCCATCGCCGGAACAAGGTGACGTCGGTCGACAAGGCGAACGTGCTCGCGACGTCCAAGCTGTGGCGGCAGGTCGTGACCGAGGTCGCGAAGGACTATCCCGGCGTCGAGCTGGAGCACATGTACGTCGACGCCTGCGCGATGGTGCTGATCACCAATCCGCGCCGCTTCGACGTGATCCTGACCGAGAACATGTTCGGCGACATTCTTTCGGACGAGCTGTCGGTGATCGGCGGATCGATCGGCCTGCTCGGCTCGGCCAGCGTCGGGTCGAGCGGACCAGGCGTGTTCGAGCCGATCCACGGTTCGGCTCCGGCGATCGCCGGGCTGAACGTCGCAAACCCTGCTGGCGCGATCGCCAGCGCGGTGATGATGCTCGACGAGCTCGGCCTTGGGGACAGCGGCCGCATTCTCTCGGCAGCGCTCGATGCGACCCTGATCGAGGGCTGCCGCACCGAAGATCTCGGCGGAACCGCCACCTGCTCCGAATTCGGCGAGCGCGTGCGCGACAATTTGCGCGCCTGCCTGCTCGCGGAGCGACGCCTATCGCGAATTGTTCGCCATGAATCGCGGGCTGTGCGCGTGAGTGTCCGACCGCGCACCCTCTACGAGAAGATCTGGGACGCGCACGTCGTCGAGCGGCGCGACGATGGCACCTGCCTGATCTACATCGACCGGCACCTCGTCCACGAAGTGACCTCGCCGCAGGCGTTCGAAGGCCTGCGCCTGGCGGGCCGCAAGGTTCGGCGGCCCGACCTGACGCTGGCCGTCGCCGACCATAATCTGCCGACCACCCCGCGCGTCCGCGGCAACGGCGGTCCGCTGCTGATCGAAGACCCGGCGAGCGCCGAGCAACTGGCCGCGCTCGAGGAGAATGTCGCCGAGTTCGGCGTGCCCTACATCGACGCGATCGCCGCCGAGCAGGGCATCGTCCACGTCGTCGGCCCCGAGCAGGGCTTCACGCTTCCCGGCACCACCGTGGTTTGCGGCGACAGCCACACGGCCGCGCATGGCGCGCTCGGCGCGCTGGCGTTCGGCATCGGCACGAGCGAGGTCGAGCATGTCCTCGCCACGCAGACTTTGATGTTGAAGCCGTCCAGGACGCTGGAAATCCGTGTCGACGGCGAACTCGGCTTCGGGGTCACGCCCAAGGATTTGATCCTCGCGATCATCGGCCAGATCGGCACCGCCGGCGGCACCGGCCACGTCATCGAATATCGCGGCAGCACGTTCGAAGCGATGAGCATCGAGGGTCGGCTGACGGTCGCCAACATGTCGATCGAGGCCGGCGCGCGTTCGGGCCTGTTCGCACCGGACGAAAAGACCTTCGCCTATCTCAAGGGACGCCCGATGGCGCCGAAGGGCGCCGATTGGGACCGGGCGGTGGCGCACTGGCGTCAATTCGTCACCGATCCCGGAGCGACGTTCGATCGATCGGTTCATTTCGACGCCGCGTCGATCGCGCCGACCGTCACCTGGGGAACCAGCCCGGAGGACGTCGTGCCGATCACGGGCTCCGTCCCCAGCCCCGACAGCTTTTCCGACGCGGGCAAGCGCGACGCGGCGAGGCGCTCGCTCGACTATATGGGCCTCGAGGCCGGACAGCGCATTCAGGACATCGCCATCGAGCATGTCTTCATCGGCAGCTGCACCAACAGCCGCATCGAGGATCTGCGCGCCGCAGCCAGCGTGCTCAAGGGCCGCAAGCGCAGCGACCGCATCAAGCAGGCGCTGGTCGTCCCCGGCTCCGGCCTGGTGAAGCGGCTGGCCGAAGCCGAGGGCCTCGACCGCATCTTCATCGAGGCCGGCTTCGAATGGCGCGAGCCGGGCTGCTCGATGTGCCTGGCGATGAACCCGGACAAGGTGCCGCCGCGCGAACGCTGCGCGTCGACGTCCAACCGCAATTTCGTCGGCCGTCAGGGCCCCGGCGCGCGCACGCATCTGATGTCGCCCGTCATGGCCGCGGCGGCCGCAGTGACCGGCCACCTGACCGACGTACGCGATCTCATGAGCAATGTCGGGGAGCTGGCGGCATGACCCCGTTCACCCGCATCGAGGGCCGCGCCTATCCCCTGCCCTTCAGCAACATCGACACCGACCTGATCATCCCGGCGGTGCACCTGAAGACGATCCGCCGCAGCGGCCTCGGCCAGCATGCGTTCGAGGCGCTGCGCGCCACCGACGGCAATGTCTTCGACGACCCGGCATTCCACGGCGCGCCGATCATCGTCGCGCTGCGACAATTTCGGCTGCGGTTCCAGCCGCGAGCATGCCGCCTGGGCGCTGGCCGACCTCGGCGTCCGCGCGGTCATCGCGCCGAGCTTTTCGGACATCTTCGCCAGCAATGCCTTCAAGAACGGCATCGCGACGGTCGAGCTGGATCAGGCCGCGGTCGAATCGCTGCTCGGGCCGCGCGGGATCACAGCATCGCGTCGATCTGAAGCAGATGACGGTAACCTCCGGCGAAGGCGATCATTTCACCTTCGAGATGGACCCGTTCCGTCGCGATTGCCTGCTCGCCGGACTCGACGAAATCGCCCTGACGCTTACGCATGACGAAGCGATCACGGCCTACGAACACAGAATGGGAATCTGACGTGGTGAAAGCGCCAGAAAAGCAAGGGCTGTACGACCCCCGCAACGAGCATGACGCGTGCGGCATGGGCTTCGTCGCCAACATCAAGGGCGAGCAGTCCAACGCGATCATTCGCGACGGCCTGCAGATCCTCGCCAATCTCGACCATCGCGGCGCGGTGGGCGCCGATCCGTTGGTCGGCGACGGCGCCGGCTGCCTGATCCAGATCCCCGACGCGCTGTTCCGCGCCTGGGCGAGCGAGGCGAGCGCTCAGCCTGCCGCCCGCCGGCGATTATGCGGTCGCCATGTGCTTCCTGCCGCAGGACGACGGCGAGCCGCGACGCCGCGGTCGCGCGGCTCGAGCGCTTCGTCGAGATCGAGGGCCAGATCCTGCTCGGCTGGCGCGACGTGCCGATCGGACGACGACTGGCCTCGGCAAGGCGGTGCTCGAATCCATGCCGGTCGATCCGCCAGGCGATCGTCGCGCGCGGGCCCGCGCGCCGCCGACCAGGACGCGTTCGAGCGCAAGCTGCTGGCCATCCGCAAGCAGACGCTAGAACCCGCTGTCGGAGCTCGCGCGAGAAGCGCGACCTGCCGGGCCTCGCCGACTTCTACATCGCCGTCCTTCTCGAGCCGGACCCTCGTCTACAAGGGCCTGCTGCTCGCGACGCAGGTCGGCAGCTTCTACACGCGACCTCGCCGACCCGCTGACAAGTCCGGCGCTGGCGATGGTCCACCAGCGTTTCTCGACCAACACCTTCCCGAGCTGGAAGCTGGCGCACCCCTATCGCTTCATCGCCCACAATGGCGAGATCAACACGGTGCGCGGCAACGTGAACTGGATGAACGCGCGCCGGCGCACGCTGGAATCGCCGCTTGCTCGGCGCCGACCTCGACAAGATGTGGCCGCTCATCCCGCACGGCCAGTCGGACACCGCCTGCCTCGACAATGCGCTCGAGCTGCTGCTCGCCGGCGGCTATTCGCTGGCGCATGCGATGATGCTGCTGATCCCCGAGGCCTGGGCCGGCAATGCGCAGATGGAGCCGAAGCGGCGCGCCTTCTACGAATATCATGCCGCGCTGATGGAGCCGTGGGACGGCCCCGCCGCGATCGCCTTCACCGACGGCCGCCAGATCGGCGCGACGCTCGACCGCAACGGCCTTCGCCCGGCGCGCTTCCTGCGTCACCGACGACGACCGCGTGATCATGGCGTCGGAAAGCGGCGTGCTGCCGATCCCCGAGGAGAAGATCGTCCGCAAGTGGCGGCTGCAGCCCGGCAAGATGCTGCTGATCGACCTCGAGGAGGGCCGCATCGTCGAGGACGAGGAGATCAAGGCGCGCCTCGCCCGAGCCGAGCCCTATGGCGAATGGCTGCGCGAGACCCAGTTCAAGCTCGAGGACCTTGCCGCCGAGCCGCGAGACCGCGCATCCGGCGCGCTCCGACGACGAGCTTGCAAGGCCGCCCAGCAGGCGTTCGGCTACACCGAGGAGGATCTGAAGTTCTTCCTCGCGCCGATGGCGCAGGCCGGCGACGATCCGATCGGATCGATGGGCACCGACACGCCGATCGCCGTGCTCTCGGACCGGCCGCAAGCTGCTCTACGATTATTTCAAGCAGAACTTCGCGCAGGTCACCAACCCGCCGATCGATCCGATCCGCGAAGCGCTGGTGATGTCGCTGGTGTCGATGATCGGTCCGCGGCCGAACCTGCTCGGCCACCAGGCCGGCACGCACAAGCGCCTCGAAGTCTCGCAGCCGATCCTCACCAACGAGGATCTGCGAGAAGATCCGCGTCGATCCAGCGACGCGCTCGACGGCGCGTTCCGCACGCAGACGCTCGACGCGACCTGGCCGACGGGCGGCGAGCGGCCAGGCGCTCGAAGCGGCGCTGCAGCGGCTGTGCTGGGAAGCGACCGAGGCGGTGCTCGCCGACATCAACGTGCTGATCCTCTCCGACCGCGCGCGCGAGCACGGACCGCGTCGCCGATCCCGGCGGCGCTCGCGACCGGCGCGGTCCACCATCACCTGATCCGCCAGGGCCTGCGCATGCAGACCGGCCTGGTCGTCGAGACCGGCGAAGCGCGCGAGGTCCATCATTTCTGCGTGCTCGCCGGCTACGGCGCCGAGGCGATCAACCCCTAGCTCGCGTTCGACACGATCGAGGCGCTGCGCGTCGCAGGCGACGTCGCTCTGCCCGCCGAGAAGGTTCGCGCCAACTACATCAAGGCGATCGGCAAGGGCATGCTCAAGGTGATGTCCAAGATGGGCATCTCGACCTTCCAATCCTATTGCGGCGCGCAGATCTTCGACGCGATCGGCCTGTCGAGCAAGCTGGTCGACAGAATATTTCACCGGCACCGCGACGATGATCGAAGGCATCGGCCTCGACGAGATCGCCGAGGAAACGGCGCGCGCGCCACCGCCGCGCCTATGCGCGACGGCCGGAAGCGCTCGACGTCGGCGGCCTTATGCCCAGCGGGTCGGCGGCGAGGCGCATGCCTGGACCCCCGACACGGTCGCCAACCTGCAGCATGCGGTGCGCGGCAATCTGCCCGACAAATATCGCGCCTTCGCCGACGAGCTGAACGACGCAGAGCCGGCGGCTGCTGACCATCCGCGGGCTGCTGAACTTCAAGCCGCTCGGGCCGGCCGATGCCGCTCGACGAGGTCGAGCCGGCGAGCGAGATCGTCAAGCGCTTCTCGACCGGCGCGATGAGCTTCGGCTCGATCAGCCGCGAGGCGCACACGACGCTGGCGATGGCGATGAACCGGATCGGCGGCAAGTCGAACACCGGCGAAGGCGGCGAGGAACGCGACCGCTTCACGCCGCTGCCGAACGGCGATTCGCATGCGCTCGGCGATCAAGCAGGTCGCCTCGGGCCGCTTCGGCGTGACCACCGAATATCTGGTCAATGCCGACGACCTCCAGATCAAGATCGCGCAGGGCGCCAAGCCCGGCGAGGGCGGCCAGCTGCCCGGCCACAAGGTCGACCGGCACATCGCCGCGGTGCGCCATTCGACGCCGGGCGTCGGCCTGATCTCGCCGCCGCCGCACCACGACATCTATTCGATCGAGGATCTCGCCCAGCTCATCCACGACCTGCGGAACGTGAACCCGAAGGCGCGCGTCTCGGTGAAGCTGGTCTCCGAAGTCGGCGTCGGCACGGTCGCCGCGGGCGTCGCCAAGTGCCTGCGCCGATCATGTCACCATCTCCGGCTACGAAGGCGGCACCGGCGCCTCGCCGCTGACCTCGCTGACCCATGCCGGCCTGCCGTGGGAGATCGGCCTGGCCGAGACCCAGCAGACGCTGGTGCTCAACGGCCTGCGCGGCCGCATCGCGGTCCAGGCCGACGGCGGCCTTCGCACCGGCCGCGACGTCGCCGTCGCCGCGATGCTCGGCGCCGACGAGTTCGGCTTCGCGACCGCGCCGCTGATCGCCGCCGGCTGCATCATGATGCGCAAATGCCACCTCAACACCTGCCCGGTCGGCATCGCCACCCAGGATCCGGTGCTGCGCGCGCGCTTCACCGGCACGCCCGAGCATGTGATCAACTATTTCTTCTTCGTCGCCGAGGAGCTGCGCGAGATCATGGCCGCGCTCGGCGTCCGCAAGCTGGACGAGATGATCGGCCGCACCGACCTGCTCGATGCGCGGCACGCCGTGCGATCACTGGAAGGCGCGCGGCATCGACCTCAGCCGCCTGCTCCACGCGCCGAAGGTCCCGACGGACGTCGCCATCTGGAATTCGCGAGCGCCAGGACCACGGCCTCGCCGAGCGTTCGACCGCGACCTGATCGCCGCTGCGAAGCCGTCGCTCGACAGCCGCAAGCCGGTGCGTGATCGAGCGCGACGTGCGCAACGTCGACCGCAGCGTCGGCGCCATGCTGTCGGGCGAAGTCGCGCGCCGCCACGGCCATGACGGCCTCGCGCCGGACAGCATCTTCGTCCGCCTGACCGGCACGGCCGGGCAGAGCTTCGGCGCCTTCCTCGCGCACGGCGTGACGCTCGAGCTGACCGGCGACGCCAACGACTATGTCGGCAAGGGCCTGTCGGGCGGCCGCCTGATCGTCCGCCAGCCCGAGCAGGTCGCCGCGCGACCCGGCGCAGAACATCATCGTCGGCAACACCTGCCTCTACGGCGCGACCGCGGGCGAGGCCTATTTCCAGGGCGTCGCCGGCGAGCGCTTCGCGGTGCGCAATTCGGGCGCGATCGCGGTGGTCGAAGGCACCGGCGACCATGGCTGCGAATATATGACCGGCGGCATGGTCGTGCGTGCTCGGCCCGGTCGGCCGCAACTTCGCCGCCGGCATGTCGGGCGGCATCGCCTATGTCTACGATCCCGACGGCACGCTGAAGCAGCAGTGCAACCTGGCCAGCGTCGAGCTGGAGGCATCGCGCCCGCAGGCACGTCGTGGGGCGACGGCGCACCGGCACAGAAGGCGGCCAGCGTCCACGACAGCGGCATGGGCCATCCGATGCGCTACGACGCCGAGCGCCTCCGCGTCCTGCTCGAGCGCCACCAGCTGGCGACCGGCAGCACGCAGGCCGCGCGAGCTCCTCGCCGACTGGCCGAAGGCGCTGCAGCACTTCGTCATGGTCATGCCGATCGAATATCGCCGCGCGCTGGCGGAGCTCGAGGCCGTCGACGCCGTCGCCGCGGAGTAGAGTGCATGAGTAAGCCGACCGGCTTCCTCGAAATCGACCGCAGCGACCGCACCTATCGCGCCGGTCGCCGAGCGGGTGAAGCACTTGCAACGAGTTCGTCGAGCCGCTGCCGAGCGCCGAGGCCGTCGCCAAGCAGGCGGCGCGCTGCATGGATTGCGGCATTCCCTTCTGCCACTCCGGCTGCCCGGTCAACAATCTGATCCCGGACTGGAACGACCTCGTCTACCAGGACGACTGGCAGGCCGCGCTCGACCGGCTCCACCAGACCAACAATTTCCCCGAATTCACCGGCCGCGTCTGCCCCGCGCCCGTGCGAGGCGGCCTGCACGCTCAACCTCGACGACGCGCCGGTGACGATCAAGATCGATCGAATGCGAGATCGTCGACCGCGGCTGGCGCGAAGGCTGGATCGAGCCGCAATGCGCGCCGCGCGGCACCGGCAAGCGCATCGCCATCGTCGGCTCGGGCCCGGCCGGCCTCGCCTGCGCGCAGCAGCTCGCGCGCATGGGCCATGCGCCGACCGTGTTCGAGAAGTCCGACCGGATCGGCGGCCTGCTTCGCTACGGCATTCCCGACTTCAAGATGGACAAGACGCTGATCGACCGCCGCATCGAGCAGATGGAGGTCGAAGGGCGTCATCTTCCGCACCAACATGGAGGTCGGCGTCACCGTCTCGGTCGAGCGGCTGATGGACGATTATCACGTCCTCGTCCTCGCCGGCGGCGCCGAGCAGCCGCGCGACCTCGCCGGTGCCCGGGCCGCGAGCTCGACGGCGTCCATTTCGCGATGGATTATCCTGACCCAGCAGAACAAGCGCAACGCCGGCGACGGCGAAGACAAGGCAGCGCCGAACGGCGGCATCAGCGCGCCCGGCAAGCATGTCGTCGTGATCGGCGGCGGCGACACCGGCTCCGACTGCATCGGCACCGCCAACCGCCAGGGCGCGGCCTCGGTCACCCAGCTCGAGATCCTGCCCAGCCGCCGCTCCACGAGAACAAGGCGCTGACCTGGCCCCACTGGCCGATGAAGCTGCGCACCTCCTCCTCGCAGGAGGAAGGCGCCGAGCGCGAGTTCTCGGTCCTGACGACCGCGCTTCGTCGGCGAGGACGGCCGCGTGACGGCGCTGCAGTGCGCGCGTTCGAGATGGTCGCCGGCCCCGACGGCCGGATGGTCATCCAGCCGCTTGCCGGCACGGAGTTCGAGCTCAAGGCCGACCTCGTCCTGCTCGCCATGGGCTTCCTCGGTCCGCGCAAGGTGGGCGCCGTCGACGGATCGCAGGTCGAGCTGACGCCGCAGGGCAATGTCCGCGCAACGATGGTCGACTATCACACCAGCCGCGAGCGCATCTTCGCCTGCGGCGACATGCGGCGCGGCCAGTCGCTGGTCGTCTGGGCGATCCGCGAAGGCCGCGACTGCGCCGAAGCGGTCAACGCCTTCCTTGCGGCGGAGAAAGCGGAGCCTGCCGCCGCCCGCTACGCCTCGACCGGATAGGCCGTCGTATACTTCACGCGCTCCATGGCGAAGCGCGAGGTGACGTTCTTCAGCGGCACCAGCGAAATCAGGCGCTGATAGAAGGTGTCGACCGCGGCCATGTTCGGCACGGTGATGCGCAGCATGTAGTCGACGTCGCCGGCCATGCGGTAGATTTCCATCACCTCCGGCATTTCCTTGATCGCGGCCGCGAACTTGCCGAGCCATTCCTTCGAATGGTCGCCGGTCTCGATCTCGACGAACACGGTCAGCCCAAGGCCGAGCGCGTCCGGATCGACCAGCGCGACGCGCTTGGTGATCACGCCGCTGTCGGTCAGTTTCTGGATCCGCCGCCAGCAGGGCGTCTGCGACAGGTTCACGCGCGCGGCGATGTCGGCGACGGACAGCGAAGCGTCGTCCTGAAGGATGGCCAGGATCTTGCGGTCGGTTGCGTCCAACTACTATTCCTTCAAGTATTGGAAGATTATTCTACATCTTTCATGGTGCCGTGCAACATCGATGCTTTCTTGCCGCGCCTCGTTGAACCTTAACGCCCCTCTATATCTGCACTGTCGGGACGTTGTCGGGGAGAATTGCGCGTTGCGCATGACAAAGGCCTGTAGAGAAGAATTTTCTAAGGTGATGTGTGGCCGACGCAGATTTCCCCAAGCTCAAGCTCGGCTCCCCAGCCGTCGCCGCGCTGAACGGCGGGACCGGCGGCTAGCATCGCCGAGCGGCTGCGCGCCGCGACCGAGACCATCTCCGGCCGCATCGTCTTCACCACCAGCTTCGGCATCGAAGACCAGGCTGATCGCGCATCACATCTTCACCGAGCGGCTCGACGATCGACGTGGTCACGCTCGACACCGGCCGCCTGTTCCCGTCGACCTACAAGCTCTGGCAGGAAACCGAGGAGCGCTACGGCGTCCGCATCCGCTCCTTCTATCCCGGACGCGCAGGCGCGTCGCCGCGATGGTCGCCGACCAGGGCATCAACGGCTTCTATCATTCGAAGGACGCGCGCCTCGCCTGCTGCGACGTCCGCAAGGTCGAGCCGCTCAACCGCGCGCTGGCCGGCGCCGCCGCCTGGGTCGACGGGCTGCGCGCCGACCAGTCCGACCAGCGCTCCGCCGTCGAGCTTGCGAGCTGGGACAGCGAACGCGTCGCTGGTCAAGGTCGCGCCCTTGTTCGACTGGACGCGCGAGCAGGTCGCCGCCGAGTTCTGCGGAGCTCAACGTGCCGATCAACGCGCTCCACGCCAAGGGCTTCCTGTCGATCGGCTGCGAGCCCTGCACCCGCGCCATCCAGCCGGGCGAGCCCGAGCGCGCCGGCCGCTGGTGGTGGGAAACCGACAGCGCCAAGGAATGCGGCCTGCATGTCGACGCCGACGGGCAGCTGGTGCGGAAGCGCGGCATGACGCGACGCCCGAAGCGACGCCGGCGCGGATCGCGCCGCTGCCGAACCTGCCGCTGTTCCACAAGCTGGACGGGCCGCAAGGCGGTCGTCGTCGGCTCGTCGCGACGGCGCGTTGTGGAAGGCCGAGCTGCTCGCGGCCGCGGGCGCCAACGTTGCTGCGGCTCGACGACGAGCTGGTCGACGCCGGCCGGACCTCGCAGGGCGCGGCGCGTCGCCGTCGCCGATCTCGCCCGACCGCGACGAAGCCGAGCGCTTCGTCGCCGCCGCGCGCGCAGCGCCGGCGCGCTCGGTCAACATCATCGACCAGACCGACCTGTGCGACGTGACCTTCGGCACGATCGTCAACCGCTCGCCGGTGGTGCTCGCCATCTCGACCGACGGCGCCGCGCCGATGCTCGGCCAGTCGATCCGCGCGCGGATCGAGAGCGTCCTGCCGCTCGGCCTCTCGGCCTGGGCGAAGGCGGCCAAGACGCTGGCGGCCCGCGCTGAAAGCAGCGTGTCGCCAAGCTTCGGCGACCGCCGCGCCTTCTGGCAGCGCTTCGCCGAGCGCGGCCTGGGCCGATGCCGGACCGCGCGCCGACCGACGCCGATTTCGACGCTCTGTTCGACGGCCGCAGCCCGAGCAGACGAGGGCCGCGTCACCCTGGTCGGCGCCGGCCCGGGCGATCCCGAACTGCTGACGCTGAAGGCGGTGCGCGCGCTGCAGATCGGCGACGGTCATCCTCTACGACGATCTCGTCGGCGCCGACGTGCTCGAGCTCGCCCGGCGCGAGGCGAAGCGCATCGCGGTCGGCAAGAGCGGCGCACGGCCCGTCCTGCAAGCAGACCGACATCAACGACCGGATGCGTCGCGCTGGCGCAGCGCCGGCGAGACCGTGGTGCGCCTCAAGGGCGGCGATCCGCTGATCTTCGGCCGCGCGACCGAGGAGATCGACGCCTGCCGCGCCGCCGGCATCGAGGTCTCCGATCATCCCCGGCATCTCCGCCGCGCAGGGCGCCGCCGCATCGCGCTCGGCTTCTCGCTGACCGAGCGCAAGCACGCGCGCCGCGTCCAGTTCGTCACCGGCCACGGCGCCGACGGCAAGCTGCCGACCGACATCGACTGGAGCGCGATCGCCGACCGCAAGGTCGACCACCATCGCTCTACATGCCGCGCAAGACGCTCGGCGAGTTCGTCCGCAAGGCGCTCGCCAAGGGCCTCGATCCCGGCGACGCCCGCCGTCGCCATCGCTTCCGCGACCCTGCCGGACGCAGGCGCATGTCGCCGGCACCGTCGCCGACATCGCCGACGCTCGCCGCCGACCTGCCGGCCGGCGCGCCGGTCACCATCATCATCGGCCGGGTCGGACGCCGCCACGTCCGCACCGCCGCAGCGCCCATTCAATTCCCGAAAGCCCTCGCATCATGAACGCGCCAGTCGAGTTCCTCACGCGCAGCCTGACCCATCTCGAGCAGCTCGAGGCGGAGAGCATCCACATCTTGCGCGAGGTCGTCGCCGAGACCGAGCGTCCGGTGATGCTCTATTCGATCGGCAAGGACAGCGCGGTGATGCTGCACCTGGCGACGCAAGGCCTTCTTCCCGGCGCCGCCGCCCTTCCCGCTGCTCCACGTCGACACGACCTGGAAATTCCGCGACATGTACGCGCTGCGCGACCAGGTCGCGCGCGAGAGCCGGCGATGGACCTGCTCGTCCACCAGAACCCCGAAGCCGAGGCGCGCGGGATCAACCCGTTCGACCATGGCCCGCCTCCACACCGACATGTGGAAGACCGAAGGGCTCAAGCAGGCGCTCGACAAGTACGGCTTCGACGCGGCCTTCGGCGGCGCCCGCCGCGACGAGGAGAAGAGCCGCGCCAAGGAGCGCATCTTCAGCTTCCGCGACCGCAACCATCGCTGGGACCCGAAGAACCAGCGGCCCGAGCTGTGGTCGCTCTACAATGCCCGCAAGGCCGAAGGGCGAGAGCGATCCGCGTCTTCCCGATCTCCAACTGGACCGAGCTCGACATCTGGCAATACATCTATGCCGAAGGACATCGAGATCGTCCCGCTCTATCTCGCCGCGCCGCGCCCGACGGTCGAGCGCGACGGCATGCTCCTGATGGTCGACGACGACCGCTTCCCGCTGCTGCGACGGCGAGACGCCGGTCGACCGCTCGGTCCGCTTCCGCACGCTCGGCTGCTACCCGCTGACCGGCGCGGTCGAGAGCGAGGCCGACGACCCTCGCCGAAGTCATCCAGGAGATGCTCGTCGCCACCACGTCCGAGCGGCAGGGCCGCATCATCGACAAGGACGGCGGCGCCGCCAGCATGGAGAAGCAAGAAGCAGGAGGGCTATTTCTGATGGCCACCCAGCTGAAGCCGCTCGATGCCGCCGAGACCGCGCGCGGTAGAGCTCGAGCGCTGGATCGACGCGACGCAGAAGAAGTCGCTGCTGCGCTTCATCACCTGCGGCTCGGTCGACGACGGCAAGTCGACCCTGATCGGCCGGCTGCTCTACGATTCCAAATGCTGTTCGAGGACCAGCTGTCGACGCTCGAGAGCGACAGCAAGCAAGCAGGGCACGCAGGGCGAGAAGCTCGATTTCGCGCTGCTGGTCGACGGCCTCGCCGCCGAGCGCGAGCAGGGCATCACCATCGACGTCGCCTACCGCTTCTTCGCGACCGAGAAGCGCAAGTTCATCGTCGCCGACACGCCCGGCCACGAGCAATATACGCGCAACATGGTCACCGGCGCCTCGACCGCCGACCTCGCCATCATCCTGATCGACGCGCGCAAGGGCGTGCTGACGCAGACCCGGCGGCACAGCTTCCTCGCCCACCTGCTCGGCATCCGCAACGTCGTGCTGGCGGTGAACAAGATGGACCTGGTCGGCTATCGATCAGGCGCGTGTTCGACGCGATCGTCGCCGACTATCGCGCCTTCGCCGACGAGCGTCGGGCATCGACGAGCTTCACCGCCATCCCGGTGTCGCGGCCTGCCGGGCGACAATGTCACCGCGCGCGCGACCGCGATGCCCTGGTACGGCGGCCCGGCGTTGCTCGAGCATCTCGAGACCGTCCCGGTCGCGAGCCGTCGAGCCCGCCGACGAGCCGCTTCCGCATGGCGGTGCAATGGGTCAACCGGCCCGAACCAGAACTTCCGCGGCTATGCCGGCCGATCGCCAGCGGCCGCGTGCGCGTCGGGCGACGCGATCACGGTCCTGCCCTCGGGCCGCGCTCGCTCGTCGAGCGGATCGTCACCTTCGACGGCGACCTCGACGCAGGCGGTCGCCGGCCAGTCGGTCACGCTGACGCTCGCCGACGAGGTCGACTGCTCGCGCGGCGACCTGATCGCCGCGACGCGCACCAGGCCTCGGAGCCGGTCAGCCGCATCGAGGCGAGCCTCGTCTGGATGGCCGACGAGCCGCTGGTCCCGCACCGCTCCTACTGGCTGAAGATCGGCGCGCAGACCGTGTCGGCGACGATCGACACGGTCGAGGCCATCATCGACGTCGAACACGCTGGCGACGCGCGCGCCGGCGACCGCTCGGCCTCAACGACATCGGCCAGGTCGAGATCGACCTCGACCGCGCGATCCCGGCGCGTGCGCTATGCGCAGAACCGCGAGCTCGGCGGCTTCATCCTGATCGACAAGATGAGCCACGCGACGGTCGCGGCCGGCCTGATCGACGGCTTCCCCAGCAACCCGGTGAAGGCAGCCGAACGCGCAGTCGTCGGCCGGTTCGATCAGCTGGGTGACGGGCAGCAAGCGCACCGCCTGGCGTCGACCACGGCCGCGCGACTGAAGTCGCAGGGCCGGTCCGTCACGATCGTCGACGACGCGGCGATCTCCGGCTTCCCGCCGAGCGACCCGGCCCGGGTCGCTCGCGAAGTGGCCCGTTTGCTGTGCCGCAGCCGGCGTGCAGGTGCTGGTCACGGTCGAAGGCGCGGCGAAGCCCGGCAGCGGCAAGATCATCGATTCCGACAAGAACGACGAAGGAGGCGACGAATGGGTCATCTGATCGCCTCGGGAGCAGTGCAATGACCGTCCAAGTCCCGCTCTATGAGGGCGCGCTGACGCTCGACCAGTGGCAGCTCGTCGAAGGCCTCGCCAGCACGCTGACGCCCGAGCAGGCGCGCTGGATCAGCGGCTATTTCGCTGGCCTCGATGCGGGCCTGTTGCGGGCGGGTGGCGGCGAGATCGCGCCGGTCGTGGCGCCGTCAGGGCCGCACGCTGACCGATCCTCTACGGCAGCGAGACCGGCAACAGCCGCGACCTGGCGCAAGACGCTCGCGGCGGCCGCGACCGCGCAGGGGCTTGCGCCGAAGGTCGCCGACATGGCCGACTACAAGGTCCGCGCAGCTCAAGGACGAGCAGGACGTCCTGTTCATCGTCAGCACCTATGGCGAGGGCGATCCGCCGCAGCCGTCGCGTCGGCTTCTTCGAGTTTCTCGAGGGGCCGCAAGGCGCCGAAGCTGGACGGCGTCCGCTTCTCCGTGCTCGCGCTCGGCGATTCGACCTACGAATATTATTGCGAGGCCGGGAAGCGCGTCGACAGCCGGCTCGAGGAGCTCGGCGCGACGCGGCTGAGCCCGCGCGTCGATTGCGATGTCGACTATGACGATCCGGCCGCGGCTGGAGCGAGGTGCGTCGTCCAGCTTGCTCGCCGCCGATCAGGCAGCTTCGTCGCCGCAGAAGCGTTGCGGCAGCACCTCGCGCGGATTCGACGTCGAGCGCGCACGACAAGCGCAATCCGTTCACACGCGACCGTCCTCGAGAACATCCCGATCGTCGGCCGCCATTCGACCAAGGAGACGCGGCACGTCGAGCTCGACCTCGGCGGGTCGGGCCTGACCTACCAGCCGGGCGACGCGCTCGGCATCGTCGCCAACAACGACCCGCGCGTGGTCGCGGCGCTGCTCGAAGCCGACCGGCCTGTCCGGCGATGCGCCGCAGTCGACGGTGAAGGGCGAGAGCGTTCACGCTGGCGCGAGGCGCTCGACGAGCAATTTCGAGATCACGCATCGCGACGCCCGCGCTTCCTCGAGCATTGGGCCGAAGCTGAGCGGCGCGACGGCGCTGCGAGCGGCTGACGCGGGCCGACGATGGCCGGCCGAGCGCGCTCGACGTTCCTCCGCGACCACCACATCGTCGACATCGTCCGCCAATTCCCGGTGAAGGGCGTCGACGCCGCAAGCCTTGCTCGCCGGCCTGCGCCCGCTGCAGCCGCGGCTCTACTCGCTCGCATCGAGCCTGCGGCGATGCCGGCGACGAAGCGCATCTGACCGTCGCGCCGGTCCGCTACGACCTGCACGGCGAGCCGCGCGCAGCGGCGTCGCCTCGGCGCAGCTCGCCGACCGCGCTCGAGATGGGCGTCGACCGTCCCGGTCTACATCCAGGACAACCCGCACTTCCGCCTGCCCGCCGACGACGTGCCGATCATCATGGTCGGCGCCGGGCACCGGCGTCGCGCCGTTCCGCGCCTTCCTGCAGGAGCGCGAGGCGCGCGGCGCCGCCGGCCGTTCCTGGCTGTTCTTCGGCGAGCGCAACTTCCGCAGCGACTTCCTCTACCAGACCGAATGGCAGCAGTGGCTGAAGGACGGCGTGCTGACCCGGATGGACGTCGCCTTCTCGCGCGACGCGCGGCCAGAAGACCTATGTCCAGCACCGCATGCATCGAGCAGGTCGCGCGACCTGTTCGCCTGGCTGGAGGAAGGCGCGCATCTCTACGTCTGCGGCGACGCGAAGCGCGATGGCGCCGGACGTCCACGAGGCGCTGATCGCAGATCATCGCAGCGCGAGGGCGGCCTGAGCCGCGACGGCGCCGAGGAATATGTCCGCGACCTGTCAGCGCGAGCACCGCTACCAGCGCGACGTCTACTGAGAGGCTGACGATGACCACCACGATCGACCGCAGCACGGACATTTCGCAGCCGCTCGAGAAGCTCGGGCCCGACGAGACGCTGAAGTTCAACAGCGACTATCTGCGCGGCACGATCGCCTACGGCCTGCTCGACCGGATCACCGGCGGCGTGACCGTTCGACGACAACAAGCTGATGAAGTTCCACGGCATTTACCAGCAGGACGACCGCGACATCCGCGACGAGCGGCGGCGGCAGAAGCTGGAGCCGGCGCTATCCTTCATGGTCCGCGTGCGCCTGCCCGGCGGCGTCTGCACGCCCGAGCAATGGCTGAAGATCGACGAGCTTGCGCGCGCGCATGGCGGCGACACGCATCCGCCTGACGACGCGCCAGACCTTCCAGTTCCACTGGGTGGTCAAGGAAGACATCAAGCCGACGATCCAGGGCCTGCACGACGTGCTGCTCGACACGATCGCGGCCTGCGGCGACGACGCGCGCGGCGTGATGTGCGACCGCCGATCCCGCTGAATTCCGACGTTGCATGCGCGAAGTCGCCGAGCTGTCGAAGCAGCTCAGCGACCACGTCATCCCGCAACATGCGCGCCTATCACGAGATCTGGTACGGCGAGGAGCGCGTGGCGACGTCCGAGCACGAAGAGCCGCTTCTACGGGCCGACCTACCTGCCGCGGAAGTTCAAGATCGGCTTCGTCGTCCCGCCGTTCAACGACATCGACGTCTACACGCAGGACCTCGGCTTCATCGCCATCGCCGGGCCGAACGGCGTCGAGGGCTTCAACGTCACCATCGGCGGCGGCATGGGCCGGACCGACAACGAGCCGACCACCTATCCGCGCCTGGCCGACGTCGATCGGCTACATCCCGAAGGACCGGCTGCTCGACGCCGCCGACGCGGTGATGTCGGTCCAGCGCGACTATGGCAACCGCGCCGACCGCGCCCGCGCCCGCTTCAAATATACGATCGACGACAAGGGCCTCGACTGGATCAAGGCCGAGATCGAGCGGCGCATGGGCGCTCCGTTCGAGCCGGCGCGGCCGTTCGAGCTTCGACCACCAACGGCGACAGCTTCGGCTGGCGCGAGACCGACCGCGGCCTGTTCAACTTCACGCTGTTCATCCAGAACGGCCGCGTCGTCAACGCGGCCGACTGTCGCTGATCGACGGCCTCCGCGAGATCGCGCAAGGTGCACAAGGGCACGTTCCGCCTGACGCCCAACCAGAATCTGATCATCGCCGACGTCGCGCCGGAGGACAGGCCGCAGATCGAGGCGCTGCTGGCCGAGCATGGGCTCGCCGAGCAGCCGAGCACGAGCGCGCTGCGGCTCAACTCGATCGCCTGCGTCGCGCTGCCGACCTGCGGCTCGCGATGGCCGAGGCCGAGCGCTACCTGCCCGACCTCGTCACCAAGATCGAAGCGATGCTCGACCGAGAACGGCCTCACGCGACGAGCCGATCACCATCCGCATGAGCGGCTGCCCCAACGGCTGCTCGCGCCCCTATGTCGCCGAGATCGCGCTCACCGGCCGCGCGCCGGGCAAGTACAATCTCTACCTCGGCGGCGGCTTCCACGGCGAGCGGCTCAACCGCCTGCACGCGCGAGAATATCGGCGAGGAGCGCATCCTCGAAATCCTCGTCGCAGCTGCTCGGCGACTACGCCCGCGACCGCCTGCCCGGCGAGCGTTTCGGCGATTTCTTCGAGCGCACGGTTGACCAGCCCGCGGCCGCATAGCATGCTGAACAGGATGAACGCTCGTATCGCCCAGCTTTGGTGGTGGCGCTGGTCCCCAGCAATCGATGCGGCGCGTCCAACGAGCGGGTAGCGGAAGACAGCACTTCCGAACCGACGTTTCCAAGACCCGCCGTGACCCGGCGGGTTTTTTCATGTCCTCATTCCAGGCGAAATCGAAATGATCATCGTTCTCAAGCGCGAAGCCACCAAGGAAATTGCCGACGAAATCCTCGGCCGGATCGAGGAGAAGGGCCTCAAGCCGCTCTTCATGCCCGGAACGGAGCGCGTCGTTCTCGGCGCGCTCGGCGACGAGCGCGTGCTCGCGGAGCTCAACCTCGACGGCCACCCGATGGTGGAATCGATCAAGCCCATCCTCTCGCCCTACAAACTGGTCAGCCGCGAGATGCACCCGCACGACACGATCGTCCGCTTCGGCAAGGCGAACATCGGCGGGCCAGGCTTCGCCGTGATCGCCGGCCCCTGCGCGGTCGAAACCGAGGATCGGCTGCGCGCCAGCGCCAGCGCGGTGAAGGCGGCGGGCGCAATCGGCATTCGCGCGGGCGCCTACAAGCCGCGGAGCAGCCCCTATTCCTTCCAGGGCCACGGACCGGAGGGCTTGAACACTCTGCGCACCATTGGCGACGAACTCGGCCTGCCAGTCGTCACCGAGGTGATGGACACGGCGGACGTGGAGGCGGTCGCGGAGAAGGCCGACATGCTCCAGGTCGGCGCGCGCAACATGCAGAACTTCTCGCTGCTCAAGGTGCTCGGCAAGGTCGACAAGCCGGTGCTCCTGAAGCGCGGGCTCGCGGCGAAGGTCGAGGACCTGCTGCTCGCCGCCGAATACCTCCTCGCGGCCGGCAACGAGCAGGTCATCCTGTGCGAACGCGGCATCCGCACCTTCGAGACGGTGACGCGCAACACGCTCGATCTCAACGCCGTCGCCTACATGAAGCAGAAGACGCATTTGCCGGTCGTGGTCGATCCGTCGCACGGCACGGGCGTCCGCGACCTCGTCATTCCGATGTCGCTGGCGGCAGCGGCATGCGGCGCGGATGGCCTGCTCGTCGAGGTGCACGAGAACCCGGTCGACGCATGGTCGGACGGCGCGCAGTCGCTCTACCCGCACCAGTTCGAGACTTTGATGGAATCGCTCAAGGCGGTGCTTGCCGCCGTAGGCCGGGATCTCGCGTGAACGCTGATTCCGGCACTGCACGGGCGATTTCGCGCCGACTGTCAGGTCAGGTCGACCTGCTGTCGCTCTATGCCCAGCTGAGCGACCGAGGCAGCCGCGCCGACACGATGATGCTGGAAACGACGGCGGGCGCGAGCATCATCCTCGATCAGGCGGCGGTGCGGATCGAATGCCGCGACGGCACGGTGCTGGTCGACGCCCTTACGACTGGCGGGCAGCCGGTTCTGCGCGTCATCGAACGGAAGCTGGCGGACGCAGTCGAAGCCGCCACGGCAGACCGGCTGACACTGCGCTTCCAAAGATCGACCGAAGTCGATGCCGAACGCCGCCTGCTCGCGCTCTCCCCGTTCGACGTTCTGCGCGCCATCACATCGGGCCTTCGCAGCGAGACCGAGGAAGAGCCGTTCACCGTCTGCCTGATCGGGGTCATGGCCTTCGACCATGTCGGGCTGTTCGAGGAACTTCCCGCGTCGGCCGAGGACCCGGTCGGCTTTCCCGACTTCGTCTTCTGGCTGGCGGAATCCTACGTGGTCGGCGAGCCCGGCCGGACACCGCGGCTGATCTGCGCCTCGTTCGGCGACGGCGACCAAGAGCAGGCGCGCCGCAGCCACTTCTCGGCGGTCGAGCGGCTGTCCGACCTGTCGAACCGCGCCTCGGACATGAAGCCCTTCGTCACTGCGGATGACGGCGCGGGCGCGGCTCAGGTCCGCATGGATCAGGACGACGACGAGTTCGCCGGCGTCGTGTCGCAGCTGAAGGAGCACATCCTCGCCGGCGACGTGTACCAGATCGTCCCGTCGCGCACGTTCAGCGCACCTTGCGCCGACGCTCTGTCCGCCTTCTCACGCGTGCGGACGCTCGACCGCAGCCCGTACATGTTCTTCGTCTCCATGCCCGACTTCACCCTGTTCGGCGCCTCGCCGGAGACCTCGGTCCGAGTGACCGGCGACGGGGACGAGAAGATCGTCGAGGTCAAGCCGATCGCCGGAACCCGGCCTCGCGGCGCCAGCGCCGACGACGACGACCGGATGGAGGCCGACCTTCGCCTCGACCACAAGGAAGTCGCCGAGCACATGATGCTGGTCGATCTCGCCCGCAACGACGTCGCGCGGGTCAGCGAGCCGGGAACGCGCGGCGTCGTCGGCGCTGATGACGCTGGAGAAATATGCGCGCGTCATGCACCTCGTCAGCTCGGTGAAGGGCAAGCTGGCGAAGCGCTACGACGCGCTGCACGCGCTGCAGGCGTGCCTCAACGTCGGCACCCTCTCTGGGGCGCCCAAGCTGAGGGCGACGGAGCTGCTGCGCCGCTACGAACGCACCCGGCGCGGCCACTACGGCGGCGCGATCGGCTGGCTGAACGGCGAAGGACTGCTCGACAGCGGCGTCGTGATCCGTTCGGCACTGGTGAAGGACGGCACCGCCTACGTCCGCGCAGGAGCGGGCGTGGTCTACGATTCCGATCCGAAGGCGGAAGCGGACGAGACTCGGCGGAAGGCGTCGGCGGTGCTCTCCGCCATCGCCGGGGAGACGGTGCGATGAGCCGCAACGTCCTCATGATCGACAATCACGACAGCTTCACGTTCAACATCGTCGAGGCGCTGGAACGGCTTGGCGCGACGGTGCGCACGGTCCGCAACGAGATCGCCGCTAGCGACGCGCTGGAGCAGGCGCCAGTCGTCGAACGCGCTGATCCTGATTTCGCCCGGCCCCGGCCGGCCCGAGGACGCGGGCTGCTGCATCGACCTCATCCGGCTGGCGAAGGGCAAGGTCCCGCTGTTCGGAGTCTGCCTGGGCCAACAGGCGATGGTGCTCGAGGCGGGCGGCGAAGTCGTGCGCGCTCCCGAGGCCGTGCACGGCAAGGCGTCGCTGCTGGAACATGACGGCGAAGGCCCGTTCACCGGGTTGCCGAACCCGCTGCGGATCGGCCGCTACCATTCGCTCTGCACGCCCAACCCGCCGGAACGCTTCCGCGTTCATGCGCAGATCGACGGCATGGCGATGGCGATCAGCGACGTGGAGGCGAAGCAGATCGGCGTTCAGTTCCACCCGGAATCGGTGCTCACGCCCGTCGGGCAGAAGATCATCGAGAACGTACTGAAGGCGTTCTAGGCCGAGACGGCCGACCGCGTCGCGGCCTTCATTTCACGCACGAAATCGCGAACGGCGTCTGCGCCCTTCTCGGTAGCCAGTCGAACGATCGCCGAGCCGCTGATCACGCCTGCCGCGCCCGCATCGAGAGCTTGCCGCACGTGCTCCGGCGTCGAAATGCCGAAGCCGAGCACCGGCGGCGGCGCGCCGACGCTGCGCAACGTCGAAAGAAGCTGGTCATGCTCCAACGCCAGTTCCTGCCGCTCACCGGTCACGCCGGCACGGGCGACGCAATAGGTGTAGCCCGACCCCAGCCGAGCCAGCCGCGTCAGCGTCTGGCCGGGCGTGTTCGGCGCGGCGATCATCACCAAGTCGACGCCGGACGCTCGCGAGGCGTCCGCATAGGGCTCCGCCTCTAGCGACGGCACATCCGCCACCAAGCAGGCTGTCGACGCCCGCAGCTGCAGCGTCCGAGAAGAACCGCTCCCGCCCACGCGCGGCGAGAAGGTTGGCGTAGGTGAGGATGCCGACCGGAACCTCGGCATGGCGCGCACGAAACTCGGTGAGCAGCCGGAAGCAATCGTCGACCCGCGTGCCGGCCTTCAGCGCACGCACGGCAGCGGCCTGGATGACCGGCCCGTCCGCGACAGGATCGGAGAAGGGAATGCCGACCTCGACCATGTCCGCGCCGCCCTCCACGACCGCGTCGAGCAAGGTGGCGCAGGTCTTCAGATCCGGGTCGCCGAGCATGAGGAACGCGCCGAACGCACCTTCGCCACGCTGCTGCAGGCGCTCGAACATTGCAGCGTAGCGGCTCATGCCATCGCTCCCAGCAGCGCCTGCGCCTGCGCAACGTCCTTGTCGCCGCGGCCGGACAGGTTGACCACCAGCAACGCCTCCGGATTCTCCTCCGCCATCTTCAAGCGCGTGCGACAGAGCGTGGCAGGATTCGAATGCGCCGATGATCCCCTCGCCTCGCGCGAGTTTGACGAAAGCGTCGAGCGCTTCCTGGTCGGTGCTGCCGACATAATCCGCGCGGCCGCTCTCGCTGAGATGCGCGTGCTCCGGACCGACCGCCGGATAGTCGAGGCCCGCCGAAACCGACCAGGTATCGGTCACCTGCCCGTCCGCGTCCTGCAGGACCAAAGTCTCCGCCCCGTGCAGAATGCCGTGCGTGCCGCGCTGGATGGTCGCGCCATGCTCATGCCCGTGGAGGCCCTTGCCGGCCGCTTCGACACCGATGAGCTTCACGCCATCGTCGGGCACGAAATCCGCGAACATGCCGATCGCATTCGATCCGCCGCCGACGCAGGCGAGCACCGCATCCGGCAGACGTCCTTCCGCTTCCAGGATTTGCGCGCGCGCCTCCTTGCCGATCACGCGCTGGAATTCGCGGACCATCGTCGGAAAGGGGTGCGGACCGGCGGCCGTGCCGAGCAGATAGTGCGTGTCCTCGAAGCTCGCGCTCCAGTCGCGCAGCGCTTCGTTGATGGCGTCCTTGAGCGTCCGCCCGCCGCTTTCCACCGGCACGACCGTCGCGCCCATCAGCTGCATCCGGAAGACGTTGAGCTGCTGCCGCTCGACGTCCTCGGCGCCCATGTAGACCTGCGTCTCGAAGCCGAAGAGCGCGCCGACGATCGCGGTCGCGACGCCGTGCTGACCCGCGCCGGTTTCGGCGATCAGCCGACGCTTGCCCATGCGCTTCGCAAGCAAGGCCTGGCCCAGCACCTGATTGGTCTTGTGCGCTCCGCCGTGGAGCAGGTCCTCGCGCTTCAGATAGATGCGGGCCTTGCCGCCGATATTGCGGCAGCGGGTCAGCGGCGTCGGCCGGCCTGCGTAGTTCGCCAGCAGTTCGTCCAGCTCTGCACGGAACGCAGCGTCCCCCTCCGCATCGAGGAACGCGCCCTCGAGCTGCTCCAGCGCCGGAACCAGGATTTCGGGAACGAAGCAGCCGCCGAAGCGCCCGAAGCGACCGTTCAGGCGCATGCCGTCCTCCGGCTTGTTGGGCGGAGAGCTTCGAACAATTCAGCCACCTTGCTTGCGTCCTTGATTCCCGGCGCGGACTCCACGCCCGAGCTTACGTCGACGCCGTAGCTTCCCACCTTCTGCGCATCGCGGACGTTCGAAGGGTTGAGCCCACCTGCGATGAACGCATCCGACAGTGCGGGCCGGCCGTTCAAAAGGGACCAGTCGAACGTCTCGCCCGTCCCGCCGGTTCGACCGTCCTTTTGCGTGTCGTAGAGGATTCGATCGGCACCCGCTCGTTCGGGCGTCACTTCGGCGCCGACAGGAGAAGCCGCCCAGATCTCGCAATTTTCGGGTAGCGCGGTCTTCAACTTGTCCAGTCCGGTCTCGTTGCCGTGCAACTGAACCGCGTCGAGACCGAGGTCGTTCGCCGTGGCCGCGACGAAGGCCACAGTCCTGATCCTGAAAGACGCCGACCGTCTTCGCTCCGCTCGATCGAGCAGCATCGGCGATGGCGGAGGCATTGCTGCCCACCCGCCGCTTGCTGCCTTCCGCGAAGATCAGGCCTGCGTGCGTCGCTCCGCTCGAAGCAGCGAGCGATGCATCTTCCACTCGCGTGAGACCGCAGATCTTCACGCGGCCATGAACCAATGCCCGCGCGGCCTGCCCGATGTCGTCCGACGCCATGAGCGACGACCCGACGAGGAAGGCATCGACGCTCGGCGCGAGCCGCTCGACGTCGCTCCGGTCGCGAATGCCGGACTCGCTGATGACGAGGCGATCGGCGGGGACGCGCTCCACCAGCCGCTCCGTCACGGCGAGATCGGTCTTCAGCGTCCGCAGGTCGCGGTTGTTGATACCGACGATCTCCGCGCCAAGCGCCAGCGCCCGGTCCAGTTCGACCTCGTCATGAACTTCGACGATGACGTCCATGCCGAACCGCTGCGCCTCCGCCATGATCGCCGCTGCTTCGGAATCGTCGAGCATCGCCAGGATGACGAGCACCGCGTCCGCTCCGTGCAGCCGCGCTTCCGCGACCTGGCGCGGGTCGACGATGAAGTCCTTGGCGAGGATCGGACCGTCGAACCGCGCACGAACCGTGCGCAGATCGTCGAGAGAACCGTTGAAGTAAGGCGCGTCGGTGAGCACGCTGATCGCGTCAGCGACCGGCGCGTATGCGGTAACGGCCTCCTCCACGCTGAACCCGCTGCGATGGCCCGAAGGCGACGCCTTCTTCACCTCCATCAGGAAGCGCGCGCCCGGCTTCCCGAGCGCGGCGCGGAGGCTGCGCTGCGTCGGCTGCGGATCGTGGCTCGCGCCAGCGAGCCGCTGCGCTACGTCGGTTCGCTTGCGTGCGGCAATCTCGGCAAGAACGCCCTCAGCCATTGCTCGCCTTCACGTAAGCGTCGAGCACCCCGCCCGCACGGCCCGACGACAGCGCATCGCGCGCCTGCCCGGCTCCGTCGCGGAGGTCGGCCGCCTTTCCCGCCGTCATCAGCAGCGCGGCGGTGTTGAGGATCACCATGTCCTGCTCGGCCTGTGCGCCGCGACCGTCCATGAGTGCCCGGAAACGCGCCGCATTCTCGTCGACGTCGCCGCCGGTCACCACCTGCAAAGGCGCCCGCTCGATGCCGGCGTCTTCGGGGGTGATGATTTCTTCCGTAATGTCGTGGCGCGACAGACGCATGGCGCGCGTTTCGCCGTGGAGGGCGACCTCATCCAGTCCCGAACCGTGCACGACCAGCGCTTCCTGCACGCCCATCGCATCGAGCGTCTGCGCGATCCGGCGAAGCATCTTCGGATCCGCCACGCCGAGCAATTGCACCGGCGGCCGCGCCGGATTGATGCATGGCCCGAGCAAGTTCATCACCGTTCGCACCCGAAGCTGCCGGCGAACGAGCGCGGCATGCTTCATCCCCGGGTGATAGGCCGGCGCGAACAGGAAGCAGAAGCCGGTCTCGTCCAGCAGCGCGCGCGCCGCCACCGGATCGACGTCCAGTCGCGCACCGAGCGCCTCCAGCACATCCGCCGAACCGCAACGCGAGCTGGCGCTGCGATTGCCGTGCTTGGCGATCGGAAGGCCGCAGGCCGCGGCGACGAATGCGACCGCCGTCGAGATGTTTATGGATCCCGAAGAGTCTCCACCGGTGCCGCAGCAGTCCGCGAACAGATAGTCGGGCCGGTCGAACGGCTGCGCCGCCGCGAACAGGCCGAGCGCGGCGCCCATCATCTCCTCGGCCGTCTCGCCCTTCATGCGCAGGGCGACGAGCATTCCGGCGATTTCCGCCGGTTCCAGCTTTCCGAGCACCAGCCGCTCGAACAGGTGCTCGCTCTCCTCGATGGTCAAATCTTCGCCGTCGAGCAGGCGCGGCATCGGGTTCGGGACGGGTCCGGTGTCCTCGACCGGATGGCGGACCGGGACAGGTGGTGTTTGCGTCGTATTCAGCATGTCGATCCTCGCGAATTGGGCAAAAGAAAACCCGCCTGTGGCGGGTCGATGGTCGGTTGGGAGTGTCGGGTATCCGGTTCAGCTCACCAGCCGCGCCATCGCGCCGCAAGAATCGTGCCGCGCCACCAGGTTCCGGCCTGGAGTTCGTTCAGAGAGGGCGCGTGCGATTGCCATGCGCTTGGTGTCGCGGTCGGGATCCCAATTGTCAAGGCGATCCCGGCGCTTTCCGGTTGACCCGCGGAAGCCTCTCACCCAAGCGCGGCGCATGGCGACGATCGCAGAATTGGCCGCATTCGCTGAAGAACTCGCCGGGATCGCCCGGAGCGAGACGCTTCATCGCTGGGCCGACGGCTCCGCCGCCGAGGACAAGGGCGGCGGCGCCTACGATCCGGTGACGGAGGCCGACCGCGAAGCGGAGCGCGTGATCCGCGAGGCCATCGCCGCGCGCTACCCCGATCACGGAGTGACAGGCGAGGAATGGCCGGACCGTCCGGGCGCGAGCAATTACAGCTGGTCGCTGGACCCGGTGGACGGAACGCGGTCCTTCATCTGCCGCTTGCCCACCTGGGTCACGCTGATCGGTCTGCTCAACGAGGGACGGGCCGGAACTGGGCCTGATCGACGCACCGTGCCTCGACGAACTCTACGTCGGTTTCGGCAACCAGGCTTGGCTGGTCTCGAAGGGTGAGCGGACCCAAATCCGTTCCAGCGGGTGCACTGCGCTGTCCGATGCACGCCTGTCGACTACCGATCCGTTCCTGTTCGACAGCGGCCCGGCGGCAGCGTTCGACCGGCTCCGGCAGGCCGCGCGAACCACGCGCTACGGGCATGACGGCTATGCCTATGCGCGGCTTGCTGCGGGTTCGCTCGACCTTGTGATCGAAAGCGGGCTGAAACCGCATGATTACAACGCGCTCATCCCGGTCGTTCGCGGCGCTGGCGGCGTCATTGGCGACTGGCGCGGCGGCGAAGACTTCGGGCGAGGCAAGGTAATCGCCGCGGCGACGCAGCAGCTTTACGACGAGGCGGTCGGAGCCTTCGAAGCCTTCGCGTGACGCTGTTTCAGGACCGCGACGACATCGTCCCAGCCGAAGCCCCTCGCCTCCATCAGCACCGCCACATGGTAGAGTAGGTCGGCGACTTCTTCGGCACAGCCTTCGGTGTCCCGGCTAACGGCAGCCAGCGCGACCTCGACGCCCTCCTCACCGATCTTCTGCCCGATCCGCTGCGGCCCGGCGTCCAGCAACTTGCGCGTGTAGCTCGACGCGTCGCCTGATCCGGCCCGGTCGGCGATGATGGCGGACAGGTCGGCGAGCCATGCGGGACCGTCGACCTCCGCCTCGAAGCAACTCGTCGTGCCGAGATGGCAAGTCGGGCCTTCGGGCTCGGCGAGGATCAAGAGCGCATCGGCGTCGCAATCTTCGAACGCGCCGCGGAAGCGGAGCCGATTGCCGCTCGTCTCGCCCTTCTGCCACAGCCGATCCTTGGAGCGACTGAAGAAGGTCACGAACCCGTCGGTCAGCGTCGCTTTCAGCGCCTCCGAATTCATGTAGCCGACCATCAGCACGCGGCTCGTGCCCGCGTCCTGCACGACGGCCGGAAGCAGGCCGTCCATCTTGTCCCAGGCGAGCGTCTCCACGTCGGCCTCGGTCAGCGGCGCACTTCGATCCCGCATGTCGCGAGAAACTCCTTCAGCTCGGGGATCGGGATGATCCGGTCGTGGAACACGGTCGCGGCGAGCGCACCGCTTGCGCCCGCCTGGAAGGCGTCGCGGAAATGCTCGGGCGCTCCGGCACCCCCGGAGGCGATGACCGGGACCGTCACGGTCTCGAACGACCTCGCTTGTGTGGGCGATGTCATAGCCCGAGCGCACACCATCCTGGCGCATGCAATTGAGCACGATCTCGCCCGCACCACGCTCCACGCCTTCGCGGACCCAGTCGAGCGTGCGCCGACCGGTGTCGCGGCTCTTGTCGGGACGGCCGGTGTATTGGTGGACGAAATAGTCGCCGTCCGCCGCGAAGGTATCGACGCCGAGCACCACGCACTGGCTACCGAAGTTGCTCGCGAGTTCGTCGATCAGCTCGGGCCGCTCCAGCGCGGGGGAGTTTACCGAGACCTTGTCCGCACCCGCATCGAGACAAGCGACGGCCTCGTCGCGGCTGCGGATGCCGCCGGCCACCGCGAACGGAATGTCGATCACCTTGGCGATCCTGCGCACCCATTCGGGCGCGAGCGTCCGACCCTCGGCGCTGGCGCTGATGTCGTAGAAGACGAGCTCGTCCGCCCCTTCCTCGCGATAGCGCAGCGCGTGCTCGACGATGTCGCCGACGTCGCGATGGTCGCGGAACTGGACGCCTTTGACGACGCGCCCGTCCTTCACGTCGAGGCAGGGGATGATCCTACGCGCGGGCAAGGCCGAGGGCCTCCTCCAGCGCGATGCGGCCTTCCCACAGCGCCTTGCCGATGATGGCGCCGTCGGTGCGGAGGCGCTCCAGATCGGCGAGGCGTCGAAACGCCGCCCGACGCCTGAACCTTCATGTCCGGCAGCCGCTCGGCGATCTCGTCGTACAGTTCGAAATTCGGACCTTGCAGCATCCCGTCGCGGCCGATGTCGGTGACGAGCAGGTGGCGAGCATCCGGAAACTCACCGGCGACATCGTACAGGCTTCGGCCGCTGTCTTCGGCCCAGCCGGAGGTCGCCACCATCGGCACGCCGTCCACCAATCGGACGTCGAGCGAGAGAGTGATGCGGTCAGGACCGAACTCATCGATCCAGCCGCGAACCATCTCAGGATTCTTCACCGCCAGGCTGCCGACGACGACCCTCGCGACGCCCGCATCGAAGACGCGCGCGAGCTGGTCGCGCTCGCGATAGCCTCCAGCGACCTGCAACTTGAGCGGCACGGTGCGGGCCAGCTCGCAGATGAGATCTGCCTGCACCGGCGTGCCTGCGCGAGCGCCGTCGAGGTCGACGATATGGGCCCACTCGGCACCGGCCTCGGCGAATTGCCGAAGGGCCTCCGCAGGTTCAGTCGCGTAGGTCGTGACGGCGTCGAAGCGGCCCTGTTCGAGCCGCACAACTTTGCCACCGATCAGGTCGACTGCGGGCAGGATGATCATTGCAGGAAACGCCGTCAGGAAGCGGGATCCGGGATCGGCCGAGCGCTCCGGGTGAAATTGCGCACCGAGCCAATTCCCCTGGCGAACGACCGCCGGAATATCCGCGCCGTAGCTGGCGGTAGCGACGGTCGAAGGGCCCGCGTCGACGGCATAGCCGTGGGCGAAATAGACGTAGTCGCCTGTGCGCAGTCCGACCGTCTCATCCCGGACCTCGAGGCTGCTCCAGCCCATGTGCGGGACCGGTCGATCCGGCGCAGGCTCGATCGCGCGAACGCTGCCCGGAATGATCCCGAGGCATTCGGTGGCCGCCTCCTCGCTGTGTTCGAAGAGGAGCTGCATGCCGAGGCAGATGCCGAGGCCCGGTTGCTTGAGCGCCTTCAGCGGACCGCGCAGACCGAGCGCATCCACGCGCTCCATGGCGTGGCCGGCCGCGCCGACGCCCGGCAGCACGACGCGATCGGACGCCGCAAGCTCCTCCGGATCGGCCGTGACGACGGGTTCGATGCCCAGCCGCTGAAAGGCCAGCTGGATCGAACCGATGTTGCCGTATGCCAGATCGACGATGGCGAGCTTCACAGCACGCCTTTCGTGCTCGGAAGGGCGTCGCCCTCGCGGCGGATGGCGCCGCGCAGCGCCCGGCCGAACGCCTTGAAGCAGGCTTCCGTCTTGTGGTGATCGTTCTCGCCGTCGACCTTCACGTGGATCGCCGCGCCCATGTTCTCCGCGAGCGAGCGGAAGACGTGCTGCGTCATCTCGGTCGGATAGTCGCCAATCCTCTCCGAAGCGAAGTGACCCTCGAAGCGGCTGTAGGGGCGGCCGGACAGGTCGATGAGCACCTGCGCCTCCGCCTCGTCCATCGGCAAGGTGAAGCCGAAGCGGTCGATGCCGCGCTTGTCGCCCAAGGCGATCGAGAGCGCCTTTCCGACGGCGATGGCGCAATCCTCGATGCTGTGATGCCCGTCGATTTCGGTGTCGCCGTCGCAGTTGAGGACGAGGCTGAAGCCGCCGTGCGCCGCGACCTGGTCGAGCATGTGATCGTAGAAGGGCACGCCGGTGTCGATCTTGCGCGGAGATGCGCGATCGAGGTCGATGGCGACCGCGATTTGCGTCTCCTTGGTGTCTCGCACCACTTCCGCGCGGCGGCCGTTCGCGGCTGTGCTGTTCAGCCCGAATGCCGCGAGAAGGAGGTCGTTTTCCTGGTCCGTCCCAACGGTCACGCGGACCCCGCCCGGCGCGACATTGGGGCGGAAGCGCACGCGGATGCCCAGGCCCCGCAGCTTCGCCGCAAGAGCGTCGGCATCATCGACCTGGAGGAAGAGGAAATTGCCGCCGCCGCTGCGCACATTCTTCACGAATGGCGAATTGCCGATGACGCCGGCGAGCCGATCACGCTCGGCCTTGATCCTCTCGATGCGTTCGGCGTGCAGGGTACGGCGCGACGGCGCCAGCGCCGCCATGGCGGCATCCACCGACATCGTCGGCAGCGGGTAAGGCGGAAGGGCGCGCGCGGCGATGGCAATGACCTCGGGATCGCCGATTGCGCAGCCGACGCGTGCGCCGGCCAGCCCCATCGCCTTCGACAGAGTCTTCAGCACGACGAGGTTCGGCCGCTTCAGGCTTTCAGCCGCGAGGCTGGGGGTGGTGGAGAATTCGAGATAGGCCTCGTCGGCGACGATAATCGTGTCCGGAAGCGCATCCGCCACCCGAAGAATGTGACGCAGGATCCACCTCGTTGCCGGTCGGATTGTTGGGCGTGCAGATGAAGGCAAGCTTCAGCGACGGGTCCGATTGTACGGCGGCGATGAACGCTTCGGGATCGAAATCGAAGTCGGCGGTCAACGGGACCTCGAGGAGCCGTGCGCCCTGCAAACGGACGAAGTGCGCATAGGCCGAGAAGCTAGGCGTACAGATCGCCACCGCATCCTCGCCCGGTCGGCAATAGGCGCGGATCAGGATTTCGATGGCGTCGTCCGCCCCGCGCGTGACGACCAAATTGTCGGGCTGGACGCCGTAGAGCGCGGCCAAGGCGGCTTTCAGCTTTGCCGGCTGCGGCTCCGGATAGCGGTTGGCGCTGGCGGCGAGCGCTCCCTCGACGAGCGGCGGAAACGGATTCTCGTTCGCGTCGAGGCGGATCGCGTCCGGCCAGGCCGTCGCATTGTTTGCCGCAATATCGAACGGTTCGAGGGCGAGGACCTCCGGACGGGCCAGCCGTTGCGCGAGCGAGGTCATGCCAAGGCCTCCAGCCGGGCGTCGGCGGCTCGAGCATGCGCCTCGAGGCCCTCCAGGCGGGCGAGAACGGCCGCAGGTTCGGCGATGCGGCGCGCGGCCTCCGGCGTGACCGTCTGAACGCTCATCGCCTTGAGGAAGGTATAGACGGAAACACCGCCCCAGGCGCGCGCGGCCCCATCGGTCGGAAGGACGTGACTGGACCCGGCGAGATAGTCGCCGAAGGTCTCAGCCGCGAGCGGTCCGGCGAATACGGCGCCGGCGTTGCGAATTGCGGGGATCAGCGTCCTCCGGGCGATCCACCGCCAGGGACAAATGTTCCGGCGCATAGGCGTTCGCGACTTCGATCGCTTCGTTCACGTCGGCGACGAGAATGTAACGCGCGTTTTCCAACGATGCCGCTGCGATCTCGCGGCGAGGCAGGGATGAAAGCTGCGCGGCGACCGCCGACTGAACCGCGACAGTCAACTCGGCCGATGGTGTGACCAGAAGAACCTGAGCGTCGGCATCATGCTCGGCCTGGCTCAGAAGATCGGCGGCTACGATGGTCGGATCGGCCCCGTCATCGGCGATGACCAGCAGCTCGCTTGGACCGGCGGGCATGTCGATTGCCGGACCGCCGGGCATGGAGCCCACGAGCCGCTTCGCTTCCGCGACCCAGGCGTTTCCGGGTCCGCAAATCTTGTCGACCTTGGGGATAGCCCCTGCTCCGAACGCCATTGCGGCGATCGCCTGCGCGCCGCCGACGGTCCAGATGCGCTCAATCCCCGCCAGCTCCGCCGCTAACGCGATGACATCGTCCAGACCGCCTTCCGGGCGCGGCGGGGTCACAACGACGATCTCGCGGACGCCAGCCGATTTCGCCGGGATCGCCAGCATCAGGAGCGACGAGAACAAGGGCGTCTTGCCGCCGGGAACGTAGAGGCCGACGCGATCGATCGGGCCGCCACGTCTTGGTGACGGTCAGCCCCGGAGCCGTCTCCATCGAGAAGTCCGCAGGCCTGCTCGCGTCGTGAAACGCCCGGATCCTGCCGGCGGCGAACTCGATGGCCTCGACCTGTTTGGCCGGCAGACGCTTCCGTGCCTTGGCGGCGATCGGCGCGACCTCGATCTCGCGCGGCTCCTCGCCGTCGATGCCGAAGGCGATTTCACAGAGGGCCTCCCAGCCGCGATTGCGCACGTCATCGACGATCGAGCGGACCTTGGCCTGCAGCTGGGCATCGTCGCGCCTCGCCGGTCGGGCAAGCGCAGCGCGCCGCTCGTCCGGGTCCAGTTCGCTCCAGATCAGCTGCTTCACATCATCATCTTTTCGATGGGGACGACGAGGATCGCCGAAGCGCCCGCGCCCTTCAGCTTCTGCAGCGTTTCCCAGAAGACCGACTCCTGGCAGACGGCGTGGACCGCAAACTGGCCCGGCCGCCCGTGCAGCGGGAGAACGGTCGGCGCCTCCGCCCCAGGAAGCAAAGCGGTGATCCGGCCTAGCGCCTCCTCGGAGGCGTTCAGCATGATGTACTTCGATTCCTTGGTGGCCAGCACGCCGTCGATGCGGCTGAGAAGTTGTTCGGCTATGGCGAAACGCGTCTCGTCCATCGGCTTGCGCGTGCGGATCAGCACCGCCTCGCTCTCAAGGACCGTCTCGACCGCCTTGAGGCCGTTGGCTTCGAGCGTCGCTCCGGTCGAGACGAGGTCGCAGACGAAGTTCGCGATCTGCAGCCGCGGCGCGAGCTCCACGGCACCGTTCATCTCGACGACCTCCGCGGTCACGCCACGATCTTCGAGGAAGCGCCGGAGCAGGCGCGGATAGGACGTCGCGATGCGGCTTCCCGCAAGCGACTTGCGGACCGTCGTATTGGAAGCCCTCGGGCACCGCGATCTTCAGCGTGCAATGACCGAAGCCGAGTTCCGCAAGCACCTCGCAGCTCGTCGCGGGGGAGCCGAGCGCGAACTCCTGCAAGACGTTCTGGCCGACGATCCCGAACTCGCAGACGCCGTCGCTGACGAAGGTCGGGATGTCGTCGTCGCGGACGAACATCAGCTCGGCGGCGAAATTGCCGACGCGGGCGGTCAGGCTGTTCTTGCCGCCTTCGATCCGAAGTCCGGCATCGCGCAGCAGATCGCGGCTCGAATCCGCGAGGCGGCCCGACTTCTGCAAAGCGATGTGGAGGCGCGTGCGATCAGCGAGCATTGCCGTCGCCCAAAGCGTCGATTGCGCCGCGATATCCCCGATGCCCTTCCTGCCGGAGGAAGCGTCCGACGCGGACGATCGTCGTCGTGCTGACGCCGGTTCCGTCGTGAATCTGGCGATAGGACAGATCGGTCCCGTCGAGCAGGCGAGCGACGTGCCAGCGCTCGGCCAGCGCTGTCAGCTCGGACGGCGTGCACAGGTCACGCAGGAGGCGGCGCATGTCCTCACGGCTGCGCGGCGTCAGCAAGGCGTCGCAAAGCGCATCCGTCAGTTCGGCGACGTCCCGTGTCGGTGTGAGTTTGACTGCTGTCTGGGTCATTTTTGTTACAACGTGTTAATACGATGTAACGCTCATAGCGTCGAAGTACGCTGAGTCAAATCACCGCTGCGTGTTGGCTGGCGCCCTAGCGCTTCGAGGATTTCCCGCCCCGGCGAAGGCAAATCGCCTCGACCGCGAAGCGATAGCCGAGGATTCCCAGGCCGGAGATTACGCCCGCGGCAGCCGCCGTGGTGAGCGTCTCCGCCCGCCAGGATTCGTCTCGCGCGTGAATGTTGCTGATGTGCACTTCCACGACCGGCGCGGTGCATGCCTTCAAGCGCGTCGAGCACCGGCACGGAGTAGGAACAGCCGGCTGGATTGATGACGATTCCCGCGGATGCCCGCGCCGCCTGGATCTGGTCGATCAGCTCGCCTTCGCTGTTCGTCTGGCTGAAGTTCAGGCTGAGGCCACCCGCCTTGGCCGCCTCAAGGCACAGCCGTTCCGCATCGGCCAAAGTGTCGGTGCCGTAAATCTCCGGCTCCCGTTCGCCGAGCAGGTTCAAATTCGGCCCGTTGAGCACGTGGATCGTCTTCGAATCGCCCTGCCCTGCCCCTGATTTACCCTGCCGCGCCACGTAACCCCCGACCGCTCGTTGAAGGGCTAATGTTCAGCATCTGATTGGCGTTGGCAACTTGCACGCGCGGCAAAGCTGTGCGTTGGGATCCCAAATGGATCACTTTCAACTCAGGAACGGCGAGCTCTACTGCGAGGACGTGCCGCTGGCGGAGATTGCCGCCAAGGTGGGAACTCCGACCTACGTCTATTCGACGGCGACCATGCTGCGCCATGTCGACGTTCTGCGATCGGGCCTCGAAGGCCTGCGCGATCCGCTGATCGCCTATGCCGTAAAGGCGAATCCCAATGCCGCGGTTCTGGCGACCTTCGCCAAGGTCGGGCTCGGCGGCGACGTCGTATCCGGTGGCGAGATCCGCCGTGCGCGAGCCGCGGGAATGCCGGCCGACAAGATCGTCTTTTCCGGCGTCGGCAAGACCGAAGCGGAGATGCGGCTCGCCCTCGATGAGGATGTGTTCCAGTTCAATCTGGAATCGGCCGCGGAGGCCGATGCGCTTTCCGCCGTCGCAACGTCCATGGGCAAGGTCGCCCGCGTGGCCTTTCGAGTGAACCCCGACGTATCGGCGGAGACCCACGCCAAGATCACGACGGGCCTCGCCGAGAGCAAGTTCGGGATCGCGATCGCCGAAGCGCCGGCAGCCTATGCCCATGCGGCAGGCCTTCCCGGCCTGTCGGTGCAGGGCGTCGCGATCCACATCGGCAGCCAGCTCACCAACCTCGCGCCGCTGGAGAAGGCATTCACTCGGGTCGGCACGCTCATCGCCGAATTGCGCGCGCAGGGTTGCGCAATCGCAGGTCGCCGATCTCGGCGGCGGGCTCGGAGTGCCCTACAACCCCGGCCTTCCGCACCCGCCCGGGCCGCCGGAATATGGGGAGATGGTCCGGCGCATCACTCGGGACTGGAACGTCCGGCTGGTTTTCGAGCCCGGGCGCCTGCTCGTCGGCAATGCGGGCGTGCTGCTGTCGCGCGTCATCCGGATCAAGCCGGGCGCGTCCAACCCGTTCGTCATCGTGGATGCCGCGATGAACGACCTGATGCGGCCGGCGCTCTACGACGCCTGGCATCAGATCGACGCGGTCAAGCCAACGGGCGAGCGCTGGACCGCCAACGTCGTCGGACCGGTCTGCGAGTTCGGCGACACCTTCGCGACCGCTCGCGAGATGGATCGGGTCGAGGATGACGAGCTCGTCGTGTTCAGGACTGCGGGCGCCTATGCCGCCGCCATGTCGAGCACCTACAATTCTCGGCCGTTGACGCCCGAAGTCCTTGTCGATGGCGATCGCTGGGCGATCGTCCGTCCGCGGTTGGACATTGCGGCGATGATCGCGGCCGACAGCGTGCCGGACTGGCTAGCAAATATTTAATAGCCGCCTAACGGCAAAGCTGCAGAAATCGCACTTCTGGATTCAGTCATTGCATTTGCATGTCTGCCGCGCAGGCCGGATATTCCAGAACAGGAGAGGAGCAACGTAGGCCTAGCCAAAGGAGGCCATTATGTTCCGTTTAAAAATCCTACTGAGCCTGTCGATTCTTGCCTTGCCTGTCTCGCCGGCGATCGCTCAAACGCCGATCGTATTCGAGAATGACGGGGATACATTCAGATATACTTCGGAGTTACACGGCGATTACGTCTATATTGTTGGCTCGATCGTTGAAAACGGTGAGCGCTTCAATCTGACCGTGAAGCCTAACCGACGTGTTGTCGGCGATTTCGGCGGCCGACCCGTCAAATTCTCGGTGAGCAAGCGGACGCATGATCGGTTGATCGAGAAACTCACGAAAGAAACGAGTGTTGTCGTGGCGGTGGCCAGCCCCCGCTGATCCAATCGGGGTGGCGGTGACATGAAGTCACTGCCGCCCCTTAAGCGCTACATGCCGAATTTCTCGAACAACCAGTCGTGGAATACTCGAACCGGCCGCCTCTCCAACGACGCGGGCGAACAGGCGAACCAGTAGGCATAAGGGCTTACCGCCGTCTGCTTGAAGAACTGCACCAGCCTCCGGTCGAGCGATGATTGGAGATGGCTGTCGAGCATGAAAGCGACCCCCAGGCCCTCCGCCGCAGCATCCAGTATCAACTGACCAGCGTCGAAATAGGTAACCTCGGCCGCTTCCAGTTGAGGAACGCCGGCTGCCCTGCGCCATGCGTCAAAGGCGTTTGGCATGTCCCGGTGCAGCAGAATTTGTACGCGGGCGAGGTCGGCGGGCTGAGCCAGGGATCCCGCCAGTTCGTGGGATCCGATCGCGACGATCCTGCCTCGCTCCAGCATTCTCGAGTAATGCTTCGTCTCCACACTGTCCGTAATCGCAATCGCGGCATCCACGCCTTCCCCGAGACGTGAGATGCGGTTCGCACCGGTGTCGACGTCTATGAGAAGGTTCGGCTGCCGCTCGCGAAGCGACGGCAACGCCGGCATGAGGCGCTGAGACGCGAACAAGGAGGGGACCGCCAGACGGATCCGCATCCTTCCATTGTCGCCCACCCGCTCAACCGCGGAGGAAAGCGCCTCGATGTGCGGCTCGACGTCGGCGAGGAAGGCCTTGCCGCGGGCGTTGAGCTGGACCGAATTGTTCTGCCGTTCGAACAGCGAAGTGCCGACGAATTGCTCCAGCGACTGGATTCGCCGGGTCAGCGCGGGCGACGAGAGGGCGAGCGAATCAGCGGCGGCCTTCACGGAGCCGAGTCGGGCGGCGTGAACGAATGCCTGGATACTCCCCAAGGGCGGAAGCCTTCGCACCGCAGTCCTTTCGACGTTGTGCAGCGCAACAATATGACGCGCTTTGAACGCCGGGCAAGAAAAAAGGAGCCTTCCGGGAGAGAGGGTGGAAGGCTCCTTAGGAGAAACATTAGGAGAGGATGCCGTCTAACGGCCCGCCAAATCTGCCCCGGACCGCTTCCTGCTGCAAATGCGAAAAGCGCATTCGCAAGTGCAACAACCGCACGAACCGGGCCGGCATAAAGAAAACGGCGCCCCACCCGAAGGTGAGGCGCCGCCCCCTTTTGACTGGTCGAAAGTCTTAGAAGCCGATGCTCAGCGTGCCCGAGATCGTGCGCGGAGCGCCGACCTGGACGAAGTTCGGGTTGCCGTAAGACGTGCCGGCCGCTGTTCACCGCCTGGTTGAGGCCGCCGCCGAAACCGCCGACGTAGAATTCGTCGAACAGGTTGTAGACGTTGAGCTGGAAGTAGCTCTTCTCGAGACCCTTCAGCATCGTCAGCTTCACCCGGGCGTCGAGATTGACCAGCGTGTAAGCCGGAGTCTTTGACGGGAAAATCTCGACTGCTGCTGCAGTGCCCTGCGTCGTGCCGTTCAGGAACGTCGGCAGGTTCGTGTCGAACACGTAACGCGGACCGGTCCGCTTCACGGTTGCACCAAGCTCGAAGACGCCGAGCCGGCCGAGCGCCGAACCGCCGAACATGTACTTCGGAGAGCCCGACTCATAATTGCCGGCCGTAAAGGCGCAGCTACGCAGAGCGGCTGTCGTCGTTTGGTCCGTGACCGCGTCGCAGTCGCTGATGCCGAAGTTCTCCGACAGCAGGATGTTGTCCTTGATCTTCGGACTTTTCCACGAACCGAACGCGTAGAGCGTCAGCTGCTGGGATCGGCTCATAGGCGATCGAGCCATCGATGCCCCACTTGTCCACGCGGCCGAGGTTCCGGAATACGCTTCGGTCCAGTTCCGGATCGTAAGCCGAGGCGAGACGATCGTTGAACTTGGTGAACCAGCCCGCGAACTGCGCCTGAATCTTGGAGCTGCGGTAGCGAACGCCAAGATCGAACGAGTTCGTCGTTTCCGGACGCGGCTTCGCCTGCTCCGTATCTGCCGGGAAGTAGAAGGCGTTGTAGAGGCTGTCCGTGCTCGGGACGGAGATGTTCTTGGTGTAGCTACCGAACGCAGAAACCTGGTTCGGTGATCTCATAGACCAGGCCGATGGTCGGCAGGAACTTGTTGTACTTCAGGACGCGCTTACCCGGAGGCGAGAAACCGCTGGTCGGAGTACCTTCGGCGTTGACGACATACGGATTTTCCGCCTCGATGAGATCGTCGAGAGCGTCGACACCGCCGCTGCACTCGACGAAGCCGCTGGCCGACGACGTGAAGCAATTGTTCTCCAGGTCGCGCTTGAAGTACGGCAGGCTGGCGCCGAGGTTGACGCGCAGCGGTCCGAATTCGCCGCGATATTCGGCGGCGAACTTGTTCAGGATCGCGTAGGACTGACGGTCGCGCTTCTGGAGCGGAACGCCGGCTGTTCCGACGATCGGATCGTTGACCGGGAAAACGTCGACCGCATCGCCGTTCGACTTCACGAACCCGACTTCACCGGTCTGGCGGTGGTTCGAATAGTCGTGCGTGAACGTCACACGGACGTTGTGGGCGTCGCTGATCTCGTAGGCGAGACCGGCAACGACCGCATAACGGCGCGTCCGCGTCTGGCTCGGGTTGAGAATGGTTACCTGGTCGAGCGATGTCGCCGTCACCGTTCAAGTCGACGCCGCCTGCATAGGGATCGCCGCCGATATACACCACGCAATGCAGTTGACGGTGGCGCTATTCGCCGTGGTCGCGCAGTTCGCGCGGCCGCCAGTCGGGTCGATATCGTAGCCAAACTCGCGGCCAGTGTCCGTGCCACCACCATTGGCCTTGGTGTACTGGTAGCTCGGATCGACGGTGAGCGTCAGCTGTTCGGTCAGCGAGAACTTGGAGTTACCGCGGATGTTGACGCTGTTCGACGGATTCATGCGCCGGTCGAACTCGGTGCCGCACGAGTTGGCGGCATCTGGATCGACGTAGTTCGGGAACGCTGATCTGAGCCACGGTCTCGGCAACTGGCGTCGCGACCAGGCACGGATAATTGATGTCGTATTCGCGCTCGTCGTTGTTGCTTCGGGAAGCGGTTGCCCGTGCCCGAACCGACAACCGCGGTTCTCGTCCCAGCGCAGGGGCAGCGAGCCGAAGAAGTTGTTGCGGTCCTGGTTGTAGCGGCCGGCGATGGAGACGAAGTCGCCGTTGCTGCCGATCGGCTGCCAGATCTTTGCATTGTACTGCTGGCGGTTGAGCTTGCCGTAATTGTTGTACGGATTGTCGTACTTCGACGTGCTGGCCGAAACGAAGGCGCGCGTGCCCCACGGGGTGAACGTGCCGAAGTCGAACATTCCGAAGAAGCGGCGATAGTCGAATTCGCCGAGGGAGACGTTCACCACGCCGCCCATCTCTTCTGAGGGCGTGCGCGTGCGCTGGTTGATCGTGCCGCCGACGGCCGAGGCGGTCGGAGAGTCGACGTCGGTCGAGCCGAGGTTGACGTTGACCTGCTCGATCAGCTCGGGATCGATCGAGAAGTTCGAGTAGATGTTGTAGTTGCCGCTGTCGTTCAGCTGGATGCCGTCGAGCGTGTAGCTGATGCGGGTCGAATCGAAGCCGCGCATCGTGAGCGTGCCGCCGGAATTGCCGTAAGCGTCGTTGTTCTGGAAGCTGACGCCCGGAACCACGTTGATCGTGTCGAGGACGGTCTGACCGGGTCCGTTGCGGGAGATGAATTCCTGCGTGATGACGGCCTTGGCCTTCGATGCGTCGGGCGACTGGATGCCGCCGACGTCGCGAGTGCGGGTGCCGGTGACGACAATCGCTTCTTCTTCGAAGTCGACCGTACCGGTGGATTGGGCGTAGGCCGTTGTCGGCAGCACGCATGCAGCCGTCGAGCACAGCAGAATGAATTTCTTCACGTGGAAAACCCCGATCAAGGTGAAAATACAGACTCGGGAATCCCCCCGAGCGCGGTCTCGCCGCTAGGGGTCCATTACGACACGATTGTGACAGCGTTAACCCGCCAACGGCTGAATCGAGAATCATGTGTTGCACTGCAGCAACGGCGCCGAAAGCGGAGCGTTACGAGTCCAGTTTCCGCCCAAGAGCGACGAAGAGGTACACCGCCGGAGGGACCAGCAGGGCCGACAACACGACCTTGGCGATCATCTGCCCCATCAGCAGCTCCGCGATCGGGAAGACGCCGTAGAAGGCGATCGTGATGAAGATCAGCGTGTCGACGATCTGGCTGAGCACGCTCGCGACGCCCGCGCGCAGCCAGAGCAGCCGCGACCCTTCGCTCGCCTTCAGCCGGCTGAAGATGGTGACGTTGAGCAAAGTCGAAATCCCGTAGGCCAGGATGCCGCCGAGCCAGATTCGCGGCGTTCCGCCCATGACCGTCTCGAACGCGCTGAGCCGGTCCGGCGCCATTTCCGGCGAAGCGGGAAGCTCGAGAACCAGCAGGCTGAGCACCAGCGATACGAGCAGCGGCACGAAGCCGATCAGCACCAGCCGATTCGCCATCTCCCGGCCGTGAAGCTCGGCGACCGCGCTCGACGTCACGACCAGCATCAGGAAGGCGAAGATGCCCGCTTCGACCGCCAGCGGGCCGAGCGCGACCTGCTTGTTGCCGAGCACGCCGGCGATGCACACCATGCCGCCGTAGAAGATGGCGAAAGCGAACAGCGACATGGGGATCGCGCGGCCGGCGGACTGCTGCGGCGCGTCGGCAGCCGCCTGGACTTCGGTTGTCATGGGCCGCTGGCCTAACCGCTTTGCGGCGAACTTCAAGAAGGGCAATTGACCGAGCGGCTTAGCGCCCGCTACCCGACAGCCCCGTGAATTCCGGAGCCCTGGACATTGTCGCGATCGGCGACGCAATCGTCGACGTGATCGCGACGTGCCGAGGATTCGTTCCTCGACGCGCACGGCCTGACCAAGGGGTCGATGCAGTTGCTCGACCACCGAGCAGGCGGACGCCCTTTATTCCGCGATGGGACCGGCGCGCGAAGTCAGCGGCGGTTCCGCCGCCAACAGCATGGCGGGCGTTGCCGCGCTCGGCCTCGATGCCGGCTTCATCGGCCAGATCGCCGACGACCAGCTTGGCGACATCTTCACGCACGACATGACGGCGCTCGGCGTCAGGTTCGAAACGCCGCGCGCTGAAGGAAGGGCCGCCGACCGGCCGCTGCCTGATCCTCGTCACGCCGGATGCGCAGCGGACGATGAACACCTGCCCCGGCGCGAGCCATGAGCTGACGCCGCAGCGCGCTCGACGAGAACATGATCCGGTCCGCCTCGATCACCTTCCTCGAAGGCTATCTGTGGGGCCCGGAGCGGCCGCGCCACGCGATGCTCCGCGCCGCGCAGATCGCGCATGAGGCCGGACGCAACCGTCGCCTTCACTCTGTCCGAAAGCCTCTGCATCCCCGGCCGCAAGGAAGGCGTGCTGGGGATGATCGAAGGCGGGATGGTCGACATCCTGTTCGCCAACGAGGACGAGGCACTGCTTCTGGCCGAGTGCCGCCGACCTGCGACGGCGCTCTGGCGAAGCTGTCGCCGCTCGTCTCGACCCTCATCGTCACGCGCGGAGCGGCAGGCGCGCTCGGCGATCGAACGCGGCAATCGCGTGCAAATCGCGGCCGCACCGGTCGAGAAGGTGGTCGACACCACCGGCGCGGGCGACCTGTTCGCCGCCGGCTTCCTTGCCGCCCGCTGCCGCGCCCGCCCGCTCGAGCGCTGCCTGCAGGCCGGAGCGCAGGCCGCGGCGGAAATCATCTCGCATTTCGGCGCCCGGCCCGAAGCCAATCTCAAGGACCTGGTGCGCCTGTGAACAATGTGAAGCGCCTTGCCGTCTATTGCGGCTCCGCGACGGGCACCGATCCCGCGTTTCGCCGACGCGACGCGCGCCACCGCGAGCTGCGATGGCCGAGCCGCGGCGTCGACCTGGTCTACGGCGGCGGCCGGCTCGGCCTGATGGGCCTCATCGCCGACAGCGTGCTGGAGCTCGGCGGCAAGGTCTACGGCGTCATCCCGCCGCCCTTGTCGACCTCGAAGTCGCGCACACCGGCGTGCACCGAGCTCTTCCACGTCGCCAACATGCATGAGCGCAAGGCGAAGATGACCGACCTCGCCGACGCCTTCATCGCCCTGCCGGGCGGCATCGGCACGCTCGACGAATTGTTCGAAGCGTGGAGCTGGAACGCGCTCGGCTATCACGCCAAGCCCTTCTGCCTGCTCAACGTCGGCGGCTTCTGGGACGGGCATGATCCAGTTCATCGACCATGCCACGACAAGCGGCTTCCTGTCGGCATCGCGGCGGCGGCAGCTGCTCGTCGCGACCACGCCCGACGAGGCGCTGCAATTGCTGGACGAAGCCGCGGCAAGCGCTACGCAAGGCATGGTCTGGTAAGCCCGGGGAGGGGCAGCCGCTAGTGAATCAAAATCTGATGAGCATCGCCGGGATCGTCGCGATCCTGGCCATCGCTTTCCTGCTGTCGTCCAACCGCAGGGCGATCCGCCTGCGCGTCGTCGGAGCCGCCTTCGCGCTGCAGGCGGTGATCGCCTGGCTGGTGCTGTGGACCAGCTGGGGCCGCGCCGGGCATCGCCAGGCTCTGTCGAACGGCGTCGCCAACCTGCTCGGCTATGCCAACAAGGGCACCGAGTTCCTGTTCGGCCCGAGCGCCAACAATCCCGCTCGCCAACACCTTCGCGATCGCCGCTCTGCCGGTGATCATCTTCTTCGCGAGCCTTGTCGCGATCCTCTATTATCTCGGCATCATGCAGCGGATCGTCCGCTGGGTCGGCGGCGCGATCGGCTGGGTCACCGGCATCAGCCGCGTCGAATCGCTGAGCGCCGCGGCCAACATCTTCGTCGGCCAGTCGGAATCGCCTCTGGTCGTCCGGCCCTACCTCGCCGGCTCTGCCCCCTTCCCGCCTGTTCACGGTGATGACCGTCGGCATGGCCGGCGTCGCCGGCACCATCCTCGCCGCTTACGCCAGCCTGCTCGGGCGAGGCCTATCTGCCCTATCTCCTCGCCGCAGCCTTCATGTCCGCGCCGGGCGGCATCCTGATGGCCAAGATCATCATGCCGGACGACCTCGCCGGTCCGGACGAGCTGCCGCTCGAAGGCGGCGCAAGCGACGAAGACCAGGTCGACGTCGCCGAGACCTTCGAGGAAGGCGAGCGGCCCGCCAACATCATCATGGCCGCGGCGCAGGGCGCGCAGACCGGCGTGAAGCTCGCCGTCGCCGTCGGCGCGATGGTCCTCGCCTTCGTCGCCCTCGTTGCGCTGGCCAACGGCCTGCTCGGCGGGCTCGGCAACATGGTCGGCATCCCCGACCTCAGCTTCCAGCGGCTCGTCGGCTACGTCTTCCAGCCGATCATGTTCCTGATCGGCGTGCCGTGGGAGCAGGCGAACGTCGCCGGCGGCCTGTTCGGCACCAAGCTCGTCCTCAACGAATTCGTCGCCTTCATCGATCTCGGCGCCATGCCCGCCGGTGCGCTCGACGAGCGGACGCCGCGCGATCGTCACCTTTGCGCTGTGCGGCTTCGCCAATTTCAGCTCGATCGCCATCCAGATGGCGGTGACGGGCGGCCTCGCCCCGAACCAGCGGCCGGTGATCGCCCGGCTCGGCATCCGCGCGCTGCTCGCCGGCTCGCTCGCCAATCTGATGAGCGCCGCGCTCGCGAGCCTGATGCTTCCCTAAACCTTTCTGCTAATAAGAGAATCATGGCTACGATCACCGCCGACCACATCGCGTCCGTCTCGCTGAAGGACGCCGACCGCAACCCCGACGAGTTCGCGCAGAAGCTCGGCCGCAGCTTCGAGGACTATGGCTTCGCGATCATCGCCGACCACGGCATTCCGGACGAGCTGATCCACCGCGCCGAGGAGAAGGCGAAGGCCTTCTTCGCTCTGCCGGAAGAGACGAAGAAGACGTATCTACCTCGCGGGCGGCGGCGGAGCGCGCGGCTACACGCCGTTCGGGATCGAGACCGCCAAGGGCGCCAAGGCGCACGACCTCAAGGAATTCTGGCACGTCGGCCGCGACCTGCCGGAGGGCCACAAGTTCCGCGCGCACATGCCGGACAATGTCTGGCCGGCCGAAGTGCCGAGCTTCAAGGACACGTTCAGCGAGCTGTACGCGACCTTCGACCGCACCGGCCTGAAGGTGCTCCGCGCGATCGCCCGCTATCTCGAAGATCGACGAGGATTATTTCGTCGACACGGTGCGCGACGGCAATTCGGTGCTGCGCGCCGCTCCACTATCCGCCGCAGCCCGAGCCGACCGGCAACCACATCCGCGCCGGCGCGCATGAGGACATCAACACGATCACGCTGCTGCTCGGCGCCGAGGAAGCGGGCCTGGAGCTGCTGACCAAGGACGGCCGCTGGATCCCCGTTTCACCCAAGCCGGGCGAGCTGGTGATCAACATCGGCGACATGCTGCAGCGGCTGACCAACGGGCGGCTGCGCTCGACCTCGCACCGCGTCGTCAACCCGGAGCCCGGATCGCGCGAGCCACGCGCGCTACTCGATGCCCTTCTTCCTGCACTTCCGCTCGGACTTCCTGATCGAACCGCTGCCGGGCACGGTTCCGGCGGGCGAGCAGCCGAAGTGGCCGCCGATCACCGCCGACGAATATCTCCAGGAACGGCTGCGCGAGATTAAGCTGGTCTGAGACACCTTCTGTCCCATCGCGGGACAGGTGCCGAACAAGTCCATGGACCGTCTCCTGGCCAAGGTTCATTTTAGTCGCTTGGTTGAGTTGGAAGTCGAGCGAACAGATGAGTCGGTTCAGCGTCTTTGGCGTGGGTTCTTGCAGCGAGTCTTTCGTCGCCGGTCGCCGCCAAGTCGGATAGCATGCCCGCGCCGGTCGCAACCGCCGATGTATCGGGCGCAGCCTCGATAGCGGCGAGCTATGGCCAGATCACCAGCACCTATCGCAGCATCGCGCACAACCGCGCCGTGGGCGGGGTCGCCAATAGCTATCACCTTTCGGGACGAGCAATCGACATCGCTCGCAGGCCCGGAGTGACGCACGCCCAGATCGCCACGGCGCTCCAGCGGGCCGGCTATGTGATGGTCGAGTCGCTCGACGAAGGCGACCACAGCCACTTCGCTTTCGCCGGAACCCGCAATGTATCGAGCGCACCAATCGTGACGCTGGCTTCGGCGAAGCCCGGCAAGCCGGCGGAACCCTCACCGCCGCCGTCTTCTGGCGGACGAGCATGGCGCCTTGCTGATCGATCTGCCGGGAGGCGGACGTCAGGAGGCAAAGGCGTCGCTACCCTCGCAAGTCGCTCCGGGAACGGTCGCGCGGGACTAAGTGGCCCGGCGGCCCAGCCGCGTTGCGACCAAGGCTATCAAGATCACTGTCGCCAGCGGGACGATCCAGTCGAGCCATGGGTCCGGCGTAGGCCCAAACTTTCGGGTCGACGCCGCCCCACCAGGGCATGTTGGCGCGCAGGCCGGAACCGAAATGTTCGATCCATCGATATTCGGCCTGTGTAATTTCCCGCGAAATCGCCCACGCCGAAGCGACCGCCGCTCCAGCCCACCAGTTCCTGAGGGCGAGGAAGACTCCGACTTGAAGCGCGATCGCCAGGAGGATGTGCTCGAACATCCTTCGGTCAGTCGGCGTCCGCCAAGTTCGCCGGCCCGAAGCCGTGGGGAATGAGCGCGCCTATTCGGTGTCGCTCCACGGACGTCCCCTCTCCATTTGAGCGACAGAATTTCGATGTCGATGCCCGACAAGCAGGATGCTTCGTAGATCGCCTGGCGGCAGCCCCCGCACGGCGTGCAGGTCAGTTCGCCGCTGAGATCCCCACCGGCTGCGCGTCCCCCCGCGACCGCAATGCGCGCCACCTTGTCGAGCCCGAACGCATGCTGCGCCGCCGTCAGCGCGCTTTGCTCCGCGCACAGGCCAAGCCGGTAACAGGCGTTCTCCATGTTCGCGCCGGTCGACCACCTCGCCATCCACGGACTCGATCGCCGCTCCGACGTGGAAATTGGAGTAAGGCGCATAGGCCTTGAGCGCGGCGGACCGGGCGAGCGCGATCAATTCTTCGTCTGTCATGCTCTTGTCCTTAAGGCCACGCACAGGGCATGCGCTAGTCAGCCCGAGTCTGTTGAGAGCCGCAAAATGAAAGCACGGTTGTTCGTTGCCGCCGCAGCCACCGCCTTCGCGCTATTACCCGCCCCGGCGTTCGCTTGGGGGAAGACGGGTCACCGCGTGGTGGCCGCCATCGCCGACGCCCAATTGAGCGGCCTTGCCCGGGCGCATGTGAAACAAATCCTCGGCCAGGCGGAAAGCCTCGACGAGGCTGCGAACTGGCCGGACGAGATGCGGTCGAACCCATCGCCGTTCTGGCAGAAGACGTCGACGCCATGGCACTATGTGACCCTGAACGGCATCGTCTACGACCATGCTCCGTCGGAGGGCGACGCTCTCGAGGCCCTCAACAAGTATAGCGCCACGCTTCGCGACCCGGCCGCCAGCCTCGCCGACAAGCAATTGGCACTGCGCTTCGTCGTCCACATCGTCGGCGACCTTCATCAACCTTTGCATGTGGGCAAATGTTGTGACCGTGGCGGCAATGACATCAAGGTGAAGTGGTTCGGGCGCGACCTCAATCTGCACAGCGTCTGGGACTCCGCGCTGGTCGATGAGCAGCAATTGTCGTTCACCGAAATGACGCGCGAAGCTCCAGCGGCACACCAGCAATGCCGACGTCATCGCCTGGTGGGATATCAACCCGCGCGACTGGATGAGCGAGAGCGCCCAGATTCGCGAAACGATCTATCCGCGCCCGTCGAATGATCCGAAGAAGGTGCCGGAGCTGTCCTATTCGTACGTCTACCAGAACACGCCGATCATGGAGCGGCGACTCAAGCAGGCGGGCGTCCGCCTCGCCGCTTATCTCAATGCGCTGTACGCCGAACCCCGCCCACTTCCGGTAGAACCCGCACGCTGATGTTGAAGAAAATTGCCGTCGCAGCGGCACTGTTCCTTGCCGGCTGCACGACCCAGCCCAAGCCCGTCCCGCCGACCGTCCCGCCTCCGGCTGCGCCAGTCGAAGTCCAGATCATCGGCATCAACGACTTCCACGGAAATCTCGAAACGCCGACCTCGCCGCCTAGCGTACGCATGGCCGACGGAAGCATCCTCAAGGAACGGCTGGGCGGAGCGGCGGCGCTCGCAGCGACCGTGAAGCGGCTGCGGCAGCCCAACAGCATCACGGTCTCGGCGGGCGACCTGATCGGCGCTTCGCCCCTCGTCTCCGCTTATTTCCTCGACGAGCCGACGATCCAGGCGATGAACGCCATCGGCCTTGGCCTCAACGCCGTCGGCAATCACGAATTCGACAAGGGCAGCGCCGAGCTCCTTCGCATGCAGAACGGCGGCTGCGAGAAGCACACGACGCCGCATTCCCTGCCGCGTCGAGCCGTTCGGCGGCGCGAGCCTTCCAGTTCCTTGCCGCCAACGTCCACCGCTCGGATGGGCAGACGATCCTGCCGGGAAGCGCCGTCCGGCAGTTCGGCCCGGTGAAGATCGGCTTCATCGGCATGACGCTCAAGGACACCGCGACCCTGGTCACCCCCGCTGGCGTCGCGGGCCTTACCTTCGCCGACGAAGCGGCGAGCGCCAATGCGCTCGTGCCGATGCTCAAGGCGCAGGGTGCGGACGCCATCGTCCTGCTGATCCACCAGGGCGGGAAGCCGGGCGAGAACTATCCTCCAGACGGGATGTGACGGCCTCACCGGCGGCATCCTGCCGATCATGGACAAGCTCGATCCGGCCGTCTCCGTCGTCGTGTCGGGCCACACGCACTACGCCTATGCCTGCGAACTCGAGCGCGGCGGCGCGAAGCGCCTGCTGACCAGCGCGGGCCGCAACGGCTATCTCGTCACCGACATTCGCCTGACCTTCGATCCCGCAACCCGCGCGCTGATCCGCCGGTCGGCAATCAACGTCCCCGTCCAGCCGCAGCAAGGTGCGGACCTAGGACGTCGCGGCGCTCGTAGCGCGTTACGCAGCGGCTGCAGCGCCGGCCGCCGCAAGACCGGTCGGGAAGCTGAAGGGCAATGCGCCTTATTCGGATGTCTACGACGAATCGCCCGCGTCGAACCTGATCGCAGACGCGCAGCTCGCCGCGACCAAAGCGAAAGACCGCGGCAACGCCGACATCTCCTTCATCAATTCCAGCGGCGTCCGCACCAGCATCACGCCCGCGCCCGACGGGACCGTCACCTACGGCCAGATCTTCGCGGCCCAGCCGTTCGGCAATAACCTGGTCGTGAAGTCGCTGACCGGCGCGCAGTTGAAGACGCTGCTCGAACAGCAATTCGTCGTCGAGAACGGCAGGACCGAAGTCGGCTCGCTGCTCGCACCGTCCGCCAACTTCCGCTTCAGCTACGATCTTTCGCGACCGGAGGGGCAGCGGATCGTATCCATGCTGCTGAACGGCAAGCCGATCCGACCCGACGCCCGCTACCGCGTCAGCGTCAACAACTTCCTCGCCAGCGGCGGCGACGGCTTCTCGGTTCTGAACGAGGGCACCGACACGTTCGACGCTGGCCTCGACCTCGACGCGCTCGAAGCCTGGCTTGCGACCAACCCGACTGCACCCGCCATCGGCCGCACGCGCAACGTCACCCCGCGCTAAACCATCTTGGCTGGAGCGCGGATTGCGCTAATTCTCTCGAGCGCTCGGTTATTGGAGATCTCTCGATGGTGTCGAGCCTGTTCGCATTCCTTGCTGCCCTGATCGCAACGCCGCCAACCGCCCCTCCTCCGCCGAACATCACTCCCCAGATCGTGCGTACGCCGAGCGCGCGTCCGCCCATGACGCCCAGCGCAGCCATCTTCCGGGGAATGGTGAAGCTTGCGCCGCACGAAGCTGTGATGAAAGCGGCCGACGCCGCTCCGCGCCCGGTCTACGGCGTGTTCGAACTGCGTGTGTCGCGCGCCGAGCAGGTCGGCCCGAACTACTTCCTCAACAGCGAGAAGGATTATCGCGACCAGCGCAATCTTTCGATCAGCATCGGGCCACGGGCGCTGGCCACTCTGCGCACCAAGTCATGGGGACGATTTGAGCGCCGCATTGATGGGGAAGACCATCCGCGTGCTCGGCTCCGCTCGCCGGGTGAAGGTCGACTTCTACAGCTACGGCAAACGCACCGACAAATATTACTTCCAGACGCACGTGCCGATTGCCGACGCGCGGCAGATCGAGATCGCCAGCTAGCGCAGCGGCGGCTCGTCGAAGCTGCGCAGCTTGCGCGAATGGAGGCCCTCGCCTTCCTTCAGCAGAAGGCCGAGCGTCTCGATCCCGATGCGCAAGTGCTGCCCGATTGCCCGCTCGTAAAAGTCATTGGCCTGCCCGGGGAGCTTGAGCTCACCGTGCATCGGCTTGTCGGAGACGCAGAGCAAGGTCCCGTAGGGCACGCGGAAGCGGAAGCCCTGTGCGGCGACCGTCGCCGATTCCATGTCGATCGCGACCGCGCGGCTCTGGTTGAAGCGCTTGGCGGACTGGGTGAAGCGAAGCTCCCAGTTGCGGTCGTCGGTCGTAACGACCGTACCGGTGCGCAGCCTCGTCTTCACGCTGTCCTCGTCTCCGCCGGTTACCGAAACCGCCGCCTCGAACAGCGCCCGCTGGACCTCGGCGATGGCTGGGAGCGGGATTTCCACCGGCAGCACGTCGTCCAGCACATGGTCGTCGCGCAGATAAGCGTGGGCGAGCACGTAATCGCCGATCCGCTGGGTCGGACGCAGGCCGCCGCAATGGCCGATCATCAGCCACACTTCCGGCCGAAGCACGGCGATATGATCGCAGATCGTCTTCGCGTTGGACGGTCCGACGCCGATGTTCACCAGGGTGATGCCGGCGCGTCCTTCGGCGATCAGGTGATAGGCCGGCATCTGCTGCCGCCTCCACGTGCCCGCCGCGATCTGCTCCTCGGCGTCGGTCAGGTCGCCGCGATCGTAATAACCGCCCGGAACTGACAGCGCCGTGTAGGGACTGCCTTCCCGCGCGAAGCTCGGTGATTCCGAACCGAACGAACTCGTCGACGTAGCGGACGTAGTTGGTGAACAGGATGAAGTGCTGGAAATGGTCGGACTCGGTGCCGGTGTAATGCTTCAGCCGCGCAAGGCTGAAGTCGGTGCGCGGGCCGTCGAACAGTGCCAGCGGCCGCGCATCGCGAACCGAATAGTCCCACACGCCGTCGGCAATCTCGTCGCCGATGTGCGACGAGCTCGTTCGACGGGAACCAGCGGGACAGGTCCGCTGCGGTGACTTTGTCCAGATTGATTCCGCTGCCGTCGAGCACATAGGCGTAAGGAATCTCGCTGCGGCTGCGCCCGACCGAAATCTCTACGCCATAGTCAGCGGACAAGTGCGCGAGCTGGGTTTCGAGATAGTCGCGGAACAGCGCGGGCCGGGCGACGCTGCAGGCGTAGGTGCCCGGCTGGGTAAGCCGCGCGAATGCGCGCGTGAGACCGGCGGAGGTCCGCTCGCCGCTGTAGCTGACCCTGCAGCTCGGGATAAGCGAAGCAGCCTTCGGCGCGGAGCGCGGGATCGGGATGGACACCCTGTTCGCAATAGGCGGCGAGCGCTTCGCGGAGATTGGCGACGGACTGGTCGTAGATGGAACAGAGCTGATCGACGAAGGCAGAAATGTCGCTGGAATTCATGCGAAAGAACGCTTGGCCATATCGCGCCCAACAGACAAGGTCTTTGTGCCGGTCAGGCGCCCAGCCACGCCTTGATCACGAAGGCCACTGCGCCGAGCGCGGCCACGCTCGCGGCCCAGATCAGAACCATCCAGCCCAGCCGCGACCAGAGCGGACGCTGCTCGATCAATGGTAGCCCTCGTCCGCGACTTTGCCGCGGAACACCCAATAGGCCCAGCCGGTGTAGGCGAGGATGATCGGCATGATCACCAACGTGCCGACCAGCATGAAGGACTGGCTTCGCTCCGGCGCCGCCGCATCCCAGATCGTGATGCTGTCGGGCACGACATAGGGCCAGATGCTGACGCCGAGCCCGATCATCCCGAGCAGGAACAGCAGGAGCGACAGGACGAACGGCCGGTAACGCCGCTTCTTCTTCACGGCGCGATACAAAGCGAAGGCGGTGATCGCGGTCAGCAGCGGCACCTGGCTGGTGAACAGGATCTGCGGCCAGTCGAACCAGCGGTCCCAGTAGCGGCCGAGCAGGAACGGCGTCGCCAGGCTGACCGCGACCATCAGCAGGAGGGTCGCGATCCCGGCTCGCATGGCGAGGCGATAGGCGTGCGCTTCCGCATCGCCGGTCAGCTTCATCGCGAGGAAGGTCGAGCCGAGCAGCGTGTAGCCGACCGTCACGCCCGCGCCGGTCAGCAACGTGTAAGGCGACAGCCAATCGAGCCACCCGCCGGCATAGGAGCGGCCCTCGACCGCGATCCCCTGCAGGATCGCGCCGAGAATCATGCCCTGCGAGAAGGCGGCGATCAGCGATCCGGCGAAGAAGGCGAAGTCCCAGAAGGCTTCGTGCCTCGGGTCGCGCCAGCGGAACTCGAAGGCGACGCCGCGGAAAATCAGCCCGAGCAGCATGGCGATGATCAGGGGATAGGTCGCCGGCAGAATCACCGCGTAGGCCAGCGGAAACGCCGCCAGCAGTCCGCCGCCGCCGAGCACCAGCCAGGTCTCGTTGCCGTCCCAGACGGGCGCGATGGCGTTCATCGCCTGGCTCCGCTCCTGCCCCTTCGCGAAGGTCGGGAAGAGAATGCCGATGCCGAGGTCGAAGCCGTCCATCACCACGTACATGAACACCGCGAAGGCGATGATCAGCGCCCAGATGGTCGTGAGATCGTAATCGATCATCGCGCCTCCTCCGGGCTGTCCGGAAGCGGCTCGCCGCCGCGCTGCGGGTTCTGGGTCGGTCCCGGCGTGATGCCGGCCGTGCGCAGCGGCGCGCGTTCGCTGTCGCCCGGCTCGTCCTCATGCGCATGCGGAGCCTGCGCCATCAGCCGCAGGATGTACCAGGTGCCGACGCCGAACACGGCGAAGTAGACGATGACGAACGCGAGCAGCGAGGTCGCGACGGCAGGCGCGGCCAGCGGGCTGACGCTGTCGGCGGTTCGCAGCAGGCCGTAGACGGTGAACGGCTGGCGGCCGACCTCGGTCGTCACCCATCCGGCGATGACGGCGACGAAGCCGCTCGGTCCCATGATCAGTGCGGCGCGGTGCAGCCCGCGCCAGTCGTACAGCCGCCGCCGAACCCGGGCGACGAGGCTCCACAGGCCGAGGCCGAGCATGAGGAAGCCGATGCCGACCATGATCCGGAACGACCAGAAGATGATGAAAGCGGGCGGCTGATCCTCGTCCGGCACCGTGTCGAGCCCGGCCATCGGCGCGTTGAGATCGTGCTCCAAGAAGCAGGCTGCCGACCTTCGGAATGCCGACCGCATAGTCGAGCCGCTGCTCGCGATCGTTGGGGATGCCGAACAGGTAGAGCGGCGCGCCGTCCGGGTAGCTTTGGTAATGACCTTCCAGCGCCATCACCTTGGCCGGCTGATGCTCGTGCGTGTTCAAACCATGCTGGTCGCCGACGAAGATCTGCACCGGCGCGACGAGCGCGGCCATCCACATCGCCATCGAGAACATCTTGCGCGCGTGCGGCATTCGCGCTGTCCCGGAGCAGGTGCCACGCCCCGACTGCGCCGACGACGAACGCGGTCGTCAGGTAGGACGCGATCACCGTGTGAGTCAGGCGATACGGAAAGCTCGGGTTGAAAATGATCGCCCACCAGCTCGGTCCCGGGACGAAACGCCCGTCGGGCGTGAGCTCGTAGCCCGTCGGCGTGTGCATCCAGCTGTTGGCGCTGAGGATCCAGAAGGCGGAGATCAATGTGCCGATCGCGACCATCAGGGTCGCGGCGAAGTGCAGGCCCGGCCCGACCTTGCGCATGCCGAACAGCATCACGCCGAGGAAGCCCGCCTCGAGGAAGAAGGCGGTCAGCACCTCATAGGCCATCAGCGGCCCGATCACGCCGCCCGCCTTGTCGGAGAAGACCGACCAGTTGGTGCCGAACTGGTAGGACATGACGATGCCCGACACGACGCCCATGGCGAAGGCGATCGCGAAGATCTTCAGCCAGTAGCGGAAGAGATCGAGGTAGAGCGGCTTCTTCGTCTTCAGCCAAAGCCCTTCGAGCACCGCGAGATAGCTGGCGAGACCGATCGAGAAGCTGGGGAAGATGAAATGGAAACTGACCGTGAACGCGAACTGGAGCCGCGCCAGGAACAATGCTGTGAGGTCGAGCTCCATGACTCGAACCGCGACTTGGGGTCCCGGCCCGCGATTGTAAAGCGTTGCAGCGGCAGAGCCGCTTGGCTAGGGTCGATTCTAGCCTATGACCAAGCAAACCGCACTGCTCCTCGCCGCCGGCCTGGCCGCGCTTTCCGCCCCTGCCCTGTCGCAGACCGCACCCGTTCCGCCGCCGCCACCGGCGACGCCGCTCAGCAACGGTGCCGAACTCAGCAATGGGTCCGCGACGATCCGGGTCACGGCGCTGACGGACACGATCTTGCGCATCCGCATCGCGCGGGGCGCCTTTCCGGAGGACGCAAGCTGGGCCGTACCCGCGGAGGTGCGCCGCAAGAGCGTCCAGGTGGAGCCGCTCGCCTACGGGTTCCAGACCGGCGCGCTGATGGTCAACATCGATCCGAAGACGCTTCGCCTGACCGTCAACGACTTGGACGGAAAGCTCGTCCACGCCGATGCGGCGCAGCCGCTGAGCTTCGGCGAAAAGGGCTTCACGCTGCGCAAGACGATGCCGGTCGGCGAGCGCTACTATGGCATGGGCGACAAGACCGGACCGTTCGACCGCCGCGGCGCGAGCTACGTCAACTGGAACACCGACGCCTGGGGCTTCGAGCGCGGCACCGACCCGATCTACAAGTCGATCCCCTTCTTCGTCTCGGCGGGCGGCGCCGGCGGCGCCTACGGCCTGTTCCTCGACAATACGCTTCCGCACCGGGTTCGACTTCGGCCACCGCAACTACGACCAGCTCGAAATCTCGGCCGACGGCGGACCGATCGATTATTACCTGATCGCCGGCCCGACGGTGCCGGACGTCGTGCGCCGCTACACCGACCTGACGGGCAAGCCGCCGCTGCCGCCGCGCTGGTCGCTCGGCTACCAGCAGTCGCGCTACAGCTACATGACCGACGCCGAGGTTCGCGAGCTCGCGGCCCGCCTCGCATCGGACCGCATCCCGACCGACGTCATCTGGCTCGACATCGACTTCCAGGACCGCAACCGGCCGTTCACGGTCGACACGAAGGCCTTCCCGAACCTGAAGAAGCTTGCCGGCGACATGGACCGGCAGGGCATCAAGCTCGTGACGATCACCGACCTGCACGTCGCGCACGCGCCGAACGAGGGCTACGCGCCCTACGACAGCGGCCTCGCCGGCGATCACTTCCTCAAGAACCCGGACGGCAGCACCTACGTCGCGCCGGTCTGGCCGGGCGCCGTCGGTCTTCCCCGACTTCACCCGCGCGGCCAGCCGCAACTGGTGGGGCGACCTGTACAAGGGCTTCGTCGACGACGGCATCGCCGGTTTCTGGAACGACATGAACGAGCCGGCGATCTTCGAGACGCCGACCAAGACCATGCCGCTCGGCACGCTGCACCGCATCGATGCCGACGATTTCGCTGCCCGCACGGCCACCCATGCCGAAGCGCACAACGTCTACGGAATGGAGAACAGCCGCGCGACGTACGAAGGCCTGCTGCGGCTGCGCCCGAACGTCCGGCCGTTCGTCATGACCCGCGCCACCTATGCGGGCGGGCAGCGCTATGCGGTCACCTGGACGGGCGACAACAACGCCACCTGGGACCATCTGAAGCTGATGGTCCATCAGCTGCTGAACCTCGGCCTGTCCGGCTTCACCTGGGCGGGCGCGGACATCGGCGGGTTCACCGGCGGACCCAGCCCGGAGCTGCTGACGCGCTGGTATCAGGTCGGCGCCTTCACGCCCGTGTTCCGCAACCATGCCGCGAAGAACACGCCGCGCGCCGAGCCGTGGGTCGATGGCGCGGAGCATCTCGCGATCCGCCGCCGCTACATCGAGGAGCGGTATCGGCTGCTGCCCTATTTCTACGCCGTGGCGGAGCAGAATGCGCGAACCGGCGACCCGGTGATGCGGCCGGTCTTCTACGATTATCCGCGAGCTGACGACCGCGCCTTGCGACCAGTCGATGGCCTTCACCGTCGGCCGCGACCTGCTGGTCGTTCCCTCCGCCGAAGCCGGAATCGACGCACGTCTACGACGCCTGCATGCCGAGCGGCGGCTGGTTCGACTATTGGACCGGGCTCGAGGTCGAGGGCGAGACGAAGCCCGACGCGCCGTTCGAAGTCGTCAAGGAAACGCCGCGGCTCGACCGCCTGCCGGTCTTCGTCCGTCCCGGCACGATCCTTCCGCGCCAGCCGCTGACGCAGAGCACGTCCGAAGTGCCGAACGGCCCGCTCGAACTCCACGTCTATCCGGGTCAGGACTGCCGCGGCGAGCTTTACTGGGACGACGGCGTCAGCGTCAAGGGCGCGACGCTGCGCCAGACGGTGCGCTGCACGCTCGGCAAGGACGGGCTGATGCTCCACTTCGACAAGCGCGAAGGCTCGTTCAAGCCGTGGTGGAAGCAGATCGCCGTGACGGTCCACGGCTGGGGCGGCAACGCACTGGTGCGCGGCCCGAGGGCGGTCGACGCCGAGCATGACGAGGCAAGCCGCACGCTGCGCTTCGTCCTGCCCGACCAGCCGCCGCGCCGCCGAATATGTGATCAGTCGCCGCCAGTGATCGCCGAAGCCCGTCCCTCCAAGCCGCGGCTGCTGCTGTTCGCCTTCGGGGACTTCGCGTTCAACATCTTCTGGCAGAGCGTCATGCTCTACCTGCTGTTCTACTACACGGACGCGCTCGACATCCCGATCAAGGTCGCCGCGACGACCTACATGATCGCGTCGGTGTGGGACGGCCTCGCCAGCTTCGCCGCCGGCGTGCTGGTCGACCGGCGGCACGCCACGCTTGAAGTACGGCGCGATCATGATCGCGGGCGCCGTCCCGCTCGGGCTCTGCTTCATGCTCGCCTATCTGCCGCCGGTCGGCACCGGGCCGCTGGCGATCGCGGGCATCCTCGGCGCGCATTTGCTGTTCCGCACGGCCTATGCGGCGGTGAACGTGCCCTATCTGGCGATGACGGCGCGGATCAGTGCGGACGCCGGCGATCGCGCCTTCGTCGCCGGGATGCGAATGCTGTTCGGCACGGCAGCGGCGGTCGTCGTCGCGCTCTGCACCGTCCCGATCGGGCGCTGGCTGACCGGCTCGACCGCTTCGGAGGCCTATTTCGCCGCGGCCGTCGCTGGTCGCAGTGGTCGGCGCGGCGATCCTCGTCCTGGTCGGCGCTGACCTATCGCGAGACCGCGCCGATCGAGCGCCCGATGCCGAGCAGCGTCAGCGATGCGCTCGCCAGCCTCGCGCGCAACCGCGCGTTCATCACGCTGAGCGCCGCCATGATGGCGATGATCGTCGCCATCACCGTGCTCAACAAATCGGTGCTCTATTACTTCAAATATCTGCTCAACGATCCCGACGCGGGTCAGCTGGCGCTCGCGTCGATGGGGATCGTCAGCGGCATTTCGATCCCGCTCTGGATGCTGCTCGGGCGCGTGATCGGCCTGCGCGCGATCTGGATGCTCGCGGCGGGCCTGGGGATGGTCGGACTGCTGGTGTTCGCAGCGGTCGACGTGCATCAGACGGGCCTGATGCAGATGTTCCTGATCGTCATGCAGGTGATGATCGTCGGGCTGAACTTCGTCTTCTGGGCGATGCTTCCGAACACCATCGAATATGGCGAGCGCGCGACCGGGCGTGCATGTCGAAGGCACGGTGTTCGGCGTCGCCGCGCTGCTCCAGCGCGTCGCGATCGGCATCGCGACCGCGATCCTCGGCTGGAGCTTCGCTTCGGTCGGCTATGTCGCGAACGTCCCGCAGAGCGCGGAGACGCTGAGCGGCATGCAGACGGCCGTCGTCGCCGTGCCGCTGCTCTTCCTGGCGCTTGTCCTGCGTCGCGATGCTGCTCAACCCGCTCGGGCGCGGAGCCCGGCGCGGAGAGCGAACTGCGAAGCCGAACCGGCCTAGGCCGTCAGCTCGAACGAGCCCTTGAGCGCCCTCCGCTTCGGCCGACGGCGCGATCCAGACGTCGAACGTGCCCGGCTCGACCACCGGACGATCGTTGACGCCGTAGAACTGCAGATTGCGCCGGCTTGAGCGTGAAGCTCACGACTTCCGACTGGCCCGGCGCAAGCTTGATCTTGCGGAACGCCTTCAGCTCGCGGACCGGGCGCGTGATGCTCGCGACGCGGTCGTGCGTGTAGAGCTGCACGACTTCCTCGGCGGCGTGCCGGCCGCGGTTGGTGATCCGCGCCGTCACCGTGATCTCGCCGTTCATGCCCATGCTCGGAGCGCTGATGGTGAAGTCGCTGTACTCGATCTTGCCGTAGGTCAGGCCGTGGCCGAACGGATAGAGCGCGCTGTTGGTGATGTCGCGGAAGCGCGCCTTGTAATTCTCCAGCGTCGCGATCGGCATTGGGACGGCCGGTGCGCTTGTGCGCGTAATAATAGGGCTGCTGGCCCGAGCGGCGCGGGAAGCTCGCCGGCAGGCGGCCGGACGGGCTGTAGGCGCCGAACAGGACGTCGGCGATCGAGTGACCGGTCTCGGTTCCGAGGAACCAGGTCGCGAGAATCGCCGGCGCGTTCGCCACCGCGCCTTCGAGCGCCAGCGCACGGCCGTGCTTCAGCACGACGACGATCGGCTTGCCGACCTTGGCGACCGCTTCCGCCAGCTCCTGCTGGGGCTTCGGGACGACGATTTCGGTGCGCGATTGCGCCTCGCCCGACATGCCCTGCGCTTCACCGATGGCGAGCACGACGATGTCGGCCTGCTGCGCCGCGGCGACCGCCTGCCTCGATGCCGCCGGCAATCGGCTTCTCGACGTCGGAGCCTTCGACGACGATGACGCTGTTCTTGTCCGCGACGGCGGCGCGGACGCCGGTCGCCAGATCGACGGCCTTCTCGTCCGTGCCATAGACCACCCATGGGCCGACGAGGTCGTGCTGGCCGGCCGCGAACGGGCCGATGAGCGCGATCTGTCTTGCCCGACTTCGGCAGCGGCAGCAGGTCGCCGTCGTTCTTCAGCAGCACGATCGACTTGCGGCCGGCCTCGCGGGCCAGCGCGCGGCTCTTCGGAAGCATCGAGCGCGCCGTCTCGCGCTTCTCGTCGATGCGGCGGAACGGATCCTCGAACAGGCCGAGCATCGCCTTCATCGCGAGCACCTTGCGGACCGACTCGTTGAGCACCGCCTCCGGCACTTCGCCTGCGCGGACGAGGTCCGGCAGATGCTTGCGATAGAGGCCGCTCTGCATGCTCATGTCGACGCCGGCGAGGAAGCGCGATCCGCGCCGCGTCGCGACCGTCCTTGGCATAGCCGTGGGCGATCATTTCCTCGTCGCCGGTGTAGTCGGACACGACGAAGCCCTCGAACCCCCACTCGCCGCGCAGCACGTCGCGCATCAGCCAGCGGTTGCCGGTGGCCGGAATGCCGGAGATCTCGTTGAACGACGCCATGACCGACAGGGCGCCCGCGTCGAGCGCGGCCTTGTACGGCGGCAGATAGACCTCGCGCAGCGTGCGCTCGGACATGTCGACCGTGTTGTAGTCGAGCCCCGCTTCCGCGGCGCCATAGGCGGCGAAATGCTTGGCAGGTCGCCAGGAAATGCTCGTTCGACTTGAGGTTGGTGCCCTGGAAGCCCTGCACGCGCGCAGCGGCGAACAGATTGCCGAGCAGCACGTCCTCGCCGCCGCCCTCGACGCCGCGGCCCCAGCGCTGGTCGCGGGCGACGTCGACCATCGGCGCGAAGTTCCAGTCGATGCCCGCGCCGGCCGCCTCGAACGCCGCGACCTCGGCGGTGCGGCCGCGCCAGCTCCGGCTCGAAGCTCGCGACCTCGGCCAGCGGCACCGGGAAGATGGTGCGGTGGCCGTGAATGATGTCGGCGGCGAAGATCAACGGGATCTTCATCCGCGATTCCTTGATCGCGGCGTTCTGCATGATCCGCGCCATGCGCGCGCCGTTGCCGTTGAAGACGCCGGTGAGCTGGCCCTGCCGCGTTTCCTCGAGCTGCTGCGGGAAATTGCTGTTGCTCGGCGGGTTGAGCGCGGCCGCGGCGCCGCCGCCCCAGGCGGAGGCCATCAGGCTCAGCTGGCCGGCCTTTTCCTCCAGCGTCATCTTCGAGATGAGAGCGTCGACGAAGGCCGGGACCGGAACACGGGTCGCCGCCTGCAACAGTGCTCGCGCCGGGCTCGAAAGCCAGGCGACCGTAACGCCCGCACCCAGCAGTGCGGCCCTGCGCGAAATGCGCGTATCGAGCATGTTCTCTCCCTCTCTCTACCGCTCTGGTGGCGTTCCGAGCTACCGCCGCATCAGAGTCCTTGACGCAGTGTGTAACCGGTTACATGACCGAGCCTGCAGGCAATTGCAATCGGTTGCCGGTTGGCTTTTGTCGCATTTGCTGCCGATAAGGAACGCATGCCCGACGCAACGATACGCGATGTTGCCCGCCTCGCACAGGTTTCGGTCGCGTCGGTGTCGCGCGTGCTCAACCGGATCGACAATGTCAGCGAGGAAACGCAAGCCGCGCGTGACCGATGCGGTGCGCGATCTCGGCTATGTTCCCCATGCCGGCGCGCGCAGCCTCAGCCTGTCACGCACGAACGCGATCGGCGTCGTCCTTCCGGATCTCCACGGCGAATTCTTTTCGGAACTCGTCCGCGGAATGGACCACGAAGCGGCGCCGCCGCGGCTACATGCTGCTTGCTGTCGAACGTGCATCACGGAAGCGAGCAGTCCGCCAATGCGATGCGTGCGATGCGCGGCCGCGTCGACGGGCTGATCGTGCTCGCCCCGCACCTGACGGAGGAGGAGCTCGCGAGCACCATTCCGTCCGGCTCGCCCGCCGTCCTCCTCAACACGCGCGGCGATGCCGGCGGTCATCCCGGCGTCCGGCTCGACAATGAAGCAGGCGCGCGCGCCGTTGCCGACCATCTCCTCTCAATCGGCCGGAAGCGCATGCTGCACATCGCCGGTCCGGAGGGGAACATCGACGCGCAGGAACGTGCGTCGGCGTTCGAGCAGGCGGTGAGAGATGCAGGGGCGAGCTGCCAATCGTTCCAGGGCGATTTCGCCGAGGAGTCCGGCGCGGCGGCGATCGACGCCATGCTCCAGTCCGGACAGACATTCGACGCGGTCTTCGCAGCCAACGACATGATGGCGATCGGCGCGCTGCAGGCGCTGCACCGCGCGGGCGTTCGAGTGCCGGATGAGGTGGCGGTCGTCGGCTTCGACGACATTCCACTGGCCCGGCACATCGGATTGACCACCGTTCAAGTCCGCATCGCCGAATTGGGCGAGCGCGCGATGTGTCGCCTGATCTCGGTGCTCAAGGGCGAGGCCGAACCAGGCGGCCAGGAACTGCACCGGCCCGAACTCGTCATTCGTTCAACCACCGATCCCAAGGCAACCAGACTTTGATCATTCTCGACCGTCGCAAGCTTCTCCAAGGCTCGTCCCTGCTGCTTGCCGGGAGCGCGCTGCCCGGCTGCACGTCAACGACCCTCGGCTCTGCCGGCCATACGCTTCCCGCCTTCTACGAGGATATCGAGCAGCGCACGTTCCGCTGGTTCTGGGATACGGTGAACCGCAAGAACGGCCTGGTGCCGGATCGCTGGCCGACGCCCGCCTTCTGCAGCATCGCCTCGGTCGGCTACGCCCTTCCCGCCTACGCGATCGGCGTCGAGCGCGGCTGGTGCACGCGCGCCGAGGCGCGCGACCTGACGCTCACCACCCTGCGCTTCTTCTGGAACGCGCCGCAGGGGCCGGAGCCGAGCGGCACCATCGGCCACAAGGGCTTCTTCTACCATTTCATCGATATGGAGACCGGCCTGCGCTACCGGCAGGTCGAACTGTCGAGCGTCGACACGACCATCCTGCTGATGGGCATCCTGTTCGCCGGCCAATATTACGACCGCGACGACGCGGCCGAGCGCGAGATCCGCAAGCTCGCCAACGACATCTATGCGCGCGCCGACTGGAATTTCTTCCGCCACGACGGCGCGAGCGCAGATCTCCATGGGCTGGCATCCCGAGCGCGGCCTGATCGAGCGCAACTGGGACGGCTATAACGAGGGCATGTTCGTCTACATCCTGGCGCTCGGCGCACCGGTGCATGCCGTGCCGCCGAACAGCTGGGAGCAATGGACCGCGCCCTATCCCGAGCTTCTGGCGCGGCGAAGGGCCGACGCGCCGCCTCGCCTTCGCGCCGCTGTTCGGACACCAGTACAGCCACATCTTCATCGACTTCCGCGGCATTTTCGACGCGCCGATGCGGGAAGCGGGCTTCGACTATTTCGAGAACAGCCGCCGCGCGACCTATGCCAACCGCGCCTATTGCACCGCCAACCCGATGCGCTGGGACGGCTATTCGAACCGCATCTGGGGCCTGACCGCCTGCGACGGGCCGGGCAATTACGTGCTGCCGTTCAAGGGCGAGCAGCGAACCTTCTACGGCTATGCCGCGCGCGGACCGCTGGGCGAGCCGGACGAGCGCGACGACGGCACGATCGCGCCGACCGCCGCGCTCGGCTCGCTGCCGTTCGCGCCCGAGATCGTGATCCCTGCCGCCGAGGCTCTGCTCGCCGACCACGGCACGCCGCATCTTCGACAAGTACGGCTTCAAGGACAGCTTCAACCCGAGCTTCACCTACACGGACAAGAAGCTCGAGACCGGCTCGGTCGATCCGCAGCACGGCTGGGTCGCCGACCGACTATCTCGGCATCGACCAGGGGCCGATCCTGCTGCAGGCGGCGAACTACCGCGACGACTTCGTCTGGAAGTTCACGCGCCAGGTGCCGGCGATCCGGCTCGGCCTGAAGCGAGCCGGATTTACCGGCGGCTGGCTGGGCTGATCAGCGCATCGGCACGACGCGGCTGAGCTTCGAAACGCCCGTTTCGTTGAACGCCTCGACCGCCACGTAATAGGGCACGCCGACGTTCAGCGACCGAAGCTCCTTCGTGAGCGTCGCGCCGTCCCCGAGCTCATCCGCCCAAAGCTGGTGCGTCAGCGTCAGCCGGTCAGGCTTGATGCCGAAGCGGATGTTGTACCCGACCGCGCCCGGCACCTTCGCCCAGCGGATCGTCGCATCGCGCTCGTCCTTGATGACGTTGCCCGACCACCGCTGAAGGCCGCGACGGTTCGCGACCATCGGCATTGCCGAACACGCGCAAGTCGCTGATCGCCAGGTTGGCGCCGCCGATGTGCCCATGGACGAAGCGGACGAAGCGCGTCCGCACCGGCTGCGGCAGCTCGATATAGGCATTGGGCCGGTCGCGCCGCGGCCCGTCCGGCTTGGCCAGCGGCTGCCAGTTCTGGCCGTCGGTCGAATGCTGCAGCTCGAATTCCGTATAGATGTCCGGCGCGTCGCCGAAGCGGCCCGACTTGTAGTCCGCATAATTGACCTGCACCGCCCGCACGGTCTTCGCCGCACCGAGATCGACGGTCAGGTTTTCGCCGGCGTTCTTGCTGGAGGCGACCCAGAAAGTCCGCGGATCCTCGTCCGTTACGCGATCCGCCGCAAATTCGCCCTGCGTGGACGAGGCACTGGCCGCCTTGCGGTAGGACAGCAGCATCCAGCCGGTGAACAGGCTGTCGATATCGTCGACCTTCTTGCGCGGAATGTACTGCGGGAAGTCCTGGAAGCGCGACGACGCCCACATCTGCCCGTCCGCCTCGAACTTGGTCGGGAACATGTTGATGCGGCGCTCGAACGTCCAATTGTAGCCGATCCACGGCGTGCCGGTGTTCCAGAAGTTGCCGTACACGTCGTCGAACGTGGAGCCATGGCCGGCCCCCTCGACGAAGCCGCCCGGCTTGTAGGCGATCGGGTTGTAAGTCGGCATATTCGAACGGCCCGAGCGGCTTGTCGGACACGTAGGTGCCGTTGGCGTAGGCGTTGAACTCGGTGCCGGGCGCTCCGTACTGCAGATAATATTTGCCGTTGTGCTTGGTGACCCAGGCGCCCTCGACATAGGGCTTCGTCGGCTGCCCGTTGCCGAGCAGCCCGCTGTGATCCTGGCCGAAGCGTTCCCAGCCATGCTTCTCGGGGTGGAGCAGGAAGAGCGGCTCCGCCTTCGTCTGGTAGATCAGCTTGCCGTCTTCGAAGGCGATCTTCTGGCCGTAGATCGGGAAGACGTTCGACGATCCCCAGTAGAGGTACCACTGGCCGTCGTCGTCCTTGAACAGGCCGGGATCCCAGGGTCCGGGCGGCACCTCGCCGGGCTTCATCTCCTCCGGCGGTCTTGTCCACGCCGCCGGGAAGCTCGGGCATCCTGCGCACCAGGAAATCGAGCTTGCCCGTTTCGGGAGCGGTCGAGACCATGATCGAACCCGGCCGCGTGAACGAAATCGACGGCATGAGGATGAGGCGGTCGCCGTCCGAGATCGCGGCGGGCGCGACGACGCCGTCGAACGGCCAGCGGCTGGGCGTGATGAACGTCCAGTCGATCAGGTCGGTCGAGCGCCAATATCCGTCCGCCAGCGTCTGGAAGAGGTAGTAGGCGCCCTTGTGCCGGACGATCGCCGGATCCGCGCCCGTGCGATAGCTGACGCCGCTGTTCGTCTGCTCCCAATTGTAGCGGTAATCGATGTCGATCGGATTGATGTAGGTCCGCTTCTGCGCGTGCGCGGCGGTGCTCGCCAACAAAGCGGCACAGGCGGAGATCAACAACCCGGTCGTACGCATGACTTTCCTCTCAATGGCCGCGCAGGAAGAAGTTGGCCGTCAGCCTGCCGATGCGCGGATCGGGGCTGAGGTTCATGCCGGCGGGAATGATGCCCGAATGGAGCAGGCTTCCCTGGTAGATGATCAGCCGGTCGGGGATCGCCTCGACAGCGCCGATCTGCTCGAAGAATTCGTTCGAACCGGCGATGTAGCCCGAATCCGCCGGGAGCATCGCCGCTTCGGCATCGGCCGTCCGGACGAAGGTCGAGACGTTGGCTTCCGTCACCATCTCGATGCCGCGTCGATCGCTGCCGATAGAAGGCCGTGCCCGTGCCTTCCGGAACGCGAAGGTAGTGCAGCAAGCGCGAAGTATTTCGGGTCCGTGGAGTCGAAATGCGGCGCCCGCTGCGCGGGCTGAAGCTCCGCCGGATCCGACGTGACCATGGAAAAGCTCGCCTCGACGAGATCGAACCCATCGACAGTCGAATGCGCCCGCAATGAACTGCGCCGCGTCCTGGCAGGTCCGTTCGACATAATCGTTCGCGGCTTCGTCGGCCTCGGTGATGACGCGGCGAAGCCCGGGGTAATAATTGCCGGCTTCTCGATAGGGGGACATCGCTTCCGCGATCTCCATCAAGGCCTCAGCGTCGCCGCTGAAATCATCGATCACCACGACGGGAGCCTGGCAATGGCCAACCCGTCGCAGTTCAGGCTTCACGATCCAACCTCCGATGCTGAACGGGAGGAGCGCAAACCCCTCCCGTCAGCCTATTCCTAGAAGCGGTACTTCAGACCAGCCTGGAAGCTGCGCGCTGCACCTACCGTGGAGTTTTGCTTGAGCGGTGCTTCCCTGCCATCGCCGGCGTTGCCTGCGCCCCACGTCTCATATCCGCGGTTTACCCAGTCAAACACGTTGTAGACCTGCAAGCTGGCCTCTGCTTCGTGACCCCACGGAAGGTTGAACCGCTTCGCCAGGCGCATATCGACTGTCTTGTAAGCGATCGACTTCTCTGGGTTGAGAATGCCGGAGTCGTTGAACGGAATACATCCGCCGCAGGGTTGCAGCGTCGGATCGAAGCTGACGTAACCGAAGTTCGGGCCCGACGAGAGCGTCACGATCGTCGACAGACGGAAATCAAGCGGCAGTCCCACAGTGCCAGAACCGACGAAGCGCCACTTCTCAAGACCGCCGATGTTGTTCCAGCCATAGGCATCCTGCTGACCAGCGTTGAACATTTCCGCCTCACCGAAGGCGCGTGCCTGGTTTGACTTCGCATCCGTGATCGTCAGCGATGCGGTCACGCCCCAACGGCTTGCATCCGTCCATGGCTTTTCTGCTTGGAGGAACCATGCGCTGTAGTTCGACTTGCCTTCGCTAGAACCGATATTCACGCGTCCGGTGTAACCAGTCGGGCGACCCTCGATCGGGAAGTTGTCGCGAATGTAAGGGAAGCCGGCAGGCGTGTACGACCCGTCGGGCATGCGATTCCCACGGACGTAAATGAACTGATTGCGTCCACGGTTATAGGCGTAAGTGAAGGATGTCTGCCATTCGCCGAAACGCTTGCGGACGCCGATGTTAAACTGATCGGTGTACGGAGGCTTCGTCTTGTTGTTCAGGGCCCAGATATTGCCGCGAATACCACTGGCAGCGATCGCTTCGCGAATTGCCTGTGGATCGCGGTAGGACTCATTCCACTGCAAGGTATCCACCGGGAGCGGTCCTGCAGGGCAGGGGCGTCCAGGAATGTCACAGAACTGAACGGTGACGTCGCTGCGTCCCTCGTTGAAGAGGCGCTCCAGCGAGGCAGTGTAGAAGTTGTTACGGTCATAGTAACGGCCGGCACCGGCGAAGAAGATCGTGTCTCGATCTCCGTAAAGATCGTACGAGATGCCGAGGCGCGGAGCGAAAGCCTTCGTGTATGGGTCGCGATTGTCCCCGTCAGAAATATAGTCCTCGGCGTCAATGCCCGCCGCCTGCCATCCGGCATAGTTTCGAAGCGCATCTGCGACGTTGTCCGGAGTGACATACTTCTGATTGAAGTTGTTGCTTTCATAATCCCAGCGCAGGCCCATGTTGATCGTTAGATGATCATTCACGGTCCAGTCGTCCTGGATGAACAATCCGACGTACGTGTTCTTGGCAGTAACCGGCACTGGGTCGAGTTGCGCAATCACAGCCCGGAACGGAATGCTGCTATCGAAGTCGGTGTAGGTCGGTCCGTTGAAAGAATACTGGCCGAATTTGAAGGCCTCTTCGATGCGGATCAGCTCGTTACGGGCGTAGCGGATACCCGCCTTGATCACGTGCCCGTCGAAGCCTGTGTAAGTGAAGTGATTCTTGAAATTCTTGTCCTTCTGGCGGTTCGCCTGAACAAAGGAATTCGAACCAATGAAGAACTCCTGACCATTGAAAGGATCGGCCATAATGGGAGGATCTGCAGTAAGATCCTCCTCGATGCCGGTAACCAGTCTGATCTCAGGACCTTCGGTCAGCCGCGGCGTACCCGTGTCGCTGTCGAAATAGCTCAACGTCATTTCGTTCAGCCAGTTATCTGCGCGGTGGTTCCACTCCAGCTGATAGTTCTTCGTTGACGTACTGACGTTGCGCCCCGTCGACCGGGCACGGTTGCCGCCGTAGTCACGGACGTCTTCTTCGTCGCGACGGAAGTAGCTCGCATGGAACGTATCGGCGTCCGTCGCGAAGAGAGTCAATTTGCCGAAGTACAGGTTCTGTTCGAACTTGCTGGCGACCTCTTCGTCGAAACCCTCGATACCCGTCGGAGCGTCGACTGTGAATGACTGCGGATTGTTCTGGCGCGTACCTTCGTATGCGGCGAAGAAATGCAGCAAGCCGGGGATGATCGGCCCGCCCACGTCCGCACCGAACTGGTAGCGCTTGTAGTCCGGCTTCTCCCGATCGCCGTTCGGATTGTTGGCTTCACCCGAACGGTCGAAGAACGGCCGGCCGAACCAAGCCTTCGGCATGAACTCACCGAACACGCCGCCGTGGAATTCCTTGCCGCCAGTCTTGGTGATGGCGGTGATGATCGCCGAACCCGCCTGCTCATACTCAGCCTTGAAGTTCTGGGTTTCGACGCGGAATTCCTGCACCGCCGACTGCGGGAAGGGGTTGCCCTTGGGAGAAGTTCTGACCAGCAACGCCGTTGAAGCCGACGCGATTCTTGTGGCTCGTGCCGTCGATGTAGACGTTGATATTGTCCGCGCTGACGCCGCCCGCCTGAATCTTCTTGTTGTTGGTACCTACGTCCGGCGAAACGATGACGCCCGGGGCAAGCGCCGCAAAGTTCAGGAAGTTGCGGTCGTTCTGCGGCAGATTCTCGATCTGGAACTGCGAAACGCTTTGTGCCGACCGTGGCGGAACGGACCTCCTGGCGATTGCGGCGGCCCGTGACGACGACCGTGCCTCCGCTGGTCGTCGTCTCGGCGACCGGCGCCGGCGCCACGTCGATGGTGACCGTCTGGCCGACAGGAAGCTCAACATCCTGCGCCTCTCCCGCACCTTCGACGCGGTACGTGCTGGGACGGAGGCCGGGGATGACGAACGAGCCGTCCGCGTTGACCGTGGTCGTCACCGACCGACCCGTATTCGTATCCGTGGCAGTAATCGTCGCGCCGGGGGTTGCACCCTCGCCGCGGATGCTCGCCGTCGTCTGCGCGAATGCCGGCGTCGCCATGCAAAGCGCCGCTGCAACTGCTGCTGCGGAAATACCCGACGCAAGCGCACGCTTGCTGTTGAACTTGCTCACCAAGACCTCTCCCCGATCTGTAACCGGTTACATTCTCAACCGGGTATCCTCTCCTATTGCCGCCGATGAAAGCCCGTCATTCACCTCGAGTCAATCTTGCGGGCAGCCGCAGACACACTGTTTGGGTTGGCTGTGCCTTTCAGGACACGAGCGACGCTTCCTATCGGTGAATTGTCGCCAGATCGAAGGCCTCGGCTCCCTCCGGAGCGCTTGGTGCGTCGCGCTGCTCGTCGGGAGACTGGCCACGAATGCCCCGTGATCCGGCATGCTGTCGGCAACCTCGTGATTCACTTCGGCGATGTCGTTGAGGAAGCCGACGAGCTCTTCGTCCGACACGAACTGCGACACCGGATCGGGCTGCGCTTCGAGTCCCTGACCGAGCAGCACCTGCACCCAGCTCTCCTCCGCGAACAGCTCGGCCGCGCCATGCTTGAAAAACCGTCCGGACGATCGAAACAGCTCCAGCCGCTCCGTGAGGCTGTCCGGCACGTCCATCGTCCGGACATGATCCCAGAAGGGCTCGCCCGCTCCGTCGCGTGACCTTGTAGTGCGCGATGATGAAGTCGCGGACGTCTTCATATTCGAACCGCGACTGGCGATTGTATTCGTCGATGTCGGGCTCCGAGAAGCCTTGCGCCGGGAACAGCGCCAGCAGCCGGTTGATGCCGGTCTGGATCAGGTGGATGCTGGTCGATTCCAGCGGCTCGAGGAATCCGGACGACAGGCCGATCGCGATGACGTTCTTGTCCCACGCCTTCAGCCGCCGGCCGGGCGCGAAGCGAACCGGCCGCGGATCGGCCATGGCTTCGCCGTCGAGGTTGCGCGAGCAAGGTCTCGGCGGCTTCCTCGTCGCTGATCAGGTCGGACGAGTAGACGTATCCATTGCCGATGCGGTGCTGCAGCGGGATGCGCCACTGCCAGCCAGCCGTCTCGCGCGGTCGACCGGGTGTAGGGCGTGAGCGGCGAGACGCTCGCGCACGGCACGGCCATGCGCGCGGTCGCACAGCAGCCACTGGTTCCAATCCTCGTAGCCGATGCCCAGCGCGTCGCCGATCAGCAGCGCGCGCATGCCCGAGCAGTCGATGAACAGGTCGCCTTCGACCTCGCGGCCGTCCGTCAGCTTCACCGCTTTCGACGAAGCCGTTCTCCGGGATCCTGGACGACTTCGACGATCCGTCCTTCGACGCGCTTCACGCCGCGCGCTTCGCTTTCGCCTGCGCAGGAACCGCGCGAACAGCGACGCGTCGAAATGATAGGCGTAGTCGATATCGCGCGAGCGGCGACTTGCGGATTGCGCTTGTCCGGAAAGGCGAACTTGTTCTTCAGCGAGGCGACGCAGTTCAGCGCATAATGGTCGAAATGCTTGACCGAGCCCGGCGCGCGCTCGCGCGCCGCCATCCATAGTTGGTGCGGGTGGAGCCACAGCATGTCCTGGCCGATCTTGCCGAAGCCGTGGATGTAGCTTTCGCCCGGCGCGCCCCAGTCGACGAACTGGATGCCCAGCTTGAAGGTGGCCTTGGTCTCGCTGATCATCTTCAGCGGGTCGATGCCGGCGAGCGCGAGATAGTTGCGGATGTGCGGAATGGTCGCCTCGCCGACGCCGATGATCCCGATCTCGTCGGACTCGACGAGCTTGACCTCGACCTGGCTCAGCCATTGCGACAGGACCGCGGCCGTCATCCAGCCGGCGGTGCCGCCGCCGACGATGCAAACCTTTCGAACGGGTTGGTCGCCGTGCCATCAGTCCCCTCAATCCATCAGGCCGCGAGCGATAATAGGCGTTTCGGTGACCCGCAATCTGACGTAAAGACGGACCATGCGTAAGATTCGGACTCGCTCTCGTCGCCGCATCCTTGCCGGATGCGCTCCGCAAGCCGCCCTCCCGGTGGCACGAAGGCCCGATCGCCGAAATCGCCGGCCGGGTTGCCGGGCCGCCGCAGCGTTGCATTCCAACACAGCAGACGGAGGGCCTCCGGCGCCGCAAATCGCACGACGCTTGGTCTCCGGCAACGGGCAAGACCGTCTGGGTCAATCGCGTGCAGCATCAGTGCTCGGGCTTCAGCCAGTGGGACGTCCTGGTGATGGAGCCGATCGGTTCGCAATATTGTCGTGGCGACCTCGTGCGGTCTGTCGATCCGGTCAGCCGGATCCCGGGCGCGGCCTGCCAGCTCGGCGATTTCGTCCCCTACACCAAGCCCTAACGCCGCATTGCGGTAGTCCGACAGCGGCTTCTAGGGAGCCCGCGTGAAACGACTTTTACTGGCGGCGCTTCTGCTCGCCTCATGCGGTCAGACCGGATCGCCCGACCTGCAAATTGCGGATGCCTGGGCGCGGGAGACCGTCGCCGGCCAGACCTCGACGGCCGCCTATCTGACGATCAGCAATCGGGGCACGGCAGACGACCGCCTGGTCAGCATCGCCGCATCCGAACCGGCCAAGGCAGCGGTCCACGCGACCGATAGCTCGGGCGGCATTTCCCGGATGCGCGAGTTGGGTTCGGGCCTCGCAGTGCCAGCCGGCTCCACGATAGAGCTAAAGCCCGGCGGCACGCACGTGATGATCATGGGTCTTCGGTGCACCGCTCCGCCGCGGTGATACGCTGAAGCTCCGCCTGCGCTTCGAGAAATCGGGCGAGAAGCCGATAGATGTTCGCGTGGCGCCCGCGAGTGGGCCGGAGGGCCACTGATGCGCAGCGTTCGTATCGTCCTGTGGGTTCTCGTCGCGATAGCGGCTGCGGTCTTCGCCTACCTCATGTTCAAGCCAGTGCCGCAGGCTCAGCCGCAGGGCGAAGCGATGAGCCTTGCGAGCATCGGCGGCCCGTTCACCCTCACCGGATCGGACGGCAAGCCGTTCTCGAGCAGCGTCTCTCTCGGGGAAGCCCTACGGCATCTTCTTCGGGTTCACCCACTGCCCCGACGTCTGCCCGACGACCCTCGCCCGGATGGTGAAGCTGCGGAACGAGCTGGGCGCTGGGGATCGGCCGTTCGAGATCGTCTTCGTCACCGTCGACCCTGAACGCGACGGACCGGCCGAAGTCGGCAAATATGCCGAGCTTTTCAACAGCCCCGTGATCGGCCTGACCGGAACGCCAGCGCAGATTGCGCAGGTAAAGAAGCAGTTCGGAATCTATTCGCGCAAGGTGCCGGACCAAAGCGGCAGCTATAGCGTCGACCACACCGCGACCGTGCTTCTGTTCGACCGCAACGGCCGCTTCACCGGGACGATTGCGCCGGAAGAATCCGATACTGCCGCACTCGCGAAGCTAAAGCGGATTACTTCCTGAGGACACGCTCCAGCAGGTGGTCGATCGCCGCTACCGCTGCGGGTTCGCTGAGATCGGGAGCGTGCCCGACCCCGGGCACCGTCACAACCTCGACATCGTCGATCTCGGTTGCCATCCGCGCGGCGGCGGCATCGGGCAACAGATCGCTGTACTCGCCCCTCAGCACGAGAACCGGGCGGCCGTTGAGGTTCCGATAGTAGGGCCAGCCGTCAGGGGCCTCGCCCGTGTTCCCGGCGTTGAACGGATCCGCGATGGCCATGTCATAGTCGAACTCGATGCCGCGGTCGGTTTCGCGGCACGTGCGCCTGGCGAAGCGCAGCCAATCCTCCCGGCCATAAGCGGGGTGCACGTCGCCCGCCCGAGCCTGGAGTTGGTCGGCGACATCGTCCCAATCCCGAAAGATGACGGGCTTGCCGACGTAGGACTTGATCCGGTCGATTCCGCTCAGGTCGAGCTCCGGCCCGACGTCGTTGAGGAGGACGCCGGCGAGCCGCTGAGGCGCGATCGCGGCGATGATCATCGTGACGAGGCCGCCGAGCGAAGTGCCGAGGAAAACCGCCTCCGATATCTTGAGCTCGTCCAGCAACTGCAAAACGTCGGCCGCATAGATCGGGGGCAAATAGCGCGACGAATCCGGATCCCGCTCGCTCATGCCGCGACCGCGGAAATCGGGCGCGATCACCCGCCAGTCGCCCGAATAACGCGCGGCGACGTCCTCGAAGTCCCGCGAATTGCGGGTCAGACCGTGCAACATGAGCAGAGGCGGCCGATCCGATGGACCCGGATAATCGCGATAGTGGAGCTTCAGCCCGTCACGGCTGGTCCAGTATTTGTCCGCCCACGCCTGCACCGCGTCTTCCGCGGCAGGTTCAGCCCCGAAATTCCCAAACAGCGCATCGCCTTTGCTTTCCATCGCGGCAGGCCTAGCGGAACCGATAGTCCTTCGCCAGCTTGAGCAATTCGTGACCTCCTACGCACCCGATCCCCGAATCCTCGATCTCGGCGACGCCTTCTACGACCCCGTGGAGGCCGCGCGCTTCCCGAAGTGCACGCCGCGCTTTCTCAACCGTCGCTGGGCGGAGCGCGTTGGCCTCGATCTGCCGGACGAGGATTGGGCCAGGCATTTCTGCCGGTTCGAGCCGCTGGCGGAGAACCTGCCGCAGCCGCTCGCCCTTCGGTATCACGGCCACCAGTTCCGCGTGTACAACCCCGACATCGGCGACGGGCGCGGCTTCACCTTCGCCCAGCTTCGCGACGAGAACGGCCGGCTGCTGGACCTCGGCACCAAGGGATCCGGCCAGACCCCGTACAGCCGCACAGCCGACGGCCGCCTCACCCTCAAGGGCGGCGTTCGAGAAGTCCTCGCGACCGAAATGCTCGAAGCGCTCGGCGTCAACACGTCCAAGACCTTCGCCTTGTTCGAAACCGGCGAGGAACTGGTGCGCGGCGACGAGCCCTCCCCTACGCGCTCGGCGGTCCTGACCCGGCTGAGCCACGGCCATATCCGCATCGGCATGTTCCAGCGGCTGGCCTTCTACGGCGAGGTCGAGAACATCAACTCGCTCGTTCGCTACACACTGCGAGAACTCTATGCGGAGCAGCCGTCGGCCGATGCGAAGGAGAATGCCGCTTCGGCTGTTCGACCTCGTGGCGAGCGCGACGGCGCGGCTTGCCGCGGGCTATATGGCGGCGGGCTTCGTCCACGGCGTGCTCAACAGCGACAACATCAATGTGACGGGCGAAAGCTTCGACTACGGCCCGTGGCGCTTCACGCCGGAATGGGACCCCGATTTCACCGCCGCCTATTTCGACCATTACGGACTCTATTCGTTCGGTCGCCAGCCGGAGGCGATCCACTGGGACCTCGCCCAGTTCGCCGGATGCATGGCGATGGTCGCCGATGCTCCGCCGCTGTCGGAGATGCTGGGCGGCTGGTCCGACCGCTTCGAGGATGAACTGGTCAAAGCCTTGCTCCGCCGGCTGGGCGTCGACGGGGATCGCGATCTGGCCGCGGCCCTGCTCAAGGCGCTGCAGTCCCGCGAAGCGCAGATCGACCGCATCTTCTTCGACTGGCGCGGCGGGCGCGATCCGGGGGCGGAGCGATATCCGTCCGAGCCTTTCCGCGCGTCTGGCGGCCGCGCTCGAGGGCCGGCAGCGGCCGGTGACGCACCCCTATTGGTCAGACCCGGAGCCATGCTCGATGCACATCGAGGAGGTCGAGGCCATCTGGTCGGCGATTGCCGAGCGCGACGACTGGACGCCCTTCAACGCCAAGATCGACGCAATCCGCCGCATGGGGGAAGCCATGGCGTCAGGCTTTCCGACAGCTTGACCGTTTCCGCGCAAAATGGTGTGGCGCGGTCAATGGCCGAAAAACTGGTGTCGACAGAACCGTCGACCGGCGCAGAATTGTGGTCGGGCGAGGTAGGCGACGCAGCCGCCGAAGTCGCAGCCGCGCGCGCCGCCTGGCCGGAATGGGCGGCCCATTCGGTCGCCTATCGCATGGAGACCATGCGCCGCTTCGGCAACGTCGTCCGCAAGCGCACCGACGAATTCGCCGACCTGATCTCGCGCGAAACCGGCAAGCCGCTGTGGGAAACGAAGACCGAAGTCGGCGCGGTCGTCAACAAGGTCGAAATCTCGATCGCCGCCTATGCCGAGCGGACCCCGCAAAAGAAGCTCGAAGCCGCGCTCGGGAGCAAGGTCGCGGTCCGGCACAAGCCGCACGGCGTGCTGGCGGTGCTCGGGCCGTTCAACTTCCCCGCGCATCTGCCCAACGGCCACATCGTCCCTGCGCTGATCGCGGGCAATGCAGTCGTCTTCAAGCCATCCGAGAAGACGCCCGCCAGCGGCGAGTTCCTGGTCCAATGCTATCATGAAGCGGGCGTGCCGGAAGGCGCGGTCCGGCTGCTGATCGGTGGACCTGACGAGGGGCGCGCACTGGCGTCGCAGCCGGGGATCGACGGCCTGCTGTTCACCGGATCGGCGCGCGCGGGCTCTGCCCTGCACAAGCAGTTCGCGGACACGCCGGGCAAGATCCTGGCGCTCGAGCTGGGCGGCAACAATCCGATCGTCGCCTGGAACCCGAAGGAGCTCGACGCCGCCGCATCGATCATCGTCCAGTCCGCTTTCCTCTCCGCCGGCCAGCGCTGCACGGCCGCGCGCCGCCTGATCGTCGAGGACGGCAAGGAAAAGGCGCTGGTCGAGAAGATCCTCAAGCTGATGGACCGGATCATCGTCGCCGAGCCGTTCGCGCACCCGCAGCCGTTCATGGGCTGCGTCATCGACAATGCGTCGGCCGACCATCTGCAGGAGCAATGGGTCACGTTGATGATGAAGGGCGGCCGCCCCATCCGCCGGCTGGAGCGTCCGTCCGAGGACAAGCCGTTCCTCACGCCCGCGCTCATCGACGTAACCGACGCGAAGGACGTTGCCGACGAGGAGATGTTCGGCCCGGTCCTTCAGCTCATCCGCGTGAAGGACTTCGATGCCGCGATCGATGCGGCGAACGACACGCGCTTCGGACTCGCCGCAAGCCTGATCGGCGGTACCCCGGAACTGTACGACAAGTTCTGGGCCAACGTGCGGGCCGGGGTCATCAACTGGAACAAGCCGACCAACGGCGCACCGTCGACCGCTCCGTTCGGAGGCATCGGCGCCTCGGGCAATCACCGCCCGAGCGCTTATTATGCGGCGGACTATTGCGCCTATCCCGTGACCAGCAGCGAGTCCGACACGTTGCGCGGGAGCATCGGCGAAGGCCTGCGCGACCCGAATTTGCAGGAAGACTGATCCGCGAGCTGCCCTAGCTGCGGATTTCCGGCAGGTAATTGTCGTCGGCCGCATCGCTGAACTTGGTGATGCGGGCGTCGAACTTCATCCGCACCGTGCCAGTCGAACCGTGGCGCTGCTTGGCGACGATCAGGTCGGCGCGGCCGTAGATCCGGTCCATCTCCTCCCGCCATTGCGCGATGTCGGGATGGTCGTCGTCCGGCTTCTTGGCCGCGAGATAATAATCGCCGCGAAAGACGAACCAGACCATGTCGGCGTCCTGCTCGATCGAGCCCGATTCACGAAGGTCGGAGAGCTGCGGCCTCTTGTCCTCGCGCTGCTCGACGGCACGGCTGAGCTGCGAGAGTGCAAGGACGGGGACTTCCAATTCCTTTGCCAGCTGCTTGAGCCCGCGGCTGATCTCCGAGATTTCCTGGACGCGATTGTCGTTGCCGCTCCGGCCGGTGCCCTGCAGCAGCTGGAGATAGTCGACCACCACGCAACCGATGCCCTTCTGCCGCTTCAGCCGGCGGGCGCGGGTGCGGAGGGCGGCGATCGTCAGGCCCGGCGTGTCGTCGATGTAGAGCGGCAGGCTCTGCAGCTCGGCGGCCGCGCGTGCGAGCTGGCGGAACTCCTGCTGGCTGATCTTGCCCATGCGGAGGTTTTCGGAGCTGATGCCCGATTCCTCGGCGAGGATACGCGTCGCCAGCTGGTCCGCCGACATTTCGAGGCTGAAGAAGGCGATCGGCGCTCCGGCCGACTTGGCGGGCTCGATCCCGTCTTCGATGTCGCGCGCGAAGCGCTGCGCCGCGGCGAAGGCGATGTTGGTCGCGAGCGACGTCTTGCCCATGCCCGGACGGCCGGCGAGGATGACGAGGTCGGACTTGTGCAGGCCGCCGACCTTGGCGTTGATGCCTTCAAGGCCGGTGGTGATGCCCGACAGATGGCCGCCGCTGTTGAGCGCCTTTTCGGCCATTTCGACGGCAAGCTTGGTCGCCTCGCCGAACGACTTCGCCTTGCCTTCGGCACCGCCTTCTTCGGCGACCTTGTACAGCTCGGTCTCGGCCCGCTCGATCTGCTCGAGCGGAGCCACGTCCTCGCTGGTGTCGAGCGCGCCCTCCACCAGTTCGCGTCCGACGCCGATGAGCGCCCGAAGCAAGGCAAGATCGTAGACCTGCGCGGCGAAGTCCTTCGCGCCGATGATCGCGGCGCCGGAGCCGGTGAGCGTCGCCAGATAGGACGGCCCGCCAAGCTCCTTCATCGCCTCGTCGGCCTCGAAGCTCGGGCCGAAGCGTCACCGGGTTCGCGATCATGTTGCGATCGGTGAGCTTCAGGATGGAATCGTAGATCCGCCCGTGCAGCGGCTCGAAGAAATGGTGCGCCTTGAGCTTGAGCTGGACGTCCTCGACCAGCCGATTGTCGATCATCAGCGCGCCGAGAAGCGCGGCTTCCGCCTCGACGTTCTGGGGGAGCGATGCACTTGCCGCCGGCTCGGCGGGTTCTGCGATACGGATTACTTCGGCCATGACCCTTCTTGGCCGCTGATCGGCCACCCTCCAACGAGAACAGAAGTAGCACAGAGGCTGGAAGCTGTGGATAGGTTGTGAGCCGTTTGCGCTGCCGGGTCGGCGGACGGCGCTATTTTCAGCCGCGCCCTGCATCCACAGAAAAAAGACTGTGGCCGATTGAAGGGTGAAATGGCGGCCGTTAGCCAACAGCCATGGCCATTCTTTCCGACCGCTGGATTCGCGAGCAAGCCCTCAACAACGGCATGATCGAGCCGTTCGTCGAGGCCCAGCGGCGCGAGGGCTGCATCAGCTACGGCCTCAGCTCCTACGGCTACGACGCGCGCGTTGCCGACGAGTTCAAGATCTTCACCAACGTGGATTCGGCGACGGTCGACCCCAAGGACTTCGCGTCGAACAGCTTCGTCGACCGGCAGACCGACGTCTGCATCATCCCGCCCAACAGCTTCGCGCTGGCGCGCACGGTCGAATATTTCCGCGTGCCGCGGGACGTGCTCGTGATCTGCCTCGGCAAGTCGACCTACGCCCGCTGCGGGATCATCGTGAACGTGACGCCGCTCGAGCCCGGCTGGGAAGGCCATGTGACGCTGGAATTCTCGAACACCACGCCGCTGCCCGCAAAGGTCTACGCGAACGAGGGCGCGTGCCAGTTCCTGTTCCTGCAGGGGAACGAGCCCTGCGAGGTGACCTACGCCGACCGCGCCGGCAAATATATGGGCCAGCGCGGGGTCACGCTTGCCCAAGCTTTGAGCGGCTTTCCGGGTCTGCGTAGCAACGGGTTGTTTCGAAATCGGGACTCAGTACGTCGTTAAAAAACCGTTACGCGACTCACAGCTAAATGGGTTAATAAAACGTATACGCGACGGCTCGATGGGCGAGTCGCGAACAGGGGTCGAGCACCCCTCATAGGAGGTGTCGAATGCGTAAATTGGTTCTTGGCTATTGGCGTGGCGCAGCTGCGCTTGCAATCGAGTTGCTGCTCGCGGGTGCGACAGGTCGTATCGGTTGAACGACTTGCAGCGACGGTGACTGTGCTCGGTCCGACGACGCGTCGATCGGAACGACCACCGATCTGGTTTCACGGAGGCTGGCTCTCGTTACATCCGACTTCTCGGAGATAGCTGACTTCACGAACGACTCTGACGCGGGGTCTATGCGCTTCACGCTCGACACCAGCTCGACGCGGGGATCGATTTCACCAGCGCGGTCTCTGCCGGCAGCTTCGGGCGGTCCGTATTCTCTAGCCTCGGCGGTTCGACAACGGTTGGAACGCTCGATTCTGGCATCTTGGTCCGAACCTATTTCGCTCGAATGCGGGCTACATATACGCTGACGATCAACTGGACGACAACCACGACGACCTGGTTCGCTCGGCGGCACGGTCACCATCAACGGCCGTTCCCGAGCCGGGCACCTGGGCGATGATGCTCCTGGGCTTCGGCGCAGCCGGTTACGCAATGCGTCGCCGTCGCGCTCCGGTTCTCGCGCAAGCCGCGTAACCGACACAAGCATATTCAAGGATAAGGGCGGCTCTCGCGAGCCGCCCTTTTTCTTTGCCTCCAATCCGCCGAGCCGCTGCTTTCAGACCGGTTCGGATTCCTTCTTCTGCGCCGCATGGGCGGAATCTTCCGCCAGCAACGCGCGCGACCGCAGGATGGTCTCGACCCAACCTGAGAAGGCATGAGCCAGCACACTCACCAAATCCTTCAGCGAGCCCTCCTTCAGGCACCCGTCCGCGTCGAACGACTGTCGTCATTGACGTGGCCGAGATAGGCCTCGGGCTGCTGCATCACCGGCATGTTCAGGAACACGGCGGCCTGGCGGATCTGGTGATTTGACCCGAAGCCGCCGATCGATCCCGGCGAGGCGGTGACGATCGCGGCCGGCTTCTTGTCGAAGACGCTCTTCCCGTAGGGCCGGGAGCCGACGTCGATCGCGTTCTTCAGGGCGCCCGGAATGCCGCGATTATATTCCGGCGAGACGAACAGGACGCCGTCCGCCGCACCGACCTGCTCGCGAAAGCGCGCCCATTGTTCGGGCGGGTTTTCGTCGAGGTCCGAATTGTAGAGCGGCAAGTCGCCGATCTCGATCATCGAGCAATCGAGATTGTCGTTGCGAAGCGCACAGATCGACCGGGCGATCTTACGGTTGATGCTCCCTTCCCGCAGGCTGCCGACGATGATCGCGATCTTGTAAGCCATGGCCGCTTCTCCTTCCGCTTTCGCGTTCAAATATCAGAGCGACTGGAAAGGTTGCGATGGGTCGAACCCGTCCCACGTCTCAGCGACGGCGGGAATCGTGGCGGATGTTGGCGGGCCGGCCGCGCCGGGAGGTCGTCCGTACGCGGTCGCGGCGCTCCGGCCTCGGCCGCGCGCCGCCGTAGCTGCCCTCGGGAAGCTCGAACCGAAGCGAGCCGGAGACCGGATTGGCTTCCGCCAGCCGCAGCGTCAGGCGCTGGCCGACGCGATAGGTCTCGCCGGTCTCGTCGCCGACGAGTTGGCGCGCCGCCTCGTCGTAGCGGAAATATTCCTGGCCCGAGCGTCTGGGCGAGGACGAGCCCGTCGCCGCCGAGATCCTCGACCGTGGCGAAGAAGCCGAACGGCTGGACGCCGGTGATGCGGCAGTTGACGAGCTGGCCGACCTGGTCGGCGAGGTAGGCCGCGACATAGCGGTCGATCGTCTCGCGCTCCGCCTCCATCGCGCGGCGTTCGAGCATGGAGATCTTCTCGCCGATCTCGACGAAGCGCTCCTCCTCGCCTTGCGGCAGCCCGCCCTCGCCCAGCTTGTAGGCGCTGACCAGCGCGCGGTGGACGAGGAGGTCGGCGTAGCGCCGGATCGGCGAGGTGAAGTGGGCGTAGGTCGCCAGCGCCAGCCCGAAGTGGCCGAGGCGCTCGGGCCCGTAGCGCGCCTGCATCTGGGTTCGGAGCAATTGCTCCATGATCTCCGCGCGGCCGTTGGAATCGCCGACGCGCTCGATGATGCGGTTGAAGGTGCCGGGCTTGACCACCTGCCCAAGCGCGAACTCCAGGTCGAAGGTCGCGAGATAGTCCTTGAGCGCGACCAGCTTCTCGCGGCTCGGCGCCTCGTGGACGCGGTACATGACCGGCGCCTTTTTCGCCTCCAGCGCGCGGGCGGCGGCGACGTTGGCGGCGATCATGAAATCCTCGACCAGCCGGTGGGCGTCGAGCCGGTCGCGCGGCGCGATCGAGGTGATGCGGCCCTTTTCGTCGAGCATCACCCGCCGTTCGGGGATGTCGAGTTCGAGCGGCTCGCGCTTGTTGCGGGCGGCGAGCAAGGCGCGCCAGGCGCCCCATAGCGGCTGCAGCGCGGTGCGGACCAGCTCCTCGGGAACGGCGCCCTCGACTTCGGGCATTGAGCAGGTCGGCGAGCGAGACTTCCGTCCTCTCCTCACCCGCAGCGTCGATCGCGGCCTGCGCATCTTCGTAAGCAATGTTTGCAGCGACGCAAATCTTTGCACGCGTAAATCGCCAGCTTTTGAGAGAGCCGTCCTTGGCGATCTGTCAGGTGACAGGCCATCGCCGCGCGGACCTGCCCTTCCTTCAGCGAGCAGATGTCGGCGGACAATTCCTCCGGCAGCATCGGAACGACGCGGTCGGGGAAGTAGACGCTGTTGCCGCGCGCCCTCGCCTCGCGGTCGAGCTCGGAGCCGGGGCGGACGTAGTAGCTGACGTCGGCGATGGCGACGATCGCCTTCCAGCCGCCCTTGTTGTCCTCGTCGTCGTCCGGCGCGGCCCAGATGGCGTCGTCATGGTCGCGGGCATCGGCGGGGTCGATGGCGACGATCGGCAAATGCGTCAGGTCCTCACGCTCGCCGAGCGGCAGCTTCGCGACGCGATGCGCCTCGTCGATCGCCTCCTGCCGGAATTCGTGGCGCAGGCCGTGCTTGTGGATGGCGATGAGGCTGAAGCTGCGCGGAGCGAACGGATCGCCGAGGACGGCATCGACCCGCGCCGTCACGCGCGGCGGCCGTCCGGAGACTTCGCACAGCACCAGGTCGCCCGGCTCGGCGTCCTTGAGGTCGCTGATGGCGAGTTCGCGCCGTTCCTTCTTCTCCACCGGCGTCAGCCAGAAGCGCTCGCCCTCCTTGCGGACCACGCCGAGCACCAGCTCGGCCGTGCGCAACAGCTTCTTCATCGGGTGGGCGGCATAGCCCTGCCCGCGCTCCTCGGTCCGGGCGAGGATGCGGTCGCCGATACCGAGCGCGCCGCGCCGGCCGCGTTCGAGCACGCGAAGCCGTGGCGGCGGCCCTTCCGCATGCCATTGCTCGGGCACGGCGAAGATGTTGCCGCTGTCGTCGGCTTCGACGACCCGCAGCACGGTGACCTTCGGAACGCCGCCCGACTTGTGGAAGGCGCGGCCGGGAGCGCTGTCGATCAGCCCTTCGTCGGCCATGTCCTTGAGCAGGGCCTTGAGCAGGATCTTGTCCTGCGCGGAAAGGCCGAAGGCGCGCGCGATCTCGCGCTTGCCCGCCGGCTGGTCGGACGTCGCGATGAAGTCGAGGATCTGCTTGCGGCTGGGCAGACCAGGGGACCGGTCGCTCGATCGATTGCGAGGCGGTCGCGATGGCCGGGGCGGCCGGGGGGTTCTTGGAGTTCGGGGCGTTCGAGCCATGATGAAGCCCTAAACGCGCCTAGCGTAGCTGGCTATCCTTGCTGCCGCGCCGATTGATGGTCGAATGCGTGACCGCCTTGTCGCGCTCGGACTGGCAGGCGATGCAGGTGCGGACGCCCGGAAGCGCCTCGCGCCGCTTCTTCGGGATGGGCTCGCCGCAATCGTCGCATTCCTCGGCGCTCTCGCCCTGCGGGGTGAGTGCGCGGGCGCGAAGGATCGCGTCCTTCACCGTATCGTCGATCTGGTCCTGAACCGCGCCATCGCGCGTCCATCCGCCGGCCATCGCCGCCTCCTTCGTATATCAACACCGTCATGCTGAACTTGTTTCAGCATCCATGAACACCTCGGTTCAGGACTTGTGACGTGGTGTTCATGGATCCCGGATCAAGTCCGGGATGACGAGTCAGGGTTGCGGCGGCGGCGCTACGTACGGCTTGAACGCGCCGCCGGGCACGGCCGAGGCGACCGGGCTTTCGAAGCCGTCCTTGCTCACCGACGAGACGCCGAAGACCCAGTCGTCGACCCGGATACGCCTTCAAGCGTGACGCAGCCATTTCCGACGAGCGCATTCCCTGCGCGCAATGCGCTCGACCGATCACGTGCATCGGTCCGGCGACTGTCACATCGTCCGACAGCGGTCGTGCATGCTTTCGCCACTTGGTTCGCGTCGGTCCTTCGCCAGCGAACGACATAGCCGACCGCTCCATGGCACTGGATCCCAATTTCACCGTCGTATCCGTGCTCACCGCCCCCTCGACCGTCGGCTCCGGCGGCGGCGGGGCGCTGGCCATGGCGGCCAGCGCGGCGACGTTCAGCTTCGTGACCTTCTCCAGATAGGGGAAGTCCATCTCGTCGATCGTGTCGCCGTACTTGATGCCCTTTTCGGTGCGCAGGTCCTGGTGCTGGTGCTCGTAATCCTCGACCGCGACCGAGAGGCGCACCGCCGGGAAGCCCGCGTTGAGGAACTCCGTGTGGTCGCCGCCGCGGCCGAAGCGGTCGTTGCGCCAGACCTGCATCACGTCGAGGCCGATGTTCAGCCGGTCGGCGAGGCTGTCGAGATAGCGCGAGATGTTGCGCGACGGCGCGTCATTCTCGCCGCCGAGGCTGCGGATTTGCTTCGCCAGCTCCTCATGGCCCTGCCAGCGCGGCCCTTCGGAAAAGACGCGCACCACCTTGTCGTTGCAGACGCCGTCGGACCCGCAGCTGTTGCCGATGATGTCGTTGTTGAGGTTGGCGATGACGTTCCAGCCCTGCGCCTTCGCATAATCCGCGAGGATCTTGCCGCCGAGCAGCCCCTGCTCCTCGCCCGAGAGCGCCGCATAGACGATCGTGCCCGGGAACTTGTGCTTCGACAGCACCCGCGCCGCCTCGATCACTGCCGCAGTGCCCGAACCGTCGTCGTTCGCGCCCGGCGCATCGGCGGTGAAGTTCATCGGGTCCGTCACCCGGCTGTCGATATGGCCGGTGATGATCACCACGTCGTTCGGCCGCTCGGTCCCGCGCTGGATGGCGACGGCGTTGCAGACCTTGGTCGGCGTCGGAACGCGACGGCCGGTGACCGTGTCGCAGGTCTGGAGCGTCTCCAGCCCGAACGACTTCATCTCGGCCTCGGCCCAGCGCACCGCCGCGCCGATCCCGCGCTTCGGGTCGGTCTGCGAGGAAAGCGTGTGCCGCGTCCCGAAGCTCACCAGCTTCTCGACCGTCTGCTTCATCTGCCCGCCGCTGACCGGCTGAACGATCTGCCGCAGCTTCGCATCGGGCGAAGGCGGCGCGGCGGCAACCAGCAGAAGGCACGGCAACAGGCCAAGTTTACGCACAGGACGTCTCCTCTCTCCGTCTCCGCAACTGGCATTTGCGGCCTCGGGGTCTAGTGCACCCGCAACCTCAAGTCAGCTGATTCAAGGACCTGTCTCATGTTGCGCGAGATCGACCATTTCATCGGCGGCGAGAGCTATTCGTCGGAGCGGCCGCAGCGCCGACGTGTTCGACCCCAACCAGGGCGCAGGTCCAGGCGAAGGTGACGCTCGGCACCGTCGGCCGAGCTCGAGCGCGCGATCGACGCCGCCAAGGCCGCCCAGCCGGCATGGGCCGCGACCAACCCGCAGCGCCGCGCCCGGGTCATGTTCAAGTTCAAGGAACTGATCGAAGCGAACATGGACGACCTCGCCCACACGCTCTCGTCCGAGCATGGCAAGGTCATCGCCGACGCCAAGGGCGACATCCAGCGCGGGCTCGAGGTCATCGAGTTCGCCTGCGGCATCCCGCATGCGCTGAAGGGCGAATATTCGGTCGGCGCCGGCCCCGGCATCGACGTCTATTCGATGCGCCAGCCGCTCGGCATCGGCGCGGGCATCACGCCGTTCAACTTCCCGGCGATGATCCCGATGTGGATGTTCGGCATGGCCATCGCCTGCGGCAACGCCTTCATCCTGAAGCCGTCCGAGCGCGACCCGACCGTGCCGGTCCGCCTCGCCGAGCTGATGAAGGAAGCGGGCCTGCCCGACGGCATCCTCAACGTCGTCCATGGCGACAAGGAAATGGTCGACGCCATCCTCGATCATCCGGACATCAAGGCGATCAGCTTCGTCGGATCGTCCGACATCGCCCAGTACATCTACGCGCGCGGCACGGCGAACAACAAGCGCGTGCAGGCGTTCGGCGGCGCCAAGAACCACGGCATCGTCATGCCCGACGCCGACCTCGACCAGGTCGTCAACGACCTCACCGGCGCGGCGTTCGGCTCGGCGGGCGAGCGCTGCATGGCGCTTCCGGTCGTCGTTCCGGTCGGCGAGGACACCGCCAATGCGCTGCGCGAAAAGCTGATCCCGGCGATCGCCAAGCTGCGCGTCGGCGTCTCGACCGATGCCGAGGCGCATTACGGCCCGGTCGTGACCGCGGCGCACAAGGAACGCGTCGAGAACTATATCCAGATGGCGATCGACGAGGGCTCGGAGCTGGTCGTCGACGGCCGCGGCTTCAAGCTGCAGGGCCACGAGGAAGGCTTCTTCATCGGCCCGACCTTCTTCGACCACGTGAAGCCCGAAATGCGGACCTACAAGGAAGAGATTTTCGGTCCCGTCCTGCAGATGGTCCGCGCGAAGGACTTCGAGGAGGCGGTTCGCCTCCCGTCCGAGCACGAATATGGCAATGGCGTCGCCATCTTCACCCGCAACGGCCACGCCGCCCGCGAATTCACCGCGCGCGTCAACGTCGGCATGGTCGGCGTGAACGTGCCGATCCCGGTGCCCGGTCAGCTATCACAGCTTCGGCGGCTGGAAGCGCTCCGGCTTCGGCGACACCAACCAGTACGGCATGGAAGGCGTGAAGTTCTGGACCAAGAACAAGATCGTCACCCAGCGCTGGCCCGACGGCGGCGGCCATGGCGAAAGCGCCTTCATCATCCCGACCATGGCGTGAGGCTCAGTGGGCGCAAAACGACTGATTGCACCCGAATGGCTTCGAGCGCGTTTGAGCAGCCATGATCCGCTTCTACTTCCCCCTTTTCGCCCTGACGGCGATCATGAGCATGGTGGCTTGCAGCGGACGCGACCCCGTCGCTGACGAAGCCAACAACGCCGCCACGACGGCGGCGCAGGAGAATGCGATCGTTCCCGAGGTGAACGAGGTGGCGCCCGCGACTGAGGGCAACACGAGCACGGAAGAGCCGGGGCAGGCGTTGACGTCCACCACGATCCCTGCCGCCATGCACGGCCGCTGGGGGCTGACCCCCGGAGACTGCACCTCCACGCGGGGGGACGCCAAGGGCCTGCTCATCGTCTCGGCCGACCAGCTGAAGTTCTACGAGTCCGTGGCCAAGCCGGCGGGCGTGCTGGACATCTCTTCCGATTCCGCGAGCGGGGACTTTGTCTTCACCGGCGAGGGCATGACCTGGAAGAAATATGAGGCCCTCGAGCTGCAGAGCGGCAAGCTGGTGCGGACGGAAAGCAGCCCGATGGCCAGCTTCACCTACGCCCGCTGCACCGGCTAGCGGACCAGCTTCCCCGGGTTCATCAGTCCAAGCGGATCGAGCGCCTGCTTGATGGCGCGCATGGCGTGAAGCTTTGCCGGAGGGCCTAGCCGCTCCAGTTCCTCCAGCTTCATCTGGCCGATGCCATGTTCCGCCGAGATCGATCCGCCGGCCAGCGCGACGAGGTCGTAGACCATGTGCGTGATCGCCGGCCCGTGCTCGCGAACTCCATCGCCGCGCACGTGGAAATGCACGTTGCCGTCGCCAAGATGCCCGAAGCCGCTGGCCTTGCATCCAGGGAAGGCGGCTTCGACCTCCGCGGCGGTGACCGTCATGAACCGGGGCATGTCGGCGACCGGCACCGAAATGTCGTGCGCGATGGTGGGGCCATCCGCCCGCTCGGCTTCGGAGATCGAATCCCGGATGCGCCAGAACGCCTCGGCCTGCGCTTCGTTGGCAGCCAGCGTGGCGTCTTCGATCAGGCCGCTGTTCGAGCGCTTCCGCAAGAAGCGGCTGGAGCAGCTCGGCCGGGTCGCTGTCCGCGGCTTCCGAAGTCGCCTCGATCAGGACATGCCAGGCGTGCCGCCCGCCGAGCGGGCTTCGCGTGCCGGGGATGTGCTGGAGCACGAGGTCCAGGCAGTCGGCTGGGACGATCTCGAAGCCTTCGATGCGGTCGGTGCGCGACTGCATCAGCCTCAACAGCTCCAGCGCGCGCTGCGGGTCTGACAGGCCAGCCCAGGCGACGGCGCGCGCGGCGACGGCGGGAACCAGCCGAAGTGCGGCGGCGGTGATGATCCCGATCGTCCCTTCCGAACCGACAAGCAACTGGTCGAGATTGTAGCCGCGATTGTCCTTCTTCAGCCCGGACAGGCCGTCATGAATGGAGCCGTCCGGAAGCACGGCTTCGACGCCGAGGACGAGCGAGCGCATCGTCCCGAACTTCAGCACCTGCGTTCCTCCGGCGTTCGTCGCCGCGAGGCCGCCGATGGTGCAGCTGCCCCGCGCGCCCAGGGTCAGAGGAAAGCGCTGGCCGGCCTCCGCGGCGCGGCTGTGCAGGTCGGCGAGGATCATGCCCGCTTCGGCAATGGCCACACCCGCGTCGATCGATCGCAGCCGGTTCATGCGTCTCAGGGAAAGGACCAGGGCGGAGCCGTCGGCCGGCGGGGTCGCACCGCCGACCATCCCCGTATTGCCACCCTGGGGCACCAGAGGCACCCGATGCTCAACGGCCAGCCGAACCATGGCCGCCGCTTCCTCGGTCGACGATGGCGAGAGGATCGCTTCGGCCTTGCCGTGGAAGCGGCCGCGCCAGTCGGTGAGCCAGGGCTCGAGATCGGACGGGTCCGTGATGACGGCTTTCGCGCCGAAGCGCTGCCGGGACTCGTCGACGACGGCCGCAATGGGACGGGATGCCATTCCCTCGCCTTAGCGTGATTCGACAGGCTTGGCATCGCGTCCAATCCGCTTCATTGAATAGCCGACGGGGAGCGAAATCCTATGAGTTTCTGGCAGGTTATCGCGGTAGTGACCGAGGGATGAGCCGACCGCGGATCACCTTGATCGTCGCGCGCGCGACGAATGGCGTGATCGGGCGGAACGGCACCCTGCCCTGGCGCATCTCCGCCGATCTCAAGCGCTTCAAGGCGCTCACCATGGGTAGCGCGATGATCATGGGGCGACGCACGTTCGACAGCCTGCCAGGGGTCCTCCCGGGCCGACGGCACATCGTCCTTACCCGCGACCGCGATTGGTCCGCCGATGGGGTCGAGATTGCGCATTCGGTCGACGAAGCGATCCAGCTTGCGGGCAGCGAGCCTGTCTCCGTCATCGGCGGCGCCGAGATCTTCGAACTGTTCCTGCCGATCGCCGACACGTTCGAACTGACGGAGGTGCTGGGCGACATCGAAGGCGACACCGTCATGCCCGACCCGCGTTCTCAGGGGCAGTGGCGCGAGATCGTTCGGGAGGAGCATCGCGCCGACGGCGACACCCCCGGCTTTCGGTTCATCACTCTGGAGCGCGTTTAACGCGCTGGCCGATAGGCCCGTGCGAAGTCGCGGTAACGCTTGAACTGCTCCGCGAGCACGCTGTCCACGGCCGGCGCCAACTTGTCGGCGCCGCCCTTGGCGAAGCCGGCGACGCGATAGTCCAACGTCACTCGCGTGCCGCCGGCGATCCGCTCGAACTGCACGTCCATGACGACCGGCGGTCGCTTCGTAGAGCAAAGGCCCGAGCGAGCCGGTGAGCAGGATGCGCTTGCCCGGATCGATATAGCTGACCCGCAGATGCTCGATCCCGCCGCCGCCATCGAGGCGTTCGCAGAAGCAGCCGCCGGGGCTTAGCGCCAGGCTCAGGTTCGCGGCCTTGCCGCTGTAGGTATGGTCTGGATTCCACCAGCTGCCGACGCGGCCAAAGGCGTCGAAGGCCTGCGGTGGCGGGACGACCATCTGGACCGAGTGGCGGACCTGAAAGCCGTTTGGGCCGGCGCTCACCACTTCGGCGGAAGCGGGCGCAGCGATCATCGAAAGTACAATCAACGGAACCGCACGCATTGGCTTCATCCCCCAGTTGATTGAACGTTCAACTAACCGCGGATGCTGCCGTTGTCCAGTATGGCTTCGATCTCGGCCGCGACCCCGTCGGGCGTGCCCATGCCGTCAACTCGCCGAACCAGCCCGCGCTCTTCGTAATAGGGCAGGATCGGCGCGGTCTTCGCGCGATATTCGGCAAGGCGGGTGCGCACCGTCTGCTCATTGTCGTCGGGTCGGCGAACATATTCGGTCGAACCGCAGACGTCGCAGATGCTGTCGACCTTCTGCCGCTTGAAGACGTCGTGATAGCCGGCGCCGCATTTGGCGCAGGAGAAGCGGCCGGTGATGCGCTCGACCAGCGCATCCTCGTCGACGCAAAGCTCGATGACATAGTCCAGGCCGCGGCCGCGCTCCGCCAGCAGCAGGTCGAGCGCCTCGGCCTGGGCGCGCGTGCGGGGATAGCCGTCGAAGATGGCGCCCGCGTCGCCGGCATCGTCGAGCCGCTCGCCGATCAGGGCGCTGACGATCGCATCGCTGACGAGCTCGCCGGCTTCCATGACCGCCTTGGCCTTGAGCCCGATGGGCGAGCCGCTCTTCACCGCCGCGCGGAGCATGTCGCCGGTCGACAGCTGGATCATCCCGCGCTCGGCCTGAAGCCGCTGCGCCTGCGTGCCCTTGCCCGCCCCAGGCGGTCCGAGAAGAATGATGTTGAGCATTGCGGCGCTCCCCCTTAGCCGCAGATCAGCGCTTGCGGCTGGTCTTCAGCTTCGCCTTCTTGATGAGATCGCCATATTGGTGCGCGACCAGGTGGCTCTGGATCTGCGCGACCGTGTCCATCGTGACGTTCACGACGATCAGCAGGCTGGTGCCGCCCAGATAGAAGGGCACGCCGGCCTGGCTGAACAGGATCTCCGGAATGAGGCAGATCAGGACCAGATAGGCTGCGCCGACGACGGTCACGCGCGAGATCAGATGGTCGAAGTAGACCTCGGTCGCCTTGCCCGGACGGATGCCGGGGATGAAGCCGCCGTGACGCTTCAGATTCTCGGCCGTTTCCTCGCTGTTGAACTGCACCGCCGAGTAGAAGAAGCAGAAGAAGGCGATGCCCGCGCCGTAGAGGAACAGGTACAAAGGCGATCCGTGCTGCAGGTAAGTGCTGATCGTGATCAGCCAGTCGCCCGAACTCCGGATTGCTCTGCGCACCGGCCATCTGCAGCACCGTCAGCGGCATCAGCAGCAGCGACGAGGCGAAGATCGGCGGGATGACGCCGGCGATGTTGATCTTGATCGGCAGGTGGCTGCGCTCCGCCTGCATCATGCCGCGCGCGGTCTGTCGCTTCGGATATTGGATCGGCACCCGCCGCTGGGCGCGCTCGACGAAGCAGATGAAGAGGACGAGGCCGACGGCCAGCGCGACGATGGTCGCGACGAGCAGCGGGTCCATGGTGCCGCTGCGGCCGCCTTCGAACAGCTGCGCGAGCGCCGTGCGGCAGGGTCGCGACGATGCCCGCCATGATGATCAGGGAGACGCCGTTGCCGATACCGCGGCTGGTGATCTGCTCACCGATCCACATCAGGAAGAGCGTTCCGCCGACGAGGCTGATCGTTGCCGCGACACGGAACATCATGCCCGGCTCGACAACCGCGCTGATGCCCTGGGCCGCGCCGAGGCTCTCGAGGCCGACCGCGATCCAATAGCCTTGGACGGTGGTCAGCAGGACGGTGAGATAGCGCGTGTACTGGTTGAGCTTCTTGCGCCCGGTCTCGCCTTCCTTCTTCAGCTGCTGCCACGGCCCGTAGAGCGATCGCGGCGAGCTGAACGACGATGGACGCGGTAATGTACGGCATGACGCCCAGCGCGATGATGCTCATGCGCTCGAGGCTGCCGCCCGAGAAGGTGTTGAAGAAGTCGAGAACGCCGCCGCGCTGCGTATCGAACAGCGCCGCCATGGCGCGCGGGTCGATGCCCGGCATGGGAACGAACGACAGGAAGCGGAACAGGACCAGAGCGCCCAGCGTGAACCAGATGCGCTTCTTGAGCTCGGTAGCCTTGGAAAAATTCGCAAAGCTGATGTTAGCGGCCATGTTCTCGGCTGCGGATGCCATTCAATTCGTCCCCGGACTGCGCAAGCGGCGATGCTGCGATTGCTTACCCCGCCGCGGATATAGTGGCTCGTTAGCGCAAGGCTAAGCCCCGCGCGCCACTTTTTGCGGCGAGCGAGACTTTAAGACTTGGCGGCTGCGCTCTTCGCGGCCTTGTCGGCGATACGCGCCTCGCGGGCCTTGCCCTTCTTGGCGGCAGCCAGCTCGGCCGGATTCTTGCGCTCGATCAGCTCGATCGAACCGCCGGCCTTCTCGACCGCCTCGCGGGCGCCCTTCGAAACGCCGGCGATCTTGAGCGTCAGCTTGGCCTTGAGCTCGCCCTTGCCGAGCAGGCGGACGCCGTCCTTGCCGCCGCGAGCAAGACCGGCGGCCTTGAGCGCGTCATGGTCGAGCGTGCCCTTGGCGTCGAGCTTGCCGGCGTCGATCGCCTTCTGGATCGCGCCGGTGTTCACCTCGGCATAATCCTTGGCGAAGATGTTGTTGAAGCCACGCTTCGGCAGCCGCATGTGGAGCGGCATCTGACCACCTTCGAAGCCGAAGATGGAAACGCCCGAGCGGCTGGTCTGACCCTTCTGGCCACGGCCAGCGGTCTTGCCCTTGCCCGAACCGATGCCACGGCCGACACGCATGCGGCTCTTGCGGGCACCGGGATTGTCGCGGAGTTCGTTGAGTTTCATTTTATCTGCACTCGCTTTCGCTTTTGTCGCGCATGACCCCGCCGGAGCGGGGCCAATGGATTGTTAGGCGGCTTCGACGCTCACCAGATGCTGCACCTTGCGGACCTGGCCGAGAACCTCGGGGGTCTCTTCCACTTCCACGGTGCGGCGGATCTTGTTGAGGCCGAGGCCGACGAGGGTCGCCCGCTGCGTCTTGTCGCGGCGGATCGGCGAACCGGTCTGCGTGATCTTGATCTTCGCCATCTAGCTTTACTCCGTGATCGCTTCGGCCTGGGCCTCGGCTTCCGCAGCGCTTGCGCCGCCACGGCCGAGCAGGTCGGCAACCTTCTTGCCGCGACGCTGAGCCACCGAGCGCGGGCTCGTCTGCTCCTTGAGCGCCTCGAAGGTCGCGCGGATCATGTTGTACGGGTTGGACGTGCCGACCGACTTGGTCACGACGTCGGCAACGCCGAGGCTTTCGAAAATGGCGCGCATCGGACCGCCGGCGATGATGCCGGTTCCCGCCGGAGCGGTACGGACCGTCACGCGGCCAGCGCCGAAGTGACCAAGACCGTCATGGTGCAAAGTGCGGCCGTCGCGCAGCGGAACGCGAATCATCGCCTTCTTCGCAGCGGCAGTCGCCTTGCTGATCGCTTCCGGCACTTCGCGAGCCTTGCCGTGACCGAAGCCCGCGCGGCCCTTGCCGTCGCCGACGACCACGAGCGCTGCGAAACCGAAGCGCTTGCCGCCCTTCACGGTCTTGGAGACGCGGTTGATGTGGACGAGCTTCTCGATCAGCTCCTCGCCACCGTCGTCGTCGCCGCCACGTCCGCCGCGACGGTCGTCACGACGGCCACGGCCGCCACCACGATCGTTGCCACGGCCGCCGCCGCCACCACGGCCGCCACGCGGTCCGCGCGGTCCGCGGCCCTGCGGGCGATCGCCCTCGGGACGTCCAGTCTCGGCGGCAGGAGCCGCTTCCGCTGCGGGAGCGGCTTCGGCTGGCGCCTCGGCGGGAGTTTCCACCACTGGAGTTTCGTTTTCGTCAGCCATTTAGAACTCCAATCCGCCTTCGCGGGCGGCATCGGCCAGGGCCTTCACCCGGCCATGGAACAGGAAGCCGCCGCGGTCGAACACGACCGTCGACACGCCGGCCTTCTTGGCGCGCTCGGCAACCGCCTTGCCGACTGCAGCGGCCGCATCGCGGGTCGCTCCAGTCTTGCCCTTGACGTCCTTTTCGAGCGTCGAGGCGGCGGCAATCGTCGTGCCGGCAGTGTCGTCGATGACCTGCGCGTAGATGTGACGGCCCGAACGATGGACCGACAAACGCGGCTTGCCCGCGGAGCGCGCACGGAGCGACGTGCGAACACGGCGCCGGCGGCGATCGAAGAGAGAGAGTTTCGCCATGGCTTACTTCTTCTTGCCTTCTTTGCGGAAGATGTACTCGCCGCGGTACTTGATGCCCTTGCCCTTGTAGGGCTCCGGCTTGCGCCAGCGGCGGATCTCGGCCGCGACCTGACCCACCTTCTGCTTGTCGATCCCGCTGATTTCGACCGTGGTCTGGTCAGGGGTCTTCACGTCGACGCCTTCCGGCACCGGGAAGTTCACGTCGTGGCTGTAGCCGAGCTGCAGCTTCAGGTTCTTGCCCTGAGCCGTCGCGCGATAGCCGACGCCGTTGATTTCCAGCACCTTGGTGAAGCCGTCCGAAACGCCGGTCACGAGGTTCTGAACGAGCGTGCGCTGCATGCCCCAGAACGCGCGAGCCGCCTTGGTCTCGTTGGCCGGCTGAACGCGAAATGCCGTCTTCCGAGACGCTGTAACGGATTTCGTCACGCATCTGCAGCTGAAGCGTACCCTTCGGTCCCTTGACGGACAGAGTCTGGCCTTCGGTGCTTGCGCTCACGCCCGAAGGCAGCGGCACTGGCCGTTTTCCGATACGGGACATCCTAGAATACCTCCGCCAGCACTTCGCCGCCGACGTTCTGGTCGCGCGCTTCAGCGTCCGACAGCACGCCGCGCGGGGTCGACACGATGATCGTGCCGAGGCCGTTGCGGATGCGCGGAAGCTCGCGGGCGGCCGAATAGACGCGGCGGCCGGGCTTGGACACGCGGGCCAGATGCTGGATCGCGGGCTGGCCCTCGAAATACTTCAGCTCGATGCGCAGGCCCTTCTGCGCGCCAACAGCTTCTTCCGAATAGCCACGGATGTAGCCTTCGCGCTGGAGGACATCGAGCACACGGACGCGCAGGTTGGACGCCGGAGTCACGATGGAATCCTTGCGCGCCTGCTGGCCGTTGCGAATGCGGGTGAGCATATCACCCAAGGGATCGGTCATTGGCATGCGCAGCCCTTACCAGCTCGACTTGGTGACGCCCGGGATCAGGCCCTTGTTGGCCAGTTCCCGGAGCATGATCCGCGAAAGGCGGAACTTGCGATAATAGGCGCGCGAACGCCCGGTCAGCTCGCAGCGGTTGCGAATGCGCGTCGGGTTACCGTTGCGCGGAAGCTCCGCCATCTTGAGCCGTGCGATCAGCCGCTCGGTCTCGTCCTTGGAATCGTCGTCCGCGATAGCCTTCAGCTTCTCGTACTTCGACGCATACTTCAGGACGAGCTTCTTGCGACGCTCGTTCTTGTTGATCGAACTCAGTTTCGCCATGACTTAAGTTCTTCTCCTTAGGAGAAGCAGGCCCGCTTACGCGGCCTGCTTCTGCTCCTCATCACGCGGGAACGGGAAGTTGAAGAGGCGCAGCAGTTCGCGTGCCTCGTCGTCCGTCTTCGCGGTCGTGGTTACAATGATGTCCATCCCCCGGACCTTGTCGATCTGGTCGTAGTTGATCTCGGGGAAAATGATCTGCTCCTTCAGGCCCATCGCGTAATTGCCGCGGCCGTCGAACGACTTGGGGTTGAGGCCCCGGAAATCGCGGACGCGCGGAAGCGCGATGGTGACCAGGCGGTCCAGGAACTCGAACATGCGGTCGCGGCGAAGGGTCACCTTCGCACCGATCGGCATGCCTTCACGCAGCTTGAACTGCGCGATCGACTTCTTGGCCTTGGTGATCACCGGCTTCTGGCCGGAAATCGCCTGCATCTCGGCGGCAGCCGCCTCGACCTTCTTCTTGTCCTGGGTCGCCTCGCCGACGCCCATGTTGATGACGATCTTGTCGAGCTTCGGAACCTCGAGACGGTTCTTGTAGCCGAACTTCTCGATCATCGCCGGGACGATGCGCTGCTCGTAGTCGCCCTTGAGCCGCGGCGTGTAGGACTCGTTCTTCGAAGCCTTCGCGGCCTTTTCGGCCTTCGGAGCCTTCTCCGCCTTTTCGGCAGCCGGAGCCGCTTCGGTCTTCTCGACCTCGACGGTTTCGTCCTGCGGGACGGTCTTTTCGTCAGCCATTGATAAGCTCCCCGGACTTCACGGCAACGCGAACCTTCTTGCCGTTACGGTCCTCGAAACGGACACGGGATGCCTTGCCGGTCTTCGGGTCGGCAATCGCGACCTTCGACACGTGCAGCGGCGCTTCCTTGCGGTCGATGCCCCCCTTGCGGGTTGACCTGGGAGGCCTTGCGGTGACGGGCGGCGACATTGACGCCGGACACGACCACCCTGCTCTCCTTCGGAATCGAACGGATGACTTCGCCGGTCTTGCCCTTGTCCTTGCCGGACAGGATCACGACCGTGTCACCCTTGCGGATCTTGGCGGCGGCCATGGTTACAGGACCTCCGGCGCAAGGCTGATGATCTTCATGTGCTTGCGCGCACGAAGCTCACGGACGACCGGGCCGAAGATACGGGTGCCGATCGGCTCCTCGTTCTTGTTGACCAGCACCGCGGCATTGCCGTCGAAACGGATCGTCGAACCGTCCGGACGGTGGATGTCCTTGGCGGTGCGGACGATCACGGCGCGGTGAACGTCGCCCTTCTTCACGCGGCCACGCGGAGCGGCTTCCTTGACCGAGACGACGATGATGTCGCCGACGGTCGCGGTGCGCCGCTTCGATCCGCCCAGCACCTTGATGCACTGGACGCGCTTGGCGCCGCTGTTGTCCGCGACGTCCAGGTTGGACTGCATCTGGATCATGGTTCGACCCTACCTTCTTTCAAAATCGCTCAGGCGTCCGCTTCGGCGTCGGCTTTCGCCTTCTTCGCCTTTGCGGCCGGCTTGGCGGCGGGCTTTTCAGCCTTGGCCTTGGCCGGAGCCTTCTTTTCTTCAACCGGGTTCGAGGCGCCCTCGACGATCTCGACTTCAGCAGCCCTTGCGGCACCGATGCGATCGAGCACCGTCCAGGTCTTCAGCTTCGAAATCGGAGCGCATTCCTCGATGCGCACCTGCTCGCCCGACTTGAAGGCATTGCCCTCGTCGTGCGCATGGTACTTCTTCGACAGCTTGATGATCTTGCCGTACAGCGGGTGCTTCACCCGCCGCTCGACACGGACCACCACGGTCTTGTCACCCTTGTCGGACACTACGGTGCCGGTCAGGACGCGCTTTGGCATTCCTCAGTCTCCTCAGCCCTGCGCCGGTTCGGCGACACGGGCACGTTGGCTCTGCAGCGTCTTGATGCGAGCGATGGTGCGGCGCACCTCCCTCACCCGCGACGGCTTCTCGAGCTGATTGGTCGCCGCCTGGAAGCGCAGGTTGAACTGCTCGCGCTTCAGGTCCGACAGCTGCGTCTGCAGCTGATCGTCGGTGGCGACCTTCAGGTCGTCCTTGCTGGCTTTCTTCGCAGCCATCTTAACGGTCCTCCTCGACCAGCGTCTCGCCCAGGCGAGCCACGACCTTGGTCTTGATCGGCAGCTTCTCGGCCGCGCGCTCGAACGCCGTCTTGGCGAGCGGGCCCGGAACGCCGTCCAGCTCGAACAGGATGCGGCCCGGCTTCACGCGAGCGACCCAGAATTCCGGGCGAGCCCTTACCGGAGCCCATGCGGACTTCCGCCGGCTTGGAGCTGACCGGAACGTCCGGGAAAATGCGGATCCAGAGACGGCCGGTACGCTTGATGTGACGCGTGATCGCGCGGCGAGCCGCCTCGATCTGGCGCGCGGTGATCCGCTCCGGCTCCATGGCCTTGAGGCCGAAGGCGCCGAAGTTGAGCTCGGTCCCGCCCTTGGCATTGCCATGGATGCGGCCCTTGAAGGCCTTGCGGAACTTGGTGCGCTTTGGTTGCAGCATGTCTTATCTTCCTTCGCGCTTACCGGTTGCCGCGTTCTTCGCGGGCCGGACGGACGCCGGAGGTCTGGGCCTCCATCATCAGGCGGTCCTGCGCAGTCGGATCGTGGCCGAGAATCTCGCCCTTGAAGATCCACACCTTCACGCCGCACACGCCGTAGGCGGTGTGCGCTTCGGCTTCCGCATAATCGACGTTGCCGCGCAGCGTGTGCAGCGGAACGCGACCTTCACGGTACCATTCGGTGCGCGCGATCTCCGCGCCGCCGAGACGGCCGGCGCAGGTGATGCGGATGCCCTCGGCGCCGAGACGCAGGGCCGACTGAACCGCGCGCTTCATGGCGCGGCGGAAAGCGATGCGGCGCTCGAGCTGGTCGGCGACGCCCTGGGCGACGAGCTTGGAGTCGATTTCCGGCTTGCGGATCTCGACGATGTTCAGGCTGACGTCCGACGACGTCATCGAACCGAGCTTCTTGCGAAGCTTCTCGATGTCCGCGCCCTTCTTGCCGATGATCACGCCCGGGCGAGCAGCATAGATGCTCACGCGGCAGATCTTGGCCGGACGCTCGATCACCACCTTCGAGATCGCGGCCTGCGGCAGCGTCGAAAGGATGTGCTTCCGGATCTTCAGATCTTCCAGCAGCAGACGGCCGTAGTCCTGGCCTTCCGCATACCAGCGGCTGTCCCAGGTCCGGTTGATCTGCAGGCGGAGCCCGACGGGAGAGGATTTCTGACCCATAAGTTACGCTTCTTCCTGCTCGCGGACGACGACGCGGATGCGGCTGAACGGCTTTACGATCCGGCTGGAACGGCCACGCGCACGGGTCGCGAACCGCTTCATCGAGATCGACTTGCCGACGCTCGCTTCCGACACGACGAGCGCGTCGACATCGAGATTGTGGTTGTTCTCGGCATTGGCCACGGCCGACGCGAGGACCTTGCGCACATCCGTCGCCATCGCCTTGGGCGAGAACTGCAGGATGTTGAGCGCTTCCTCGACCTTGCGGCCGCGGATGAGGCCCGCGACGAGGTTCAGCTTGCGGGCCGAACCACGGATCATGGTGCCGACGGCGAGCGCTTCCTTGTCGCCGACCTTGCGCGGAGCTGCTTGCTTGCTCATTAGCGCTTGCCCTTCTTGTCCGAGGCGTGGCCCGGGAAGTAGCGGGTCGGCGCGAACTCACCGAGCTTCATTCCGACCATGTCTTCATTGACCGACACCGGCACGAACTTGCGGCCGTTGTAGACATTGAAGGTGAGGCCGACGAACTGCGGCAGGATCGTCGAACGGCGCGACCAGGTCTTGATCGGCGAACGGCCGCCCTTTTCCTGCGCAGCTTCCGCCTTCTTCAGCAGCGAAAGCTCGACGAACGGACCTTTCCAGATGGAACGGGCCATGGATTAACCCTTCTTCTTCGCGTGACGCGACCGAATGATGAACTTGTCGGTCGACTTGTTGTGACGAGTGCGAGCACCCTTCGTCGGCTTGCCCCACGGGGTGACCGGATGACGGCCGCCCGAGGTACGGCCTTCACCACCGCCATGCGGGTGGTCGACCGGGTTCTTGGCGACGCCGCGGGTCAGCGGACGCTTGCCCATCCAGCGAGTGCGGCCTGCCTTGGCGAAATTCTGGTTCTGGTTGTCCGGGTTGGACACCGCACCGACCGTCGCCATGCAATCCGAGCGGATGTAGCGCTGCTCGCCTGAATTGAGCCTGACGATGACCATTCCGCGATCACGGCCGACGACCTGCACATAGGTGCCTGCAGCGCGGGCGATCTGGCCGCCCTTGCCGGGCTTCAGCTCGACGTTGTGGACGATCGTTCCGATCGGCATCTGGCCGACTTCCATGGCATTGCCAGGCTTCACGTCGACCTTCTTGCCGGCGACGACCTTGTCGCCCGGAGCGAGACGCTGCGGAGCGATGATGTAGGCCTGCTCGCCGCCCTCGTAGGTCACGAGCGCGATGAACGCCGAACGGTTCGGGTCGTACTCGAGACGCTCGACGGTCGCCGGGACGTCCCAGGTGCGACGCTTGAAGTCGATGTAGCGATACTTCTGCTTGTGGCCGCCCGCGATCCCGCGCGAGGTCACATGCCCCTTGTTGTTGCGTCCGCCGGTCTTGCGCTTGCCTTCGGTCAGCGCCTTGACGGGCTTGCCCTTCCACAGCGACGACTTGTCGACGAGGATCAGGCCGCGGCGCGATGGCGAGGTCGGCTTGTATTGCTTGAGTGCCATTAGCGCGGCGCTCCTTCGGTAATGTCGATCGGGTCCTGGCCGGCAGCCAGGGTAACGATCGCCTTCTTGCTGTCCGAACGCTGGTAGGCCTGGCCTTTCCAGCGCTTCGACTTGCCCTTGCTGACGATCGTGTTCACGCTCGCCACGGTGCGGCCGTAGATCGCCTCGACAGCCGCCTTGATCTCCGGCTTCGACGCGGTCTTCGCCACCTTGAAGACGACCGCATTATGCTCGGCGAGCAGGCTCGACTTCTCGGTGATGTGCGGGGCGACGATCACGTCATAGTGACGCAGGTCGACCGTATCCTGCTGCTTCTTAGCCATTGAAACGTGCCTCCAGGCGCTCGACCGCCGCCTTGGTCAGGACCAGGGTCTCGCAGCGCATGATGTCGTAGACGTTGGCGCCGACTGCCGGGAGCAGGTCGACATTGCCGAGGTTCGACGAAGCGCGGGCGAAACCGACGTTCAGCGCGTCGCCGTCGATCACCAGAGCGGACTTGCCGAGGCCGAGGCCGTTCAGCTTCGTCTTGAGCTCCTTCGTCTTGCCGTCCTTGAGGTCGAGGTTGTCGACCACGATCAGCTGGCCGCCCATCGCCTTCGACGACAGCGCCATCTTCAGGCCGAGCGCGCGAACCTTCTTGTTCAGCGAGGCGCTGAACGTGCGGGCACGCGGGCCGTGGGCCTTGCCGCCGCCGACGAAGATCGGAGCGCGGCGATCGCCGTGACGAGCCGTACCGCCGCCCTTCTGGCGACCGAACTTCTTGCCGGTGCGGGCGACGTCGCTGCGCTCACGGGCGGCGCGAGCCGTTCCGCGGCGATTGACGAGCTGCCACGTGACGACGCGATGCAGGATGTCGGCGCGAGGCTCGACGCCGAAGATCTCGTCGTTGAGCTCGAGGTCGCCGCCAGCCTTGGCGTCGAGGGTCTGTACCTTGACCTTCATCTTAGCCTTCCTTGCCTTCGTCGGCGTCGGAGGCAGGCTTCGCGCTGTCCTCAGCCGCTTGGGCCTTTTCATTGTCTGCGGACTGGGCCGAGTCAGCGGCTTCCGCCTCGGCAGCAGCTTCGGCTTCCGCCTCGGCAGCCGCACCGGCTTCCTGCTCCGCCGCGATCGCCGCCACTTCCTCGTCGCCCGGAAGTGCCGGGATTTCGTGGACGGCCGCGTCGTCGACCAGGCCCGCCACCGGCAGTTCCGCTTCGTCGATCTTCGCGTTCGTGTCGAGGATGCCCGCCGGATACGGCGCGCTCTCGTGGCGCGGCAGCTTGACGGCGTCTTCGACGGTCACCCAGCTACCCTTGTGGCCCGGAACCGAGCCCTTGATGAAGAGCAGGCCGCGGATCGGGTCCGTACGGACGACCTCGAGGTTCTGCTGCGTGCGATTGCGCGCGCCCATGTGGCCGGCCATCTTCTTGTTCTTGAAGACGCGGCCCGGATCCTGGCGGTTACCCGTCGAACCGTGCGAGCGGTGCGACACGGAAACGCCGTGCGTTGCGCGCAGACCGCCGAAGCCCCAGCGCTTCATGGCGCCGGCGAAGCCCTTGCCCTGCGTCACGCCGGCGATGTCGACCAGCTGGCCGGCAACGAAATGCTCGGCGCTGATGCGCGAGCCGACGTCCAGAAGCGCGTCTTCGGCGACGCGGAATTCGACGATCTTCGCCTTGGGCTCGACCTCGGCCTTGCCGAAAGCGACGCGCTGCGGCTTGGCGACATTCTTCGCCTTCGCAGTGCCTGCGCCAAGTTGGACGGCGGTGTAGCCGTCCCGATCCATTTCGCGGCGTCCGATGACTTGCAGCTCGTCCAGCTGGAGAACGGTAACCGGCACGTGCCGACCGTCCGCCTGGAACAGGCGCGTCATTCCGACCTTCTTCGCGATCACGCCAGTGCGCATGATCAAAAACTCCTCACAGAGGCACCGCGGGACCATCCCGGATGCGTGCAGCCCGTTGAACTTATTGCGTGCCCCGCCTGGGCTAGTGCTCCGTGCAATACGGAACGGCGGGGACGCAGCCGGAGCAGATGCTCCGCGGTATCACCCTATGTCCGAGTGGCTTTGGGCCTCTCGACGCCGTTCCGGGTCGGAACGGCTGCCGGCTGTTAGGCCAGCTTGATCTCTACGTCTACACCCGCGGCCAGATCGAGCTTCATCAGCGCGTCGACCGTCTGCGGCGTGGGCTGCACGATATCGAGCAGCCGCTTGTACGTCCTCACCTCGAACTGCTCGCGCGACTTCTTGTCGACGTGCGGCGAACGGTTGACGGTGAACTTCTCGATACGCGTCGGCAGGGGAATCGGACCGCGAATGAGTGCACCCGTACGGCGCGCCGTGTCGGCGATGTCGCCAGTTGCCTGATCGAGCACTCGATGATCGAAAGCCTTCAGGCGAATACGGATATTCTGCGTTTCCATGTCCCTACCGATGCGAAAGAGCCCGCTTCTCGCCGCTTGATGCAGTCCGAAGCTTCAAACCAAAAACAGGCCAGCCCGGCAGCTATGCGCCGCGCTTGCCCAGATACAAATTTCAAAAGCGAGCCGCGCGACCCTGACGGATCAGAATCGCGCGGCATGCGCCCTATATTACTTAGTGATCTCCGCGACAACCCCTGCGCCGACGGTCCGGCCACCTTCGCGGATTGCGAAGCGGAGGCCCGGGTCCATGGCGATCGGAGCGATCAGCTTGACGCTGGAGATTCACGTTGTCGCCCGGCATCACCATTTCGGTGCCCTCGGGAAGAACGACCTCGCCAGTGACGTCCGTCGTCCGGAAGTAGAACTGCGGACGATAGTTGGCGAAGAACGGCGTGTGACGGCCGCCCTCGTCCTTCGACAGGACGTAGACCTCTGCCTTGAAGTCGGTGTGCGGCTTGATCGAGCCCGGCTTGCAGAGAACCTGCCCGCGCTCGACGTCCTCACGACCGATACCGCGGATCAGCGCGCCGATGTTGTCGCCGGCCTGGCCCTGGTCGAGCAGCTTGCGGAACATTTCGACGCCGGTGACGACGGTCTTCTGCGTGTCGCGGATGCCGACGATCTCGACTTCCTCGCCGACCTTGATGATGCCGGTCTCGACGCGGCCGGTGACGACCGTGCCGCGGCCCGAGATCGAGAACACGTCCTCGATCGGCATCAGGAACGGCTTGTCCAGCGGACGCTCCGGGGTCGGGATCCACTCGTCGACGGCAGCCATCAGCTTCAGGATCGCTTCGCGACCCGTCTCCGCATTGCTGTCCTCGAGGGCGGCGAGAGCCGAACCCGCGACGATCGGAATGTTGTCGCCGTCGAAGTCGCGCTTGGAAAGCTCCTCGCGGATTTCCAGCTCGACGAGCTCGAGCAGCTCGGGATCGTCGACCTGGTCGACCTTGTTCAGGAACACGACCATCGTCGGAACGCCGACCTGCTTCGCGAGCAGGATGTGCTCCTTGGTCTGCGGCATCGGGCCGTCAGCGGCCGACACGACGAGGATCGCGCCGTCCATCTGGGCGGCGCCGGTGATCATGTTCTTCACATAGTCGGCGTGGCCCGGGCAATCGACGTGCGCATAGTGGCGCGCAGCCGTCTCATACTCGACGTGCGCGGTCGAGATGGTGATGCCGCGCTCGCGCTCTTCGGGAGCCTTGTCGATGTTGGCATAGTCGACGAACGTTGCTCCGCCCGTCTCCGCCAGCACCTTGGTGATCGCCGCTGTCAGCGACGTCTTGCCATGGTCGACGTGACCGATCGTGCCGATGTTTCACGTGCGGCTTGTTCCGCTCGAATTTCGCCTTCGCCATTTTACGCCTCTTCTTCTCTGGAATTCGGGCGGCCCGCCCTGTTCGCGGACGCGCCCATAGCTAACAAAAAACGGTTACGCCAGCTTCGCCTTCACCTCGTCGGCGACGTTCTGCGGCACTTCTTCATAGTGCGAGAACTGCATCGTGTACTGCGCGCGCCCCTGAGTGAAGGAACGCAGCTGGTTCACGTAGCCGAACATGTTCGCCAGCGGAACGATCGCTTCGACCGCCTGCGCGTTGCCGCGCGTGTCGGTGCCCTGGATCTGGCCACGACGGCTGTTGAGGTCGCCGATGACGTCGCCGAGATAATCCTCGGGGGTCACGACCTCGACCTTCATGATCGGCTCGAGCAGCTTGATGCCGGCCTTCTGGGCCGCTTCGCGCATCGCGCCGCGGGCGCAGATCTCGAACGCCAGCGCCGAAGAGTTGACGTCGTGGTACTTGCCGTCGACCAGGTGGACCTCGAAGTCGATGATCGGGAAGCCGATCAGCGATCCGGTCTCGGCAGTCTCGCGCATGCCCTTCTCGACCGAAGGAATATATTCCTTCGGAACGTTGCCGCCCTTGATCTCGTCGAAGAACTGGAAGCCCGAACCGCGCTCGCCAGGAATGACGTTGATCTTGATCTCGCCGAACTGGCCGGAGCCGCCCGACTGCTTCTTGTGGGTGTAGGTCAGGTCGACCGGCTTCGCGAGATATTCGCGATAGGCGACCTGCGGCGCACCGACGTTCGCCTCGACCTTGAACTCGCGCTTCATGCGGTCGACGAGGATCTCGAGGTGGAGCTCGCCCATCCCCTTGATGATCGTCTGGCCCGATTCATAGTCGGACGTGACGCGGAAGGACGGATCCTCGCGGGCGAGGCGATTGAGCGCGACGCCCATCTTCTCCTGGTCGGCCTTGGTCTTGGGCTCGACCGACGAGCTCGATGACCGGATCGGGGAATTCCATCCGCTCCAGGATGATCGGCGCGTTCGTGGCGCACAGAGTGTCGCCGGTGGTCGTGTCCTTGAGGCCCGCGAGCGCGACGATGTCGCCGGCATAGGCCACCTGGATGTCCTCGCGGTCGTTGGCATGCATCAGCAGCATGCGGCCGACCTTTTCCTTCTTGTCCTTGACGCTGTTCATGACCTGCGACGCGGTCTCGAGCTTGCCCGAGTAGATGCGCGCGAAGGTCAAAGTGCCGACGAACGGATCGTTCATGATCTTGAACGCCAGCGCGGAGAACGGCGCATTGTCGTCGGACGGCGCGCGAATCGTCGTCTCGCCGTCGGGCAGCAGGCCCTTGATCGGCGGAACGTCGAGCGGGCTCGGCAGATAATCGACCACCGCGTCGAGCAACGGCTGAACGCCCTTGTTCTTGAACGCCGAGCCGCAGACGCACGGGCACGAACGCCATCGCTCAGCGTGCCCTTGCGGATCAGCTTCTTGAGCGTCGCGACGTCCGGCTCATTGCCTTCGAGATACGCTTCCATCGCGTCATCGTCCTGCTCGACGGCAAGTTCGATGAGGTGCGTGCGATATTCGGCGGCCTTGTCCTTCAGGTCGTCCGGGATTTCCTGATATTCGAACTTCGCGCCGAGGCTCTCTTCGAGCCAGATGATGGCGCGGTTCTCGACCAGGTCGACGAGGCCCTTGAAGCCGCCCTCGATGCCGATCGGAAGATACAGGACCGCCGGGCGCGCGCCGAGGCGGTCGATGATCGACTGCGACGCAATAATAGAAATCGGCGCCGGTGCGGTCGAGCTTGTTGACGAAGCACATCCGCGGAACGCCGTACTTGTCGGCCTGGCGCCAGACCGTCTCCGACTGCGGCTCGACGCCGGCAACGCCGTCGAAACAGGCGACCGCGCCGTCGAGCACGCGCAGCGAACGCTCGACCTCGATGGTGAAGTCGACGTGGCCCGGCGTGTCGATGATGTTGATCCGGTGCTCGGGGCCATTGCCCTCCTCGGCCGACCAGAAACAGGTCGTCGCGGCGGACGTGATCGTGATCCCGCGCTCTTGCTCCTGCTCCATCCAGTCCATCGTCGCCGTGCCTTCGTGCACTTCGCCGATCTTGTAGGACTTGCCGGTGTAATAGAGGATGCGCTCGGTCGTCGTCGTCTTGCCGGCATCGATGTGGGCCATGATGCCGATGTTGCGATAGCGGTCGAGCGGATGGCTGCGGGCCATTTCAGATTTTCCTTAGCGATGTGGGGAGCCGGCGGATCCGGCTTCCCCAGATATAGGTATCGAAATCTACCAGCGGTTCAGCGATATGGCTGAAGGCGCGGTTCGCTTCGGCCATGCGGTGCGTGTCTTCGCGCTTCTTCACGGCATTGCCGCGGTTCTGCGACGCATCCATCAGCTCGCCCGACAGGCGGCCGGCCATCGTCTTTTCAGAACGGGCGCGAGCAGCCGAGATGAGCCAGCGGATGGCAAGCGCCTGGGCGCGCTCGATACGGACCTCGACCGGGACCTGGTAGGTCGCACCGCCGACGCGGCGGCTGCGGACCTCGATGCCCGGCTTCACATTGTTCAGCGCGTCGTGGAACACGCTGATCGGATCCTTCTTCAGGCGAGCTTCGACATTGTCGAGAGCGCCATAGACGATGCCTTCGGCAACCGACTTCTTGCCGTCGAGCATGACCGAATTCATGAACTTCGACAGG
>CAWECW010000006.1:0-66672 GCA_963807815.1 uncultured Alphaproteobacteria bacterium | reverse complement strand
CATTCCTCTGCCATGGACGCGCCCGAACAACAGAGTGAGTTGAGCTTCGAGGCGGCGCTCGCGCGCCTTGAGGAGATCGTCCGCCTGCTCGAGCGCGGCGAAGCTCCGCTCGACCAGTCGATTGAGCTTTACCAGGAAGGCGACCGCCTCCGCCGCCATTGCGAAGCGCGGTTGAAGGCGGCGCAGGAGCGCATCGAGCAGATCGCGTTCGGCGCAGACGGCCGCCCTTCCGGCGTCACTCCGTTCGATGCCGGTTGAAACGGTAGATCGCAGCCGGCTCGAGCTCGACGCCGAGTCCAAGCGCGTCAGCGGTGAAATCGACGACTTCTTCGAGCGTCTTCTCGTCTCCCGCGGGGACGGACGCGACGCCTTGTTCGACGCGATGCGTCATGCCGCCATCGGCGGCGGGAAGCGCCTTCGACCGCTGCTGACGCTTCGCCGCGTCGCGGCTGTTCGGGATCGACACAGACCGGGCGCTCAGGGTCGGCGCCGCGATCGAGGCCATCCACGTCTACTCCCTGATCCACGACGACTTGCCTTGCATGGACGACGACGACCTCCGGCGGGGCAAGCCGACCGTGCACAAGGCATTCGGCGAGGCCGCCGCGGTGCTGGCAGGAGACAGCCTCCACGCGCTTGCTTTCGAAATCCTGGCGGATGCCGGAGACGCATGAGGACCCGTTCGTCCGCTCCGATCTGGTGCTCCACCTGGCGAAGGCCGCCGGGCCATCCGGAATGGCCGGCGGGCAGATGATGGACCTCGCCGCGGAAGGCCAGTCGCTGGATCCTTCCGCGATCACGCGCCTGCAGCAGCTGAAGACGGGCGCGCTCATCGAATATGCGGTGGAGGCGCCATGCATCATGGCCCGGCTGCCGGCCGAAGCGCGCACGCCCTACCGCGGCTACGCCCGCAATATCGGGCTCGCGTTCCAGATTGCCGACGACCTGATCGACCATGCCGGCGACGACAGCGCCGCCGGCAAGCGAACGGGCAAGGATGCGGAGGCGGGCAAGGCGACCTTCGTGTCGGTCTTCGGCGCCGATCGCGCGAAGCAGCAGGCCGGCCTTCTCGTCAGCCAGGCGATCGAGCATCTCGCCGACCATGGCGAGGAAGCGGACTTGCTGCGCGCGCTCGCGCGATTTGCCATAGAGCGCAATCACTAGGGGGAGGGGACGACATGGCGGAACGCATCGGCGTCTATCCGGGCACGTTCGACCCGATCACGCTCGGTCATATCGACATCATCCGGCGCGGGGCGCACCTCGTCGACCGGCTGGTCATCGGCGTGACGACCAATCCGTCGAAGGAGCCGATGTTCACCATCGCCGAGCGGATGGAGATGGTGCGCCGCGAAGTGGCCGGGCTCGACACGAACGTCTCGGTCGTGGAATTCAACTCCCTGCTGATGAATTTCGCGGAATCGCAGGGCGCGTCGATGATCATCCGCGGCCTCCGCGCCGTCGCCGACTTCGAATATGAATTCCAGATGGCGGGGATGAACCAGCAGCTGAACGACGATATCGAAACGGTCTTCCTGATGGCCGACGTGTCGCTTCAGCCGATCGCCTCACGTCTGGTTAAGGAAATCGCCCGCTATGGCGGAGCGATCGACAAGTTCGTCACGCCGCCCGTTGCGGCGGATGTAAAGCGACACCTCGAAGGAGAAGCGGGAGCATGATTGGGCGGGTATTGTTTTCACTTTCGGCCCTGGCGTTGATCGCGGCCCAGCCGGCTCCGGCACCTGTAGCGAAGCCGGCCATGCTCAGCGTCATTGCGCCGCAGGACATTGCCAACGATCCGTCGAACAAGCTGACGATCGAGCTAAGCAGCGGCGGCGCCGTCGTGATCATGCTTCGGCCGGACGCAGCTCCGCAGCATGTGGACCGCATCAAGACGCTCGTCCGCCAAGGCTTCTATAACGGCCTGTCCTTCCATCGCGTCGTCCCCGGCTTCATGGCGCAGGGCGGCGATCCGAAGGGCACGGGCCAGGGCGGGTCGACCCTCCCGGACCTGAAGGCCGAGTTCAACACTCTGCCGTTCCTTCGTGGCACTTTCGGCGCGGCCCGCGCGGATGTCGAAGGACAGCGCGAACAGCCAGTTCTTCATCATGCTTGGCGCCGAACGCCACGCTGAACAACAATTACACGGTCATGGGCCGCGTGGTCGAAGGCATGACTGCCGTCGACGCGATCGCTCCGGGTGAACCGCCGGCAGCAGCCGACGAAGATCGTCCGCGCCTCGCTCGGAGGCTAAGGCGCGCGGATGCGCGTCGACCTTTTCGACTTCGACCTTCCCGCCGAACGCATCGCGCTGAGGCCCGCCAAGCCGCGGGACTCGGCGCGATTGCTGCTGGTGGACGGCGAGGACGATTTCGGACCGGACCGTCCTCGACCTGCCGAAGCTGCTTCGCCCCGGCGATACGCTCGTGTTCAACGACACCCGCGTGATTCCGGCGCAGCTCGAGGGCCGCAGAGGTGATGCTCGCATCGGTGCAACGCTCCACAAGCGCGAGGGCACCCGGGACTGGTGGGCGTTCGTCCGCAACGCCAAGCGCCTGCGGATCGGCGATACGATCGAGTTCGGCGGCGGCGTCTCGGCGTCCGTGGCGGAGCGGAATGATGAAGGCGCCATCCTGCTGCACTTCGATGGCGATGAGCCGGTCGAGGTGCTTCTCGATCGCGCCGGCCGAATGCCTTTGCCGCCCTACATCGCGTCCCGGCGCCCGGCGGACGAGTCCGACCGCGACGATTATCAGACCATGTTCGCGCGGCAGGACGGCGCGGTCGCCGCGCCGACCGCCGCGCTGCATTTCACGCCGCGCCTGATCGAGGCGCTGGAAGCGCATGGCGTCCGGCGCGAGACGCTCACCCTGCACGTCGGCGCCGGGACATTTCTGCCGGTCAAGGCGGAGGACACGAGCGAGCACAAGATGCACGCCGAATGGGGGCGGATCGACGCCGAGACCGCTGAGCGGCTCAATGCCGTGAGGGCGTCGGGCGGCCGGCTGATCGCGGTCGGAACCACGTCGCTTCGCCTGCTCGAAAGCGCGGCGGACGCGAACGGCACCATCCAGCCGTTTGAGGGCGATACGGCGATCTTCATCACGCCGGGCTATCGGTTCAAGGCGGTCGATGGGCTCGTGACCAACTTCCATCTGCCCAAGTCCACCCTGTTCATGCTGGTCAGCGCGATGATGGGCCTCGAGGTCATGAAGCGAGCGTACGCCCATGCCGTCGAGCAGGAATACCGCTTCTACTCCTACGGCGACGCGAGCCTGCTGCTTCCCGGTCAACAAGCATGACCGTGACTTCGGAGCTCGCCGAGACACTCGCCATGGTGGCCCAGGCCGCGCACGGTTCGGAAGATGACTGGTGGATCATCGGAAGTGCCGCCGTGAGTCTGCTCGGTGGTGAGGTTGGCGCGATCAAGGACGTGGATTTGCTGATGACGGTTCGCGATGCGGAAGCAATGCTCCGGCGCGTGGGAGCTTCGTCTGGTGGTGCGCTCCCAGACGAAAAATTTCGCTCGGAAGTCTTCGGCGTCTGGCGCGAGCCGCCAATCCCCGTCGAAATCTTCGGCGGATTTGCCCTCGGCACGAACGAAGGATGGCGCGATGTCGTGCTCTCCACCCGTCAGTCGGTGACGGTGTCAGGCACGAAGGTCTTTGTCCCGACGGTCGAGGAACTGACTCGATTGTTGCACTCTTTCGGAAGACCGAAGGACCTGGAACGGGCAAGCCTGCTGCAAGCTAGTTGCTCGCGAAATAGCCCCATAGAAGCCGCGCCGTCAGACCAAGCGAAATGACGACCAGCAGGGGCCGGATGAGCCTCGCTCCAAAGCGGATCGCGCTGTGAGAGCCCAGCCAGCCGCCAAGCATCGCCCCGGCCGCCATGCACAGACCGAGCAGCCAAAGCATTTGCCCGCCGAGAGCGAAAAAGAGGACGCTCGCGACATTGCTGGTGAAGTTCAGCAGCTTCGTGACGGCGGTTGCGCGGGTCAGGCCGTAACCTCGCAGCGCTACAAGGCTCGTCGTGAAGAAGGTGCCGGTGCCCGGACCGAAGAAGCCGTCATAAAAGCCAATCAGTCCACCGACCGGCGCATAGCCTCGCTCGCTGAGCCGCTGGTGCGCATCTTCGTCGGACATGCGCGGGCTGACGAGGACGTAGATGGCAACCGAAACCAGAAGCAGCGGGATGATGCAGGTTCAGCACCGAAGCGTCGATCATCTGGACGAGCAGGACGCCTACGGTCGCTCCGACGAACACGAGCGCAATGGCCAGTTTATGGTCGCGCCAGCGCACCAGACCGGCGCGAGCGTAAGTTCCGCGTCGCCACGCCGGTCCCGAATACCGATTGGAGCTTGTTCGTGGCGAGTGCCTGAATGGGCGGCACACCGGAAAAGAGCAGAGCCGGCAGCATGATGAGCCCGCCGCCGCCGGCGATGGCGTCGATGAAGCCGGTCAGCACGGCCGTCGCCGTCAGAACCGGATAGATCCAGGGCTCGATCATCGGCCGCTCCTAGCCGTGAGGGTCGGTGGCGGCTAGGAGCGCGCCGCAATGACCCGTTTCTCCTTCAACGTCGCCGCCACTGACGGCCTCGCACGCACCGGCATCGATCACGATGCAGCGCGGCGAGATCCGGACGCCAGCCTTCATGCCGGTCGGCACTGCGGCGACCGTCAAGGCGATGAAGCCGCAGGACGTGCGCGCTTCGGGCGCCGACATCATCCTCGGCAATACCTATCACCTGATGCTTCGGCCCGGGGCGGAGCGCATGGCCCGGCTCGGCGGACTGCACAGCTTCATGGGTTGGGAACGGCCGATCCTCACGGATAGCGGCGGCTATCAGGTGATGAGTCTCAGCGACCTGACCAAGGTCACGGAGGAGGGCGTGTCCTTCGCCAGCCATCTGGACGGCACCCGTCACATGCTGAGCCCCGAACGGTCGATCGAAGTCCAGCGGCTGCTGGGCTCCGACATCGTCATGGCCTTCGACCAGCTCGTGCCCGCGACTGCGACACGCGAGGAAGCGGCAGCGGCGATGGAGCGCTCGATGCGTTGGGCGAAGCGGTCGCGCGACGAGTTCGATAGGGGCGGCGAGCATGCCCAACGCGCCGCGCTGTTCGGCATCCAGCAGGGCGGACTGGACCAGGACCTACGCAAGGCGTCGGCGGAAGCGCTGATCGATATCGGTTTCGATGGATACGCTGTGGGCGGGCTGGCGGTCGGTGAGGGACACGAGGCGATGTGCGCCTGCCTCGATTACGCGCCGGGCCAGCTTCCCGAGGACAAGCCGCGCTACCTGATGGGCGTCGGCAAGCCGGACGACGTCGTCGAGGCCGTCAGGCGCGGGATCGACATGTTCGATTGCGTTCTGCCGACGCGATCCGGGCGAACCGGGCAGGCTTTCACCGCCGACGGGCCGATGAACATCCGCAATGCGAAGTTCGGGGAAGACCGGGAACCGCTGGAGCCCGGCTGTCCGTGCCCGACCTGCTCACATTTCGAGCGCGCCTATGTTCATCACCTTGTCCGGTCGGGCGAAATCCTCGGCGCAATGCTGATGACCGAGCATAATCTCTGGTTCTACCAGCGGCTTATGCAAGGACTCCGAGATGCCATCGAGGAGGGCCGGCTGACGGCTTTCGCGGCCGAATTCCTCTCTCGGTACCGGAAGCAAGCATGATCGAGCTTGTGCCGCACTTCATCATGCGGCGGACATCGGACTCGGAGGTCCGCTAAAAAGCCTTAACCGACAGAAACGATGGCAGTGGACCATTCCATTCCGGTTCCAGGTCCTCAACGACCGGCGAAGGAGCACGCTGCTCGTCCTGGTCGTCGCGCTGCTCGAGAGGTGGCCGTTCTGCGGGCTTGGCACGAGCCGGCTTTTTCTCGGCCGACTTCTTTTCAGCGGGCTTCTTGTCAGGCGCCCTTTTCGGCGCGCGCTTCGTCTCTGCAGGCGCGGCCGCCTCTTCCTGAGGCGTATCGGCCGCCCGGGCGAACTTCACGCCGGTAAGCTTCTCGATCGCCGCAACCGCCTCGGCATCCTCGCGCGTCGCAAGCATGACCGCGATGCCCGTCATCCCCGCGCGGCCAGTGCGCCCGATGCGGTGGATGTAGTCGTCCGGCTGCCACGGAACGTCGAAGTTGATCACATGGCTGACGCCTTTGACGTCCAGCCCGCGTGCCGCGACGTCTGACGCGACGAGGATGTTGATCTCGTCGTTCTTGAACCGGTCGAACTCGGCGATGCGGTCCGACTGATCCATGTCTCCGTGGATCTGGCCGACCTTGAAACCTGATCGCTTCAGGCTCGTCGCAAGCTCCCGAACGGTCGATTTGCGGTTCGAGAAGACGATCGCATTCTTCACTTCTTCGTGGCGGAGGATGTCGCGAAGGACGTCACGCTTCTTGTCGGCACGGACATTGACCAGCCGCTGCTCGATATTGACGTTCGCCGTTGCCGGCCGGGCGACTTCGATCCGCTTCGGCTCGTTGAGGAACTTGGCCGCCAGCTTCTGGATCGGCGGCGGCATGGTGGCCGAGAAGAGGAGGGTCTGCCGCGACTTCGGAAGCTTCGAGCAAATTTCCTCGATGTCCGGGATGAAGCCCATGTCGAGCATGCGATCGGCCTCGTCGATGACGAGCAGCTCACAGCCGTTGAGCAGGATCTTGCCGCGCTGGAACAGGTCCATCAGGCGGCCCGGCGTCGCGATCAGGACGTCGACGCCCTTCTCCAGAGCCTTGACCTGGTCGCCCATCTGAACGCCGCCGATCAGCAGCGCCATCGAGAGGCGGTTGTACTTGCCGTACTTCTCGAAATTCTCGGAAACCTGCGCCGCCAGCTCGCGGGTCGGCTCGAGGATCAACGATCGCGGCATCAGCGCACGGCTGCGGCCGTGGGCGAGAATGTCGATCATCGGCAGCACGAAGCTGGCGGTCTTGCCGGTGCCCGTCTGCGCAATGCCGATCAGGTCGCGACCCATCAAAACGGATGGGATCGCGCCGCGTTGAATTGGCGTCGGCTCCGAATAGCCGCTTTCGTCGACGGCGCGGAGCAATTGGTCGGAAAGGCCGAGGTCGGCAAAAGTCATGCAAAATCCGGATGAAAGGCGATATCGGCCGCGCACAATCCGCGGGATTTTCGTCGGCTTTGGCTAAGGCCCGCTTTTCGCCGAATGTCAAGGAATCAGCGCGATTCCTTGGGCACAAGGCGGCGGAATCGCTCGATCCGGCAGCTTCGACCGATACGCGAATGGATCCCGTCTCGCCTGGCGCAGACCTTGCCGTCTTCGGGCGTCAGGTAGAAACCGTTGTAGAAATCCAGGGCGGGGCAGTCTTCGGACAGCTCGGCGCGCAGGCGGGTCCGGTCGAACAGCAGGAAATCGACGGTTTCGCGGCCCGACAAGGCGGCGCCGCGGATATTGCTGGCCTTCACGCACTTCGGGCCCTTCTTCTGCTCCCAGTCGAAGGGCCGGATCGGGCGCGGCCGGACCGGAATGCGCATGATGACCGTCCGCTCGACGACGAGCGTCCGCACTTCGTCCGACGGCCCCGCGACCGCGAAGCCGAACATCGCCGGAAAGAGCGAGAGAAGAAGCGTGAACGGCATTTGGCTAGGCGTGATCCCCGGGAACGGCAGCCTTGCGGGCAGTCCGTTGAACAATCAATGAATTGTCTCGGCAGCCGTCGTGGGCTCGCCTAAGGCTGACAGCACTTGCGAAAGCGCAGGGCCTTGCATACAGCGCACCGACGATTTTCGTCGGCCCCCTGGATACGTGCGCGCACACCCCGGGGTCGATCACCCAGGAGAGACCCGAAATATGGCGACTGCCGCGCCCACACAGGAATTGCCGCTGTTCTACAATGCGCTCGAGGCGCTGAATTCCGGCCAGCACGCAAACATGAAGATCCGCCGGATCGACAACGCTCCGGCCATGGGCAAGGCGCACGCCATTCCCGCCACCGTCGACGAGTTTGCGCTTCTGCAGCGTCACTACCCGATCGTCTTCTCGACGGGTGGCGAGCCCGTGCCGCTGGCCCTCATGGGCCTCAACGAAGGCACGAACGCTTTCCTCGACAGCAACGGCCTTCCGCACGAGCCGAACTTCTACATCCCGGCCTATCTGCGCCGTTATCCGTTCCTGCTGGCGCGCCTTCGTCCCGACAGCGACGAGCTGTCGCTGTGCTTCGACCCGACTTCGGGTGCGGTCGGCGATTTCGAGGAGGGCGAGCCGCTCTTCAACGGCACCGACCCGTCGGACGCGACCAAGGCCGTCCTCCAGTTCTGCGAGCAGTTCGAGACCGCCGGTCAGCGCACCGCGGCCTTCATCGAGGAACTGAAGAAGAGCGACCTGCTGATGGACGGCGAAGTTGCCATCCAGCCCGAGGGCGCTCCGCAGCCGTTCGTTTATCGCGGCTTCCGCATGGTCGACGAAGAAAAGCTCCGTGAGCTTCGCGGCGACGAGCTTCGCAAGATGAACCAGAGCGGCATGCTCGCGCTCATCTACGCCCACCTCTTCTCGCTGTCGCAGATCCGTGAGGTCTTCTCGCGGCAGGTGCAGCAGGGGAAGGGCCCGATCGCGGTGCCTCAGCCGGCGACCGCCGAAGCGTGAAGCCCGCGCGGCGGGCCGAATTGAATTCGGACGCCGCAGACCCAAATTGAGGGCGTCCGCCGCCGCGTGCTCCCCCTCATTGCGGCGCGGACTGCGCACCAGCGGGTGCGTTTCCTCCCTGAACTAGGCCGCCCCGCGCATACCGGGGCGGCCTTTTTTCATTCCGCGGCTTCGGAGAAGCGCCGGTCGATCAGATGGGTGCCGAGCCGCATGGCCAGTTCCTCGAACAGCCGGGCAGTCTTCGGGAATCCCGTTCCCCGGCGCGATGAATGCGGCTGGAGATAGCAGCGCCGATCGATCTCGATCTGAAGGGCATGAATTCCGCGCGCGGGCGCTCCGTGGCGTTGGATGACGTGGCCTCCCGCGAAAGGCTGGTTGACGCCTGCCCGGAAACCCAGGGAAGCCACCACCTTGACCGCTTCCATGGTCATCCACGGTGCTGCGCTCTGCCCGTAACGGTCGCCGATGATGACCGAAGGACCGCTGTCGGGCGGGGGCATCGAGTGACAATCGAGAAGCAAGGCGCATCCGAACCGGTCGAGCAGACGAAGAAGCAGCTCGTCGATGGCGCGGTGGAACGGGCGATGCGCCTGCGTCCAGGCGTTCCTCCAGCTCGTGCCGCTCGATCGGCTGCCGCCATAGCGCGCCGTGGGTCGCCGTCCGGCCGGGGACGATGCCAAGCCCGCCGCGAGCACGCGGGCTGAGCGCCGGTATCGGGCCGGATCGGACGACCGTCGGGATCGATCTCGTCTTCGGCGCGATTGCAGTCGACCGCGGCGCGGGGCGTCTGCGCGACCACGGCGCCGATGCCTCTGTCGATCGCGCCCTCGACCAGTTCATCGACCAGCGGGTCTTCGAGTGCATGGAGCGCCTGGCGCACCGCCTTTGCACATCGCGATGAGCCAGTCCGGATAGTCGCGGCCGGCATGAGGCACCGAAATCAGCACCGGCACGTCGGCTCGGGACGGATAAATGGCCGGCGGGGCTAAGGACATCGGCTTCAAGCGTTCCTGTCTAGGTCTGTCACGTTTCGGGTCAACCGGAACCCTTCACGCTGGAAAATCTTAAACGTTCCGAGCATAAGGGTACCCATGGCGAAAATACTCCTGGCCGAAGACGACACGTCCATGCGTGAGTATCTGCAGCGCGCGTTGCAGCGGGTCGGCTATGAAGTGCTCGCCGTCGGCTGCGGGACCGAGGCCATGCCGCTCCTCGAAACCGACCGATTCGACCTGCTTCTGACGGACATCGTCATGCCGGAGATGGACGGGATCGAGCTGGCGCAGAAGGCGTCGGCGATCGATCCGGAAATCCGCGTGATGTTCATCACCGGATTCGCGGCGGTCGCTCTTCAGGGCGGACGGACGACGCCGGGCGCGAAGCTCCTGTCCAAGCCGTTCCATCTCAAGGACCTCGTCGCGGAGGTCGACCGGATCTTCCAGACCGAAGACCAGCACGGCCGCCTCTAGGCTGCCGCCGCGCTTCCTTCATTCAGCGTGATCCAGGTGGCCTTGGCCGCCGCGACAAGCTTGCCGTCGGCATCGTGCAATGCGCTGCCGACCCGATGCTTCCGCCCTTCGCTGTCGATCGGCCAGCCGGTGACGACCAGCGGCTCGCCAGCATGCACCCGGCGATGGATGACCGCCGACATTCGTCCCAGCAACGCCAGGCCGGCGCGGTCTTCGGCCGCGAAATAGCCGGGACAGTCCAGCGCGGCCCACAGGAACTCCGGCCGAACGAGCCCGTCCTCGTCAGCCACGGTCTCGTCAGGCGTCCAGGTCGCGGCGACGCGGTGGGCCTTGTCGTGCATCGGTCCCGGGAAGATGCGCATGCCGTCGCCGGTCTCCCGCTCCGGTCCGCAGACGAAGCAGCCGGGGAAGATGTGGTGCGAATGGCCGGTGAAGCGCGGCTCGGCATCGCGGGCGTCGGCCAGGGAGGGCGGAGGCGGGACCTCTATCTCGACCGGCTCGCTGGCTGGCCGTCACGACCACCGTATCGTCCCACGATCAGGCTGGCCGAGGCGTCCTCGGTCGTCAGCGTCAGATCCTCGTCGATCGGCGGCGGCGACTTCAGCGTGACCGTGCAGTTCGATCCGCCCAGCGCCGCCGCGACCAGCCCCGCGACATAGCCGCCGTTGCCGGTCTCGGGCGGTCCCCGGAAGCGCCTTTCGATGCGTACTCGTCGACATGGCCGCATGCTCTCATCTCGACGCCCGCCGATGCAACCGCGAGAGATGGCCTTCGCAAGGGTTGCGCCGCCCGCCACTGCTCTCTACATGCCCGTTCCCGAGTGGGCGTGTAGCTCAGTGGTAGAGCACTGTGTTGACATCGCAGGGGTCGCAAGTTCAATCCTTGCCACGCCCACCATTATTCCCGCGCATGTCCTTCTTTCCCGGACTTTCTTACGTGACCGCCGCTTTCGAGCGGTGAACAATTCACGGCGTGCTATGCTTGCATTGCTGTTGGGTCAGCGGTGACAGTGTTGTTGCGTTGCAGCATGGGCGGCGCCGGCAAGAAGGACGGGAATGGGGAACAGCAGTTTAGGTCGGATTGACTAAGATGCCGCGTTCCCGGCCCTTTGACGAATTGTGGGGGCTTGGGCTTGCGGGTTCTCCCCGTGAGGGGTTCGAGACGCTCGCGCGATGGTTGGAGGAAACGCCTGGCGCAGAACTTGCCAGGCGCCAGCAATCGGCGGAAGCGGCGTTCCGGAGCCTTGGGATCACATTCGCCGTCTATGGTGACGACCAGGCGGCAGAGCGCATCATCCCCTTCGATATCCTGCCGCGGATTTTCTCCGCCGGTGAATGGGATCGGCTGACCGCGGGCCTCGAACAGCGGGTCCGCGCGATCAACGCATTCATCGACGACGTCTACGGTGCACGGAAGATTATCGCGGACGGCGTCGTTCCGGCGGACATCGTTCTCGCAAACTCGCAATTCTGCGCCCCGGTCGCCGGGGCGAAGCCGCCGCACGGCATCTACGCGCACATCTGCGGCATCGATCTGGTGCGTACGGGGGCGGACGAATTCTTCGTCCTTGAGGACAATGCCCGGACGCCGTCCGGCGTATCCTACATGCTCGAAAATCGCGAGGCGATGCTGCGGCTCTGCCCCGAACTGTTCGAGATCCTGCCTGTCCAGCCGGTCGATGCTTATCCCGAGCTGCTGCGCGACACGCTTTATTCCGTGTCGCCTTCGCAATCCCGGGAGCCGATCGCCGTTCTCCTCACCCCCGGGCACTATAATTCGGCGTTCTACGAACACAGCTTCCTTGCCGACAAGATGGGGATCGAGCTGGTCGAGGGGCAGGATCTCGAGGTCGATGACGACATCGTCTGGATGCGGACGATCGAAGGCCGCGTGCGCGTCGACGTGATCTATCGCAGGATCGACGATGCCTTCCTCGACCCCCTGGTTTTCCGCGCAGATTCCGTTCTTGGCGTGCCGGGACTTCTCGCCGCCTATCTCGCGGGGAACGTTGCGCTGGTGAATGCGCCGGGAACCGGGATCGCCGACGACAAGGCCATCTACAGCTACATGCCCGACATCGTCCGATATTATTCCGGCGAAGAGTCGAAGCTTCAGAACGTCGAGACCTGGCGGTGCCGCGAGCCCGACGCGCTGAAATACACGCTCGAGCGGCTGGACCAGCTCGTCGTGAAGCTTGTCGACGGCTCGGGCGGCTACGGCATGCTCGTCGGTCCGACGGCGACGAAGAAGCAGATCGAGGACTTCCGCGCTGCGCTGATCGCTGAGCCCCACCGCTACATTGCGCAGCCGACGCTGGCGCTCTCCACCGTGCCGACCTTCACGGAGCAGGGCATCGCACCGCGTCATGTGGACTTCCGTCCTTTCGTCCTGACCGGCGCGAGCAGCGTCACCATCGTTCCAGGCGGACTGACCCGCGTCGCCCTCCGCGAGGGATCGCTGGTCGTGAACAGCAGCCAGGGAGGCGGGACGAAGGACAGCTTCGTGCTTAACGGCGTGCAGGACGGCTGATGCTCGCACGGACCGCAGCCAACCTCTACTGGATCGGCCGCTATATGGAGCGCGCCGAGTTTACCACGCGCCTCATCGAAGCGACGATCCGGCTCGACAGTCTCTCGCCGCATACGCTTAGCTCTCAGACTTGGCGAAGCGCCCTTGCGGTCGTCGCCGGAGACGCATTGGCCGACGTCGGCGGCGATTTCACCGCATCCCGCGCCCGGACCTACCTCACGGTCGATCAGGGAAACGCCAATTCGATCAAATGTTGCGTAAGCCTCGCGCGCGACAATGCGAAAGGCGCTCGTAATCGCCTGACTCAGGAAGTGTGGGAAGCGATCAACCGTACCTGGACGACCCTGCGCGATCGCAGCAATCCCGGAGGTATTCAGGGCACGGCCGCGCTGCTGGAGGAGATCAAGGCCGAAGCGAGGGGCTTCGAAGGCGCGCTCCAGCACATGCTCCGTACCGAGGCGAATTGGTTCATTCGGCTAGGCACGATGATCGAGCGTGCCGACAACACCGCTCGATTGCTCGACGTGAAGTATTATCTGCTTCTCCCGCAGGGGCAGCAGGTCGGCGGGCCTCTCGACCGCGATCAATGGATGACCCTGCTCCACGTTGTTTCGGGGCAGGGCGCCTATCGCTTGCTCTACAAGCAGGCGATCCAGCCTTGGCTTGTCGCCGACTTGCTCGTGTACCGGCGGGAACTTCCTCGCTCGCTCGTATCGTCCGCGGCGCGCTCGGCGGCGCTTCTTGGCCCGCATCGGCAATGTCAGCGGTCGCCAGGGTGAAGCCGACCGGCTCGCCCGCCGGCGCCTCGACCGGATTGAGGCGAATGACATCGACGGACTAATCCAACGCGGAATGCATGAAGTTCTACAGCAGTTCATCGACGAGAACGCCGAGCTCGACCGGGCGATCGCGCGGCAGTTCCGGTTTCCCTGATGCGCCTGCACATCGATCATTCCACCGTCTACCAATATGCGGAGCCCACGCGGCGCGTGATCCAGCTTTTGCGTCTCACGCCCTCCAGCTTTGTCGGCCAGTCGGTTATGGACTGGCGGGTCGATGTGGACTGCGACGCACGCCTTCGGGAGGGCCGCGACGGGTTCGGGAACGTCACGCACATGCTCTACGTGGACCAACCGACCCAAAGGCTCGGCATTACCGTGTCGGGACTGGTTTTGACGGAGGATCACAGCGGCGTCGTTCGCGGTCTTGCCAACGACCTTCCGCCGCCGGTTTTTCTACAGCCCACGCCGCTGACCGAACTTGGCCCGGAATTGCGTCGATATGCGTCCTCCGACAGCAAGCCTGCGCTCGATCGGCTGCATCGCTTGAACACGGACCTCTACGAACGGCTGCGCTTCGATTCCGGTGCGACCAACACCGAGACGACGGCGGAGGAAGCCTTCGAGGCAGGACACGGCGTCTGCCAGGATTTTGCGCATGTCTTCGTCGCAATTGCCCGGCACATTAAAATCCCGGCCCGCTACATCTCAGGGCATCTTTATCGCCGGGATGGAGACAGCATGCAGGAGGCCGCGCACGCCTGGGTCGAGGCCTGGGTCGATGAATTGGGATGGGTTGCCTTCGACCCGACGAACGGGGTGTCGACCGACGAAAATTACGTTCGCGTGGCTTGTGGTCTCGACTATCGTGGCGCGTCACCGATTTCGGGCGCCCGGACCGGTGGCGGGGTCGAGGAATTGGCAGTGGAGGTCCAAGTGAGCGGGCATGCCGAAGCGCAGGTGCAGAATTGACGTATTGCCTCGGAATGCTCCTCGACGAGGGTCTGGTGATGATCGCCGACACCCGCACCAATGCGGGCGTCGACAATGTGTCCGTTTATCGGAAGCTGCACTGCCTCTGCGATGAGCCGGAACGGCAGATCTACATTGCGACGTCCGGCAATCTCTCGGTCGCACAGACCGTCATCAGCCTGATCCAGGAGGGACTTCCGGCCGGGGACGAGCCCGGGCTGATGACGCGCACGCTCAAGCAGGCGACGAGCATGTTCCGTGCCGCGCAGCTGGTAGGCGAGGCGCTGCAGATGGCGAACAAGACGGTCGGCGAGGCCCTGGAGACTCTTAAGATTCCCGCCGGCGCTTGCCTTCTCCTGGGCGGCCGCATCGGTCCCGGACCGCCCTCGCTGTTCCTCATTTATCAGGCAGGGAACTTCATCGAATGCCATCGTGAAGTTCCGTTTTTGCAGATTGGCGAAACCAAATACGGCCGGCCGCTGCTTGACCGGGCGCTTAAGCGATCGACGCCGCTGCCGCAGGCGATGAAGCTGGCGCTGCTGTCGTTCGACAGCACCATGCGGTCCAATATCGCGGTGGCGCGGCCGCTCGACCTCATGGTGATGCGACCGGACCCCGCCGCGCCGACCCTGACGCGCCGGATCGACGCGGACGATCCCTATTTCAATGAAATGTCGAAGCGCTGGTCCGAGTTGCTGCGAGAGGCCACATGCGCGATCGCCGATCCGGATTTCCTCGCCCAGCCAAGGCCGGATATCCGCTCCGTTTCTTAGTTCTACAAATCGAGACGATCAGACGTCGGGGCTAAGCTCGGCTCGCAGTCGCTTGACCTGCTCCTCGGCCCGTCTCAGCGCAGCGCGAAGCGCTCTCCTGCTGGAAGGGCTATCGGTGACGTGCTCGGGCAAGACCCACATGTGGGTCGGCACGGCTTCCACCGCTTCCGGGATCAATGCGAAGTGACACATGACAATTCCAATCGAATTCAAGTGATTGTGCGTTGCAGCATCTCTCCAAACTCTTAATCCTCGTCATTGGGTGCATCGCTAGGCCCCCGCGTCGTTATCGCAGCATGCCATCAAGAGCCGGCGAAGGCGTGCATGTGATTGCTGCATGTGCGAATGCGTTTTTCGCACTTGCAACATGATCGCTCCGAAGTGAGTGTGTGCAGGCATTCATCGACATCTCTCTCCTGTCGATGGCGGCATCTCTCCTAACGAAATTGGGAGCCTTCCACCTCTCCCCGGAAGGCTCCCTTCGTTCGTTTTGGAGTTCCTGTTGCCGTAGACGGCAAGTGCTCGGGCGAACTGGTCGCCCGAGGAAGTTTCCCGAAACTCTGAAATCGAGCGTTAGAGGCAGGCCTCGAGGTACGGCTGATCGAAGCCGAACTGCTTGGCCTTCTCGAGCGTGTAGGGGCGCAGGCCCATCGAGCGATATTCGCCGAGGATCTTCCCGTCGGCGCTCTCGTCGAGATACTCGAACTTGAACAGCTCCTGGGTGACGATGACGTCGCCTTCCATGCCGATCACCTCGGTGACGTTGGTCGTGCGGCGCGAACCGTCGCGGAGACGCTTCACCTGGACGATGAGGTCGACCGAGTCCGCGATCTGGCGGCTGATCGCCTCCTTCGGGACCTTGATGTCCGACATCATCACCATGTTCTCCATACGCGCGAGGCATTCGCGCGGGGAGTTGGAGTGGAGCGTCGCCATCGAGCCGTCGTGACCGGTGTTCATGGCCGCGAGCAAGTCGAAGCACTCCGGTCCGCGAATTTCGCCCAGGATGATGCGGTCGGGACGCATACGCAGAGCGTTGATGACGAGGTCGCGAATGGTGATCGCGCCCTGGCCCTCAAGGTTCGGAGGGCGGGTTTCCAGCGGAAGCCAGTGCGGCTGCTGCAGACGAAGCTCGGCCGCGTCCTCGATCGTGATCACGCGCTCGCCCGGGTCGATCATCTTCGACAAGGCGTTGAGCATCGTCGTCTTACCGGAACCGGTACCGCCCGAGATGACGACGTTCATGCGCGATGCGCCGGCGATCTTCAGCACCGTCGCCATCTTGTCCGACATGGAGCCGAAGCCCTTCATCATGTCGAGCGTGATCGGCTTCTCGGAGAACTTACGAATGGAGATGGCCGTCCCGCGAAGCGAGAGCGGCGGAATGATGACGTTGACGCGGCTGCCGTCCTGAAGGCGGGCGTCGGCGAGCGGGGTCGTCTGGTCGACGCGGCGGCCGACCTTGTTCACGATGCGCTGGGCGATCTGGAACAGATGCTCCTCGTCGCGGAACTGGATCTGCGCGATCTCGAGCTTGCCCTTGCGCTCGACGAAGCATCTGGTCGGGACCGTTGACCATGATGTCGCTGATCGCCGGGTCGGAGAGCAATTCCTCTAGCGGCCCGAGGCCGAGAAGCTCGTCGACGAGAACCTTTTCGAGAGCGAACTGCTCGCGGCGGTTGAGCGTGATCTTCAGCTCGGCGAGAACCTCGCCGATGATCGGGCGGAATTCTTCGGCGAGCTCGTCCTTGCTGAGCGTCGCCGCCGCTTCCGGATCGACGCGTTCCAGAAGGCGCGGGAAGGACCTGTTCCTTGATGCGGTGAACCGCGGCTTCGAAGCCCTCGGCCTTGCTGCTCGCCTGGTTGCCACTCGCCGTTCTGGCGATTGTTGAGGCGATCCATCGCGCCGCCGTTGGGGCCGGTCGGCGCCTGCAGCCCGCCATCCAGGTCAGCCGTCAGGTCGGAAATGGGCGGAAACTGGTCTGCCTCGTCCGGAGTCGATGGAGCAGCCGCGGCCGCTCCGCCACCCTTCATCGGTTTGGCGACACCAAATTGCGGACGTCCACCGCCGCCGCTGCTCGCGCCACTCCGCTTGCCGAATGCGTTCATCTAACTTCCCGTTTCCTGCGAGTTCCGCCGAAATCGAGAATGGTGAATAAGACCCAAACTTTTAGAAAAAGCTAACCGGGTTTAGGTTGCCCGCGGGAAACAGGGGGCGCGCATGTGGACGATGATGATCGCGGCCGCACTGGCGGCTGAGGCACAAGGGCCGAGCTTGCCATCATGGATGGCCGGTTGCTGGGAGAGCCGTTCCGAAAGCGTCTGGGTCGAGGAGTGCTGGACCGGTCCGCGGGCCGGGATCATGCTGGGCAGCGGCCGTAGCGGCAAAGGGGAGCAGCTGTTCAACTGGGAAGTGATGCAGATCGAGAAGTCGCCGACGGATGATCCAGCGGTTCGAAGCTGACCTTCTATGGCGCTCCGTCAGGAAAGGTCCGGACGCCGTTTCACTGGGTCGCGAGCAGCGAGAAGGGATGTGACCTTCCTCAACGCAGAGCACGATTTCCCGCAGCGCATCCGCTATTGGCGCGAGGGACGGGAGCTGGTTGCGGAAATTTCGCTGAAGGACGGCACGAAGGCGCAACGCTGGCGCTACGCTCCGAAGGGGAATTAGGCGCTAGCGCTCTCCGCAAGCACCGTCAGGCCGCGCTCGCTGACCTCCGCGAAGCCGCCGGTGACCGGAGATGCGCTCCGGCTGGGCGCCCTGCGTGCGATACACGGCGATGTCGCCGTCGCGCAGCGTCGTCATGTAGGGCGCGTGGCCGGCCAGGATGCCGGATTCGCCCTCGGTGCCCGGGACGACGACCATGTAGACGTCGTCCGACATGACCAGCCGGTCCGGGGTGACGAGCTCGAACTTGAGATCGGCCATTACTTCTTACCTTCAATCGCCGCGTCGAACGCGCTTGCGGCAGCCTCGAACTTGTCGCGGCAGCCCGTGTTGCAGAAGCCGACGACCTTGCCCTTGTAGAGCGTCAGGCTGTCGGCGCTGACCGGCTTGCCCGACCAGGGGCACGTCTCGTTGACGCAATCCTCGAGGCGAAGCTGGTCGGCCAAGTCCGCTCAGGCGTCCTGAGCCAGCTTCTCGGCCTTGGCGACCGCCTCTTCGATGCCGCCGACCATGTAGAAAGCGGCTTCCGGCAGGTGATCGTACTCGCCGTTCACGACCGCCTTGAACGAGCGGACCGTGTCTTCGACCTGCACGAACTTGCCCGGGATGTTGGTGAACACCTCGGCGACGTGGAACGGCTGCGACAGGAAGCGCTGGATCTTGCGGGCGCGGCTGACGACCAGCTTATCCTCTTCGGAAAGCTCGTCCATGCCGAGGATCGCGATGATGTCCTGCAGCGACTTGTACTTCTGCAGCGTCTCCTGGACCGCGCGAGCGACTTCATAATGCTCCTGGCCGACGACGGCCGGGGTCAGAACGCGGCTGACGGAGTCGAGCGGGTCGACGGCCGGGTAGATGCCCAGCTCCGAAATCGCGCGCGACAGCGTCGTCGTCGCGTCCAAGTGGGCGAAGGACGTGGCCGGCGCCGGGTCGGTCAAGTCGTCGGCCGGAACGTAGATGGCCTGCACCGAGGTGATCGAGCCCTTGTTGGTCGACGTGATGCGCTCCTGAAGGGTGCCCATGTCGGTCGCCAGGGTCGGCTGATAGCCCACGGCCGAAGGAATACGGCCGAGAAGCGCCGACACTTCCGAACCCGCCTGGGTGAAGCGGAAGATGTTGTCGACGAAGAAGAGCACGTCCTGGCCTTCCTGGTCGCGGAAATATTCGGCCTGCGTCAGGCCCGAGAGAGCGACGCGGGCGCGGGCTCCCGGCGGCTCGTTCATCTGGCCGAACACGAGCGCGACCTTGGAGCCTTCCGGCGTCGGGTTGCCGTCGGCGTCCTTGGCGATGACGCCCGCGTCGAGGAACTCGTGATAAAGGTCGTTGCCCTCGCGGGTGCGCTCGCCGACGCCGGCGAACACCGACACGCCGCCGTGGCCCTTGGCGATGTTGTTGATCAGTTCCTGGATGAGCACGGTCTTGCCGACGCCGGCGCCGCCGAACAGGCCGATCTTGCCGCCCTTCGCGTAAGGCGCGAGCAGGTCGATGACCTTGATGCCGGTGACCAGAATGGCGGCTTCGGTCGACTGGTCGACGAAGGCCGGAGCTTCGGCGTGGATGGTGGCGGACATGTCGCTGCCGATCGGGCCGCGCTCGTCGATCGGCTCACCGATGACGTTCATGATGCGGCCGAGCGTCTTCGGACCGACCGGAACGCGGATCTGCGAGCCGGTGGCGCGGACGACCTGGCCGCGGGTGAGGCCGTCGGTGGAGTCCATCGCGATCGTGCGGACGACGTTCTCGCCAAGGTGCTGGGCGACCTCGAGGACGAGGCGGTTGCCGCCATTGTCGGTCTCGAGCGCGGCGAGGATCGGCGGAAGCTCGCCCTCGAACGCGACGTCGACGACGGCGCCGATGACCTGCGCGACGCGGCCGGTCAGGTTGCCGGTCTGCTGCTCAGCTGCGGAGCCAGAGCCGGACGTCGGTGCGTCGGCCTTCTTGGCTCGGCTGCGGGGCTTGGTCTCGGGAGCGGCGGTTGCCATGTCTGTCTTCCTTGGCTTCGTGTTCGGTTAGAGCGCTTCTGCGCCGGAAATGATTTCGACGAGCTCGGTCGTGATCGCGGCCTGGCGCTGACGATTGTACTGGATCGACAGCCGGTTGATCATGTCGCCGGCATTGCGGGTCGCATTGTCCATCGCGGTCATCTGCGAGCCGTAGAAACCGGCCTGGTTTTCGAGCAGCGCCCGATAGATCTGGATCGCGATATTGCGCGGCAGCAGGTCGGCGAGGATCTCTTCCTCGTCCGGCTCATATTCGACCGCGGCGAGCGAGGCCGTGCCGGTGCCCGCGTCGTTGGCGGGAACGGCCACCGGGATGATCTGGTCGACCGTCGGCTCCTGGACCAAAGTCGAGCGGAAGTTCGCGTAGGCGAGGTGGACCACGTCGACGCCGTCGGTCGTGAAGCGGTCGATCAGGTCCTTGGCGATCGCCTGCGCGTCCGCATAGGTCGGCGCCTTCATGCCGCTCGTGTCGTACTGCGCGATGATGCCCTTCGGGTAGAAGCGCTGGATCACCGGGCGGCCCTTGCGGCCGACGATGTAGAACAGGACCGTCTTGCCCTGGGCGACCAGATCTTCCGCCTTGCGGCGAGCGGCGCGGACGACGTTGCTGTTGAACGCGCCGGCGAGGCCGCGGTCGCTGGTGGCGACGACGATCAAGTGCGTGTCGTCCTTGCCCGTGCCGGCGAGCAGCTTCGGGCTTTGCGGACTGCGCGCAACCTTGGTCGCCAGCGACGAGACGACGCCGCTCATGCGGGTCGAATAGGGACGGCCGGCCTCGGCATTCTGCTGCGCACGGCGCAGCTTGGCCGCGGCGACCATCTTCATCGCCTTGGTGATCTTCTGCGTCGACTTCACCGAGCCGATGCGAAGCTTGAGGGCCTTCAGGCTCGCCATTTTATGCGAACGTCTTCCCGAACTCGGTCAGCGCGTCCTTGAGCTTCGCCGCCGTGTCGTCGTCGAGCGCCTTGGTGTCGCGGATCGTCTTCAGGACGTCGGCCTTCTCGTTGCGCAGGTAGCTGAGCAACGCGGCCTCGTAGCGAACGACGTCCTTGGTCTCGACCTTGTCGAGGAAGCCCTGCGTACCGGCGTAGATCGAAGCGACCTGCTCCTCGATCGGCATCGGCGCATACTGCGGCTGCTTCAGCAGCTCGGTAAGGCGAGCGCCGCGAGCGAGCAGCTTCTGCGTCGAGGCGTCGAGGTCCGAGCCGAACTGCGCGAACGCGGCCATCTCGCGATACTGCGCGAGCTCCAGCTTGATCGAGCCGGCGACCTTCTTCATCGCCTTGGTCTGCGCGGCCGAGCCGACGCGGCTGACCGAGAGACCGACGTTAATCGCCGGACGGATGCCCTGGTAGAACAGGTCCGTCTCGAGGAAGATCTGGCCGTCGGTGATCGAAATCACGTTGGTCGGAATGTAGGCGGACACGTCGCCGGCCTGCGTCTCGATGATCGGCAGAGCGGTCAGCGAACCGGCACCCATTGCGTCGTTCATCTTCGCGGCGCGCTCGAGCAGGCGGCTGTGAAGATAGAAGACGTCGCCCGGATAGGCTTCGCGGCCCGGCGGGCGGCGCAGCAGAAGCGACATCTGGCGGTAGGCGACGGCCTGCTTCGAAAGGTCGTCGTACACGATGACGGCATGCATGCCGTTGTCGCGGAAATATTCGCCCATCGCGGCGCCGGTGTAGGGCGCCAGGAACTGCAGCGGAGCGGGCTCCGAAGCGGTCGCGGCGACGACGATGGAATATTCCATCGCGCCATTCTCTTCGAGCGCGCGGACGATCTGCGCGACGGTCGAGCGCTTCTGGCCGACGGCGACGTAGATGCAGTAGAGCTTCTCGCTCTCCTTGCCCGACTTGTTGATTTCCTTCTGGTTGATGAAGGTGTCGAGCGCGACGGCGGTCTTGCCGGTCTGGCGGTCGCCGATGATCAGCTCGCGCTGGCCGCGGCCGATCGGGACGAGCGCGTCGAGCGCCTTGAGGCCGGTCTGCACCGGCTCGTGCACCGACTTCCTCGGGATGATGCCCGGCGCCTTCATTTCGACGCGGCGGCGCTCGGTGGTCTCGATCGGGCCCTTGCCGTCGATCGGATTGCCGAGAGCATCGACCACGCGGCCGAGGAGCGCCTTGCCGATCGGAACGTCGACGATCGTGCCGGTGCGGCGAGCGGTCGAACCTTCACGAATGTTCGCGTCCGAGCCGAAGATGACGACGCCGACGTTGTCGGCTTCGAGGTTCAGGGCCATGCCCTTCACGCCGCCGTCGAACTCGACCATCTCACCGGCCTGGACGTTGTCGAGGCCGTGGATGCGGGCGATGCCGTCGCCGACGGACAGCACGGTGCCGACTTCGGAGACCTGCGCATCGGCATCGAAATTCGCGATCTGGTCGCGGATGACGCGGGAAATTTCTGCGGCGCGGATATCCATATTCAGCCTTTCATCGCCTCGGCGAGTCTGTTGAGTTTGGTGCGGATGGATGCGTCGATCATCTGGCTTCCCATCTTGATCACGATCCCACCCAGGATTTCAGGGTCGATGCGCGTTTCGATCGCGACGTCGCGGCCGGCGCGGGTGCGCAGCTGCTGCTTGAGAGCGGCAAGCTGGTCGTCCTTCAGCGCGTGAGCGGTCACGACCTCGGCCGTGGTCTCGCCGCGATGGTCCGCGGCGAACCGGCGGAACGCGCGGATGACGTTCTGCAGCTGGTTCTTGCGGCCATTCCTCGCGAGGACGCCGATGAACTTCGTCGTGATCGGGTCGAGCGAGAGCTCCCGGCCGATGGCGTCGAAAGCTTTGCCCGCGTCCTGGCGGCTGACCAGCGGGCTCGAAACGAGCTCCGCAAAGTCGCGCGAATCCACGAGCGCCTGCGCCAGCAGCCCAAGGCTGCGGCTCACCGCGTCAATCTGCCGTTCGTCGCGCGCCAGGCCGAACAGAGCGGATGCATAGCGTCCCGCTAAGCTGGCCTGTATGCCGCTGGATGTTTCCACCGCGCTTAAAGCTCCAGAACTGGAATTTACCCCATGAAAAATGGGGCGCTGCTGCGGGTTGCCCCGCACGCCCCCATGGGTTGGCGCGCCACTAGCAGGGGGTCATTCGCGATGCAAGGCGGGTTGCCCCGCTCGTTACAGCTCGCGCGTGAAAAACCGCGTGAACGGCGTGTCCGGATAACCGCCGAACGGACCACTGGGAACAAATCCTTCCCGTTCGTAGAGGCGAAGAGCGGCTGCGAACGGCTCCGTCGACCCCGTCTCCAGGCTGACCCGCCGATGACCGCGCTTCCCGGCCTCTTCGAGAAGATGGCCGAGCATCGCCGCCCCGACACCGCGGCCGAGTGCTTCGGGCACGGTGCGCATCGACTTGATCTCTGCATGATCGCCGGACAGCGCCTTTAGCGCGCCGACGCCGAGCAGCTCGCCATCCTCCCGAATGGTCCAGAAGCTGATGTCCGGCGCGGACAGGCCGTCCGATGGGAGGACGTGACATGCACCCGGTGGCGAATTGCCGCGCATCTGCGCGAAGTGGAAGTCGAGCAAGGACCTGACGTCGTCGCGGTCGAGTTCGCCCTGGTGAAAGGTCCAGTCGCTCATTTGCGGCAGGCGCTCACGTCCGCAACGACCGGGAAGTGGTCGGATGCGGGACGGCCGCCCTCGCCGTGCCAGGCCAAAACCGCATAGCGCTCAACTTCGAGGGAAGGATCGACGAGAACATAGTCGATTCGGCGACTTTCGGTCGGAACCAGAGTGAAGGCATTGAAGGTGCCTTCGGGACCGACCGCCGGCGTACTGCTCACCTCGCGCGAATCCCGAAGCCTGGCCCGTCAGCTCGCGCAAGGGCGGTGTTCCAGGCTCGGCATTGAGGTCGCCGGTCAGAATGACGGATTCGTCTCCTTGGCGCGGTGACCCTCGATCCACCGGACGATCTGCCTTGCCGATTCAAGCCGGGCTGTCTGGCCTTCGTGATCCATATGCGTGTTCACCGCGAGGAAGCGGCGGCCGTCGGATCGGCGGACCAGCTTCGCCCACGTCGCGATTCGGGGAAAGGCCGCGTCCCAGCCCTTCGACGGTTCGGCCGGCGTCGGCGACAGCCAGAAAGTCCCGCTCGACCGGACGCTGGAACTCGTCGCGATCGATCGCGAGGTTGGAGAACTCGCCCTTCGCTCGCCCGTCGTCGCGCGCGACGCCCAGGAATTGGTAGCCGGGCAAAGCGGCCTCGAGATCCGCCTTTTGGCCCGGAACGACCTCCTGCAGGCCAAGGATTGCGGGCCGCATCAGTCGAACCTGTCCGATGAACTGCTCCCGGCGTTCGGACCATCGGTTGATTCCGTCCGACGGGATGTCGAGCCGGATGTTGTAGCTCATCACGCGCAGCGGCTGGGCAGGAGCGCGACGAGGGCGCAGCCGCCATGGTCAGGGTCGCCAGGGCCAGCAAGACCGCGCGCTGCATTGCTCTCATCATTCGGCTTTTAACGGGACCGGTCTTTTGACCGCAAGCCGCGGGAAGCGGCGGCATCGCCAGCGAGGCTAACCCAATCCTCAAGCAAGGAGACGGGAATGACCTATCGAATTCGCGGCCTCGACCCCGCGCCTTATCGTCCGCTGTTCGGCTTGGCCGACGATGAGCTGGCGGCTCGCGGCATCGTGAGGATGACCGTCGACCGAGAAGCCGAGCTTCCCGTGCCGGGTCACGCTCGAGGATCGCGACGATCGGCGAGCAGGTGCTTCTGCTCAACCATGTCAGTCATGACGTCGCGAACCCGTATCGGGCTTCGCATGCGATCTTCGTGACGGAGGGCGAGGATCGAAGCGGCCGACTTTATCGATGAAGTCCCGCCGGTCCTCGACACGCGCATCCTGTCTCTTCGCGGGTTCGACGACCAGGGGATGATGGCGCAAGCCGTGCTCACCCAGCCCGGCGAGGCGGACGAGGGGATACGCCGCCTCTTCGCCAATCCCGACGTGGCCACGATCCACGCCCACAACGCCACGCGCGGCTGCTTCGCGGCCAAGATCGAAAGGAACTGAGCCATGGCCACGCTTGCACGCGACATCGAGCGGTTTATTCCGAGCGACGTGACCGTCAGTGATCGAGGAAGCCTGGGCGGCCTTCGAGCGCCGCGACCGGAATTGGGACGGCCGCGTGATCGGCGCGGTCAAGACGACCGGCATCTACTGCAAGCCGAGCTGCCCGGCGCGCCGTCCGAAGCGGGAGCATGTCGAATTCTTCGCCGACGCGTCGTCCGCGCTGTGCCGCGGGCTACCGCGCCTGCCTGCGCTGCCGGCCCGACGACATCGGCCGCGACCGCGAGGCGGTGGCGAAGGCGGTTCGCCTGATCGAGCAATCCGAAGAGGCGCCCAACCTCACCGACCTCGCTGCGGAGGTCGGCTACGCACCGCACCATTTCCAGCGCATCTTCACGCGGGACGTCGGCGTGTCGCCGGCGGCCTATGCGCGGGCGCTTAGGGCCAATCGTGCCAAGGATGCGCTCGGCGAGAATGGCAGCGTGACGGACGCCATTTACGAAGCGGGCTATTCCGGTCCGAGCCGTTTCTATGCCGACGCCAAGGAGCGGCTGGGAATGACTCCGTCGGCGTGGCGCGACGGCGGGCGCGGCGAGACGATCCGCTACGTCGTGAAGGACAGTCCGCTCGGCCCATTGCTGGTCGCGGCCACTTCAAAGGGTATCTGCAGGCTGACGTTCGATGAGGATGAAAGCGTGCTCAAGCGCCGCTTCCCCAACGCGACCGTCCTTCCCGACGACGGCACGATCTCGGCTTGGGCCGAGGGCGCGCTGACCGCGATCGAGCATCCGGCGCAGACGCCCGAGCTTCCGATCGACGTTCGCGGAACCGCTTTCCAGGAGGCGGTCTGGAAGGAATTGCGCCGCATCCCGCTCGGCGAGACCCGCAGCTACGCCGACATCGCAGCCGCAGTCGGCCAGCCGCAGGCGGTGCGGGCGGTCGGCACGGCCAACGGATCGAACCCTGTCGCGGTGCTCGTGCCATGCCATCGGGTGATCCGCTCGGACGGCTCCGCTGGGCGGCTATGCCGGCGGGCTCGACCGCAAGCGTCAAGCTGCTCGCGGGCGAGAGTGCCAATGGCAAGAACAGGCCGACTCGACCTTTAGTCGAGTGTTAGCTCTCCTTTCGTCCTCTTCGTCTTCATCGCTCCCTTCGAGCAGGAGTAGAGCCCCCTTGCTGTCGCCGCTTGGATCTTTTCCATGATCTTTTCGGCGGACTTGCGCGACTTTCTTCGACGAGTGCGGTGGAAGGCGATCGGCGCGAACATTCGCGGCCTTTGCATCCGCCGGTTGTCGTTCACGCAATTGCTGAACTGCGGCCATGAGCCGAAGTCGTCGTCCTGGGGGACGAGATCGATCGCGATAGAGCAGCCCGTCCACTGCCTCGGCGGCGGTTTCAGCGCCCTGCTCGACGTAAGTCTCGTAGTAGAACATCAAGGGCTCGGGCGCATTGACGTCGATGACGGTTTGCCCGCGTGAACCAGCGCCCGTATTGCCGACCAGTCCGCCGATTTGCGGGTCTTTCTTGGCGTGCTCCAGTTTGCGAACGGCCCTTGTAGATCAGGCCTTGAACGCATTGGGATTGATCGCGAGCGCCTGCTCGCGCCGCTTCGGACGCCTTCTGCAATTCGCTTCGCCTGAAACTCGGCTCTCGCGAGCAATTCCAGCGCGGCGGCGTCCGCGGGTAACTGCCGCCACATCTTGCGCCGCATCCGCGCGACACCCTGGGGCCGTGTCCTCGTCGTCGCCTCCAGCTTGATACGCAACGGCTCATAGCGCCTGCCGTCGTCGAAGCTGGCGCGTCGAATTTGCCTACGGACCGACCTTGATCATGCTCGGCCGTTAATGCCGCGTCGGTAGAGTGTCGCGACCGTATCGTCAAAGCTCCTTCTCGAGCTTTCTCAGGTCTCCAAATGCCTGCTTTGCCGCGTCGAGCGCCGGCATGCCCGTCTGGATTCAGGCTCACGTAGCGCGTCCACCTGCCCTCGCCGTGAGGCTCGAAGGCCAGATAATGCGCGAGAAGCCAGCCGTGGCTGTAGAACTGCTAAACCTGTTCCCGGCCGAGTTCGATCCTGATGCGTAAAGTTCCGCCGAGCATGTGTGACAGCGGCAAGCTGTCCAGCAAGCGTGCTACATCCCCGGTAATGTGGCGGGATAGCCCGATACTCGACCGATCCATCGTCCGAAATTCCGCGGTCGCGAAGAATTCCGCATAGCCTTCGGTCATCCATTCGGGTAGGCGACACTTGTGTCCTGCAGCATCAGGTGGTGCAGATATTCGTGGAAGAAGACGGTTCGGCCGTCGAGCACCAGCTTGCTCCGCTTGGGCTCGCTGTTGGCGATCGAAGACCGGACCGGAAGCCCGTCCGAAATATACGCCGGCAATCCCGCTCCCTTGCGCGCCCAACGCGTCCGCGACGTCTTCTGCGTCCCGCACGACATAAAGTATCGTCAATTCGTGGACGTCGGTGGAGCGATCGTTCATCGCCGGACGGCGCGCACGCCGCTGTCGAAGCGCTCCAGCTGCGCTGCATAATGGCGAAGCTCTTCCGGCTTCTGCTGCGAGTAGATGATGAAGTGATTTGTCTTGGCTTCGTACCACTCAGCCATGGCCTGCGATGGCGCAAGAACCAGCGCCGTCAACGCCGCAAGGCGCAGAAGCATGTATGTTCCCCTCAAGTTCCCCAAACGGAAAACTAGCGCAGCGAAAACAGCTCGTTCTAGAGGAAGCTGTAAGGGTCGACGTCGACGCTGACGCGGACCTTCGCGCTCCATTCCACTCCGGCGAGCCAGTCGCGGATGACGTCCTGCACGTCGAGGCTGCGGGCGGCATGAACGAGCAGGCGTTGGCGGTGGCGGCCGCGAAGCATGGCGAGGGGGGCGGGGGCGGGGCCGAACACCGCCATGCCTTCGACCTTTGGCGCCGCATGGCCGATGCGTCGGGCGACCGCCTCCGCTTCGGACGAATCCTCGGCCGACACGACGATTGCCGCCAGCCGGCCGAACGGCGGCATTGCAGCGTCGCGGCGGGCTTCGGTTTCGGCTGCGTAGAAGCCGGGACCGTCGCCGGAGACCAGAGCGGCGATCACCGGCGCCTCGGGATCATGCGTCTGGACGAGAACGCGGCCCGGCTTGTCCCCTCGGCCTGCGCGTCCGGCGACCTGCTGGATTTGCTGAAAGCTGCGCTCGGCCGCCCGTAGATCGCCGCCGGCAAGGCCGAGGTCCGCATCGACCACGCCGACGAGGGTCAGGTTGGGGAAGTGATAGCCCTTGGTGACGAGCTGGGTGCCGATCACGATGTCGATCGCGCCGGCCTCCATCTGCTCGACGAAATCGGCTGCTCGTGGCCGGTGACCAGATCGTGTCCGACGTGACGATGGCGGTGCGTGCTTCCGGGAATAGCGCCGCGACCTCGTCGGCGATGCGCTCGACGCCCGGGCCGCAGGCGACGAGGCTGTCCTCCTCGCCGCATTCCGGGCAGGCCTTGGGCGGCGGCATTACATGCCCGCAATGATGGCAGGCGAGGCGCGCCATCAACCGGTGCTCGACCATCCAGGCGGTGCAATTGGGGCACTGGAAGCGATGGCCGCAATGACGGCACAGGGTCAGCGGAGCGAAGCCCGCGGCGGTTGAGGAACAGCAGCGACTGCTCGCCACGTTCGAGATTGGCCTCCAGCTCGGCGACGAGGCTCGGGCGCGAGCCAGCGGCCGCGCAGCGGCGGGTCCTGGGTCAAGTCGATCGCGCGGATGGTCGGCATGGTCGCACCGGCGAAGCGATGGCTGAGCGTGACCTCGCGATAGCGGCCGATCTCGACCATGTGGCGGGTCTCGATGGCGGGCGTCGCCGAGGAGAGGACGACCGGAATGTCCTCGAACTTGCCGCGCATCACCGCGACGTCGCGGGCGTGATACTGGACGCCTTCCTCCTGCTTGAAGGTCGGCTCGTGCGCCTCGTCGACGACGATCAGGCCGAGGTTGGCATAGGGGAGGAACAGCGAGGAGCGCGCGCCGACCGTCACCTTGGCTTCGCCGCTGACGATCGCGCGCCAGGCGCGGCGGCGCTGGGACGAACGAAGGTCGGAATGCCAGGCGACTGGCTCGCAGCCGAAGCGGTTCTGGAAGCGCTTCAGGAATGGCTCGGTCAGCGCGATCTCCGGAAGCAGGACGAGCGCCTGCTTCCCCTGCCGAAGGCATTCGGCGATCGCTTCGAAATAGACTTCGGTCTTGCCCGAGCCGGTCACGCCGTCGAGCAGCACGGGGTCGAAGCCCTTGCCGACGGCCGAGGCAAGGCTCGCGGCAGCTTCCTGTTGCTCCTCGGCTCAGCTCGGGTGGCGCGAAGTCGGGATCCGGAGCGGGCAGGGGCCGATCGGCCTCGACCGCCACCGCCTCGAGTGCGCCCGCGTTCACCAAGCCGCGCATCACTGTGTCGCTGACGCCGGCATGGTCGGCGAGCTCGCGGATCGTGCCCTGGCGGCCTTCCAGCGCGGCGAGCGCCTTCTCGCGCTGCGGCGTCATCCGGTCCGGAACGAGGCCGGTCGGCCGATATTCGGTCAGCTGCCGCGGTCCTTCCAGCGCGCTCGACGAAGGCAGGATCATCCGCAGCACGGAGGCGAGCGGGGCCAGGTAATAGTCGGCCGTCCACTCGGCGAGGCGGCGGAGCGCAGGCCGGATCGGCGGCACGTCGAGCGTCCCGATGATTGGCCTCAGCCGGTTGTCGCCGACTTCCTCGGTCGGCAGCCTCTCCGGCTCCCATGCAACACCGAGAAGCTGGCGCGGGCCGAGCGGCGCGACCACGACCGATCCCGGCTCGACATGCATGCCGTCCGGCACGCGATAGTCGAGCGGTCCGAGCGCTGCATTGAGGGTGACGACACGGGCGCGGTTCATTTGAAGTAGTCCGGGTCAGGCCCGGATTGGAGGACGACGTCTTACTTGCCCCGCTTCTTGCGGTGCGTGTCGAAGTCGAGGACGGCATTCTCTTCGTCGTCGCGAAGGATGCCGAGCCGGCGGGCGACTTCCTGATAGGCCTCCTCGACCCCGCCGAGGTCCTGGCGGAAGCGGTCCTTGTCGAGCTTCTCGTTCGACTTGACGTCCCACAGGCGGCAGCCGTCGGGGCTGATCTCGTCGGCGAGGATGATGCGGGCATAGTCGCCGTCCCAGACGCGGCCGAACTCCAGCTTGAAGTCGACCAGGCGGATGCCGATCGCCGCGAACATGCCGCTCATGAAGTCGTTCACGCGGATCGCCATGTCGGCGATGTCGTTCATCTCTTCCTGGCTGGCCCAGCCGAAGCAGGCGATATGCTCTTCGGAGATCAAAGGATCGCCGAGCGCGTCGTCCTTGTAATAATATTCGATGATCGTCCGGGGCAGCTGCGTGCCTTCCTCGATCCCGAGCCGCTTCGACAGCGATCCCGCGGCGACGTTGCGCACCACGACCTCGATCGGGACGATCTCGACCTGGCGAATCAGCTGCTCGCGCATGTTGAGGCGGCGGATGAAGTGCGTCGGGACGCCGATCGTCTGCAGAGCGACGAAGATGTGCTCGGAGATGCGGTTGTTGAGGACGCCCTTGCCGCTGATCGTGCCGCGCTTCTGCGCGTTGAACGCGGTCGCGTCGTCCTTGAAATATTGGATGAGCGTTCCGGGCTCGGGACCCTCGTAGAGGATCTTCGCCTTGCCTTCGTAGATCTGGCGGCGCCGGGCCATTGCTGTCGCTTTACTCCATCCGGGGGATCAGGGAGCGGCGGCTATAGGGGAGGTACAGTTAAGGCGCAATTGAAGGGAGAGGGAGGGTTCGGGGGCGGTGAGCGTGCTCTCGTCACCGCCCCCTAGTCACGAAGCATCATTGCGTTACGCCAGGCCCGCGCCATCCTTGGTTGTGGCTCTTGCGAGCCCACGGAGCGTTCCATTCGAAGCGATGCACTGCGGCAAGGCTCTTGCCGACTTCGCGGCCGATTGCTCTGAATGCCCGGTCGAGACCGGCGTTCAGTTCGTCGCGACCGGCCTGGTACTGACGGTCGAAGATCTCATCCATCATGGTGATCATCCTTTCTTCGTCTTGCTCAGAGCGCGATCGGCAGACCGGCGCTGTCGTTGGCGGCCGGGCGGAGCGCTTTTTCGACCAGCGCAAACCGGCGTTCGGAATTCAGGCGGGACCATGCGCGATACGCGTCGCTGGAACTTCGCGCGTGCGCCGCTGCCGCCTGATTTGCGGGCCCGTTCTCGAGGAACAGGCGGGGGTCCAGTCCATAAGCCATGCTTACCTCCTATCTCTTTGCCGCCGCCGGTCGGGGGCTGGGGAGAGGATCCCAATGGACCGGCGGCGGCTTGGGAGATCATCTAGGCTTTCGATCGTTACGGCGCCAATCAAAGCCTCGACAAAGTCCATAAGCTGGGCTTATGTAAGTCGATGCGACGCCTTCCTCCTCTGGCCGCGATTCGGGCCTTCGAGGCTGCGGCTCGAAATGAAAGCTTCACGGCTGCTGCCGCCGAGTTGGGACTGACCCAGGCGGCGGTGTCCTATCAGGTGAAATCGCTCGAGGAGCGGCTGGGCGCACCGTTGTTCCTGCGCGAGCGCGGCCGGGCGCGGCTGACGCCCCTTGGCCTTAGCCTGCTTCCCACCCTGACCCAGGCGTTCGATTCGATCGAGGCGGCCTTCGCGTCGCACCGCGAGGAGGACGAAAGCCTTCTTACCATCACGACGACGCATACCTTCGCCAACACCTGGCTGGCCTGGCGGCTGGGCGCATTTCAGATGGCGCATCCGGAACTCGCGGTTCGCCTGACGACCAGCAACGACGTCGTCGACCTGAAGGCGGGCGATGCCGACGTCGGCATTCGCGCCGGGCCGGGCAATTGGCCGGGACTGGAGACGCACCGGCTGTTCGATTCCCACTTCACGCCGATGGCCAGCCCGGAATGCATCGCCGCCGAAGAGGCCAAGCTTGGGCGGCGTCTTCAACCATCCGACATGCCCGATCTGAACCTGATCAGCCCCGGCGACGACTGGTGGGCGCAATGGTTCTCGGACAATGGCGTAGCCGCGGATGAAAAGGCGCTTCGCCGCCCGGGCGTTCGCCTCGACAATCAGGCGAACGAGGGACACGCGGCCATGGCCGGGCAGGGCTTCGCGCTGCTGACGCCGTTTCTCTGGCAGGGCGACGTTGCGGCTGGCCGCCTTGCCGTGCCTTTTCCTGAAAGCCTCTCGATGCGCGGCTGGGCCTATTGGCTCGTGCATCCCGCCCGAACGGCGGATGGTGCCCAAGATCAAGCGCTTCAGGGAATGGCTGCTGGCGGTGATGGAGGAGGCGAAGCGGCCGCTTCCAGTCGACGCAGCATTGGAGATCTGAGCTCAGTCGGTCGGCTTGTTCGGCGTGAGGTCGACGCGTCCGACCAGGCGCTGGCCGTTCCAGACTTCGCAGCGGACGGCTGTCTTGAATTGCCGGGCGGATTCGATCGCCGCGGAATCATCCTCCGCCTCGATCCACTCGGCAGCCCAGACCTTTCCTGCCCCGTCGAGGCAGTAAACACGATACGCTGGCATAAACACGCCCCCCAGACGATGTCAGTATCATCCAAATCCGCGCGAATTCAAATCGATAGATTGCCGGGCGAATAACCGATCCAAGCAGTCGCTTACCGGGTGACGGCGGGGCGTCCGCATTGCTAAGCGTGAGCGATGGATCCCACCGAATCTTCCGTCATCGAAACGCCGTTCGACGCCGCTTTGTCCGAGCGGTACCTCGTCTATGCGCTCTCCACGATCACTGCGCGGTCGCTGCCCGATGTCCGCGACGGGCTGAAGCCGGTCCATCGCCGCTTGCTGTGGGCGATGCGCCTGCTGCGGCTCGATCCGGCGGGCGCCTACAAGAAGAGCGCGCGCGTCGTCGGCGACGTGATCGGCAAATATCATCCGCACGGCGACCAGAGCGTCTACGATGCGATGGTCCGCCTCGCGCAGGATTTCGCGCTTCGCTATCCTTTGGTCGACGGGCAGGGGAACTTCGGCAACATCGACGGCGATAATGCCGCCGCCTACCGGTACACCGAAGCCAAGCTGACGCCGGTCGCGATGGCGTTGATGTCCGGCATCGACGAGGGCGCGGTCGATTTCCGCCCGACCTACAACGGCGAGGAAGAAGAGCCCGAGGTATTCCCCGGCCTGTTCCCCAACCTGCTCGCCAATGGGGCCAGCGGGATCGCCGTCGGCATGGCGACCTCGATCCCGCCGCACAATGTCAGCGAACTGATCGATGCCTCGATCAAGCTGATCGAGGAGCCCAAGACCGACGATCGCGAAATCATGCAGATCGTGAAGGGCCCGGATTTTCCGACAGGCGGGAAGCTTGTCGACGATCCGCAGACGATCGAGCGTGCCTACGTCAGCGGTCGCGGCTCCTTCCGGCTTCGGGCGACCATCGAGAAGGTCGCCGAGAAGGGCGGCGGCTGGCACTTGCTGGTCACCGAGATCCCGTACGGCGTCCAGAAGAGCAAGCTCATCGAGCAGATCGCCGAGCTCATCGGCGAAAAGAAGCTGCCCATCCTCGCCGACGTGCGGGACGAGAGTGCGGAGGACCTGCGCATCATCCTCGAGCCGCGCGCCCGGACCGTCGACGCCGCGCTCCTGGAGGAAAGCCTCTACCGGCTGACCGACCTCGAGGTGCGCTTCCCGCTCAACCTCAACGTGCTCGACGAGAACCGCACGCCGCTGGTGATGAGCCTCAAGGAGACGCTGTCGGCCTGGCTCAAGTTCCAGATCGAAGTGCTCGTCCGCAAGAGCCAGGTCCGCATCGAGAAGATCGACGACCGGCTGGAGCTGCTCGAAGGCTTTCTCATTGCCTTCCTCAACCTCGATCGCGTGATCGAGATCATCCGTACGCAGGATGAGCCGAAGCCCCTCCTGATGGCGGAGTTCTCCCTCACGGACCGGCAGGCCGAGGCAATCCTCAACATGCGGCTGCGCTCGCTGCGCAGGCTCGAGGAGATGGAGATCGGCCGCGAGCGGGAGAAGCTCGCCAAGGAACGCGAGGAGCTGGTCAAGCTGGTCGCCGAACCGTCGCGCCAGCGCCGCCGCCTCAAGAAGGATCTCGAAGCCCTCAAGCAGCAGTTCGGCGACGCTCGCCGGACGCGGATCGAAGAGGGCGCGCCGACCCGCGAGATCGATTGGTCGGCGATGATCGAGAAGGAGCCGATCACCGTCATCCTCTCGCAGCGCGGGTGGATTCGGGCGATGCGCGGCCATGTTGCGCTGGACGATGCGGAGACCTTGAAATTCCGCGAGGGCGACGCGCTGGCGACGATTTTCCATGCGCAGACGACCGATCGGCTGGCGCTCTTCGCCGCCAACGGCCGCGTCTACACGCTTGGCGGCGACAAGCTTCCCGGGGGACGCGGCTTCGGCGAGCCGGTGCGCCTGTCCATCGATCTCGATGCCGAAGTCGACATCGTCGAGCTGATGGTTGTGCGGCCGGAGACGAAGCTGCTTCTCGCGTCGAGCGACGGCAAGGGCTTTCTCGCGAGCGGTGAGGCGACGCTGGCGGAAACGCGCAAGGGCAAGCAGATCGTCAATCTGCGGGCTGGAGCGAAAGTCGCCGTCGTCCGGCGAGTGCCGGATTCGGCGGATGCGGTCGGCGTGGTCGGTGAAAATCGAAAGATGCTGATCTTCCCGATTGCGGAGCTACCGGAACTGGCGCGAGGGCAGGGTGTCACTCTCCAACGCTATCGCGACGGTGGACTTTCGGACGCGATCGCGTTCCGCCTGGCGGATGGCCTCAGCTGGGCGCTCGGGGGTGGAAGCGGTCGAACCAGGACCGAAACGGACCTCACTCCATGGCGCGCTGCTCGCGGCGCCGCAGGCCGGATGCCGCCCATCGGATTCCCGCGGTCGAACAAGTTCGACTAACGAGCGCTGTCAACCAAAGTTAAGCGGGAATCCCTCTGCGCCGGATACCCAGAATTAACCTCACGGCCGTAAACGGTCTGACATGCAGGCTGCAGTCAACCGTCTGCTGGACACCAAGACCGTCCGGCAGGGGGAAAAATCCCGTGCAAAGCCGCATCTGGCGACGGCTGACGACACGGCCTTGCTCGGTGCGCTTCCCATTGCTGCGGCCATCATCGGGAAGTCCGACGGCGGGCTTCAAGTTCTCTCGTTCAATGATCGGTTCCGCGAAGCCGTGGAATTCTCGACCTGCACCGCACTCGACTGGGACGAGGCGGAATGCCTGAAGGATGGTTCGATCGCGGACCTGCTCCGGCAATTCTTCGATGATTTCGACTGCGCCGGGAGAACTGGATTTTCGCGATGGCGAGGGTGTCGCTGCACGTTATTACCGGCTCAAGCTAGCGCCGCTTCCCAAGGGCAAGGGAGCGATGCCCCGTTGCCTGCTCAGTCTTGTCGATCGCACCGTCGAAGCTCAGGCCGAACGGACGCTCAGGGCCGAGATGCTCCGGGACAGCCTCACCGGGCTGCCCAACCGTCTCGGCTTCACCGAGACGATCGAACAGGTCGGCGAGGGCGATCACGCGGGACCTCCAGCAAGCCGTGCTGGTCGTCGACATGCTCCGCTTCTCCCGCATCAACGAGAGCATGGGCGGTCTCGCCGGCGACGAGCTCCTGATTACTTTCGCACGGCGACTTGATGTCGGCGCTTGCGTGGCGGCGACGTGCTTGCGCGCACTGGGGGCAACGAGTTTGGCGTGCTGGTGACTTTGCGCCGCGGCGTTACCGATGCACTCGCAGCCGCCGAGCGCATCCAGGAAGTCCTCGCTGCCCCGTTCAAGATCTCGGACCTCGAAATCCGCGTCGAATGCGCCATCGGCCTCGCCCTGATGACGTGCGGGACAGGAAGCGGAAGAGCTGTTCCGCAATGCCCAGTTCGCGGTCAAGCAGGCCAAGCAAGTCGGGAAGCCGCAGGTTTACGAGGCGCGTCAGGCCAGCGAAGCCCGCCGGCGCTTCTCGATCGAGACCGAGCTTCGCCGCGCGCTCGACAAGGATCAGCTGAAGCTCTTCTACCAGCCACTGATCGACCTGAAATCCGGCGAGGTCGCCGGATTCGAGGCTCTCGCCCGCTGGAATCATGAAGACCGTGGCGAGATCAGCCCGACCGAGTTCATTCCGGTAGCCGAGGAATCCGGGCTGATCCTTCAGCTGGGTCGCTGGGCGATGCACAAGGCGGCCGAGACGCTAGCCGGCTGGGACCGCAAGTGCGGGCGAGACGCTGCCGCTGAATGTCGGCGTAAATCTTTCGGCGATCCAGGTCGCGCGAGACGACATTGCCGCCGTCGTCTCCAGCGCGCTCAAGGCCAGCGGGCTCACCGGCAATCGGCTTGACGCTCGAGCTTACCGAAAGCTCGATCGTCCAGGATCCGGCGCGCGCGACCCGCGTGTTCGATGCGCTCAAGTCGCTCGAAGCGACGGTGGCGATGGACGACTTCGGCACCGGCTATTCCAGCCTGGCCTATCTGCAGCGCCTGCCCATCGACGTCCTGAAGATCGACCGGAGCTTCGTTTCCGGGAATGATGGTCGACCCGGACAGCGTGGCGATCGTCCGCGCCGTCCTCAGCCTTGCCGATGCGCTCGGCATGTCGACGACGGCGGAAGGCATCGAGACGGTCGAGCTTGCGACGACCCTCGCGACGCTGGGATGCGCGAGCGGGCAGGGCTTCTATTTCGCCAAGCCGCTCGAGGCGGATTCGGCGCTCGAATATTGGCGGTCGCGCAAGCGCCACTGACACGCTTGCCGATTGTGCTCTAAGGTACACACCGGCTTGGCGGATTGCGTGTCCGGGGCCCAAATAGTTGAACCGGCACCGCCGTACGGGCATTGTTCAGCTAGGGCTGGGTAGAGGGACACCGTGAGCATCAAACGTTTCAAGACGTTCGTCGTCGCGTCCGTCGCCGCGCTTGCCGCGCCGGGCAGTGCCGTGGCTCAGCAGGCCGCCGCTCCTACGGCGCCGCTGCAGGGCATGAGCCTGCCGACGGCAGGGTCGGTCGCGGCCATCTATAACCAGTACAAGATGAAGCCGATCTGGTTCCGCAACGGCGCTCCAACCGTAGCCTCCACGCAGCTCGATCCAGATTCTTCGCCGGTCTTCGGTCGACGGCCTGGGCTCAGGCCCTCAGCTCGCCGACCAGATCCAGGCGGCCATTCAGGCTGCGGCCGGCAATCCCGCAGGCGTTGAGGCGGCCGAGCAACTGATGTCGTCCGCGTGGGTGCTCTACGTCCAGACGATCAAGCGCCCGACCAACGGCATGATCTACGCCTATGACGTGCTGAAGCCGCAGGGCACTCGCACGGACCAGATCCTGCTTGGCGCCGCCGCGGCTCCGTCGCTGGAAGCGCACGTCAGTTCGATTGCGGCGATCAACCCGATCTACGCCGGGATCCGTGATGCCGAATGGGCGCGGATGCAGGCTAGCGGGACGTTGGCGCCGGACCCGCGCGTCCTCGCGAACCTCGACCGCGTGCGTTCGATCCCGGCGAAGGGCCGCTTCATTCTGGTCGATTCCGGTTCGCAGCGCATGTTCATGTACGAGAACGGCGTTCCGGTGGACTCGATGAAGGTGGTGGTCGGCATGCCGACCATGCCCACGCCGCTGATTGCCAGCGTCATGTATTACGTGACGTTCAATCCGCAGTGGAATGCGCCGGTGCATCTGGTGAAGGGCCCCATCGCGACGAAGACGCTCGCCGGCGGCATGAAGTACTTCAATCACATGGGCTATGAGGTGATGGCCGACTGGACCGCGAACTCGGCGGTCGTTCCGGCTGAATCCGTCGACTGGAAGGCCGTGTCGTCGGGCAAGATCCCGCCGCCGCGCGTCCGCCAGAAGCCGGGCAAGGAGAATTTCATGGGTCTCCTGAAGTTCACCTTCCCGAACTCCCAGGACATCTATCTGCACGACACGCCCGCGAAGAATAAGTTCGCCGAAGCCGATCGCGCCGACAGCAACGGCTGCGTCCGGGTCGAGGATGCGCAGCGCTTTGCGCCGCTGGCTGCTCGGTCGGGAACCGGTCGCGCCGGGAACCGATCCGGAGATTCCGGTGCAGATGCCGCGCGGGTGTGCCGATCTACCTGACGTACATCACGGCGCAGCCCGCGAACGGGCAGATCGCCTGGGCGAAGGACGTCTACGGCTGGGACAAGCCGGGCGCGCAGATCGCGTCCACCTACGTCAGCCCGGTCGCCGCCGCGCGCTAGTCGATCTTTGGCCCGATCGCGCATCCTGCGCGGTCGGGCCGTTCAATCTTCTGGACATAGAAAAAGCCGGCCCGGGTTTCCCCGGACCGGCTCTTTTCTTGCGCTAAGCCTGTTAGCCGCGCTCTGGCGCCGGCGGCGGCGGCGGAGGCGGAGGCGGCGGAACCGGGCAAGCCTCGGTCGCCAGGATCACCGATCCGTCCGGGCACGTCTGCGTCGCAGGCGGCGGCGGGGGAGGCGGCGGAGGCGGCGGCGGAGCTTCGACCGCGACCGGCGGCGTGTAGAAGTTGTAGGTCAGGCTCGCCATGAAGCTGTGAGACTGCCACTTCGAACGGATTTCCGTGTCGCCGTCGGAGAATGTGAATTTCTTCGTGTTGAAGTAGCGATACTTCAGGCCGAGATCGATGTTCGGCGAGAGCGACTTGCGAACGCCTGCCAGCACTTGCCAGGCCAGACCCGAGTCACTGTCGGAGAAATTGAACGCCGTGGTCGGAATCGTCGGGTCCGAGATCGGCGCTGAAATCCGCCTCGACCCTTGACCTTTGCCATGCCGACGCCGGCGCCGACGAAGCCGCTCCAGCCATTCTCATCGCCCATGTCGACGAGCACGTTGGCCATGGCCGAGAGAGCGCTGTGCTTGCCGTCCGCGTCGACGAATACGTCCTCGACGTTGTCGATCACGGTAGCCGCCGAGCGCGGAGATCCTCGATGCTCGCGCGCTTGTAGGCGAGCTCGCCTTCGAGCCGAAACAGGCCGAAGTCGTAACCGCCGACCAGGCCCACATCGTAACCGGTCTTGGAATCGACGCTGAGCGCGTCCTGATAGAACGTGTCCGAATCCTCGTAGCTGTAACGCATATTCTCGAGCGATCATGGCGCCGAGATCGACGCCGACATATCCGGAGCCGTCACGAGCGACTGCCGGTGAGGCGATTGCAGCGGTCGCGACCGCGGCAAGCAATAACTTACGCATGAAAAGACCCCTTTTTGGTCAATTAGGCTGAATTCGGTCATGCATCGGAATGATTCGCGAGGCAACATGACCTCAAGCGTACGAACGCGCGGGTGTTGCAATTGTGCCACTAACGATCACCCGCCAGCTCTCGCGCGCCGCGAGCTCCTCGCGCGACGATGAGATCCAGTGCCTCGCCCTTGGGAAAGCCGGCATCGACCCAGCGGCGCTCGATTGCCTGCAATGTCTTTGCTACCTCGGGGCCCTGCTGGAGCCCCTTCGCTATCAACTGCCCGCCGCCGACGGGCATTCGAGGCGACATGCCATCTCGCGATCGCGGCCGCTCGATCCGCTCTGCCGCCAAGCAACAGGCGATCTACCGCGCACTCGACCCCGATGTAATAAGCAAGGGCTCTGCGCGTTTTCCGGCAGCGTCGGAGTTCACTGCGCAGCCAAGCCGCTTGCGGGCCTTGTTCGACAGCTTCAGGCGAACCGCGATGCGCTCGGCGAGCGCCGGGTCGGACGGGAAGGAGGGCGGCCAGGCGGCGAAGCGGCGCTCCCTCAATGCCTGCGCGTTCGTTCGGTTTCGACCAGCTCTGCCAGCCGGGAAACGGCGGCATCGGCGATCTCCGGAAGCACCGGCCGCAGAACGCCATGATCCAGCATGATCGCAACCGTCGGCGTTGGATCTTCGACGGCCAGAAGCTTCAGCAATTCGTCGGCAATCCGCTCGCGGGACAAGGCCATCAGATCGTTGGCCCGCTGCGGCGCAAGCGCTCAGTCCAGCGGCGTCTGGTTCGCCCACTCCAAATCGCGCGTGAAAGCGAAAGAAGCGCAGGATTCGCAGATGGTCCTCGGCAATGCGTTCCAGCGGCTCGCCGATAAAGCGGACGCGCCGGGCGATCAGGTCGTCCTTGCCGCCGAAATAATCGAAGACGTCGACCCGTCTGCGGGTCCGCCGACAAGGCGTTGATGGTGAAGTCGCGGCGGGCCGCATCTTCTTCCCAGTCGTCGGTGAAAGCCACCGTCGCTCGCCGTCCGTCCGTGGTTACGTCACGACGCAGCGTCGTCACCTCGTACGGGCTTCCGCTGCTGACAGCCGTCACCGTTCCGTGATCGATGCCCGTCGGAACGGGGCGAATTTTGGCCGCCTCCAACCGCGCGACCACCTCGTCGGGTCTCAGTCTCGTCGCGAGGTCGAGGTCGCTGACTGGCAGGTGCAGGAGTTCGTCACGAACCGCGCCGCCCACGTAGCGGGTCAAGCCTTCCTTCGCTCCGAGAGCGTCAAGCAGGCGGGCCATGCCCCGCTTCGACGCCACTTGTCGGCATCGATCTTCAGCTCCATTGCAGCCTGCGCGACAGGTTGACGATCATCGCGGCCGTGGCTCCCCAGATCCTTCGGTCGTTCCACACGATCTCGTAGTAGTGGCGCTCACGTCCCTGGAACAGGGCGCTTTTCAGCTCCTGGTTCGCCGGGTCGAGCACGAAATGCGAGCGGAGCCTCGAACCAGTCCGCCACCTCATGTTCGTGCGGACTGAGTTGCTGGTCCGGCGGGACGACCGCAAGAACAGGCGTGACCATGAAGCCTGTAATGGTGCGGTAGGTGTCGACCTCGCCGACGACTTCGGCGGTGGCGGGATCGAGTCCGATTTCTTCCCAGGCTTCTCGCAAGGCCGCCTCGACGGCATTTTCGCCGGGGTCGATGCGACCGCCGGGAAATGCGACCTGGCCCGCGTGCGTGCGCATGTGTTCCCGGCGCACCGTCAGGATGACTCCAGGCTCTGGCCGATCCGTCACCGCGATCATCACAGCCGCAGGAACATTCGCCCTCAACGCCACCTTCGTCCAGGTCGCCTTCTAGCGGAGGCAGCACCGGCGGTTGGGCCAAGGCGGTTCGCAACCGATGGACCAGGCTCATCGCTCGTCCACCCCCAGCGGGAAGAACGCGCCCCGGCTCCACACACCCGGAGGGTCGCGTCCTTCCGCGAGGGCAATCTCCGCCAGCTCATAATAGATCGACCGCGACAGCTCGGCCTCCAGGCCGTGACGGACTTCGAGGCGAGGCGAGGGGCCAAGGTCCGTTTCCACCACGCTGAAGCCGGTTCGCGGGTCCGGCGATTACGAGGTCCCCGCTGTCGAGCCTGAAGGCGATGCTACGATCCTCGCCACTGCCCTCGGTCTGCATCTCGATTGCGCGGAACGCCGTCGCCTTCGACTTCGATCTCGAGTTTCTCGACGGGCGTGACGAGCACATGGCTGCCGTCCGGCTCGCGGCGAAGGACGGTCGAGAACAGCCGCACCATTGCCGGCCGGGTGATCGGCGAGCCCTGATGGTACCAGGTGCCGTCCCGTGCGATGCGCATTTCGCTGTGCCCGCAATGCGTCGGGGTTCCAGTTCTCCACCGGCGGAAGCCGCCGCTCATCCGCAAGCTTCTGCAGATCGGCGAGGCTCAAGCCCTGCAATTCGATCGGAGGACGGGTCTCGGGCACCGCCCGTCATTGCTTCGGCGCGCAGGCGATGACAACAGGGCGGTCATGCGCGACCTAAATCGAACGGCGATCGTCACGGGAGCGGCCAAGCGCGTCGGCGCGGTCGTTGCGGCGAGCCTCATCGCCGATGGCTGGTCGGTCGTCGCCCATGTTCATCACGCTGACGACGAAGTCCCGAGCGGAGCCGTAAAGGTCGTTGCCGAGTTGGCGGACCCATCCTGTGCCGACGCGATCTTCAACGCGGCCGAGACTCTGCCGCCGGTACGGCTTCTGGTGAACAATGCCGCGCGATTCGCTCGCGACGGCTTCGGTGAATTCAGCCCCGACGAACTGGATGCGCATCTGGCCGTGAACCTGCGCGCGCCAGTGCTGCTTACGGAGGCTTTCGCCAGTCGCCATCGGGCCGGTGAGGATGGGCTCATCGTCAACCTGCTTGGATTCCAAGCTCGCCGCGCCCAACCCGGATTTCCTGAGCTACACTCTTTCCAAGCAGGCGCTGGCCGGGTTCACGGAGCTCGCCGCGCGGGCGCTTGCGCCGAAGGGCATTCGCGTGAACGGAATTGCGCCGTCCCTCATGCTGCGCTCGCCGGGCCAGACGGAAGAAAATTTCGATCGTGTCCACTCGGACAATCCGCTCGGGCGAGGAGTGGAGCCTGAGGATGTGGCAGCCGCGATCCGCTATCTGGCATCGGCGCGAACGGTTACGGGCGAAGTGATCGTCATCGACGGGGGGCAACGCTTCTCGCCGCCGCTGCGCGACGTCCAGTTTCTTTGAACTTGGAGAATCGATGAGCGACCCCGACCGAATCTGCAGGGACTCGTTCCCGAATCCCTGCGGCCGCGAAGCGCGCGAATCTTCCTCGATTCGCTTGAAGTCATGACGGACATCGGATTCCACGAGTTCGAGATCGGGGTTCCGCAGCGATTGCTCGTCACCGTCGAAATCTGGCTGGACCATATTCCGCCGGCTGATTGCGACGACCCGATGCTCGCCTGGGATTACGACTTCCTGCGAAGCCAAGTCGAAGAGCTTGCGAGTGCCCGCCGCTATAATCTGCAGGAATCTCTGGCACATGCGATCTACGACAGGGTCGCCGCGCTGCGCGGAGTACGCGCCCTTCGCGTTGTAACGGCGAAGCCCGACGTGTATCCGGAGGCCCGCGCCGTCGGAGTCGAGCTTGCCTCCTTCAACGGCAACGCGCCCGATGTCGGCACAATGTAACAAGCGTGGAACAAAATGCGTTGCGCGGCACTTGTGGCGAATATAAGGAGGCGCGCTTACGGCCATGTAATGTTGATACATGGAAGTGGCCTTCACCGGGTCGGGCGCAGGGGAGCGGCCTGGTCCGGATTGGTGATGGCGTTTCGGGGAGAATTGCGCGTTAATGTCATACGCCCAACACAAAGAGCTTAGCGGCAACCGGACGGTCGCGATCATCATCGTGGCCTTGCTCCACGCGGTGCTCGGCTATGCGATCGTCACTGGTCTTGCCTACAACGTGATCAAGAAGGCGGCCGAAGACCTCAAGACCTTCGACGTGGAGGAAGAGCCGCCGCCACCGGAAGAGCCGCCTCCGCCGCCTGAGCAGCCGGAAACGCCGCCGCAGGTGGTCGCTCCGCCGCCGCTCGTTCGCACGAACGTCGCGCCGCCGCCGCCAATGGCCGTGGTTCGCGAAGCGCCGCCGCCCGTGATCACTCCGACAGCACCGCCGGCGCCGCCGGCGCCGCCTGCGCCGCCGCCTCCGGCGATCGTCACGAAGGCGCAGAGCGCGCAAGGGAAACCTGCAAACATTGTTCAGCGCGGACGACTATCCGTCCGATGCCGTCCGCAATGAAGATCAGGGCACGGTCGGGCGTCAGCCTCGCTATTGGCACCGACGGGCGGGTGAGCGGTTGCAGTGTGACGTCGTCGAGCGGTTCACGCTCGTTGGACAACGCGACCTGCAGGATCCTGCGCAGCCGCGCCCGGTTCACGCCGGCCAAGGGTAGCAATGGCCAACCCATGGCGGATACTTACGCATCAACGCATTACCTGGCGACTTGAGGGTTAGACCCGGACGTCCAGCAAGACCATTTTTCGAGAGGAAAGTAGACGAACATGTCAATTCTCGCACTCACGGCAGCAGCCGCTCCCGCCGCAGCCGGCGAAAACCCCTACGGCCTGTGCAGGCGCTTGAAGCAGGGCGGCATCATCGCCTGGTCGATCTTCATCATCCTGGTCGGCATGTCGATTTTCTCCTTCTACATCTTGTTCACGAAGCTGATGCAGCAGCAGAAGATCATCAGCCAGGGCCGCAAGGTTCGTGCGAGCTTCTGGAACTCGCCGAACCTGCGTGAAGCCGCGACGAAGCTCGAGCAGCGCAGCGCCTATCGCGCGATCGTCGACGACGCGCTGCGTCGCGCAGGAGCAGCACGACAAGCTGACCGACCCGATCGACCGCCACGACTGGATGGGCAACAGCCTTGCCCGCAGCCAGGGTGCGATCGGCGCCCGTCTCGGCGAAGGCCTCGCCTTCCTCGCGACCGTCGGTTCGACCGCGCCGTTCATCGGTCTGTTCGGTACCGTCATCGGCATCTACCGCGCGCTCATCAAGATCGGCGCATCCGGTCAGGCGTCGATCGACGTCGTCGCCGGTCCGGTCGGTGAGGCGCTGATCATGACCGCTCTCGGCCTCGTCGTCGCCGTTCCGGCCGTGCTTGCCTACAACTGGCTCGTTCGCCGCAACAAGTCGATCATGGAGGACCTCGCGGCCTTCACGAACGACCTGCACGGCTACCTGATGTCGGAAGGCCGCGTGAAGCCCCGCATCGGCGGCGCTGCGCCGAAGGCTGACGCTGGTCGTCCCGCCACGGCCACGGCAACGACGGGTCGCCCGGCGGAGCCGGCTCGCACCGGTGCGACCCGACTGCCGACCGCGTCTAATCCGATCACGAGATCCCGTGCCGGCGCGGTCGACGCCCGGCACGGCCTCGTGACGATATCGAACTGAAGAAGGCCAAGTCTTATGGCAATGGGCGTATCGCAAGACGACGACGAAGACACACCGATGTCGGACATCAACGTGACTCCGCTCGTGGACGTCATGCTCGTGTTGCTGATCATCTTCCTGATTGCGGTTCCGGTCGTCTTGCAGACTGTTCCGGTCTCGCTGCCGCAGGTTCGCTACGAGCCGACCACGACCAAGCCGGAGAACGTGAACCTTTCCGTTCGCGGTGGTCCGGGCGGCGAGTGCGAAGTCTACTGGAACCTGACCAAGGTGAGTTCGCAGGAGCTGGTGGATCGTGCGGTCAAGAAGCTCGAGGACACGATCAAGGACGTCGGCGGCGTCGAGAACCTCACCGAAGAAACGATGCCCGAGGCGCATATCCGCGGAGACGTCAACACGCCGTACCGCTGCATTGGCGGCGCGGTGTTCACGATGCAGCGCGCTGGTTTCGCCCGCGTCGGCTTCATTTCCGAGCCGCCGGCCGGCACCGCCATCGACGCGTCAGTAAAGTTTAGGAGCTTATCGCCATGTCGATGCAAACCGCCAGTGACAACACCAGTGGCGAGCCGATGATGGACATCAACATGACGCCGCTGATCGACGTCATGCTCGTTCTCCTCATCATGTTCATCATCACGATCCCGATCCAGACCCACGCGGTGAAGCTCGACCTTCCGGTCGACGACCCCAATTCGGTTCCGCCACCGATCGACCCGGTCAAGAACAAGGTCGTCATCACCGCGGCCGGCCAGATTCTCTGGAACGGCGGTCCGGTGAGCCAGGAGCAGCTGCGGCAGTATCTGGAGCTTTCGCAACAGATCCAGCCGATCCCGGAATTGCACCTGCAGCCGGAACCGGAAGCGAAATATGTCCTCGTCGACGAAGTGCTCGCGATTACCAAGCGCGCCCACGTCGAGAAGATGGGTTTCGTCGGAAACGAAGCCTACATGAACTTCTAGGGACGGCTTGCCCGTCTGAACTTTGAGGCGGCCCTTCGGGGCCGCCTTTTTTGTGCTTCGCCGAGACGAGCGCTTGCATCAAACTGTCGACCTATGTAATGTTGTAACATTATAATCGCAGGAGGTGCAGATGGCCATTTCCGCAGCACGCGAAGCCCCCATGATGGGCGAGATCAACATGACACCCTTGATCGACGTCATGCTCGTGCTGCTGGTCATGTTCATCATCACCATCCCGCTACAGACGCACGCCGTGAAGCTCGATCTCCCGAAGGACTGCCCGGGTTGCCCGTTCATCGACCGGGTGAAGAACAAGATCGTCGTCACGAACGCCGGTGCCATCCTGTGGAACGGTTCACCGATCACGCAGGACGAACTGGCCTATAATCTCGCGGCGAGCGCGCGTATGCCCTTGCCGCCCGAGCTGCATCTGCAGCCGGAATCCGAAGCCCGTTATGAGGTCGTGAACGAGGTGTTCGTGGCGGCCAATCGCGCGAAAGTTAAGCGAATGGGGTTCGTCGGAAACGAGGCTTACTCGGGTTTCTAGCCTCTGCTCGACTCTTCCGGGCTTGAACATCGTCCGGTTGGAACGACACTAGCGGGCATGGCCGAACGCACGCTCATCCGCCCGACCGCCTTCGTCGACGCACCTTTCGGCCATGATGGAAAGGTCGCTAGGCTTGCGGGAGGGCTGATCTTCTTCTCGGCGGTCGAGCTGCTGCGGATCGAGGGCAATCGAGGAGTGTCGGCCGAGCTGGTGCCAGTGGCCGGCCTTGAAGAGCGCTTCGACGACGACCTCGCGGCGCAATGGGCAATGCTTGACCGGCTGTGCGAAAGCCCCTGCAGCTTGGCGACCGCACCGTTCGCCTCGACCAGCCCCAGGTCATGGGGATCCTGAACACGACACCGGACAGCTTTTCGGACGGAGGCCGCTTCGCCGAGGCTGGCTCCGCCGTGGAGGCTGGCGTGCAAATGGCAAGCGAGGGTGCCGCAATCCTCGACGTCGGCGGCGAATTCACGCGGCCCGGGGCCCAGCAGGTCTGGGCCCAGGATGAGATTGCCCGGGTGCAGCCGGTCATCGAGCGGCTTTCCGCCAGCGGCGCGGCCGTGTCGGTCGACACCCGAAAGAGCGAAGTCATGTCGGCGGCGATCGAAGCCGGAGCGCGACTGGTGAACGACGTTTCGGCGCTGACGTTCGACCCGCGTTCGGCGGAAGTCGTGGCGGCAGCCGGGGCGCCGGTTGTCCTCATGCATCATCAGGGACTGCCCGAGACGATGCAGCACGATCCACAGTACGAAGACGTGCTGATCGAAGTCTATTCATGGCTGGAGGAGCGCATCGCCGCTGCCGAGGCGGCGGGGATCGCGCGGTCCAACATCCTCATCGATCCCGGCTTCGGCTTTGGAAAGACGGTGGCGCACAATCTCGAGCTGATGAACGGGCTCGCGCTGTTCCATTCGCTCGGTTGCCCCATCGTGGTCGGCGCGAGCCGCAAGCGGACGATCGGCGCGCTGTCGAACGAGGCGCCCGCCGACCAGCGCCTGGCGGCAGCATCGCCTTCGCGCTGAAGGCGGTGGAGCAGGGCGCTCAGATCGTCCGGGTCCACGATGTTCCGGAGACGGTGCAGGCGCTGCGCATCTGGCGCGGCCTTCGCGACCAGGCACTGACGCCGCGCCTCGGCTAGAGCCGAACGCCCAGCCGCGGCGCGATCCAGAACATTCCGAGGTAGAGGATCGCGGTCCCGGCAATCGCGAGCGCGAAGGCCGGCCAGAATGAAACGCCCGCCCGCAGCATCGCGGGCAGCGCGAGAAACATCGGCATGGACGGCAGGAAGAACCAGAAGGCGCCCTGGGCGAGTTCGGCGACCCGTTCGCCGTCGCGCGTGTCCCGCCAGACCCAGATGAAGGTCAGCAGGGAAACCAGCGGCAGCGAGACGATGAGCCCGCCGACGCCCGGCGACCTGCGCGCGATATTCCGACGCGGCGGCGACGATGACCCCGGAGATCAGCGCCTTGATCGCGAGATAGAACATGCTCAGCCCGCCGACGGGTAGAGTGCCAGCGCTCGGGCGAGATCGGCGATCAGATCGTCCGGATCTTCCAGGCCGATGTGCAGCCGAACCAGCGGGCCCGCCGAAGTCGCGCCTGGACGCCGTTCGCAGTCCCTTCGTATCGGCCGGCGTGGCGAGGCTTTCGAAACCGCCCCAGCTGTAGCCGATCCCGAACAGTTCGAGGCTGTCGATGAGCCTGTCGCGCGCGGCCGCGTCGCCGCCCTTCAGGGCAAAGGAGAAAAGGCCCGACGATCCCTGAAAGTCGCGCCGCCAATATTCGTGACCGGCGCTTTCGTGCGAACGCGGGATGGAGGATGCTCGCGACCTGCGGCTGGTCCTTGAGCCAATGCGCGACCTTCATCGCCCCAAGCTCATGCTGGCGAAGCCGGACGCCGAGCGTCCTGCAGCCCGCGCGCGGCGAGATAGGCATCGTCGGGGCTGACATATTGACCGTAAGCTGCGGCCGGTCCGCGTCAGCGCTTCCCAATGCGACGGCGCGGCGGTGACCGAGCCCATCATCAGGTCGGAATGGCCCGCGACATATTTGGTGCAGGCCACGATCGACAGGTCGACGCCCTTGGCGATCGCCGGGAAGAAGATCGGATGTCGCCCAGGTATTGTCGAGCAAGGTCGCGATGCCGCGGGCCCTGGCCATCGCGCAGATGCCGGGAACGTCCTGCACCTCGAAGGTCAGCGAGCCCGGGCTCTCCATGAAGATCGCCCTGGTCTTGTCGGTAATCAGCGCCTCGATCTCTTCGGGCGAAAGCAGCGGATCGTAATAGCGCGTTGCGATGCCGAGCCGCTTCAGCTCGCGGTCGCAGAAATGGCGCGTCGGCGCGTAGGCGCTGTCGACCATCAGAAGCTCGTCGCCGGGCGCGAGCACGCTCATCAGCGCCATCGACACGGCCGCCGACCCGGACGGGAACAGTCTCGTCCCGGCGGCGCCCGGCTCCAGCTCCGTCAGCGCTTCCGCCAGCGACCATTGGGTCCAGGTGCCGTGCCGGCCGTAGCTCGGCCGGCCGTCCTCCGGCGGATAGGAGGCGTGCATGTCCTCGACGCTGTCGAAGAGCACTGTCGACGTGCGCGACACGGGCACGTTGACCATGCCGCGCAGCCATTCCTTGCGCCGCCCGCCGGTCACCAGCTTCGTGTCGGGATGTGTCGGCTTCTTGTCGTTCTTCATGCGGACCCCGCGCGAATGTTCCCAATGTTCACGCTCGCGGCGAAGCAAGTCCATCCCCGTCCATGAGAGCGCGCCGGACCGGAACGTCCAATCCAGAGCGTGAAAGAGCTTGTAGCTGCGGCCGGCACTCGCCAGCATTGGCAGAGTGAGGACCGTGTAGGGAAGGGACTTGTTCACCCAAGCCACGCGTTGACATCTGCAACAAAGTGTCAGACATTTCTGTAATGACAGAAACTACCGACGAGTCGACAAAGCTGCCCATCGCGGTCGAGCGGTTCATCCTTCACTGGGGCGAAATGGGTAACCAGTGGGGGGTCAACCGCTCGGTCGCTCAGATTCACGCCCTGCTCTACGTCTCGGAAAGGGCGCTGACTGCCGAAGAGCTCGCGGACACGCTCGGCATGGCGCGGTCCAACGTCTCGAACAGCCTCAAGGAATTGATCGGCTGGAAGCTCGTTCGGAAGGTGCCGGTGTTTGGGGATCGCCGCGACCATTACGAGGCGGAGACCGACCTGCTGGTCATGGTCACCCGGATCGCTGAAGGCAGGAAAGAGAGAGAGATCGACCCGGCTGCGGCTGCGCTCCGCGCCTGCATGGCGGACGCCGAGGGTGACCCGAAGGTCAGCGCCGTGGCGCGCGAACGGCTCGCCGAGTTGCAACGTTTCGTCGAGACATTGAACCGTTGGTACGAGCAGATGCTCACCGTCCAGCCGACGAAGATCATGGCGTTGATCAAGATGGGGTCGAAAGTCGTCAATCTTCTCAATCTAGGCCGAAAGGACGGCGACCGCCGTTAGCGCCGAGGGAGCGTGTGATGGAGCAGCTGAGAGACGCCCAGGTCCTCCACTTCCCGGCGGAACGCCGGGTTCAGGCTTCGGTCGGCGACCTGCGCTTTCGCAACCTTGTTGGGGAGGAGGCCTGGGCGAGCCTGCCCCAGGCTATCCGGGCTCGCTTCGGCAAGCGCATTCAGGACTGCCAAGCCGCCGTCTACGTCGGCGAAGTCCTGGAATGCCGGATGAGTCGGCTTGGCTGGCTTCTTGCCCAACTCGGCCGCCTGATCGGCAGTCCGCTTCCCCTGTCGCGCGACTGCGATGTACCGGCCGTGGTCAGCGTGACTGAAGACGGCGCATTCGGCGGGCAATTCTGGACCCGTATCTACGGCCGCCGGCACGGCTTCCCGCAAGTCATCCATTCGAGCAAATGCTTTGCCGGCCCGACAGGTCTCGAGGAATATATCGGCCGCGGCGTCGGAATAGCGCTGCGCGTCGAAGCTGAGGCTGACGCGCTCTATTTCGTCGGCGACCACTACTTCGTCGGCCGTGGCCGATACCGATTGCGCGTGCCGAACTGGATGGCACCAGGGCACCTTCGGGTCGGGCACGTGGACTGCAACAATGGTTGGTTCGCATTCACACTGCTGCTGGAGCACCGACTTTTCGGTGAGCTGATTTCCCAAACCGTCATGTTCCACGACGTGGAAGCCGGTGCATGACCATGGATCGCATCCTGTGAGCCGGATTCTCGTCATCGGAGGATATGGCGGGTTCGGCGCGAGACTTGTGCGCCGACTGACCGCAGCCGGACATGATGTGCTCGTCGGTGGCCGGAGCCTGGAGAAGGCGCAGCGCTTTTGCGAACGGCTGACTGGCGCACGTGCGGTCCAGCTCGATCGGTCGGCAGATTTAGTTCCGGTCCTGCGAGATCACGCGCCCGACATTGTGATCGATGCCGCGGGACCATTCCAGCAGAGCGGTTACGACGTGCCGAAGGCCTGTATCGCGCAGGGATGTTCCTATCTGGACCTGGCGGATGGGCGAGAGTTCGTGGTGGGCATCGGAACCCTCGACCAGGCCGCGCGGGCAGCAGGTGTTGCCGTCATCAGTGGAGCCTCCAGTGTGCCGGCGTTGTCCGGTGCGGTCGCGCGAAGACTGTGTGAGGGCCTCGACCGGGCGGACATGGTCGAAATCGCGCTTAGCGCGTCGACGCGCTCTACCGCCACCCGGTCTGTCACCAGGGCCATCCTCAGCTATGCGGGACGGCCGATCCGCATCTGGCGCGGTGGGCGCTGGACGACCGGGTTCGGCGGGAGCGACCTTCGCCGCGAAAAATTCAGAGTGTCGGGCATCAAGCCGCTCCCGCGCCGCTGGATGGCTCTATGTGACGTACCCGACCTCGAAGTGCTGCCCGCGATGCTGCCTGGCAGGCCGCCCGTAATCTTTCGTGCAGGGTCCGACCGGGCACCGCAGATCTTGGGCCTGTGGGCTTCGAGTTGGCTTGTTCGCCTCGGCTTGATGCACTCGCTCGAACCATTCGGCCGGCTATTCGTCGCGCTTCAGAAGGCCACGATGTTGTGGAGCAGTCCTCGGTCGGCGATGACCGTGACGGTCCGGGGGTGGCGGGACGGGGAACGGCTGGAGCGGCGCTGGACCTTGATCGCTGAACAGGGCTCGGGGCCGGAAATTCCGACTATCGCTGCAGCTTTGCTGGCCGACAAACCGTTGCCGCCTGGCGCTCGGCACGCGGGACAAGAGCTCGAACTTGAACAGTTCCAGGCGGTGTTCGAAACACTGCCCATCCATCACGAGATTACGGAGCAGGTTCTGCGGCCGACGCTCTACCGGCGCTTGATGGGTTCGGCATTCGACCGGCTGCCACCAGCGGTTCGTCGGATGCACGAGATCAACGGCGAAGCCGGGGCGGTGGGCGAGGGTCGGCGTGATCACGGGTGAAAGCCTGTTCGCGCGAATGGCGTGTCGTGTGATGCGTTTTCCGCCACCGGGCCGCTATCCGGTGCATGTGCAGTTTTCAGAACGGAACGGCGTCGAGACCTGGACCCGGGACTTCGGCGGTCATTGTTTCCGGAGTGTGCTGAGCAGCAAGGGACGGTGGCTTTCGGAACGCTTCGGGCCGATCAGTTTCCTGTTCGATCTTCCAAGCGATCACGTTGGGCTGGCCATGCGTCTGCGTGGTTGGCGCTTGCTTGGCGTGCCGCTGCCCTTGGCGTTCGCCCCGAGGATCGAGGCGGCTGAGACCGAGGACGCCGGGAGATTCCGATTTGACGTGAAGGCATCATTGCCGTTCATCGGCGAGGTCATCCATTATTCGGGCTGGCTGGAGCGCGTCGATGACCGAGAACAAGACGAAGCGGACGAGCGAGGACGTGAGCCGCTTTCTCGACGGCGTGCCTGACGCGGCCCGCCGCGAGACGCGAAGGCTGTGGGTGCGATGATGCAGCAGATCACCGGCGAGGCACCGTACATGTAGGGTCCAGCATCGTCGGGTTCGGCAGCTACCATTATCGCTACGACAGCGGCCGGGAGGGGGATGCGCCGCTGGCCGGCCTTTTCACCGCGCGCGAAGGAACTCGTCGTCTATCTCGACTGCGACGGTGCGCATAGCAAGGAGCTGCTCGGACAGGCTCGGCCCGCACAAGATCGGGCAAATCTTGCCTGTATATTAAGCGCCTGTCGGACGTGGACGAGAACGTGCTGCGCGAGCTGATCGTGGAAGCGATCGACACGATCCGCACGCGCTATTCCGGCTAAGCCGAGATCAGGCTCATGCAGGTGACGCCGGCCTCGGCTTTCTGAAGCTCGGACACGTCGACCTCGATCACGGTGAAGCCGCGGGTGCGGAGGCGGTCGGCGGTGCGGGGATTGCCGGCCGGGAGGATGAGGCGGTCGCCTGCGCGCAGGCAGTTCGCGGCGTTCGGCTCGGCCTCGTCGACGGGCAGGGGGTCGACGCCCGCGAATTGCGCAGGGTCGACCGAGCGCGGGTTGTAGAGCAGCACGGGCGTTCCCGCACCGTCCGGTCCGGCGAGGGTGGCGCCGGTCTTGAGGTGAAGGCAGTCGCGAAGCTCCGCTTGCACGACGTCGAACCCGATGGCGCGGCAGATCGATCGGAGGGAGTCGATGCCGGCGGCGTCGGTGCGGGTCGACAGGCCGACGTAGAGGGTGCTGCCGATGCGGAGCACGTCGCCGCCGTCGACGAAGCCTTCCGTTCACGCGGTGGATCTCGAACTGCCCTGCCAAGCCCTCGGCCGTTGATCCGGTCTCCGGTAATCGCGACGCCGCGCCTGGGCGGGTGATGATGGCATGGCCGTCCAAGAGGAGGGCGGTATCCTCGACGAACACGCCGTCGGGATGGTCGGGCAAGTCGGGAAGGCGGATGACTTCGAAGCCGGCGCCGCGAAGGGCGTCTTCATAGGCGGCGTGCTGTTGCAACGCCCGCTCGCACATCGAGCGGTACGCGCTGAGATGGGTGAGCTCGCATTCGGCAAGCCTGGGGCTTACGGCGCGGGTGAAGGCTTTCGGCATTCCGACGCCTTAGAATCGAAAAGGGCGGCCCGGAAGCTCCGGACCGCCCTTCGCGTGACGTTCTGTAATTCGCTTAGCGCTTCGAGAACTGGAAGCTGCGGCGTGCCTTGGCGCGGCCGTACTTCTTGCGCTCGACGACGCGCGGATCGCGGGTCAGGAAGCCTTCGCGCTTCACCGTGGTGCGCAGCTCCGGCTCGTAACGGGTCAGGGCCGTCGAAATGCCGTGGCGGACGGCGCCCGCCTGGCCCGACAGGCCGCCACCCTTGACGGTGGCTTCGACGTCGTACTGACCGCGGCGATCGGTAATGTCGAACACCTGGTTGATGATCAGGCGCAGCGTCGGGCGAGCGAAATAGACTTCCTGCTCGCGGCCGTTGATGACGATCTTGCCCGAGCCCGGCTTCAGCCAGACGCGCGCGACGGCATCCTTGCGGCGGCCGGTCGCATAGGCGCGGCCCTGCTTGTCGAGCTGCTGCTCGCGAAGCACTGCCGCGATCTGCGGACCCTGGGTCGAAACGCCGTGATCGCTGACCGCTTCTTCGCGGCCGCGACGGCCGTCGCCGCCGGATGAGGCCGGAGCGGCTTCGGAAGACTCAGCGGCAGCCGGTGCAGCCTCGGCCGCGGGAGCTTCGGCAACCGCCGGAGCCTCGGGCTTCGGGTTGGTCAGCTCGCCGAGATCGGAAAGGGACTTCTTGTCGGCCATTATGCGCCCACCTTGTTCTTGCGGTTCATCGCAGCGACGTCGAGCGGCTGCGGGTCCTGGCCACCGTGCGGATGCTCGGTGCCGTTGTAGAGATGCAGAGCACGCATCTGGTCGCGCCCGAGCGGGCCGCGCGGGATCATGCGCTCAACCGCCTTCTCGAGCACGCGCTCCGGGAAACGACCCTCGAGCACCTTGCCCGCGGTCACGCCCTTGATGCCGCCGGCATAGCCGGTGTGCTTGTAATAGATCTTCTGCGCGAGCTTGCGGCCGGTGAACCGGACCTTGTCCGCGTTGATGACGACGACATGGTCGCCGCAATCGACGTGCGGGGTGTAGATCGGCTTGTGCTTGCCGCGCAGGATATTGGCGATAATCGTCGCGACGCGGCCGACAACCAGCCCGTCCGCATCGATCAGATGCCACTTCTTCTCGACCTCATGCGGCTTGGCCGACTTGGTCGTCTTCATCAGCGCCTTCATGGCGTTTGCCTCTTCTCAAAAACGGGAAAGCGGCACCCAAATGGCGCCGCTGTCGAGCGGCCCAATGGCATCGGATGCGGAAATCGTCAAGCAAATCCGGCTGTTTGCGGACGGGTAAAATAATACCGGAGGTTGTCGCGAACCTGCTCCGGAACGGAGGAATGCTTAAGCATGCGGAGCCTGGCAAGGCCCTAATTCCCTGCGGCGCGTGATGCCGGACCGAAGGGGGGAAGGCGCGTGTCTGGAAGCGCCGTCGATGAAGCCTCGCGAAGAGCGGCAGAAGGTCATGATCAAGGCGAGGATGCGCAGCGGCGCCTCCTGGCATGACGTCTGCATCCTGAACCTGTCTCTCCATGGCGCCGGGATCCAGGCGCCCAATCCTCCCGCACGGGGCAGCTATGTCGAGATCCGGCGCGGCAGCCACGTGCTCATCGCCCGCGTTGCCTGGTCGAAGGGGCATCGTGCGGGATTGCGCTCTCAGGACCCGATCTTCATTCAGTCGCTCGTCGCCGAGCCGTCCGCGGCCGCGCCGCCGAAGGCGCCGGGTTTGCCGGTCGAGCGCAGGCGCGCTCCGCGAACCGTCCGGCAGCGGCACGACCGATCCCGGCTTTTGGGCCGCACGATGGAATTCGCCTGTTTCGTTATCGCCGCCGGTGCGGTTGCGCTGGGCGCGTTCGGTGCAGTCGAGCAGGCCCTTGCCCAACCTCTATCGCAGATCAGCGCGGCGCTGGGCGGATCCTGACGGCTAGAGACCTGCCTCGACGGCGATGCGGATGGCCTCGGCGGTCGTGGAAACGCCGAGCCGCTCGAGCAGCAGCGCGCGGTGCATCTTCACCGTTTTCTCGCTGATCTTCAGTTCCCAGGCGATCTGCTTGTTGAGAAGGCCGCGCGCCATGTGCTCGAGCACCTCGCGCTGGCGCGGCGGGAGCTCGGCCACGAGCGCCGCAGCTTTCGCCTGCCGGCCCGAAAGCCTGCCTTCCGACGGACGGCCCGAGATCCACCTGCGAACCCAGGAACCAGGCAAGACCTCCCTCCGGATCGAACAAGGGCGTGATCATCACGCCGTTGCGGAAGGGCTCGCCGTCCTTCCGGTAGTTGAGGATGTCGACCAGGACGGGGCGAAGATCCCGGATTGCACTCGCGGATCTGATCCGACACCCAGGGCTCGGTGCTTTCACCGGCAAGGAAGCGGCAGTTTTTGCCCACGACTTCGGCTTCGGCATAACCCGTGAGGTCGCAAAATGCAGCGTTCACGACCTCCAGCGGATTGTCCGGAAGTCGCGGATTGCTGAGCACCATCGCGAGAGGCGATGTCTCGACGGCCTCAAGCAATTGGCGGTCCTCGGGGATCAAGCGAAACTCCTTCGTCGTGCAGAAATGGCTTACTCGGTCCTGGTTCCGCAAGCGGCAAATCTCCGCTTGTGGCTGCTGTTCTTAGCTGCCACCAAGGCGCCGCCAAAATCTGGGGAGAGACGCGTGGCGCAACCGGACAATCGTTCAGCAACCGTGACCAGCGCCTACGCGATCGTCACCTGCCTGTTCTTCGCATGGGGCTTCATCACTTCGCTGGTCGACCCGCTGGTCGCTGCGGTGAAGGGCATCTTCCAGCTGAGCGACGTCGAAGCGCAGCTGAGCGCGTCGGCCTTCTTCATCGCCTACGGCGTGATGAGCCTGCCGGCGGCGGTTCTGCTGTCGCGCAAGAAGGCCGTCAGCACGGTGCTGATCGCGCTCGGCCTGATGGTCGCCGGCTGCATGATCATGCTGTGGGCGGCGAATATCGCGGTCTATGGGCTCGTGCTGCTCGGGCTTTTCGTGCTCGCCAGCGGCATCACCATCCTTCAGGTCGCGGCAAACCCGCTTGCGGCCGCACTCGGACCGCCCGAGCGCAGCCACTTCCGCCTGACCTTCAGCCAGACGTTCAACAGCCTCGGCACCTTCATCGGCCCCTACCTTGGAGCAGTGCTCTTCCTGAAGGGCGTCGAGGTGAAGGAAGGCACGGCAATCACCGATGCGGTCCGCGAGCAGTCGCTTCTCGGCATCGACCGCGCCTTCTTCTGGATCGCGGGTCTCATCATCCTGATCGCGGTCGTGATCTGGATGGGCCGCCGGGTGATCAGCGCTTCGGCGCCGGTTACGACGCGACGAGACGGCGCGCAAGGGCATCGTCGGCCATCTTTGCGCGAGGCGATTTCGTCGCCCTGGGCGCTGTTCGGCGGCCTGGCCATCTTCCTCTACGTCGGCGCGGAAGTGGCGATCGGGACGCAGATGGCCTTCTTCCTGAACAGCGACCGCATCTGGAGCGTGCCGCTGGAGGATGCCGCCAAGTATGTCAGCCTCTACTGGGGCGGCGCGATGGTCGGACGCCTGGTCGGCTCCGGCCTGCTGACGCAGTTCCCGGCACCGAAGTTGCTGGCGGTCTTCACGGGTGCAGCCGCACTGATGTGCGCCTACGTCTTCGCCATTGGCGGCGTCAGCGCCGGCTACGTTGCGCTGTCGATCGGCCTGTTCAACTCGATCATGTTCCCGGTGATCTTCACGATCACGCTGGAGCGGTCGACGGCATCCGAAGAGGCGACGTCGGGCTTCCTCTGCTTCTCGATCATCGGCGGCGCGGCCATTCCGCCGCTCGTCGGGCTGGTGTCGCAGAACAGCGACTATGTGACCGCCTTCATCGTCCCGGCGATCTGCTACGCGATCCTGCTGTTCTTCGCGATCTCGGCAGGGCGCGCGGCGATTGCGCGGCGGGCGCCGGAAGCTCCGGTCGAACCGCTCTAGGCGTTACCGAGTGGGCCGACGCTCTGTTCGACCCACTCGGCATAGCTGAGCAGCAATTTGTCGATCGGCCAGACGGCGATGCACGGCACTTCGTAGCTGTGCAGGCCGGCAATGCGTGAGATGAGCGCGTCGGCGGCTTCACCGGTCGTCTTGAGGATTGCCGGAGCTTCCTCGGCGCTCTCGATCTGCACCTTGCCAGCGATAGATCGAGCGGCAGGGCGCGAGGATGTTGATGCAGGCGGCGAGGCGTTCCTCGACGAGCGATGCGGCCGATCCGCTCGGCCTCCTCGGTGCTGGCGAAGATGCAATAGACCGATACGACGCTCATGCGGCGCGCCTCCCGTAGACATGCGCGCCCCATGCCGTCGACGCCACGACCAGCGCTCCGACGGCCTGGTGCAGGACAGCGAGCCAGATCGCGACGCCGGTCAGCACGGTCGCGATGCCGAGGATGATCTGCGTCCCGAATGCCGAATGGATGGCGATCGAGGCCGGACGTCCGCCTTCGAGCGGCCGGACGCGGCGGGCGAAGATCACCAGCGCGACGACAGTGACCCAGGCCCACCAGCGGTGAACGAAATGGATCAGGTACGGATCGTGGGTCAGTGCGAACAGCGCGCCCGCTCGACCAGTCGACGCCGTCGGGGAAGAAGCGGCCCTGCATCGCCGGCCAGTCATTCGCGACCGGGCCGGCGTTCAGGCCCGCGACCCAGGCTCCGAACAGCAATTGCACGAAAAGGACGGCGAGGGTCGCGACGGCTGGCCCGGTCAGGCGGGACGGTCGATTCTCGCCGGTCCGATGCAGCTGCCTGAGGTCCAGCGCGACCCAGATCAACGCGCCCATGATTGCGAAGGCGAGCAGCAAATGGGCCGAAAGGCGGAAGTGGCTGACGTCCGTCCGGTCGACGAGGCCCGACATGACCATGTACCAGCCCAGCAGGCCCTGCAGTCCGCCGAGCACGAGCAGTCCGACCAGCTTCCAGCCATAGCCCTGCGGGATCGCGCGCTTCGCGGCGAACCAGAGCAGGGGCAGCGCGAAGGCCACGCCGATCAGGCGGCCGATCAGCCGATGCAGCCACTCCCAGAAGAAGATGAACTTGAACTGCGCCAGCGTCATTCCCGGCGGGTCCGTTGATCTCCAGATATTCCGGGGTCTGCTTGTAGAGGGCGAAGGCATGTTGCCAGTCGGCCTGCGTCAGCGGCGGGATGGCGCCGGTCACCGGCTTCCATTCGGTGATCGAGAGGCCGCTTTCGGTGAGGCGGGTGATGCCGCCGACGACGACCATCAGGAAGACGAGCGCGGCGACGGCGAGCAGCCAGTTGGAAATGGCCAGCGGCCGCCTGGCCGGCGCAAGCTCCTCGCGCGAAACGGTAAGTGTCGAGTCCATCTGCGCGGGCGTATCGGTCCGCGAGACGGACTTTGCCAAGGCCGCCTTTCGGGTGACGCAGGTTAGAACATTTTTCCTCGATGTGATGTTGTATCCTGACGGATGTCGCGTTATATCCTCCCCATGGCGATTGCAGTGCAAACCCGCGGGCTCGACCGGCTGGCCATTGGCCTGTCCGGCGTTTGTCTCGTGCATTGCCTGGCGACGGCGATCTTCCTGGGAATGATTTCGGCTGCCGGCGGACTGCTCGGCTCGCCGTTCATTCATGAGGTCGGCCTTGGCCTGGCAATGATCGTCGGGACCGTCGCACTCGGCCGCGGGATCATGGAGCATGGGTTCATGATGCCAAGCGCGGTCGGAAGCCTGGGGCTTGGCGTCATGGCCGGAGCGCTCAGCATTCCGCACGACGGGACCGAGGCGCTCTACACCGTGCTCGGTGTCGGGATCCTCGCTCTGGGGCACCAGCTCAACAGCATCGCCGGCGAGTAATCGCCGTCACGGCCGCAGCGCTTGCGGCTCCATATTCTGAGGACTATCTGCCATGTTGATGGCCGCACACCAGCATCATGTTCATGAAGGCGAGTCGCTGAAAGACGCGGCTCGCGACCGGCTGACCGGGCGTGGCGAGCAGTGGACGGACATGCGCGAGTCCGTGTTCGAGGCTCTCGCGAGCTTCGATCGTCCGGCGAGCGCATACGACATCGCCGAGGCCGTCTCGAACAAGCAGGGCCGTCGCGTCGCGGCGAACAGCGTGTACCGGATTCTCGACCTGTTCGTCGGCTCGAACCTCGCGCGGCGGGTCGAAAGCGCCAACGCCTATGTCGCCAATGCGCATCCGGACTGCCTCCACGACTGCATCTTCCTGATCTGCGACAATTGCGGGCAGGCCGTGCACATCGACGACGACGGAATTTCCGGCGGAGTTCGAAAAGCGGCGGAATCCGCAGGGTTCTCTGCCCAGCGCCCGGTCATCGAAGTTCGCGGCACCTGCGGGGATTGCGGCGACCAGGACGGCTGAGCAATCGCTGAGCAATTGCTGAAACGGTGACATGTTGGTGACAGGACCGCGGGTTCCCGATAAGTCCCGCCCCATGTCCGACCGGCCCCAAACTCCGCTGCTCGACGCGGTCCAGTATCCTGCTGACCTCCGGAAGCTCGACCGAACCCAACTTCCCGCAATTTGCGGACGAATTGCGGCAGGAGATGATCTCTGCCGTCTCCGTGACTGGCGGCCACCTCGGAGCAGGTCTCGGCGTGGTCGAGCTGACCGTCGCGCTTCACTATGTTTTCGACACGCCGAGCGACAAGGTGATCTGGGACGTCGGTCACCAGGCCTATCCGCACAAGATCGTGACCGGGCCGCCGCGACCGCATCCGCACGCTTGCGGCAGGGCGGGGGCCTCAGCGGCTTCACCAAGCGCAGCGAGAGCGAGTACGATCCGTTCGGCGCGGCGCACAGCTCGACGTCCATTTCCGCCGCGCTCGGCTTCGCGATGGCCAACAAGCTGTCGAATGCGCCGGGCAAGGCGGTCGCCGTGATCGGCGACGGCGCGATGAGCGCGGGCATGGCCTATGAGGCGATGAACAACGCGGCCGCGGCCGGAAACCGGCTGGTCGTGATCCTCAACGACAATGACATGTCGATCGCGCCGCCGGTCGGATCCCTGCGCAATGCGCTGGCCCGGCTGGTAAGCTCGAACAAATATCTGGCGCCTCGCAAGCTGGCCCAGAAGCTCGCGCGGGCGATGCCGGAGCCGCTCCACCGGACCGCCCGGCGCATGGAGGAATATGCCCGCGGCCTGTTCACCGGCGGCACGCTCTTCGACGAGCTCGGCTTCTATTATGTCGGCCCGGTCGACGGGCATGACGTCGGCGCCTTGGTCGAGGTGCTCGAAAACGTCCGCGACGCGGACATGGGACCGATGCTGGTCCACGTCGTGACCCACAAGGGCAAGGGCTACGGCCCGGCCGAAAATGCCGCCGACAAATATCATGGCGTCGTCAAGTTCGACGTCGTGTCCGGCAAGCAGGACAAGGGCCCGGCGGCGGTCCGCCGAGCTTACCAGAACGTCTTTGGCGAGACGCTCGCCAAGCTGGCCGAAACGCGACCGCGAATTTGCGCGATCACCGCGGCAATGCCGTCAGGGACCGGGGTCGACAAGTTCGCGGCAGCCCACCCCGGAGCGAGCGTTCGACGTCGGCATCGCGGAGCAGCATGCGCGTGACATTCGCGGCCGGACTTGCCGCGCAGGGCATGCGCCCGTTCGTCGCGATCTACTCGACCTTCCTGCAGCGTGCCTACGACCAGGTCGTCCACGACGTCGCGATCCAGAACTTGCCGGTCCGCTTCGCGATGGACCGCGCCGGCCTGGTCGGCGCCGACGGTGCGACCCATGCCGGCAGCTTCGACCTCGCCTATCTTTGCACGCTTCCGAACTTCGTCGTGATGGCCGCCGCCGACGAGGCCGAGCTCGCGCGCATGGTCAAGACGATGCAGCTGCACGACAGCGGCCCGATCGCGGTGCGCTATCCGCGTGGCGAGGGCCGCGGCGTTCCGCTGCCCGTCGATCCGCGAGCCGCTGGAGATCGGCAAGGGCCGCATCGTCAAGCAGGGCAACAAGGTCGCGATCCTGTCGCTCGGCACCCGGCTGGCGGAGGCCGAGAAGGCCGCCGAGCAGCTTGAGGCCAAGGGCCTTTCGACGACCGTCGCGGACCTTCGCTTCGCCAAGCCGCTGGACGAAGAACTCATCCGCAAGCTGCTGACCACGCACGAAGTCGCGGTAACGGTCGAGGAAGCGTCTGTCGGCGGTCTCGGCGCCCACGTCCTGACGCTGGCGAGCGACGAAGGCCTGATCGACGTCGGCCTCAAGATCCGCACCATGCGGCTGCCCGATCGCTTCCAGGACCATGACAAGCCCGAGAAGCAATATGACGAGGCGGGCCTCAACGCCCCGAACATCGTCGAGACGGTGCTGAAGGCGCTGCGCGTGAACAGCGCCGGCATCGAAGAGGTGCGGGCGTAGCCAAGGTCCGCGCAGACCAGTTGCTGGTAGCCGCGGGCTGGCGGAGAGCCGGACCCGGGCGCAGGCGCTGATCATGGCCGGCGCGGTGTTCAGCGGCGAGAAGAAGCTCGCCAAGTCGGGCGACATGCTGGCCGAGGATGCGCCGCTCGAGGTGCGCGGCAAGGACCATCCCTGGGTGTCGCGGGGCGGGATCAAGCTCGATCACGGGCTGACGCATTTCGGCTTCGATGTGACCGGCGCGATCGGCGCTCGACGTCGGCTCGTCGACCGGCGGGTTCACCGACGTCCTGCTCTCGCGCGGAGCCGCCGAAGGTCTATGCGGTCGACGTCGGGACCAACCAGCTCGCGTGGAAGCTGCGGCAGGATCCGCGCGTCGTCGTGCAGGAGCAGACGAACGCGCGCTTCCTGACGGCAGAGCAGGTGCCGGAGCCCATCGATATCGTGGTTTGCGACGCGAGCTTCATCTCGCTTGCGAAGGTGCTCGAAGCGCCGCTGAAGCTCGCGAAACCGGGCGCGAAGCTCGTTGCGCTCGTCAAGCCGCAGTTCGAGGCGGGCCGGGAGGAAGTCGGGAAGGGCGGCGTGGTCCGGGACCCTTCGGTTCATGAGCGCGTCTGCACACAGGCCAAAGTCTGGGTTGAAGAGCAGGGCTGGACCGTGCTTGGCGTGTCGCAGAGCCCGATCACGGGCCCTGAAGGCAATGTCGAATTCCTGCTGGGAGCGGAGAAGAATGGCTGAAGCGATCAGAGCAGCGCGATGGTGGAAAATCGCGCTGATCACGGTGCCGGCGATCGTGCTGGCCGGCTCGGCGAGCGGCTGGCTGTCCAACTCCGGCTACGGGAATGACTGGTTCGACGGGCTGACGAAGCCGTTCTTCATGCCGCCGGGCTGGGCGTTCGGCGTCGTCTGGCCGATCCTCTACGCTCTTGCTCGGCGTTGCGCTGGCCATGATCCTGGCGGAGCCGCCTTCGGAACGTCGGCGCAACGCGCTGATCCTCTTTTTCCTGCAGCTTGCGCTCAATTTCGCCTGGTCGCCGATCTTCTTCGCGGCGCACATGATCACAGCCGGCGCTGATCGTGATCGTGCTGATGGCCGGCCTTGCGGCCGTCGCCGCGGGCCAGTTTCGCCGCATCCGGCCGGTCGCCGGCTATCTGATGCTTCCCTATCTGCTGTGGCTCTGCTTCGCGGCCACGCTCAACAAGGCGATCGGCGATCTGAATCCGGGCGCGGGAGTGTCGCTCGTCGGCTGATCGAATTGTCCCTTCGCTCTTCGCGGACGTGGTATAAGCGTCGCTGCAAAGGGGTGGATGATGAGAATTGCTGCCTTCTACTTGGCGTTCTTCCTGCTCGGCGACGGCCGGTGCCGCTGGCGGCTGAGCCGACCGAAGACCCAGGAATATGAAGCGGTCGCCCAGCCGGACCAGGTCGACAGTACGACCCAGGCGACCGACCTTCGCTTCAAGAGCGACGACTATGACCGGATGACGGTGCCCGTCCGCGTCGGCGGCCATGGGCCCTACCGCTTCCTGATCGACACCGGCGCCGACCGCACGGCCATTTCGTCCCGTCTCGCACGGCAGCTGCAGCTCGAGCGACCGCAAGGACGTCACTCTCCACAGCGTGACCGGCATATCGCAGATCGAGACGGCACATGTCCCGATGCTCGACATGACCGCCAAGCAGGTGCGGAACATCGACGCGGCGCTCCTCGAAGTCCGCGCATATGGGCGCGGACGGCATCCTGGGCCTGGACTCGCTCCGCTCGCAGCGCGTCCTCTTCGATTTCAGCAAGCAGACGCTGACCGTCGTTCCGGCCGACACCCATGTGAAGGAGGACAAGGACACGATCGTCGTCACCGCCAGGGTCCGGAACGGGCGGCTGATCCTGACCCAGGCCACGCCGAGGGATGTCCGCTGACGCTGGTGGTCGACACGGGCGCGCAGGTTTCGATCGGGAACGAAGCTTGCGGCGAAAGCTCAATCGGGGCAGCGTGAAGCGCACGGGGCAGATCGAGCTTCAGTCCGTCACCGGCGAGACAGCTCATGGGCGAATATATGATCGTCCGGAACTGACGATCGGCGGGATCACGCTGAAGAACATGCCGATCGTATTCGCCGACTCGCATGCTTTCCGCAGGCTCGGCCTCGACAGCAAGCCGGCGCTGCTGCTGGGCATGAACGCGCTTGCGCAGCTTCGATAAGGTCTCGATCGACTTTCATCGCAAGAAGCTGAAGGTCGTGCTGCCGGAGGAAGGCGCGCTTCAGATGCAAGCCATCGCGCTCCGCTGACTTACGCCACTGGCGGGCGCGTTCGGGCTTCCCTATTTGGTCTCGATGTGCTTCGCGGCTGCGGTAAGTGCCGCAATCCATTGCCCGAACGCGTAGCCGACATCCATCGGGCAGAGTGGAGGAGAGAATATGCAGTCCGAGAACAAGTTGTTCGACGACTTCGTGAAGATGGTGAACGGCGTTGCCGGGACCATGGCCGGCGTGGGCCGTGAGGCGGAGTTGTCCATGCGCGAGAAGATGCGCGAGTGGATGGCCGGCGCCGACTTCGTCAGCCGCGACGAGTTCGAGGCGGTGAAGGCCATGGCCGCCGCTGCGCGCGACGAGAATGAAATCCTGAAGAGCCGCATCGCCGCGCTCGAAGCGAAGGTTGCCGGCCCGGCGGCAGGCGCCAAGCGCACGGGCAAGGCGAAGGGCGCTCGGAGGCGTGAACCTGAGCGACGAAGAAGTCCAGGAAGAGCGCGACGACGGCGCTCCGATCGAAATCCTCGAACAATATTTCGAGGCTCGCGGCTGGGCGTGCGAACGCTCGGGCGAGGGAGAGATCGTCGCCTCCGCAACCGGCAGCTGGACGCAGTATGAGCTGCGCGGCGTCTGGCGCCCGGAGGATCAGGTCCTGCAGTTCCTGGCTTTCCCGGACATCAAGTGGACGCCCGAAAAGCGGCAGGCGATCTACGAAATCCTCGGGCTCATCAACGAGCAGCTCTGGCTCGGCCATTTCGAGATGTGGTCGGGATCCGGCCTGATCGTCTTCCGTCATGCAACGATCCTCGACACGCGCGAAAATGACGGACTGACGCTCGACCAGGCGGAATCCATCATCGAAGCCGCGCTCGAGGAATGCGAGCGCTTCTATCCCGTCTTCCAGTTCGTGCTCTGGGGCGGGAAATCGCCGGGCGAAGCCATCGCCGCGGCGCTCATCGATACGCACGGGGAGGCTTAAACTGACTCTCGATCCGATCTGGTTCGTCGGCTGCGGCAATATGGCCGGAGCCATGGTGCAAGGCTGGCGCTCCGCAGGCGTCGACCTCAGCAACGCAGTGGTGATCCGCCCCAGCGGCCGGCCCGTCGAACCTCAAGGCGGTGAGCAACTACGGCGAGGCAGGCCCGCCGCCGAAGCTCGTCGTCCTCGGCTGCAAGCCGCAGCAGCTCGACGAGGTCGTGGCGCGGCTCGCGCCCATCCTCACGCAACAGACCATCGTCGTGTCGATCCTGGCGGGGGTCGAGGTCGAGACGCTTCGCGCCTTTCCGAACGCCGGAGCGATCGTCCGCGCGCTGCCGAACCTGCCGGTCGCCATCCGCCGCGGCGTCGTCGCGCTTTACGGCGAAGAGCTTCCGGGCGGGCTTCACGACGAAGTCTCGCAGCTGTTCGCGCTGCTCGGCTTCGCGCTGTGGACGAACAACGAGAGCAGCCTTGCGGCCGTCGGCTCCGTCGCCGGCGCCGGCCCGGCCTATGTCGCGCGCTTCGTCGACGCTCTTGCCAAGGCGGGCGTGGACCGCGGCCTTTCCGCGGACCTCGCCACGACCATCGCGCTCGAAACGGTGCTCGGCACCGCCTGGATGGCGGCGACGACGCGGGAACCCATGGACGACATCGTCCGCCGCGTCGCCAGCCCGAACGGCACGACCGAGGCGGGGCTTGCCGTGCTCAATCGCGAGGACGTGCTCGACAAGCTCGTTTCCCTGACGATCAGCGCAGCTTCGCGGCGGGGCGTCGAGCTTGCGGAGGAGGCCAAGGGCCCGAAACTTGCTAGGAGCCCCCGCTGTCCGTAGCCGGCGAGACGATGATCGGGCTGAAATCTACGACGATGGCGACATCACGCTCGCCTTCGAGCCGGCGGCGAAGCCGGTTCCTGCCGAAGAGCGCGCGCGGCGGCTCGCGGACCCCGGCTTCGGCCGCGTGTTCACCGACCATATGGCGATCATCGAATATGATGAGCAGGAGGGCTGGCATGACGCGCCGCATCACGGCGCGCAAGCCATTCCCGATGGATCCGGCATCGCCGGTGCTCCACTACGCGCAGGAGATCTTCGAAGGGATGAAGGCCTATCGCCGCCCGGGCGGCGGTGCGGCGCTTGTTCCGGCCCGACGCCAATGCGCGCCGGTTCGCGAACTCGGCGCGCCGCATGGCCATGCCGCCGCTGCCGGAGGAGATGTTCCTCGAATCGGTCCGTGCGCTGGTCCGCGCCGACAAGGCCTGGATCCCGGACAGCGAGGACGGCTCGCTCTACCTGCGGCCGTTCATGTTCGCGAACGGCTCGTTCCTCGGCGTGCGGCCGTCGACGGAGTTTATCTACGCGGTGATCGCCTCCTCGGTCGGCTCCTATTTCAAGGGCGACGCTCCGAGCGTTTCGCTCTGGGTGACCCGGGAATATATCCGCGCCGCGCCGGGCGGCACCGGCGAGGCGAAATGCGGCGGCAATTATGCGGCCAGCCTGATCGCCCAGGCCGAGGCGATCAGGCACGGCTGCGACCAGGTCGTCTTCCTCGACGCGGTCGAGCGCCGCTGGGTCGAAGAGCTTGGCGGGATGAACGTCTTCTTCGTGTTCGAGGACGGGTCGCTCCAGACGCCGCCGCTGACGGGGACGATCCTGCCCGGCGTCACCCGCGATTCCCTGCTGACCCTTGCCCGCGACATGGGCCTGACGGTGCGCGAGGAGCCCTATTCCATCGAGCAATGGAAGGCCGACGCGGAGAGCGGCCGGCTGACCGAAGCCTTCGCCTGCGGCACCGCCGCCGTCGTCACCCCGATCGGCAGCGTCGAGAGCGCCGACGGGAAGTTCACCATCGGCGGCCAGTCGGTCGGGCCGCTGACCCTGCGCCTTCGCTCGGCGCTGGTCGACATCCAGCGCGGCACGCGCCCGATCCGCTACGGCTGGATCGAGCAGGTCGTCTAGGCCTCGGCGAATATCGAGAGGTTGAGCGTCTCGCTCGGCCCGAACCAGATGACATGCTCGGTATGGTCGGCGAGATCGTCGCCGGTGCTCGTATGCGCGAAGATCGTCAGGCCGTCGCGATTGAGCGCGATCCACTTGGCGAAGTCGCCGAATTGCTCTGGCT
>CAWECW010000005.1:0-157878 GCA_963807815.1 uncultured Alphaproteobacteria bacterium | reverse complement strand
CGGCGGTGGACAGCCGGCTGTGGCCTCACGGACTGAGCGAACCTTGGTCGTGAAGGCCTCCAAGAATGCGTCGGCTGTGAAAAGCGATGTGACTGGGCAGCGCCCGGAGCGAGAGCGACCCAGGATGTCGTTGAATACCGACCAAAGCTTCCTGGGCTCCCTGGTGTGTTGGTTGATCTTGTTCTCCCAGTAGCTTCGCTCCTTGTCCTTGTACTGACGATGCATTTCTCGGACGTATCTGATCCACGCTGAACGGTCGGCGGCTGACTTGGTTCGCAGTCTTTATTAAATAAGTATGATTTATTACTTGTTTTTTCGCGTAATCCACTTAAAAATAATAAAACATATTAATGATTTAAATTTATTTCAACTTTAAAGTTTCAAGAAAAATACGTAAGTTGCTAATGCCAAATTGATAAAAGTACTGTAAGTGCACAGTACACAGTGGCACTTGTAGCAGATCTGCATCATCTGCTGCTGTGCTCTATACTAGGGTACTAATGGCTACGGCTTCTACTAGCTACTATCATGCACAACACAGACAAAATTCCAATAGACTACTAGACAGACCTGCCGCCTTACCGGGGGGGGGGGGGGGCGGCACACAGCTGCTTCGCACCACCTTTGAAAAATCCACGCGCCGCCACTGCCAATGAGAGCTGAGCTAAGGGACGCACAGTAGATTCTGACTACACAAGAGTCTTGAGCCTGAAGCAAAGGAGGCCAGACGCCGGAGATCGTGAAGGAAGACGAAACGCCAGGAACGGGCGATTTCGAGAAAGGAGATCCGAAGACGAAGTCCGAAAAACCGGTAGAGATATGTCTGGGCCCGGAACTAGACAAGTAATCAGTTTCGTGAAGTAATCCAAGTGGATAAGAATTAATGCAGAGTTAGGAAATATAGCAATTGAGTAACAGAAAACGTTGTTTGCTCGTGTATTTGAATTTGATTACCTGTGACTCAGCGGCTGCCGAGTTTAGCATTTGAATTTAATGTGTTTTGGTAAGCGACTTCGCATTTGAATTTAATGTGTTTTGGTAAGCGACTTCGCATTTGAATTTAATGTGCTTTTGGTAAGCGACTTCGCATTTGAATTTAATGTCCGCTTACTGCGCCACCTATCGAACGTTCTTCCGTGTAGCTCTAGCGTAATCCATCATTGCCGCTTGATGGGTTTGAAAATCAACTAAAAATGTCCATATATCGGAACTGAAAGTAAATTTTTAGCTGAAAATAGTTGGGTTGAGATAGAAATTCGGATCAGAACGTTCGTTAAAAATTTTGCATCGCTAAAGTGTTGCATTGGCGAGTTTTTAGTTGAGTTGACCTAGAAAATCGCCCGTGGAAATTTCTTATTAGAAATTAACGGGCATCGTCATTGGCTGCGAGAAAACGGGCTTGACCTAGATTTTAAGGCGTTTGAATAAATGACCACGTCGAAATTAAAAATGTCCGTATAATCGGAATTTAAAGTAAATTATGAGTTGAAAATAGTACCGCACGGGTTATCTCTACCTTATATTATAGGCCTATTATTTGTTCCCCGGGCTAAATATTATAGTAGACGAAGCTCGGCCGTTCTTCTATTATACCTCGTTGAGCTCTGTCTGCTATTCTCGAGTTTTTAGTGTTCCATTAGCGATCGTAATTTTTCGGAGCGGTGGTGTCGTTTATTACGAATGCACCTGATTTGCATATTTACTGCAATCAATGAAGTAAGGACACATGTCAACTGATTATGAATCTGCCTCTTTTAGATTTGATCTTCACTTCCTACAATTTAACTTAACTTTGTCCTTATACACATTTGTGTGAACAAACGAAGGAAAACTTTTGAGATATACCTGTAAGACTGAAGAATTCCCACATTGAGCTGCAATGAGAGCAGATCATAACTTAAGTGGATAACACCTCTTGTGTACCTCATTCTTGTCCTCTTTGCCGTCTGCTGGAATGGCTTCTCCCGAACTACTACATCCCGCTGTCTGGCGCCATGCTGTCCATGTCCTTATGGCTACAAATGTCCACTGTTTGCGTCTTCCAACTTGGCAATGCTTACATGGTATACGGGCATCCCTAATTTGGCGGGACTTCAGTCCCTTTTGGGATATTTATTGATAATTATTATATTTTGTCTATTATTGACTGCTCTACGCTTCCACCAGTTGACCTTTGCTTGCTTTTGATATTATGTGATGAAATTATTATTTGAAGTCTTGTTGTAAATATCGTAGCATCTGTTTCTATAAATCAATCTGAAAACGGGCCTTCGTGTGCCCGCTGAAAATCAATCCTCGACCTGAACCACATCCACCTTAACATCTGCTGTCAGCCCTCTGATCCTCTGGAAACCAGACTTCGACCTCACCACGCACTACTCTTTTGGACAACCAGGCCTCTGACTAGACGCAGCCTACGTGAATCGAGCTGGTGACCTACGTTTACCTTTAAAACAAGAATGCCGCTTGAGAAATATACGATTACGATATTTAGTAATTTGTACAGTTGCAGTAATGGCAGATCCCAGGATTGCGGATTCATTATCATTTAACGCTCGTACATGATTCCCACGGTCTTCGTTGTCCAATAAATAATCGACTAATGCTGTACAACTAGATGCCTACTGAATATGTCAGTCAGCAGTTAAAAATCACACCCACAAATGACGATTATTACTCAGATCGGTCGCATTAAGAATCATTTAGAATGCTTCTCGTTCCAATGCGCCGAGCAATTGTGAGTGAAGGACTTGCCAAGGTCCCTACACAGTAATTAACTGTTCTAGGGCAAGGCTAAAACCCATATTCTCCACGTTATAGGCTGAGCGCTCTAACCAATCGGCCACGGTGCCACTAGCTCTTGTATATTGAACTCTAAGTTTTGAGTGTGACATTTCCGGAATGAAAGGTCACGTTACTGACCTGATTCATTCTTCTTTGTACTTTCATATAAATGTTTTCACGAGGTCAGATATTTTTTAAATCAGTACAATGTCTGACAGCTATATTGATATTTTGGAGTTAATAAATAATATACGTTACTGACCTGATTCATTCTTTTTGTACTTTCATATAAATGTTTTCACGAGGTCAGATATTTTTAAATAAGTACAATGTCTGACAGCTATATTGATATTTTGGAGTTAATAAATAATTTAAAACACTGTTGTCTTTTATAAAAAAGGTTAAGTAAAGGGACATTTTGTATAATAGCTGATTTATGTAAACGTGTTTGTTGTTTGGTTCTAATTATTTATGTTTAGCTAGTTTATCAACCTTCAGTTGCCGTGTAAACAAAATATGATCTTTTAACTCTGTAAACAGTTGGCTTTGATTGTGCAAAATGTTATTTAGCTCTGTCGGAACTTTGCTTTTCTTGTGGTGCCAACAGTTTGTTTGGGTTGCTGTGTCCATGGTGAAATGATTTAGATTGGATTATAATTCAAACTTATAGCTTAAGTCCAGCTATTTTCAACTAGATTTTAACTGAATGCTATAGTGTTAACAGACAATTCGTACTCTTTCGAGTGGCGCTTTAGAAGTTTGGCGATTACGGTTACGATTCACTTCGATTGTCGTCATTCCTCTTCTTTGACGCTACCGCGACCAGGAACTTCGAATAACGTGCCAACCATCAGCTCTGGATGAGAATCCGTTGACTGGGCTCTTCGTGTTTGCGGGACCTTGCCAGTGGTGACTCTTCTAGTCATCTGTTATTCGAGCTGTGTTCGTTTTTGACTGACTGTCTGGTCATAATTAATGACTCTAACATCATTTAGAATAGCGCAGGGAGCGCCTCTGAGTAGGAATCTTGAAGGGGCGCTATATAAATTTTTGGAATAAATAAATGAATAATTGCCATGTAAATACATTGATTGAATGCGTCGACTAAAGAGAAGTACACCGTGAGGCATAAAAAAGGAAGCCCCTACAAAAGCGTTATTATTTTAACAATATTCAAACAATGTCAATGAAATTCATGAAATTTATAGCTAAATAGCAGGCAATGTAAAAAAATTACAGTTTGTGCTCAAACTGTCCGCCTTCAGCTTCTACGCATGCGCGAATCGGGACCGTGAGGCCGTCACTGCCGAACTTCCAGGTTCAGCGCGTCGGCGATCGCCGTCCACGGCACGATCTTGAAGTTCTGGTTCTCGACCGGAAGCATGTTGCGGCCGTCCTGGGCGATCATCGCGCCATGCTCGAAACCCGGGCCGAGGTTTGCGCTGATACGTCGAGCCCGTCGGTCTCCGAAATGCCGTCGATGCCCTTGGCCGGATCCGCGATGACCGAGAATGAGCCGAGATAGGCATTGTCGCCTTCGCGGCGATAGACGGCATAGCTGTTGTTGCCTTGGCTCGAGACGACCAGATAGCCGCGGCCGCCGCCGAGATCGTACAGGCCGACGCCTTCCATATCGTCCTTGAGCTTCGGGATTGTCCTCGACCTTGTCGACCGCGACCGGCATCGCGCCCTTCGACCGGCTCGGCCGTCACGCTGCCACAGGCCGATATCCTCTTCCGCGACATACAGGGTGCCGCTCGATCATCGACGACGCAGCCTTCGGTCTGGCTGCTGAACTTGATGTCGCGGACCTGCTTTGTCCGAACCTTGCCGGCGCGCGTCGGGACCAGCTCCCACTGCCTGACCAGGCCGTCCGGGTCGCTGATGAACACATAGGTCGGCCGCGTCTTGGCTGCGGTACATGCACTGGCCATAGGGATCCGACAGGCCGGTCGGCTGGATGCCGTCGGCGACATTGGCGAGCGCTCCGGTGCCGTGTCGAGCGCATAGATGGCGACGGCCTTGTTCGTCCGGTCGCTCGCGGTGACCAGGACGATGTCGCGTGCCGCCAAGCGAAGCCCTCCCGCAGGTCGACATTGTTCATCTTGCCGTCGGCGGCGAACTGCAGCGGACTTGCCCTGCATGTCGTAGACGTGAAGGCCGCCCTGCTTGTCGGTGCCGATGACCCAGCTCGCGGCGGGGTTCGCCGGATTGGCCCAGATCGCCGGATCGTCCGCGGCGTCGCCGCCGTTGGCGACCGGATCGGTCTCGATGATCGGATGGACGATCGGGAAGGTCGGGGCGACGGCGGCGGCCAGCGGTTGCGGCGACCCGGCGCTGATGCCGAGTGCCTGGCGATCCTGCGAACGGCACGATCTTGTAGTTCGAGCCTCCGTCGCTCGTCGCCGACGATCAGCAGCGCGCCGTGGGCTTGAGCCGAGCGCGGCGCTGGTCGCGATAAAGCCCGCCGGGCTCGCCGACCGGCTGCGCCGCCGGACGAGACCGTCAGCGCGCCGACATAGGCGTCGTCCTTGGCATGGTCGTAGACGTAAAGCTGGCCCGCCGAGGCGTTGGACGCGATCAGCCACTTGCGCGCCGTCGCCGCCATCGTAAAGCGCCAGTCCGCCGACCTCTTCGGTGATCCTGCCGAGCCGAACCGCATCGATCAGCGTCGGCAACAATCTCGGTTTCCGGCTCGGCATTGAAGCGCCAGATGCCGACCGCCTGTTCCGACACATAGAGCTGGCCAGTCGCGATCGTCCGCGACGCAATGCTCGACGGTCGAAGCGACATGGAGCCGCCGCATCGAGCTTGGCATCGACGCGGCCGGCTGTCGGTTCGAACAGCAGATACTGGTCGATCTCGCCGCCGTCGCCCAGGGCGAACGCATAAAGCGAGCCGTCCTGGCATGCTTCGATAGAGGCAGGCGCCCTTCGACCGCGATGCCGAGCGGAACTGGCCGCGCGCTGACTTCCGCAGAGGCTGCCGCCTTGCGGACGATAGAAGCGCAAGCTGTTCGTCGGTTGCGTCCGCCGCCAGCGACGATCGGCGGCGAGCCAAGTCCCGGCAAGCGCGCCATAGCGGACGTCGACCCCGACTGCTTCGCCAGCCGGCCGAGCCGATGCGCTTGCCCGTGGTCGTAAATTTCCAGCCCGCCAAGCTCGGCCGTGCCGACGATCAACGGCGCGTTCGCCGTCGAGTACGACGACCGCCCGGTTCGCGCCGCCCTGTTGGGTCGCGACGGTGCTCGATGCTTCGACTGACGGGACCGGAGGCGCGCTTTGCGCACGCGACTTCCGCTCCCGAAACAGGCAATGCCGGCAATCCCGGCAAGTCCCACCCCAACCCGCATCTTGGTCGTCTCCGGTCTGTAACAGATGCCCGATAGCTAATCCGCGCACGACTACGCCGTGCAAGGACAATTCCAAAACTGTTGCATTCTGGAATTTTCTGTTCAATCATCGATTGTGTCCTCACCAGAAGAAGTGGGGCACGAGGGGGAGACTATGATGCGCAAGCTGCACACTCTGCAGGGCTTCTGTTTTCGTCTGCCTTGTTCGCTGCGCAGGCAGCGATGGCTCAGCAGCCGCCGCGAACCAGCCGCACGCCCCGGACCAGGAGCCAGCGGCCGAAACTGCCGCCGAAGGCGATGCCAAGGCCGAGGGCGAACCTGCGGTTCCGACCAGCGAAGGTCTCGAACCGACCGACGATCGGTCGCTTGAGCGACATCGTCGTCCGGTCGGATCGCGCATCTACCGCAATCGCACGGACACGATCGCGCCGGAACTCACGTTCGGCCAGGAATTCTTCCAGAAGTTCGAGCCGACGTCGGTCGGCGACTCGCTGAAGCGCGTTCCGGGCGTCGCGTTCGGCAGCGACATTGGCGAATATGACGCGCCGGCCCTTCGCGGACTTGGCGCCGGCTTCACCCAGATCCTGGTCAACGGCCGGCCGATTCCGGGCGGCGGCAACGACCGATCGGTTTTCGTCGACCGCATCCCCGCCGAAATCATCGACCGGATCGAGATCATCCGCTCGCCGACCGCCGACCTGGACAGCCAGGGCATTGGCGGCATCGATCAACATCATCCTGAAGGACGGCGCGAGCCTGCCGCCGGGCATCATCACCCGCGCGGCGCTGCTCTACTATCCCGATGACCGAGACCTTCAAAGGCTCCGGCGCCGTATCGCTGGTCCGGTCGGAACAAAGCCGAGACCGTTGCCTGGTCGCTGACCGTCGACGCGCAGCAGCGCTACAATCCGAAGCTCGCCCGCCAAGAAGTGTTCGACGACAATTCGCCGGGTTTCGAAGACAGCGAGACACTGGGCTGGACCTGTTCAAGCCATTCGATCGGGACGGTTCGGTCGCGTCGAGCGCACCGAAGAACTCGACACCCGCCGAAGCTTCGACCTTTCGCTGAATGGCGACATTACGCTTCGTGCTCGGCGAGCAAAGCAAGCTTCGCTTCGATGGGTTCCTGATCCGGACTCGTCGCACCGACACCGAGCAAACGCTTGAGCTGGAGCGGCCCGAGGACGACGATGAGGATCCGGTTTTCGATGAAGGCTTGGGATATCGACGCCACTCAGGTCGCCAAGGAGCCGTTGCAGCCAGCTGAACTATCGGCATTTCCGGCCTTTACGAAACCAAGTGGGGCGACGGGATGAGCGCCGAAGCCCAGGTTCGCTACTCGCAGTTCGACGAAGAGAGCTCGAACGATACCTACGAACTCGACGACGATGAGTTCGATCTGGACTCTCTCGATGCCGAAGATCTCGAGCTGACGGACGACGCCGAACTCATCGAGATCGACGCGCTGGACATCATCGACAAGGAATTTTCGGGCGACGCCTCGATCAAGAAGGATTGGGGCGAACTGGAGCCTCAAGGTCGGCACCGCCGGCAAGCTCAAGCGGCGTACGTTCGGCCAGACGATCGGCGAAGATCTCAACGACGATGAAGATGCTTCGATCATCGAGAGCCAATTCAAATATCAGCGAGAACCGGCTCGACGGCTTCGCACTGGCCGAGTTCAAATTCGGTGGCGGTGCGAAGGCTCCAGACCGGCATACGCGCCGAATATACGAAGACGAAGCAGAAGATCCGTCAGGACGTGACGGAAGACGATGAGGAAGTCGGCGTCTTCGAACGAATTCCACCTCAACCCATCGGCGCACTTCCAGGTTCCGATTGGCAATCGGCCCGCAATTCCGCGCCAGCCTCGCGCAGACCGTTCGCCGGCCGAACATCGACCAGGTTGTACCATTCCAGCTGACTTCGGACGACCCGGAAGACAATGACATCACCATCGGCAATCCCGATCTCAAGTTCGAGACCGCTTGGGGCGTCGATATCGGCCTCGAGCAACGTCTGCCGGGCGGCGTCGTCGGCGTCAATTTCTTCTATCGGAAGGTTCAGCGACCTGATCTCGCTGGTGAATACGGGCGTCCCGGTCTTTCCGGATGAGGATCCCGACAGCGACGAGGGCCGCGCGCGGATCTACAGCTTTGACAATGTCGGCAACGGCAAGGTCTACGGCTTGGAATTCGACCTTTCGGCTCCGCTTAGCTTCATCGGGCTCGACAACACGGGCGTCTTCGCCAACTACACTCGGCTCTGGTCGAAACGCACCGAGCCGAACACCGGCATGAAGGTGCCGTTCGATGGGCAGCCCAAATATGTCTACAACTTCGGCGTGACGCAGGACATTCCGACACTCGGGGCGTCCGCCGGGTTCAGCTTCCGCAAGCAGGGCAAGTCGCGCAGCACCTTCTTCGGCGAAGAGGAATTCCAGAAGTACGAAGGCAATCTGGAAGCCTATGTCGAGAAGCGCATCGGCAACAATTTCGTGATCCGGCTGAGCGGCAACAATCTGCTCGACGCGCGAAGCCTGCAGTGGGAGCGCAACTTCGACGGCGACAACGGTCTCGAGATCATCGAGAATCAGCAGGCTCGGCGATGTCGACGCCTTCGAGGTCGAGCATGAAGAGACCTCGCCTCAGGTCATGCTGACCGCGCGACTTGTCTTCTGATCCTAGGTGGCCGGCGCGTGCACGAGGTGTGAAGTGATGCGCGGAGGAGTGGCATGAACGCGCTCCTCCGCTCCTTCGCAACGGGACGCCGAAGCTCCCCGGATCGAGCGACCCATCGGAAATCGACCGGCTGTATCCGGCGCAATCGCATCCGGGTGATGCTGGCGATCACCATCGGCTACGGCCTGATCTACACGTGCCGGCTGGCTATCGGCGTCGTGAAGAAGCCGCTGATCGACCAGGGCATCTTCACGCCGGCCGAGCTGGGAACGATCGGATCGGCGCTGTTCTACACCTATGCGCATCGGGAAGCTGACCAACGGCTTCCTGGCCGACCATGCCAATGCGCGCCGTTTCCTGGCGGCTGCGTTCCTGCTGACGGCGATTTGCAACATCCTCATGGGCTTCACGACGACCGTCTGGGCCGCGACCTTGATCTGGGGCCTGAACGGCTGGTTCCAGAGCTTCGGCGCGCCGGGCGGCGTCGTCGCGATGACGGCCTGGTTCTCGAACAAGGAGCGCGGCCGCGCCTACGGCATGTGGAGCACGGCGCATTCGATCGGCGAGGGCCTGACCTTTCTTGTCGTCGGCGGACTGGTGTCGCTGCTCGGCTGGCAATGGGGCTATTGGGGTCCGGGCCTGATCGGCATCGTGACTGCCATCGGCGTCTTCGCACTGATGCAGGACCGGCCGCAAACGCTTGGCCTTCCCCCCGTCAACGAGTGGAAGAACGACCAATATTCCGAAACGGCCGAGAGCGCCGCGAAGCACTCTGGCTCTCCAATTCTCGATCCTCAAGATCCCGGCGATCTGGGTGCTCGCGCTTGCCAGCGCGACGACCTACATCACGCGCTACGCGCATCAACAGCTGGGGCATCCTCTACCTGCAGGAAGATCGCGGCTATTCGCTTCCCGATGGCCGGCACGCTGCTGATGATCAGCACGCTTGCCGGCATTGCCGGCGCGGTGGCCTTCGGCTTCACGTCCGACAAGCTGTTCCATGCGCAGGCGGCCGCCCGCCAATCTGCTGTTCGCGATCCTCGAACTGATCGGGCTTGCTGATCATCTTCTTCGGGCCGACGAACACGCCGATGCTGATCGTCGGGATGCTGCTGTTCGGCATGGGCCTGACCGGCCTGGTGACCTCGCTGGGTGGCCTGTTCGCAGTCGACATCGCGCCCAAGCGCGCGGCTGGCGCGGCCATGGGGGTGGTCGGCATCTTCAGCTACATCGGGGCGGCCATTCAGGAGCAGGTCTCGGGCATCCTGATCGACCAGAACATGGTCGTCGCGGGCGACGACCGGATCTATGATTTCGGTCCTGTCATCTGGTTCTGGATCGGCTCGTCCGTGATCTCGATGCTGCTGGCGGCCAGCCTTTGGCGCACGCGCCTGCGCGACTGAATATGTATCTGACGGCAATGTCGGATGCGTAGCTGTCTTGGGCATCGCCCTGTTCTTCTGGCCGGGTGCGTCGACGCCGGCGCCCGAGCACGTCTCGGCAGCAGCTTGCACGCCCTATGCGCATGCTGCTATTCGGCGATCACGGCTACGATCTCGATTATCTCGAGGCGGACGAACGCAATCCTCCGCTGACGCTTGAACAGGCGATCGCAGCGGAGCGCGAAGAGTGGGCGGAAGACAAGCGGCCGCCCGCCGAATTTGCGCCTTCCGCCATGATCCAGCTTCCCGATACCGGGGGATATGTTGCGGCCAGCGGCATGATGCCCGTTGCCAATGCGATGCGCAGCTACTTGCCAGACCGCGCAATGCGACTCCGCGGTCATGCTCGGCGACAACATCTACCCCAATGGCCCAACCGGCGGCGCCGACGGCGTCAGCGACGCGAAGCGCTTCGACGAAATCCTTCTCGAGCCGTTCAAGGACTTTGGCAAGTCATCGCGCCCGACTTCCGGATTTATGCTACGCTTGGAAACCACGACTGGCGGACCTCACGCGAAGCTGCTCTGTCCGAGGTCCGCTATCTGGAGACGACCAGCCCTTTCTACATGGACGGCATCTTCTATCGGGTGAGCCCGCCAGGCAGGCCCGACGTGGAGATATTCGTTCTCGATACGGAAGTGCTGCTCGCGGGCGAGACCGTCTACGAGGCCGAGCTCGCCGATGACGGAAGCGAACTTCCGGGCGCGCATCTTGGAAGAGCCGGAACCCTGGACCAAGCCCCAGAACGAACGCGAGCGCAACATGGTCGCATGGCTCGAAGCAGTCGCTGACGCCAATCGACCGCGCGCTGGAAGATCGTGATGGCGCACCATCCTATCTGGTCTTCAGCAGGCAGCAAGTTCCAGCAGGCGCGCGTCCTTCGCCGGCTGATCCTGCCGACGCTGTGCAAATATGCCGACATGTACCTGGCGGGGCATGAGCATACGCTTGAGCTTCACACGGACAGCTGCGCGGAGGCCGTGCCGGGCGCGCAATCTATCGCCTCTTGCCGCAGATCGTGTCCGGCGCGGCAGCGAAGCAGCGGCCGGTCAACAGCTGGTTCATGGCGCACCAAGCCCGGAACAATCCGGAGCTCGAGACCGACTACGCGAAGGGGCTTATCTGGGGCTACGTGCACCTGACCTTCGGGAGCCGAAGACGCAACCGCTCACGTGTTCACGACGCCGAATGATGGCAGCGGCACCAATGTACTGGAAACCACGGGACGTATCGCACGCCGCACCGGAGCCGTGGCCCACTAGTCGACGTCCGCTGCCGAAGCTCCTGCGCACGCTCAGTGTGAAGATCGGATCGGTATTTATGCGCCGCACTTCGGTGGAATCGAGCACGTCCTACTGACCGCAGCCCATCGATAGTTGCGCGTTCTTCGGTCAGAGCGCCCGCGAGGACAGTTCTGCACTTCGGCGCGCATCCGCCAACTCGCCGTTGGCCGAAATTCGATGATGCGCTCCGAGGGCGGTTCAGTCACGTTCGCGCCGAACTTCGTCGAGCCGGAACTCGCGCTCCTGCTCGGTCAAAGATGCATCGACGCCCCAGCTCCATCGGCCCCCGGGAAGTCGTGGGTGAAACGCAGGTCGCCCTCGAACGGCTTGTCCTCGGAGATGATCCTTCTCTCGCCGGTGACCGGATCGGTCACTCGGCTCTTGAGGAATGTAAGTCGACACTCGCATCTGCAGTCCCGGCAGACCGAAGCGCTCGAGGGGTGCCGTCAGCTCGGCCTTGATGATCCGCCTTCTGCCCTTGCCGATGTTGCCGATGGCATCGAACAATTCGCCATCCTGAACGATCACCACGCGGTCGATGACGTCGTCGATCCGTTCACGCCGGAACGTCAGGACAACGCTCCGTCACCCCAGAATCTCTGCTCGATCTGTTCCCGACAAGGACCAGGTCGTAGGCGGACGCAGTGCCCTTGCACCGGCCACGACGTCGTCGCGGTCGAGGTCCGCGGAGGCTACGAAATCCTCGAAGTCGAGCTGTGCGGCTTCGCGCTCGACAGTCGCCTGAACCCGCGTCTCGCCGACGGTTCCAGGAAAGTCGAGTTCGTGGCTTCAGGAACAGGAAGGATTCGTTACTCGGGCTGTCCCCGCGGGCACGGATGTTCGAGACCTCGGTGCGGAGTGAGGGCTCGAACGAGAAGCGTGCTCGTCACCTTCCATGTCGCGCCAATCGCTGCTTCCGCGCGACGTTCGATGACTTCCACGTCCGACCCTGAGATGGGGACCGGCACGCCTGCCTCGGTCAGTTTTGCACTGCTGTCGAGCGTGTTGACCGCGCCTTCGACGCTTCCGAAGAGGCGCAGTCGCGTCGCCGCCGTTTCGATATTCGACACGGCCGAGCTTTCGCGCGTTCGCGTTTTCTCGGCGAAGCTCCTCGTCGCCTTCTTCGGCGCTGGATCGGAGCCAACCCATGCGTTGGACGAGCAGCGCCTTCGATCTCTCCGCGTCCGAGTTTGGAATTGTACTGCGCGCCGATCTCTCCCGATCCAAATCCTTTCGCGCTCCAGCGTCCGATTTCGGTGAAATCTTCCTCGCGAGCCCGACCCGCTCGGAGATCCGCTCGCGGGCCAGGCTGAAATTGCCGACCAGCTCGCCGCCGCCGAGCGACGTCTTGTACTCCGCGTCGGCGGAAAGAGTGCGCTGCACCTCCCGCTCGTCGCGGTACTCGCGCTCGATTTCGCCGTCCTCTTCGACTTCGGTCAATCTCGCCGGTGCCGGACTCGTCGTCGATGTCCGTCTCGAGTGCGATCGCCGCCTCGAAGCGGCTGTTCGCCCATTGCGTTCGAATTTTCGATCCGGGCGTCGGGCCGGACCCCGGCTTGGTCTGACGGCGGAAATCCCGGCGAGGTAGGAGGCTGAACTGCTTGCCGTGGATCGGCGCACGACGTTGGCGACCAGCTCGTAACTGCCAGTCGCAGTCCCGCCCGAGCCGCCGCGGATCAGTTCGATGCGCAGCACGCTTGAAGCTGCCGGGATGCGCCGCAGCATCTGCTCCAGGCTCTCCTGCTTGCCCGACGGAACGTCGGCCGTCGAACAGCACATTGCCGCGCGAGCCGCTGAAGCCGCGAACGTCCTCGTCGACTTCGATCAGCTCGAAGCCAGGAAGCTTCCGGACCATGTCGTAGGCGTCGGCCGGGCTTCGACTGATGTCGAAATATTCGCGGGGAAAACCTGCTATGCCCGTGCATTCGGCGTCTGGGCGGCGAAGGGGCTGCACAAAAGCCAGAGAGCGCGGCAAACAGCCCGCAATGGAGAACGCGCCTGGAGCCTAACCATCCACCGGTGCGAGCGCGTCGACCAGCTCGGCATGGAGCTGCGGCGTCGATGCAAGCACGGTTCCACCGAACAGGTCGACCGGCTGCCCGAGCGTCCCGGTCACCTTGCCCCCGGCCTCTTCGACGATGACGATGCCGGCGGCCATGTCCCAGGCGCTGACGCTCTGCTCCCAATAGGCATCGAAGCGGCCGCAAGCGACATAGGCCATGTCGATCGCTGCCGGCCCCAAGCCGGCGAATGCCGGAGACGCGCGACGTCAGCCGCTCCATCTCGGCGCGGAATTGTTCGTGACGGGGTTTGCTCGCGAACGGAATGCCGACGCCGAGAACGGCCTCGATCATTTCCTGCCGTTCGGAAACGCGGATCGGGACGTCGTTCAGATAAGCGCCGCGCCCGCGCTCGGCCCAGAAAGTCTCGCCGAGCATGGGCACGTGCGTAACCCCGGCGATGACCTCGCCCCTCGTTCGCCATGGCGATGTTCACGGCGAAGAGCGGAAGGCCGATGAGGAAGTTGGTCGTGCCGTCGAGCGGATCGACGATCCAGACTGTTCGCCGCATCCGCCCCGACCGTCATGCCGCCCTCTTCGCCGAGGAAGCCGTAGTCGGGCTGATAGGCGGAGAGGATCTCGCGGACGGTCTGCTCGGCGCGCAGGTCCGCCTCGGTGAACATGTCGTCCAGGCCCTGCTTGTGACGGATCTGCAGCTGGGCGATGTTGGCGAAGTCGCGCTTCAGCCCTTCGCCGGCAGCAAGGGCCGCATCGAGCATCGCTGCGATGAGTGGGGAGTGTTCGGCCATCGAACTCACTTGCGGACGATCCAGTCGTGCGCGGGATCGTTGCGGAAGATCCAGTTGCGCGGTCGGCCCGGCCATGACGTTGAGATAATAGACGTCGTAGCCGTGCGGCGCCCCGACTGGGTGATAGCCGCGCGGCACCATCACCACGTCGCCATCCTCGACCGAGATGGTTTCATCCATCGAGCGATCGTCCGTGTAGACCCGCTGGATGGCGAAGCCCTGCGGCGGATTGACCCGGTGGTAATAGGTTTCTTCGAGCGCGGTTTCCTCACCGGCGGTGGCCGTGTCGTGCTTGTGCGGCGGATAGCTCGACCAATGGCCGCCGGGCGTGATGACCTCGACGACCAGCAGGCTTTCGGCCGGCTCGGTTTCCGGCAGGATGTTGCGGACGAAGCGCTGGTTGGTGCCTTCGCCGCGCACTTCCCGGCTCATCCGGGCGGGATCGATCAGCCGCGGCTGGCCTTCGCCCGAGCCCGGCGCAGTGCCGATGGCCAGTTCGACCGGCGTGACCGCCGTCACCCGATAGGTCGATGCCGGCGGGCACGTAAGCCGATGCCGGCGGAGCGTCGTCGAACACGCTGTTGCGGCCGCCGGCGTTGCTCTACCGACAGCTCGCCTGCGGCGATGTTCGCTGTGCCGGTGAGCACCACCAGGCAGGCTTCGCGATCGGGCGATCCGCCCTCATGCGTTGGCCGGGCTCCAGCTTCACAACCTGGAACCCGACATGCGACCAGCCGGCGGATGACGGCGTGACTTCGAGGACGGAGCCGTCAGGTCCCGGCGCATGCGGGCGAACGCGAAGGTTCATGCCGCCTCCTTCAGCCCGGACAGGCTCGCCTGGGAGCGAAGCACGCCCAGTCCAAGCTTGGCATAGGTGCGCGGATTGGCGATTGCGGGATCCTGCTCGGCCTCGACGATGACCCAACCGGAATATTCGATCTCGGCAAGCGCTTCGAAAACGGAGCGAAATCCAGATCGCCGTCGCCCGGAACGGTGAACATTCCTTCCAGGACGCCATCGAGGAAGCTGCGCCCCGACGTCGTGATGCTGTCGAAGATCGTGCGGCGGACGTCCTTGCAATGCACGTGCGCGACGCGTTCCGGCGCGGCCCGGAGAACCTGCAGCGCATCGATCCCGCCGAGCGCCGCGTGACCGGTGTCGACGGTCAACCCAGCCTTCTCACCCGTGACGGCGAGGTATCGATTAAGCTCTTCCTCTGTCTCGACCGCGGTTCCGAGATGATGATGGTAGGCGAAGCGCAGTCCTTGGCTGTCGATGAAGTCGGCGACGGTCGTCAGCCGCTCGCCGAAAACCTTCCATTCTTCGTCGCTGAGGACGGGCGAATCCGTCAGAGGAACGTCGCGGCGGCCGTGTATGGCGTTGCTTGTTTCCGCGATCACGAAGACGGACGAGCCAAGTGACTGGAGTAGATCGAGATGCTCGCGCATCGCCTCAATCTCCGCCTCCGCGGAGTGCATCAGCAGGTTGGAGCTGTACCAGCCGCCGACAAGGTCCAGACCGTAGCTGCTCAGCAAGGCTCGCAGGACCTGCGGATCGCGCGGGAATTTACCGCCAAGCTCGACGCCGGAGAAGCCGACTTCCTGAATGTCCCGCAGCACGCTGTCGAGCGGCGTGTCGCCGCCTAGCTCGGGCATGTCGTCGTTGATCCATGCAATGGGGCTGACGCCGAAGCGGATGGTCATCGCCGTACTTTTCCGATCTGTTCGTCGTAAGTCTTGCGCGCGCTCTGCACGTCCGGCCGGTCAGACACCTCGGCAATCGGGACGTCCCACCAAGCGCCGCCGGCATCGGTGCTGCTTTCAGGGTCCGTGTCGATGACGACGACGTGGCTGCGATCCGACGCCAAAGCACGCTTCAGCGCTTCTTCAAGCTGACCGATGTTGCCCGCCTTCTCTGCCGTCGCTCCGAGCGACTGCGCATGCTTCACGAAGTCGATGTTCGAGGCCTCGGGCAGCAGATTGTTGAACCGCTCTCCGACGGTCGATTGCTGCAACCGGTTGATGCAACCGAACCCTCGGTTGTCGAGCAGGACCACGATGATCTTGCAGCCCATCATGACCGACGTGGCGAGCTCGGAATTGAGCATGAGGTAGCTGCCGTCGCCCACCATCGCGATGACCTCGCGATCGGGTGCTGCGAGCTTCACGCCCAGCGCGCCGGCAATCTCGTAACCCATGCACGAAAAGCCGTATTCCAGATGATATCCGTCGGTCGTCGCGGGAGCGCCACAGCTTGTGCAGCTCGCCTGGAAGTCCGCCCGCCGCACCGACTACGATGGCGTCATCGGGAGCCGTTCGCCAGACCGCGCCGATGACTTGAGCGTCGGACGGAAGCGCGTTCGATGGCGCGGCGCTGGTTGCCTCCTCCCAAGACTCGTTCCAGGCCGCGATGCTCGGCGCATAGCGCGATGCATCGGACGATGTTCGCCAGCCTTCGAGTTCAAGCGAGAGTTGCTCGATCACCAGCTTGGCATCGCCCACGACGGGGTGACGCGCCGCGCTTGTGAGCGTCATGCGACGCGATGTTCACCTGAGCGATCTTGCACCCCGGGTTGGCGAACAGTGCCCAGGAGCCTGTCGTGAAATCCTGAAGCCGGGTACCCAGGCCGATGATCAGGTCGGCCTCGGCGGCTGCGGCATTGGCGGCGCTTGTTCCCGTCACTCCGATGCTGCCGAGTGCCAGCGGATGATCCCAGGGCAGCGCACCCTTGCCTGCCTGCGTTTCTGCGACCGGAATGCCCACCTGGCTCGCAAAGGCCTGCAGCTCGGCACAGGCGCCGGAATAATGGACGCCGCCGCCCGCGACGATGAGCGGGGAACCGGATGAGCGGAGAAGCTTGGCGAGGTCCGCCATTTCCCGCGCATCGGGAGCGGGACGCCGGATCCGCCAGACATGTCTGTCGAAGAAGCTTTCCGGGATAGTCGAACGCCTCGGCCTGCACGTCCTGGCAAAAAGCGAGCGTCGCGGGACCGCAGCTTGCGGGATCGATCATCGTCGCAACCGCCCGGGGCAGCGCGTCGAGAAGCTGCTCCGGCCGCGTCAGCCGGTCGAAATAGCGAGACACCGGCCGGAAGCAGTCGTTGACCGATGCCGTGCCGTCCGTGAAATCCTCTAGCTGCTGAAGCACGGGGTCCGGACGGCGCGTCGCATAGACGTCGCCGGGCAGGAACAGGACAGGCAGTCGGTTCACATGCGCAAGCGCTGCTGCCGTGACCATGTTGGTCGCGCCCGGACCTATGGAGCTCGTGCACACCATGGCTCGCTGGCGCCGGACCTGCTTGGCAAAGGCGATGGCCGAATGCGCCATGGCCTGTTCGTTATGCGCGCGGAAGATCGGGATATCGTCTTTCGCGGCCTCCAGTGCCTCGCCGAGGCCCGCGACATTGCCGTGACCGAATATCGCCCACACGCCAGCGAAGTAGGGGACCTCGCCTGCGTCGGTCTCGACGTATTGATTGGCGATGTAACGCACGCAGGCCTGTGCGGCGGTGAGCCGAATTGTCGTCACGCGGCAGCCTCGATCCGCGCGCGTGCGCTTCGCCATCCCTGGACGAGTGCGGACAAGCGCGAGGCCATGGTCTCGATCGCTTCGTCGTCGGCAATGCGATCCGACAGCCACTCTTCCGCCACGTCGTGGAAGATCGACCGGCCGACCGCAAAGCCCCTGATCAGGCGAAAGGGAGCCGCCGTTTCAAAGGACGCGATGAGGTCCGGAATGGGAGAGGAGAGGCCCAGCAGCACAACGCCGCGACAATAGGGGTCATTCCGCTCAATCACATCGACAATGTTCGCCCAGGCCGCACCGTTCGCACTTGGCTCCAGCTTCCACCAGTCCGGCAAGATGCCGATGTCGTATAGCCGCTGCAGCGCTCGCGCAGTGGACTGATCGTCGGTTGGCAGGTCGGTCGGAGCGATGATCTCGACAAGCAGTTCGTGGCCGGTCTCCCGGCACGCGGCGAATAGGCGACTTAATTGTCGCTCCTGCCGTTCGCGAAGCTCCGGCGCATCGTCGACGTGATAGAATGCTAGGCATTTCACGACGTGATTCTGGGGCCAGCTCGCGCAATTCGAGTCCCACGTCGGGGCTTCCGGCAAATTCCACGGGCCGTGACCGTGGGACTTCGATCGGACGTCCAATCCAGTAGGGCCGATCCGCCAGGCTGGCGAGAACATCGAAACCGAACTGATCGTCGACAAGCAGACCGAAGCTGCGGTCGCCTGAGGCTACCTGATCGAGCGCTCGGAGGGCCAGTTGCTTGAACGCCGAGACCTTGGCGTCGTCGCAGCCGACGTCGCGGGCGAGGTCCTCGAACTGGCTCCGATGATCGATCGCGAGGACTGCCAGTTCGTCATACTCGCCGGCACCTCGCGTCGTCGCCCAGTGGATATGCTCCAGCGCCGCATCCTCGCGCAGGCGAAACGGCAGGTCATCGCGGGCAAGGAATGATTCGAGTTCGAGGGCCGTCGGCATCGCGGGCGCGCAGCCGTGGCGCGAGACGACGATCGCTCCGCAGGCGTTGGCAAGCCGGCAGGAGTTCTTCCGCGCTCTTCCCCCTGAGCCAGCCGGACAGAAAGCCCGCCATGAAGGCGTCGCCGGCGCCGAGCACGTTGAAGACCTCGACCGGAAAACCCGGAACGACGGGCTCCAGCCCGTCGGGAATGGCCGCCGCAAAAGGGACGCAACCTTCGGCCCCAAGCTTGCACACGATGAGCGCGTCCGTCCGGGCGCGGATAGCCTTTAGCGCGGCGATCGTATCGGACTCGCCTCCGAGGATGCGGATCTCCTCCTCGGTGCCGACGATCAGGTCGCAAAGCTCTACCGCCTGCTGCAGCCGTTCGGTCACCGCGTCCGACTGAACGAAACGGTTCTCGCCCATGTCGCGCTCGGTGAGGCCCCAGAGGACCGGGCCGATAGTCGATATCGAACACGACCTTGCCGCCCGTTTCCCTGGCGATGCGTGCGGCCTTCATCGACGCTTCGAAGACCTTGTCCGTCGAGAGGTGCGTTCCGTTGATGAGGACGGCCGATGCTGAGGCAATGAAAGCTTCGTCCACGTCATCGGCATCGAGCGCCATGTCGGCGCAATTCTCGCGATAGAAGAGGAGTGGGAACTGTTCCCGGTCACGGATTCCAAGGATCACCAAAGCAGTGAGCCGATCGGGATCCTGCCGCACGCCGCGAATGTCGACGCCCTCGCGACCAAGCTGCTCGATGATGAAGCGGCCCATGTGATCCGCGCCGACGCGCGTCAGAAGCGCCGCGTTCAAGCCGAGGCGGGATACGCCGATGGCCGTATTGGTCGGGCTGCCACCGACATATTTGGCGAAGGACGACATGTCCTCAAGCCGGCCGCCGACCTGCTGGCCATACAGGTCGATGCTCGATCGACCGATGGCAACAAGATCAAGCGTCTTTTCCAATGCCTTACCCTGCGCCCGCCTCTAAACCTCTGTTGAAATGAGTATTCCAAGTTTGGAATATCTGCAACAGACATTTCACTTCTTGCGTCGGCCGTGCTCTTTCTCGGTCTCGAATGCGAAGCCGATGGCAACGGCCTGCGCCAGGCACATGGATGCGGCGAGCGACCGAAAGTTGCGGACCTCGGAATCGTGCACTTGCAAGGCGACATCCGCGGGTTTCGAAATCGGACTTACGCGACTGTCGCTGATCGACAGGATCTTCGCCTTGTTGCGGGCAGCGACGTCGACAAGATCCACGGTTTCCGGAGCGTAAGGGTGGAAACTGACCGCGATCAGCAAGTCCTTGGGACCGATCGTGCTCAACTGGGGCCGGGCCAGTCCGCCGACGCCGTCGATGAACTGCACGTGCTTGCCGAGCTGCTGCAGCGAATAGGCGAGATAGGCCGAAATCGGAAAGGCGCGCCGGAAGCCGGCAACGTGGATGACCGCGGCGTTCGCGATGAGATCGACCGCGGCCCGCATGTCCTGCTCACTCACGGTCTCGCTCAGGTTCCGCAGTGCAAGGATATTGCCGTCGACGAACTCCGACAGAAGGCCGTCTCCGGCCGCCGTCTTGCTGACGGAGTCGCTGAAGCGGCGGACCCGCTCGCCGTAGCCGATCGCCGCGTTGGCCGAGAGCAAGCCGTCCCGGAACAGCCTCTGCATCTGGCTGGCGCCCGAGAATCCGAACGACTGGGCGAAGCGCACGATCGCCGACGGCTGTACGCCACAGCGCTCGGCGATCACTCCCAAGGTCTCCAGCGCAAGCTCGTTGGGCTCGTCGAGGACATATCGCGCGACCTGCTTGAGCCGCTTGCTGAGGCTGTCGTATCGCTCGAGAAGTACGGTCCGGAATTCCTCGGCCGTCGCCGGCGGCTTCATCTTCGTCATTCGGCCTCCGCCCTGTCTTCGATGGAATATTCATTCTCACGGTGGAATGCAAAAGCCATTTACGGTCGTTCCAAATCGACTATGAGATGCAACATTCATTCCAAGGAGGCGCGGCAGGTGCCTGTGCACAAGATCGGTCTGGTCGGCGCTGGGCGCATGGGATCGCTTCACGCGGGCAATGCCGCTGCCAATGCGCGATTCGCTCTCGCCTGGGTGGCGGATCAGGATTCCGACGCCGCAACGCGGCTCGCCGCTGAGACGGGCGCGGAAGCCACGGATTACGAGACCATTCTCGCCGACCCCGAAGTGAAGGGCGTCATCGTGGCGAGCTCGACCAGTTCGCACCTGGAGAACGTGCTGGCGGCTGTTCGCGCAGGCAAGGCCGTGTTTTGCGAGAAGCCGCTGTCGCTCGATGCGGATACTCTCGCGGCTGCGCTGCCCGAGATCGAGGCGTCGGGCTCACCCGTCTTCATTGCCTTCAACCGCCGTTTCGATCCGCATCTCGCCGCACTGAAGCGCAAGCTCGCAGCCGGAGAAGTGGGCAGCGCGGAGACGGTCCACATCGTCAATCACGATCCGGCGACGCCGCGCATCGACTTCATCCCGCGCAGCGGTGGCCTGTTCAAGGATTTCACCATCCACGACTTCGATACGGCGGCGTGGCTGCTCGAGGATTCATTCGTCGAGATTTACGCTGCCGGAGCCTGCCTGATCGATCCGAAGATCGGCGAGCTGGGGGACATCGATACCGCGAAGCTCATCCTGCGCACGTCGCGCGGCGTTCTTTGCCTCATCAGCAACAGCCGGCGCACCGGCTATGGCTACGACCAGCGCGTGGAGCTTTTCGGGTCGAATGGGGCCCTGCGGGTCGACAATGTGCACGTGCAAAATGTCAGCACGCTGGCGGACGGCGGCACCGCGGAAACGCCGTTCCCCTTCTCCTTCGCCGAGCGCTACGCCGAGGCGTACACTGCCGAGCTGAACCATTTCGCGGATGTCCTCGATGGAAGCGCCAGTCCATCGACCGGTCCACGCGACAGCCTTCGCGCCTTGCGTCTTGCCGACGCCGCCGAGCTGTCGGCCAGGAGCAACGCGCCCGTCCGGCTGAACCCCGAGGAGACACGCTGAGTGCATAACATCGCCGTCATCGGCGCAGGCCGGATCGGCAAGATCCACGCTGCCAACGCCACGGCGCACCCGGGCGTAACGCTGAAATATGTGGTCGATCCGGTCACGCCGGCAGCGGAAGAACTCGCCAATGCGACCGGGGCGGAAGTCGCCGGCCTGGACCATGCATTGGGCGATCCGGAGATCGGCGGCGTCATCGTCGCAAGCTCGACCGACACGCATCTGGATTTCAGCACGCGTGCAATCGCCGCCGGCAAGGCCGTGTTCTGCGAGAAGCCGCTCGATCTCGGCCTCGAAAAGGCCAAGTCGGCCGAAGCCGTCCTCGGCGATGCGCGCTTCTTCCTGGCCTTCAACCGCCGCTTCGATCCCGATTTCCAGCGGCTGAACCAGCGTATTCGATCGGGCGAGATGGGCGCCTTGGAGACGCTGCACATCATCAGCCACGATCCCGCGCCTCCGCCGATCGAATATGTCAAAGTGTCGGGCGGCATGTTCAAGGACATGACCATCCACGATTTCGACATGGCGCGGTGGCTGCTCGGAGAGGATCCGACCGAAGTCTACGCGGCGGCGACCTCGATCGTCGATCCGGCGATTGGCGAGGCCGGAGACGTGGACACCGCCAAGATCATCCTGCGCACGGCAAGCGGCAAGATTTGCGTGATCAGCAACAGCCGTCGCAGCGGCTACGGCTACGACCAGCGGATCGAGGCTTTCTGCGCGAAAGGATTGCTTCGCGTCGGCAACAAATTGTCCTCGACGGTCGAAGCGTGGGGCGAACACGGGTCCCAGAGCGAGCCGCTGCAGAACTTCTTCCTGGATCGCTATGCCGAGGCTTATCGAGCGGAGATGGCGCATTTCGTCGAGCTTCTCGAAGGCACTGCCAAGCCGCAGATCGGCTATCGCGACGGCATCTGGGCATTGGCGATCGCGGAAGCCGCCGCGGAAAGCCACGCCACGTCCTCGGTCGTTCCCGTCAGCTACTGATCAGGCGGCGGCCGCCGGCAGGGCGCCGCCTGCCATCAGTTCCTGAAGACTTTCCAGCGTGACTTCGTCGCGCCCGCAGCTTTTCGCGGTGCGGCCTCGGTTGAGGACCGTGAACCGGTCACCGACCGCCATGGCATGACGCACATTGTGCGTGATGAAGACGACACCAAGACCCCGCGACCGGACCTGATCGATGCATTTCAGGACCATCGCCGTCTGTGTGACTCCCAAGGCCGATGTGGGCTCGTCGAGAATCAGGACCTGCGCGCCGAAATAGATCGCGCGGGCAATTGCGATGCATTGCCGTTCGCCGCCCGACAGCGTTCCGACAGCCTGGTCGGGATCGCGAATTGCGATTCCCATCTTGGCCATCTCTTCGCGCGTGACGTTCGCCGCGAAATCTCGGTCGAAAAGCGAGATCGGACCCCAGCGGCGCACCGGCTCCCGCCCAAGGAAGAAGTTCCGCGCCACGGACATCAGCGGGATCAGGGCGAGATCCTGAAAGACCGTCGCAATCCCATGATCGAGCGCATCGCGCGGGCTGTCGAAGGTGACCGGCTCACCCTTCACCAGTAACTGTCCTTCGGTCGGCCGATGCACGCCCGACAAAGTCTTGATGAGCGTCGACTTCCCGGCGCCATTATCGCCGAGCAGGCAATGCACTTCGCCGGCGCGCACCTTCAGCGATACGCCCGAAAGCGCGATCACCGAGCCGAACCTTTTCACGACATCTCTCGCTTCGAGAAGCGGGCCGTCCGTCATGCGCGCGCTCCGATGGCTTGCTTGCGGATGTAGTTGTTGAACAGCACGGCGATCAGCAGCATCGCGCCGAGAAAGACCTGATACCAGTCCTGATCGATGTCGGTGTAGGTCAGCCCGATCACCACCATCCCGAAGATGATCGATCCGATGAAGGCGCCCAGGATCGAACCGTATCCGCCGGTCAGGAGGCAGCCGCCGATGACCGCGGCGATGATGGCCTCGAACTCTTTCTGGAACCCGCGACGCGCATCCGTGGAACCGGCGTCCAGCACTGTCAGGATTGCGACCAGCGCCGCGCAACAGGCCGTCGTCATGAACAGGATCGCTTTCACGTCTGTCACCGGCACGCCCGAATTGCGGGCGGCATGGGCATCGCCGCCCGCGGCCTGGATCCAGTTCCCGAAACGGGTTCGCGCAAGAACGAAGGCGCCGACGGCAGCCACGGCGACGAACCAGAACAGCTCGACTGGAATGCCCAGGGTCTCGCCGGAGAACATCCGTACAAGCAGACTGTCGCCTGCGGACTCGCGGATGCCGCGCAATTGCGTCGAACCGTCGCTCGCCCATTTCAATCCGACAAGGGTGAGTCCGCGCAGGATGAAGAGAAACGCGAGCGTGACGATGAATGAGGGTAGGCCGGTCTTCAGCACGATCTGCGCGTTCAACCCACCCACCACGACCGCGAATGCGAAAGTGACCAGGATCGCGACGGGCAGGGGCGCCTGCCAGACCGTGAGCGTGGCCCCGAAGACCAGGCCGGCGAACGCAACCATCGATCCGAGCGAAAGGTCGAACTCGCCTGCGATCATGAGCAGGCCCGCTCCGACGGCGAGAATGCCCAACTGAGCGGCCGGGCTCAGGAAGTTCATGACGCCCGCCGCGGAGAACATCGCCTTGTCCGCAGTCGCGAGGAAGAAAAGGGTGACGACGATCAGCCCGCCCACGGCGCCGAGTTCAGGTCGTCTCGCGAGCTCAGGCAGCCGCGCGAGAAGGCTTCGCTGCTCTTCGGTCGCTTCGTGCTGCTGGCCTGCTTCCAATCCTCTCTCCCTCGCTTCGATGCTGCCTAGCGAATTGCCCTTTTCGACAGGGCCAGCACCTGGCCCGCTTCCGCCTTCGTCACGAACAACGGACCGCTCTCGATCAATCCGTTCGCCGGCATCACGCCGTAGCGGATGCGGTTCGCAAGCAGCACTGTTCCGAGATAGCCCTGCAGGAACGCCTGCGGGTCGACGGCGAACGACGCTTCCCCGCGCTGAAGCGCCTCCAGGAAGCCGGGCGAAAGATCGAAGGTGGCGACCTTGATCGGCCGGCGCGCTTCGCGCGCTGCTTCGACGGCCGGCTCTCCGACCTGCGAAGCGCTGAGGGTCACAATTGCATCGAGCGCAGCGTCGCCCGCAAGTGCGGCGGCAACCTTCGATTTCGCTTCCTGGAAATCGGTGGACGTCGGTATCACCGTGACATTCCCTCCGAAGCCATCCTCGACGCCCTGGCAACGGGCATCGAGCGAAATATTGCCGACCTCGTGATTGACGCACACGACCTTCTTCGCGCCCTCGCTGCGCAGGCGCTCACCCACCCGTTTACCGGTCGCATACTCGTCCTGACCGATATGGATGAGCGTCCCGAGCTTCGGAGCGACGTCCGCACCGGAATTGATCGAGACGACCGGCACGCCGGCTTTGACCGCCGCTTGAATTGCAGGCCCAAGCGCACTCGCGTCGGGTATCGAAACGATGATGCCCCCGGGGCGCTGATTTCGGGCGGAATCGATCAGCTCGGCCATGCGGACCATGTCGAACGTCTCCGGCGCCCGGTAGTCGAGCTCGACGCCGACTTGCCGCGCAGCTTCTTCCGCGCCGTTCTTCACAATATTCCAATAGGGATCGGCAGCCTGGCCGTGCGTGATCATCACGATCTTCTCGGATCCCCCGCCGCCACTCGGACGATCTGGCACATCCGACCGTCCGAGCGAGGTAGCTCCAATCACAATCCCGAGAACGAGTGCGATCGACGCGAACCAAACGAGTTTAAGGCGATCCGACATCCTGCACCTTTCGCTCGTCTGAGGCTCAATCCTCGGAGGATGGTGCACAGGTTCCAGCAGACCTGCAACTATCCGCATTTTAGCGCGGGCAGACTTTGCTAGCTCTCTCGTCCCGCAAACGGTCAAAAGCGGCCGATGAGCGATATCGCTGAATAGAGAAAAGTGCGCAGCTGACTGCGACCACCGCCACCATGACATTTTCGCGAACGCTGCTTACCGAAGGCGCGCTCGATTGAGTTCGGCAGCCGACGGCAAGCAGACCTTAACCTTACGATGGCTATGAAGGCGGTGGAGCAACTTGCCCCCGACGGGGCTTGTTGCGCCCATCACGAAGAGATCGGCTGCCGATGAATGCGTTTTCACCACGTTTGAACAGGAAAGGCACGCACCCCCGGGCGGCGCGCGCATCGGTGTCGATGCCTGCATCGGTCGTGACGATGAGCGCGTATCAGTTTCCTGAGCTCGCCGACATTTCGCAGACTGGCGCCAAGCTTCGTGGATCGCCGTTCCCGCCGAAGGGAACGACGGCGCTATTGCGGGCGGGCGCTCTTGAGGTCCTGTGCCGGGTTGTGTGGGTGCAAGACGATCATTGCGGGATCCGTTTCGACGAGCCTGTCTCGCCCAGAATTCTGAAACAGGTTCAGCTCGATGGAGCGGTGGAGCTCGATACCTTCGGTCCCGTCGGACAGGATTGAGCGGCAGCGGCTCCGGAGTGCGCTTTGCGCATGGCGGCACGGAAGATGGTTAACGGAGTGCTTCGCCGGCATTCGAACTTTATCAACATTCTCGCCATTAGGATTGCGCCGTGGGGACGGTGGACGCGCCTGTAGGGAGGGCACGTCCGATGAGCTTTCTAAAAAGAATGAATGCCCCGGTTGGCGAGGATATCGCCTTGGCCGAACGCCTTCGCGCGGTCAGCGACCGCGGCAAGCTCGAAACGAATGTTTACGAGAACTGGCAGCCCGAGACGACGAACCATCCCAAGCCGAAGAAGACCAAGTTCGGGTAAGGCGGCATGCCGACCTACAACGTGCGCGCCGGTTACGGCGAAGGCGGCCGCATGGTCCGGATCTACAGCTTCGAATGCGAGTCCGACGCGAATGCCGAGGCGTTCGTGCTCGAGCGACTGACCGCCGACGCGGTGGAACTTTGGTGCCGGTCGCGGAAGCTTGCGCGCTTCGAGGGGAAGCGAGCTTGCTGATCCGGCGGAAACTTAGGCGACGTCGGGTCGTACGCTTGCTTTGAGCGTTCTTGCGGCCTCGACCGCGGCGTTGATGGGGTGCGAAGATGCGAGCGCGGCTCGGCCATCATCCACAGTCCGGATGAAACTCCCTCCGGCGCAGCCTGCCGAGGCGAAACCGGGGTTTTCGTCGGAAGCACTGAAGCAGTGAGGACCGCCGGAAAGACTTGGTAACTGCACTGCGAACCGAGGTCTTAAGGCACTCGTAAATCAACATAGAGCAATGTGACCTGGGTGGGGGCACCGAGTGAGGTGCATCAATGCAGCAACGAGATGATCCGGACGCGTTGACGTCCGCGCGGTCGAGTTTTCGGGCAACAGTTTTCCGTCAGGACGGAAGCACCGCGTCAGTGACCGTGTCCGACTTCGCGTTCGATGGCTGCTTGCTGTCGTCGGAGGTGACGTTCGACCAAGGGGAACGGCTCAAGCTTTATCAGAGCGGTCAAGGCTGCATTCTGATGACCTTGGCCGACTATGCCGACGGACAGGCGAGAATGACGTTCCTGACCGAGTGCCATGTCTGAGCGGATTCGCGCTAACACCGTCCTCGATAACCCGGGCTCTATGCCTCAAGCGGCGGAGGGAAGCTCGCTCTTGAAGATGTCCGAGGTGCGCTCGATGGCGGCGATGCCGCGCTGCCCGCCCTGGCGGTCGAGCTGGACGATCAGGTCGACGACCGAACGAACGTAGGCGATCGTGTCGAGGCGGGAGAGGCCGAGGCCGCTCTGCATGACCATCAGCGCAAGCTGCTCGAGCGCGCCGCTCGGCGAATTGGCGTGAATGGTGCTGAACGAGCCGGGATGGCCGGTGTTGATTGCGCGCAGGAAGCTGACCGCTTCGCCGCCGCGAAGCTCGCCAAGGACGATACGATCGGGGCGGAGGCGGAGCGCAGCCTGCAGAAGGTCATCCGTGGTGACGCGGGCCTCGCCGGTCTCGCCCTTCACCGCGATCAGGCCGACGCCGTTGCGGTTGCCGAGACGGATCTCCGGCGTGTCCTCGACGAGGATGACGCGCTCGTGCTCCGGGACTTCGCGGAGCAGCGCGTTGAGGAAGGTGGTCTTGCCGCTCGACGTGCCGCCCGAGATCAGGATCGTCGCGCCGCCGCGTACGGCCTGGCGAAGGAAGTCGATGTCGCTGGTGCCCGGCTCGCGATCTTGCCACGGCTTCGTCGCGGCGGCCTTGGTCTCGCGCTCGTACGAGGCAAGCGGCACGTCGATCAGCCGGTGCCGCCGGATCGACAAAGCGAAATGCCGCCGCGTCGCGGGCGGGCTGACGATCTGGATGCGCTCGCCGGTGGGCAAAGTGGCGGACAGCAACGGCCGTTCGCGGTTGATGCCCTGATGGCTGAACCGCGCGACCTGCGCTGCAAGCCGGCTGAGCAATACGTCGTCGATTCCCGGTGCTTCGTGCCGCGTCATGCCCGCGACACCGGAAGCCTCGGTCCACACCTCGCCGGGCGCGTTCACGAGGATTTCCGTGACGTTCTCGTCCGAAAGCCATTGCTGGAACGGCGCGAGATAGGCGGAAAGGTAGACGCCGAGGTGCGCGACTTCCGCCGGGGCCGGGACGGCCGGTGTCATCCGGCAACCGTCGAGAAGTCGAGGTCCTTCGCCGTGAAGACGCGGATTGGCTGGCCCTGGCGGACCTTGATGGTCGGCGGGATCTGCCCGTTCTGTTGCGCGGCGACCGAAGCAGCGCTTTGGCCTCCAGAAAGGATCACGCCCGCACCGCCGGTCGCGAGAGTTGAAGCTCCGCCCACGACCGAAAGCAGAAGCGAGGACCCGAACCGCTTCATGAAGTGGCTGTCGACCTTGCCGGTAAGGCCCGTCTGGCCGGTCTCGTCCACCGCTGGCGAAGCGAGCGCGACGGACACGCCGTCTGGGCGAATGAGGCGCGTCCACATGACGTAGGCGCGGGTCTGGCCGCCCGCGACGCCGCTCTTGTACTGGCCGATGAGCCGCGACGACCTCGGGACGAGGACGCGGCTGCCGTCGAAGCTGCGGATATCGCTGCTGACGACCGCACGGACGTAGCCGGGAAGGTCGCTGTTGATCGCCGTCTCCAGAACGGCCGGGATGAGCGTCCCCTGCGAAACCGTCTGGCCCGGGTTCTTCATCCGCGTAGCCTTGGCGACCTGGGTGCCGGACGAACCGAACGCCTCGTCACCGGCAATGCCGACGGACGAGGCCGGCGAAGTCGCCTCAGGGCCGCTGCTGTCGACGATCAGGGCCGGGGCGCCGTGCCGGTTCACGACCATGTCCGGGACGAGTGTCGGCGGGATCGCTGGGTCGCCGGCGAGCACGGGACCCTGGCCCGGGATCGCGACGGGTGCGCCGCCTGCGGCCGGCACCTGGGTCATGGCCTCGGGCGGAAGGGCGACGGCGCCCGGCTGCGCTTGAGTGGTTGGCACGGCAGCGGCCGGCTTGCTTGGCGCGACTTCGCGGCTGCCGGAAAGCCCGGCGAACGTTGCGATACCGAGAAGCAGCGCGCCTGCGCCGCCCACCGCGAGGCCCATGCCGTCCTTTCGGCGGGTCTGCTGCGCGACCAGCGGGAACGCGTTCCGCTTTGCAAGCGCGAGTGTCTCGGGCTCGATCTCGATGCGAGGATCCGATTGCTGGTGCCGCGGGTCGAGAACGATGAGGGAATTGTTCATTGAGCGCGCTCCGCGATCCGGAGGGGTTGGGCCTTGGGCGGGTGACGGTTGATCAGGTAACCCGCCTTCTTTCCGAGCCGCATGACGAGGGCATGAGGCACCTGGTCGATGACGATGAAGGCGCCGACCTGGCGATAGTTGACGAGGCTTTCGCGCCCTTCCGCATCGCGGGCATAGAGCGCCGGCATCGGCACGCCGGCCTTCCACTGCAGATAGACGGACCGGCCGTCGTCATAGGTGCGCGCGGGAAGAAGCTCCTTCTTGCCCTTCGCCTTCCAGTCGTAGTTCAGCTTGGGGTGGGCGATAGCAGGAGACGCCCCAGACGCGTTGGCGAGCAGCGAGGGATAGGCGACCCTCCGCTGCTGAGGTTGAGTCTCCGGCGGCCGCGCTCCGTAGGTGAAGCGCAGATTGTAGAGCGGCGCTCCGGTCGATGCGACGCTGAGGTCGAACAGATAGGTGCGCTGGTCGGTGACCACCGTCATGTTCGTCTTCGCCTTGCCGAACAAAGGCTTCAGGAAGAGCAGGTTCGCGCGCTTGTTCGGGGTCACTTGCCAGGCGCTGGAATCGCCGACCGCGACATTCTCGATCTGCTCGCCGTTCCCGAACTCGATCATCGACTGATAGCCGAGGCGCCCCTGCACCGTGACGACCTTGTCCGTCTCATAGTGGACGCTCTTCAAGCGCGGGTCGGAACGCCGCGAGCGCGGGCGTGGAGAAAAGAGCCAGGGCCAGGAAAAGGGCCGGGGTCTTCGTCATGAATGGGTCCTCTGGAACTGCATATTACGTGGACGATAATGGCGGCTGAGGCTGCCGAGCCTCGGATCGGAGCGCGGCTGCGCGGCGGCTTGCGGTGCTGGAGCATCCATCGAAGCGCCGGCTGCGGCGTAGAGCGGATAGCTTGGCGCCGGGCGGTCGTAGGACGCGGCGCCGCCGGCACTGGCTGCACTGATGATGGCGTGCACGCGGGGGTCGTGGTTGCTGGCGCGAGGTGCCGCGATCTCCTGAGAGGTCACCGTCTCGGAAGTGCCCTGCGCATTCGCCAGCGCGGCCTCGGACTTGCGGTCGCGGGAGGCGCTGAAGGGCAGGCGCCAGCCGGCGACCATCGTGCCCGCGATCTTCAGGCACAGCACCATCAGCGCGCAATAGACGGCTGCAGCGAGGAACAGGGTCGTGGTCAGCCGCAGCGGGACCTGCCCGCCCGCGGCTGCGAGCGAATCCAGCATCGGCGAAAGCAGTGCGATGGTCGCTCCGCCGATCAGCACGGCCAGGAGCGGCGTCAGCGCGAACAGCACCGCGGCCTTCAGCCAGCCTTCGAACAGTCCGCGGCTGCCTTCGAACAGGCCGCAGATGATGAAGATCGGCCCAAGCGCGAGCATCGCCGCCAGGGCAATCCGCGCGACCAGCAGGACTCCGACCGTGCCGAGCAACAGCAGCAAGGCGGAAAGCCAGAGAAGGTCGGGGCCGGACGCGATCGAGCCCGTGTCCGGCATGCCGGCAGAGGCCAGCCTCCGTGGCGGCGGCCGCCTGCGCGACGACGGCGAAGATCGTGTCGAGCCGATCCGCGAACAGCGACGTCGCGCTTCCACTGGTCCCGATCAGCAGGCTGGCGATCTGGTCGGGCGCGCCGACGAGCAGGTTCCAGATGACCGACTGGTAGGCGACCCAGGACGTGGCGAAGGTCAAAGCGATGCCGAGGGTCATCATGCGAGGGGTAAGCGCCGACACCGACAAGGACGTTCGGCCGGTCAGCAGGCCGATCGCATAGAAGGCGATGTAGAGCGTGAGCGCTGCCGTCAGCGCCTGGCCGAGCACGGCGTCCGAACCGAACAGGCGGCCGAAGGCGAACGACGCCGCCTCGCCGCTCATGCAGTCGACGACGCGCAGCGCCTCGGCGATGCCCGATGGGCCGCCGTCGCCGAATGTCGGGCAGGTACTCACTCGGCCGCCTCGAGATACATGCCGTCGCCGTCGGAATCGTCGCCGGGCCATGGCGCGCGCGTGAGCAGCGGATACCAGTGCGCCGGATCGTCGCCGACACTCGCACGGATCGCGTCGAGCCGCCGTACGGTCGCTTCCCGCCCGGACAGGACCGTCAGGAGTTCCGGCATTCCGGACAGGTCCAGCCGCACGACGACGCTGTGGTTGGCGTGGCGAACGAGGAAGCAGCGGCTGTGCGCCGGTAGCGAGCGGATCAGGTCCAACTCGTGCACGGACAGGCCGAAGCCGGCGCAATAATCCTCCGCCTTCGCCTTCGCGTTCGGCATGAAGATCATCGTCGCGGTCTGCTCGACCAATGCCGCCGAGATGCGGCTGTCGAGCGCATCGCGCGCCGACTGGGTCGCGAAGCCGACGATGGCGTTGCGCTTACGCAGCGTCTTCAGCCAGTCGCGGATGCGGGCGGCGAAGACCGGGTCGTCGAGCGCCTTCCAGCCTTCGTCGATCAGCACCTGCGTCGGCTCGCCATCCAGCCGCTCGTCGATGCGATGGAACAGGTACATCATCGCCGGCGTGCGCAGGCGCGGGCTGTCGAGCAGCGCCGTCATGTCGAAGCCGAGGATACGCGAGCTCAGGTCGAGCTGGTCATCGTCATTGTCGAACAGCCAGGCGTGCTCGCCATTGTTGACCCACGGGTCCAGCCGCGACTGAAGATCGCCGGCTTCGGGGCGGCGGCGGCCGCCGAGCAGTTCCTGGAAGTAGCGGAGCCGGCGGAAGGCAGGATCGTGATCGAAGCAAGCGTCGACCGCAGCGGCGATCGAGGCCAGTTCCTCCGGCCCCTCGGCGTTGAGCAGCACGCCAAGCCAGTCGCGCAGGAAGGCCTTGTTCTCCGCCGTGTTGGGCAGCCGGAGCGGGTTGAAGCCAGTCGGCTCGCCCGGCCGGAGAACGGAATAATGCCCGCCGGCCGCGCGCAGGAAGATCTCGGCACCGCGATCCTTGTCGAAGAAGATCGTGCGCGGTCCGAACTTCTGCGCCTGCGCGGCGAGGAAGTTGAGCACGACGGTCTTGCCCGATCCGGACGGGCCGATGATCGAGAAATGGCCGAGGTCGCCCTCGTGGAAATTGAAGAAGTAGGGCGTCGAGCTGGTCGTCTCGAGGACCGAAACCGCATCGCCCCAATGGTTGCCTGTGGGCTGTCCGACGGGAAAGCCGTGGAGCGAGATGAAGCCGGCGGCATTGGCCGATGAGATCAAGGCGCGGCGGACGATGTAGGCCTCGTTCCCGGGGAACTGCCCCCAGAACAAGGGTTCCAGGTTGACGTCCTCGCGCACCGCGATCGCGCCGATGTCGGCGATTCCGGCCGATGCGCTCGCCATCGCCGTGTCGAGCTCGGCAAGGTCGCCGCGCGCGGACCATGAGGCTGAAATGATGGTCGCCGAACCCGGCCTGCCCGGCGCCGAGGGCGTCGCGCGCTGCGAGCATCTCGCGACGTTCGGTGCCGCTGTCTTCCTCGCTCGCCTTCTGGCGGCGAAGGGCAAGGTCGATGCGCTCGCGGGCGATCTGGCGATCGGCGGGCGCGAACGTCTCCGTCAGCACCAGCTCGCAGGGAAGGCGCAGAATGTTGTCGATCAGGCCCGGACGCGTCTCGGCCGGATATTCCTTGATCGACAGCATCGCCGCGAAGCTGCGGCTGCCCGCGCCGGTGACTTCCAGCGCGTCGAGGCCGAAGCTGACGCGCTTGTAGGGCAGGTGCTGGCCAAGGTCGGTGTCCGCCGCGGGCAGGACGACCGGACGCATCTCGCCATTGTAGATGCTCGACAGGAATTCGAGCGGTTCCGACATCTCGCCCGCGTCCGTGCGGTAGCAGGAGAGCACTCGTGCGCCGTAGGGCTCAAGCCCGGCCAGGAGCGCGGCGGTCGCCGCTTCGAGGTCGCGGATGGTGCCACGGTCGTCGTCGCTGCCACGGCCAAGTCGGCGCTGAAGCCGCTCCGGCCAGCCGGTCTTGCCGCGCGCGGGCCGACGGACGATCGTCAGGAACTGCTCGTTGACGAACAGCCGGCGCTCGGCGAGCCGCGCGTCCCACTGCTTGCCGACCGCCTCGCAGAACGGGGAATCGAACTCGCCGCCCGAAGCGACGGTCACCCTCCGCCGAACGACGTGGTGATACAGCACGAAGCGCGCGTCGAGCACGCTCCGCAGGAGCACTTCGCGCACCGCCTGCGCATGATCGAGCTGGTCCGCGTCCTGCGTCTCGAACTCCATGCCGCCGATGTGCAGCGTGCGCATGACGGCGCCGTCGCGCAGCCGGATGGTCGCGTCGTCGATGTGCCGGTCGAACGGCAGTCGGTCCCCAGCGCGAGCTTCCCGCTTCATCCACTGGGCTGGGCCGGTCCACTTCATCAGCGGCTCCTCAAGGCGAATAGCTGTTGCAGCCCCAGCGCTTGTAATTGCGCACGCGGGGGCAGCGGCTGACCTTGGTCAGCCAGAGATCGAAAACGCGGGGCTCGCGAAGGCACAGGAAATATCCGACGGCATGGATTGCGAGCGCCGCCGGAAGCGCCAGGAACGAGCGGGTCAGGAGGAAAAGCTCCGTCGTGACCGCGGCATTGATGACGAAGAAATTGAACGTAACTCCCGCGAACATCTGCGGCCGTGTGAGGGCGCGGAAGAGGGGTGCGCGCACCTGCCGCTAGCCCGAAACCGACGCGGTGGACTGGATGCCGGAAACGATCGCTGCCGAACCGAACAGGATGAAGCAGCCGATGATCACGGTCGCTCCGACCCGCCAGTTGAGGCGGCCGGTCAGCATCATGAAGCCGACCATCGCCACGGCGATCACGGCCACCGAAGTCGCGACGTTGCCGAGCAATGTGCCCTGCAGCCAGCTGAGCGCGGAAACGATCGGGCCGGAGCCCTGCGGATTGGCCTGCGCCAGCGCCGCACCCGGCATGGCTGCGGCAACGAGTGCGACCGTCGCTTTGACAATCTTCACTGGATGCTTCCTTCTTTGATGGAATTGAGCGCCAGGCGCGCGACAATGGCGCGCACGTAGGCCTGTGTTTCTGGAATTGACGGAATTCCCCCTGCCGTCATGACGCGCCCCGGACCCGCGTTATACGCTGCGAGAGCCTTCTCAACATTCCCGTCGAAACGGTTCAGTTGCTGCCGAAGATACCTCGCACCACCCGAGAGATTCTGTATCGGGTCGCGCGGGTCGACGCCAAGGTCCCGCGCCGTTCCGGGCATCAATTGCGCCAGGCCGATGGCACCGGCCCGGGAAATGGCCCCGGGGTTCCAGCGGCTCTCCTGCCAGACCACGGCTTCGAGCAGATGCGGGCTGATGTCGTTGGCCCGCGCGATCTCCACCATCGCCTTGGCATACTGCCCCGACCAGCCGTTATCCTTCAGCACGGTAACCGCCACATCGGGGATGACCGTCGCTTCGGCCGGGATGGCAGCCGTCTCCTGCTCACCGTTCGACCAGGTCGCATCGGGAGCGTCGCGCAGGACCTTCAACGATCCGTCAGCGCCGACCTCCATGACTTCGGCCTGCGCCGAGCCGGCCCAGGCCAGGGCGGTCAGGACGACGATGAACCGGCCGATCGTCACGGGGCGCGCGCACCAGCCGCGGGCTTGCGTACCACTCGAACCCGGCAAACTGCTTCATCATCTTGCCGTTGCCGAGGACGCCGGCGGCGCAGTTCAGCATCTTGTTGATGCAGTTGTCGTGCCACATCTGCTTGATCGTCGGGTCCCAGCCATGAAGAAGTCGGCGTGGAACGTCGAACCATGCGGCAGGTCGGGCCGCATGTCGTCCGACGACAGCTTCCACAGCCTCAAGTCGTCGCCCGGCGCGATCGTATACCAGGCTTGCAGCGTGAAGCCCGGGATGACGTAGGGGTGGGTCGTCGGGCAGCGTTAGATAGCCCCAGTGTTGCCGTAACCCGCGTAGGCCACGTGATCGCGGTGATTCGCGCTGTCGAGGTTCTTTCCGTCCCAGCAATCGGGCGCCTTGATGACCGCGCCAATCTGGCCGCCGCTGACGCATTTGCCGACGGCCTGCCGCGATCGTCGCATAATGGCCGGCGGTCGGAGCCGGTGCCCTTGCAATTGAAATAGGCCGCGCCGGTCGGTGTTTTGTTTGTGACCATGTCGTAGCCGAAGACGAACTTCAGCCCGTTCGGCAGGTCCACGCAATTGCCCTCGGCCTTTGGATCCCCGCTCGTGAGCGAGCACTTCGGGTCGGACTTGGGCCGGCGCTTGTAGTAGATCTGGATGTGATCGGGTCGGACGACATTGCCCCGCCCGTCCATCATCGCCGGCATCCAGTAAGCCGAACGGTTGAGTGGCGACATGCACGTCGACTGGCCCGCTCTTGCGAAGCGAGGAATAGGTCGACGACGCGTTGGCCGCCGGTGTTGCCGTAGAACTGGTGCAGGTGGCTCTTTCCGGCCTGGCCGGGGTAGACGATCGGATCGTCCTTCAGCAGCTGGCCAGCGGTGCAGATGAAGCGGAACGCACCGACGACGTCCGGCGCGGCGGACTCCGGGATCGGCGCCGGGATCAGCTCGGAATTGATGTCGAATTCGGACGCGATCGAGACTTCGCCCAGAAGCGAGGGACTAGGTGCAGTCGCAGTTGTCGGGGGAGGCAGGAGGTGCGGAGGTTGTCGGCGCGTTCGACGTGGAGCCGCCCGTTGCCGCCTGGGCAGCAGACTCCTTCGAGACCTTGCATCCCGTCATCAGGGCAAACAGGATTAGCGGCGCGAACGCCTTCGTTCGGGATTTCAAAATGTTAGTGACCCCCACCGGTCTCTATCTGGTCGCGCAGACTTGAGAGAATCTGACCCCCAAAAGTCACACGCAACAAGCTTTCATTGAATCAGGGCCGACCGTCGGTACGCTTTACAGGCGGCCTGTGGCTCTGGCGCATCAGTAACGTAAATTTTCCGTTAACCATTGTGCCTATGCTTCCGGATTTCCTAGCAAATTGCCCCCGCCAGTTCCGGAGCTATGATTTCAATTGCGCAGATAGATCCTCCGCGTTGATTGGGTTGTTCTCGGCAGCACCGTTGGAGCCTCCGTCAGGCCGTAGCAAGCTTAGTAAAAACGGATCATCTGTAATGGAAACCGCTTGACCGTAGCCGCGCTGTTTAACGACCGGACCACCTTCGCGTGGATCATTGTCGTTTGTTACTTTGCGGGCGCCGGCGCGTCGCTTTGGGCGTGGAGCGGCGCCGAATCGCGGGAGCGACGATTTTGGCTGGCGACGGCCATCCTGCTGGTCCTGCTCGGGCTCAACAAGGAGCTCGACCTGCAAAATGCGCTGACCCAGAATGCGCGAGCCATCGTGCGGTACCTCGGTTTGTACGAACAGCGCCGCCTCATGCAGGGCGGCTTCTTGCTCGTATTGGGAACGGCTGGACTGATCGCCGCGGTCTTTCTGGCGGGCTGGCTCCGCAGGTCTTCGCGACCGGCCAAGGCGGCGGCCACTGGTATCGTCCTGCTCTTCGCTTTCGTGGTCATGCGCGCCGCGTCGTTTCACCACATCGATCAATGGGTGACGATCGACGTCGCGGGACTGCGAAGCGGCTGGTGGCTGGAGCTCGTGGGAATTGCGGTGATTGGAGTTTCCGCCTTGGTCTATCGTGTCCGGCGGCGGCCGGCACTCCGCCTCGGGAACAATCTCGCTAACTCAAGTCAAAGAGTTGAACCGCTGTTTCCGCGGTTGCGTTTCCCCGCCGCTACGGTTGGTAGCCTTTACCCATAAGGAGGACGGCATGGCCGGATCGAAGAGTGGTGGTTCGAAGCGCGGCTTTGCGGCGATGGACCCTGCGAAACAGCGGGAAATCGCAAGCAAGGGCGGCCGGGCCAGCCACGGCGGCGGCCGCAGGAGCGCGAGCAGCACCAGCAGCCGCTGATCGTCGTTGATCGAGGCGCGCCGGGCGGAGGCCTCCGTCCGGCGTTTCTCGTGTTGGAACGAGCGCGTGACAGGCGGCACCCAGCGGCAATAGACTGCGTTGACCGCTCGCAATGTATCGTTCCGACCTCAAGAACCGCGACAAGGGCGGCGCGATTGTGGCGGTGGTCGCCATTCATGCGGGCCTGCTGTTTGTATTCTTGCATTTGTCCGGCAAGGTCGACCTCACCGACCCGCAGGCGGTGATGCGGGTGTTCGACGTGAACGAGGTCCCGCCACCGCAATCCACTCCGGAGCCGCCGACACCCGCTCAGGAGACCGAACGCCCCAAGGAGCAGGAAGGCGCGGCGTCCGCGGAGAATATACGGAGCCAGGCGACCCCGGTCGTCGCTCCGAAGCCGCCCATCCCGCTGCCGATCCCTGCAGCCGGTGGCGACGACCCAGACTCCCAACGAAGGTGCCGCCCCGACGCAAGGCGCGTCCAACGTCGCTGGTCCGGGAACCGGCGCGGGCGGAATCGGTACCGGAACGGGCTCAGGCGGAGCTGGCAGCGGGACAGGCGGAGGCGGCGACAGGTTTGGCTTCGACACGCGCCCGGCTGGCAACTCCGCCGCTCGCGTCGGCGCGACTTTCCGCGGCACTTCTACGAGCGCTGGCCTCGCGGCGTCGGGCTCTGATGCGGTTCAGGGTCGATGCCAATGGATACAGTAATTCCAATGCATCAGTCGATCGGGGGACGGGAATCCCTTCATCGACGCTCAGCTTTGTAGCGTTGCACGCAGTCGGCTGCGTTTTAGTCCGGCGCTCGATCGAACCGGCCGTCGGGTTGCAGATCTGGCTCGCTATCGGGCAAGGCCTCCGTCGGCTGACATGAGGAAAGTGTCCAACTGATGATCGAAGCCGAATGGTGGGAATATGACAGCGCCGAGGAAATGGCGCAGGCCGTCGCGGGCGACGTCGCCTTCATCATCGAAAGCGCGCTCGACGCGCGCGGCTCGTCGCTGATCGCGCTTCCGGGCGGAGACACGCCCAAAGCCATCTTCAAGGCGCTCGCGGCGAAGAAGCTTCCGTGGAAGCAAGTCACGATCATCCCGACCGACGAGCGGCTCGTGCCGATGGACGATGAGCGCAGCAACATCCGCGGCATCGCGCAGACCTTCCTGCCGGCGGGCGCGCGCGTGATCCCGATCGCCGCCGACATTCCGGACTATCGGCTGGCCGGCAATTCCGCCGATGCGCGACTGCAGGATTTGTCCTGGCCGCCCGATCTCGTCTGGCTGGGCGTAGGCGCGGACGGGCACACCGCCTCTTTGTTTACCGGCCCCGACCTCCAGGATGCGCTCGACGCCCCGAAAGCGCGGCGCGCCGTGGGCGTCATGCCCGATCCGATGCCGGAGGACGCGCCCGTCGCCCGCATCACCCTCACCCGCGCGGCGATCCTTTCCGCGCGCACGGTGCTCATCACGCTGACTGGCGCCGACAAGCGCGAGATGCTCGAGCAGGCGATCGAGGACGGCCAGAGCTCCAAGGTTCCGATCGGCCGCGTACTGGCCGAGGCCGAGCAGCCGATCGACATTCACTGGGCACCGTAGCGGACGCCGCCCGGGACGTTATGCTAACGCGTTCTGGCCGAGGCGAGGGGAGCCGCTACAGGGATGGACGATAAAGGCTCCGGCCCAATCCTGTGCTTCGGCGAAGTCCTGCTGCGTCTCGCGGTTCCGGTCGGCGGCAGGCTGGCGAACGCTTCGGACTTCGCGGGCCAAGTCGGAGGATCCGAGGCCAACGTCGGCGCGGTCCTCGCGCAACTCGGCCACGACGTCGACATGATCACCGCGCTCCCGACTTCGGGCCTGGGCGACCTGTGCGAGGGCGAACTCCGGCGAACCGGGATCCGCACCGGCAACGTGCTTCGAGCGGACGGCCGTCTCGGTCTCTACTTCCATGAGCCCAGCCCGGGCGCCGGTCGGATCATCTACGATCGCGAACATTCCGTATTCGCTGAGAACGCCGATCAGTTTGACTGGTCCGCACTCGCGTCCACGGCGCGCTGGTTTCACGTCTCGGGGATCAACTTGGCGCTCGGCGGCAAGCCGGCGGAAGCGACGCTTGCCGCTGCCGAGGCGATGCTTGCGGCGGGCGTTCCGATCTCCTTCGACGTCAATCACAGGACATCCCTGTGGGAGGGCCGATCGGCCGAAGAGATGGACCGGGTGAAGACCCTCGTCGGGATGGCGACCCTGTTGTTCGCCAGTCCGCAGGACATCTCCCGAGTGCTCGGGAAAAGCTTCTCCGACGATCGTCGTGCAGCAACCGAGGCCGCTTTCGCCACCTTCGAGCGACTGGAGACGATCGCTTCGACCCGACGCTCGAACGATGGCGATAGTCAGCGACTCTCCGCGCGCGTGGACCAGCGTTCTTCTTCGCATGAGACGGAGCCCGCCCGGCTCGGTCTGGCAATCGACCGCATCGGATCGGGCGATGCCTTCGCCGGTGCCGTCATCGACGGACTGCTGCGCAAGCTCGCTCTCGAGGAATGCGCGAAGCAGGGCCTCGCCGCGGCGGTGATGAAGCATGCCATCGCGGGCGACCGATGGATCGGGACCCGCGCAGAGCTGCAGGAATTCGATCCTTTCGACGCTGGCGACGTCCGCAGATGAGCGGCCAGCGCTCGATCGGCGACATCATGCGCCTGTCGCCGGTCATCCCGGTTCTGGTCCTCCACGACGCGAGCGACGCTCGCCTGATTGCGGAATCGCTCGTCGCCGGCGGGCTTCGCGTGCTCGAAGTCACTTTGCGCACGCCGGCGGCCCTCGATGCCGTCCGCGAGATGCGGAAGGTCGAAGGCGCCGTCGTGGGTTGCGGCACCGTGCTCAACGAGGCCCATGTCGATGCTGCTGCCGAGGCCGGGGCGGAGTTCCTGGTCTCGCCGGGTCTCACCCCTTCGGTGGGGAAAGCAGCGCTTCGCAGCGGCTTGCCATTCCTGCCGGGCGTCGCAACGCCGACCGAACTCATGGCCGGGATCGAGATGGGGCTCAGCCACTTCAAATTCTTCCCGGCAGAGGCGTCCGGCGGAGTATCCGGTTTGCAGGCCTTGGCCGCACCTTTCGCCGAGGCGCGCTTCTGTCCCGACGGGAGGCGTGACGGAGCAGTCGGTCCCGGACTGGCTCGCCATCCCGCAAGTCTTGTGCGTGGGCGGAACCTGGCTCGTCCCGCGCGGACCGGTCGATCCGGCTGCCATTCGCGCCGCAGCAGAAAGAGCTTCATCCTTCGCGCGATCCGCGTAAGCATTCGGCGCAGGGGGAGCATGATGGGGGAAGGATCTAAGCTTCAGGAGCTTGGCACGGCGGAACTGCCCGAACCGCCGGCTTCGACGTGGCACATCGTCGGGCCGGGCATCGTGGCGGCGGGCGTCGGTCTCGCGTCGGGCGAGTTCATTCTCTACCCGTTCATCGCCAGCCAGGTCGGGCTGGTATTCGTCTGGGCCGCGTTCGTCGGGCTGATCACCCAATTCTTCATCAACATGGAAATCGAGCGCTACACGCTCGCGACCGGCGAGACGGTGCTGACCGGTTTCAGCAGGCTGGGCCGCCACTGGGGCCTGTTCTTCGTCCTGCTCGCGATGCTCGCCAACCTGTGGCCCGGATGGGCGACCAGCGCAGCGACCCTCACCACCTACCTCATCGGCGGGAGCGTTGCGTGGATCGCAACGGGCATGCTCCTCGCCATCGGCGCGATCCTGACGCTGTCTCCGGTTGTGTATCGGGCGCTCGAGCACACCCAGTTCCTGAAGGTCTTGCTGGTCGCCTTCCTGGTGATCGTCGCGGCCGCTTTCGCCATTCCGGACGACATCTGGGCGGAAACGCCGCGGGGCCTCGCCAACGTGCAGCTGCCGGTGGACGAGCTCGGCTGGGCGTTGCTGCTGGGAGCGCTTGCCTATGCCGGCGCGGGCGGCGGCCAGAACCTCTGCCAGTCGAACTGGATCCGCGACAAGGGCCTCGGGATGGGCAAGCACGCCCCGCGCATCGTCAGCCCGCTCACCGGTGAGCCGGTCGCGCACAGCGGCACCGGATGGCGCTTCGACATCGACGAGCGAGAGCCTGTCGCGCTGGTCGCGCTGGTGGCGGCTGGCGAACATCGAGCAACTTTCGACCTTCGTCACGATCAGCTTCGTCACCATCCTGTTCACGTCGATCCTGGCGTTCGCGACATTGTCGGGAAGCGAGGGCCTGCCACGCGACATCAGTTTCCTCAGGATCGAAGGCGACGCGCTTTCCGCGTCCGTCGGACCGTGGTTCGGGCGATTGTTCTGGTTCGTGGGAGCTTTCTCCCTGTTCGCGGCGTCGCTCGGCATCGTGGATTACACCAGCCGTCTCGCCGCCGACACGATCCGCACCGTCTACTGGCGCGGCGGCCGTGAAAGCGTGATCTATGCGGTGGTCGTGTGGGTCATGGTGCTGACGAGCGTGACGATCATCGCCGCCGGGCTCGACGCGCCGCTCGTGCTGCTCGTCACTTCCGCCTGTGTCGCCGCCTTCATGATGTTCGTCTATTCCGCGCTGCTGATCGTCCTCAACCGCAGGATGCTGCCGGCCGAGCTCCGGCCCGCGCCCTACCGCGTGGCCTCATTGGTCTGGGCGGTCGCGCTGTTCGGAATCCTCTCGGGCATCACGGTCGTCGATCAGGTCAGCAAGCTGCTCAAATAGGGATCAGACCTTGTCGAGCGGCTTGCCGTGCGTCTCCTTCAGGAAGAAGAGCGAGACGAGGATCGAGATCACAGTGAACACGACCGGGTACCAGAGGCTGGCGTAGATATCCCCGGTGATGGTCGCCAGCGCGAAGCTGGTGACGGGCAGGAAGCCGCCGATCCAGCCGGTCCCGACATGGTAGGGCAGGGACATCGCGGTGTAGCGCACGCGCGTCGGGAACATCTCGACCAGCGCCGCCGCCTGCGGGCCGTAGAGCGCCGTCGCCGCGACCGCGAAGACCAATCAGCCAGAAGAAGATCACCGGCAGGTTCATGCGCTCCGGGTCGGGCTTCGCCGGATAGCCCTCGGCCGCGAGCGCCGCCTTGATCTGCTTGGCCGTCTCGTCCTTCAGCGCCTTGAGCCCGGCTGCGTCCAGGCCCGCGTCCGTCGGGCACCTCGATCTGCTGAACGCCGACGGCGATGATCGTCCTGTCGTCCGTCGATAGCTGCGGTTCGCGTAGGAAATGCCGGCGGAGGCGAGCAGGCTCTTGGCGATGTCGCAGCTCGCTGTCGAAGCGGCGGGTGCCGACGGGATCGAACTGGACGGAGCAGTTGGGCCGCATTGGCATGGACTTCGACCGGGCGCTTCGCCTGCGCCTCGACCAGCGCCGGGTTGGCCGCCGACGCAATGGCGTGGAAGCCCGGATAATAGGCGACGAGCGCGAGCAGCATTCCGCCGAGCATCACCGGCTTGCGGCCGATGCGGTCGGAGAGCCAGCCGAAGAAGACGTAGAGCGGGGCGCTGACCACGGTAATCCCGAGGACCAGCGCGTCCTTGGTCGGCTTCGGGAACGCCGAGCGACTTGGTCAGGAAGACCTGGACGTAGAAGAAGCTGAGATACCAGACGGCGCCCTGCGCGCACATGATGCCGAAGAAGGCGATCAGCACGCGCTTGAGATTGTCCCACTTGCCGAAGGCCTCGCGCAGCGGCGTGTGGCTGACGTCGCCTTCCTCCTTCAGCTTCTGGAATGCCGGGCTTTCCGACAGCTTGAAGCGCAGCCAGACCGAGATGATCAGCAGCACGACCGAGACGAGGAACGGAACGCGCCAGCCCCATTCGAGGAAGGCCGCTTCGCCGACCGCCGTCCGCGTGCCGAGGATGACCAGCAGCCCGGCAATGAGGCCGAGCGACGCGGTGATCTGGATCCAGCCGGTCATCATTCCGCGGCGATTGTTCGGCGCATGCTCGGCGACGTAGATCGCCGCTCCGCCATATTCGCCGCCCAGCGCGATCCCCTGGAGGATGCGCAGGAGGATGAGCAGGATCGGCGAGATGATGCCCGCCGCCGCATAGGTCGGGAGCACGCCGATGAGGAAGGTGGCGGCCGCCCATCAGGCTGACGGTCGCGAGGAAGGCGCCCTTGCGGCCGAGCCGGTCGCCGATCACTCCGAAGATGATCGCGCCGAGCGGGCGGAAGGCGAAGCCGGCGGCGAACAGGCCAAGCGCGGCGACCAGACCGGCGGTCGGATCGAGGCCGGCGAAGAAGACCTTCTGGATGGTCGTCGCGAGCGAGCCGAAGATGAAGAAGTCGTACCATTCGAACGCGGTGCCGGCGGACGATGCCGCGACCACGCGCTTCATCGACCAGGGCTTCTGGGTTTCCGCTTCCGCTGCTGCCATCTTCGCTCCCCTACGGCCGTAGGGTTAGCGTCTGTGGCTTGGGCCGCAAGCGCTTAGGCGGCGGTCTTCTGAAACTCGCGCGCGCCGGCCAGCAATTGGTCGACCACGCTCGGATCGGCGAGCGTCGACGTATCGCCGAAGCCCGGACGTCTCGCCCTCGGCGATCTTGCGCAGGATGCGGCGCATGATCTTGCCGGAGCGGGTCTTGGGCAGCGTGGGCGCGAACTGGATCCGCTCCGGCGCGGCAAGCGCTCCGATCTCGCGGCGGACGCACTGGTTCAGTTCCTTGCGAAGGTCGTCGCTGCCTTCTTCACCGGCATTCAGCGTCACGTAGGCGTGGATCGCCTGGCCCTTGATCTCGTGCGGGAAGGCGACGACCGCTGCCTCCGCAACCAGGGCATGTGCGACCAGCGCGCTCTCGACTTCGGCGGTGCCGATGCGGTGACCGGACACGTTGATGACGTCGTCGACGCGGCCGGTGATCCAGTAATAGCCGTCCTCGTCGCGGCGGCAGCCGTCGCCGGTGAAATAGCGGCCGGGATAGGTCGAGAAATAGGTCTCGAAGAAGCGGCGGTGATCGCCCCAGACGGTGCGCATCTGGCCGGGCCAGGAGGCGGCGAGGCAGAGATTGCCGCTGGTCGCGCCTTCGAGTTCCTTGCCCTCGGCATCGACCAGCAAGGGCTGGATGCCGGGCAGCGGCTTGGTCGCCGACCCGGGCTTCTGCGGGGTCGCGCCCGGGAAGGGGGAAATCAGGATGCCGCCCGTCTCGGTCTGCCACCAGGTGTCGACGACCGGGCAGCGGCCGTCGCCGACCACGCGCCAGTACCATTCCCATGCCTCGGGATTGATCGGCTCGCCGACCGTGCCGAGCAGGCGGATCGACTTGCGGCTGTGCTTCTTCACCGGCTCGTCGCCCTCGCGCATCAGGGCGCGGATGGCGGTCGGCGCGGTGTAGAAGATGGTGACGCCGAGGCGGTCGACCGTCTCCCAGAAGCGGCCGAAGTCCGGATAATTGGGGACGCCGTCGAACATGACGCTCGTCGCCCCGTTCATCAGCGGACCGTAGACGACATAGGTGTGGCCGGTGATCCAGCCGACGTCGGCGGTGCACCAGAAGACGTCGTCCTCGCGATAGTCGAAGATCCAGTCGAACGTGGTCGCCGCCCAGACCGCATAGCCGCCGGTGGAGTGGACGACGCCCTTCGGCTTCCCGGTCGATCCGGAGGTGTAGAGGATGAAGAGCGGGTCCTCCGCGTTCATCTGCTCGGGCTCGCATTCGGTCGGCAGCTGGTCGCGCAGCGCGGAGTAACTGACGTCGCGGCCCTCCTTCATCGGCACGTCGGCGCCGGTGCGCGTGACGACGATGACCGACTGGACGTCGCGATGCTCCAGCGCCGCATCGACGTTGCGCTTGAGCGGAATGTGCTTGCCGCCGCGAACGCCTTCGTCGGCGGTGATGACCGCGCAGGCGTCGCAATCGGCGATGCGGCCGGCGAGGCTCTCGGGCGAGAAGCCGCCGAATACGACCGAGTGGATCGCTCCGATCCGGGCGCAGGCGAGCATCGCCGCCGCCGCTTCCGGGATCATCGGCATGTAGATCATCACGCGGTTGCCGCGCCGGACGCCGCGCTGCTTCAGCAGGTTCGCGAAGCGGCAGGTCTCTTCGTACAGCTCGCGATAGGTGTAGCGATGGCCGTGTCCCGGCTCGTCCGCCTCGAAGATGATCGCCGTCCGGTCGCCATGCTTTTCGAGATGCCGGTCGAGGCAATTGACGGACAGGTTGAGCGTCCCGTCCGCGTACCAGTTGATGCGGAAATCATCCTCGTCGAACGACCAGTCGCCGGCCTGTTGCGGCGGCTTGGTACCAGTCGAGCCGCTTCGCCTGGTCCAGCCAGAACCGGTCGGTATCTTCCGCGGCAGCGGTGCAGAGCTCGGCAAGCTCCGCACCGCCGATCCGGGCATTGAAGTCTTCGGGGACGGGGTGAACCGCCTCGCTCATAGGCCGTGGCTCATGTCGATGATGAAGCGGTAGCGGACGTCGTTCTTCAGCAGCCGCTCATAGGCGTCGTTGACCTCGTCCATGCGGATGAACTCGACGTCGGGATAGATGTCCTTGGCGGCGCAGAAATCGAGCATCTCCTGCGTTTCCGGAATGCCGCCGATGGCCGAGCCGCCGACCGCGCGGTTCCACCAGATGATGTTGAAGCCGAGGAAGCCGGGCATCGGCGTCAGCGCGCCGACGATCACCATCCGGCCCGAGCGGCCGAGAAGCTGCAGATAGCCGTCGATCTCGTGGCTGACCGGAATGGTGTTGAGGATGAAGTCGAAGCGAGTGGCCGCTGCCGCCATCTGCTCGGGATCGGTCGAGATGATGACGTCGTGCGCGCCGAGCGCGCGGGCGTCCTCGCCCTTGCTCGGCGTAGTGGTGATCATCGTCACGTGCGCGCCCATCGCCGCGGCGATCTTCACGCCCATGTGGCCGAGGCCGCCAAGGCCGACCACCGCCACCTTTGAACCCGGGCCGACCTTATACTGCCGAAGCGGCGAGTAGGTCGTGATGCCGGCGCAAAGCAAAGGCGCGACGCGGGTCGCGTCCATGCCTTCCGGAACCTTGCAGACGAAATGGTCGCGGACGACGATATGGTCGGTGTAGCCGCCCTTGGTGATCGTGCCGTCGTGATAGTCGGCGCTGTTGTAGGTCTGGACGCAGCCCTTGCGGCAGAAGACTTCCCAGCCTTCCAGGCACTGGTCGCACTCCATGCAGCTGTCGACCATGCAGCCGACCGCGACCGTTTCGCCGACGCGATGGCGGGTGACTTCGTCGCCGACGGCGGTGACCGTGCCGACGATCTCGTGGCCCGGAATGACCGGATACCGGCTTCCGCTCCAGTCGTTGCGGCAGGTGTGCAGGTCGCTGTGGCAGATGCCGGCGTGGGTGATCTTGATCGAGACGTCGTTCGGCCGAAGCGCGCGGCGTTCGAACTCCATCGGGCGCAGCGGCTGGTCGGGCGCATCCGTGCCCCAGCCCTTTGCCTTGGTCGGTCCGCCGGTGCTTGCGGTAGTCGGTTGGGGTTCAGCAGTCGTCGCCATGTTCAGTCTCCTTGAATTCGTTGCAGCACTCGCCTCGCCTGATTCGAGGTGCGGCAGATCGACCATCCGGCCGCCGACGGACAAAACGCCCGCATCGGGATCGGCCTCGAATGCTTCGACAATAGCCCGGGCGTGTTGCACTTCATCCGCCGAAGGGGTGAAGGCGGCATTGATCACGCCGACCTGAGCGGGATGGATGGCGAGCTTGCCGGTGAAGCCTTCGCGGGCGGCAGCTTCGGCTTCGGCGCGAAGGCCTTCGTCGTCGCGGAAGTCGGCAAACACGCCGTCGACCGGCTGGACTCCGGCGGCGACCGCTCCGGCGAGGCAGAGCGACCGCGCCAGCTTGTAGGTGTGGCTGAGCTGGCCATCGGCGTCGTACTTGGACGAGGCGCCGAGCGCTGCGGACAGGTCCTCCGCACCCCAGCTCATCGCCACCAGAGGCGACTTGGGGTCGCGATAGCTGAGCAAGCCGAACAGGCTGGCAGCCGTTTCGGTGACGATGGCGTGGATCGGGATGTTGCCCGTCCGGTGTGCGAGCTCGATGACATCCGCCCCGCTTTCCGCCTTCGGCAAGACGATGCCCTGGAGGTCCGAGAGGCCGAGAACGTCCAGGTCCTTGCGGTGCTCGTCGGTCCGGAGAGGATTGATGCGGACCCACCATTGCGGGCCGCCGGAACGCTTGCCGAGGTCCTTCAGGATCTGCCGGGCGGCGGCCTTCTGACCCAAGGCAACGCTGTCCTCGAGATCGAAGATGACCGCGTCGGCCTCGCTTTCGATCGCCTTGCCGATCTTCTTCTCGCTGTCCGCCGGCACGAACAGCCAGCTGCGAGGTTCGCTCATGCGGCCTTCTTCAGCAGCAGCGCGGATCGGGTGCATTCGCACACCAGCTCGCCGCGCTGGTTGAAGCTGCGGTGCGCCCAGGTGACGATGCCCGCGTTCGGCCGCGACTTGCTTTCGCGCAGCTCGATGCATTCGCTTTCGGAGCGGAGCGTGTCGCCGACGAAGACCGGCTTCGGAAAGACGAGCTTGTCGTAGCCGAGGTTGGCGACGAGCGTGCCGAGCGTCGTGTCGTTGACGCTCACCCCGATCATCAGGCCGAACGTGAAGACGGAATTGACCAGCGGCTTGCCGAATTCGGTCTTCGCCGCCGCCTCATGGTCGATGTGCAGCGGCTGCGGATTATGGGTCAGCGTGGAGATGAGCAGATTGTCGGTCTCGGTGACCGTGCGCGAGATGGAATGTTCGACCCGATCGCCGACCGTCCACTCGTCGAAATAGCGCCCTGCCATGCAGCCGCTCTAGGCAGCAGCCACGGCCTTGCCAAGCTAGAGAGCGCTGTCTTCGCGTCAGTCGCGCCTTCAGGTCGACCATGCCGATGTCATCGACCGTGGAATGCGGGTCGCTCGACCGGATGACATTTCCGATGTGCCGCAGGATCTGGCCGACGATATCCAGCGATTGCAGAGGCACCGCGTGCCGGCGGATCAGGATCGGATCTCCGCAAAGCTGGTCTCCCAGCACGTCCAGCATGCGCCGGACATAGTCGAGTTCCTCGCCGATGCGCAGGTACAGCACGTCATTGATTGGCGACGGTGGCGGCGGTCGCGGTGGCGGGTCCCTGCGGAGCGGCTTGCGCTCCTGGTTCGCTGGTTCGTCGACGCCCCAGGTCTGGCGCACGCTATCGCCCTGAATGAGAATGTCGCGCCTGCGGAAGCGCGTGTTTCTGGCTGTATGGTCGCACCGGTATATCCCCGCTTTCGGGGATAGTGACGGCAGACCTCTTTCCAGTCCGTCGCTAATTCATCCGATCTGGAGCAATACCTCGGCCGCCGCTTCGGTGATTGCAGCGCCGTTCAGTCGATAGGCTTCGTAGAGATCGTCGAGATTGCCGGTCTGGCCGAAGCGATCGATGCCGAGCGGAGCCACGCGCTGCCCGAGGACGCCGCCGAGCCACGAAAGCGAAGCCGGCGCTGCGTCGGCGATCGTGACCAGTCCCGCATTGCGGCCAAGTTGCGACAGAAGCTGCTCGACATGGCTCGGCTCGCGCCGTCCGCTCCAGCGCGCCGCCTGCGCCGCGCTCCACCCGCGGTGAAGCAGATCGGGCGAAGTCACGGACAGGAGCCCGAGACCCGGAATGTCGTCGCGCAGTTCCTCCCACGCGGCGATCGCCTCCGGCATGACCGCGCCCATGGCGACGATCGCGGCTTCCGAGTCCGGACCCGGCTCGCGCAGCCAATAGCCGCCCGCGAGCGCATCGGCGCGCCAGCTGTCGTCCTTGCGCTCCTCCTGCCGGATGTTGCGCGTCGACAGGCGCAGATAGGTGCTTTCGCCGTCCGGGTCGTCGATCAGCCGGAACGCCGCTTCCATCATCGCCGCAAGCTCGTCGGCGAACGCAGGTTCATAGTGGCGCAGGCCCGGCTGGCCGAGCGCGATGAGCGGCGGATTGATCGACTGGTGCGCGCCGCCTTCGGGCCCAAGCGTGATGCCGCTCGGCGTGGCCACCAGCAGGAAGCGCGCATCCTGGTAACAGGCGTAGTTCAGCGCATCGAGGCCGCGGGCGATGAAGGGATCGTAGAGCGTCCCGATGGGCGCCAGCCGAACGCCGAACTGGTCCCCTGCGAGCCCCGCCGCGGCCAGCATCAGGAACAGATTGTTCTCGGCGATGCCCAGCTCGATATGCTGGCCCTTGTTCGCGCCCGACCATTTCTGCGCGGAGGCGATCTTCGCCTTGGCGAAGACGTCCGGCATCTCGTTGCGGCGGAACAGGCCGCGCTGGTTCACCCAGGCGCCGAGGTTGGTCGAAACGGTGACGTCCGGCGACGTGGTGACGATCCGGTCGGCGAGGGTGCCGCCCTGCTTGGCGATCTCGAGCAGGACACGTCCGAACGCCGCCTGCGTCGACTGTTCTTCGCCAGAGGGCGCCGGCAGGGAAGGGATCGTCGATCTGCCCGAATGAGCGCTGCCGCTTCTCACGGGCAATGCGGGTGCGCTCGAGCAGCGTTTCGACGGCCGGTCGCATATTGTCGCCAACGCCGCCGAGCTGTTCCCATTCCTGGCCTTCCGCGATGCCAAGGCCCTCACGAAAGGCGGCCATCTGGGTCGGGTTCATCAGGCCGGAGTGATTGTCCTTGTGACCGGCGAAGGGCAGGCCGAAGCCCTTGATCGTGTAGGCGATGAACAGGGTCGGCTGGCTGTCCTGCGAGCGGTCGAACGCCTCGATCAGGCTCTCGACGTCGTGGCCCGCGAGGTTGGTCATCAGGCGCTGCAGCTCGTCGTCGCTGCGCGCTTCGAGGATCGGCTTGGTCTTCGGGCGCGTCGGCCAGCAGCCGCTCGCGCCAGGCCTTGCCGCCGAGATAGGTCAGCGCGGCGTAATCGGCATTGCTCGCCTGATCGATCCAGCTGGCGGAGCGCCTCGCCGCCCTTCTCCGCGAAGGCCGCTTCCAGGAGCTTGCCGTATTTCAGCGTTTCGACGCGCCAGCCGCAGCTTCCGAAGATCTCGTCGAAGCGGTTGAACATGCGGTCGGCGGTCGTCGCGTCGAGGCTCTGGCGGTTGTAGTCGATGATCCACCAGAGGTTGCGGACGTCGTGCTTGTAGCCCTCGATCAGCGCTTCGTAGATATTGCCTTCGTCCAGCTCGGCATCGCCGACCAACGCGACGAAGCGGCCGCGATCGGCCTCCTCCATCATGCCGCGGGCGGTCAGATAATCCTGGATCAGCGACGAGAAGGCGGTGATCGCCACGCCCAGCCCGACCGAGCCGGTGGAGAAGTCGACCGGGATGCTGTCCTTGGTGCGGCTCGGGTAGGATTGCGCGCCGCCGAAGCCGCGGAAGTTCTCGAGCGCCTCGCGGCTTTGCGTTCCGAGCAAATAGTGGATCGCGTGCAGCACCGGCCCGGCATGCGGCTTCACCGCGACCCGGTCGTTCGGCCCAAGCGCATGGAAGTATAGCGCCGCCATGATCGCCGTCATCGACGCGCAGCTTGCCTGGTGGCCGCCGACCTTCAGGCCGTCCTTGCTCTCGCGCAGATGGTTGGCGTTGTGGATCGTCCAGGCGGAGAGCCAGCGAAGCCTTTCCTCGATAATCTTGAGCGCTTCGATGTCGGTGGTGACGGGCTTCAACATGGCGCCCGACTAGACCCATCGGGTCCGGGCGAAAAGTCGAAGCTAGCGCAGGATCATCCGGTCGCCCTTGATTTCGACCGTGTCGAACTGCTGGAGGAAGGTCTGGCCGAGCAAAGACTGCTGGCCGCCGTCGAGAATGACTGCGGGGACGTTCTTGGCCTCTTCCTGGCCAAGGCTGACGCTGTCCAGCGTGACCCATTCGCCCTTCACGTCGCCACTCGCGCCCTCGGCCACGACGTCGAACATGCCGACCGAAACGGACAGCCCCGCGCGCCGCGCATCGTCCCGTGTCAGCGCGATGCCCGTCGCGCCCGTGTCCACCATGAAGCGTATCGGAGCGTTGTTGACCTGGACGTCGGCATAGAAATGTCCGTTCGCGTCGCGCTGCAGCACGATCGCGTCCTGCACGGAGTTGAACTCCGCTTCGTCCGGTGAGGCCTGTGCCGGCTTTTCGAGGAGAATGGGCTGATCGGCGGCCGGATTGGCAACGGGAGCCGCCACCGGCTGCCCGAACTTGCCGACTATCGCGCCGATAATCGCGGCGGCCGCGATGACGATCAGGTACAGGCGCGCCATGATCGGAAACGTAGATGGCCGGGTAAAGAAACGGTCACCGAGGGCAGTCCGAGCTAGGACAGCAGCCGTAGCGGGTTCTCGATCAGCGGCTTCATCGCCTGCAGGAAGCTCGCCGCATCCCAGCCGTCGACGACGCGGTGGTCGCAGGACAGGGACAGGTTCATCCGCTTGCGGACCTCGATCTCGTCGTCGATCGGGACGAGCTTTTCCTCGATCTTGTTGACGGCGATGATCGCGACCTGCGGCGGATTGACGACGGGCGTCGAAGTGATGCCGCCCATCGGTCCCAGGCTGGAGATGGTGAAGGTCGCGCCGCTCAGTTCGTCGCGCGTGGCCTTTCCGGTCCGGGCGGCCTCGGACAGGCGGCCGATTTCCGATGCCAACTGCCAGACCGATTTGGACTGAGCATCGCGGATGGTGGCGACCATCAGTCCGTTCGGAGTCTGCGTCGCCACGCCCATGTGCACCGACCCGTGTCGCGTGACGACCATCGCCTCGTCGTCGAACGTCGCGTTGAGCATCGGAAAGTCCGCAAGCGCGCGCGACATTGCGGTGATGAGGAACGGCAGCAAAGTGAGCTTCGGATTGTCGCCGCGGTCGCGGTTCATCATCTGCCGCGCCTCTTCGAGCGAGGTGACGTCGAACTCTTCGACCAAAGTGAAGTGCTGGATACGGCGGTTCGCCTCGGCCATGTTTTCCGCGATCTTGCGGCGCAGGCCGACGACCTTGACCGTCTCGTCCTGCCGAGCGGCTACCGAGCCACGGGCTGAAACGCTGCCGCCGCTGTAGAGCAGATAGGCGTCGAGATCGGCGTGGCGGATGCGGCCGTCCTTCGACTTCACCTGGCCAAGATCGATGCCGAGGTCGCGGGCGCGCTGGCGAACGGCGGGAGAGGCGAGGGCCTTGGCATGCGCTCCTGCGCGCTTGCGTACCTGGCGCGCTTCCTGCTTCGGGCGCCGCCCTCCGCTCGGCACGAACGGGTTCGTCGGCAATCATCGGTCACCGGAATGGCCGCTTCCTGCTCCGGCGTCGGCTCGATCGCTCCGTCGGCGAGCGGACTTCTCCTCGAATCTCGGCGCGCTGCGCGCGCCGCGCCATCGGTCTCGATCACGGCGAGGATCGAGCCGATCGGGATCTGCTCGCCGACTTCGCCAGCCAGCTTGAGCACCTTGCCCGCAACCGGCGATTCCATCTCGACCGTCGCCTTGTCGGTCATCATGTCGGCGAGCTGCTGGTCTTCCTCGACGCGGTCGCCGACCTTGACGTGCCAGGCGACGATCTCCGCCTCGGCAATGCCTTCGCCGATGTCCGGCAGCCTGAATTCGAAAGTGGCCATTCGCCTCAGGCCTCCAATGTTTTTCTGATGGCGGTGCCGATGCGGACCGGCCCGGGGAAATAAGCCCACTCGAGCGAGTGGGGATAGGGCGTGTCGAAGCCGGTCGCGCGCTGCACCGGAGCTTCGAGGTGATAGAAGCAGCGCTCCTGCACGAGCGCGGCGAGCTCGGCGCCGAAGCCGTTGGTGCGGGTCGCTTCGTGAACGACGACGCAGCGGCCGGTCTTCTTCACCGATTCCTCGATGGTTTCGATGTCGAGCGGGACGATGGTGCGCAGGTCGATCACCTCCGCGTCGATGCCCAGTTCGCGAACCGTTGCCAGCGTCACGTGGACCATCGTGCCGTAGGACAGGATGGTCACGGCCTCGCCCTCGCGGACGATGGCGGCCTTGCCGATGGGGACGGTGTAATAGCCTTCCGGCACATCCGCCGCGTCGGCCTTCGACCAGGGCGTCAGCGGGCGGTCGAAGAAGCCGTCGAACGGACCGTTGTAGATGCGCTTCGGCTCGAAGAAGAGGACGGGATCATTGTCCTCGATCGCCGAAATCAGCAGGCCCTTCGCATCGTAGGGGTTGGACGGGATGACCGTCTTCACGCCGGCGACATGGGCGAAAAGCGCTTCCGCTGACTGGCTGTGAGTCTGCCCGCCGAAGATGCCGCCGCCATAGGGCGAGCGGATGACCATCGGCACGGTCCACTCACCCGCCGTGCGATAGCGCAGCCGCGCCGCTTCGGAGACGATCTGGTCGTACGCCGGGTAGATGTAGTCGGCGAACTGGATCTCGGCGACCGGACGCAGGCCGTAGGCGGCCATGCCGATTGCGGTCGCGACGATGCCGTTCTCGGCGATCGGCGTGTCGAACACGCGCTGCTTGCCGTACTTCTTCTGCAGGCCTTCGGTGACGCGGAACACGCCGCCGAAGAAGCCGACGTCCTCGCCCATGACGACGATATTATCGTCGCGCTCGAGCATGACGTGGTGGGCGCTGTTGAGCGCCTGGATCATGTTCATCGCGGCCATGTGCGCTTCGCCTCCAGCTCGTCGACCATGGCCTGCTGCTGCTCCTTCAAATGCCAGGGCAGCTCTTCGAAAACGTCGTTGAACATCGTCCGCACGTCCTGCGGGAAGTCGATGCTCGCGGTCGCCAGCGTTCCCTTCTTCTCCGCGTCGCGCTGCGCATCGCGCACGGCCGCTGCGGACTCCTGCTCAAGCGCCGTGTGGCGCTCGTCGTCCCATTCGCCGAGGGCGACGAGGTGCGCCTTGAGCCGCTCGACGGGATCGCCGAGCGGCCAGGCATTGGCCTCGGTCGAAGGACGATAGGCCGACGGATCGTCCGACGTCGAATGGCCCTCGGCGCGATAGGTGAAGAACTCGATCAGCGTCGGGCCATTGTTCGAGCGCGCACGCTCTGCGGCCCAGCTCACGGCGGCATAGACCGCCAGCGCGTCATTCCCGTCCACGCGGAGCCCGGCGATGCCGTAGCCCCTCGCGCGCGATGCGAAGGTGGCGCGTTCGCCGCCGGCGATGCCGCTGTAGCTGGAGATCGCCCATTGGTTGTTGACCACGGCGAGGATGACCGGCGCGTTATAAACGGTCGCGAAGGTCAAAGCCGAGTGGAAGTCGCCTTCGGCCGTGGCGCCTTCGCCGGTCCAGCCCATGGCGATGCGGCTGTCGCCCTTGATCGCGCTGGCCATCGCCCAGCCGACCGCCTGCGGATATTGCGTGCCGAGGTTGCCGGAAATCGAGAAGAAGCCGTGCGCCTTGTCCGAATACATGATCGGCAGCTGGCGGCCCTGCAGCTTGTCGCCCTTGTTCGAATAGATCTGGTTCATCATCTCGACGAGCGGATAGCCGCGCGCGATCAGAAGCCCCTGCTGGCGATAGGTCGGGAAGTTCATGTCGTCCCGGTCGAGCGCGGCGGCCGCCGAAACCGCGATCGCCTCCTCGCCCGTGCACTTCATGTAGAAGCTGGTCTTACCCTGCCGCTGGGCGCGGTACATGCGGTCGTCGAATGCGCGCACCGTGACCATGTCGCGGAGAATCTTGCGCAGCGTTTCGGCGTCGAGCTTCGGGTTCCACGGGCCGACCGCGCGATGCTCCTCGTCGAGCACGCGCACGAGCGAGGTCGTCAGCGGATGCGTTTCCTCGGCGTGGGCGAAGACATCCGGTCGCGGCGCAGTGCCCGCGGCCGGAACCACTACGTTCGAAAAGTCGGGCTCCTCGCCCGGGCGTGCCGGCGGTTCGGGCACGTGCAGCGAAAGCTTCGGCCTGTTCGGTTTCAGCCTGGACGGATCCTTGTCACTCATCGGCTGTGGCGCTTAGTCCCGCACGCGCGATTGCGGCAACTGGCGTGCGTTGACCTTGCAAGCGGCGCGGGGCTAGGGCGCTCGCCATGTCCGACGAAACCAACGACCTTCCCGACCGCCTCTCGCTCGATCCGCGCAGCCCGCACTACGACGAGGATATTCTAAGCAAGGGCGTCGGCATTCGCTTCAACGGAAACGAGAAGACGAACGTCGAGGAATATTGCGTGTCCGAAGGCTGGATAAAGGTCGCCGCCGGCCGCAGCCGCGACCGGTTCGGCAACCCGATGACCATCAAGCTCAAGGGCACGGTCGAGCCCTACATCGAGCCGGCCAATGGCGCGGGTCAGCGACCCGACGGCGAAGAGGGCGCTGCGTCCGAGGGATAATTCGGCGCGGCGGCGGTTCTGCCGCTTTTCCATCATCTTCTTCGCTGCCCAGCCGGCGCCGAATACCAAAGCCAGCGGACCCAAACCGCGCCGAGCCACCGCAGCGACGCCTGCGCCCATGAGTGCGCCCTTCAGGCCGTTATTCCGGCCGGCCATCTTCTCTCCGATGAATGCTCCAGCAAGCTTGCCCAACATGTCCTGATCCTTTCGTGTGAGGTCTTGCCGGTACAACGCGGCAGAAGCCCCGACGGGTTCCGTGAGCCATGTTGGGAATCTTCACCAAGCCTAGGTGGCAAATCCCGCCAACTCGACCGCTCATTTGAAGCTCTGCATTTGACGTTTTTGGCAGTTTTCCGGGATTGGCACGGCTCTTGAATTGTACCTGGCACCGGCCGCAACGGAAACAAGCGGATCGGCAAAAGGGAGATTACAAATGTCTGGTCAGTCGCAGTTCGCTCGCACGCTCACTGCTATTGCAGCGGCGCTCTTGCATGAGCTCCGTCGCGGTCAGCGCCGCGGTCGGCCCAGCACAGACAGTCGCCAGCCCGTTCGCAGTTTCCGCCAGTGCCTAACCTCGAAATCCTCGAAGCGAAGGTTCCGGTGAGGACGCCCCGCTTGGTCAGGGAGCCCGACACGATGACTTCCGGCAACACGCCGCTCGCGACCTGGTTCAACGGTCCGGTCTTCAGCCGCGCAAGAGACATCTTCGCAGCGAACATGACCGAGCTGTTGGATCGGGCCGAGGATCCCGGCCGGATGATCCGCATGATCATCCTCGAGATGGAAGAGACCCTCGTCGAGCTTCGGGCCAGCGCAGCGCGCTCCATCGCCGACGTGAAGGAAATGCGGCGTGCGGCCGGCAGGCTGGAAGAAATCCAGCTGAGCTGGACCGACAAGGCGCAGCTCGCGCTGAGCAAGGATCGTGACGACCTGGCCAAGGCGGCCCTGGTCGAGCGGCAGAAGGCGGCCGACATGGCCGAAGGCCTGCGCTCGGAGATGGAGCAGATCGAGCAGGTCCTGCGCAGCTACGAGGCCGACATCGGCAAGCTGCAGAACAAGCTTCGCGAAGCTCGCGCCCGGCAGAACGCCATTGCGTCGCGGATCGAGAGCGCGGTGGCCCGCGCCAAGGCTCGCGAAGTGATGCACGGCAGCCGGACGCTGGACGCGTTCGCCAAGTTCGAAGTGCTCGAACGGCGCGCGGACTTCGCCGAGGGACGGGCGGATGCCCTGGGCCTGACCGGTCCGAAGAGCCTCGAAGAAGAAATCGCCGAGCTCAAGGCGGCCGAGAAGGTCGACGCCGAGCTGGAAGCCATGAAGGCCGCAATCGCGGCGCGTAATCAGTGATGGAAAGGGGAAGGGCAATGGCCCGATTGAACGACCGTTATTCGATGAACCGGCGCGACAAGAAGCTCGCAGGCGTCTGCTCGACGATCGGCGAAGTGTTCAACCTCGATCCGACATTCATCCGCGTCGGCTTCGTCGCCGCCGCGATCCTGATCAGCTGGAAGCTGGCGCTGATCGCCTACATCGGCGCGGGCATCTACCTCGCGATCCAGCGCAACCGCGCGAACCGATCGAGCGAGCGCAGCGGAATGAGCGATTTCGATCGCATGGAAGACGTCACCCGGGTTCGCCCGACCGTCCACGCGCTTCGCACGCAACTGGACGACACCGACCGCCGCCTGATGGCGATCGACGACCACATCAACTCAACCAATGACGAGCTGGCGCGCGAGATCGAGGCGCTGCGGGAGGAGAAGTGATGGAACCGCTGACGATTGGACTGGTGGGCGGCGGCCTCTTTGCCGGAATGACGGCAGCAAGCATGGCAGCGCTCAAGGGATGGCAGGGATGGCTTGAGCTTCGGCGCTTCGAACTCACCCATGACTCGGCCGACCGGACGCTTCCGCCCGCCGGCAACCGTATCGAGATGGCCGACCTTCGCGAACGTGTCCGCAAGCTGGAAGCGATCGCCGCAGGGATCGACATCTAAACAGTCCCCCGAGCCGCTCGCTCTCCCCAGCCAGCGGCAGGCGGCCCGGCTACGACACCAGCCGGGCCGCTTTTCCTTTGCCGATCAGAAGTCGAGGCGAGCCGTCAGCCGGATGTCGCGTCCCGCAAGCGGCGCGTAATCCTTGAGCTGGCTCGTGCTCCGGCGCGCGACCACATCGAACAGATTGTTCGCCGCCAGCGTCAGGCTCAATTCCGGGTTCGCCGCCAGCGGGTGCCAATCCACCGACGCATTCACCATCGTGTAGCCAGGCGTGTCCGTTTCCGTCGGCGCGGTCCGGTCGTGGGCAAAGGCGCGCTCCAACTCCAGGCGGCCATCGAACTGGCCGCGCTCACCGGACAAGGCGGCAAGGATTCGGAACGGCGGCAGGAAGGGGACAGGCCCGTAATTCTTCACGGTCGCGTGAACGGCGTCCGCTTGCAGTTCGCCGGTCCAGTTGATGCCGAAGGCATTGCCAAGCTTCGCCTCCATCTCGCCCTCGAAGCCGTAGAAATCGGCCTTGCCCTGGCGGAACTGGAAGACCGGCAGATCTTCGACGAACGCGTCCACCGGCGACTGGAAGATGAAGTTGGAGAAGTGGCTGTAGTAGAAGTTGCCAGTGAACCGGATCGGCCCGCGCGTGCCACGCAGGCTCGCTTCGATGCCGAGGCTCTTTTCCGGGTCGAGGTCCGGATCGCCGATCTCGAACGACTGGCTGGCGCCGTGGGGGCCGTTCGAGAACAGCTCGTCGATCGACGGTGCTCGCGAGCTGCGCGACAGCGTCAGTCCGGCGCGCCAGCCGGGCGAGAATTCGTACTGGCCGCCAAGCGAGCCCGACCAGGTGGTGAACTTGCGTGAACGGGCGTCCGTTCCGAGCTGCTCGTCTTCCTCGGCGTCCAACTTGCTGAACTCGACGCGGGCGCCGCCCTCGAGGCGGAATTGGCCCGCTGACCAGGGTCTGCAACGTGAAGAGACCGGTTTGCGCCTGCTCGCTGTCGGGCAGGAACTTCTCTTCGCCGCGGATCTTCGCGTTGCGCTTGAGGTATTGGACGCCGCTCGTGCCGCCCCAGCCGTTGCGTTCGGTCTGCACCAGCTCCAGCCGGCCTTCGCCGCCCTTGCTGTAGAAGCTCGATCCGATCTCGCCCGTGTCTTCCAGCTCGTCGTGATGATAATCGGCGTAGCCGGCGCGGGCGCGGACGTGGCTGAACATTCCGCTGACCGGCACTTCCGCGCGGAAATCGTAGCGCGTCTGCTCCTGGTCGATCGTCGGTGCTTCGACCTCGGCACCCGGCTCGAGCGAATAGCGGATCGGCACGCCATATTCGGCCTCGCGTCGCGTGACGGACACGCCGACGTTCAGGCCGCCATCGACATAGGCGATGCCGAGCGCGCCTTCCTTCGATTCCGATGCAGAGTTGGGAAGCTCGCCCTTCAGATCGGCGAGCGCCTGGATTTCGGGATCGTCGCTGTCCCGCGCAGCGTCGCGAAGCTCCTTGCGACAGGATGTGCCCGCCGGTCCGGAGGTCGTCGGTCTTCGTCCAATTGCCGTCGGCGTGAAGGACGATCTTGCCCGCCACCGGCACGTTCACGGCTGCGTTCGCGAACCGTTCGTTGGCCGCGGTTCCGTAACCCGCGAGGGCGTTCACGCCCACGACATTGTCCGGAACGCGACGCGGAATGCGTGCGTCGACGACGTTCACGACGCCGCCGATGGCCGAGGATCCGAACAGCAAGGCCGCCGGGCCGCGAAGTATTTCGATCCGCTCCGCCGTCAGCGGGTTGATGGCGATGGCGTGGTCGGGGCCCGACGACGACAGGTCGAGCGTGCCGATCCCGTCGGTGAGCACGCGCACGCGGTCGCCCGATAGTCCGCGCAGCACCGGGGCCGATGCGGCCGGCCCGAAGCTCGTCGCGCTGACGCCTGGCTGCCGGGCGAGCGTCTCGCCGATGCTCGTGCCGCATTTCGCGCGTGAGGTCGGCCTCGTCGAGAACGGAAATGCCGCCGAGCACGTCTTCGGCGCGGCGGCGCACGCCGGTGACGATGATCTTCGCCGTCATGGTCGTCGTGGTGCGCTTCCTGCGCGCTCGGCCAGGTTGCGGCTGTGCCGCGACTCGGCCGCTGCGTCGGCGGCGAAAGCGGGAACGGCGTACAGGGAAATGGCAACGGCGAGTGCGATCCGGGATGAGATCATCGTTCCTGGCTGTCTGGAATTCGAGTCGGAAGCGCGCCTAACTCGGATGATATAATGTTACAAGCTCGCATCGACGAAGTGCGCGGGCTACGGGACGTGCATGTTCGTGACCCACCTTGAATGCTCGCTGACCGGCGAAGTCCTATCCCGCCGGCGAGCCGCACAATTTGTCCCGCGCAGGGAAGCCGCTCCTCGTCCGCTACGACATCGACCGCGCGCGCCAGACGATGACGCGCGAGAGCCTTGCGGGGCGGCCGCAGGGAATGTGGAAGTGGCGCGAGCTGCTTCCGCTTGCCGCCGACGCCGAGCCGGTCAGCCTGGGCGAGCCAGAAACGCCGCTGATCCCGCTGCCTGAGACGGCGCGAAAGGCGGGCGCCAGCGGGCTCCTCGTCAAGGATGAAGGCCGCCTGCCGACCGGCTCCTTCAAGGCGCGTGGGCTGACCATGGCCATTTCGATGGCGAAGCAGTTCGGGATCAAGAGCGTCGCGCTCCCGACCAATGGCAATGCGGGCGCGGCGCTCGCCGCTTATGCGGCGCGCGCCGGGATGGAAGCGGTCGTCATCTGCCCGGCCGAAACGCCCGAGATCAACATCCGCGAGACGGCCGCCTACGGCGCCCGGGTCTGGGTCGCCGACGGCCAGATCGACGAATGCGGCCGGCTCATCCGCGAAGGCGCCGCGGACGGCCGCTGGTTCGATTGCTCGACGCTCAAGGAGCCCTACCGGCTGGAGGGCAAGAAGGTGATGGGCTTCGAGCTGGTCGAGCAGCTCGGCTGGAAAGTGCCGGACGCCATCTTCTACCCGACCGGCGGGGGCACCGGGCTCATCGGCATGTGGAAGGCGTTCGACGAGCTGGAGGCGGTCGGGCTGATCGGCCCCGAGCGCCCGCGCATGTATGCGATCCAGGCGGCGGGCTGCGCGCCGATCGTTCGCGCGTTCGAGCGCGGCGACGAATTCGCCGAGCGCTGGGAAGGCGCGGCGACGGTCGCAACGGGCATCCGCGTACCAAGCGCGGTAGGCGACTTCCTCATCCTCCGCGCGGTACGCGAGAGCGGCGGTTCGGCGATCGCGGTCGAGGAACAGGACATCCTCCAGGCCGTGGAAGACGTCGCCCGCGACGATGGAATGCTGTTGTGCCCCGAAGGCGGCGCGGTTCTGGCCGGATGGCGCCACGCGTTGCAGCGCGGGCTCGTCGCAAGAAACGAAAGCGTGCTGCTGTTCAATTGCGCAAACGGCAACAAATATCCGCTGCCGGATCGGTCGAAGATGCTGAAGCTGGCGGAGGCTCAGGCGTCGGGCCTCTGACGCACATAAAAGTAAACCCCGGCAACCGAAGTTGCCGGGGTTCCATGCTTCGTTTCTCTTTCGAGCTCCGAAGCACGAGACAACCATAGCGCGATCGTCGGCTCCGTCGAGTCCGAATCCGTCGCGACCACGACAAAACTGTGGGCGAATCGGTGGATAAACCTGTGCGACTCGGCACAAAAGATTAGAGCCCCGTCGACCGGGTGGTCGGCGGGGCTCCCATACTCCCGATCCAATGATCCGCGTGCCGTGCGCCGATCGAGCTTTCGCTCAAGATCCGCGCCTCGAATACACGCATCGGCGGATCCGAAGTACGGCGATAGAACTCAAATCGTCCCCGGAGGTTCCTACGGCTGTGGCAAGAAAATCCGGCGGCAAGAAGCGGCTCAAGGTCGCGACCTACAACATCAATGGCATCAACTCGCGCCTGCACGTCCTGCTGCGCTGGCTGGAGGAGTTCCAGCCGGACATCGTCGGCCTGCAGGAACTGAAATGCGTCGACGAGGCGTTCCCCGCCAAGGACCTCGAAGCGCTCGGCTATGCATCCATCTGGCATGGCCAGAAAAGCTGGAACGGAGTCGCCATCCTCAGCCGGGTCGGCGAACCGGTCGAAACCGGGCGCGGGCTTCCCGGCGATCCCGACGACGAGCAGAGCCGCTATATCGAGGCGGCGGTCTGCGGCCTGCTGATCGGCAACCTCTACCTGCCGAACGGCAATCCGTGGCCCGGTCCGAAGTTCGACTACAAGCTCGCCTGGATGGACCGGCTGCACAGCCACGCGCGCCATTTGCTCGACAGCGGCCTTCCGGCGATGCTGATGGGCGACTTCAACGTCATCCCCACCGACCTTGACGTGTACAAGCCCGAGCGCTGGGCCAAGGACGCGCTCTTTTCCCCCGAAGCGCGCGCCAGGTTCGCCGAGCTCGTGGCGCAGGGCTGGACCGACGCCATCCGCACACTGCATCCCGACGAGCGGATCTACACCTTCTGGCCCTATTGGCGGAACGCGTTCCAGCGCGACGCCGGCATCCGCATCGACCATTTCCTGCTGAGTCCCGCCGCTGGCGAAGGGCCTGAAAGCCGCCGGCGTCGATCGCACGCCCCGCGGCTGGGAAAAGACCAGCGACCACGCGCCGACCTGGGTGGAATTGGAGACCTGAAGTTGCTTCCCAAGAAAATTGGGGTGGAAGCGCCTAGTCCTTGGCGTCCATCATCGGTCGGGTGGCCACGATGATGTTCAAGCAGGAAGACAATGAGCCCGACCTCGGTCGCCTGAACGACTCCGAACGCAGGGTCCTGTACCTGCTGGCGGAGGGGCACACCGCGAAGACGGTCGCGCGGGAGATGAGTTTGACTCCCGCGGCCGTGAACGAGCGGCTGCGCGAGGCTCGGCGGAAGACCGGCGTGGGCAGCAGCCGCGAGCTCGCCAGGCTGCTGAAATCACAAGAAAATCGTCACGACGAAATGGGGATAGGCAAGCGCACGGCGTTCGCTCCACCTCCACCGGTTCCAGACGCCGAACCATGGCGTCCGCAAATAGGAGTCGTGGCCATGATTTCTCTTTTCCTCGTCGCAGCCGCGGGCGCCGCAACGTTTATGGGTCAAAGCAATCCGTCTCCGGCACAGGTCGACCCGCTGCTCGGAAAACCCGTCGAAAACTTCACAAACCCTGCGGAATTGCACGCGAAGGTTCGATCTGAAGACCGAGATGAAGCCTGGGCGAGCAGAATGGAGAATGCCGTGCGGCCTCGGCTGCTACAGCTTCCGCTGGTCGGCAAGGAGGGCAACGAGCTGCGCCTGATCTGCGGATCGACGATTTGCGAGTTTGCAGGATCGTTGGCGGGGAAGGCGACGAGAAGATCCGCAGACACCACTGAACCGGGCCGTTGCCGATTTGCAGGACAAGCCGCTGAATGACGACCTGGCGAAGCTGGGTCTAAAACGCCTGAGCGGAGCCTTCATGGGTGTGGAGGGAAAGCCGGACCGCTCAGTCTTCATGCTGTACTACTCGCGAGAGAAGTAGCTCGGGCTCGCGAGCGGCCGCTCCGTCGGCTAACGAGCGCGCAGAATGACGCTGCCGCTACAACCCGACGAGCCGTTCGTGCTGCTCGACTTCGAGGGTCGCCGGCAGCTCTACCGGCGGCCATCGCGGATCATCGAAATCCGCGATCCGGGGCAAATCGCCTCGGCGATCGAGGAACTCCGCGGGCAAACGGCTGCAGGTTTCATCGGATATGAGAGCGGATACGCGCTCGAGCCCAGGCTTCGCCATCTATGCCATGCGCCAGCGCCCGGCGACCCGCCGTTGCTTTGGTTCGGCATCTTCCCTGAAGGTCCGGAACCGGCGCCCGAGCTTGCCGACGGAAATGGGCGCATGGGTTGGCGCACCGGAGCCTCTTATCGCGCAGTCGAGCTACGCCACGCACCTGCAAACGCTCGAAGAGCATCTGCTCGCCGGCGACATCTACCAGGCTAACTTCACCTTCCCGGCGTCCATCCGCTTTTCCGGCCATCCGCTTGCCCTTTACGCGCAGCTGCAATCGCGCGCCCGGGCGAGGTGGAGCGCGGTCGTCTTCACCGGCGAGCACTGGATCATTTCCTGCTCGCCGGAGCTCTTCTTCACGCTCGAGGGAGGCAAGGTCACGACGCGCCCGATGAAAGGCACGGCGCGCGCCTGACAGCGATCCCGAGATCCTCCGCAACGATCCGAAGCAACGCGCCGAAAATCTGATGATCGTCGACTTGCTCAGGAACGATCTGTCGAAGATCGCCGTGCCGGGGACGGTCGAAGCTCCGCAGCTGCTCCATGTCGAACGATATCCCACCGTGCTTCAGATGACGTCCACGGTGACTGCAGACTTGAGTCCGGCTCTTGGCCCTGTCGACGTGATCAAGGCGATGTTCCCCTGCGGATCGGTCACCGGCGTGCCCAAGATCAGCGCGATGCAGATCATCCACGATGAGGAGATGGGTCCGCGCGGGGTCTACACCGGCTCGATCGGCGCGATGGATTCGAACGGGGATGCGGCGTTCAACGTGGCCATCCGGACGCTCACCATTCGAGCGGGCTCCGACCGCGCGGTCGTTGGCCTTGGGTCCGGCATCGTCGCCGACAGCATCGCCGAAGACGAATGGCAGGAATGCCTCCAGAAGGGGAAGTTCATCCCCACCGGCATCCATTTCGACCTGATCGAGACGATGAGGGTCGAGCGCGGCGAGATAAAGGACCTATCCCTGCATCTCGACCGCCTCGGGACGAGCGCCGAACATTTCGGGTTCCAGTTCGACCGAACCGGCGTGGAGCGGCTCCTCGACGATGCGGCGCGGACCGCTGGCAATGTGCGGCTGCGCATGACCTTGTCGGTCGATGGGCGGATCGACGATCGAAACGGCGCCGCTGGTCGACCTGCACCTGGCCGACGTCGCGCTGGCACCGCTTCCAGTCGATGCCCACGACTTCCGCCTGAGGCACAAGACGACCGACCGCGCCTTCTACGACCGCGCCCGTGAAGACTCCGGCTGCGCGGAGGTCGTCTTCTTCGATCAGGATGGCTTCGTCACCGAAGGCAGCTTCACCAACGTCTTCGTCGAGCGCGACGGCAAGCTCGTCACCCCGCCGCTTGCCCGGGGGCTTCTTCCCGGCATCCTCCGGCGCAAGCTGCTCGAAACAGGCGAGGCTGTCGAAGGCGACCTGACCGTCGATGACCTCTCCGGCGGCTTCTTCATCGGCAATTCGGTTCGCGGCCTGATCGCCGCCACGCTCGCCCGACAGTCAGTCGGCGAGACGAAGGAAGTTTGCGATTAGCTCGTAGCCGAACTGGCTGGCGATGCTTTCCGGATGGAATTGCACGCCGTGGATCGGCAGCTCGCGATGCCGCAGTCCCTGGATCGATCCGTCGCTACCGAAGGCGTTGGCGATCACCGGTCCGTCCGCCGGCAGGCTCCCGACGGTCAGCGAATTGTACTGCATCACCTCGAACGGGCTGGGGACGTCGCGAAAGACGCCGGTCCCGTCATGTTCGACGATGCTCGTCTTTCCGTGGATCGGCCGTTCGGCGCGGGTTACCACGGCGCCCGATTCCAGAGCGATGACCTGATGCCCCAGGCACACCCCAAGCAACGGCTTCCGCATTTCCATGCAAGCGGCCACGAGCTCGCGCGACATTGCGGCGTCCTCCGGATCGCCCGGCCCCGGAGAGATCAGGAAGCCTTTCGCATCACCGGCGACCGCCTCGGCAACGTCGAAGTCGTCCGGCCGGCGCACGACGACCTCGCTCCCAAGCTCCCGGCAATAACGCACGAGATTGAAGGTGAAGCTGTCATAATTGTCGAGGATCAGGATCATCGATCACGCATGATGGTGCCGGATGCAGGATTCGAACCCGCGACCTTCGGTTTACAAAACCGCTGCTCTACCAACTGAGCTAATCCGGCGTTTCGGCGCGCCTATGGCCACCCGGGACGCGCGCGGCAAGCTTTACGATCTGTTTACCGTGAAGGGCGCATTCTTACGGCGCCGGGATTTTGCCCGGTAGAAGAGAGGTTTGGCATGATGATCGGGCTAGCGATCGCCATGTTCATTGGCCTGTTCGGTTGGGGCGCCAACTATTTCGGCTGGGACGACCCCGCCGGCAAGGTTCAGCTTGCCCTCGCCACGAGCTTCATCCTGGGCATCGTCTGCGGATACAAGACCAAAGGCTGAACGCCGCGGCTTGGCGAACCCGCTGCAGCCGCTAAACGGCGAAGCGTGCGCACGCTCCCGCCCTACGCCCAACTCCTCCAGCTCCGCGTCGAGGACGGCGATCATGGTCCGATGATCGTGATGCCGTTCCACGACGATGTCGTCGGGCGGCCCGGTTACCTCCACGGCGGGGCCATTGCCGGCCTGCTGGAGTTCGCGGCCTTCACCACGCTTGCCCGCGCCCTCCACGAGGAGGGGGTGGCGATGAAGCCGATCACGGTGACGGTCGACTATATGCGCGGCGGTGAGGATCGCGACACGTTCGCCAGCGCGACGGTCGAGCGGCTCGGCGCGCGGATCGCCAATGTCGAGGCTTTCGCCTGGCAGAAGGACCGTGCCAGCCCCATCGCCAGCGGCCGGCTCAACTTCCTTCTCGACCGCGGCGGTCAGTAGCCGCTGAGCTCCGCGACCTTGTTGCGGTGATAATAGACGTCGCCGAACAGCTCGCCGAGCACCGCTTCCCGTTTCAGGTACAGGCCGATGTCATGCTCGTCGGTCATGCCGATTCCGCCGTGCATCTGGACGCCTTCGCGGACGGACAGTGACGCGACGTCGGCCGCCTTGGCTTTGGCGACGGCGACCATCAGTTCGGCCTTCGCATCGCCTGAATCGATGAGTTCGGCAGCCTTGAGCGCGCAGGCGCGAGCGATCTCGATCTCGCCGTAGAGATGCGCGGCGCGGTGCTGGAGCGACTGGAATTCGCCGATCAGCTTTCCGAACTGCTTGCGCTGCTTGAGATAGTCGACGGTCATCGTCGAAGCGCCCGCCGCGACGCCCACAAGCTCCGCCGCCGCTCCGGCGCGCCCGGCATTGAGGGCTCGCGAGAGTGGCGCCCAGCCATTGTCGACATCGCCGACGACGGCATCGGCATCCAGTTCGACATTGTCGAACGTCAACCGCGCTGCTTTCGAACTGTCGGCGAGCGTGACGCTTTCGACTTCGGCCGCGCCCTTCGGAACGGCGAACAGGGTCAGGCCCGCTTCCTCGCCCGGCGATCCCGCCGTGCGTGCAAGCGTCAGCACGACGTCCGCGGAATTGCCGTGAACGACGAACTGCTTGGTCCCGTTGAGGACGAAGCCGTTGCCGCGGCGCTCGGCCGTCAGCGCAGTCTGTTCCGGTGCGTGGCGGCGGCTTTCGTCGACGGCGAGCGTCAGCACGGCTTCGCCGGACAAGATGCCCGGATACCAGCGGTCCGCGTGGGCGGTTCCCGCAATCGCCTTCGCGCCGACGACCGCCGTCGTCAGGAAAGGTGAGGGCGTCAGGTTCCGGCCGACCTCTTCGAGCACCAGCGCCGCCTCGACCGCGCCGAGTCCGAGCCCGCCCTGCTCCTCGGGAATGCAGATGCCCGTCAGGCCGAGCTCGGCGAACTGCTTCCACAGGTCGCTGCCATAGCCGTCGGTGCAGCCGCTATCGCGCCAATGCCGGAGCTGCTTCGCGATCGAGCCTTCCTCGGCGAGGAAGCTCGACGCCGTTTCCTGCAGCATCTTCTGGTCGTCGGTCAGGAGCGGCATGCGTCAGGCTCCCGGAAGGCCAAGGATGTGCTTGGCGACGATGTTGAGCTGGATCTCGCTCGTGCCGCCCTCGATCGAATTGCCCTTGGTGCGCAGCCAGTCGCGCGGCGCTCTTGCCGTTCTTCGACCGCTCGCTGTCCCATTCGAGCGCGTCCGACCCGCCGGCGGCCATCACCAGCTCGTGGCGGCGCTTGTTCAGCTCGGTCCCCGCATATTTCATCATCGACGGGCTCGCCGGATGCGCCTCGCCGGCCTTGAACATTTCGAAGAAGCGCTCGCTCATCGCCGCGAAGGCAAGAGCGTCGACGTCGAACGCCGCAAGGTCGGCGCGAAGCAGCGGATTGTCGGGCTTCAGCGCCGCACCGAGCGAACCAGCGCCAAGTCCGCCCATTCCGCCAAGGCCCATGCCGGCGATCATCTCGCGCTCGTGGCCCAGCAGATATTTGGCGACGTCCCAGCCGCGGTTCACTTCGCCGACGACCTGGTCCTTCGGCACCTTCACGTCGTCGAAGAAGGTCTCGCAGAAGGGCGAAGATCCGCTGATCAGCAGGATGGGCTTGGTCGACACGCCCGGCGTCGCCATGTCGAACAGGACGAAGCTGATGCCCTGGTGCTTGGACTCGGTCGAGGTGCGGACGAGGCAGAAGATCCAGTCGGCCTTGTCGGCATAGCTGGTCCAGACCTTCTGGCCGTTGATCAGCCAGTGATCGCCCTTGTCCTCGGCCTTGGTCGCAAGGCCGGCGAGGTCCGACCCGGCGCCCGGCTCGGAATAGCCCTGGCACCAGCGGATTTCGCCGCGCGCGATCTGCGGCAGGAAGTGCTTCTTCTGCTCCTCGGTCCCGAACTTCAGCAGCGCCGGCCCGAGCATCGAAATGCCGAAGCTGGTCAGCGGAGAGCGCGCGCCGATCCGCGCCATCTCTTCCTTCAGGACCTTGGCCTCGGCAGTCGAAAGCCCGCCGCCGCCATAGTCCTTCGGCCAATGCGGAACGGTCCAGCCGCGCTCCGCCATGCGCTCCATCCACTGGCGCTGCGCGTCGCTCTGGAAGACGGCGTTGCGGCCGCCCCAGCAGGCGTCGGCTTCCGACCGCATCGGTTCGCGCATTTCCGGCGGGCAGTTCGCCTCCAGCCAATCGCGGGTTTCGGTGCGGAAGCTCTCGATGTCGGTCATGGCTCGCAGCCAAGCATGACCAGCGGAATTAGAAAAGGGGAATTCGATCACCCGGGCCGAACATGAAAATGGCGGCCCGTTTCCGGACCGCCATCTCCATCGACACCCGGTAAGCTATGCCGTTTGCCGGATCCACTGACGACGATTGCGACGCATCGCATAGCCCGCTGCGCCAAAGCCCAGCAGCATCATCGCCCAGGTCCCCGGTTCCGGAACGGCCGGAGTGCCGGTCGTGTACAGGACGGCATTCGAGAAGCCCTCGATGTCGTCCAGCGTGACGAAGTCGGCGCCCTCGGTTCCGAAATCGAACAGCCAGAACACCGACACGTTTCCGGCCGTCTCCGGAGACATTGCCGAAATGCGCACCGATGATGGTTTCGCCGAACAATGTCGTTCCGAAATCGATCTGGTTTCCGTCCGTACCGGTAAGCGTCAGAACCTTGGTGGCTTCGACGTCCGCCCATGTACTGGTGTCGAACTCGAAATCACCGTCCAGCATTGCAATTGCATCTGCCTGGTTCTGAAGATCGGTCGGGCTTCCGTTGATGAGGTTGCCTGCGTAGTAGCCCGCGCAATCGCTTGCGTCAGGCGTAGTAAGTCCCAGATCGCACGGAGCCACAGGAGCATCCAAAGTCTGGATGTTCTGCTTGCCCGCAACGGCCGGGGAAGCCGTGGCCAGCGCGAATGCTGGCCACGAACGATGCTAACAGAGAGTACTTCATACTCGCCTCCTATTGGCGCGAGTTCAGGCCATCTGCGCAAGGACTGGAGCGCGACGGCGACGCATTGCGTAACCGGCGGCGCCAAAGCCCATGAGCATCATCGCCCAGGTGCCGGGTTCGGGGACGGCCGGCGTGGCGTTGATCGTGACGGTACCGCCAAGCGAACCGGTCGAGCTGTTATTGCCGCTGATGGTCAGCATGTACGTGCCTGCATCGAGGAACAGGTTCGACAGGTTCCAGAACTCGGACAATGCCGTTGTCGAACTCTTCCATTGAGTTCATACGGCCCGCCCGGACCCGTCAGGATCGCGCTGGTGAAGTCGATGCCGCTGGAGCTGGTATCGAGCGTGAGAGCGTAAATGCCGGCCATGTCGTTGGTGAACGTCAGCCATTCGGTGAACGTCGGAGCACCAAGGCCAGCTTCGGTAAAGCCAATGGTCGTTTCAGTAGCCAACGGTCGTCGGACCGTCACAGACCATGGAACAATCGTCTATAGCGGGCAAAGTCTGGACATTCGACTTGCCAGCAGAAGCCGGTGAAGCCGAGACCAGAGCGATGCTCGCTGCAAGCGATGCAAGAATCGAATACTTCATACCTGCCTCCTTTACACGCGAGATGAGGGAGTACTTCCGCAAGACCGTGGCGAACGCGATGATGCTCAATCAGGCCAAGGCCCGAGCGGGCGTCACCGCGGATGTCATGGGATGCGACCCCCAATTTTTGCCCGTCGCATCACGCGGCGAGCGCAGGGATAACCTTGCGTTAACCATGTGGTTCCAACAGTTGTTTGAAACCTAGGCGTATGTGTCATTTTGGCACTAGCAGGCCGACGGCACGAGGAGACGAGTAGTGAAGTTCACGATCAGGCTGATTCAAGCGGCCATCATTCTCGCCGCATCGGTCACTCGCAACGCCCGCGAGCGCGCAGGCCGTGAACGACGTTAAGTGCCTGCTCGCCAGCAACCTGTTTTCGAAGGCGGCAAAGGATCCGAAGGCACGCACTGCAGCGGACGCGAGCAAGCTCTATTACCTCGGACGAATCCATGGCCGCCTGAATGCCACGCAGCTCAAGGCCGAACTGCTGGCCCAGCAGAAGAGCGATCAGTCCGAAAAATGCCGGGGCGATCATGAATGGCTGCGCGAGGCAGATGGAAAGCGGGATCAAGATGATCCAGGGCGTCACCCAACAGCTTGCTCCGAAGAAATAGGGACGGTCGCGGTGCGGTCCAACCGGAATAGCCGCCGACTGGCCCCGGTCATCGCATTGCTATTGGCCGCCTGCTCCGGCGGATCGGACGACATCGCCCAGATATCGGCCGAAGACTTGTGGCAGAAGTTCTACGAGGACGGAGACCGGGCTCGTGAGCGGTTCGGAGACCGGCCGTTGCTGATCGAAGGCACGGCGGACAGCTATTCGGCGGCGGGGAGCGAGACGCCGACCCTGTGGTTGAGGGTGCCTGCGGGAACCGCTCCCGCATATCTCAAGGGGCCGGTTCCCCTTGAACGGCGGCAAGCGGGCGAGCGGGTGAAATTGCTCTGCGATCGTGTCGAAGTGTCCGGCGGGACGCTCCACTTCCAGGGGTGCGTGCGCGACCTTCGCTAGATCCGGACGACCCACTTGCGGCGCCAGAGATAATAGACCGCCAGCCAGATGAAGGCCATGTAGAGGCCGACCGGGACGAACGCCGCCAGCTCCGGTCCAGTGGATGGGCTGAGCGATCGATAAGGCGCAAGCAGCAGGTCCCAGCCGAGCATCGAACCGGTGACCATGTGCAGCACGTAGGCGGCGATGGCGTTGACGCCGAACGGCAGGATAACGATTCCAAGCAGCCCCCGGAAACCGGTCATCAGATGGCCGTCGAAGAGCAAGTGGAAAGCGGCCAGCGACAGGATGGTGATCCCGGACGTGACGAGCACGAAGCTGCTCGACCAGATGTCCTTCACGACCGGGAATGCGAAGCCCCAGAGATATCCGGCAATCAACATGGCAACGCCCGCCAGGATCAGGCGTCCGGTCACGCCTTTGCCGCCGGCGCGAAGCATGTACTCACCGATGGCGACGCCGATCAGACCCTGCGCGATCGCGGGCAGAGTGCCGAGCAGGCCTTCCGGATCATAGCCTGCGGCACCTTTGACGTAATTGTGATCGCCAAGAAGCACGCGATCGACGGAGGCGACGAAATTGTGCCCGCGTTGCCAGAGGTCGTTGGGCAGGCCGTCGAGCGCAGGGATCAAGTTGATCGGCCAGTAGAGGATGAGGATTGCGCCGGCGATGATCATCCGCGTCCTCGACGAGCACCAGAGGAACAGCAAAGCGCATGCGCAATAGGCCAGGCCGATGCGCTGCAGCACGCCGAACCCTCGCCAAGTCGTCGCTTCGAAATCCGAGAACCACCAGAGGTTGGAAAGGATGAAGCCGAGCAGGACGAGCCGGATGCTGCGCCAGATGATCCGGCTGTGCTGCTCGCTTGGAGAAACGACGACTCCGGGCTTTTCGCGCAGGGACAGCGGGATCGAGACGCCGACCATGAACAGGAAGGCGGGAAAGACGAGATCGGCCAGGGTCAGGCCGTCCCACTGCGCGTGAAGCAGTGTTGGATAGACCGCGCCCTTCGCCGGCCATGCCCGCCATCGAGTTCACCAGGATCATGCCCATCACGGTCAGGCCGCGAAGCAGGTCGAGCGAGACGAGACGGTCGGAGGTGAGCGGCTTCACCGCGGCAGTATCAACGTCCGGCATGTGCGCGCCCCTTCGCATGACCGTCGAGCACGCGGCGGATCGCGCGGTCGTCCGGCAGGTCTTCATCGATTTCCCAAACCATCACGCCGGCGCCCCATGCCCCGGCGAGCATGGCCTTGCGCTCGAGCGTCGGGAGGCCGTTGAACGTGACATAGTCGCAGCCGCCGCAGCGCTTCCCGAGGACGTCCGTCTCCAGCGCCTTATCGCCCTTTTCTTCGGCGATCTCGGCGATGGACCAGCTTTGGCGGTAGCTGCCGAAACCGCGGCCATAGAAGGGCAGGCCGAGCGCGAGCCTGTGTGCGGGTACGCCCTTGCCGAGCCACAGCCGCAGATCCTTCTCGGCCTGCTCGTAGCTGGCATGCTCGTCGCCGGGCGTGCCCCAGGTCGGACCGATCGCATCGTAGGACATGATGCCGATCAGATCGAAGTAGGGCAGCGAAGCATCCGGGACCATTCCGCCCTCGTACGATCCGGTGGCGGACGTCAGGAGCTTGGACCGGGATCGCAGCGCCGCGCTCAATTCCTGGATGAAGGGCGTGTAATTCCCCTCTCGATCGATGCGAGTCATGATCTCGCCTTCGAGATCGACGTCGATGCCGTCGAGTTCATAGCGGTCGACCAGCTCCATCAGGCCGGTGACGACCTTTGCCCGCGTTTCGGGGCGGAGAAGCGTCGCCCAATCGCCCGAGCATGGCGGAATCGTTCCACCGCCGAGCGACGCGATCGTCTTCGCGCCCGTCTTGCGCGCCGCTGCGACAAACCGGCGTAGCGACGTCTCGGAAATCATCGTGCCGTCGCCGTTTGGCGCGCAGGCAAGCGCGCCATTTTCCATGATCTCGCCGGACGGTCCGACGTTCACGAACGCAAGGACAAGATGGCTGTAATGCTCGAATCCGCCACGCTCGACGATGGCGTCCAGACCCTTGAAGGCGGGCACGTAGCCGATGGCCACGGGCCTTTCGGCGGCAAGCGCCGGTGTGGCGAGGAAGGCGGCGGCTAGGAACATGAGGACGCTACGCATCGCCGCAGCCTAGCCGATGAATACGGGGCCGCAACAAGGCAGTGCAATTGACGCTGTCCGGTACGGATGACACCAAGGCCGTCGGTAAACACGGGGAGGGTGTACGATGGCGTTCCGGTCAGCGGTTATGGCGTCTGCATTGGCTTTGGCGGCGCCTGCTGCCGCAGCCACCCAGGCTGAGCTGGATTCGCTGGCTAAATCGATGGGCGTGCGGCTCGCCATCCTCGACAACAAGCCGGCGGCCTGCCCCCAGCAGCGCGACGGCTGCTTCCTCTCAGAACTCTCGCTGATGATGCCGCCCGAACTGGGAAGCGATCTCGCAAGCGGCGACTTCCAGATCTATTTCAGTTCCGTCGCGCCGATCATCGAAGTCGATAGCGACGTCTTCACCGTGCGCCTGATCAACGGCGATCTTCACGTTCTGGAACCGCGCAAAGGCTCCCGCATCGAAGCCGGCAAGACCTACGTTCTCAAGGTCTGGACGCAGGGCCATTTCTTCTCGGCTTATTATCCCATGCCGAACATGTATCTCACGTCCGGCAAGCTGCAGCCGCGCGTGATCGGATCGACGAAGCCGCAGATCGATCCAGAGACTGGTCTCGAAAGCGTGCCATTCGTCGCGCCGATGCTCGACGAAGCGAAGCTGGCGACCGCGAGCGCGGATGACGAGACGCGCTGGATGACCGCTGAGCGGACGTTCGCTGCCAATGCTGAACGGACGGCTCCGGGCGCCGCTGCGGATGTGGTCATCGTGCCCACGCCAACATTGGTGCAGCGGCCGGCGGGCAGTCCGATCGACCTGACTCAAGGGCGTTCGGCTGTCGACGTCGGGGGTGGAGCCGGGGGAGATCGCGATCGCCCGCGCTGAGTTGGCGCGGGCAGGAGTTCGGACCGGGGGCAGCAGTGGCCCGCAGCTGACCCTTCGCGTCGGATCGGGCAGCGGGATCAAGCCCGAAGGCTACCGGCTTGTCGCGAACGGCAACACGATCACCATCGACGCAGCAGACGCGGTCGGCGCCTCCAACGCCCTTTACTCGCTGGCCCAACAGGCGGCCCACGAAGGCGGCAAGCTGCGGCCGATCGTCATCGAAGACGCGCCGCGCTTCGGCTTTCGCGGGCTGCACGTCGATCTCGCGCGCAATTTCCACAGCAAGCAGGAAATCCTGAAGCTCGTGGAGCAGATGGGCCGGTACAAGCTCAACAAGCTGCACCTGCACCTGGGCGACGACGAAGGCTGGCGGCTTCAGAGCACGAAGCTGCCCGAGCTGACCGAGGTCGGCGCCTATCGCTGCCACGATCCGAGCGAGACGCGGTGCCTGCTCCCGCAGCTCGGAGCGGGCCCCGACCGCGACACGCCGGTCAACGGCTATCTGTCGCAAGCCGATTATCGCGAGATCCTCGACGCGTCGAAGGCGCGCGGGATCGAGGTCATTCCGTCCTTCGACATGCCCGGCCATTCCCGCGCGGCGATCAAGTCGATGGAGGCCCGCTACCGCAAATATATGGATCTCGGCCGGCGTGCCGAGGCCGAGGAGTTCCGTCTCGCGGAGCCCGGCGACACGACCAAGTATCGCAGCATCCAGCATTATGACGACAATACGCTGAACGTCTGCCTCGACAGCACGTACAAGTTTCTCGACGTCGTCATCGACGAGCTTGCGGCGCTTCACAAGGCGGCCGGTACGCCGCTCAAGACCTACCACATCGGCGCCGACGAAACGGCGGGGGCCTGGTCGGAATCTCCGGCCTGCAAGGCGCTGATGGCGAAGACCGGCCGCACGCCTGCGCAGCTTGGCCCGATGTTCATCGAGAAGGTCTCGGCGTCTTTGGCCGGCAAGGGCATCGAGGTCGCGGGCTGGAGCGACGGCATGGGCCACACCGACCCGGCGAAAATGCCGAAGGCGGTGCAGTCGAACATCTGGAGCGACCTGTTCACCAGCGCGCCTGCCGAAGCCCACCGCCACGCGAACCTGGGCTGGAAGACGATCCTGTCCGTTCCCAACGTCCTCTACTTCGACATCCCCTACGTCCCGCACCCGATGGAGCGCGGCTACGACTGGCCGTCGCGCCAGACGGAGGCGTTCAAGGTCTTCAGCTTCATGCCCGAGAACCTGCCCGCCAACGCCTCGGTGATGCGCGACATCAAGGCGAAGGGCACGACCGTCGCGGACAAGGAACCGCTTCAGGCCGGGCGCGAGATCGCCGGCATGCAGGCGCAGATCTGGAGCGAGACGGTGCGCAGCGACGCGCAGGTCGACTACATGCTCTTCCCCCGCCTGCTAGCGTTCGCGGAACGTGCCTGGCACCGCGCGGCGTGGGAACCGGCGTACCGCGCAGGCGCAAGCTATTCCTACGGCGACAGTGCGGTCGAACGTCGGCCAAGCTTCGCGCAGGACTGGAGCGAATTCGCAGCGAAAATGCCCGCGCATCTCAGCGCAGTTGGAACGCGCAGGCGTGTCGTACCGCCTGTCGCCGCCCGGTGCGCGCATCGTTGCAGGCAAGCTGGAGGCGAACAGCGAATTTCCCGGGACAGACGATCGAATATCGCATCGGCGGACGGTGCATGGACCCGCTACTCGGCGCCGGTCGCGGTGCAGGGTACCGGTTGAAGTGAGGACGCGGTCGTTCGATGGACGGCGGGCGAGCCGTTCGCTGGCGGTCTCCGCGAACTGACCTAGTTCGCGTTCACGAACTCCGCATTCATGATGTGCCAGCGCCGCTGCTCCTCGGTGGAGCCGGGCACATCGTTCACGCGGCGCAGGGTCATCGTTCCAAGGCTGCTGAACTCCTTGCCGTCCTTCAGGCGGCCGTAGAGCTGGACCGGAATTTCGACGTAGAGCGAGCCCGCGCCGCCCTCGACGTTTCCGGGAGCGCCGATGTTCGCGTGGACCTCGCGATAGCCGGTCAGGTCGAGCCGCTCGACCCCGACGGACCACAATTTGTTCGCCTCCGCGAACCTGCCGGATTCGCTTAGGGCGAAGTACGACTGCAGGACCTGTCCCGCCCCCTGGCCGCTCTTCGGGTCGATGGCGCCCTCGGAGATCGGGGTGCGATCGTCCGGAAGGCCGCCCGGTTCACCCGGCGCAGGCGGGTTCAACGGAGCTTCGTTCTCGACCAGCGTTGTCGCGTTTGCGGCCGGCTCGGCCTCATTGGCTGGCGGGGCGGCTGACTGCTTCGAACAGGCGGCTGCGAGAAGCAGAAGCGATCGCGATTGTCTTTTTCATCATCAATCCTTCTAGGCGTGGAAAGCAGTTCCGTTGCGGCGAAGCTCGAGGTCTTCGTCAATTTGCCCGAAGCGCATGGCGAAGCGATCCTTCACGTAATTCTGCGGGACGATCCAGGGTTGCCGTGACCCTTGCTTCGGCAGGAAGGGCAAGGCGCGCTGCACATAGCCCGAGGTGAAGGTGATGACCGGGCGCTTCTCCATCTCGCCCGGAAGGCGCGGCGTGCAGACTGTGTAGCCGCCCGCCTTCATGTGGTTGAGCAGGCGGCAGACGGACTTTGCGGTCACGTCGCTGCGCAGCGTCCAGGACGCGTTGGTGTAGCCGAACGACAGGAAATAGTTCGGGACACCGCTCAGCATCATGCCCTTGTAGAGCGTGCGGTCGGACGGGCTGACCTTCTCGCCGTCAACGGTTGAGCCCGACGCCACCGAACAGCTTCACGACGAGGCCGGTGGCCGTGACGATCACGTCGGCTTCGACTTCCTCGCCCGTCACGAGCTGTAGCCCGGTCGGCGTGAAGCGTTCGATCGCTCCGGTGGCGACGGACGTCTTGCCCGAGCGGATGGAGGCGAACAGGTCGCCGTCCGGCACGAGGCAGAGGCGCTGGTCCCAGACCTTGTAGGTGGGCGAGAAATGCTGCTCGACCGGATAGTCCTCGGGCAGCTGCTTGCGGATCATGCCCTTGATCCAGTCCGCCGCCTTCTCCGGCTTCGCGCGCGTTCGCGAGTACATGAAGATCGTCAGCAGGACGTTCTTCCAGCGGATCGCCGAGCCGGCAGTGCGATGGGGAAGCACGCGCTGGAGAAAGCCGGCGATGCGGTCTCGCGCGGGACGGGCGACGATGTAGCTCGGCGAGCGCTGGACCATCGTCACGTGCTCGGCCTGTTCGGCGAGCGAGGGCACCAGGGTCACCGCCGTCGCGCCGCTGCCGATCACCGCGACCTTCTTGCCGCTGACGTCGAGGTCTTCGGGCCAGAATTGCGGGTGGACGATCTGACCGCCGAAGTCGGCTTCGCCCTCCCACTCGGGGCGATAGCCTTCGGAATAATCGTAGTAGCCGGAGCAGGCGAACAGGAAAGAGCAGGTGAAGCGTCCTTGGTCCGTCTCGACGGTCCAGCGTTCGGCTTGCCGACGACCAATTCGCGCCAAGCACGCGATGACCGAAGCGGATGCGCTGATCGATGCCGAACTCGCGCGCCGTCTCCTCGACATAGTCGCGGATGGCATCGCCCTTGGCGATCGACACTTCGCTGGACCACGGCCGGAACGGAAAGCCGAGGGTGTACATGTCGGAGTCCGACCGCACGCCGGGATAGCGGAACAGATCCCAGGTCCCGCCGATGCGGTCGCGCATCTCAAGGATCAGCGTAGCTCTTGTCCGGGCACATCGTCTGGATGCGATAGGCGGCGTCGATGCCGGACATGCCGGCGCCGATGATCAGCACGTCGACATGTTCGATGCTCTCGTCGCCTTCCATGCCTCTTCTCTTGCAGCCGTCGCAGCCGAAGCTTAGCGGAAATCAGCCGCAAAATCGGCATGCGGCAAGGGGAGAAGCGGCGCCTTGGACTTTGACCTTACGGAACGACAGGCTTCTTTCCGCAATCGCGTCCGCGATTTCATGGACGCCGAGGTCCGCCCGCGAGTCGGCGACTATCACCGCGCAGCAGGCCGAAGGCGGCCGCTGGAAGTCCATCGAGGTCATCGAGGAGCTGAAGCCGAAGGCTCGCGAGGCGGGCCTGTGGAACCTGTTCATGCCGCCGGGCGGCGCGCTCCAGCATGTCGATGACAGCTTCCCGTTCGAAGGCGAGCAGCTCACCAACCTCGAATATGCGCTGTGCGCCGAGGAGATGGGCCGCATCCACTGGTCGAGCGAGGTCTTCAACTGCTCCGCGCCCGATACCGGCAACATGGAGGTGCTCCACCGCTACGGCACGCGCGAGCAGAAGGATGAGTGGCTCAATCCGCTGATGCGCGGCGAAATCCGCTCGGCTTTCCTGATGACCGAGCCGGGCGTCGCCTCGTCCGACGCGACGAACATCCAGTGCGAGATCCGCCGCGACGGCAACGAATATGTCGATCAACGGCAAGAAGTGGTGGTCGTCCGGCGCGGGCGATCCGCGCTGCAAGGTCGCGATCCTGATGGGCAAGACGGATCCTTCGGCCAAGACGCACCAGCAGCAGTCGATGATCCTGATGCCGCTGGACGCCGAGGGCGTGACCATCGAGCGGCACCTGACCGTCTATGGCTATGACGATGCGCCGCACGGGCACATGGAGATCAAGCTCGACAATGTCCGCGTGGCGCCGTCGAACCTGCTGCTGGGCGAGGGCAGGGGCTTCGAGATTGCGCAGGGGCGGCTTGGGCCGGGGCGCATCCACCACTGCATGCGCACCATCGGCGCGGCCGAGGAGGCGCTCGGGCTGATGTGCGAGCGGCTGCAGAGCCGTGTCGCCTTCGGGAAGAAGATCTCCGAGCACAGCATCTGGGAGCAGCGCGTCGCCGAGGCGCGGATCGAGATCGACTGCACGCGCCTGCTCTGCCTCAAGGCCGCGGACCTGATGGACAAGGCCGGCAACAAGGCCGCCAAGGCCGAGATCGCGATGATCAAGGTCAAGGCGCCGAACATGGCGCTGAAGATCATCGACGATGCGGTCCAGGCGTTCGGTGCGGCCGGCGTCAGCCAGGACACGCCGCTCGCCGCGAGCTGGGCAGGCATCCGCACGCTTCGCCTCGCCGACGGCCCCGACGAGGTCCACAACCGCGCCATCGCCAAGCTGGAGTTCGCCAAACATGCCGCCGGCTTGAAGGCAAGGTCGCGATCATCACCGGCGCCGCCTCGGGCATCGGCCAGGCGACGGCGGACCTGTTTCGCTCCGAAGGCGCGACGGTGGTCGCCGCCGATCGGATGGAGGGCGTGGACGTCGTCTCCGTCGACGCGGGGTCCGAGGCGGACGTCGAGCGGCTGGTCGAGCAGACCGTTGCCGATCATGGCGGTGTGGACATTGTCTTCGCCAATGCCGGCATTTCCGGCGGCATGGCGGGACTGTTCGAGCAGAGCTCGACCGACTGGGAAGAAATCCTGCGGGTCAATTTGATCGGCCCGTTCCTGGCGATCAAATATGCGGCTCCGCACATGAAGACGCGCGGCGGAGGTTCGATCGTCTGCACGGCGTCCGTGGCAGGCATCCGCTCCGGAGCGGGCGGTGTCGCCTATTCGGCATCGAAGGCTGGCGTCATCAACCTGGTGAAGACCGCTGCGGCCCAGCTTTGCGACAGCAACATCCGCGTCAACGCCATCTGCCCCGGCCTGATCGAGACCGGCATGACCCAGGGCATCTACGACATGGCGCGCGCGGCCGGAAAGCAGGAGATGATCGGCCAGCTCAACCCGCTCCGGCGCGGCGGCGAGCCGAGCGAGATCGCGCAGGTCGCCCTGTTCCTGGCGTCCGACGAGTCCAGCTACGTCAACGGCCATGCCTTGGTCGCCGACGGCGGACTGTCGATCAGCCACCCCTTCGTGCGGCAAGCTTACGGCTGCACATTCTGAAGATCATACGGAGAGTATCATGGCCACGGTCACCGAGGAAAATCCCACCAGCACCAGCCCGATTTCCACGCGCCGCCACGGCGATGTGCTGATCATCCTGTCGAACAATCCGCCGGTGAATGCGCTCGGCGCGGCGGTTCGCCAGGGGCTGGTCGCGGCGATCGAGGAGGCCGAGGCCGACGATGCGGTGAAGGCGGTGGTGATCGCCTGCGAGGGACAGACCTTCTTCGCCGGGGCCGACATCACCGAGTTCGGCAAGCCGCCGGTCATGCCGTGGCTGCCGGAGGTGGTCGACCGCATCGAAGCGTGCACCAAGCCAGTCGTTGCGGCGATCCACGGAACGGCGCTGGGCGGCGGTCTCGAAGTCGCTCTGGGCTGCCATTACCGCGTGGCGCTTCCTTCGGCGAAGCTTGGAACGCCGGAAGTGAAGCTCGGCCTCCTGCCGGGCGCGGGCGGAACGCAGCGGCTGCCGCGCGTGGCGGGTGTCCGCAAGGCGCTGGAGATGTGCGCGACGGGCAATCCGATCGGCGCCAAGGAGGGCTTCGACTGCGGGCTGATCGACCGGCTGATCGAGGACGATCTGATCCCGCATGCGGTCGGCTATGCCGAAGAGGTGCGCGACGTGCGTCCGCTGCCGAAGAGTTCGCGAGCGGCAATACAAGATCAACGAGTGCGACCCGACGGTGTTCGACGAATTCCGCAAGGAGAACGCGCGCAAGTTCCGCGGCTTCGATGCGCCGGAAGCGAATGTCCGTGCCGTCGAGTTCGCTTGCAAGAAGCCCTACTCGGAAGGCGTCATCGAAGAGCGCAAGCTGTTCATGGAACTGATGAGCGGTACGCAGGCCAAGGCGCAGCAATATTTCTTCTTCGCCGAGCGCAAGGCCGCGAAGATCGACGGTCTTCCCGAAGACACCAAGCCGCGCCCGATCCAGCGGGTCGGCGTCATCGGCGCCGGGCACGATGGGCGGCGGCATTTCGATGAACTTCCTGTCGGCCGGCATTCCGGTGACCATCGTCGAGATGGGCCAGGAAGCGCTCGACCGCGGCGCCGGCCTGATGCGCAAGAATTACGAGGCGAGCGCCGCCAAGGGCCGCTTCACCGGTGAGCAGGTCGAGAAGGCGATGGGTCTGCTGAACCCGACGCTCGACTTCAACGCGCTCGCCGACTGCGACCTCATCATCGAGGCGGTCTACGAGAATATGGACGTGAAGAAGGAGGTGTTCGGCCGGCTCGACAAGATCGCCAAGCCGGGCGCGATCCTCGCATCCAACACGTCCTACCTCAACATCGACGAGATCGCGGCGAGCATTTCGCGGCCGCAGGACGTCGTCGGCATGCACTTCTTCTCGCCGGCCAACGTGATGAAGCTGCTGGAGGTCGTGCGCGGCGCGAAGACTGCGCCGGACGTGCTCATGACGGTCATGGGCCTGTCGAAGAAGATCCGGAAGGTCGCCGTCGTCGCGGGCGTCTGCCACGGCTTCATCGGCAATCGCATGCTGATGCCGCGGCAGGTCGAGGCGACCAAGCTGTTGCTCGAAGGCGCGACGCCGGAGCAGATCGACCGCGTCCATGTCGAGTTCGGGATGCCGATGGGGCCGTTCCAGATGGCCGACCTCGCCGGTGTCGACATCGGCTGGCACCGCGACCCGAACCGGATCGAGAACATCCGCGACGCGCTCGCCGCCGAAGGCCGCTGGGGCCAGAAGAAGCAGGCGGGCTTTTACGATTACGACGAGAAGCGCCGTCCATCGCCTTCCGCGCGTGTCCAGGAGATCATCGACGAATTCCGGGCCAAGGAAGGCGTCGAGAAGCGCGAGATCAGCGACGAGGAAATCGTCGAGCGCACGCTCTACACGATGGTCAACGAGGGCGCGAAGATCCTCGAGGAAGGCATGGCGCAGCGCGCGTCCGACATCGATGTCGTCTGGGTCTATGGCTACGGCTGGCCGGTCTATCGCGGCGGTCCGATGGCCTGGGCCGACACCGTCGGGCTCGGCAAGATCGTCGAGGGCCTGAAGCGGCAGGAAGCAGCGCATGGGCGGCGACTTCAGCTTCTCGAAGCTGCTGCTCGACAAGGCGGCGGCCGGAGAGAAGTTCACGCGCTAGGCGAGAACGGTCGTAGCAACCCTGCGGCAGTCATCGCGTTCCCCGAAGGCGAGGAGAAGGCGATGACGAGCGTCCCCGAAACGGCTCCGCAAGATGCCGTTCTGCGCTATTCAAATGCGACGGTGGCCTTTCACTGGATCACCGTCGCGCTGGTGCTGTTCCAGGCCTATCTCGGGTTTCGCTTCGGCTGGTCCGAGCCCGGTCCCGACGCGGGACGACGTGTTCCTCTGGCACAAGACCGTCGGCGTCGTGATCCTGCTGCTGACGCTCGCGCGGCTGGCCTATCGCCTCAAGAACCCACCGCCGCCGTTCCCGCCGGAATTGCCGGCATGGGAGCGCATACTCGCGGTCTGGAATCACCGGCTGTTCTATACACTGCTGATCGCGATGCCGATTGTCGGCTTCATCGCCGTGTCAGGCTATGCCAACGGGCCGACCACGCCCTTGCTGGGCGGCATCGAAGTGCCGGTCATCCCAGGCGTGAGCCGCGAGACCGGCGACCTGGCCGGAGAGGTGCACGAGATTTCCGCGTTCCTGCTGGTGGCGCTGATATTGGTGCACGTCGGCGCTGCGCTGAAACATCAGTTCGTGGATCGTTGGCGCGGTTCGGCACGGATGCCGCCGTTCACGTCCCACGGCGAGCCGGTGGCTATCGGGCAGGGTCGGGACGCGGCTCTGCGAGAAGGCTGAGCATCGCCAGCGCGACGCCCGCCGCTCCGGCGCCCGCAAGGAAGGTCATCGCGGCGCCGTCGCGGTCCCAGATGAAGCCGGCGGCGACGCTGGCGAGCAGGGTGCCGATGCCGCTGACGAAGTAGAAGGCGCCGAAGCTCGTTGCGCGCAGGTGATCGGGCGCGACGTCGGCGATCATCCGGGCGAAGATGCCCTGCGTCAGGGCCATGTGCGCTCCCCACAGCAGGATGCCCGAGATCAGGCCCGGCTAGGCCCAGAGTCCTGCGCAAGAAGCAGGTTCGCGGCGATCAGCACGCCCATGCCGGCCATCAGGATCGTGCGCGGACTCATGCGGTCGCTGAGCGATCCGGCGGGATAGGCCAGCGCGAGGAAACCGACGTTGAAGACGACGAGAGCCAGCGGCGAGAGCGTCGCCGACACGCCGACGTCGATGGCGCGCAGGATCAGGAAGCCTTCCGAGAAGCGGGCAAGCGCAAAGAGGAACGCCACCGCGAGCAGTCGCCGCGTCGGCTTGTCGAGATCGCGGAATCCGCGGAAGAATGGCTGGACCTTGTTGGTTGTCCAGCGCGTCACCGGCTCCTTCACCGCGACGAGGGCAAGGAGGAAGGAGAGCGCCGCCGGGATCGCGGCGATCCAGAAGACCGTCCGGATGTCGTTCATGAACAGGATCATCAGGCCGACTGCGGCTATCGGCGCGATCAGTGCTCCGATCGTGTCCAGCGCCTGGCGCAAGCCGAAGGCCCGGCCTCGCATGTCGGCGGGGTCTCGTCGGCGATGATGGCGTCCCGCGGCGCTCCTCGGATTCCCTTGCCGACGCGGTCGGCGAAGCGAGCGCCCATCAGCTCCAGCGCGCCTTGAGCGATCGGGAACAAGGGCTTGGAAAGCGCAGCGAGGCCGTAGCCGAGCAAGCACCCATGGCTTTCGCCGTCCGCTTCGGTCGGAGAGCCGCCCGGACGCGAGCTTGGCAAAGCTCGCCGTCGCTTCCGCAATGCCGTCGATCGCGCCAAGCGCCAAAACCGGGAGAGCCAATGTGACCGTGATGAAGGCGGGCAGAAGCGCGTGATAGATTTCGGAGCTGAGGTCCATCAGCAGGCTGACGAAGCCCAGAATCCAGACGTTCCGTGGGAGCTTCGAGACGGGCCGCACGCGGGCTTGCTAGCTACAATCTTGCCAAGCGGCAAACCTTTGCTACGCTACAAGCATGTTGTGGGGATCGTCACCGTCAGCCGTCGCAACGCGTTTTACCGACGTTGCACAGAACTTTGTCGCCGATGGGCCGGCCGAGCGGGTGGAGCGCACCAAGCGGACTTTGCTTCAGGCCGTGGCGCATTACGAACCGGCGACGCTCAACCAGGTCGCGGAGGCAACGGGTCGCGGCGCGCCGGCCGTCAGCCGGTCGATCGACACGTTGGTGCGTGCCGGCCTGATCGAGCGGGCAGCCGATCCCGACAATCGGCGGCGGCTGGCCATGCGCTTGACGGAAGAGGGGCGCGAATCGCTCAACCGCCCCTGCGCGACCCGCAGCGGCCTGGTCCGGATGCTCGAAAAGATGGCGCCCAGCGAACTGCGGGCCGTCGAGCGCGCAATCGAAATCCTCGAACGCGCGAAATAATCAGCCCTTGCCGCGGCGGCGGCGCGTCTCCCAGCCCTTCTTTGCGGCCTCGCTGCGGCTCTTGCTTCGGCCGGAACCGTCGTTCTTGCCGCCCTTGTCCTGCTTGTTGACCGTGGCCCAGGCCCGGCGCTCCGCTTCCTTCTTGGAAACGCCGCGCTTTTCGTAGCCTTCCTCGATATGTTCGGCCTTGCGGTCCTGCTTGGCCGTGTACGCTCCGCGAGGCATCACTGAACTCCTTCGCTGCGGGTTTGTTGATGCCAAACGTTCCAGACGGAAAGGCGTTGCCATGCTGCGTTGCAACATGGCGATGAATTCACTATGTGCGCGGCTCACATTTTCCGGGAAAAATCATGAACCTGCGTAACGTGGCGATCATCGCCCACGTCGATCACGGCAAGACGACGCTTGTGGATCAGCTCTTCCGCCAGTCCGGCACGTTCCGCGACAACCAGCGCGTCGAGGAGCGGGCGATGGATTCGAACGACCTCGAGAAGGAGCGCGGGATCACGATTCTCGCCAAGTGCACTTCGGTCGATTGGCAGCGGACACGCACATCAACATCGTCGACACGCCAGGCCACGCCGATTTCGGAGCCGAGGTCGAGCGGATCCTGAGCATGGTCGACGGCGTGATCCTGCTGGTCGACGCGGCCGAAGGCCCGATGCCGCAGACCAAGTTCGTCACCGGCAAGGCGCTCGCGCTCGGGTCTGAAGCCGATCGTCGTCGTCAACAAGATCGACCGCCCCGACGCGCGCCCCGCAGAGGTGCTCGACGAGGTGTTCGAGCTGTTCCTGAACCTCGAAGCCAATGACGAGCAGCTCGACTTTCCCGACGCTCTACGCGAGCGGCCGCGCCGGCTATGCGGGTCGCGACGGACGATGTTCGCGACGGCGACCTGACGCCGTTGTTCGAGACGATCGTCAGCCATGTTCCGCGGCCACGGGTCGACGCCGGCCCGTTCCGGATGCTCGCCACCTTGCTCGACCGCGACCCGTTCCTCGGCCGCATCCTGACCGGGCGCATCGAGAGCGGCAAACTTGACGACCAACATGCCGATCAAGGCGATCGACGTGGACGGCAACATCGTCGAGGAAGGCCGCGCGACCAAGGTCTTCGCCTTCCGCGGCCTGGAGCGCGTGCCGGTCGAGAGCGCGGAAGCGGGCGAGATCGTCGCCATCGCCGGGCTCATCAAGGCGACCGTTTCCAACACCTTCGCCGATCCGGCGGTGACCGCGCCGTTGAAGGCGCGCCCGATCGACCCGCCGACGCTGGCGATGAGCTTCTCCGTCAACGACAGCCCCTATGCGGGCCGCGACGGCGACAAGGTGCAGAGCCGCGTCATCCGCGAACGGCTTGAGCGCGAGGCCGAAGGCAATGTCGCGATCCGCGTGACGACCGCTGCCGGACAATGACAGCTTCGAGGTCGCGGGGCGCGGCGAGCTCCAGCTCGGCGTCGTCATCGAGACCCTTCGCCGCGAAGGCTTCGAGCTGTCGATCAGCCGTCCGCGCGTGCTGTTCCGCGACGGTCCGAACGGCCGCGAGGAGCCGTACGAAACGGTCGTCATCGACGTCGACGATGAATTCAGCGGCACGGTCATCGACAAGATGGCGATCCGCAAGGCGGAGATGACCGACATGCGCCCGTCGGGCGGCGGCAAGACCCGCCTGACCTTCAGCGCGCCGTCACGCGGCCTGATCGGCTATCATGGCGAATTCCTGTCCGACACGCGCGGCACCGGCATCATGAACCGGCTGTTCGAGAGATATGGTCCTCACAAGGGCCCGATCAGCGGACGCCAGAACGGCGTGCTGATCTCGATGGAGCAGGGCAAGGCCGTCGCTTACGCGCTCAATGCGCTGGAAGATCGCGGCGTCCTGTTCATTTCGCCGGGCGACGACCTCTACGAAGGCATGGTCATCGGCGAAAACGCCAAGATCCACGACCTCGAAGTGAATCCGCTGAAGTCGAAGCAGCTGACCAACTTCCGCGCCTCCGGCCCGAAGGACGAAGGCATCCGCCTGACCCCGCCGCGCCGGATGACGCTGGAGCAGGCGATCGCCTACATCCAGGACGACGAGCTGGTGGAAGTCACGCCCAAGGTCGTGCGCATCCGCAAGCGCTTCCTCGACCCGCACGAGCGCAAGCGCAATGCGCGGAAGATGGAAGCGGCCTAACGCCGTTCTCCGGCGGGTGTTGACCTGCCTTGCGCGAAGTGGGCTACTGCTTCGCCGTCACTTCGGCGGGGGCGGGAATGTTTCGATACGGACTGGGTCTTGCTTTTGCTCTGACGAGCATGGGCGCTCTGGCGGCTGAGGCGGAGCAGAAGCGTCCGGCGATAACCGGCATCTCGCACATCGCGGTTTACGCGCGCGACATGGCTGCGTCCGATCGCTTTTACGGGCACATCCTCGGCGGTCAGAAGGCGCCCAATCCGGAAGACCCCGCCGGCGTTCGCTATTATTTCGGCCCGCACCAATTCGTCGAAGTCCTGCCCGCGCCGGCGACGCAAGGACCATCGATGCTGTCGCACGTCGCCTACATCACGGAAGATGCGACCGCGCTTCGCAAGCATCTGATTGGCCAGAAACCCGAGCGGCCTGAGCGAAGGCAAGGACGGCAGCCGCTGGTTCTCCGCCCGAGACCCGGAAGGCAATGAGGTCCGCTTCGTCCAGAACGGCCCCGAGGGGGCGAAGGCATCGGACAAGGCGATCAGCGGGCGGATCATTCATGTCGGCTATCTGGTGAAGAGCCGAACTGCCGAGGACGCATTCTACAAGGTGGAGCTGGGCTTCCGCCCCTATTGGTTCGGAGCCATGAAAGCGGACGCGGTCGACTGGGTGTCCCAGCAGGTCCCGGACGGACGCGATTGGCTCGAATACATGCTGGTCGGTCCGGGTTCGACGACGCCGGTCGACCGGGTGGACGCGCGCCAGCTCGGCATCTTGAACCACGTCTCTCTGGCGGTTCCGAACATGCAGGCGGCGATGACTCGTCTCCATGCGGAGGAACGGCTGTCGGAGCGCTATGACGGGCCGAGCATGGGCCTGGACGGCAAGTGGCAGGCCAACCTCTACGACCCGGACGGGACGCGGGTGGAGCTGATGGAATATAGCGCGGTCAAGAAGCCGTGCTGCTCGCCCTTCACCGCGTCCGATCCTACGCCTTAGATCCGGCCATCTTCAGGACAGTCGCCCACTCGTCTTCGCGGACGGGGGCGACGGACAGGCGCGACTGGCGGATCAATTCCATCTTGGCGAGCTTCGGCTCTCCCTTGATCTGCGCCAGCGTGACGGGGTTCAGCGGCTTGACGGGCTCGACACGGACCGAGACCCAGTCGGCGTCTTTGGGGTCCGGCTGGGCCTCCCGCGTGACCCGCATGATGCCGACGACCGCCTTGTCGGTCATGCTTGCATAGAAGAAGGCCTCGTCGCCCTTCTTCATCGCCTTGAGGTGGAGGCGGGCGGCGTTGTTGCGCACGCCATCCCATTCGGTCCCGCCGTCGCGGACGAGATCGTCCCAGCTGTAGCTGGAAGGCTCGGATTTCATCAGCCAGTACGCCATGCGCTCCGCCTAACCCGGGCCGGCCGTCTGCGAAAGGGTCGGAATCAGCGCCGACGAGTTGAGTGGATTCGAAGGCGAAACGATAATTTACCAGAAAGTTCCGCAGGTTAACTCGTGGCTCGGCTCGACTCGCCGTCATTAGGGTTCTGTTATCGCGACGCCTGACCTATCTGCTTTTCAACAGTTTGAGCGGGTGAGCCAGCGCGTTTCGCGCGGCTCCGGGGCAAGACGGAAGACCTTCCCATTGGGACATGAGCGCTTGAAGCGCCAACAGGTCGGCCGCCAGCGATAAGAGTGAAGATTGAAGAAGTATCTGATGGGCCGCGGCATGTCCGCGGTTGCGGGGCTTTTCCTCATTGCAGCGGCAAATCCGGCGACGGCTGCTCCGTTGCCGACTGCGGCAGTGTCGGCGGGGGCGGTTGACGCGGCCGCCAAGCCGCTCGGTGCGACGGTCGCCGTCGCTACGGCTTCGGGCAGTGTCCTGCAGGCGCGGCCCGCAGCGTCGGTCTCCATGACCCTGGTGCCGGCGATCGCGACGGAAGCCGCCTGGCTGCAGCGCAACGGCTGGCCGCTTTATGCGCTCGTCGATCGCTACAGCGCCGGCGCGCCGCTCGACGAGCAGGCTAATTGCATCGCGGTCGCGGTCTATCACGAGGCGCGCGGCGAGACGCTCGAAGGGCAGCTCGCGGTTGCACGGGTGATCATGAACCGCGCGGTCTCCGGACGCTATCCGGCAAGCTGGTGCGGCGTGGTGAAGCAGCCGTGGCAATTCTCGTTCGTCCGCAACGGCCGCATGCCGTCGGTCGACGAGGGTTCGACGGCCTGGCGGAATGCGCTCGGAGTGACGCGGCTGGCGATCAACAATGCCGTGCAGAGCGTCCCGACTGACATGCTCTGGTACCACGCGAATTATGTCGCCCCTTCGTGGGGACGGCGGCTGACGCGGGTCAGCCAGATCGGCGCGCACATTTTCTACCGCGCCTGATCTTACGCATTTTCAATGTTTTGGGGCCGGGTTGCGCAGTGCGATCCGGCCCCTTTGTTCGTCTGGGCCGGTGCGCGAGTCACTTCGTCGTAAACTCGTTTCACAAGGGATTCGCAAACGCCCCTTTTCGGACGAGCATCAAGACCGGTGATTTCTCCAGGGGATGGGGAGGAACTCGGTGCTTAAGATCTTGATTGTCGAGGATGATTCGCAGCTTGCGACCACGCTGAAGTATCTGGTCGAGGACAATCCTCGATACCGGGTCGTCGCGATCGCGGATGATGCCGACAATGCGGTCGCGGCCGCCGAGCATTACGATCCGGACCTGGCGCTGGTCGACCTTCACCTCGCCCGCGGAAGCACCGGATTTTCCGCGGCCGTCCGCCTGAGCGACTTCGACATTCCGTGCCTATTCGTAAGCGGCAAGGCGCCGAGCTTTCCCATGCCCGACCTTGCGCTGGGCTGCCTGACCAAGCCGTTCACTGCCGAGGAGGTGCACCGCGCGCTCAACATGGCCGAGGACAAGCTCCGCGGCCGCGAGACGGTTCGGCCCCGCATCCCGCAGAACCTGCACATCTACGAGACGCCAGCCGCGGTTGACGTGGTGGAGCAGGGTTTCATTCCCTCGCGCCCGTCACTCCGGACGCGCATCGAGCATTGGATCGCGGGCCAGCATCACTGACGCCCGCCGGCGCTCAGACGAACTTGCGGAAATAGTCGATCGTCTGCGTCAGTCCCTGCTCCAGCTGGACCGTCGGCTCCCAGCCCAAGATCGCGCTTCGCCTTCGAAATGTCGGGCTGCCGCTGCCGCGGATCGTCCTGCGGAAGGGGCTCCTCGACGATCTTGCGAGCTTGAACCGGTCAGCTCGATGACCTTTTCCGCCAGCTCGCGGACGGTGAATTCGTTGGGATTGCCGATGTTGATCGGGCCCGTGACGTCCGGACCCGTGTCCATCAGGCGCATCAGGCCGCGGACGAGATCGTCGACGTAGCAGAAGGAGCGCGTCTGGCTGCCGTCGCCGTAAATGGTGATCGGCTCGCCCTTCAGCGCCTGCATGATGAAGTTCGACACCACGCGGCCGTCGGCCGGGTGCATGCGCGGACCGTAGGTGTTGAAGATCCGCGCGACCTTGATCGGCAGACCGTTCTGCCGGTGGTAGTCGAAGAACAGGGTCTCGGCGCAGCGCTTGCCCTCGTCGTAGCAGGAGCGGGGACCGATCGGGTTGACGTGGCCCCAATAATCCTCGCTTTGCGGATGGACCGCGGGATCGCCGTAAACCTCGCTGGTCGACGCCTGGAGGATCTTGCAGCCGAGCCGCTTGGCGAGGCCGAGCATGTTGATCGCGCCGTGCACCGACGTCTTGGTCGTCTGGACCGGGTCGTGCTGGTAGTGGATCGGCGAGGCCGGGCAGGCGAGATTGTAGATCTCGTCCACCTCCACGAAGAGCGGGAAGGTCACGTCGTGCCGCATGAACTCGAAGCTCGGGTTCCCATGCAGGTGCGCGATATTGTCCTTGGTGCCGGTGAAGAGATTGTCCACGCAGAGCACTTCGTGGCCCGCTTCGATCAGGCGGTCGGCGAGATGGGAGCCGAGAAAGCCCGCGCCGCCGGTCACCATCACGCGTTTGCGCATATTATAGCTGCGAGCCATCTACACCCCTCGGACTGATCGGACTGCTTCGTAGCGGGGTAGGGCCTCGCGGGGCAAGGAGCCGGACGGTGGCAGCGCCGCAACAGCCCGCGCTAATTCCCATTTTGAAACAAACATCCGTTAACATCATGTTGAGAATCATTAATTCTTCGTTTAGTTCGGTCCTCGGTGCTCATTCTCAACGGGGGGTGGGTCGTCGCTCACTAAGAGGTGATTTATGCGTCGCTCAATACTAACTTTTCTGGCCGCGGCTTCTGCCGTCGCCGTGTCGAGCCCGGCAGTTGCCGGGAAGTCGAACAGTTCAAACGCTGCCGGCCGATCGACGCATCCGTGCGATCTCGGCCTGACCACTCCGGACGCGATCGATTGCGCGGGCTATTACCCGGGCAACCTCGATCAACGGCAGCCCGCACGACATCCAGAATCAGCAGGATGCCATCGCATCGCTGCGACGGCGATTACGATCTGGGACGGCGATTGGGCCGCGGCTGAAGCCACGAAGCAGCTGACTCTCGGCGGTGCCGGACGACAATCAGCTGAGCTTCGGTCAGACGCTGTTCGGTCTGACGATCATCGGCGCCCACTTCGGTAACGTCGCTGGCCCAGCCGGCAACGTGTCCGTCTTCTGGCTGTTCGACTTCGGCACCGAGGGTGCGGACTTCGTCACGCTGGACAACACTCAGGGCTTCTCGAACGCCGTTCTTTACACGACGGGCAGCCCGCCTGCGGTTCCGGAGCCGGCGACCTGGGCCATGATGCTGCTCGGTTTCGGTGCAGCGGGTACGGCAATGCGCCGCAGCCGCCGCCGGAATGCGCAGATCGCACAGCTCGCCTAAGCGACGACAGGATAAGAGCACGGACTGCCGGCCTTCGGGCCGGCAGTCTTTTTTGTGCCTTCAGTTCGGTGCCGACCGGCTCAGCCGATCAGGCGGACCGAAGTTCCTCTTGAAGTTCATCACCGTCGAGCTCGAGCAGCCCTTCGAGATCAGCACGCGTCCCTGGAAAATGAGGCGCTTCCCGATGAAGCGGGCGCACTGGATGTTCGGCGAACTGTCCGCATCGACGCGCAGGATCTGCCCCGGGAAGTAGATCAGCCCCTGCAGCTCCGAAAAGCTGTTTCCACTGATGATATTCTCGAGTCTCGTCGCGCGTGCCGGCGGCGCGGCGATCCTGAAAGATCAGAAGCCCCGCGTTCGGCCCTTGGGTCGGCGCGGCCATTTTGACCTTGGCCTTGGGATCGATCTGGACCTTGCCGATCGACCAGGGGTCGGTCCCGGCCTGCTCGCTGGTGAGGAAGATCGTGCAGGACGTGCAGGTGAGCTCGGCGCTCCCGCCGACGACCAGATTGCCGCGGTTGAGGATATACTCGCCGGCGTTCAGGAAGACCGGCCCGTCGATCAGCAAGTTGCCGTAGCAACCCGGCTCCAGCACGACCCGGCCGCCATTCGTCTGCGCCGCGTCGGAATTCACCGTGACGTTCGGACAGCCGGAGTTCGGAATGAGCGGAGGATCCCGATTCTGCGAGCGGGTCCTTCTGCTTCACGGCATAGTTGCGGACTCGCGACGATTTGATCCCCTCCGCTTCGATACCCCCGAACGCTACGATGCTTTCTGCGTCGATGGTCGCCGAAGCGTCGGCCAGAATGGATTTGGCGGAAGGGGCGTTGGCCGCGATCCCGCAATCCATATCGACGGTTGCACTTCCTTCGATGCGCAGTCCGGACTTCTCGTCCGATCCGATGGCGAAGGCGCAGAATTCGCCGCTTTCCACGACCGACGCGGTCGATTCGACGGTGATCGTCGGCGGCCGCTCCAGGAACATGGACGTGAAGAACATCTTCGTCGGACTGGAAATGCTGACCCGGACGGCGAACGGGTCCTCCTGGCGCGGCGTCGGCGATCGTTCGGCAAGGACGGCGCGGTGCGGATCGAGAGCGCGGTTCGAGGCAATGCTCCGGTCCACAGCCATTTCCATGTCGCCCGTCTGGATGAGGCCATAGACCCCCGCGATCGCCGCGGCGTCGGCCGCCGATTGCAGTTCCCGCTTGGCCGACACCCACTGGATCGTATCGACCGCCATCCCAGCGCATCCCAGCAGCAGCGGGATGCCCACGGCAGTCATCGCAAGCACGTTGCCGCGCTCGTCGGTGACCAGGGAGCGGAAGATTGCAGCTAGCCGTCGCGCCATCATTCGAAGGGTTAGCCCCACAGGGTTAAGGGACCTTTAGCTTCTGGCGGCCGCCGGCCTGTCACACCATGGTGCAGGCCGGGGATCGCGCTGGCGCTGCAATGGCAAGTTGGTAAGCTTGGCCGGCAGGTGTGCTGACGGGAAATTCTGAACTTGGGTGAAGGGCAGTCATTTATCGGCGGCGCTCGCGTCGTGCGCGTCGACAAGGTCAACGGCATTGGCTTCGTCGAGGCGCTAGCCGAAGCTTGGCGAACCGGTGCGGTCGCAATGCCGGTCGATCCGAACGCGCCCGATCCCGACATCGGCTTGCCGATTGCCGAGCGGGCTGCACGTGGCGCCGGGCGGCGGCTGGATTCGGCCCAGCATGCCCGACTGTGATCCCGAAGCGCCTGCGTTGATTGCCTTCACCTCCGGGACCACCGGCAAACCCAAAGCCATCCTGCTCAGCCACCGGGCACTCGACGATGTGACCAAGCGCCTGATCGACGTGATGCAGATGGACGGGTCGATTCGCGAATATGTGGGCGTTCCGGTGACCTTTTCGTTCGGCGCGGGCCGAATCCGGGCTATCGCGGCGGTCGGCGGCGAGGCCTATGTTCCCGAAGTCGGCTTCCGGCCCGACCAGATCGCCCAGATGCTCGCGGCGGGCGAGATCAACGCTTTGTCGGCGGTGCCGAGCATGCTGCGTCTCATCCTCGCGCAGCCGGACCTCTTTCGCGAAGCGGGACCGCGCCTGCGATGGATCGAGATCGGCAGCCAATACATGGCCGGCGCCGAGAAGAAGTCGCTGCGGGAGCTATTTCCAAACGCTCGCATCGTGCAGCATTATGGGCTGACCGAAGCGTCGCGATCCACCTTCCTGGTCGTGTCGGAAGCATCCGACGAGGCTCTGGAATCGGTCGGCGGGGCCACGGGCAGCGTCGAAACCCGCGTGGCGGACGACGGCCTCATCTGGATCCGCGGGCGACCATATTGCCAGCGGCCAGATCGTCGATGGGCACCTTCAACCGCTAGTAGATGGAGACGGCTGGCTCCCGACGGCGGACCTGGGGCGGCTCGAAGGTGGGCTTCTGTCCTATCTCGGGCGCGCCGACGACGTTGCGAACATCGCCGGCATCAAAGTCTCGGCCGATCATTTCGAACAGACTTTGCTCGACAGGCTGGGCGAGGCGGGAGGCAACATCGCCGTTGCCATTCAGGCGGATGCCTTGCGCGGCCAGCGCCTTTGCGTGGCGACGACGGCAGGGCGTCGATCGGAAGCGCGTTGAAGCCCAAGCTCGAGGCCTCGCAGCCGAGCTAGGTTTGGGCGCGGCCGACATTGGCTTCGCCGAGGTCCCGGCCATTCCTCGCACCGAAACGGGGAAGATCCAGCGCAGCCAGCTCGCGAAACTGATCGACGAGCCGATGGTCGTTACCGAGGCGACGTCTGGCGAATTCCGGCGGCACCGAAGCGGAACTTGCCGCCATCTGGCGCGAGATTCTTGGTGTTTCGGACATCGGGCCCGATGACAGCTTCTTCGACGTCGGCGGCGATTCTCTGTCGGCGGTGACGGTTGCGCTCCGGGCCGAGCAAGCCGGACTTCCCGCCGACATCCTGCATCGTATGTTCGAAGGTCACAGCCTTCGCGAGATTGCTGCCGGGAGTCTCCGGAGACGCAGGCAACGCCCGCGACGCGACGGGCGCAGGTCAGCAATTCGATCAATGCGACCCGCGGTATCCTCGTCCTGATGGTCATCGGGGCGCATTGGCTGCCCTTCCTTTACGACCGAATGGGCGAGGCTGGTGCAGCATTGAGGCACTGGCTCGCGCCTGTCTTCCATATCGGAACGCCCGGGTTCGCGATCATCTTCGGGCTTGGCCTGGCCTTCTTCTACCGGCCACTGATGGAGCGCTCCCCCGCCAGTTTCCGAAAGAAGCTGGCGTCCAACACCAAGCTGCTTGCGGCCGGCGTGGTCCTTCAGGGTGCCGTCCTGATGCTCGAACTGCTCGTGCGCGATGGGCGCCTCGGTCCAATCTATCCCGAGCAGATGTTCTACAGCGTGCTGCTTTTCTACCTGCTGATGATCCCGACGGTCGGGCTTTGGCTGCGCGTGATCTACAGCAGCCGTAAGCCGGCAATGAATGCCCTGATCGTCGCGGCGGGGGCCTCTCTCGTCTGGATTTTCTTCAATGCGGTATGGCCCCTCGACGTGGGGTCCGGCTGGGTTCGATTGCTCCAGCACATGCTCGTCGCCCCTTATTCTTACCCGCTTTTGCTTTCCGCAGTCTGCGTCGGGGCCTCCATCGGTGTGTGGGCTGTTGCGAATTTCGAAGAGAAGAGGTTCGCGGCTATGGCGGCGAAGCTGGGGCTCGTTCTGCTCGTTGCGGGGATTGCCGGGGTAGCGATCTTAACTCCGGGCTGGTGGTCGATGGCGCAAACCCCCGCAGCCTTTCCCGCCTACGCAGGCGCCGTCGCCCTGATTCTTGGCGGGCATGACGGCGCTGGCTGAGCGCGGCCTGTTACGGGTTCCGGTGCGGCTGCTCGCCGTGATCGGTCTCCTGGCCTTCCCAGCCTTCGTCGGACACGGCATCGTCATCCCGCTCGTCCATGTGCTGGAGGAGCTTGCGGTTCCTTATCCGGTCGCATTGGGCGTGCCAGTCGCGCTGTTCCTCGGCGGCAGCCTTCGTCGCGGTCAGGAAGCTTTACGGAATGCTGTTCGGCTCGACCGTTCGCGAGCAACCCGCGCTTGGCGAGCCGTTCGGCGTCTAGCCAGGTCGGCTATTCCGGGTGGTGGTGCTCGGCTTCCTCCTTGGAAGCCGGCGCAGCGACGTTCACGCCGGGCAGGGGAGGCAATGGCTTACCCGACGCCTCGGTCGGAATTTTCCTTCAGTGCAGGATGATTTTTCGCGGCCTCGATCACTGCGTTCGTCTCCGCACTCTCTCGCGCGATCTCGTCGCCCGCCGGGGCAGTCGAACTGCACCCGGAGAGCGACGCGAGAAGATCAGAAGTGCTTGCAATGAGAGTCCGGCTCATTCCGGGACGGGTACCAGCCTTGGGTTCGCAGTCCAGCTGAATCCGGCGAACTGCTTCATCATCTTGCCGTTTCCGAGGTCGCCGGCAGAGCAGTTCAGGAGCTTGTTGATGCAATTGTCCATCCACATGCCCATGATCGTATTGTCCCAGGCACCGAACCAGTCGGCGTGGAAGGTCGAGCCCTTGGGCAGGTCCGGGCGCATCTCGTCGGAGGACAGGGACCAAAGCCGGACGTCGTCGCCTTCGCCGACGCCCCACCAGGCTTGCAGCGTGAAACCTGGGATCACGTAGCTGTGGGTCGATGGGCACTTCAGATAGCCCCACGTTCCATAGCCTGGATATGAGACGTGATCGCGGTGATTTGCGCTGTCGAGGTTCTTGCCATCCCAACAGGCCGGAGCCTTGATGACCGCTCCGACGCGATTGCCTTGCCCGGCAGGGCAATTGGCAAGTGCCGTCGTGAGGTCGGGATAGTGGCCCGAGGTTGCCGTTGGGCCGGCGCAATTGAAGTACAGTCGCTCCGGTCGGGCTCGTTGCCCGTGAGCATGTCGTAGCCGAAGACGAAGCGAAGCCCGTTCGGGAGCGGCACGCAATTGCCCTCCGCTTTCGGATCTCCGCTGGTCAGCGAGCATTTGGGATCGCTGATCGGGCGGCGCTTGTAGTAGATTGTCACGTGATCAGGGCGAACGACATTGCCCTTCCCGTCGAGCATCGCCGGCATCCAGTATGCCGAGCGGTTGAGCGGCGACATGCAGGTGCTCTGCCCGTCGTCCGCAGCGACTGATAGGTCGAGTTCGCGTTCGCGGACGTGTTGCCGTAGAATTGGTGGACGTGCGACCTGCCGGGCTGGCCCGGATAGACGATGGGATCGTCCTTCAGGACTTGGCCGGCCGTGCAAACGAACCGGAATGCGCCGACCACGTCCGGCGCGGCCGATGACGGCAGCGGCACGTTGATCAGCTCCGATGCCGATGTCGAAGTTGCTCGTGACCATGGTTTCTTCGGTATAGAAGCCGTTGGTCGTCGTCGGCGGTGGCGTGGTGGTCGTCGTTCCGCCGCCAGTGCTGGGCTCGGTCGGCGCGGGTTCAGTCGGGGGCAAGGTGCTCCTGCCCTTGCCGCCCTTGCCCTTGACGATCCGAAGCAAATCGAACTGGCCATCGGCTACGTTTGGCGCAATCGAAGCGCCGGCAAAAAGGATGCCGACACCTATCGCCATGGCCCTAAAGGCCGAGAATCCATCGCTCACTGTTTTTTGCCTCCCCAGACAAAAGCTGGGGCCATTTGATGCTTGGACTCTAAAGATTGGGTAAAATTGCGACAACCAAATTCAATCCGGAATTAGCTTTAGCGGGCAGATTTTGCCGCTTCGTGGCTCATCAAGGCTTTGAAATGCATGCCGAATTGCTGTGCCCCAACTTGTTTCCGGTGAGAAAAATTGAGCTTGAAGCGGAACGCAGGCCGCGCGCTTTGAAGCGTAAAGCTCCTTATCTTCCTTCAGGCTGCGGATCGCGTTCGAATATCCAGTGACATCTTCAGGCTCCACCTCAATGGATGCGTCTCGCAGATAGTGCAGCGCAGGACAGACTGCCGAAGTAATCAGCGGGCGGTTGCTCAGGATCGCTTCTGAACAGGTCATCTCGAAGCCCGCGTCGAAGTCCTTCCTGGTCGGCACCACGACGACATGCGACTTGCTCATGATCGAACGAATTCGATCAGGACCGCAGTAACCGTGGCAGGTCATGACGTGGTTCAGCCCACGATCGCGAATAAGCCGCTCCAGATCCTCCAAGGCGGACCCATCTCCGCAAATCTCGAAGGCGTAGCCGCCGGAATCTTCGTCTTCCAACTGCGCAGCCATCTCGACGAGATCGAACACCCCCTTGTTCCGTTCGACGCGACCCATGAACAGGATACGGAATGGTCTTCGATCGAGTTGCTCAGGCGGTGCAATATCCTTGAATTGCCGTCTCGTCGTACGACGGCAGATGAGCGAAATCCGGAATTCGTGCATACTGTCCAGCCTGTGGCGGTCTCGAGCTGCGCGCGGATGTCTTCCGACGTGTGAACCGCGGCATCAAGCCTTCGCAGCGCCAGCCATTCGTTCAGAGGGCGCAGAATTCGTTGTTGCAGGGTGGGCGGTCGGTACTTCGGCCAGATCACGCCATGGAAGGAAGCGACGAACCGAGTCCCACCCAGCTTGAGGGGCGCCATTACCCACCAGAAATCCTGGTTCCCGGTCAGGAGCAAAACATCCGGACGAAACCTGAGGAATTTCCATAGGAAAGCGAGCTGCAGCCGCAACATCTGCCAGTAGTATCGCAGCCCGGTAGCGCCTTGAGCGGGCGGCACGTTCAGGAAGGTGAAGCGCTCCCGCTTGCGTTCATGTTCGCCGCCCTCGTTCCACGTCGCGATCAGCGCTTCCGCGCCAATCTCGTCCGCGAAGATGAGGAATTGCCGCATGTAATTCGTGCCGAAATAGTTCGGCGCCGCTCCCGATCGAAGGTCCGCAAAGATCGCCTCCGCGTCAGTCGGGCCGCTGAGGTAGGCGATGCGCATGGGGGGCCTAGTCACGGCGATGCGTTCATAAGCCCTACTGGAGCAGGTCCAGCGTTTTGCGAAGCCGTGAGAGGTCGAGCTGGCAATCCATTCCGACTGGCATCCGCGACGACGTACGCAAACTGAATACCGATCCGGTCCGCGATGACCCTTCCGATGGTATTGAATCGGTTGGCTGGCTGGATCGAGAGAAAAGTCGACCCCGTTGGCATCGCGAAGAATGCATGCTGTTGGGCGGAGCCTTCAACGCAAACGGCAAGCCGCGCGAACAGACGGCGCTCGCAATCTCGGCCGCGCTCATCGCCTCAGGCTCGATGATGTTGAATCCCATGGATATCCAGCATCTCCGCAAGTTGATCCTCATTTCTTAAGGACTCTTCCCGTGGCAAGACGTCCACGCTTTAGGAAAACTGGCGAACCGTTCACCCGGCGGCACTTTTGCCCTCACTCGCGACCGCAATGTCTCGAACCGCGAAACCCAGCCGCCGTTCAGAGCTCGTTCGTCGGTGATCCAAAGGTTCTGGACAGATGCGAAGGAGGTCTTCGCGGCCGTCATGTCGACGAGTGATCGATAGCCGGCCTCATGCAGCAAGGATCTTCGATCGAACGTCAGCGGCGTGATTCCTCGCTGCTGCGCCAACAGCTCAAGGGGCAGCGCTTCACGCAGGAAATGTCCGAAATATTGCTGGGCACAGCTTGTCGTGCACAGCTGAGCCTCATCCAATTTCTCGGCCGAGCCGATGATGACGGGACGCTTCATTCCGGAACGAAGCACTGAGTGACGGCCACCACAATATACTGTGAAATCTGCCAGTAGAGCGTCGGGTAGCCGATAGGAGACGGTGGGTCCCTCGACCTGCACTCTGGCCGTTAGGCGCTCGACCTGGAAATCCGCATCGCCTTCGAAAGTCGTAACACGATCGAGCTCGTTCGGCAGCGAGACCGGCGGTCGCAATTCGAACTGGGAGCCCGGCTCCAACTCTCGCACCTCAACGGCGAGATCGAGCAGCGGCAGTGGCGGCCGCAATTTCGCCTTCACGCGCGACATGACGGGCAGGAAGTTCATCACGCGCAAACCCTAGCAGCCTGCGACCCTTCCGCCACCGCCTTCGGCCTCGTCTTGCATCGAAACGATACAAACGGGTTGCGTAGCTGGCATCCCTGAAGGCCGCGCTCTATGCCGCCCGCGAGTAAGCAGAGTGAGGTGCATGGACCAGACCGCAGAAAGCCGCGTTCGACTGAAGCAGGCCGACATCCATGAGCAGTGGGAAAACGACTATCTCAACCCGGAGATGGATCGTTTCTATACGCTGGCGTTCGACCGGATCGTCGAGGCGCTGGGCGATACCAAGGGCAAGCGGATCCTCGATGTCGGTTGCGGCTATTGCTACCACACCACTCGGCTTGCCGAGCGGGGGCTGACGATCACCGCGGTCGATTTCTCGGAGGTCGCCCTTGGCCACGCGAAAGAGAATCTCGCCAAGGCGGGCATTGCCGACCGGGTCACCCTGCAGCAGGCGGACGCGACGAACCTGCCGTTCGATGACGCCTCCTTCGACCATGTGCTGATGTGGGGCGTCCTGATGCATGTGCCCCAGGCCGAGAAGGCGCTTTCGGAGCTAAGCCGGGTGCTCAAGCCAGGCGGAAAGCTGGCCCTGTCGGAGACGAACGCCCGCTCGCTGGAGGTCAAGTTCGTCGAGCCGACCATCGAATTCCTGCGACGATTGCTGGGGCGCGACGCTCGCCGGCGGCGGCCGTACCGATCTCGGTATCGAGGAGTGGCAAGGGGCGGAGCAAGGCGGGCTTCTCGTCCGCAAGACCGACATGAGGGCGCTCGAAGCCTATTGTCGGACCATCGGCCTGCAATTGAAGGAACGCATCGCCGGTGAGTTTACGCAGATCTACACGCGCCTGCCGGGCGCTGCGCTGAAGCGGATGGTTTACGCCTTCAACCGGGCCTACTTCAGGCATGGCTCGCCCGGTCCGGCTTTCGGCAACATCCTCATCTTCGAGAAGAAGTAGCCCGAGGATCCGATGCTCGCCATCGGTCGCGATACTGTCGGACAACTGATCCGCTACGGCGTCTCATCGGGCGCGAGCGCGGCCGTAAGCCTCGGCTTGCCGGTGCTTCTCCACGAGGCGTTCGGAGTGGAGCAGAAACTCGCCGTGGCCATCAGCCAGGCGTCCGTCCTGCTGCTCAATTTCCTGATGATCCGGCTGTTCGTGTTCCGCAGCAAGAGCAAGGCAAAGCGCGACCTGGCCTATTATGTCGGCAGCGCAATTGCGTTCCGCGGGCTAGAGTATCTGCTTTTCCTGGCCCTGTTCGAGCTTGCCAGCCTTCACTATTTTCTGGCCCTTCTGCTGACCCTTGCGGCGTCCACCGTCGTGAAGTTCGGCTGGTATCGCTTCCTGTTCCATGGCCGCACCGAGCCTGTCGTTTAGGTAGGCGGCTTCGAGGCGGCGGGTCTTCTCGAGCACCATCTCGATCAGCGCGCGATTGTGGTTGAGGAGGTCGGCAAGGAGGCCGAGGAAGAAAGTCAGCGTTCCGATCGTGAGCAGGGCAGAGCCGATGACGAGCGACTGGATCTTTCCGGAGCCGTCGACGAACAAGTAGAAATAAAGGAACCGGACCATCGGGATCAGCCCGATGAGCGCGACGAAGAAGCCCAATGCAGTGAAGACGCGTAGCGGCTGATACATCGAATACATGCGCAGCAAGGTCGTCGCGGACCGCTCGATGAACTGGAAGACGTTCTTGAACAGGCGGGAGTCGCGGGTCTTCGGGTTCGTCCGGATCGGCACGCTCGTGAAGGCCATGCCTTTCTTGCCGACCTGGATCAGCATTTCGATCGTGTAGCTGAACGGCGAGATGATGTTCAGTCGCATCGCCGCATCGCGGGATATCGCCCGAAAGCCGCTCACCGCGTCCGGAACGTCCACGTCCGAGAAGGATCGGACGACGAAGCTGCCGAACCGCTGAAGCAACTTCTTGCGCTTGGAGAAATGCTCGATGGTCGACGTCTGGCGGTCGCCGACGACGACGTCGACCTGTCCGTCGATGATGGGCCTGACGAGTTTCTCGATGTCCGCGCCGCAATATTGATTGTCGGCGTCGGTGTTGACGATGATGTCCGCACCGAGGGCGATGCAGCGGTCGAGGCCAACCCGGAAGGAGCGGGCCAGGCCCATGTTTTGCTTGTTGCGAATCAACATGGTGCACGCCGTGCTCGCGCGCGACCTGGGACGTGCGGTCGCGGGACCCGTCGTCGATGACCAGGATCTCGATGATGTCGATGCCGTCGATGTGCCGGGGAATGTCCCGGATCGTTTCCGGCAACGTCTCCTCTTCATTGAAGCACGGGATTTGCACGATCAGTTTCACGGACGGTCCCCCTCCAGCGGCCCGGTGTTACGCGCTGGGGCAGCTCCCAATGTGTACCGGCGCGAGACGAGGCCAAGCAACAGGATTTGCGGGCCGTTGCCGGAGTTTGCGGGCATTGTTACCCTTTGGGACAGGGTGCGGGGCGTTTGTGCCGGCGTCGATCTGAAACGAGGGTTCGGTGCGGACGGGGAAAATGGCTTCAAGCAGCGGCCCGTGACAGGCCAGGTCGGCGCTGGTTCCTGCCGCTTGTGGCGGGCCTGATCGCCTTGGCCGGCCTGTGGCCTGCCGCCGTGAACGGGGGGCCATTCTTCATGGCCGACACCCCAAGCTATGCGCGCGGCGCCGCCTCCGGCTTCTTCAAGGTGTTCGGCATCAAGACCGATTGGACCAAGGAATATCTGCGCGTTTACGCCGGATCGCCTCCAGTCCCTTCGCAAGTTTCCCGGCACAATGCTGAGGAGCCGGTGGTTGCGGGCGAGACACCCGTTACGCTTAGCGGGCGCTCAATCTTCTACGGCGTCGTCCTGTACCTTTCGCACCTGGCGGGTAGCTTGTGGATCATCGTCGTGCTGCAAAGCGCACTGGCGGCGGGGTGCATCGTGCTGACCGCCCAGGCGATCTCCAGAGCTGCGGGCACGCCGATGTCGGCGAGCGGTCTTATCCTGATTGGGTTGCTTGTGATTTTCGGGACACCGATGGCGTTCTTTGCCGGTTACCTGATGCCGGACATCTTCGGCGGTTTCGCCCTGTTGGCCACGGCGAATATTCTCTTCCTTTGGCGAAACCTGTCGCGTGCCGAGCGAATGTTCTGGCTCGCGGTCCTCGCCTATTCATTGCTCGTCCACAGCGTGAACCTGATGATGGTCGGCGGGCTGACCGTTGCATCGATCGTCTTCGCATGGTGGCGGCGGATCGGCGTGAACAGACACCAGCTAGGTGGCCTGGTCGCCTGTCTCGCGGTTGCACTGCTCGGACAGTCGGCCTTCGGGCTGGCCGTGAAGTCGATGACCGGCGCCGCACCCGTACGCCCGCCATTCGTCGCCATGCGATTGATCGATGACGGGCCCGGCTACCGCTATCTCGAGGAGCATTGCTCGACCGAACGCTACATTTATTGCCGGGTGCTGGGGCAATCGGATCCGAAGAGCGACGTCCTGCTGTGGAGCAAGGATGAGCGAATTTCGCTTTTCCGGGGCCTTTCACCGGACGAGCAGCGCCTCTCGGCAGCCCAGCAGTCGAAGTTCGTGAAAGCCGTGCTTGCGGATCGGCCTGCGGAAGTGATCGGCGGCGCGATTGGAAATACGGTCGGCCAAGCCCTGCAGTTCGATTTGAATGGTTTCAACTACAGCCGCGAAAACCGCGGGCGGTTCCGAGAAACCATCCCGACCGAGCTGTTCGAGCCGCTGAGCCAGACGCGCGCCTATCGCAACATCATGCCGACCCGGCCGACAGAAATCCTGTCGGCTCTGACGGCGATACTCTCGATCCTTTTCCTGTGTTTCTTCCTGGCTTTCGGCCCGCTCGGACGAAGGCATCGACCGGCTGCGCGCCTATTGCATGTGCGTTCTTGCCGGCATCGCGCTGAACGCCGCCATTTGCGGCGCTTTGTCCGGTCCGAAGGGGCGCTACGAGATGCGCGTGATCTGGATCCTGCCGCTCATCGCGGGGGCGATTGCTTCAACGGGAAGCGTGAATTGGCGAAGGCGTTCGATCGAAAGCCCGAAAGCCCTGCCCGAAGTCGCCTGACGGCGATTAGCAGCCTGAGCCGGGTGACTGCACACGGACATCGTTGGCCCCGAGCGGCGTCAGGCGCTTGCCGTCTGCCGAATTGCAGTCGTCTGCTTGCTTCTTGCGTGATGAACCGGTCCGCACGGGCGTGCCTCCATCGATTAGCAGGCCTCCCGCCGATGCGTCGGCGACCAATTGGGGTGCGGGCTGGCTGTTCGTCACCAGCTCACCAGCCGACACCTGGAGAGGGTCCGTTTCACCCGCTGTGATGAGGTTCGCCTGAGATTCCTGCACGGCCTCTAACGAAACTTCGACGGCGGATGGCGTCGGCGGCATCGGTTCCGCGCCTGCGTAGCGCTGCCGGAACGTGCCGCTCGCGCCAAGGCCGCTCTTGAGCCGGTAGAAGATGTGCCGCCCAACCTGGACCGATTTGTCGAGCGAGTCCGCCCAGTACGGCAGAACGTAATCGGCATGGTAGTGAGTTGCGTGGCCGACGGGCGCGAACACCTTGCCGGCAAGGGCTTCGGTGGCGATGCGGCGGGCCTGCTTCCACAAGGACTGCGCCGGCATCCGGGCGAGCGATCCGTCGCAGGTGAAAGTGAACTGGCAGCCGGTCGTCCGCTCCGAACCCTGATAGACCACGCCGCAGACGGACGCGGGATAAGCGGGATGACGCATCCTGTTCAGGATGATCTGCGCGACTGCCCGCTGACCGTCCGCTCCCTCGCTTGCAGCTTCGTAATAGACGGCCTGGGTCAGGCATTCGAGCGCTCGCTCGCTTGTGGCCTTGTCCGCCTGGAGCTTGAATGCGGCGGCGGGCGTGTCGGGCCGATCGGAGAAGGCGCGCTCCGCATTCTTCTCGAGCGCCTCTTCGGGCGTGATCGGCTGGTAAAGGTCCGGCGGCGGAAGGGTTAGCCGGACGCTCGGGGCGATCTTCGCGCTGACGGTCGAGCTGTTGCGAAAGCCCTTAGACGGTGTCGCGGTCGCTTGCGTCCAGACCACGGCGGCGATGATCGCGGCAAGCAGGATCAAGGCCGCGCACCAGCCGGCTATCACGAGCTTTCGCCGCTTCTCCAGCCGGCGCCACTGCCGCAAGGCCTCGACCTTCATGCCGCACTCTTGCGCCAGCGATAGGCGAGCAGGAAGATCGCGGGGCCTTCGACCAGATACCGCCGCCACAGCCGGCGTGGGTTCGTCACAAGGCGATGCGCCCATTCCAGGCCCAGCCGCCGCGCCAGCTTGGGAGCTCGTCGCTGGCGGTCGGTGATGAACTCGAGGGCGGCGCCGACGCAAAAGGCGATTCCGCCACTGCCCGGCATGGCCGCTGCCTCGGCGGCGATCATTTCCTGCTGGGGCGAACCGACACAGATGAACGTGAAGCGAGGCTTCTCGCGAACGATGAACTCGGCGGCCGCCCGGCGTGCCTCCGCGTTCGCGGGTCAAGCCCATCGGCGGCAGATGCTGCGCGAACGACAGATGCGGAAATTTCTGCCGGAGCTCGTCGCAATAGCAGGGCATCGCCGCCGATCACGACGATGTGGTCGCCATCCCGGGCGAGGCGCTCGAAAACCAGCTCGGCGAGGTCGGTGCCCACGGTGACGGGCAAGTCCAATCCGCGCCACTTGGCCAGCCGCGACAAAACCTTGCTGTCGCAGACGCAAAGGTCGGCCTTGCGGTAGATCTCCGGAAGCGACAGGGAATTCGTCCTGTCGGTTATGCAGGCGCACGACATGGTCGACGTTCGGCGTAACCACATATTGAAGCGGCGTATCCCTTTCGACGCTTCCCACCTTCGCAAGCAGCTCGTCGATGGGCATGACGTCGAAGTCGACGTCGAGGAAACGCTCGCGCTTAGTAGGCATCGCTATCCACGAGGACAGCGCGCACCGTCGCGAAGAGGATGCGGATGTCGAGCCAGAGCGACCAGCGTTCGATATATTCCTTGTCGAGTTCCACTCGGCGCTTGGCGCGCTCCACCGTGCGGATCTCGCCGCGAAGGCCCTTGACCTGCGCCAGGCCGGTAAGGCCGGGGCGAACGCGGTGGCGGCCGGCATAGCCGCGGACGGCTTCCTGATAGTAACGGTCGCCGACCTTCATCTGGAGGGGATGCGGCCTCGGCCCGACGACGGACATGTCGCCGCTGATGACGTTCAGGAGTTGCGGCAGCTCATCGATGCTCAGGCGGCGCAAAACACGGCCGACCGGCGTAACGCGCGGATCGTTCTTCGTCGTCGCTCCCGCGCCCGACAGATCGCCCTTGTCCGTGAACATCGTCCGGAACTTGCGGACGTGGATGACCTCATTGTTGAAGCCCATGCGGGGTTGGACGAACAGTACGGGCCCGGGCTCGTCAGCCGGATGGCGAGGGCTGCCAGGCCAATGATCGGCGAAAGGAATACGAGTGCCGCCGACGCCGAGGATGAGGTCCTCGCCGCGCTTCACGAACTGGTTGATATCCCGGAAGGGGCGCTGCCACAGGTTGAGGACCGGCAGCGATCCGAGCAGGTGAACCTTGTAGTCGGGGGCAAGCTCGATCGCTTCGGCCGGGATCAACGAAACGTCGACCGAAACCGCGCTCAAACCATCGACGATGTCGTGAAGCCGGTCGGGCGGCAGGTTGGGAACGCTGATGAGGATCTGGTCGACTTCGCCCCGGCGCGCGAGGTCGGCGAGCTCCTCGTAGCCGCCGAGGAGCTTGAGGCCGTCGAGGTCACCCGACCTTCGGACGGTCGTCCGCGACGCCGATGAAGCGCAGGTGCGGGAGGTCGAGGGATTCGAGCAGCCGGCGGATCATCTTCACCGACTGCGGGTCGGCGCCGTAGAAGGCGATGCGCTGCTCGATCGCGCCCCGCGCAGCCATGCGATTGAGCAGTCGTTCGGATGAGCGGACGCGAAATCACCAGGCTCGTACAGCAGGGATGCGAGGTAGAGCAGGCTGACGCCGCGGGAATAATTGTCGATCATCCCGAATTGCCAGACCAGCGCCGATGCCAGCAGGCTGCTGATGACCGCGTCGACCATCGCATCGTCGCCTTCGTGCAGTCAGGTCGACGAGAGTTCGGCGATAGGCGCGCTTGGATGACCGGAGCAGCAGGAAGCTCGCCGCCAGAACGGTTAGCGCGAAGATGTGGACCGAATAGACGACCCGGTCGCCGACGAGGACGTCGTAGGCGAGAAGCGCCACCGGAATGCTGACGAGCAGGCAAAGCAGGTCGGCCAGCAGGAAGATGGGACCCACGATATTGGACGTGAAGCGAACCGGCCCGCTCTGCGAGGACGGAGCACGTCGACCGCTGCGTCGCTCATGCTTGGCTGAACGAAGATCGCGTCATCGGGAGGCGACATCAAATGAACTCTCGTGACAAGTCGGTGTCCTGTTGCTGCTGGAATTCGGCATCGACGCGCGCCGTGGCCTCGGGACCGCCGGAGCGTTCGACGTGCGCGCGCAACGCCTCGTAGAGCCTGAGGTTCGCCGGAATTTCATGAAAGGCGTCCCACAAAGTTCTATCCACCTGCCGCTGGTCGCCGGCCGCTGAATAAGCGCGCGCAAGCAGCAAACGATCCCGAGCCGAACGCGGCACGACGCTCACCAGCCGCTGCGCGTCGATTATCGCGCCCCTTGCCGCACCCGTCTTTATCTCGAGATTGATGCGGCCCCTGAGGGCGTAAACGTGGTCTGGTTCCTTCGCCAGTATCTGGTCGAAGAGCGTCTTGGCTTGGGACACTTCTCCTTTGAGCGCGAGGGATTCGGCAATGACGGCGTTGGAACTCGAGGTTCGATCTGGCTCACGGGCAGGCGGGGTGCGCCTCCGCCGAGCAAGGCGGCGGCATCATCCGGCTGGCCGACTGAATTGAAGTACGTGGCATAAGCGAGCGACTGCTGCGGACTGGCCGAGCGGCTGAACTCACGAACTCGCTCTAATGCCTGCGGCGTCCGCCACCGCTCGGCCCAGATGGTCAGGACGGATTCGACATGGCTCGGCGGGGAATCCGGTCTCAAGAAACGGCTCGGACCCTCGCAGCGCTGCCTCGACGTTGTTTCCCCGGAACGCCGCATCGACCGCCGTGAACGCGACCTCCGTGTCTTTCGGGTTGAGGCTGGCAAGCTTGGTCGCGACGCAGCGTCACACCCGGCCAGTTCCTGTAGCGCTCGTGCAGGGCCATGAGGGCTTTCCATGAGCCGGCATCGTCGGCATGCCCTGGGTTTGCGTCTCGAGCAGCTTGATGGCCTCCTCGTTCTTGCCCCGGCCAAGCAGCATTCGCGCCTTCAGCAGGTTGGCGCTCGGTTCCCGAGGAAACTCGGCGAGCAGCTGATCCGACCTGCTGGTCCGCCTCGGTCGAAGTCGCCGCGCCGCAACGCGACGTAGCCGTAGCTGAGCTTCACCGCCGGGATGGTCGGGCGCGAGCAATTCCAGCTTCTGCGCATGGTCCTCGGCGACGTCGATGTTGCCGCTGAGGAGCGCCAACTGGGTCAGGCTGCTGAGGAGCTGCGGGTTGCTCTTGTCCAGCTCGTGGGCGCGGGTGAAGGCGTAATAGGCGTCGCTGTAGGAGCCCAGCTGGATCTGGACCTTGCCCAGTTCCTGCCAATTGCTCGGATTGTCGTCTTCGGCGGCGACGAGCTGCAGCAAGGCGATGCGCGCAGCGCGGAGATCGCCCGACGCCGAGGCCGCCTGATAGTCCGCAAGGGCCTGGCGCGCGCGCGATTCCGAGGAATCGCAGCCCGTTAAGCATTAGGCGACAGCGCCGTGGCGGCAAAGCAACAAGCCGCAAAAAACGGGCTTCGATCTTTCATAATTTGTATATACTACTCTGCGAGTTATCGTTTTGTAACCTAGCATGCTGAACGGCGGGGGCCCGCGAGTGCGCGCGCGATCTGGCGAAAGGAGCCTTGGTGCGTAAAGCCTTGATTGCATTCATTGCTGCGTTCTGTTGATGCAGCTCCGTACTTCCTCCAGCCAGTTTCAGCCCAGGCGTCGCCGCAGGCACCGCGGTCCGACCGCCGGCCCGGCGTATCGCATCAACGCCGGCGACGAGATCGAGGTGATGGTCTGGGGCGACGAACGCCTTCAGCGGACTGTCCGCGTCCTGCCGGACGGCACGTTTGCTTTCCCGCTGGTCGGCCAGATCGTCGCCACCAACCAGCTTCCGCCGATCTGGAGCGGATCATCTCCGCTGCGCTTCGGCCGCAGTATCGCGGCGTGGTCCCGCAGGTAACGGTTTCGGTTAAGAACCCGTCGGGTTATCAGTTCTCGGTCGTCGGAAAGGTCAGCTCGCCGGGAACCTATACGCCGGGCCGTTACGTCAACGCGCTGGAAGCGATCAGCATCGCTGGCGGACCGACGGAATTCGCTTCAATCGGCAACGTCAAAATCTTGCGCAAGTCGGGCCAGCAGGCTGCAAACCATCCGGGTTCGCCTCAGTGATGCGCTGAAGGGCGATAGTTCGCGTCTCACTGAAAACGACATTCCGTTCATCCAGAGCGGGGATACATTGGTGGTGCCGTGATGGACAAAATTCGCAAGCATTGGCTCGCGGCATCCGCCGGAGCGATCGCGCTCTGGGGCTCGCCGGCGTTGGCGCAGACGACCGCAACCGAAGGCGAAATGGCCGAGGACATTCTGGACGCGTCGGCCGTCCGCAGGAACGCGACCTACGTCGATCTGACCGGCAGTCTTGGCTACTCGACCAATCCTCTGCATGCGAACCGGGGACTCGCAAAGCTCGGTCTTTGGGCGCGGCTCCGCGCGCGGCGTGCACATGTGGAACGGCGAGCTGAGTTCGACGAGCCTGTCCGGCTTCGTCGAAGGCACGACCTACTTCAACGACTATGGCGTGAAGAGCATCTTCTCGCTGTCGGGCGATACGCAGCGGCAGGTCAGCGAAAAGGTCCGTCTGTTCGGTTCCGCCGGCGTCAGCGGCGACCTTGCGGGTCAGCTGAGCAACCGCTTTCTGTACGTGCCGCCTCTTGCCCGAAGTCCCGGTCGAGGGTCAGCCGCCGCCGGTGACCGTCGACGATCCGGACTTCTTCTCCTTCTCCGGCCGGCAATATCGGGTTTATGGCCAGGGCGGGGCGTCCATCCGGACGAGCGAGCGCGGCAACCTGTCCGTTTCAGGAGGTGCTCAGCGCATCTTCTACACCGATGATTTCTTCGACGATTACACGACGCTGTTCGGGAACGGCGCGTACAATCATTCGCTGTCCGAGCGCACGACGGTCGGCGTTCAACGTCGGTGCTCGCCGGACCGACTATGACAATTCCAGCGACCATTCGACGATCATCAATCCAGGCGTCTCGATCCGCACGCGGCTGAGCGAGTATTGGGATGCCTCGGCGGTCGTCGGCGTGTCCTTCTCCGACGTGGAGCGCGACGGCGAGCAGCAGCAATTCGACCAGCCTGTCGTTCAACGGCTCGATTTGCCACACGACCGAGAACGACCGCTTCTGCGGACGCGTCGCGCGCTATGCGAACAGCAGTTCGCGCTCGGCGCTTGTCACGACGACCTCGGTCGGCGTCGACTGGTTCAGGAAGCTCGACGCGGCGCAGACGATTCAATTGTCCGCCAGCGTCGTGCGCTATGTCGGCTGACGACGAATCTGGATGACAACTTCGAGACGAACCATTTCCGCCTTGCCGGCAGCTACAGCCGCAAGATCAGCGGACGCCTGTCGGCGGGTGCCGACGTCGGCGCTCGCGCGCTTCGCCAGGACGGGCCGGACCCGGACACGGACATCAGCGGATCCCTGTTCGTCCGCTATCGACTGGGTGACCTTGGATGATCGAGACAGGCACAATCGAACGAGCCGAGACCGGCGGCGGCGGCGGCGCGTGGCTGATCAACCACATGCCGACCATCCTCTGGCATCGGCGTCTTTACGTCATCATTCCGGCCGTCCTGCTGTTCGCCGTCGGGCTGATCACGGCCTTCACCCTGCCGACGCTCTATCGTTCGACGGCGACCATGCTGGTCGAGTCCCAGGACCTTCCGACCGAAATCGTCGAGGCGCCGGGGACCGGACGAGATCGAGGAGCGCATCGCCAAGATCCGCGAGCAGGTGCTCAGCCGCGGCGATCTCATCAGCCTGATCGAGCAGAACGACCTCTATCCGTCCGAGCGGCGGTCGCAGCCGATGTCCTATGTCGTCGACAAGATGCGCAAGGCGACGACCGTCGGCGCGCTGGCGGGCGACATCGGGCAGAGCGGCGGCGGCAAGGCCAACGTCATCGCCGTCAACATGAGCTTCGACTATCCCGACCCGTCCAAGGCGCAGGCCGTGATGCAGTCCTACGTCACGCAGTTCCTGCGCATGGACAGCGACCAGGTCGAGGACCAGGCGAACCTGACCGTTCGCTTCCTCGGCGAGCAGGCCGCGAAGCTGCGCACGCAGATCCAGGCGATCGAGGGGCAGATCACCAGCTCTGAAGGCCAGCAATGGCGCGGCCCTGGCCGGCGCGGGCGGTCCGACGTTCGTGGACACCGGCAGCTACACGGCCCAGATCACCAACCTCGAGAACCAGAACCGCCAGCTGATCGCGCAGAGCCGCGGCGGTGCTGCCGATCCGCAACTGGCGGCCGCAGAAGCGGCCCTGGCCACCGCCGAAGCGATGTACAGCGACTCTCATCCGGACGTCGCTCAGGCGCGCGAGCGCGTCGCCATCCTGCGCCGGGCGCAGGGTGGCGGCAGCAGCGGCGTCAGCCCGATCATCCAGGAACAGATCCGAGCGAACAATGCTGCGATCGCGCAGCTTTCGGCGTCGCGCGACGCCGCTCTGGCTCGGGCCAATGCTGCCATGGCCGGGCCAGGCGCGGGCGCCGGCCATCCTCGAGCGGGCGATGCAGCTTGAGAATCAGGCCAACAACCTTGCGCCAGCAGTACAGCGAGGTGTCGTCGAACCTGATGAAAGCGCAGAGCAGCGCTCGGCTTGCCAACGAGCAGCGCGCCGAGCGCCTTTCGCTCGTCGAGCCGCCGAACCTTCCGGACAGTCCGCATTGGCCGAACCGCCCGCTGGTCATCGCCGCCGGTGCCGCTGCGGGGCTTGGCCTCGGCTTCCTTCTCGCGCTTGCTCGTCGAATTGCTGAACCGGCCGATGCGGAGCCCGGCGCAGGTTCAGTCCATGGGCTTGCCGGTGCTCGGCGTGGTACCAATTCTTCAGACAAAGCCGCGTAAGAGGCGCTTCTGGCCGTTCAGGAAGCGCGAGGCCGCGTTTTGCATAACCCGTTTCAACAGGGTTCCGGAGTGTCGCCTTTGACTGCCGAGCATGGCACTACGCTTTCGATCATCTCGCTCCCCGGACGCGAGAATGCGGTCGAAGTCCCTTGGGATCCGGCGATGGCGAAGGCGCGCGGCATCTTCGGCTTCGACAGCATGGATGCGCGGTCGCGAAGCTTCAACCTGATCCGCGCCCGTCTGCTCGAGCTTCAGGCGAAGCATGGCTGGCGGATGATCGGTGTGGTCTCGGCGACGCCCAACGTCGGCAAGTCCTTCATCTCCGCGAACGTTGCCGCGGCACTCAGCCGCGACCCGCGCTTCCAGACCTATGTCGTCGATTTCGATCTTGCGTCGCGGCTCGCTGAGCGACGTCTTCGGCCTGTCGCCGGAGCGCGGCGTCAGGGACTATCTCGAAGGCGCAGCCGGGGGTTGACGTTCCTGTGGCCTATCGGCCCGAAGGCGAGCGCCTGCTGATCATGCCGACGGCCGCCGGCCACATCCATTCGGCCGAGCTGATCGCCAGCGAGCGCGCGCAGATCCTGCTGCGCTCGATGCGCGTGTCGGACGAACGCAACCTGTTCATCTTCGACCTTCCGCCGGTGTTCGCGAATGACGACGCCGCGACGGCCATGGCGCGGCTCGACGCCTACATCGTGGTCGCCGAGGAAGGGAAGACGAAGCAGCGCGAAATCCAGGATGCGGTCGGCCTGCTCGGCGAAGGCCGCCTCGCGGGCGTCATCCTCAACAAATATCGCGGCGGCGTCGTCAGCGAGGGCTACGGCGTCGACGATTATTACGCCGCCGGATACGGCAAAGCCGAACTCCACGAAGTAAGGCGTTTCCGCCCTACTTCTTCTTCGGGTCGGTCTTCGGCGCGAAGCCTTCCTTATATTCGATCTTGGCCGCCTGCCGGATCGAGGTCAGCCGGTTCTGCATCAGCTTCGCCGCCTGCTCGCGACGCATTGCGGCGACCGCGATCGGCCTCGCCTGTTCGCCGGTGATCGGCGCCGGCTCGCGCGCCGTGATCACGCTCGCGACAGCCTGATTGCCGACGGGAATGATGAACGGCTCGCTGCCTGATGCCAGCCAGCTGGCCGTAAAGGTTCTGCGGGATGACCGCCGTGTCCAGGCGGTTCTTCTGCCGGGTGAACGCGATGCCCGCATCGGTCAGCACCTTCGCGACCTCGTCCAGGCTCTTGGCGGCATCCAGCTTGGCCCGCGACCGCAGCGTCCGTGGGCATCTGCGAAACGAAGCTTGGTCGAGATCCCATTGCTCGCGCTTGTCGAACATCCAAGGATGGCTTGCCTGGAAGCGCTGGATTTCCGAGTTCGACGGAAGCTGCGCCGTGTCGATCTGCCGCGATGCGAGCATGCGGATCAGGAGTTCTTCGTTCGTCCGCCGCTGCCGATTCAGGATATTCCGGCGACTTGTCGAGGCCGTCCGTCTTCGCCTGCTGCGCGAGCAGACGGCGATCGATCATCGCCTGAAGAACGCGCGCTCGGGCCTGGTCGCGATCCGCGCCTTGCCGGGACGTTCGCGTTCGCCAGTTCGGCGTTCAGTTCGGCGGCGGTGATCTCCTCGCCATTGACGATGGCGACGGTCTGACCTTCGGCCTTTTTGTCGCAGGCCGACGCCATCAGCGCAAGTCCGACCGCGAGTACTATTTTGGAACGCACGCAAAGTCCCCCAACCATTTGAAAAATCCGCTGTAAGCGGTCATAGCATGGCGGATTCAACCATGCCACTGGGCTTTGGGGGAGGGGGAAATGGAAACACCGTACGACTGGATCACGGTCGGTATCTTCGCCGGCCTCGTCGTGCTGTTCATGCAGCGCTCGACCTCCGACGAAGTCCAGCACGAGAACGACCATTTGCTGATGTATCTCGGCGCCGGCCTTGGCTGCGCCGTTTCCAACTACATCGGCAACAAGGGCATGCACTTTATCGCCATTCCGCTGATCCTGGCGACGCTGGCGTTCATCTTCTACTATCTGAAGCCGTTCAAATCCTGGCCGAAGAGCTGAAGGCTCAGCCGATCGAACACGCGCCGGATCTTGCGGCGCGACGGACGCCATCAGCGTGCGGATGAATTCGTCGATCTTCGCGAGCGCGGCTTCCTGGTTCGTTGCCGTAGGTCGAAACGCGGACCATGACCGCGTCGGGAATGAAGCCGCGCAAATTGTCCATCGCGACCGCCATGCGCTGCTGCGGCCAGCTCATCGGCATGTGATTGCCGATGCGTGTCCAATAGACGATCTGCTCGGTCCTGCGCGTCGCGCGTCGCCGAAATGCTGAGCGCCGGGAGCGTCGCGCCCTGCAGGGCGACATTATGCGGTGCGCTCGGCGAAAGATCGTAGCCGCCGGCCGTATAGCAGAATTCCGGCCGGTGGATTTGCAGGATGCCGGTCTGCGTCGCGCTTTGGGCGACGAGCAGCATGATCGGCTCGCCCGTCTCGTCCGCATAAACGCGCGTCAGCAGCTGGCTGTAGAGCGCGCGCGCGAGCTGGTCTTCGGGCGGCACCACGAGCCCGCTGGTCGATACGAACGTCCATTTGCCGAGCTTCTCCGGCAGAACCTTGTCGAGCTTGTTCTTGCCGAGATAGTCGACGTTCTTCGTCGGCTGCCGGGCCGCGGCAACGCCCGCGACCGATGCGAAGGCGACGCCGAGCGCGAACTTGCGCCGCGTCAGCATGTGACCTGTCTTCACGGTGCTCGTCGCTCATTTGCGCGCTCCCACGGTGTCGCAGGTGGAAGAGCCGGGTGAACACGCTGTCGATGACGAAGACGGTCATCAGTGCCACCGCGAACATCGTCAGTCCGGCGAAGTCGTGGAGGAAGCCCTGCGCCGCGGATTCACCCAGATAATAGGTGATGAGGATCAGGATGATCACGCGGATGAAGTTCGAGAAGACGGCGATCGGGATCACCGAGAGCGCGATGATCGCGAAGGCCGCGAAGTTCGACCGGTGGCGCAGATAGCCGTAGAACAGGCAGATCGCGCCGAGGCTGATGATCGAATTGAGGCCGGCACAGGCCGCGGCGACGAGCAGTTCATATTGCGCGATCTGGATCGTCACGCCCGAGCTTGCCGATCGGATAGCCGAGCGCGTGGAGCAGGCTGACCGCCCATTGCGAGATGGCGATCTTGATCGGCTGGGTGACCGCCGCGACGACCGAATCCGGCGGCGGCAGCGTCAGCGCCAGATAGATGAGCGGAAACCAGATCGACCGGATGAGCGCGCCGCCGAACAGCATGTAGGCGCCCATGATCAGCGCGCCGTACATCGCGAGCGCCTCGATCTCGAGAATGCCGGTGATGCGCGAAACCGCGTAGATCGCGAGCAGGACTGCCGACCGAGATCGCGCCGACCCAGATGTTTCCCGGCTTGCGTTCCGCCGGACTGGTCTTCAGCTCGCGCCAGAGAAGCCAGACGCCCGTGGCCAGGACGATCGGCCCGTGGCCGCCCTGCTCGGTCGTCCAGTTGAACTGGCCGACCTGGATCATCGTCGGCAGCGACCAGCAATGCGGCGCCGATAAGCAGCGCCAGATCAGCAGGCTGATCGAGCGTAGCAGGCTGGTTTGAGGTCGCGACTTGGTTAAAAGCAAAAGGAGGTGCCCACTCTTCGCACATGCGTGTGGCCGCTTGTGTAGGGGAAAGCTAAACCTAGTCTAAATCTGCCGCAAGCTACTGGATTGCCGACTAGAATGAAAATGGGACACCTGCCGTGACCGTGCTGGTGGCCATCCTGCTTGCGCCCTTTGCGATTCTGACCGCCTTTTTCGCGGTCGAGATTCTTCTTGGGCTGCGTGCCGGCCGGTCGCGAAAGCGGCACGCGTCGTCGGACGCTTCGGCCGTCATCGTCATCCCGGCTCACGATGAAGCGGAAGTGATCGGCAAGACCCTGCAGTCGCTCAAAGCGGCGCTTGGCGAAGGCATGCGCGTCCTCGTCGTCGCAGACAATTGCACGGACGCGACGGCGGACGCTCGCGCGCGAGCAGGGGCGTCGAAGTCGTCGAGCGAACCGACGCTGCAGGATCGCGGGAAGGGCTTCGCGCTTGGCATTTGCGGCAGAGCATCTTGCGCGCCGAACCGCCGGATGTCTTCGTCGTCCTGGACGCGGATTGCTCGACCGACGCGTCGAAGCCTTCGCAACCTCGTCGATGCCGCGGCAGTCTCCGGCCGACCGAGCCAGGCGATCAACCTGCTGAGGCCGAACCGGCAGTCCTCTCCGCTCGTCCAGCTTTCGACGTTCGGTTTCATGCTGAAGAACCTCGTCCGGCAGCGCGGCCTTCAACGGCTTGCGGGCAGGGTCCATCTCACCGGGCACGGGCATGGCCATGCCTTTCCAGCTGTTCCGGGCGTCCGCGCAAACGCGTTCGAGCATCGTCGAAGATCTTGCGCTGGGCCTCGAGCTGGCCGCTGCGGGGCATCCGCCGATGCTCGTTTCGAACGCTTTCGTCTGGAGCGAAAGCAGCACCGAGCAGGGCACGCTTGGTCCAGCGCCGGCGCTGGGAAGGCGGCTTCCTTTCCACCGCGCTTCGATGGGGCTTCAGGGAGGCCTCAGCACGGTCTTGCCAAGCGGAAAGTTTCGAGCGATCCTTGCCGGCCTCGACCTGATGGTCCCGCCGCTTGCACTCTTCGCCATCCTGAACGTCGTGGCCTGACTGCGTGGCGCCATTGCTGACGTTCATCTTGGGCGGCGCCTGGTGGCCCGTGATCGTGCAGCTGGTCCTGCTGGCACTCGCGTTGCTGGCAGTATTGGTCGCCTGGATGCGCGAGGGCCGCGACTTCATTTCGCTCGGCGTGCTCGCTCGGCTGCCGCTTTACGTCCTGTGGAAGCTGCCGATGTATCTCGGCCTGGCGCGTCGCGGCGCACCGAAGGAATGGCTGCGGACCGGCCGCTGAACGGTCAGCTGTTCATGAGCGCGGCGGCAACCGCGATCGCTACTGCGACCAGGGCGAGTGCGATAGCCTCCCTGAGACCGAAGGTTCGGGGCGCCTTCATCGCGATCCTCTCCGGAACTGCTTTGAACAGATCGCCGAGCTCGGTCGCGGACTTGCGCGTGTCGAACTCGGACGTGATCTTGAACTTGCCGTTCTGAGCAAGCGTTGCGCAAAGGTCCTTGTCGCTCAGCAGCCGCGCGATGCACTGGGCCAGCTCGTCCCAGTCGGACGGCGCGAACAGCAGACCGGTCTTTCCGTCGACAACAAGTTCCGGAATGCCGGCAACGCGGCTCGCGATGACAGGAACGCCAAGGGCCATGGCCTCCATCAGCACGATGGGCAGCCCCTCCATGAAGCTGGGCAGCACGAGCAGGTCGGCACGGGCGATCTCGGCCAAAGTTTCCGGTTCTGGAAGCCGACCCGCGAAGGTCACCGCGTCACGTACGCCTAGCTCTTCCGAAAGCCGTTCCAGCGCCTCACGGTCCGGCCCGTCGCCGACCAGCCGAAGGCTGCAGGTCGGGATGATTGGCCGCAGCCGCGCGAAGGCGCGGAGCAGCCCGGTCTGTCCCTTCTCCGGAGAAAGGCGTCCGACGCAGATGATCGTCGGCACTTCGTTGCCACCCGCCTTCGGAGGAAGCCGGTCGAAGGGCACGCCGCACCGGACGACGTGCATCTTGTCCCAATGAGCTGGCTCAACGAGGCGCATCCCCTGGGCGCGTCCGAAATAGGAGACGCAGGCGACCAAATCGGCTGCTTCGATCTTGCGTCCGAGCATCAGTCCTGCGGGATAATCGGTCTCCGATATGCCGTGCATCGTGAAGCTCCAGCGGATGCCGAGCAGCCTGGTTGCGAGCAGCCCGACGGTCGCCGCGGAGTTCGCGAAATGATTGTGCAGGTGAGCGATGCCGCGCTTCCGCAACTCGCGGGCAAGGAGCACGCTTTCGGCGAAATGCGCGAATCCGAGGAACAAGCCGCGAGCGCCCGGCGCACGATGGCGTGAGCGCCAACCCGAAGCGTCCTGAGATAGGCGAGCGGGCTGCGTGAACAGCGTCGCTGATGTGCGCACCGGCGAACGCAAGCCAGCGACTGCCTCAGAATGTAGAAGGTCTGCTCGGCTTCCGAGCGGTCCGCTTCGCTCGCCGTCTCGTCGGAGCCCGGCGGCCGAACGCTGAACGTGTCGATGCTCCAGCCTTGCTCGCGCAGTGCCTCGATCTCGCGCCGGATGAAAGTGTGCGACGCCGCCGGATATTGGCTGGTCAGATAGGCCAGTCGGGGTGTGCCGGCGCCGTTCATCCGCGCCGACTTATAGTCCGCGAGGCGGTTCGACTTTCGTCCCAGGAAGATAGCTCAGCGCGCCGATGGATTCCGGCAATTTCGCAAGCAGGATCATCGCCGCCGATTGCACCGAGCGAAGCGACAAGCCGCGCCGTACGGCGATACGCAGGATCTGGGCGCCATAGATTGCCGGGAGCGCAAGAAGCAGCAGCGGTTCGCGGACAATGAGCGCCACCACCAGCACGATCAAGGGCAGGCCAAGTGCCCAGAAGAATGCCCGCCGCAACTGCGCATCGAACACGCGTCGCGGAAGCTGACCGGTCGTGCTCCACACTTCGGCATAGCCGTATCCGCCCCGAACCGAACGCGTCCACCACTGGCCAAAGCGATGAATCCGCGCGTCGTGGATGGTCATGGGCGCGTCGATGCGCCAGATTTCCCATCCCTCTGCGCGCAGTCGCGTCGTCATTTCCGGTTCTTCGCCCGCCTTCAGTTCCGGCCTGAAGCCGCCAATCTGCTCGAATGCGCTCGCACGCACCAGTGCATCGCCACCGCTATAGTCGGCACGCCCGATCGGTGTGTTCCACTCTTCGTCGATCAGGCGATTGTAGAAGGATTCGTCGGGATGCGCTTCGATCCGGCGGCCGCAAGCGACCGCTGCCTTCGGATTCGCGTCCAGGAACTGCGTCGCACTTTCCAGCCAGCCCGGCTCGAGGATGCAATCGCCGTCGATGAACTGCACATATTCGCATGCGGGATATCGCTCGCGGGCTTCGCGAAACCCTGCGTTCCGCCCTCGAGCCGCGGTGTGCGGAGCGCTGTCGTCCAGCTCGATCGCGATGGCGCCCAGATTGCGCGCCAGCTCGACGCTTCCATCCGTCGAGCCGGAATCGACGTAGACGACCTGGTCGGAAACCGCGCGCAAGGTTCGCAGGCTTTGCCCAAGCCGCTCGCCTTCATTTCGTCCGATGACGACGAAGCCCACTCGCTGACCGTTCATTGCGCCCAAACCTCCGGCTGGAGGACAGGGAACAGCGCATTGAGGTCGCCGGTCAATCCGACCAGCGCAGAAAAGCTCGCGAGCGGCGAGGACGCCGATGATGAACAGGATCGTCAGCGCCAGATCGTCCCGACCGAAAGCGAGGTGCTGGCGGCGGCTGAACAGCCCACAGCACGACATAGCGGACGACTTCGCCAACATTGAGGACGATCAAGGCCCCAAGAAGTCCGTAATAGTGGAAGGCGATCGGCACGCCGATGATGAACGTCGCGAGCTTCGCCGCATTCGCGATCGCCGGATAGGCGGGCTTGGCCGTTCCGAGCAGGACCGAGTCATTGACGGTGCAGAGGACGGCGACCCAAACCCCCAGCAGCATCAGCGGCAGCATGATCGCGGCCTGCTCATAGCGGTCGTCGTAAAGCCTCAGGATGACTGACGTCCGAGAGCGCCACGAAACCGGCCAAGCCCGATCGCGACCAGCAGCAGCATCGTGCGCCGTGAGCGCAACAGCCGCGAACGGACTTCCGGCGCGGACGCCTGCATTGCCGCGACCGCTGGGAAGAGCACCATGTTGCTGGTCCGGATCACGAAATTGCTCAGCATGTCGGCCATCGATCGCGCGATCGAATAGATGCCGAGCATGGTCGAGCGTGATCTGCTTCGCAAAATAGAGCCGGTCGAAATTCATCGCGAGGAAGTAGATCACCGACGACAGGAAAATCCATTTGCCGAAGCCCAGGATTTCGCGCGCGCTTTGCCGGTCGAGGATGAAGCGGTGGCGGACGCCGGGAATGATCAGATAGCTGGCAACCAGCGCCACGGCGCTGGTGATGACGCTGCCGAGCACAAGCGCCCAGATCGTGGGCGTGATCAGTGCGAGCAGGACGTGCGTCGACCAGGAAAATCGTCGCTATGCCCATGTCGAACAGGCTGATGCGGGCGACGGATTTCTGCTTTTGCAGCAAGGCTCCGCTGGCGGACTGGAAGCCCGTGAACAGGAAAGTCAGCGCGATGACCGGCAGGATTGTCGCGAGCTCCGGGCTTCCCGAAAAAGCTCGCGAAGAGACCCGCGGAAGCGAAGCATACGGCCCCAAGAACGACGCCGCGGATGACCTTGATGGTCCAGGCGGTGTCGTAGAACTCGGGCGTGTGGCCTTGCCGGTTGCTGATGATGTTCTGGTTGATGCCGACGTCGGACAGCAGCTCGACGCCCGTGCGGATCGAATTCACGATCAGCATGAGCCCGAACAACGGCGGGGACAGCAGCCGCGCCAGCACCACGTTGTTGGCGAAGCGCATGAGCTGGATGATGCCGAACGACCCGGTCGTCCAGCTCAGCCGCTCGACCATCTGGCGCGGGATCTTTCCGATCACGGGACGGCCGCTCGCGAGGATTCTCATGGACCGGCGGGGAATCGCCCGACTACATCTGGTCAAATGAGGATCCTTTTCGCCCTGGCCGGCCTGCATCGTGTCGATCGAGGGGCGGAAATCGCGTTCATGTCGGTTGCATCACAGCTTGCACGGCAGGGCGACGAAGTCACCCTCATTGGCTCCGGACCGGAGCGTCCCGGCCGCGAATACCGATACATCCAGGCGCCCAGTATCCGGCGTGAGAATTTCGAACGATGGCCGTCCCTGCCCATGTTCCGGAATGAAACGGCATGGGAAGAGGCGTCTTTCGTTCCGGGGCTTCTGCGGGCTTACAGTCCGTCGGACTATGACGTGACCACTGACCTGTGCCTATCCATGGACAAGCTGGACGCTTCGCCGGCCCGTTGCGGGTAGGCGCCCGAAGCATGTCTTCGTCACGCAGAACGGCGATTGGCCGGCTTTTTCCGACAGTTCGGAATTTCGCCTGTTCGATTGCGACGGCCTGATCTGCACGAATCCCGGAATATTTCGAACGAAACAAGCAGAGATATCGCGCGGCGCTCATTCCGAATGGCGTCGACCCTGCTCGATTTAGCCCGGGACCGTCCGAGCGCGCTCGGCTTGGCCTTCCGGAGAGCGGTCCGATCGTCCTGATGGTCAGTGCCTTGATCGCCAGCAAGAACGTCGACGAGGCGATCCGCGCGGTTGCGCTTCTGCCCGATGTGACCCTCGTCGTTGCCGGAGACGGACCGCTTCGAGATGAGATGAAGGCGCTGGCCGACCAGCTTATTCCAGGGCGCTACCTGCGCATCAGCCTTCCTGCGGAAGACATGCCCGCGCTTTATCGCAGCGCGGACGCTTTCCTCCATCTTTCGCGAGACGAGTCCTTCGGGAATGTCTTCGTGGAGGCAATGGCGTGCGGCACGCCCGTCGTGGCCTACGACCTGCCGCGAACGCGCTGGATCGTTGGCGACGGCGGGTTTCTGGCTGGTCACCGAACTTCCGAGGCCATCGCGTCGGAGTTGCAGCGGGCGATGGACCGCGAGGACGATGGGTCTTCGCTCGTCGAGCGCGCGCAGGCTTTCGAATGGACAAGTGTTGCCGGCCAGTATCGCGACTTCCTCGAACAGGTCGTGAGCGCATCTTGACCCTTCTGCGCGATGGTGAGGCCTGTATAGTGCCTGTCGGGCAGGGGCTTGGAAGGAGCCCGTCGGTGGAGGCGCATCCCAGGTGAAGTGGATCATCCTCATCGCGTTGCTCGGGTCGCTCGGCCCGCTGACGATGTTTCTGCGCTCGCAGCCGAAATATCTGCTGCACGCCTGCTTCTTCATGGGCCTGCTGGTCTTCTTCCTCGACCCTTACCTGAACATCTCGCCCGATCTCCTGGCGATGGACCGGGGCCGTGAAGGGCTTCGAGATCTCGATTGTCGACGTCATCGCCTTCGCAATCCTTTTCGCGACGCCGTCGTCGGGCCGCTTGCCGATCGGATTGAAGATCGGGTTCGGAATCTACTCTCACGGCGATGCTGATCGCGACGCTGGGCGCCACCCAGATGACCCCGGCGCTATTCTCCGTCTGGCAATTCTTGCGCGCGATCCTGGTCTTCGTCGCGGTCGCCCGTGCAACGGCGGTCGTCAAGGATGCGCCGATCGCGCTGTTTGCCGGTCTTGGGTGTCGGGATCATGATCGAGGCGCTGCTTGGCGGCGAAGCAATATGCTGGCGGCAACACCCAGCCCGGCGGCACGCTCGGCCACCGCAACATCCTGGGGCTGACCTCGCACTTCGCCGTCATGCCCGCCTTCGCATTGCTGCTGGCAGGACGACGCACGAAGCTCTTCGCCTTCGTCGTGCTTGCGGGCGCAGTCATCGCGCTTGGCCGGCGGAGGACGCGCGACGATCGGCCTTTATCGCGATCGGCCTGATGGTCACGATCGCCCTCTCGATCCGCCTCAAGACCACCGGCCGGAAGAACGCCATTGCCGGCGCGGCCTTGCTCGGATTGCTTCTTGCGGCGCCGGTGATGCTGTGGGCCATCGATCGGCGGTCCGATGCGGCGCGAGCGTCAAGCGACGAAGAACGGAGCGCGATGATTCGCGCGGCGCGGATGATCATCGCGGATCATCCGCTTGGCGTCGGCCCGAACCAATATCTCCTCGTTGCGAACATCGGGGGCTATTCGAGCCGCGCCGGCGTCGCCTGGAACGCCGCAAATCGCTCCGCGCCCGTCCACAACAGCTACTATTTCATCACGGCAGAGCTCGGCTTCCTCGGGCTGCTCGGGATGGTCACGATCCTCTTCTCGATGATCTGGACGGGCTTTCGAGCGCTGAAGCGCGTCGGCCTCGGAGAGAGATCAGACATACTGGTTGGAGTCGTCGCGACTCTGATCATCGTATCGGCCCACCTCGCCTTCGAATGGCTCGTCGCGACGAATTACGTGCAGTATCTGCTTGCGATGACGCATCGGCACCTTGGTGGGCATTACCGCCCCGCTGAGGCAGAAGGCAAAGGCGATGAAAGGCAAAAGGGCTGCGACCGCATCAAGCGAATTGGTGTCGCAGACTAGCTAGAAGTCCGAGACGAAGCCTGAACTAGGACGCCTTTGCGTCCCGAAGCAGCATCTCGCCCTTACGGATGACGATCTCGTCCACGTTTTCGAGGAACGGCTGGCCCGAGCAGCGAGACGTCGCGCCCTGCACGACGACCGCCTTGGCATCGCTTTCGCTGGATCCCGCCGACGTCGATCTGCTGCAGTTCGACATATTGGCCGCGAACCATGCCTGAAGCGCCGTGGCCGATCAGCTCATACTTTTGCGGGTCGACGGCGATCCCGGCCTTGCGGGCATCGTCCTCGGTCAGGGCGATCTCGCTCGCGCCCGTATCGACGAGAAAGCGGACCGACTGGCCGTTCACCTGCGCGTCGCGCGTAAAAATGCTTGTCGGAGCTGCGGTCGAGCGCGACTTCGAGCGGCCGACGCGCGCGTCGCGGCCTTGTCGCCTTTGTGCAGCGGCCACAGCACGCCCAGCGACGCGCCGCCGACGATCGTGACGATGAAGAGGGCGCGCTCGATCATCGATTAGACCGGCTCTTCGCCAAGCACGTTGCCGGCCTGGGTGTAGCGGCAGACGAGGACGTCCTCGCGTTGGCCGGGCTCCAGCGCGCATCCGACGGTGCCGGTGCGGGCCCAGACCAGCTGCGTATAGTGGCTGACGTTCTCGACCTGGCCGGAGCGGCTGTTGTTCGGGAAGACGCCGGGCTTGTAGTCGCGCTTCTCGGCCGCCCACAGGCCGACCATGGATTCCGGCTGGTAGTAGCCGACCGTGCCCGCCCAGAGGTTCTCGCCCTCGGGCTCCGACCACCAGGGATCGTCGGGCGAATGCTCGAAGCGGCCGGTCCGGGCGAGGTGGCGCGCCCAGTCGCGTGCCGAGCGGGCAAGCGTTGGATCCCACTTCAGCGGAGGGACGCCGAGAGCGGCGCGCTCGCGATTGTGCGCGGCGAGCAAGCCGCTCTTCGAAATTCTGGCGCGCTCCTACGCCGCCCTGAAGAGCAGGGCTTGCGAAAACCAATGCGATGACCGCCGCAATCCGGCGATGGCGCGAAGAAAACATGGAGCAACCTCGGTTGTGCTCCCGTCTTTTCGCAAAGCTTGGTCACCAAACGAGTTTACGCGCGCCCATTCGGCGCGCATTTTTTGACAGCGTTCAGGGGTCGATTCAGGCCGTGTGCTTGTCGGAAATGATGAGGACCTGATCGCCCTTGCGCGACCTGCCCGAACAGCTTCTGCGCGAACTCGACGCGGAACGCCGACGCAGCCGTGGGTCGCGCGCGCCCCAGCGGACGTCGCTGCCGTGGATCGCGACGCCGTCCTGCGTCAGGCGCAAGCGTGTAAGGCATCGGCGCGCCGTTGTAGGTCGCGGACTTGTGGTCCTTGATCTTGGCGAGGACCGGGAAGACGCCGTCCGGCGTCTCCTTCTCGTCGGCGCCGTAGAGGATCACGGCCGTGCCGATCTCGTGGCCCGCCGCGGAAGACGGAAATGATCTGCGACTTCAGGTCGACGCGAACCCAGACCGGTCCTTTCGGAACGTTGCGGTCGTTCCAGACGAAATCGCCGTAGTGCATGCGCTTGCGCACATCGAGGACGGACTGGATGTCGCGGTCGATCGCGCCCTCGGCATGCGCCTGGAACAGCTGCGCCTTCGGTCAGGAAGATGCGGTCCTTGTCGGCCCATTCGGCCTGCGCATTTCGCTGGCGGCAGGCGCGGGCTGCGGACGCTCGATGATCTGGCTCGACCAGGCGGCCGCGGCGGCAGTCGCAAGTCCCGCGAAAGCGAGAGCGACAAGCATTCCCCGCTTCATGGGCTTATCCGAGGTTGAGCGCGGCCGTTGTCTGGCGGCGACGGCGGCGCATCGCCCAGCCGGTCAGGCCGAAGCCGAGCAGCATCGTCGCCCAGGTGCCGGGCTCCGGAACGGCCGGTGGCGGCGGCGGAGGCGGCGGTTCTTCGCCCGGAGGCGGCGGTGGCGGGTTCGGTCCGCCTCCGCCCGGCGGAGGAGCCTGCGGCGGAATGATGATGCCACCGCCCGGAGGCTGCGGAGTCAGCAGGATCGGCCCGATGTCTTCCTTCAGCGCGACCGGCGGAAGCTCCTCGATCACGCGGAACCGGCGGAGCGATCGCGTCGACGAATTCCTTCGGCGGCTCGGGCTTGGTGATCTTGCCCAGGGCCCGCTGCGTCGGCACGTCGGCCGCGGCAGCCTGCTTTGTCTTGGTCAGTTCGCCCTTGGTGCGATCGCCCGGCGAACGGTCGGCCATCATGGCCATGAAGCTCTTGGCGGCTTCAATGCCCGGGAAGCTCGCGTCGACGCCCATGTAGGCGGCGATGGACAGCGGCGCGGCGAAAACGATCGTGAGCGCGCCACCGGCCGCGAGAATCTTGCGACGGCGCCTGGTCGCATCGAGCTTTTCACGGCGCGCGCGACCGGCCGCTGTAAGGCGGCGTCCCGAACGTGGTGAGATGGCTGCGACGGTCATCTAAAGCCCTGAAAAAGCGAGCCAGCACCAGAAAACGAGGTGCACACGACTCCGATAAACCATTAACTCAAAATTAAGGTTCTAAAGCAACCGAAGACTTTAATCTGTCTCGAAAAAATACAATTTTGTTTCGACCTGAAACGAGCCGAAAAACTGCCGTCGTTGGACGCACGGGCGATGGAGGATATGGCTAGCGCATGGCAGCAGCAGTTCAGCCGGTCGTGTTGGCAGGTGGCGCGGGTACGCGTTTATGGCCGATTTCCACCGAAAAACGTCCCAAGCACCTGCTCCAGATCGTCGGGACGGGCACGATGCTCGCGCAGACGCTCGAGCGGGTCGGCGATCCCGGGCTGTTCCGATCCGCCAATCATCGTCGGTGCCGCCGGGCAAGCGGACGAAATTGCCGGTATCGCGGGAAAGGCCGCGCTGATCCTCGAGCCTTGCGCTCGCGGGTCGGCGGCGGCGGTCGCGTTCGCGGCCTTTTCCGTTCCGGAAGATGCCGTCCTGCTGGTGCTTCCAAGCGATCATCATGTGACGGATCCAGGGCCGTTGCTCGAGGCGGTTCGGCGCGGATTGCCGATTGCCTCGGCCGGCCGTCTCGTCACTTTCGGCATCCAGCCGACGCATGCGGAAACCGGCTACGGCTACATCGTTGGCGGCGCGGCCATTGATGATGGCGTGCTGAACGCCGAATTCCTTCGTCGAGAAGCCTGCGCAGGAAGTTGCGGAGAAGCTCATCCGGATCCGGCAACGCCTATTGGAATTCCGGCATGTTCATGTTCAGCGCCGGCGCCTTTCTTCGAGGAGCTGCAGCGCCACGCGCCGCAAATCTACGAGGCGACCAAGGCGGCTTTCGCGCAGGCCGCGCGCGAAGGGTCAAGGACGACTCCTGACGCCGCTGCGCTCCAGGACTGTCCTTCAACCTCGATCGACTATGCCGTGATGGAGCGCTCCGACCGCATCGCCGTGATCCCCATCGAGCTGGACTGGTCCGACGTGGGAAGCTGGGCCGCGGTCTACGACCTCGGTTCGAAGGACGCGGACGGGAACGTCGTCAGCGACAATTCGCGGGCGATCGACAGCAATGGATGCCTGATCCGTTCGGACGGTCCCTCGATCGTCGCGATCGGAGTCGAGGACCTGGTGGTCATCGCGACCGGCGATCATGTACTCATCGTGCCGCGCTCGGAAGCGCAGCGCGTCCGCGAGGCCGCCGACGCATTGAGGCGCCCATAGTGGGGCCTTTGCGCGACGGCCTGGCACTTCTGACCTCGGAAGTGACGGCCGCCGGTCGCAACTTCTACTCCGTCGATTTCCTGCGTGGCATTGCCGCGCTTTCCGTCGTTGTCTTCCACTTCAAGAATTTCGGTGGTGGAGGCGGGGACCTCGCTCGGCCGGCGTCCATGCTCGACAATGTGAGCCTGCTGCAATGGCTGGAGCCCATTCGCCAGCACGGATCGCTCGCCGTCATGGCCTTCTGGGCGATTTCCGGCTTCGTCTTCATGAATGTCTATTCGGGAAAGCGCCCGGACGGCAGGAGCTTCTTCGTCCGGCGGTTCGCAAGGCTGTACCCGCTGCATTTCGTCACGCTCATCGTGGTCGCGCTGCTGCAGTTTGCCGCGGTGGCATCCGCTCGGTCACTCGATCATCTACCACGACAACGACGCCTGGAATTTTGGGCTGCACCTGTTCATGGCCTCCGAGTGGGGGCTGCAGCACGGTCAGTCGTTCAACTATCCGATCTGGTCGGTTTCCGCGGAAGTGCTGATCTACGCGGTCTTCTGGGCATTCGTTCGCCACATTCCGCTCAACCTGCTCCGCTTGTTCTTGATCTGGCTTGCCTTCCAGCTTCTGGCGATGCTGCCGGGGACGGGTCTCATCATCCTGTGCGGGGTCTATTTCTTCGGCGGAGCGATCGCTTACTCGGTCTATCGCTTGTGGGATGAGCGCCGGCAGCGGGCGCTCCTGCTGTTCGGTGCATTGGGCCTGGCCGCGAGCGTCGTCCTCGGACTCGCCGGGAGGCGTATCGACGTCCCGCTGACGGCCTGGCTGCTGCCCGCGATCTGCTCGATCCTGCTTCTGCTGGTTGCGGCCGAAAGCCTTTGGCTCGGGAGTTTCTTCCGCAGGGCAAGGATGGTCGGCGACATCACCTATTCCAGCTATTTGTGGCACTCGCCGCTGCAGATACTGATTCTGCTGGGCGCCGGCTGGGGGCTCTGGTCCGTCGACAGCCTCTTCAACGACAGCTTCTTTGTCTTCTACCTGGCGCTCGTGTGCCTAGTGTCTTTCGTGTCGTTCCAGTGGATCGAGCGGCCCGCCCAGCGCCGGGTGCTCGCGCGCTTCGATCCCGAGATGGCGCGGAAGCCGCTGATTGCGGCGCCTTAGCCCCTCACACCACTTTCGTGATGATCAATGAAACATTGTCCGGCGCCCCACGCGCGAGGACCGCGTCGATTAACGTGTCGGCGGCTTCGCCGGCGGGCCAGGACGAGATGATCGACGCGAGCTCATCGTCTTCCACAAGACGCGTCAGGCCGTCGCTCGCGAGGAGGAACTGGTCTCCCGGCTGAGCGTCGCCAGCAGCGATTTCGACGTCGAGGTTTTCCGAAGCGCCGACCGCGCGTGTGATGACATTGGCGTCGGGGTGATCCTTGGCTTCCTCGCGCGACAGCATGCCGGCGTCGATCAGGCCCTGGACGAGGCTATGGTCGCGGGTCAGCCGCTCGATGGCCTTCCCGCGGATGCGATAGGCGCGACTGTCGCCGGCCCAGAAGCAGCGATACTGCCCGTCGCGTATCGCAAGCCCGACGACCGTGCTTCCGATGGTCCGCGGCCGGTGGTCGGATCGGGCGAGCCGGATCAATTCTGCGTTGACGTCGTCGAGCGCAGAAACGGCGGTATCTGTTACGTCATCGAGGTCCCGACCGTTCGGAAGGGAAGCCAAAGCCTCCGCCACCTTCTGGCTCGCCACGTCGCCGGCTTCATGTCCGCCCATGCCGTCGGCGACCGCCCACATGCCATGGTCCGTACGGACCATCACGCTGTCCTCATTTACCTTGCGACGAAGACCGACGTGGGTCCGGCTGATGCATTCGAAGCCCAATTAACTCCCCCTTCAACCCGGCAGGGTTTGTCCGAGACTAGCAATTGTTTAGTGTTCATGCGATTTCGAAATTCACGTCACGGTCCGGTTCGGGGGAAGCGGAATGTCGAAGGCTTACAGCAACAAGGCTTTGCCCCCGGGCACGGTGCTGCGCGAATGGCGTCTGGAGGAGGTCCTCGGCGTCGGCGGCTTCGGAATCGTCTACAAGGGACGCGGGATCTACTTCGACGAACTCGTTGCGATTAAGGAATATTTCCCTAGCTCCATCAGCGAACGCGACGCTGAAGACACGGTCGTTCCGATCGATTCCGATGCGGAGGAGGTCCACGCCCTCGGCCTCAAGAAGTTCGTCGAGGAAGCCAAGCTTCTCTGGAACCTCTCCACCCCGACGCGTCATCCGAACATCGTCAGCGTCCGCAGCCTCTTCGAAATCCACGGGACCGCCTACATGGTCATGGATTTCGAGGACGGCGTGTCGCTGTCGAAGATGCTGAAGCAGGGGACGCGCTTCAACGAACGCAGCCTGTGGAACATGATCCGGCCGATCGCCGAAGGGCTCGACCGGGCTCACCGCGTCGGCGTGCTCCACCGCGACATCAAGCCGCCCAACATCCTCATCACCGAGGACGCGCGGCCGGTCCTGATCGATTTCGGCTCCGCGCGGTTCGAAGCGGCGGAAGCCACCAGCACCAAGGTGACCTTCCACACGCCGCCCTACGCGGCGATCGAACAATATGTGAAGACGTATCCGCAGGGGCCGTGGACGGACATCTATGCCCTCGGCGTAGTGCTATACGAATGCGTGACAGGGGAGAAGCCGCCGGAGGTTCTCGAGCGGCTTCACGCCGGCCTCGGCAAGCCTCTCGCTTCGGGCAAATGGGCCGGGTACAGCCGCCCATTCCTGACCGCGATCGACACGGCGATGACGATCCGGCCGCAGGAACGCCCACAATCGATTACCGAGTGGATTGCTCTCTTCGAGAACGCCGACCGGCGATCGGCGCGCAAGGTGGACGAGGTCGAAGAGGATGTTACCCGCTTCTTCGCGCACGAAGTGCAGGCCGAAGAGATCGTTCCTGTAGCTCCGCTACTGGACGGCGAGGAAGATCGGCCGCCTGTCGACACCAAGATCCCAGCCGATCCGGACGAAGTGGAATTCAAGGGGGCCGGTCACGAGACGAAACCCGGCAAGAAATCCGCGACTGCAAAGGCGGCCGCTGCAGCGGCCGCTGACAAGGCCGCCGAACCTGCGAAGACGGAAGAGCCAGCGAAGGTTGCGGAACTCGCCAGTCGTTGCGGACAAGCCGACACCGCCGAAGAAGCCGTCCGATACGGCCGCGCCAACGAAGAAGAAGCTGAACCCGGTGATGGCCGGCGGCGCTGCACTGGCGGTGCTTGCTGCCGGAGCAGTCGGTTGGTCGATGCTCGGAACGTCCGGGAGTTCCGGGACCGATGCACCGGTCAGCCTGGATTCGGATGCAGTGCAACCCGCGCTGGAAGACGTCTCCGGTGTTGATGGCCTGGCATCCGCGACGAATGCTCTTCTCGAAGAGGCGCGCGCGGCGAACGCGCCAGCCGCCGCGACCGACGGTCTCGCGGCTGCCGGCGAGGAATTGCAGACGCGCTTCGCGGCGCTCCAGCCATTGCTTGGCAACGATGCCCAGGCGGATGCCGCGGCCACGCAGGCCGGCGAGATGAAGCGTCTTGCGATGACTGCGAGCGCGAATTTCGCGAATGCCCTGGTGAGTGAGGCCGAAGGCCGCGCCCAGCGGCTTTCCGCCGCAGTGCCATGGGCCAATCCGGCCCAGCCGGATGCCGCTCGCCGCGAGCCGCCGGAACGCCAAGCCGTTGCGACCAACGTTCGTACGAGCTTCGATCAGCTTCGGGCGGCTGCTCAGGCTGCAGCAACCGCTGCCGATCCCGCGCAGGCGATCAACGCTGCACGCGAAGCGCTCAAGCAGTCGCAGGCTTTCGGAACGGCCTCGCTCGCCGCGGCCAACTTGAGAACTGCAGCCACGCGCGTCGCCGAGGCGCCGACCGCGCCAAAGGTGTCGAAGCCGACGGCTACAGAAGCGGCGCCGATGACGCCGACGCGCGCTGCGACAAGTACGGCACCTGCGGCTTCGTCGGACGGCGAAGCCACATCGGCCCAGCTGAGCCAGTTGCAGTCGATCGTCAGCGATGGCCGAGGCATGGCCAAGGACGTCATTCGCATGGCCGATCGCAAGCCCGGCTCAGGCGCGACGGACGCGGAAAAGCAGGCCTATCAGGCGCGCAAGGCCAATGCCGACCTCGCCCGCGGGTACGACAAATATCTTGCGTCGATCAGGGACTCTTCGCGGGGCGTGAAGTCCGCGCGCGACGCTGACCGGCTGATCAAGCAGGCGAGCCAGACCAGGGCCTATTTGACGTTCCTCGTCAGACGGTCGCGGGAAAGCCGCTAAGCCGGAATTTCCAGCGAACGCTCGCGATAGGACACCGTCCACTCGTCGAGATCGGCCAGCATGATCGAGGCCGTATGCTCGAGCTCGACGGCGAGCGCCTCGAGCTTCGACGCCTGTTGAAGTCGCGCGGCATTGCCCTCCAGCGCGGCTGCCGTATTCGCGGATCGGCTGGCCGCAACGAGATGCTCGCCGTGACCGCGCATGCCGAAGATCGCGGCGCTTAGCGCGGGAACGCCGGCGGTCAGGAAAACGAACGGCTCGGTCAGTTTCTTGACCAAGTCCTTCATCGTCACATAGCCGATCAGGAACAGGACGCAGGCAGCGATGACCGCGCCCATCAGCAGATTGCCGACCTCATGAAGCCGGTGGTCGAGATGACGCATCCGATGCGCATTCACCTGATGGTATCGGCTCTGCGGCAGGATCTGCTCGCGCACCATGTCGTCCGCCATTTCGCGCACGCGCTCGTAGGTCATGATGCCCGTCGGGCTATCCATCTCGCGCCAGATCGCGGCGGCATACCAGCGCGTCCAGTCGGCTCCGGCTTCGCGGTGCAGCGGACCGCGCACGAAGTCGCTGCGGAATGGCGTGCTGATCATCCCGGTGCGCTTCAGGTAGATCAGCGGACGCAGGGATTCGGCAAGGTGACGGTATTGCAGCCACCGCCGATGCCATTCTCCCTTGGTTCCTGAGCTGGTGTTCAGGAAGAGCAGCCCGATCGTTCCGAGCTCCAGAAGCACGAGAAAGACCTTGAGGCTGGGGACGATCAGTCCGGAGAGCGCGATGATTACGGCGAAAGCGGAAAGCGCGTAGTTGGTGACGTGACCGCTACGGAACAGTTGCGCGTAACGGATTGCCGAGGAAATTCGCCCAGCCGTAGGCCCGAGTCAGCGGGACGAAGGTTCCGGGGGATCCGGGATCGCGAACGCTTTGCATGTCATATTCGATGTCTTCCTGGATCGAGCTTTGCCGCCAAGGCTTGGACGGCAGAGACTTGATGCGCAGCAGCGACAGGAGCAGCGGATATTCGAACCGCCAGTTGGTTCGCTTTTCCTGCTCCGCAAAGAAATCCGCAATGTGCTGGCGTTCGCAGGACGTGTGCGGTGCCAGCGTGTCCCTGAGCAAAGCCACATAGGCATCATCGCCTTCGAGCGGGACGGCAACCGGCTCGATGGCGTCGCCGCCTACCAGCAATCGGACACCCTCGATCTTCGAAGTGGCACGATCGATTGCGATGTGGATGACCGGCACGGAATTGGCGAGGGCAAGGTCGACCACATGGGCTGTGCCGCCCGGCCCGTTTCCTGAGCCCCCGTCCCAGATGGCGACGAGGATGTCCGCCGCTGCGACGACGGCCTTGCCGACCATCACATAAGCGAACTCATTGTCGCTTCTGTCGCCGGGCAAAGCGAAGATCGCGGATGCCTTGTCCAGCTGGTTCCGGAACTCCTCCAGCTCGTGGCCTTGGAAGTCCTTCGCATATTCGTCCGGCGCGAACGGCAGGAGCGCTCGGATGGTGTAGCCGCTCGCCCTCGCACCGTCCGCGGCGACCTGATCGGCGCCGGTCGCGAGAGGGGTATGAAGCCGAAGATGCGGCAGCGCGTGATCGAACAGGGCCGCTTCGGCGGAATGAAGGCGCAGAGCGGCGTCGCGGAGTTTGCGAAAGACGTCGTCGACAACCGGACCGAGCAGATCCGCTACCCCCTCGGGAAGAACGGTCGCGCGATGTCCCGTGATGCCGACGTTCAGCGTCAGGCGCGGGCGAGGAGGGTAGAGGCCGGTGAAGGACGGTTCCGCAGTCGCCGCCGGTCGCACGACCGTTTCAGCTGAAGATTCGCTTTCCCCACCAACCGCTGCAGTGCGCGTCGAAGCCGTTCCGGCGATCGTCATGCAATCGAAGGCCTGAAGCGCGTCGGACTGAACTCAGACTTCCGCACGCGTGCGCACTTCGTAGACGAAGGAGACGTTTCCGACCCTTAGGGTCGAGCCGACTTCCAGATCGGCGGTCCCGTGGATGCGTTCGTCGTCGATATATGTGCCGTTCGTCGAGTTCATGTCCGACACTTGCACGCCGCCTTCACCCAGTTGCACCAGGCAGTGGGTGCGCGACACCCGGGCGTCCGAAAGGATGATGTCGGCGGGCGCGGCTCGTCCGATCTTCAGGCCTGCTCCGTCGATGATGTATCGCTTTTCCAGCTGATCGCCGATGTTCAGCTCCAGGCAGTGTATCTCTTCCGCGTCGTAGCCGCCCGTTCCCGTGTAGAATTGCGTGCGCTCGCCTTCGTCATCGTCCGGTTCGCGTGAACGCGCCGCAGCCCGTGCGTCCGCACGGCGGTCGAGGCGCTCATAGACGACCTCTTCGCTGGCACGACTTTCGGCGCGGCGCGCGACCGGGCGCTCCATCCGCGACGGTTCCGGGGTACGAGGGGCAGGCCTGGCACGCTCTCTGGGGGCGGGCGCAGCGGCGGGCGGTGCGCCCGAGCCTGCCTTGTCGACCAGTCTGTGAAGGTCTTTCACGAACGACCGCCAGGCCGGATCCGACGTGTCGCCCTTCCAGCGAGTCAGGTCGGCCGTATGTGTCAGTTCGAAGATGATCGGCCGGTCGCAAGGTTCGATGGTAACGGGCGCGAGCTTGTTGCGGCGGTCGGCGAGGGTGGCTTCGGCGCGGACCCATCGTGACCCGACTGAGCGCGGCGACCAGAGTACGACGACCGCCGAAGCGGCCTTCAAGGCGCTCTCGATGACCTCGTCGAACGTCTCGCCCGAATGCAAGGCGGCATCCCACCAGACGGTGAACCCTTCATCCACAAAGCGCTGCGCGTAACGCCGGGCGACGTCACGATCCTCGCTACAGTAAGAAATGAAGATGTCCGGTCCGGACAAGCGTTATCCCCCTTGTTCGAACTACGTCCCACCCATCCAAACACTTAAGAGCCAATCGACTTGCGGTCGTGCGGATCGCCCGTCGGGCGCGCTGCATCAATCCACGAATCAAAGTGGTCAATAACCAATATCTTAACGAAACTTACGCGCAAAGGCCATGCAAGCGGCCGTCCCAGAGAGGGTCAATTCCTCACCAGCGTCGATGACGGCTGTTTGCAGACCCGGTTCAGTCGCTTTGCGGATTGAGTAAACAGGGGTTAAATGGGGTCATGGAATTGCCACCCGAGCTCAAGCCGCCGCTACTTCCGGAACTGAGCCTGGAGCATATTGCCGAGCATGAGCGGGACTGCGGTCACGCGTTCTTCGAAAATATGAGAATGCTCCAGCGCTGGAGCTTCGACTTTTCGTCATCCGCCAGCCTGTTCGATTTTGCCGTAAAGCCGCCAACGACGGACGTGAGGGTCCAATGGTGCTTCATCGCGGCCCGGAACGGCGGGCTGGCGCTTAGAAATTATGCGCGATCCCTGGAAACGGCGCGAGAGCTACTTCCGCAAGTCGCCTGCTGGGAGGAGAAATTCGATAGCCGGGACCTGGACGACGTCCACCGCCAGTTCCGCAATCGCTTTCCTGGCGTGGAGAAGCTGCTCCACCGGCATGGCAGCGTCGGTCCGCATCATGAGGCCGACAATCACGCAGCAGTAGCGTCACTCACCAAGAAGCAAGATTGCCTGTTCGGTCACACCTACATGTCGACGGTCGAGGGACAGTCGGTGAGTTACGACCTCACCTTCCAGAACGCGCAGTTCCTGACCGACCTGACCAAGTCGGCGTATTCGAGCCTGGAGCCGATCTACGCGCGATAGGCTCGTCGACTTTGGATGGACACTTGATGGCAGTGCAGGACTTGGAAGGTCTCAGGAAGTCCATTCATCGGACGCCGATCGCGACCATCGTTACTGACAATCGGGCGGCGGATAATCCAATCGTCGAGGCCAATGACGCGTTCATTGCCCTCACGGGCTATGCGCTCAAGGAAATCGTCGGACGAAACTGCCGGTTCCTGGCCGGTCGCGGGACGGAGCTGGAGGCCCAGTCGATCCTGCGCACCGCCGTCGTCGAAGGCAAACCCGCAATCGTCGAGATCACCAATTACCGCAAGGACGGCACCCCGTTCCGCAATGCAGTGATGCTCGCTCCCATTTGCGGTGAGGATGGATCGGTAGCCATGTTCATTGGATCGCAAATGGAGATTGCGGCTAGTGGCGCGGGCAACGGCCTCAGGCGAACTCGCGCACGCGAACTTGTCTCCCGGCTCACGCCCAGGCTTCGGCAAACGCTGGAGCTGATGGCGATGGGGTACCGCAACAAGCAGATCGGCGGCTTCCTCGGTATCGAAGAGAAGACTGTGAAGATGCACCGTTCGCGCCTGCTCGATGCCCTGAACGTGAAGACGACCGCCGACGCCATTCGGATCGCAGTCGAGGCCGAGATCGCTCCTAACGGTCGCGATTGATCGCGAAGCGGGCGATCGCTGCAAGCAAAGCGGCGGAATGACCGAAGTCGCGCAGGTGATCGACGGCCTGATCGACGATCATCTCCGCCTGCCGCCGCGCTCGTTCTTCGCCGAGCAATGTCACGAACGTCTCTTTTCCCTGGTCCTCGTCCTTGCGCAGCCGCTTGCCCACGGCGGAAGGGTCGCCTGAAACGTCGAGCAGGTCGTCGGCGATCTGAAACGCCAATCCCAGGTTCTGAGCGTAGCCGCGCAGGCTGGTCCTGGCGTCCTGACCCGCCCGCCCTAGGATCGCACCGGATTCGACCGCCCAACCGATGATTGCGCCGGTTTTCAGGCGCTGCAGTCTGGCAATCTTGTCGATGTCGATCGGCCCCTGGATCGGCAGAAGGTCCAGCATCTGGCCGCCGGCCATTCCGAAAGCCCCGGCAGCATGTGCCAGTTCCTTGGTCAATTCCGCCCGCACCTCGGCACTGGGATGCGTCTGCGGGTCGCAGAGAATTTCGAAGGCAAGGGCCAGCAACGAGTCTCCGGCAAGTACCGCCGTCGCCTCGTCATAGGCGACGTGAACCGTCGGCTTCCCGCGCCGAAGGTCGTCGTCGTCCATGCAGGGAAGATCGTCGTGGATGAGCGAATGGGCATGGATGCACTCGACGGCGAGCCCGGCGCGGAGCGACATGGCCCGGGGGACAGCGAACAAGTCCGCGGAAGCGCATGCCAGCAGCGGGCGTAGGCGCTTGCCTCCGCCTATCGCCGCATATCGCATCGCCTCGACCAACCTCGCGCTGGCATCCGATGGAATTACCAGGACCCGCTCGAACAATGCGTCGATATCCGCGGCGATTCGAGCGAGTGGCCGATCGATTCGAACCACATCCGGTGCGAGATCCGCCGTGCTCATGCGATCGCCAGCCGCTTGAAAACCGTGGCTTCGGGCTCGGACCCTGCCTCCTCGATCTTGATCTGATAACGAACCCCAAGAGCGGAAAGGATTGCCTGGACGCTGCTTTCGGGGGTCGACGCGGCCGCCGTAATCCCTATCGACCCGGACTTGGGCAACGCCGACCAGTTGATCTCGTCGGGACCTGCGACGAGCTGGACTGCACCGCAATGCACTTCGGCGACCTCGGCAAGCCGGCAGGCATTTGACGAAAATCGCTCTCCAGCAACGATGATTGCGTCGCTCCGCATCGCCAGTTCGCGAACCGCCGCCTGCCGATTGGTCGTGGCGTAGCAGATGTCGCTGGAGACCGGTTCGGCAAGATCGGAGAAGCGTGCCCGCAGCGCCTCCACGATCGCTTGGGCGTCGTCGACGGAATAGGTGGTCTGTACGGCGTAAGCGGTAGGCTGGTCTCGCAGCAGGGGAAGATCTTCGACCTCCTCGACGCTTTTGACGACATGAGCGCTCACCGAGGTGACGTGCCCCAACGTGCCCTCGATCTCCGGATGCCCCTTGTGCCCGATCAGGACGAGCTGGCGGCCGCCGCGTTGGTGACGCTCCACCTCGCGGTGAACCTTCGCGACGAGTGGGCAGACGGCATCGTAAGTCCGGAGGCCGCGGCGCTTGGCATCTGCCGCGATGGCCGGTGACACGCCATGCGCCGAGAACAGGACGGTCGATCCGGCTGGAATCTCGTCCAGCTCTTCTACGAAGATCGCGCCTTCGGCCTCAAGCGTGCGCACGACTTCCAGATTGTGGACGATCGCTCGGCGGACGTAGACGGGCGCGCCATGCCTCGACAGCGCATCACGAACGGCGTCGATCGCTCTCCTGACGCCTGCGCAAAAACCACGCGGAGCGGCGAGGATGACGCGGATCTCCGGCCGGTCGGCCAGCATAAGCGGCTCGCTTGGGGACTGTGAGCCGTCGATTGAACGCAAGTCGAGCATCGCCTTCCGAACTGCACACTCCCCCAATGTGCAGAGTAAGTTTGCAAGAAAAGCGAATCTATATGGGCTAAAGGAGGTATTGCATGCGCACGCTCGTGCGAGCCAAGCCCGGCGCCAACTCGATGCTTACCTTGTCAAAACGTGGCGGCCCGACCCGAATAACCGGGTTCCTCGAGAAGCCGAACCCTTCACGCGGAATTCCCAGGAAAGTATCCAGCTTTTGATTGGAATTCTCATCGTGAAAAACGGAGAGCGCGTAACGGCCGGGCGGCACGTCCCGGAAGTTGACGCGACTGCCGTCGGCTTGAACCGATTGTTTCAGCGCCGCCGGGTCTCCCTTGCAATCCGGAAAGTGCTTCGGATTGCGCGTGAGGCAGGCGTGGACCGTTCCGCGATGGTTTCGGAGCCCAGTCAGATCCACTTCGACGGCGGCCATGGGAGCCGCGGCAGACAACAGCGGAACGGCAAGAAGGGTGGCGGCAAGTCGTCGCATCGTCCGCCTGCTTACCAACAGCTGCGCGATATCGCCAAGCCGGCAGCTCTATGAGTCGGGTCATTATCGTAGGAGGCGGGCTGGCGGGTTCACTCGCTGCCCTGGCGCTTGTCCGGCGACGTCCGGAGGTGGAGCTACTGCTGCTGGAGCAAGGTGCAAGCTTCGGCGGCAATCACACCTGGTCCTTCTTCGACACGGATGTGGCGACGCAGAACCGCTGGTTGCTGGATGGTCTGGCATCGAGTCACTGGCCGAAGCACCAGGTCGAGTTTCCCCAACGCAGCCGGACCATCGCGATCGGCTACAACAGCATCCGATCTCGCGATCTCGATGAGGTCTTGCGGCGTACGCTGCGGCCCGACCAGTACCGGCTCAATGCGCGGATCACGTCGGTCGGTCCGGGTTCGGTGACGCCTGGAAGGGGGTGAAACGCTCGACGCTTCCGCGGTGATCGACGCACGAGGGCCGGCGACGATGCACGGCCTGGATCTCGGCTGGCAGAAGTTCGTGGGGCGATACTATCGTTACCCGCGCCCGCACGGAGTGTCCGCTTCCCGTCATCATGGACGCGACGGTCGAGCAGATCGACGGCTATCGCTTTGCCTATCGACTGCCGGTCAGTGCGACCGAACTGCTGATCGAGGACACCTATTATTCGCCGACGCCGATCCTCGACCAGGAAATCCTGCGGGCGCGCGTCGAAGCCGTTGGCGACGAAGACCGAGGGTGGATCGCCGAGCCTGTTGGAGGAGGAGAGCGGGGTCCTCCCTGTCGTTCTCGGCGGGAGCGTCGACATGCTTCTGGGAGGACGCGTGCGTGCCGCAGATCGGGGTCCGCGGCGGCTTCTTCCATCCGACGACCAGCTATTCGCTTCCGGATGCGGTGGCGAATGCAGCGCTTCTGGCCGACCAGTCCGATCTTCGGACCGAGCCGCTCCTGGCCCTCTTCCACGATCGCGCCCGAAGGCTCTGGCGTGAACGAGCCTTCTTCCGGTTGCTGAACCGAATGCTGTTCCATGCGGCGGAGCCCAATCAAGTCGTATCGCGTGCTGGAGCATTTCTACCGGCTTTCGCCCGCCGTCATTTCGCGCTTCTACGCCGCGCAACTCACCAATCTCGACAAGCTTCGGATTCTCAGCGGCAAGCCTCCCGTACCCATTGGCCGCGCCTTGTCCGCGCTTCGAAAGGGTGCGGCATGAAGCGCAGGGCGGCCGTGATCGGCTCCGGATTCGGCGGACTGGCCCTCGCCATCCGGCTCCAGTCGGCAGGCATCGACACGACGATCATCGAGGCGCGGGATAAGCCCGGCGGCCGCGCCTATTATTGGGAGAAGGACGGCCACATCTTCGATGCCGGTCCTACGGTCATCACCGATCCGGCCTGCCTTCGGGAGTTATGGGAACTGACCGGCGCGGACATGGCGCGGGACGTCGACCTGGTTCCCGTCTCGCCGTTCTACCGCCTGTCCTGGCCCGACGGCAGCACGTTCGATTACCTCAACGATGACGAGCAGCTGGCACGCCAGATTCGACGCGCTCGAGCCTGCGGACGTCGAGGGCTACCGCCGGTTCCTGCGCTATTCGGCGGGCGTTTACGCCGAGGGATATGAGAAGCTCGGGCGCCGTTCCCGTTTCTCGACTTCAAGTCCATGCTCCGCGCAGCGCCGCAGCTCGCCCGCTACCAGGCGTGGCGATCCGTCTATTCGATCGTCTCGAGGTTTGTCCGCAACGAGAAGCTGCGGCAGGCCCTGTCCTTCCACACGCTTGCTCGTCGGCGGCAATCCGATGACGACCAGCGCGATCTATGCGCTGATCCACAAGCTCGAACGCGACGGCGGGGTGTGGTTCGCCTTGGGTGGAACGAACCAGCTCGTCTCCGGCATGGTGCGGCACTTCGAGCGGCTTGGCGGGACCGTCCGGCTAGCCGACCCAGTCGCCATGATCGACGACGAAGGGGGACCGTGTCAGCTCACGTTCGGACCGAAAGCGGGTGGTCCGGAGATTTCGATGCGGTCGCGTCGAACGCGGATGTGGTGCGGACCTATGACATGCTCGGCCACGCCTCGGCGCCCCGCGCTTCGAAGAAGCTCAAGCGCAAGCGCTTCTCGCCGTCCCTGTTCGTGGTGCATTTCTCGGCCGAAGGCGCCTGGCCGGACGTCCCGCACCACAGCATCCTGTTCGGACCGCGCTACGGCGAGCTGCTCAAGGAAATCTACCGCGGGTCGGAACTGCCGAACGACCCGTCGATCTACCTTCACCACCCGACCGCGACGGATCCGTCGATGGCGCCGCCGGGCCGCTCGACCTTCTATGCGCTTGCGCCCGTGCCGCATCTTGGACGCACGACCCTCGACTGGGATGCTGAAGGTCCGCGCTACGCCAAGCGAATGCTGGAGATCATCGAGCAGCGCGTCATGCCCGGCCTCGGTGAGCGGCTGGGAATGGTCTTTCCACTTCGGCCCGGCAGACTTCGAGTCGGAGCTGAATTCGCACCTTGGCTCCGCCTTCAGCCTTGAGCCCGTGCTTACGCAGAGCGCCTACTTCCGGGTGCACAATCGCGACGATGTCGTCCGGAACCTCTATTTCGTCGGCGCGGGAACGCATCCGGGTGCCGGCATTCCGGGCGTTGTCGGCAGCGCCAAGGCGACTGCTGGACTGATGATCGAGGACCTCGCTGCATGACCCGGGAAGAGATTGTCGCCGGCGCTCACGAGGCGATCGAGAACGGCTCGAAGTCCTTCCGCGCCGCCAGCCGCCTGTTCGACCGCACGACACGCGAGCGGGCGTGGCTGCTCTATTGCTGGTGCCGGCATTGCGACGACGTCTGCGACGGCCAGACGTACGGATTCGGTCACGGCGTGCGGGGCAATGTCGCCGTGCTGCGCGGCAAGACGCATCGCGCGATCGCGGCGAGAGCCTTCGCCGAACTGCCCTTCCAGGCGCTCTCGCTCCTTCTGTCGGAATGCCCGATCCCCGGGCGCTTCCTCGAAGATCATCTCAGCGGCTTCGCGCTCGACGAGGCGGGATGGCAGCCCGATACGGAAGAGGACCTCGCGCTCTACTGCTATTATGTCGCGGGCGCGGTCGGCTGCATGATGGCGATCCTGATGGGCGTGCCCGCCGAGGACGAGGAGACGCTGGAGCGCGCCGCCGATCTCGGCATCGCGTTCCAGCTGTCCAACATCGCGCGCGACATCCGCGAGGATTGGGAAGCGGGCCGCTGTTATCTGCCCGACGAGCTGGCTTGCAGGAATTCGGCATCAGCCGGCGAGACCTTGTTCGCTCCCGAGAACGAGGCAGCCCTGACGGCTATCGCGAAGCGACTGGTCGACAGCGTCGAGGTCTATGAGGAAAGCGCTCGGCGCGGGGTCGACAAGCTGCCGTTCCGCTCGCGGCTGGCGGTTCTTTCGGCGCTTGCGCATTTACGGCGCGATCGGTCGCCGTGTCGGCCGTCTCGGTCGCGCGGCATGGGACGAACGCGTGACCGTCGGCAAGATGCAGAAGCTGGCCTACGTCGTGCCTAGCTTTGCCGAAGCGGTGGTCGCCGGCCGGCGCTGAAGTCGCCCAGCCCGCGATCGGTGCCGCACAGGCGATCCCAGAAGCGGAAGTAGAGACCGAAATTGCACAAATACTTCTCGTGGTGCCGCTGGTGGTGGCTGGCGGTGATCAGCCAGCGCCCGAGCGGGCCCTGGACCAGCCAGTTGGGGAAAAGCTCCCACCCCATATGATTGGTCACGCCCATGACGGTCATGATCAGTAAGGACGACCAGCAGCGCGCCGTAATGGATCGGGATCAGCAGCACGAGCGCGGGCACCAGCACCGCGCCGGTAATCGACTCCCACGGATGGAAGCTCATCGCCGCCCATGCGGTCGGGTCGCGGCTGGCGTGATGGACCGCGTGCATCGCTTGTAGATGCTGGGCCGGTGCATCAGCCGGTGGGTCCAGTAGAACCAGCTGTCGTGGAGCAAGCAGGTAGACCAGCACCGACGCCGGCAGCCACCACAAGGGATAGTCGGCGAGCGTTCGAGTAGATCTTGCGTCCAGCCGCGCGTCTGCCAGCCCCAGGCGAGCACGCCGGCGGGCGCGGCGTAGATGAAGGCGCTCGCCAGCGACCAGCCGATCTCGCTGCGGATCTGCGCCGTCGCGGTCGCCGTACAGGCCGGGAATGCGGCGGTTGGTCAGCCAGGCGAAGGCGCCGCTCACCGCGAGATATCGGCCGGCGACGATCGCGGTCATCGCGACGACGGAAAGGATGAGCGCCGTAAGCATCGGTCAGCGGCGAGGCGCGCGGATGGTCGCGGCTTCGCTCGCGCCAAGCTGGCGCTTCAGCATGTCCGCCGGCGGCGCCCAGAGGAAGCCGAAGCTGACCGAGCCATGCTTGCCCTCGTGGCGTGGTGCAGCCGATGCGCCTGGATGATCCGCTTCATGTAGGACGAACGCGCGACGTAGCGGTGGGCGATGCGCTGATGGACGATGACGTCGTGGAAGCCGAAATAGATCGCGCCATAAGCCGGCGATCCCGGCGCCGACCCAGACGGCCCAGCTCGCCCCAGCCCAGGCTGCACCCCGCCGTAGAAGCAGGACGATCGAGGGTATGGCGAAGATCAGCGCGTAGAGGTCGTTGAGCTCGAACAGGCCCTCGCGGTGGCGATGATGGCTCTCGTGCAGGAACCAGCCCGGCCCATGCATCACCCAGCGATGCGCGCCGTAAGCGACGGCCTCCATCGCAAGGATGGTTCCAAAGAACAGCGCAATTCCGACGGCCATGCTCACCAACGATCTCCATAGACCTTTGCGGGGGTCGCCCGGAACCCGTCCATTGGCCCATGCGCCTTACTATATAGGGAGTAATGCCCGGGCGGCCCAAACGGCCGACCTGCGATTGGGCCTCAATCGCGAATATCCTGGATGCCCCGCGAGGATTCGAACCTCGATAGACGGAGTCAGAGTCCGTAGTCTTACCGTTAGACGACGGGGCAATACCGGAGGCGGGCGAGATAGAAAGCGGCCTCCCGACTGTCAACGCCGCCGGATCGGACGCCTGCGCTTGCCCTTCGACGCATTTGCCGGTTTAATGCGCCTTAAGTCAGCCGTCCATTTTGCGGGCGGTGCAGGATAGAAACGGGCGTTGTTCATGGCGAATATCATCGCCAATGCGCCGGCCCCGTCGTTGCGGGATGGGCCGGTCCCCGAGAAACCGCCGGAGCGGCGGTTTCCCTGCCGTCACACCTATGGCGCCGTGGACCTCGGCACCAACAATTGCCGCCTCCTGATCGCCAAGCCGGTCGACGGCGGCTTCACGGTCGTCGATGCTTTTTCACGAATCGTACGGCTCGGCGAGGGGCTGTCGCACAGCGGCTCGCTGTCCGCCGAAGCGATGGACCGGGCCGTGGGCGCGCTTTCGATTTGCGCGGAGAAGCTGCGACGCCGCAACGTTTCCCTGGTTCGTTCGGTCGCGACCGAGGCGTGCCGGCGCGCGGAGAATGGCGAGGAGTTCGTCGATCGCGTTCGCCGCGAAACCGGCATCGTGCTCGACATCATCGAGCCGCAGGAGGAGGCGCGGCTGGCGGTCCTCGGCTGCCACAAGCTGCTCGAGCCGGGCGACGGACCGGCGCTGATCTTCGATATCGGCGGCGGGTCGACGGAGCTTGTCCTGGTCGACCAGGAAGACGGTGTCCCGAAGATTCGCAGCTGGTGGAGCGCGCCCTGGGGCGTCGTTTCGCTGACCGAAAGCGAAGGCAAAAGCGCGCTCGAAGGTCCGGACCGGCTACAGGCCTATGGCCGGATGCGGGAGCGCGCGCGGCTGGCCTTTGCGAGCTTCGCCTCCACCCTTCCCAGCGACGCCGAAGGCATCCGCCTGCTTGGGCACGAGCGGTACGGTGACCACGCTCGCCAGCGTCCACCTTGCCCTGCCGGCCTATGATCGCCGCGCGGTCGACGGCCTCCATGTGCCGGTCGACGCGATGCAGAAGATCAGCACCATGATCGCCGAGATGGATCATGACGAGCGCTCCGCCCTTGCCGTGCATCGGGCGGGACCGGGCGGACCTGGTCGTCGCTGGCTGCGCCATCCTGGAGGCGATCGTCGAGATCTGGCCCGCGAAGAAGCTTGGCGTGGCCGACCGCGGCATCCGCGAAGGCATCCTCCGGTCCTTGATGGCGCGCGACGGCCACCTTCTGTGAAGCGCATCCGCACCGCCAAGGGGCGGAAGCCGTCGTCGACGCGCTGGCTGGAGCGTCAGCTGAACGACCCCTACGTCAAGCGCGCCAAGGCCGAGAATTACCGCAGCCGCGCGGCCTACAAGCTGCTGGAGCTCGACGAGCGCTTCGGGCTGCTGAAAGGCGCGAAGGCCGTCGTCGATCTAGGCATCGCGCCGGGCGGCTGGAGCCAGGTGGTCCGTCGTCGCATACCCGACGGCAAAGTGGTCGGAATCGATCTTCTTCCGACCGATCCCATCGACGGCGTGACCATCCTGCAGATGGATTTCATGGATGAAGCGGCTCCGGATCAACTGAGGGAAGCGCTTGGCAGCGACGCCGACCTCGTCCTGTCGGACATGGCGGCGAACACGGTCGGGCATCAGCAGACGGACCATCTGCGGACCATGGCCCTGGTCGAGGCCGGATTGCAGTTCGCTACCGAAGTGCTGAAGCCCGGCGGTGCCTACGTCGCCAAGGTCCTTGCGGGCGGCGCCGACAATCAGCTTGTCGCGGAGATGAAGCGGCATTTCACGACTGTGAAGCACGCGAAGCCGCCGGCGAGCCGCAAGGATTCGTCCGAATGGTACGTCATTGCGCAGGGCTTCAAGTCGGCCAAAGAAGGCTGAGCGCCCGCTTCTGGCGCAGGAGTTCAGATCAGGATTGCAGGCTCAGGGCGGCCGATCGACGATTTTTGGAACGACGGAAGCCGTACCCGATCGCCCCAAAGCCGAGCAGCATCGTCAGCCAGGTTCCCGGTTCGGGCACCGGCGTGTCGAAATGGTCAGATTGTCGATGCTGAAATGGTCGAACGGAGAGCTACCCAAGCTGCGTGATGCGGAGTGTGTAGAGGTCCTCGAAGCCGCTGACACGGTGATCGTGCCGAAGTCGCGTTGACGAACAGGCTGGTCAGCAGCATCGCCGTTCTGGTCGAAGCCTTCGAGGAAGGCGCCGATGAAATCTTCGGCGAAGATGATATCGAAGCTGACGAGGTCGAACGCGCCGCCAGCATAGGTGAAGTCATATGCTGAGTTTCCGAACCCTGTCGGGATCGAGGTGGAGTTCGCCCGGGCTCGGAGAATGCCCAGAAATTCCCGTCCAGACTGGTGACCGTGACGTCGCCCTCAACATAGGTCGCTCATCGGCGTCGGAGAGTTTCCGAAAGGCACCCCATCGAAGGTGACGACCTCCGCGTTTGCCGCGGCGCTGCAGAGCAGCAGCGCTGCCAACAATGATAGCCCGCCTCATTCAGGTCTTCCCCCTCCAGAATCGCGGCGGCAGAACCACGCCGTGCCCCGGACACGCAACGCGCACCGATGACAGCAGCGTATCTCAACTTTTGTTAACTTCAAAATTGCGGTTGAAAAGTAACCGGATTCGGCCGGTCAGCGCGGCGCTCAGCTCTTCTTCTGCGCGTCCTCGACGGCCTTCTTGAGCGCGTCATACCCGACGGCGCCGCTCAGCACGCGATCGCCCACGACGAACAAAGGCGTTCCCGTCGCGCCGAGCTGGCCGGCGAGCTGGAAGTTCTTCTTGAGCTCGGCCTCGATCGCCGCGTCCTCCGCCGGTGTTGCGGGGATATTCGCGATCCGGGCCGCTGCCGCATTGGTGTCCGGGGCCGGCCGGCCGGCGGCATACAAAGCGTTGTGGAATTGGTGGAACCGCCCCGCCTTCGAAGCCGCCAGCGAGAGACGGGCAGCCTCGACACTGTTGGGACCGAGAATGGGAAGTTCGCGGTAAACTACGCGCAGCTTGGGATTCTCGCGGACCAGCTGGTCGACGTGCGGATTGCTCGCCTTGCAGTAGGGGCAGGCGTAATCGTAGAATTCGACGAGTACGACTTCCGGCTTCTCCGCTCCTTTCCAGGAGCTGGCGAACGGCACTTCGATCTGCGCCCGGGTATTGGACAAGGTCGGGGCATATTGCCGGTCGCGCAGCACGTCGGCCGCGTCGACGAGGATCTGCGGATCGTCGAGCATCGCCTGACGGACGACCTTTCCGCTGATGAGCTGCGGCGCCGCGAGGAGCAGACCGCCCGCGGTAATCGCCGATCCGATAATTCCCCCCACGATCGCCGGAAGCAGCGATCCCCTATTCTCAGTCACGATTGCCCTTCTTGTCCTTGAGCTCGATCTTGGACACCATGGCGATGTCCTGAGCCCGAAGATAGTCCGGAGTCCCGGTCGGAATCCCGCGCATGGCCATTTCCGCGCTCGCGAGAGCAAGCTTCGGATTGCCTTCCAGATTGTTGCGTTCCGCAGTGGCCAGTGCCGCGCGGGGCGTGTCGCCCTCGCGGTCGTAGATCATCCCGAGCTGATACCAGGCGAACGGATTTTGATTGTCCGTCGAAACCGCGCTCTTCAGGATGTTCTTCGCCTCGGCATAATTCTTCCGATCTTCGGTCGAGATCAGCGCGTGACCGAGCATGGATGCGATGAGCGGCGCGCCGCCCGATCTTTCGGTGGCTTCTCGAAGGGGCGCCACGGCCTCGGCTGGCTGACCGCCTTCGAGCAGGATCTGGCCCTTGAGCTCCAGGAAGTACGGATCGTGCGGGTTGGTCTTCAGCAGCGCATCCGCTTCGTAGAGCGCTTTTTCCGGATAGGCGCCGAGGTGGTAGGCGTAGGCGCGAGCGTAATGCGCGGGAACCGTCTGGTCCGTCTCCGGATATTTGTTGATGGCCTGCCGCGGGTTGATGAATCCGAGGAGCTTGGCCTTCACTCGCTGGAACTTCGCCTCAAGCGCCGGATCCGTCTTGCGATCCCAGGCAGGATCCTTCTTGTAGAGATTCTCGAGGATCGAGATGCGCTCGCTGGATAGCGGGTGGGTCCGGTCGTAACTGTCCTTGGCGTAGATCGCGAGGCGATATTCCTGGTTCTGCAGCTTCTTGAAGAACTCCAGGCTGCCGCTGCCGCTGATGCCCGCTTTCGAAAGATAATCGACGCCCGCGAGGTCGGCGCTGGTTTCCTGGGCGCGAGTGAAGGCGAGGAATCGGTTCATCGCCGCCTGCTGGCCCATCATCATCAGCCCCATTCCGGCGTCGCCCGCACCGGCTGCGATGGCGATGGCGCCGAGCACCATGGTGGCGAGCGTGATTCCCGTCGCTTCCTTCGCGCCTTCGCCCATGCGGATCGCATGGCCACCAGCGACGTGGCCGAGCTCGTGCGCGACCACCGCCTGCAATTGGTTGACGTTGTCGGAGTTCGTGATGAGGCCGGAGTTCACGTAGACGTTCTGGCTACCTGCCACGAACGCATTGATCTCGGAATCGTTGAGAAGGACGACCTTGACGCTCTTGGGATCGAGCTTGGCGGCCTCGACCAGCGGCTTGGCGACCTCGTCGAAAAGGGCCTCGGTCTCCGTATCGCGGAGGATCGAAGGGCCCTGTTCTTGCGCTGCGGCGGGCCTCGCCGTCGCGAGGCCCAGCATCAGCGCCAGCATCAGCATCCGCACGAAGCGGGAAAGCGGCGAGCTCATCGGCTCGCCCATCCCATCGCACGGTCTGAACGCTGGATGAAAGCACTGCCGCTCAGCCGATCACCCGAACGTGCGCTGCCACCAGCCGCGGCGGGGACCTTCACCCGATCCATCGTCGGCCTCGTCATTGTCGGCGGTCGGAACGGAGGCCTCTCCCGCGTCGGCGGCAGGCTCGGCTGCTGGAGCCTCTTCCTTCGCCTTCTTGGCGCGGGACTTGCGGGCCGGCTTTTCCGACTTCGGCTCTTCGGCCGGTCTCGACTGGTGCGGCCGGCTCTGCGGGCACATCCGCGACGGTCTCGACGGTTTCAGCGGCTTCTGCCGTCTTGGCCTTCGCGCGGCTCCGCCGAGGCTTCGGCTGCGGCTCGGCAGGGGCCTCGACTTCAGCGATCGGCAGTTCTGCCTCCACCGGCGTCTCGACCATCGGCGAGCTGTCCGGTTCGACAGCCGCTTCGTCGGCGGTTGGAGCGGCATCCTCGCTGCGCTTTCCGCGGCGCCTGCGGCGCTTGCGATCGCCGGAACGAGGTTCGTCGTCCTGCTCCGCCTGACGCGGGCGTTCTGCGTCGACTTCTTCGGAGGCCTCGCCGGCAGGCTCTTCGCCCTCCGCAGCCTCGGCGGGAGCATCGCCGCCCTCGCGACGATTGCGTCCGCGTCCGCCGCGACGGCGACGGCGACGGCGACGGCCCGGACGGTCGTCGTCCGACTGCGACGTTTCGCGCTCTTCCTCTTCTTCCTCTTCCTCGTGCTCGTCCTCGTCGAAGTCCTCGCCGAGGAGCGCTTCGACCTCCTCCAGATCCTCTTCGATCGGAGTCGGCTCGGGCCGACGCTGCGGAGCGGTTGGGCGCGGGCCGGAGCTTTCGACGCTCATGCGAGCGCCTTCGAAGCTCTCGTCGATGGCGACGTCGATCGAAACGCCATAGCGGCCTTCGATCTCGGCAAGCTCGGCGCGCTTGCGGTTGAGCAGATAGATCGCCGCTTCGCGTCCGGCGCGAAGCTGGATCTTCTCGCCACGGCCGCGGGCTGCCTCGTCCTCGATCATGCGCAGCGCCGACAGGCCCGCCGATGAAGCGGTGCGCATCAGGCCGGTGCCTTCGCAATGCGCGCAGGGCTTGGTCGAGGCTTCGAGAACGCCGGTGCGCAGGCGCTGGCGGCTCATTTCCATCAGGCCGAAGCTGGAAATCCGGCCGACCTGGATGCGGGCGCGATCGTTCTTGAGCGCCTCCTTCATCGCCTTCTCGACCTTACGGACATGGCTGTTCTGTTCCATGTCGATGAAGTCGATGACGATGAGGCCCGCCATGTCGCGGAGGCGAAGCTGGCGAGCGATTTCGTTCGCCGCTTCGAGGTTCGTCGCGAAGGCGGTCTGCTCGATATTGTGCTCGCGGGTCGACCGGCCGGAGTTGATGTCGATCGACACCAGGGCCTCGGTCGGATTGATGACGAGATAGCCGCCCGACTTCAGCTGGACGACCGGCTGGTACATGGCCGAAAGCTGGTCCTCGACGCCGTGCCGCTGGAACAGAGGCGTCGCTTCCGAATGCAGCGCGACGCGCCGGACGTGGCTCGGCATCAGCAGCTTCATGAAGCCGCGGGCCGCCTTGTAGCCGTCCTCGCCCTCGACGATCACGTCGCTGATGTCGCGGTGATAGAGGTCGCGGATGGCGCGCTTGATGAGGTCGCTGTCGCGATAGATGAGCGCCGGAGCGCTGCTTTCCATCGTGCGTTCGCGGATCTCGTCCCACAGGCGGGCGAGATAGTCGAAGTCGCGCTTGATCTCGGTCTTGGTGCGCGAGAGGCCGGCGGTGCGGACGATCAGGCCCATGGTCTTGGGCAGGTTGAGGTCCGACATGATCGACTTCAGCCGCTTGCGGTCGGCGCCGTTCGAGATCTTCCGGCTGATTCCGCCGCCATGCGACGTGTTCGGCATCAGGACGCAGTAGCGGCCGGCAAGGCTCAGATAGGTCGTGAGCGCCGCGCCCTTGTTGCCGCGCTCTTCCTTGACGACCTGGACGAGCAGCACCTGGCGGCGCTGGATGACGTCCTGGATCTTGTAGCGGCGGCGCAGGTTCTGGCGCTTCTTGCGAAGTTCGTCCGCGGCGGATTCGTCGACCGGCGAGCGGTTCGAACCGGTTCCAGCCTCCTCGGCGCCATTTTCTTCGCCGCCGTCCGTTGCAGCTGCTTCGTCGCTCTTCGCGTCGGCCGACGTCGTCTTCCGAATGGTCGTCCTCGAAGTCGTCGTCCTCGTCGGCGCGCAGGCGCTCTTCCTCGGCGGCGTGCTCGGCTTCTTCGCGGAGCAGAGCTTCGCGGTCGGCCTTCGGGATCTGGTAATAGTCGGGGTGGATTTCGCTGAAGGCGAGGAAGCCGTGACGGTTTCCGCCATAGTCGATGAACGCCGCCTGGAGCGACGGTTCGACCCGCGTGACCTTGGCTAGATAGATGTTTCCTTTGAGCTGCTTGTGCTCAGCGGACTCGAAATCAAATTCCTCGATGCGGGTTCCGGTCACGACGGCAACCCGGGTCTCTTCCGGGTGGCGCGCGTCGATCAGCATGCGCGTTGACATTGAAAATTCTCCGGGCGCGAAGGCCGCTCCTTGTCGGGCGGGCGCGCGCAATTGAATGGGCCACTCCAGTCGGGTGTCGGCCGACGGTCATGGCGAACTGGTGAAATGTTGCCTCTGCTGCACGGACCATCCCGTGTTGCTGTGCGGGAGACGCGACCTGCCGCTCTTCACGGAGCGGGCGAGGGGCGTTTCTTGGCATCATGCAGCGTCAACCTGTGAAGCCGCGTCCGTTTTAGGAGCGGCGCAGTGATCCTCCTGCCGCCACTTCGGGGCATCGGGATTAATTGCGGTTAGCATCCCCAAGCGAGTGCCGCAACTGCCACAGGCGTGCTGGAACCGCTGATTTCCACGCGATAATTGCGTGTTAACCATGTTGGCGTGATAGGATGGCTTCATGGCACCACGGTCGAAGCGGGCAAGGGCGACTGCGGGCGCGGCGATCATCATCGCCGGCGTCGCGCTTGCCGCTGCCGCTTTTGCCGCAAGCCATCGCAAGTCCTCGCCGTCCGACGACGAGACGGCCAGGTGCTGATCGGCGAAGCGCGGTCGGGCACGGTCACGGTCGAACTCGGATCGGCGGTCGGCGAGATCGAGCTGACCGAAGCGGCCTCGCCCGGACGCCCGATCGTCGTGCTCGATGCCGGCCATGGCGGGCGAGATCCTGGCGCGAAGGGCGTTTCCGGCTCGACGACCGAGAAAGAATTGACGCTCGCGTTGGCGCGCGAGCTGCGGGCCGAGCTCGCCGAGCGCGGACGAGTCCGTGTTGCCCTGACGCGCGATGACGATCGCTACCTCACGCTCGACCAGCGCGCCGAAATCGCCCGGCGGCTTGGGGCGAGCGCCTATTTGTCGCTCCATATCGACAGTGCGCCCAATCCGCTTGCGCGAGGCGCGACGGTCTACTCGCTGTCGGATGTCGCCTCCGACGCCGAAGCGGCGCGGCTCGCGGCCAAGGAGAACAAGGCCGGCGAAGGCCTGTCCAGCGAGCCCGACGGATCGGTGCGCGGAATGCTTTCCGACCTCGCACTGCGCGAGCAGATGAATGCGTCGGCATCCCTGGCCGAGCGGCTGGTCCGCAAATCGGCTGGGCGTTACCTGCTGCGGCCGGAGCCGCATCGTTTCGCGGACTTCCGGGTCCTGCGCCATGCCGAAGTTCCGGCAGTCCTGTTCGAGGCGGGCTACATCAGCAACGTCGACGACGAGGCGCTGCTGCTGCAGCCGGAAGGAACGGCAGCGGATCGTCGCGGCTTTGGCTCAGGCAATCGAAGCCGACGTCGCCTCCCGCATCGTTCGGTGATCCTCGGACTTTCGGCGCGGCTGCATAGGCGCTAGAGGCAGGGACACATGCGTTCCGAACGTCTCAGCGCTTTTCAGTCCCACGCTCCCGGACCTTGTCGCTTTCAACGCGCGGATCCGCGAGCGGATCGATCCGTGGCTCGACCGCAAGTGGGTCCGGCGGTGGGCTTTACGTCTTCGTCGCCGGCTTCCTGCTCTTTCTCGGGCATGTGGCTCTATTTCGCGAGTGGGCTGCCGTCGTCGGAGAAGCTGCTTGCCTACCAGCCATCGCTGCCCGACCAACGTGCGCGGATATGACGGGACGCCGGTCCAGACATTCGCCCGCGAACGCCGCGTCGAGCTCTCCTATGAGGAATTGCCTCCGGTCGTCGTGCACGCCTTCATCTCGGCCGAGGACAAGACCTTCTTCAGCCACGGCGGGCTCGATTATCCGGGGCTCGATCGGGGCCGTGTTCGACTTCACGACCAAGACCGCGACCGGCGGCGGCCGGGCGAGGGGCGGGTCGACCATCACCCAGCAGGTCGCGAAATATCTGCTGCAGGACAGCAGCTATTCGATCGGCCGCAAGGCGCGAGAGGCCATCCTCGCCTTCCGGCTGGAATCGACGCTGTCGCAAGCAGCAGATCCTCGAGATCTATCTCAATTCCATCTTCCTTGGCCGGAATGCCTATGGCGTCCAGGCCGCGAGCCGCGCCTATTTCGACAAGGACGTCAATCAGCTGACCCTGCCGGAAGCCGCCTATCTCGCCGTGCTGCCGAAGGCGCCGTCCAACTACGATCCGGTCCGGGCGACCCAGAAGGCGCTCAATCGCCGCAACTACGTCCTGCGGGAGATGGAGAACAACGGCTACATCACCGCCGATCAGCGTGCGGCCGCGGCTGCGACCGGGCTTGGGCACGATCCGCTACGGAAGCAACGAGAAGTTCCGGCAGCAGGGCGGCTATTTCATGGAGGAAGTCCGCCGGACCCTTCTCAAGGAATATGGCGAGAAGGCCGAGGACGGGCCGAACAGCGTTTATGCCGGCGGTCTCTGGGTGCGGACGTCGATGAACCCGGTCATGCAGGATGCCGCCGCCAACGCCCTGCGCGAAGGCCTTGCCCGCTTCGACGGCGGACGCGGCTGGCGCGACCTCGGCAAGAGCGTCGACCTGAGCGGCGACTGGGCCGCCGAGCTGGATCGCACGCCGATCGGAACCGGCTTCCCGGACTGGAAGAAGGCCGTCGTCCTGTCGAAGAATTCCAGCCAGGCGAGCATCGGCTTCACCAATGGTTCGATCGGGCATCTCTGCCGCGGTCGGTGGCGCGAAATGCCCAAGCGCGGGCGGCGGCGGCACGGCGTTCCACAACCTTCGGCCCGGCATGATCATCATCGTGAAGCAGCTCGGCACGACCAGCTATGCGCTCCGCTCGATCCCGGAGATCGGCGGCGGCTTCCTGGCCGAGGAGGTCCGCACGGGGCGCGTGCTCGGCCATGCAGGGCGGCTTCGACGTGGTCGGTTCCGACTTCAACCGCGCAACCCAGGCGCAGCGCCAGCCGGGCTCGGCGTTCAAGCCGATCGTCTACGAAGCGGCGCTCGAGAAGCGGCATGACTCCCGGCGTCGATCATCCTGGATGCGCCTTTCTGCGTCTGGCAGGGCGCCGGCCTGCGGCAACAAATGCTTCGTCAACTTCGACCGCCGCTATGCGGGCGCGAAGACGATGCGCTGGGGCGTCGAGCAGTCGCGCAACCTGATGACCGTGCGCGCCGCGTCGCAGACCGGGCATGGCGAAGGTCATCGAGAATGCCAAGAAGCTCGGCGTCGGCGACTATCCCAACTATCTTTCGATCTCGCTCGGCGCTGGAGACACTACCGTCGCTGAAGCTGGTGAATGCCTACGCGATCCTCGCCAACCAGGGCCGCGCAGTGAAGCCGACGATGATCGACTATGTGCAGGACCGCACGGGCAAGGTCATCTACCGCACCGACAATCGCTGCCAGGTCATGGCCAACTGCAACGCTGCCGACTGGGACGGGAAGGCGCATGCCCCGGCCGCCGTCGCGCGACCGGCAGATGCTCGACCCGATGGCGGCGTTCCAGATGGTCCATATCCTCGAAGGCGTGGTCGAGCGCGGCACTGCGACGGTTCTGCGCGATCTCGACCGGCCGCTTGTTCGGCAAGACCGGCACGACGTCCGGGCCCGACCAACGTCTGGTTCGTCGGCGGCACGCCGGAAGTCGTTGCCGGCGTTTACCTGGGTTACGACCAGCCGCGGAGCATGGGCGGCTATGCCCAGGGCGGACGCATTGCCGCGCCGATCTTCAAGGATTTCGCGCAGGTCGCCTTCAAGGACATGCCCAAGGTGCCGTTCGTCGCGCCCAGCGGTATTCGCTGGGTCCGCATCGACCGCGCGAGCGGCCGCCGCGTGTTCGGCGCGTTCCCGGTCCAGGAAGACCCGAAGTCCGCGGTCATCTGGGAGGCGTTCCAGCCGCAGACCGAGCCGCGGCGCTTCATCGTCGCTCCAACTCGCTCGCCGTGCCGGGCGAGGCGGGTGCAGAAGACGAAGATCAGAATCCGGACGAGGTCGCGCAGCTCCAGCGGCGACCTCGCGTGGTCCGGGCCGCGGCAGGCGCAGCAGGCACCAGCCGGAGGCCGAGCTTGCAAAATCAGGCCGGCATCTACTAGCTCGCCTGACACGTCTCACGTTTCAACGAAAGCATTTCCAATGCGCGCCGAAGCGCAGGCTCACGCCGACCAGATCAATGCCGCGCTCGCGCTGCTTCGCCGGTTCCTCGACTGGGACCGCGCGCTCAAGCACCTCGAGGGCTGAATGCGAAGGTCGAGGATCCGACGCTCTGGGACGATCCCAAGGGCGCGCAGGAGGTCATGCGGGAGCGGCGGCGGCTGGAGGAAGCGATCAACGCAACCCGCGCCATCGAGCGCGAGCTCGCCGATACGGTCGAGTTGCTGGAGCTGGCCGAAGCCGAGGGCGACGCGGCGCTTGGCCGACGATGCCGTGCGCAGCCTTGGCGATCTCGCCGAGCGGGCCGAGCGCGACAAGGTCGCGGCGCTTCTCGCGGGCGAAGCGGACGCCAACAGCAGCTATGTCGAGGTCAATGCCGGCGCCGGCGGCACGGAAAGCCAGGATTGGGCGGAAATGCTGCTGCGCATGTACAGCCGCTGGGGCGAGCGCCACGGCTACAAGGTCGAGATGATCGACCATCACTCGGGCGAGCAGGCCGGAATCAAGTCGGCGACGATCCTGATCAAGGGCGAAAACGCCTACGGCAATCTGAAGGTCGAGAGCGGCGTGCACCGGCTGGTACGCATCAGCCCCTACGATTCGAACGCCCGCCGCCACACCAGCTTTTCGAGCGTCTGGGTCTATCCGGAAGTCGACGACGACATCGATATCCAGGTCGAGGACAAGGACCTGCGGATCGATACCTATCGCGCGTCAGGCGCCGGCGGGCAGCACGTCAACACCACCGACAGCGCGGTCCGCATCACGCACATCCCGACGGGGATCGTCGTCGCCTGCCAGAACGAGCGTTCGCAGCACAAGAATCGCGCGTCCGCGATGAAGCAGCTCAAGGCGCGCCTGTACGAGGCCGAGCTACAGAAGCGCGAAGCCGAGGCGAGTGCCGCGAATGCCAGCAAGACGGACATCGGCTGGGGCCACCAGATCCGCAGCTATGTGCTGCAGCCGTACCAGCTGGTGAAGGATCTTCGCACCGGCGTGACGTCGACTGCGCCGAGCGACGTGCTCGACGGCGACCTGGACCGGTTCATGGCCGCGGCCCTGTCCCAACGCGTCACCGGCGAGCGCGTCGAGGTCGAGGACGTTGAATAGGGGCTTGCTGCCCTCCTGCTGCTGACTGCGCTGGGCGCCTGCCGCCAGGCATCCGACGAGCCTCAGTTTTCCGAAAGCCGACCGCGAAGTCGCTCCGATCGTCAGCGACGCCTTCTCGACCGAGGATGCCCGCGATCGTCTGGGCGAGGCGGAACAGGTGATCCAGCTCGCCGGCGTCGAGCCGGGCATGTCGGTCGCCGACATCGGCGCCGGCGAGGGCTATTACACCGTCCGGCTGGCGCCCGTCGTCGGACGCCGCGGCCGGGTGCTTGCCGAGGACATCGTGCCGGAGGTCGAGGAACGGCTCGTCCAGCGCGTGCATCGCGAAAACCTCGACAATGTCGCGGTCAAGCTCGGCGAGGCCGACGATCCGAAGCTTCCGCCGCGATCCTTCGACCGCATCTTCCTCGTCCACGTCTATCACGAGGTGGAATCGCCCTATGCCTTCCTGTGGAACATGCGCGAGGGACTGAAGCCGGACGGCGAGGTGATTGTCGTCGATGCCGACCGGCCGCCGAAGCGGCACGGGATGCCGCCGAAGCTGCTAGAATGCGAGTTTGCGGCCGTCGGCCTGAAGCTGACGCGGCTGGAGCCGCTTGCGGGCGGCGAAAGCTATTTCGCGGCGTTTCGTCTTGCCGGTCCGCGACCGGAGCCGAGCCAGATCAAGCCCTGCAAGGCCAAGAGCTAGAGCAAGCCCAGCTGGCGGAAGCTGCTGAAGCCGGTGCCGCCGAAGACGAGATGATCGACGCAGCCGGCAATCCATGGCCTCGGCGACCAGGCTCAGCCTGCGTGTTGCGATGCAGTCGGATCGGCTGGGCCGTGAATCGTCGCTCGGATGGTTGTGGGCGAGCAGGATCCCCGTGCTGCCGTGCAGCGCCGCGTCCGCTACGATCGATCGGATGGGGAAGGGCGCGTGGCCTGCAGCGCCCTCATGCCGGGCCAGGTGCAGGCACTGACCCTGAGCGTCCAGGTGCGCGACCCACAGGCACTCTCGAGCCGGGTCGGACTCGGCGAAGCAACTCGCGAAGAAGTCGCGGGCGGCTGCCGGTCCGTCCAGCTTGAGAGGCTGTTCGGCACGCTGATAGCGCATCCGATTCAGTTATGCGGGTGAACTCGCCAGCGCGACTTGAACCAGTTCCAATCTGGATGATGAATCCATCCACAACGGAAGGACCGCGGGTCTTGTCTGGCGGTCTGAGCGGTCTAGTCTTGAACCCGACGATGCGCCAGTATCTCGACCTCATGCAGCGGATCCTCGACGAAGGCGTGCCGCAACAGGACCGCACCGGAACGGGAACGCTATCCCACTTCGGTGCCCAGATGCGCTTCGACCTGCGCGACGGCTTCCCGCTGCTGACGACCAAGAAGCTGCATCTGCGGTCGATCATCGTCGAGCTGCTCTGGTTCCTGCGCGGCGACACCAACGTGCGCTGGCTGCAGGACCGCAAGGTCAGCATCTGGAACGAGTGGGCCGATGAGAATGGCGACCTTGGCCCGGTCTACGGCAAGCAGTGGCGGCATTGGGAGACGGCGGACGGCCGCGAGGTCGACCAGATCCGCAATCTGCCCGGCGCAATGCAATTTTTTCCTTGGAGAACCCGCCTACCGGATTGGGCTTGCCGTCGATGGTTTCCTGCATGTTGAAGTAGGTGTAGGTAATCTCGGGATCGACGCTGCGGTCGAGCTTGATGCCGCGCTTCTCGAATTCTGGCTTCAGCCGCCCATTCGAATCCATGAAAATGCCGGCGAGTTCCGACAATTGATACTCGAGGTCCGTCTGGCCGCCGAGGAACTCCAGCCAGCGACTCTGCGCCCCTCCATGATGCTGATTTCCACTGTCCCTACGCCGGCAATCTTCGGCCGCTCATGCGCGCCGCGATCGCCTTATCTGCAGGATCCCCGCCAGGCGATGCCTCCCAGACTTTCTCCCGGAATTTTGGGTTCGCTTCGAGGATGATCTTCGAGGAACGCACGTAGCTTTTTAGCCGGTAAGGGCCGGTTCCGACCGGGTGTGCGTTGGAATCCGAGCCGTAAGCCGCAATGACTTTCTCGCGACCGCACCGGCGAGCGGAAAGGCGAGGACATGCGAAAAATTGAAATCCGTTTCATTGAGCCTGATTCTCAGCGTATACCGATCAAGGACCTCAAGCCCGCTCACCGGGGCTGCGTAGTTGAAACCACCGGCCTTCTTGGCGAGGGCGGCAAGTTCATCAAGGCCGACAATCTTGCCTGCGTAAAGGAAAGCGTAAGGCGAGCGATTCGCCGGATCCATGAACCGCTTTATCGAGTAGGCGTAATCGGCGGCCGTGAGCTCGCGCTTGCGCCCTTTGAATGCGGGATCATCCGAAAAGAAGATGCCGGGCTTGATGCCGAGCGTGTAGGTACGCCCGTTGTCGGAAATCACCGGCAGCGCACGGGCTACGTTGGGAACAAGCTTTGCAGGCCGGGCGAGATAGTCGTAGGTAAGCAGCGGATCGAAGATCGCTTCGATAACGGTGCCCGAGTAATAGTCGGAGATTCTTACGGGATCGAACCCGGTCTCCGCTGCCTGGAAGGTGACTCGCAGCGTCTTCGTATTGTCTGCAGCATACGGCTCGCAGGCGCAGAAAATCAGTCCGATCGTGGCGATGCCGGCGTAACGCAACAATCCACTCATCCCGCGGGGTTCATCCCATGCGCATCCATGGGAAAGTATAATCGCAGGCGCACTTTTCAGAGGGAACAGCATGGGCTTCCTAGCCGGAAAACGCATCCTGGTCACCGGGCTGCTCAGCAATCGTTCAATCGCATGGGGGATCGCAAAGGCGGCCCAGAGGGAGGGCGCCGAACTTGCCCTCACCTACCAGACGGAGCGCTTCAAGGACCGCGTGACGGATATGGCGAAAGAACTCGGCTCGGACATCGCGCTACCCTGCGAGGTAACCGACGATGCGTCGATCGCTCAGCTGTTTGAACAGCTCGGCGCGCGCTGGGACAAGCTCGATGGCCTCGTCCATTCCATCGCATTCGCTTCCAAGGAAGCGATTGCCGGGGATTTCCTGGATGGACTTTCACGCGAAGCGTTTCGCCAAGCGCTCGATATCTTCCGCTTATAGCTTTCCGGCACTCGCCAAGGCCGCGATGCCAATGCTTAACCAAGGCGCAT
>CAWECW010000004.1:0-298891 GCA_963807815.1 uncultured Alphaproteobacteria bacterium | reverse complement strand
CCGCTGGTGCAACTACGCGCCAGTTCGGACGGGTGTCGATCCGAGGAGAGGATCATGACCGCGCGCGGCTCGTTTCGTAAATTTACGACGGCATTCGTGGCGATCTCGATGCTCGCCGGCACCGCTGCGAGCGCAGCGCCGCGGACCGTCGATCCTCTCGTTGCCCTGAGCGTTTTCGGAACCTCCGAATCGCGCGCCGCCGTTTGCGCCGCCGGCGCTCAGGCCGCTGCAGCGGCAGGTGCGGCCGTGCCGCCCAGGCAGCGCCGGGTCAGGCCGGTTGCGTGCTGCCGGTGATGGACGCCGCTCCGCCTCCGGTCGTGACCGAAGCCGTGCCTCCGCCGCCTCCCGCCGCGGTCGCTCCGGTGGCAGTGGCCGGCGGCGGCAGCATCGGCGCGCTGCCACTGCTGCTCGGCCTTGCAGCCATCGTCGCCTTCGCCGCGGTCGTTCTGAAGCACGACGATAGCGACGGCGAGATCAACCTTCCGATCAGCCCGTAACATCCGCTGCCTTGCGCCGCATAGCGGCGCGGAATTCAATGGGCTTAAGTCTTAGGGAGACTGGTCATGGGCAAGCGTGAGATCACCAGGGCAATCGTTGGAACCATGCTTCTGGTCGCGCCCATCTGCCGGCCTCGCGCAGAATGGATGGGTCCCGGGATCCGAGATCACCGGCCAGTCCGTTCAGGTCGAAACCAACGGCGTCACCAACACCGTATTTTCGATCCGGGTGGAGTCGCCCGCATCCAGACCCCCGCCGGCAATACCGTCCCCGGATCTGGGCCGCGGCCAACGGCCAGCTTTGCCTGACGACCGGCGCGGCGCAGGAGTGCTGGCCCTATGCGCAGCCCTTCCAGGCCGGCCAGCAGATCACTCTGACGAGCAGCTGCAATGCGGCATCGCGCTGGACTGCGCTGGGCACGAACCATGGCGCCCGTGCAGGCGGGCGCCGGCGAGCGCGGCTAACGCTAGCGTCAGTTGACCGGCGCGAGCAGCGCGAACTTCGGGATGTCGACGTCGAACGTCCCGCCATCCTCATCGACCATCCGGTAGCTGCCGATCATCGAGCCCGTCGGCGTGTCCAGCGGACAGCCGGAGACGTAGTCGAAGCTCCCGTCCGGCGCGATCAGCGGCATCTCCCCGACGACGCCTTCGCCATGCACCTCGTGCACGACGCCGCGTCCGTCGGTGATCTTCCAGCTGCGCGACAGGAGCTGCACCGACCGCTCGCCGCCATTCTCGATCCGCACGTGGTAGGACCAGAACCAGCGGTTGATCGACGGATCGGACTGCTCGGCGAGATAGCTGACGGCCACGCGAACCGTGATGCCGTGCGTCGTCGCGACGTTCGGGAAAGAGCATCGCGAGCGTATCGAGGCCGGTCACAACGCAAGAGCTAGGACAGTCCGCTTGCGCAAACAACGGCTTAGATGAGGCCGCCCGCACGAAAGAGCCGTTCGGTGAGCCGCGAGCGCGCCTCGGCGAGCCCCGCCGGGCGGCCGGCGAGCACGTCGCGCGCGAGGAAATGCCCGCTGAGTTCAAGGCCGTCGCGGATGTCTTCCCAGCTCGCGCTGCCGCCTTCGCGGACGAATCGCGGCAAGCGCGAGCAGCTTGCCGGCATGTGGCTCTGCCTCCGCGGCACTGACGGCGCGGCCGGAACGCGGGCTGACGGCGACGAGATTGTCGTTGGTCCCGCTGACCGCGCAGCTGTCGAGGTCGAGGCCGAAGCCGAGCTCCGCGAGCAGCAGAAGTTCGTAGCGCACGAGCTGGCTCGCCCAGCCAAGCGCCGACGGCGCCGCCTCGATCAGCCCGAGCAAGGCGTCGAGCCCATCGTACAGCCGCGGATAATGCTGCCCTTCCGGCAATGTCGCCGCAGTCAGCGCCGTCGCCCAGTCGATCGCCGCGGCCGGCAAGGGCTCCGACAGCAGAGGCGCACGGCTGTGGATCAGCTCGATCTCGGCATGCGCGAGTTGCTCTTCGGTGCGCGACCGCAGCCGCGCCTGGACGAGATTGCCCGGAACGAGCACCGGCCGCATCCGCCGCCCGCGCGCGCCGCGCACGTAGGCCGCCTGCAGCCCGTCATCCGGAGTCATCAGCCGCACCACCGCGCCATGCTCGGCATGCGTTCGCAAGCCGCAGACGATGGCGGGCGTTTCGATGTTCAACCGTCAGCCCGCCGGATGGAAATAGTCGTAGAGCTGGCGCGCCATCGTCTTGCTGATGCCGGGCGCGCGCTCGAGATCGTCGAGCGCCGCGCCCTTGACCGCCCGCGCCGTGCCGAAGTGCATCAGCAACGCGCGCTTGCGGTTCGGGCCGATGCCGGGGACGTCGTCGAGCGTCGACGTCGTCAGGCTCTTCGCCCGCTTCGCGCGGTGCGTGCCGATGGCGAAGCGGTGCGCCTCGTCGCGCAGCCGCTGCAGGTAGAACAGCAAGCGCCGAATTGGGCTGCAGCGTGATCTCGCGACCGCCGGGAAGGTGGAAAACCTCGCGGCCCTCGCGTCCATGATGCGGGCCCTTGGCGACGCCGACGACCGGGACGTCGTGGATGCCCGCATCCTCCATGACTTCGCAGACCGCCGAGAGCTGCCCCTTGCCGCCGTCGATCAGGATCAGGTCGGGCCACTCGCCGCTCTGCCGGTCGGGATCGTCCTTCTCCAGCCGGGCGAAGCGGCGTTCGAGCACCTCGCGCATCATCGCGAAGTCGTCGCCCGGATTGGTCTCGGGATTCTTGATGTTGAACTTGCGGTAGCTGTTCTTGCGGAAGCCTTCGGGCCCGGCGACGATCATCGCGCCGATCGCATTCGTGCCCATGATGTGGCTGTTGTCGTAGACCTCGATCCGCTTCGGCACGTCGGCCAGTTCGAACGTCTCGGCCAGTTCGCGCAGGACCTTGCCCTGCGTCGTCGTCTCCGCGAGGCGGCGGTCGAGCGCCTCCTCCGCATTGCGCCGTGCCTGGTCGAGCAATTTCTTGCGGTCGCCGCGCTTGGGCATTTCGATGGCCACGCGCCGCTCGGCCCGCTCCGACAGCGCCTCTTCCAGAAGCTCGGTGTCCGGCAACTCGCGGTCGACCAGAATGCGCTTCGGCGGCGGCATGTCCTCGTAGAACTGGACGAGGAAGCTCGACAGCACTTCCGCCTCGGGCACGTCGCTGGTGTGCGCCGGGAAGAAGGCGCGATGCCCCCAATTCTGCCCGCCGCGGATGAAGAAGCCCTGGATCGACACCGTCCCGCCCTTGCAGGCGAGCGCGAAGATGTCGGCATCGCCGAGCCCTTCGGCGTGCACCGTCTGCGACCCCTGGATGTAGGTCAGCGCGCGGAGGCGGTCGCGGTAGACGGCGGCAAGCTCGTAGTCCTGCTTCTCGGCGGCCAGCGCCATCTGCTTGGACAAGCGCGCCTGCACGCCGGTCGATTTGCCGGACAGGAAGTTCTTCGCGTCGTCGACCAGCTCGTCATAATCCGCCTGGCTGATCCGGCCGACGCAGGGCGCCGAGCAGCGCTTGATCTGGTAGAGCAGGCACGGCCGCGAGCGGTTCTCGAAATAGCTGTCGGAGCAGCTCCGCAGCAGGAACAGCTTCTGCAGCGCATTGAGCGTCCGCGTCACCGATCCGGCGCTGGCGAACGGTCCGAAATACTGCCCCTTCGTCCGCCGCGCACCGCGATGCTTCTGCACGCGCGGAAAGGCGTGATCCTCGCGCAGCAGGATGAACGGGAAGCTTTTGTCGTCGCGGAGGAGGACGTTGTAGGCGGGCCGGAAGCGCTTGATCAGCTGCGCTTCGAGCAGCAGCGCCTCCGCCTCCGTCCGCGTCGTGACGATCGTCATCGACCGCGTCTGCGACACCATCCGCTGCAGCCGCTTCGGCAGCCGCGCGACCTGCGTGTAGTTCGTGACCCGGTTCCTCAGCGCCCGCGCCTTGCCGACGTAAAGCACGTCGCCGCGCGCATCCTGCATGCGGTAGACGCCGGGCCGCACCGGCAGCGTCTTCAGCACCTCGCGGATCGCGGCGACGCCGACTTCCAGGTCCGGCTGGTCCGACCCGCGAACGGCATAGGTCGCCTGATCCTCGTTGAAGCGCTCGGACGCTCCAGGATGGTCGGGACGGTCTGCCGGAGTGCGGTTCATCCCGACGATTTAGGCGGCGAACTCCTACTTTGCGAGGAGCTCAGGCTGCGCCGCCCTCGCCTGCTCCTCCTCCGCCAGCATCCACTCGACCGCGGCGCGGGCGTGGATGGCGGTGGTGTCGTAGACCGGGAGGACGTTGGCGCGGACGTCGACGGCCAGCACCAGCTCGGTGCAGCCGAGGACGATGGCCTGCACCTTCTGCTTGGCGAGCTCGGTGATCAGGGTCTTCAGCTTGCGCTGGCTGTCGCGGACGACGCGGCCGGCGGCGAGTTCCTCGTAGATGATGCGGTCGACCTCGGTCCGCCACTGGTCGGAGATCTCGTGGACGACGATGTCGCGCCGCTCGTAGCGGCTCGCGGGCGAACGGCTCGACCATCGTGAAGCGCGTGCCGAGCAGTGCGATGCGGCTCCGGCGATCCTCGACGAGGCGGTCGGCAGTGACCTCGCGAATGTCGATCAGCGGCAGGCCGGTGGCGAGCGGTCACTTCGGCATGCGCGCGATGCATCGTGTTCGACGCGAGCAGCAAGCCGTCCGCGCCCGCTTCCCTCAAGCGCTTCGCAGCCTCGACGATCATGCGCATTGCCGTCCGCGAGATCGTTCGCGCGGTGGAACGCGGCATAGTCCTCGAAGTCGAGGCTTTCGATCAGCAGCCTCGCGCTATGCAGACCGCCCAGGCGCTGGCGCACTCCGCGATTGATGTGCTCGTAATAAAGCGCGGTCGACGACCAGGTCGCCCCGCCAATGATCCCCAGCTTGCGCAAACCGCCTGCCCCTTCCCCACTCTCACACTGTCGTGAACGGAGCAGACGCGACACCTGGCTCCCGAGCGTCAACCTTTCTCGCACGAGGCAAGTTGGCAAGACGTAAACGTCTGTATTTTACGCGAATTGAATCAGGTTTGCGGCAGAGCCGTTCGTCGCGGGCATCAACCGATGTGCTTGACGATCTCTTCGACCATCTTCTTGGCGTCGGCGAGCAGCATCATCGTGTTGTCGCGATAGAAGAGCTCGTTATCGACGCCGGCATAGCCGACGCCGCCCATCGAGCGCTTGATGAACAGCACGGTGCGCGCCTTTTCCACGTCGAGGACGGGCATGCCGTAGATGGGCGAGCTCTTGTCGGTCTTGGCGGCCGGGATTGGTGACGTCGTTGGCGCCGATGACGAAGGCGACGTCGGTCTGGGCGAACTCGCTGTTGATGTCCTCCAGCTCGAACACCTCGTCGTAGGGGACGTTGGCCTCGGCGAGCAGGACGTTCATGTGGCCCGGCATTCGGCCCGCGACCGGGTGGATCGCGAACTTCACGCGGACGCCCTGCTCCTTGAGCAGGTCGGTCATTTCGCGAAGGGCGTGCTGCGCCTGGCTGACCGCCATGCCGTAGCCGGGAACGATGATGACCTGGTCGGCCTGGCTCATCAGGAAGGCCGCGTCCTCGGCCGAGCCGCGCTTGTACGGCGCGGTCGATCGCTTCGGCCGCCCGCGCCCGCGACGGCGTCGCCGCCGAAGCCGCCCGCGATGACCGAGATGAAGCTGCGGTTCATCGCGCGGCACATGATGTAGCTGAGGATCGCGCCCGAGCTGCCGACGAGCGCGCCGGTGATGATCATCGCGCTGTTGTGCAGCGTGAAGCCCATCGCCGCGGCCGCCCAGCCCGAATAGCTGTTCAGCATCGAGATCACGACCGGCATGTCGGCGCCGCCGATCGGGACGATCAGCAGGAAGCCGATGGCGAAGGCGAGCGCCATCACCAGCCAGAAGTCCATCGGCGACTGCGAATGCCAGAAGCCGAAGGAGAAGAAGGCGATCGCCAGCACGATGGCGAGGTTGATCCAGTGCCGCGCCGGCAGGAGGATCGGCTTGCCGCTCATGTTGCCGTTGAGCTTGAGGAAGGCGATCACCGAGCCGGAGAAGGTGATGGCGCCGATGGCGACGCCGAGGATCATCTCGATCCGGCTGGCGCCGAGGATCGCGCCGTCAGCGTCGACGATGCCGAAGGCGGGCGCATTGAGGAAAGCGGCCGCGCCGACGAGCACCGCCGCCATGCCGACGAGGCTGTGAAACGCCGCGACCAGCTGCGGCATCGCCGTCATCTGGATCTTGCGGGCGGTGATCAGACCGATGCCGCCGCCGATCGCCACTGCGCCGATGATCTCCGGCAGGCTAGCCGATCTCGTGCACGGCGAGCGTCGTCACGACGGCAATCGCCATGCCGAGCATTCCGGCGCGATTGCCGCGCTGGCTGCTGGCCGGGCTCGACAGCCCCCTCAGTGCGAGGATGAAGCAGACGCCGGCGACGAGATAAGCGAGAAGCACCCAGCTGGGGGTGCTGTGCGCGGCCTCCACGCTCTAGCGCTCCTTCTTCTTGTACATGGCGAGCATTCGCGCGGTGACCGCGAAGCCGCCGAAGATGTTCACGCTGGCCAGCGCGACGGCGACGAGGCCGAGCCATTTCGACGCGGGGCTTGCCGCCGAGGCCGCGGCGATCAGCGCGCCGACGATGATCACGGAGGAGATGGCGTTGGTCACGCTCATCAGCGGCGTGTGCAGGGCCGGCGTGACCGACCAGACGACGTAATAGCCGACGAAGCAGGCCAGTACGAAGATCGACAGGATCGAAATGAAGTCCATCAGCGCCTCTTGGAAGCTCGAATGTTCACGAATGTTCACACTCACGCAGGTGCGCGGGAAGCGCATGCGTGAACGGCCGTTGCGCAAAGGGAGTTGGGCCTGAAGCGAAGCATTGCAGGTCATCCGGGCGCGACCATGCACAATTCGGAAGCGATAGGACAGAGCCAAAGCGGAGGCGGTTTTCGCCGTTAACCGAATTCACGGTTTCCGATTTGATAACCTTTTTACGGCACACCCGACGGACCAAGGTTGAAGGAAGTTCGCTCGGTGCGCTTGCGCAAGACTCAAAAGGCTGAAGGACCGCGCTGGAAACTGCTGCTTTGGACAGCAGTGGCCTCGCTCATCTTCGGCCTGATCGGGTTCGGCGAGCTTCCGGAGGACATGCTCCGCGCCAGCGCGCAACAGCCTTCACACGCACAAGGCCAGCGGCGACATCGTGCTCGTCGCGATCGACGATCGCTCGCTGCGCGAAGTCGGCCGCTGGCCCTGGCCGCGCCGCCAATATGGCGAAATGATCACTAAGCTGCACGAAGCCGGCGCAAAGCGGACCTTCATCGACATCATCATTCAATGGCCGCAGCGACCCGGCCGACGACGCTGCGATGGCCAAGGCGATCAAGCAGGCCGGCAACGTCACGCTTGCCGGTCAGCACGCGCTCCGGGATCACCGGCCACGGCAGCAATCCCGATCTTCTGCCCCCGCAATGTTCAGCAGAGAACGCGGAACTCGGCGCTGATCAACGTCGGCTACAATTATCAGAATGCCGTCTGGCGGCTGAACTATTCACTCGAGGCCGGCGGAAATCAATCCTACCGTCCTTCGCGGCGAAACTGGCCGAACGCCGATCCCAAGCGCTCAGGAACCTTCATCCCCGACTATTCGATCGATCCCGAACACGATCCCGGTCATTCGCCGCGGCCGACATCCTGAACGGCCGCTTCGACCGCGAAGATCGATTGCGGGCAAGGACGTCGTCATCGGCGCCGCGTCGGAGGGCATCGGCGACCAATACTTCATCCCGGGCTGGGGCAAGATGGGCGGCGCCTATGTGCACATCATCGGCGCCGAAACGCTGAAGGCCGGCAGCCCAGCCTATCTGGGCTGGCTGCCGGCCCTGCTGGTCGCCTCTGTCGCCTGCTGCGCTCGCGGTCCGGCACGAGACGCGCAGGTATTCCGGGCCTGATCCTCGGCGGAGCAGTTGTCGCTCTGTCGTCTTGGTGCCGATCGGGCTCGAAGCCGCGCGGATTTTCGTCGACATCACCCCCGCCTTGTTCGCCATCCTGATTGTCGGCAGCGAACTCGGCTGGCGCCGGTGGAAGCAGCGCGGGCTGGTCAACACAGTGTCCGGCCTGCCGAACCTCAGCGCGCTTCGCGCCAACAAGGCCGGCCGCGACAAGGCGCTGATCGCCGCGCGCATCCTGAACTATGCCGAAATCGCCTCCGCCCTTCCGCCCGAGCAGGAACGGCAGCTCGTCGAGCAGATCGTGTCGCGTCTCCGCGTCGGCGCCCCGGACCGGACGCTTTACGAAGGCGACGGCGGCATCTTCGCCTGGTTCGAAGATCCGAAGCTGCCGTTCGGCAACCATGTCGAGGCGCTCTACTCTCTGTTCCGCAATCCTGCGCGCGTCGGCGGACAGACGATCGACCTGTCGATCAGCTTCGGCGTCGAGATCGGCAGCGGCCGGTCGCTGACCAATCGCTTCGCGAGCGCTCTCGTCGCGGCCGACGAAGCCGCGCACGCCGGCCTCAAGTGGAAATATTACGATCCGGAAGTGCTCGAGGACGCCTCCTGGAAGCTGTCCATCCTGAGCCAGCTCGACGACGCCGTCGACAAGGGCGAGGTCTGGGTCGCCTACCAGCCGAAGTTCGACCTCAAGCAGCGCCGGATCGTTGGCGCCGAGGCGCTGGCTCGCTGGACCCACCCGGAAAAAGGCCCGATCGCGGCCATCGGAGTTCATCGCCGCGGCCGAGCAGCACGACCGCATCGGCAAGCTGACCGACTTCGTGCTCGAACAGGCGATCGCCGGCGCAGTCGCGATCAACCGGAAGCAGCGCGGCTTCACCGTTGCGGTCAACCTTTCCGCGCGGCTGCTCAGCGACAAGGGCCTGATCCTCCGTCTGCGCGCAATGCTTGCGCGGCACGGACTGCCGCCGAGCCACTGACGCTGGAGCTCACCGAAACGGCGGAGCTCGCGAACAGCGGGGCGGCGCTGGACATGCTCGCGGCGCTCCGCGGCCTCGGCGTTACGATCGCCATCGACGATTACGGCACCGGCCTGTCGACGCTGGACTATCTGAAGAAGATCCCGGCGAGCGAGATCAAGATCGACCAGAGCTTCGTCAAGACGATGCTCGACAACCGAAGCGACCTGGTGATGGTCCAGTCGACCATCGCCCTCGCCCACTCCCTGGGCCGCAAGGTCGTCGCCGAAGGCGTCGAAAACCAGAACGTCCTCGACGCGCTGATCGACATGGGCTGCGACGTTGCCAGAGGCTATGTCATCGGCCGGCCGATGAGCATCGAAAGCCTGACCAAGCGCATTTCCACCGAACGCCGCTCCAGCGTCGCCTAACGTCACGATCCAATTAGCTGCAGCCGTTGGCTGACCATAGGGTCGCCGACGGCCGCTTTGCGTCGTGCGCAACCTTCGAGCTCCAGACCCGAAGACGGACCGATTCTGTCCAAGTCACGAGCACATGTTAAGAAAGGTTAACTTCTTGCTAACCATGTTTGTTAGGGTTAACATCCTCTGTAGCTGCCGAATCGCAGTGTGAGTGGACAGGGGTTAGAAATGAAGAAGCAGGCACAGGCCAAGGGCTTCTGGAGCTGGCTCCTTGGTTGCGGCTGGAGCAACGCAGGCGCGCAGGGCTAAGTCAAACGGCCGCTCCTGCAGCGGCCGTTTTTCTGCGCGATTTCAACGATTTCAAAGCGCCTGTGGAACCCACGGGCGCTTTTCGTGCGTCTAGCGCAGTCCGCCGTGTCGTGACGCGGCGGACGGCTGTCCTGTTCGCGGATCGATTGGCGCGCTCGGCAGAGCGCAGTCGCTGCGCCGCGAATCACCTTAACCATGTGATTCGCTGGAATTGCGAAAATCGCGCCACTAAGGCGCTCGGGTGCTTCGCCAGTGCTCCTCCACCATCGCCGTGACGGCTCCCCGACAGGGCCTGCATCGAGGTCACTTCGAGCATCTCCGCCTGGCTCGACGAGCAGGATATCGAGACTGGCCTGCTGACCCTTTTCTGCCGCCACACGTCCGCGTCGCTGCTGATCCAGGAGAATGCCGCCGAGCGCCGCGCGGCGCGATCTCGAGACCTGGTTCGCGCGCATCGCGCCGGAGGATCGCGTCGCTCTACACGCATAATGACGAAGGGCCCGACGACATGCCCGCGCATATCCGGGCGGCGCTGACGTCGACGCAATTGTCGGTGCCGGTCGCAGAACGGGCGCATGGCGCTCGGGACGTGGCAGGGCATCTATCTGTTCGAGCATCGCCGCGAGCCGTCGCGCCGCGAGATCGCCTTGCACCTGATCGGCGAATGAGCCTCGAATCCGCCCGCGCCTGGCTTGCGGAGCATGCGCCCGACCTGCAGCTGATCGAGACGCACGAGACCACGGCGACGGTCGAGACGGCCGCGAAGGCGCTCGGCGTGGAGCCGGGACGGATCGCCAAGAGCCTGGCCGTGCGCGTCGGCGGCGAGGTGTTCCTGCTGGTCACGCGCGGCGACGCGCGGCTCGACAATGCGAAGACCAAGGCGGCGTTCGGCAACCGGCCGCGAATGCTCGGCGCGGACGAGGCGTTCGCGGTGACGGGCCACCCGGTCGGCGGCGTCTGCCCCTTCGGGCTTGCGACGGATCTGCCGATCTATCTCGACGAATCGCTGAAGGCGTTCGACGTCGTCTATCCGGCGGCGGGGTCGCTCAACTCGTCGGTCGAAGTGACGACGGACCGGCTGTTCGAGCTGGTCGGCGACCGCTGGGTCGACATGTGCCGCCTACCCGAGGAAGCGGGCGGGGCTTAGGTCTTCCGCGGCAACGGTCTCGATCGGCCAGGGCGTGCCGGCGATCGAGGCTCTCGACGATCGCCGCCATTGCCGGCGAGGTCTGCAGGCCGAAGCCGCCCTGCCCTGCGAGCCAGAAGAAGCCCTCGGCGCGCGGATCGAAGCCGGCGATGAGGTGCCGGTCGGGCGCGAAGGTGCGCAGGCCCGCCCAGCGGCTGTGGATGCGGCCGCACCTTCATCGTCGTGCGCTCCTCCACGCGATGGGCCGCGAGCGCGACGTCATATTCGTCGGGCTGGGCGTCGCACGGGTCGGTCGGCCCCTCGTCCATCGGCGAGGCGAACAGGCGGCCGGACTCCGGCGCGAAGTAGAGGTCGTCGCCGACCGTCTTGGCGAAGGGCCAGCCGGAGACGTCGACGCCGGCGGGACCGTCGAAGGTGATGATGGTTCGGCGAAGCGGCTGAAGGCCGAGCCGCCCGACGCCCGCGAGATCGGCCAGCGCATCCGCCCAGGCCCCGGCGGCGTTGATCACGACGTTGCGCGGAGAATGTCTCGCCTCGCTCAGTCGAGACCGTCCATCGGTCGGCTGAGCGGTTCACTCCCGCTGACGCGGGCGTTCGTGACGACCTCGCCGCCGTGGAGTTGCAGCGCCCGGACGTGCGCCTGCATCAAGGCATGCGGATCGAGCCGGATGCCGTTGCGGTCGACCAGCCCGGCGACCGCGCCGCCCTCGCCGGTTCGGATCACGGGACAGAGGTCGCGGATGCCGTCTTCCCCCACCCGCTCCAGAGTCGCGAACGGGGCGATCGCTTCGTCCAGCGCGTCGAGCGCGGCCAGCTTCGTCCTCGCGCGCGTGGATCAGGACCGGCATCGCGATGGCCGAGCGGGACGTCGGTGAAATCCGGCGGCGGATCCTCGAACAAAGTCCGGCTTGCGAGGGTCAGCGCCCGGACCTGCGGATCGCCGAGCGCGTAATGCAGCATCGTCGCGCTGCGGCCCGAGGAGTGATAGCCGACCGCCTCTTCGGCTTCGAGGACGATGACCTTGGCATGGCGGGCGAGCGCGGCGCCTGCGGAGAGCCCCGCAATGCCGCCGCCGACAATGATGATGTCGGCCGAAGACAATCTAGGTGCCCGCGAGCCTTTCGCTGACGACCTTTCCGCCTTGCGTCAGGCGGATGGCCTTCACGATCTCGTCGTCGTCGGGAAGGACGAGCTTGCCCTGTTCCTTGTCCCAGAAGGCGGAGAGGAAGTTGAACAGGTTGCGGGCGAAGAGCGCCGAGGAGTCCGCGGCAAGGCTGCGCGCGAGGTTGGTCGCGCCGATGATCGTCACGCCGTGCTTCACGACATTCTCGCCGGGCACGCAGCCCTCGACGTTGCCGCCCGCGTCGGCGGCGAGGTCCACGACCACGCTGCCCGGACGCATCGATGCGAGCTGGGCGTCGCTGATCAGGCGCGGCGCCGGCCGGCCGGGGATCAAGGCGGTGGTGACGACGATGTCCTGCTTGGCGATGTGGCCGGACACCAGTTCGGCCTGGGCCTTCTGATATTCCTCCGACATTTCCGTCGCGTAGCCGCCCTTGCCCTCGCCCTCGATGCCGGCGACATTCTCGACGAAGATCGGCTTGGCCCCGAGCGACTGGATCTGCTCCTTCGTCGCGGAGCGGACGTCGGTCGCGCTGACCTGTGCGCCGAGGCGCCGCGCGGTCGCGATCGCCTGCAGCCCGGCAACGCCCACGCCCATGACGAACACGCGCGCGGCGCTGATCGTGCCGGCGGCGGTCATCATCATCGGGAAGGCGCGGCCGTAGACGGCGGCCCCGTCGATCACCGCCTTGTAGCCGGCGAGGTTCGACTGGGAGGAAAGAATGTCCATCGACTGCGCGCGGGTGATGCGCGGCATCCATTCCATCGCCAGGGCTTCGAGGCCGGCGGCAGCGTAACCCTGGATCGCGTCGCCCCGCCGGAGCGGATCGAGCGCGCCGACCAGCAACGCGCCGGACTTCGCGCCCTTCAGCGAGCCGGCGTCCGGTCCGCTGACGCAAAGGATGATGTCCGCGTCCCCGAGCAGCTTCTCGCGCGGCCCCACTGTCGCGCCCGCCGCCTCGAAGTCCGCGTCCGCGATCGATGCGCTGTCGCCCTGCGCCCGATTCGACGGCGACCTCCGCGCCGAGCCCGATGAACTTCTTCACCGTCTCGGGCGAGGCGGCGACCCGCGTTTCTCCCGGCGCGGTCTCGCGGACGACGGCGATCTTCATCCTAGCTGATGATCAATATGACGATCATCGCAAGGATGAAGCAGATGATCGCCCCCCATTTGAACAACCGGACGAAGCCTTCGTAGTCGCGGACGTGGTGGGCGACCTCCTGCGTTGGCGGATTGTTCAGCAGCGGCTCTTCGTGCGCCATTTCCTACCCCTTGGATGCAATGCGTTGAGGCGTTCCATAACAAGGGCGTTCGCCACCCCCAACCCCTGAAGTCTTAAGACGGCATTTACTCCTTCTGGTCTAGGAATCCCGAAGGAGCGGAAATGCGCGACGAAGAAACCAGATCACTGCTGCTGGTCGAAGCAGACCCGGCTGAACGGAGGCTCGTCTCCGCAGTCGCGACGCGTGCGGGCTGGATCACGCTCGGCGCGGACTGCATCGAAACCGCGCTCGGCCTGCTCCAGGGCCCGCATGGACGCGAAGTCCAGGCGGCTCTGCTCGCCAGCTGGGATGACGAAACCGGACCGGCGACCATCGCCGCGCTACGCTCCAAGCGCTCCAATCTCCCGGTCATCGTCGCCGCCAAGAGCGAGTCCGTCACCGAAGCCGTCAATGCGATGCGCGCCGGTGCAACCGATTTCCTGTCGCGTCCGGTCGCGGCCGAACGCCTGGTCGAGGCGCTCGCCGCCAATGCCGACCGCCGCAAACCCGTCGGCGAACTCATCCCGGTTTCCGAGAAGCTGACCCCTTCGCTGTCGCTCGAGCAGCTTGTCGGCGCCACGCCCGAATATCGCTCCGCGCTCGCCATCGCCGCCAAAGCCGCCCGCAATCGCCTGCCGATCCTCATCATCGGCGAGCCTGGAACGGGCAAGGAAACGATCGCCCGCGCGATCCACTCCGCAAGCCTTCGCGCCAAGGGCCCGATGGTCATCGTCGACTGCAAAGCCGTACCCGCAAATGTTGTGGACAGCGAACTCTTCGGCCATGTGAAGGGTGCCTTTCCGGGCGCCTTCGCGGAGCGGGGCGGCCGCATGCTCGAAGCGGACATGGGCACGCTCGTCCTCGACGAGATCGCCGCTCTTCCGCGCTCGACTCAGGAGACGCTCGACCGCGTCCTGGCCACCGGCGAAGTCCGTCCGGTCGGATGCAACGGCAGTTCTTCGATCGACGTCCGCGTGATCGCGACGTCGAGCACGCCGCTTCCCGAGAGCTTCAACCAGATGCTCGGCGAGCGCGTCTGCGTCACCGTGGTGCACTTGCCTCCGCTGCGCGATCGGAGCGGCGACATTCCCGCCCTTGCCCGCCACCTGCTGCAGCGGTTTGCGGAGCAGGAGCTGATCCCGCCTCTGTCGATCGGCAATGACGCGCTGGCGGTGCTCATGCGCTACGGCTGGCCGGGCAACGTTCGTCAGCTTGCCAGCGTGCTGTTCCGCGCCGGCCTGCATTGCGAGCGCGACGGCCTGACCGCCGAAGACTTCCCGCATATCGCGACGCAATCCCGCTTCACCGGACGCAGGAGCGACTTCGCGCCGAACATCGGCGTTCAGGCCACCGACGCCGCAATGAGCGGCGCGACCGGCGTGACCCTCTTCACCAACGACGGCCACCTGCGCACGCTCGAGGAAATCGAGGCGGACATCATCCGCCTGGCCATCGGCCACTATCGCGGCCGCATGACCGAAGTCGCCCGCCGCCTCGGCATCGGCCGCTCCACGCTCTACCGCAAGCTCAGCGACATCGGCATCGACACCGCCGCCTGACGCGTTAGCGTCGGGTGGTGCGAGTCATTGCTCCTCAGCCTGTTGTTCCTGTCCGCTTGCTCCCAATCGGGTGCGGCAAGCGAAGAGGCTGCGTCGGCGTGCGCGACCCGGCTGTTCGAGGGCAGCCGCTTCACCGTCTGCGAGCTCGAACGCGGCAAGGTGGAGATCCGGACTTCCGGGCCGGGCGGGCCCTATCGCACCTTCGCCGCCTTGCAGGCATCGTTGAAGCAGCGAGCCGAACGCGTCGCCTTTGCGATGAACGCCGGCATGTTCGATGAGCAAGGGACGGCGATCGGCCTGCTCGTCGAGGACGGGAAGCAATTGCGGGCCATCAACCGCCGGAAGGGCGGCGGCAATTTCCACCTCATGCCCAACGGCGTCTTTCTCGTTCGGAAGGATGGCAAGGCTGAGGTCGTGACAAGCGCTGACTACGCGCCCGCCAAGGACATCAGGTTCGCTACCCAGTCGGGCCCGATGCTGGTGATCGACGGCAAGCTGCATCCGGCATTCGACCGGGACGGCACGTCCAAACACTTCCGCAATGGCGTCGGCATTGCGCCAAATGGGACGCCGGTCTTCGTGATCAGCGCAGATCCGGTGTCGTTCGGAAAGTTCGCGCCGCTTCTACCGGGACAGCGTGAAGGCGAAGAATGCGCTCTTCTTCGACGGCGCCGTCAGTTCGCTCTGGGATCCGGCGGCGCACCGCATGGATTTACACGCGCCGCTAGGACCGATGGTCGTAGTTTTCAGGCCTTGATGAGGTTGACTGGCCCGCCGCGGGCTCGTCTCGTCACAATGGGGGATGCGGGCTCTGGCCTCGCCTCAAATGCCGTGCTCAGCTTCCATCGTTATGGGCCGGGGAGGGCCAATGTATTATCGTCTTTACCTGATGCGCGGGGATCGCTTCCGCGACGCCATCGACTTTCATGCTGCGAACGACGTTGCCGCGCTGGTCGAGGCCGAGCAGCACGCCGATGGTTCGCCCGCCGAATTGTGGTGCCGCGCCCGGCGCATCGCTTCTCTGAGTGCCGCGGCGGCCTGAACAATGCCGAGTGGCATAACCGCCACGGAACACATCCGAATCAAATCACAGGCGAAATAGTCGGCACATCCGGTCCCATCCATCGTTGAACCTCACATAGGTTAGGATGGAGCAGTTTGGCCAAGGACCGGATCATCGCCGTGGGATTGCTAACTCAGCGTGACGTGGACGTGCTGGGTCAGGGGTTTTCGCGCCTTTGGCCGGTCGACGAGACCCCCTGCTTCGCCGACCTGCTGCAGGCGATCGACGATTCCGATCGGGAGCTTCAGCGGAAACCGGAGATGAAGGCGGCGATGCCGGCCGCAGGCGGCGGACGCCATTAGGCGTCAGTAGACGCGGCGCTGGGCTGCGATCAGCATTCTCAGAAGCATGGCCACCGGGCGCGGCACGCCGACCTTTCCTTCCAGCCACAGGCTGACCGCCGACCGCGATACGCCGATGGCGTTCGCGAGGTCGCTCTGCGTTCGATAGCCGAGGGTGCGCATCGCGCTGCGCAATTCCTCCGGCGCCATCGAGGCGAGCATTTCCCTGTCTTGCGTGTCGGCCTTCATTGCGCTGCTCTGTAGCGATCCCGCAGCGTGAGGCAAAAGGGGCTCAGACGGCGTCTGCACCGCGGTCACCAGTGCGGATTCGGATCGCCTGGTCCACGTCGAGCACGAAGATCTTGCCGTCGCCGATGCGGCCGGTGCGCGCGGACTCGGCGATCGCCTCCACGACATTGTCGACCAGGCTGTCCTCGACGACGACCTCGATCTTCACCTTGGGCAGGAAGTCGATGACATATTCGGCGCCGCGATAGAGCTCGGTATGGCCTTTCTGGCGTCCGAAGCCCTTCACTTCCGTGACGGTGATGCCAGACACGCCGACCTCGTGAAGGGCATCCTTCACATCGTCCAGCTTGAACGGCTTTATGACTGCCTCGATCTTCTTCACCGCGTCCTCGGGTTGGAGTTGCTGTACGTCCATGCCCAATCAGGGCCGCATTTGAAAGGCAGTGGGCGCGAAAGTCGACTGAAAGCCTGACATGAAAGCCATCATCCTCTCCGCCGGCCAGGGTTCGCGCCTCGGCCATCTGACCGACGACCGGCCGAAATGCCTGATCGATTTCAGCGGGCGGAGCCTGCTCGACTGGCAGCTCGACACGCTGGCGGCGAACGGCGTCGACGAGGTCGTGGTAGTCACCGGCTTCCACGACGACCTGGTCGACGCGTCGATTGCCGCGCGCAGCGGCGGGCCCAGGGTGCGGACGATCTACAATCCGTTCTACAAAGTCGCCGACAATCTCGGCTCGCTATTCATCGCCAAGCATGAGCTCGAGGGCGACTGCCTGGTGTGGAACGGCGACACGCTCGTATCGGAGCAATTGATGCGCCGAGGTCCTCGGCAACGACCGGGCCGGCATATGCGTCACCATCGATCGCAAGGATTCGGCTACGACGCCGACGACATGAAGGTGGTGGTAGATGCAGCCGGCCAGCTTCACGCGATCGGCAAGCGTCTGGACCTTGCGGACGTGAACGCGGAATCCATCGGACTCCTCGCCTTCCGCAAGGGAGGGGCGGAGCTCTTCCGCGAGTGGATCGAGAAGGCCATCCGCACCAGCGAGGGCACCACCATCTGGTATCTGCGCGTGATCCACCAGATCGCGCAGGCGCAGCCCGTCTGGACCTTCGACATCAACGGCGAAGAATGGGGCGAGGTCGATTTCCCGGAGGACGTCGGTTCCGCCCGCGAACTTACGGCGCGCTGGAACAGTCAAAAGACCGCAGCCGCGGCCTGACATACGTTCCAGTGCTGCAGGCACTGGAAATGCTGATATTTGTTGGACTAAGGGCGGCGTGACCATGGCCGTTCGAGTCTCCGCATCCTCCGCGATGAAGCTGCTCGTTGCCGCCGCGCTCGGAGTGGCCGCAAGCGGGTCGGTTGCCGCGCCCTCCTCAACCCGTGCCGCCGAAGCTGAGCTCATCCGCCTCGAACATGCCTATGCCCGGGCGCTCATCCGGAAGGATCGCGCCTTCCTGATGAACTTCTATGCGCCCGATTGGCGCGGCGGGAACTGGATGGGCTTCTGGACCAAGTCGACGATGCTCCAGAGCATCCTGTCCAACCGCTACGTCGTCAAATCGATGAAGCTCCGGGACCTCAGCGCGAAGATTTACGGCAATGTCGGCATCGTCCAGGGCGTGGACGAAGAGGTCACTTCCGTCGACGGCAGGAACACCAGCGGGAAATGGGCCTTCACCGACGTCTTCCATCGGCGCAACGGCCGCTGGGTCGCGGTCGCGCAGCCACACCAGCCAGATCGAGCAAAAGCGCTAGCCGTCAGTCCTTGGCGGGCAGGAACCTGCTCGCGATCTCCGCGGCCAGGCGGACGGGACGCTGAGTCCCGGCGTCGAGGCAGCACCAGCAGCTTTTCACTTCGCTGAGCACGTCCTGGCCGCGGCGGACGACGGTGGTGAAATAGGCGCGAGCGCCTTCGACCTTTTCCGCGATGACCTCGGCGACGACACTGTCCTGCAGGAACGTCGGCTTGCGGTAGGAAATCTCGTGCTTGAGCGCGACCCACAGGTGGCGGGCGACCGCCTCGGGCGGGGCGACGCTCTGCCAATAGTCGATCACCGCGTCCTGCACCCACTTGAGGTACACGCTGTTGTTGACATGACCCATGTGGTCGATGTCGGCGGGGTCGATCGCTACCTGGTGGCGAAACATGTGCAAGCTCGTGCTCATGGAACGGAAAGCTCCCATTAGCTGACAAAAGTGTCAATTAATGATTAGTTCCGCTTGATCTCAAAGATAGGGCGGATGGTCGAGACCGGCCGGGCTCTTCGTGAAGATCTCGCAGCCCGTCTTCGGTGATCCCGATCGAATGCTCGAACTGGGCCGAAAGCGAGCGGTCGCGGGTCACCGCGGTCCAGCCGTCGTCGAGCATCTTCACGTCGGGCCGGCCGATGTTGATCATCGGCTCGACGGTGAAGAACATGCCGGGCCGAAGCTCCGGGCCGGTGCCGGGGCGGCCGGCATGGACGACCTCCGGGCTGTCGTGGAACAGCCGGCCGACGCCGTGGCCGCAGAAGTCGCGGACGACGCGTGTAGCGGCGCGCCTTCGGCATGGCGCTGGATCGCGGCGGAGATGTCGCCGAGGCGGTTGCCCGGCTTCGCCTGCTCGAGCCCCATCATCAGGCATTCGTAGGTGACGTCGACCAGCTTGCGCGCCTTCAGCGGAACGTCGCCGACCAGGTACATGCGGCTGGTGTCGCCGTGCCAGCCGTCGACGATCGGGGTGACGTCGATGTTGACGATGTCGCCGTCCTTCAGCGCCCGGTCGGCCGGAATGCCGTGGCAGACGACATGGTTGATCGAGGTGCAGCAGCTCTTGGTATAGCCGCGATAGCCGAGCGTCGCCGGCACCGCGCCTTCGCGCAGCATGTGCTCGCGGACGATGTCGTCGAGCTCCTCGGTGGTCACGCCGGGAACGACGTGCGGCACCAGCGCATCGAGGATTTCGGCGGCAAGGCGGCCCGCCTTGCGCATGCCTTCGAAGCCTTCCGGCCCGTGCAGCTTGATCACGCCGTTGCGGGCTTCGACCCGGTCTTCGGCATCGACGGTGATATATTCGGTCATCGGCCTCACATAAGCGCACGCGGCGAATTTTGCACCCACCCTACGGCACGAAAGCCCCTTTGAACTTGCCCCGTCCTCGCGCGTATGAGGGCGCCATGGCTGACGAACGGATCTGGACTGCCGCACTGCTGGTGATCGGGGACGAAATCCTGTCCGGCCGGACGCAGGACAAGAATATCGCGCAGGTCGCGGCCTGGCTGAACCGGCAGGGCATCCGCCTGGCGGAGGTGCGGGTCGTGCCCGACGATCAGCAGCGCATCGCCGACGCGGTGAACGCGCTGCGCGACGACCTACGACTATCTGCTGACCACCGGCGGGATCGGCCCGACGCACGACGACATCACCGTGGATTCGATCGCCGCGGCGTTCGGAGTTCCGGTCGTCGTCCACCCCGAGGCGCGCCGCGATTCTCGAGGCCTATTACGAGACGCGCGGCGGCGTGACCGACGCCCGGCTGCGCATGGCGCGGGTGCCCGACGGCGCCGAGCTGATCCCCAACCCGCTGTCGGGCGCGCCCGGCGTGAAGATGCGACAACGTCTACATCCTCGCCGGCGTCCCCAGCATCGCCGCGAACATGCTCGAGGCGCTGGACGGCAAGCTGGAAGGCGGCCGGCCGATGGTGTCGGTCACGGTCGGCGCCTACGCGGCCGAGAGCGAGGTCGCCGACCTGCTGCGCGAGACGGAGGCGGCGCATTCGGGCGTGGCGATCGGCAGCTATCCCTTCTTCAAGGACGGCCGCTACGGCGCGAACTTCGTCATGCGATCGGACGACGGCGACCTGGCGACGCAGACGGCGATGGATCTTCAGCGGAGGCTCGAAGAGGCGGGCTTCGAGCCGTTTCCAGGCGGCATTTAGCCACGCTATTCCCGTGTCCGCCGATGACGGGCTAAGCTCGCCACGGGGGAAATTCGACCATGTCGAATGAAGAGCGGCGGCCGACGATCTTCCTGAGCTATGCGCACGCCGACAAGGCGCGCGCGCAGCGCCTCGCCGCCGCGCTCGAAGAATCCGGATACACCGTCTGGTGGGACGCGCTGATCGAGGGCGGCTCGCGCTTCGCAAGCTCGATCGACGAGGCGCTCGACGCGGCCGACGCCATCATCGTCCTGTGGTCGAAGAATTCGATCGAATCCGACTGGGTACGCGACGAGGCGTCGCATGCCCGCGACCGGCAACGGCTGGTCCCGATCTCGCTCGACAATTGCCGGCCGCCACTGGGCTTTCGGCAGTACCAGATGATCGACTGACCCGCTGGCACGGGCGCACGGACTCGCCGCAGTTCGAGGCGATCCGGCGAGCGATCGCCACTGCCGCCGGGCACAAGGCCATCCCTCATCGCAAGGCCGCCCCGGCCGTTGACCGGCGCAAGGCGCTGATGATCGGCGGGGCCGCGACGGCCGCGGCGGCGGGCGGACTCGATCGTCTGGCGGACAGGGCTGATCGGCGGCTCCGGCGCGCCGGAGCGAAGCATTGCCGTGCTGCCGTTCAAGAACCTCAGCGGCGATGCCGGCCAGGCATTCCTGTCCGACGGGCTGACCGAGGAAATCCGCGCGGCGCTGGCGCGCAATGCCGGGCTGATGGTGCTTGCCGGGAGCCTCGTCGCGACACGCGAGCGAGGACGATGAAGGCGACGCACAGTCGATCTCCAGCAGCTTGGCGTCGGCTATCTTCTCGACGGATCGGTCCAGCGCGCTCGGCGACCGCGTCCGGGTTGCGACCAACCTGACCAATGGCGCGACCGGCTTCTCCGAATGGTCGCAAGCGTCGAGCGGAAGCTCGACGACATCTTCGCCTTCCAGAGCGACATCGCGCGCAACGTGTCGCGAACGCCTTGTCGGTGCGGATGGCGACCGACGCCCCGCCCTTGGCGGCACGCGCAACGCCAAGGCCTACGAAGCCTATTTGCGCGGCAAGGCGCTCTACAATCTCGCCAAGGACGAAGCGACCGACCGCGAGGCGCGAGCCAATTTCGAGGTGGCCATCGCCAACCGATCCGGATTTTGCGCTCGCCCATGCGGCGCTTGTCGCGCGTCCTCGCCTCGCATCGCATCGCAGAAGCGCCAAGGCGAGCGAGCTAAAGCCGCTCTATGCTGCCGCCGTCGCAGCAGGCGGAGCGGGCAATCGACGATCGCGCCCGACGCTGGCGGAGGGCCATCTTGCGCTTGGCTATGCGAAGTTCGCCGGCTTCCTCGACGTGCGCGGGGCGAAGCCGTCCTACGAAAAGGCCTACGAACTATGGCCGCGGCGATGCCGACGTCGTCCTGCTCTATGCGCTTGTACACCGTCCGCGCCCGCCGCTTCGCCGAGGCGCGCGGACGCGATCGAGCGCGCGCTGGCGCTCGACCCGCTCAACCCGCGCACCCATCGGGCGGCAGGCACTGATCGCTTATGCTTCGCGCCGCTATCGCAGACGCCATCGTCGCGCTACCGCCGCGCTCTGCAGCTCAATCCGCAGATTTCGAATCGCCAATGCCTTCATGGGCAACGCCTTGATGCAGACCGGCAAGCTGGAGCGAAGCGCGGGCGGCGATCGAGGCGGAAAAGCCAGCGACGATGTTCCGGCTGCGCGGCCTGGCCATGCTGGAGCATCGCGCCGGCAACGAGGCCGCGGCGCAGAAAGCGCTTCGACGCGCTGGTCGCGAAGTCGGCGACGCCGCGCATCTACCAGCAGGCCGAAGTGATGGCGCAATGGGGGCAGACCGACGAGGCCATCGCACGGCTCCGCGGGCGCGCGCGATCGGCGATTCCGGCCTGAGCCACGTCGCCACCGATCCGTTGCTGGATCCGATTGCGAACGACCCGAGATTTTGCGCTTCTGTCAAGGACTTGGGTTTCGCTTGACACAGACCCTATCGCAACGAGCCCGATTCATGAGACTTTCGGCGACCCACGAGGAGAGCGACCATGCTAATGCACGAAGCGATGGCAATTTCGGCTTCCGGCCAGAGGACGAGGAAGACGAAGACCGCGGCAGCGGCGACGATCGCGGCAAGCCGGTGATGACCGTGGCAGCGGCGATGACCGCGGCGAGTCCGGCGACGATCGCTAGCGCAGCTCGCTGACGGACGGGTCGGCCGCCATCGCGCGGTCGATCCAGTCGCGGAAATTCTCGTTGTCGATGCGCAGGTAGACGCCGGCGCTGTCTTCCGGTAAGCAGCCGATGCCCCAGTTCACGACGCCGACCAGCACCGGTCGTCCGCTTCCAGCACCAGCGGCCCGCCGCTGTCGCCGGTGCAGGTGTCGGCGTCGTCGCCGGGCGTCCGCCCGGCTCGCGCAAAGCTGGTATTCCGGGACCTTCCTGCGTACTGCGGGTAGGTCGACGCAATCGACGGTCGTCAGCTCGACCGATGTCAGCTCAGCCTCGAAAAGCCCTGAGCCCTTGGCTTCGTCGAGCTGGCCCCAGCCCGTGGCATAGACGGTCGACGCCGGCTTCAAGCGGCGGCCCTTCGTAGAGCGGGATGGCCTCGACCGGACCGGCCTTCGGAGTCATCGGTCTCCTCGTCGGCGACGAAATGGATCAGCGCGATGTCGTAGGCGTGCTGCTGCCTTGTTCCAGTCGGCATGGCGGACCATCCGGTCGATCCGGTAGGTCACGCCCTCGTCGTTATCGATGTAGTCGGCGCCGAGGCGGACGCGGTAGCCCGTTCTCGATCCGAGCCGGATTGATGCAGTGCGCAGCCGTCAGCACCCAGCCTTCGGCGATGAGTGTACCCGCCGCAGCTGATGCGCGAGGTCCCAGCCGTCGCGCCGCTTGCCAGTTCTTCCTCGGTCCAGTTCGCGAAGTTGCCACTGATAGATCTGCGCCTGCCAGGGCGATGCCCCGGTGGTGCCTTCCGTCTGCTCGGACTGCGCTTGCTGCGCGGCGGTTCCTGGGCTGTCCTGCGGCCGGCGAATCCTGCAGCGCGAGTGCGGCCGCCAGCGAAAATGAAGCAACCCATAGCCAGTCCCCCCGATCATTGAGAGATACGCTACGCCTCGACCAACCATCCGACGGATGGTCTGCGCCTGGAGCGGGTAGCGGGAATCGAACCCGCACGATCAGCATGGGAAGCTGACAGGCTACCACTACATCATACCCGCTCGGGCCGGCTCCGAATTAGGTCTTGCCTCCGCCAGCGTCAACGCGCTCTACAGATGCGCCGTGGGGGATCGCGAACATCATCCGTTGAAGGTCGATGCGGAGGCGCTGTCCGGGCGCCGCCTGCGCTACTTCGACTTCGTCATGGTGGCGTTCGTCACCATTCTCCTGCTGTCGAACGTGCTTGGCGCGGGGAAGGTCGCCGTCGTCGACCTTCCGCTGATCGGCGACTGGCCGTTCGGCGCGGGCATCCTCTTCTTCCCCCTGTCCTACGTGATCGGCGACGTGCTGACCGAAGTGTATGGCTACGCCCGGGCGCGGCGCTGCATCTGGGCCGGAACGACGGCGCTGCTGTTCATGGCCTTCATGGCGACCGTCGTCGTCGCACTTCCGCCCGCGCCGGACTGGACCGGGCAGCAGGCTTACGAGCAGGTGTTCGGCCAGGTGCCGCGCATCGTCTTCGCCTCGATCCTGGCCTTCTGGGCGGGCGAGTTCGTGAACAGCCTGGTCCTCGCCAAGATGAAGATCTGGACGCAGGGCAAGCATCTGTGGACGCGCACGATCGGAAGCACGGTCGTCGGTCAGGGCATCGACAGCCTGATCTTCTATCCGCTCGCCTTCTGGGGCGCGGCGGGCTGGACGAACGACCTGGTGATCAAGGTCCTGCTGACCCAGTGGGCGCTGAAGGTCGGGCTGGGAAGCGCTGCTGACGCCCGTGACCTATGCGGTGGTCGGTTTCCTGAAGCGGCGTGAAGGCGTCGACGTCTTCGACGAGCACACGGATTTCAGTCCATTTCGCGCGAAGATTTGACATATGTTACGCGTACGTAACTTGTAAGAGTGCGTTTCTCATGAGGGTCGATGCGCATGGACAAGGCAATTCCGGGCGGCTCGGGATCGGAAGGCTCGCGCGAGAGGAAGAGCGCGCGCGTTCCGCTTAGGGCCGAAGTCCAGCTCCGCCGCAGCGGGCAGAGCAATTATCTCGTCAATGTCCACGACGTTTCGCGCGAAGGCTGCAAGCTCGAGTTCGTCGAGCGGCCGCGCCTCGATGAGACGGTCTGGGTCAAGTTCGAGGGCCTGGATGCCATCGAGGCCAGCATCTGCTGGGTCAAGGGGTCCGACGTGGGCATCGAGTTCGTCCGGCCGATCTATCCGGCTGTGTTCGATATCCTGGTCGGTCGCCTCCGGGACGGCTGAACTTAGTTTCGCGAAAAAATCGAACGGGTCTCGTTCCAGACTTAACATAAGTTAGCCTCGCACTTCGCGCGGCTTGATTACGCTTGCTTCAGGTCGACGGCCGTTTTGCATGCCTGGCCGTGGACCGGGGTTCGCCGCGCTACGAGCGACGCAGCGCTGGCGGACCCCATCAGCGCACCCTTTGTCCGCCGTCGCCTGCTGGACATCGCTGTTAAATTGCCATTTACTCGTCCTTGAGAATCGCCCGCACGGCTCGGCAAGGACGTTCAGGCGGATCTCACCCTTGCTTGTCACAAGGCTGAAGCGGTCTGGACCGATCCCAAACCCGGTCCGGGCCGCTTCTTTCATTAACCGCCTTCGTAAATCGATGCGGCGGCTGGCCGTTAACCTTCCAGAACCATTTGTTCACTCTCCTGCTGCATGAGGGGGAGGTGAAATGGCGCTCAACATGAGTGAAATTGCGATTCAGCCCTTCGTAGAGGCCGATCGACGGCGCTCGGAGCGTGCCGCGCTGCGCCTCAACGCGACCATGCGCGAAGCTGGCCGCGGGCGGGTCACCGCGCGCGTCATCGACATCTCCACCCACGGCTGCCGCATCGAAGCGGGATCGGGCGCATCGGTCGAAAGCTGGCTGTGGCTGAGCATCGCCGGCCTCGAGACCCAATATTGCCGCGTCGTGTGGCGCTGCCAGGAGTTCGCGGGCCTCGAGTTCGCGACGCCGCTGTCCGAACCGGTGCTCGACCGGCTTCTGCAGGATACGAAGCAGCTGACGGAATCGACGATCACCGAGCTTCGCGACATCGCGAACCGGACGCATCGCCTGGCGTCGAAGGAAGGCAGCGCCGATACGAAGACGCTCGCCGAACTGTCGCGCAAGTGCGCGGTCGAAGCGGTCGTCGAAGGCCTTCGCCTCGGCGAGGGCAAGAGCGGCAATTCCGCCTCTCCCAAAGACGCTTCCTAAGCTCGACAAAAGAAAAGGGCGGCCAGCGCTTCCGCGCTAACCGCCCTCCTCTGGTTCCTGGAAATTCAGGCTGCGGCGGCTTGTCCGCTGAGGATCGAGCCGAGCCCACCCTCGGACTCGATGCGCTCGGCCAGCGTGCCGCGCGGAAGATCGTGCTTCAGCGCCCAGGCCAGCACGGTCTCAAGCTGCGAGATGGTCGATTCGTCGCACAGGCCGTCGAACGCGAGCTTCACGACCGGCTTCATCGGCGAGCGGAGCTGGATCTTGAGACCCTGCGCCTCGACGAGCTTCAGATAATCCTCGGCATTCTCTTCGGCATCGAGCGCGAAATCATAGGCCGCGCTCAGGCCTTCGTAGAGTGCCGCGTTCGCACGCAGCTTCGCCGCCCGGGCCTCATCGGCCTTCGAACGGACTTCGGCCAATCTGGTCTGCATAAATCCCTCCGGTACGCTTCTGGTTTCTTTGGCTTGGCTTTGTTCCTGCTGGATCGGTTCGGGTTCGTCGAAAGCCTGCGACAGGCTCTTCGATCGTCTCGACCGGCTCTTCGACCGCCACGACCTCTTCGACAGCCGGTTCGTCTTCCACGAACTGAGCTTCTTCGAGGAGTTCGATCTCTTCAGGTTCCGTGGGAAGTTTCGGATCCATCTGCACGACATTGCCGTAGAAGCCGCTCTTGCCCGCGAGGGTGTCGAACAGCTTCGAGAAGCCGGGCCGCTTCGACGGTGGCGCTTCGGCCGCAACCTCTTCGGCGAAGGCTTCTTCCTCCTGGACGAACGCCTCGGGCGCCTCTTCGAAGACTTCTGCCTCGATCGGATCGGCCTCGACGAAGGCTTCGACCGGCTCCGGCGTGAGTTCCAGGGCCTCTTCGCCTTCGCTCGGAGACCAGCTCGGCAGCCTCTTCCTCGATCGCGACTTCATCCTGAACGACTTCGTCGAGACGACTTCAGGCTGTTCAGCGCTCTTGCTCACCGCCTTCAGGCTGACCAGTCCGTAGACGTAATCGACATAGGTCCCGGTCGAGCTGAACGGCAGCAGGGTGACCCAGCAGCGCGTGGCGCCTTCGGCGGTTACGAACTCGTCCTCGAACGCGAGCGCCTGCCGTGCGTTCGAAATGATCGGAAGCTGCTTTGCGATGCAGGACAAAAGCGAGGGCCGCGGCGCTTCGCTGATCCGCTCCGCCGTCACGCCATCCTTGATGGCCTGGCCCAGGTGGCGGATTTCCGCGTCTTCGCCGCCGCCGATGAGCTCCAGGAGCGCACTGGACGGGCCGGCGTCGGAGATTTCGAGCGGATCGAGATCGCGAATTGGCGGAAATTGCCGATCGCCGCGAATCGACAGCCAGTAATTGTAGACGGTGGCGTGCCTGCGCTTCTCCGCGCTGGAAATGCCATCGTCGAACGCGCTGAACAGGGCCTCCGCGGAGGGATCCTCCGCTGCTTTAATGCCTGTAACGGGCGCACCCATACTAACCCTCCGCTCACGAATCCCCGCGGAGGTTCTGCGCGCCCGAGCCTTAAGAACGGTTAACGCGCGCGACAGCTTGTTCGAGAATTGCGCCACATCGGGAATCCGCGCTTGGTTCCCGTGAAAAGTTCACACTGCCGATGACTCTTCGCACCTGCAGCGGCAATCGCTTTCTCACGAGCCGCTTTCGCGGCGAATCACAATAAGATGAGGGCAAGATGGCTTCGGACGCTGGCAAAATCCTTTCGCGCATCAAGGAAGAGGAGATCGAATGGGTCGACCTCCGTTTCACCGACCCGAAGGGCAAGTGGCAGCACCTGACCATGGCCTCGGGCCTGATCGACGAGGACCAGCTGACGGACGGCTTCATGTTCGACGGGTCTTCGATCGCAGGCTGGAAGGCCATCAACGAGTCCGACATGATCCTGAAGCCGGACCTGGAAGCGGTCTACATCGATCCGTTCAGCGCCACGCCGATGATGGTGTTGTTCTGCAACATCGTCGAGCCCGCGACCGGCGATCTCTACAGCCGCGACCCGCGTTCGACCGCGACCCGCGCGGAAGCCTATCTGAAGGCGACCGGCATCGCCGACACCGTCTTCGTCGGCCCGGAAGCCGAATTCTTCATGTTCGACGACGTGCGTTTCGAGGACGGCTATAATGCGTCCTCCTACCGCATCGACGATATCGAGCTGCCGACCAACACCGGCCGCGAATATGACGGCGGCAACCTCGGTCACCGCCCGCGCGCCAAGGGCGGCTATTTCCCGGTCGCTCCGGTCGACAGCGCCCAGGACATCCGCGCCGAGATGCTCTCGACGATGATCGAGATGGGCCTGCCCTGCGACAAGCATCACCATGAGGTCGCCGCCGCGCAGCACGAGCTCGGCCTGACCTACGGCGAGCTCGTCACCACCGCCGACCGCATGCAGATCTACAAGTATGTCGTGCACATGGTCGCGCAGGCCTACGGCAAGACGGCGACGTTCATGCCGAAGCCGATCGCGCAGGATAATGGCTCGGGCATGCACACCCACATGTCGCTGTGGAAGGGCGGCAAGCCGCTCTTCGCCGGCAACGGCTATGCGGGGCTCAGCGAGACGGCGCTCTACTTCATCGGCGGCGTCATCAAGCACGCCCGCGCGCTGAACGCCTTCACCAACCCGACGACCAACAGCTACAAGCGCCTGGTCCCGGGCTTCGAAGCGCCGGTGCTCCTCGCTTACTCCAGCCGCAACCGCTCGGCGTCGTGCCGCATCCCGTACGGCACCGGCGAGAAGGCCAAGCGCGTCGAGTTCCGCTTCCCGGACGCGATGGCCAACCCCTATCTCGCTTATGCGGCGATCATGATGGCCGGCCTCGACGGCATCCAGAGCCGCATCCACCCGGGCGATCCGATGGACAAGAACCTCTACGACCTGCCGCCGCAGGAGCTGGTCAACGTCCCGACGGTGTGCGGCTCGCTTCGTGAGGCGCTTGGTCAACCTGCAGAACGACAAGGCCTTCCTGACCAAGGGCGACGTGTTCAGCGACGACCAGATCGACGCCTACATCGAACTCAAGTGGGACGAAGTGATGCGCTGGGAGACCACGCCGAGCCCGGTCGAGTTCGACATGTATTACTCGTCGTAACGGCTCACATCTTATTAACTGACATCAGTTAGTCAGTGGCCTCATGGGTGTCGAGGCCACGCGAAACAGCTTCCGTGCCGCCGTGCTTCGCGGCGAGAAGAAGCCGTTGGTTGTCACTGACAAGAACCCGCGCTCCGAGGGCGAACACGACGCCCTGGACGGAGTGCGGGTTCCGCGTGCCGAGACGCGCCGGGGCGACCATCGCGGAGGCGACCGCCATCGCCTCGAAGGCGAAACCGCCAGCGCCATCTACGATGGCACGTTCGAACGACGTCGAAATCGTGAACCTGTCGCGCGGCGGCGCGAAGATCCGCTGCAAGTTCAAGCCGCGCCTGTGGGACATGGTCGAACTTCGCTTCGGCGAAGGACCGGGGCTCGAGGGCGCCGTGGTCGTGGATCAAGGGCGATTGCATCGGCCTGGAATTCGCGCACGAAACCAAGCTCGACTGCTCGCCGGAGCTGAGGCGACGCACTTCTGCTGGACGTCATTCAGCGCAACTTCCCCGACGAGATCCGCCTGGAGCAGCCGGAAATGCTGCTGGGCGAGGACGAGGCCCCGGAAGAGCTGGGCGCCCGCGACGAGAAAGCGGCACCCGCTCATCTGGAAGGGCGAAATCCACTACGCGCACGACACCAACCCGGTGCGCATCCGCAACGTCTCCGCCGGCGGCGCGCTGGTCGATGTCGCTGTCGACTATCCGCTGGGCGCCGAAGCGCTTCTCGACCTGGGCGATGCCGGCCAGCATTTCGTCACGATCCAGTGGGTCTGCGGCGACCAGGCCGGCTTGAGGTTCACTCAGCCCTTCGACCTGGCCTGCCTCGCCAATGCGCGGCCGGACGTCACTCCGCACAGCTGGAACGTTCCCGAGCTTCCTCGATCGCGACGACGGCGACGAATTCGGCCTGGGACGAGCGCTGGGGCCGCAGCTCGATCGCGGAAATCCGCGACGACCTCGAGGGCTATCTCAAGCACTAATCAGTCTTCGAGGATCAGGCTCGAAGTCTTCGTTTCCCGCATCCGGATGTACGCCACCAGCGAACAGGCGGCGAGCGCCGAGATGTAGATGTAGAACCAGCGCTCGTGGCCGATGTCCTTGAGGTAAAGCGCGACATATTCGGCCGTGCCGCCGAAGATCACGTTGGCGATGGCGAAGGGCAAAGCGACGCCCAGCGCGCGGATGTCGGCCGGGAACATCTCCGCTTTGATGATCGCGTTGATCGACGTGTAGCCTGTCACCATGATCAGCGCGGCCATGACCAGAGCGAAGGCGACGGCGACACTGTTCGTGCCCTCCAGCGTCACGAAGATCGGATAGGTGAATAGGGTCGCGGTCGTTCCGAAGAAGATCATCAGCGGACGCCTCCCGACGCGATCGGAAAGCCGGCCGGCGAACGGCTGGATCAGCAGCATGACCAGCAGCGCGACCGTCATGATCTGCGATGCCGTCGCGCGGTCGAAGCCGCTCGTGTTGGCGAGGAACTTCTGCATGTAGATGGTGTAGGCGTAGAAGGACGCCGTCCCGCCCGCCGTCAGCGCCATCACCAGCAGCGCCTCGCGCGGATGATCGCGGAACAGGTTCATCGCCGTCGAACGCCGCCGGTCCTTCTGCGCGGCGACATTTTCGAAGCTGAGCGTTTCGTCGAGGCCGCGCCGGATGAAGAAGACGACGACCGCCAGCAGGGCGCCCGCCCAGAAGCCGATGCGCCAGCCCCAGGCCTGCATCGCATCGTCGCCGAGGACCACCTGCAGCACGACCAGCAATGCGAGCGCGCTCAGCTGTCCGCCGATGATCGTGACGTAGAGGAAGCTCGACCAGAAACCGCGCCGGTCGCGGTCGGCCATTTCCGACATGTAGGTCGCGCTCGACCCATATTCGCCGCCGAGGCTGAGCCCCTGGACCATGCGGGCGATCAGCAGGATCGCCGGCGCCCATGCGCCAACCTGCGCATAGGTCGGCGCGACCGCGATCATCAGCGAGCCGATGCACATGAGCGTCACCGAAAGCGACAGCCCCGCCTTGCGGCCGCGATGGTCGGCGTAGATGCCCATGAGCCAGGCGCCGATCGGCCGCATGACGAAGCCGACGGCGAAGATCGCGGCCGTCTGCAGCAATTGCGCGGTCGGCTCGCCCTTCGGGAAGAAGGCGGGCGCGAAGTAGAGCGCGAAGGCGGAATAGACGTACCAGTCGAACCATTCGACGAGATTGCCCGCCGAACCGCCGACGATGTTCTTGAGTGGCGAGCGCCGCGCCGGCGCGGCCGCGTCAGGCACTGCGGCCCGCCCTCGCCTTCTCGGCCCGGCCGTGGCCGTAGACCCAGTAGAGGATCAGCCCGACCGCGTTCCAGACGCAGGAAGTAGGTCTGCGTCTTCACCGGCAGGCTGTAGAAGAGATAGGCGCAGCCGAGGATCGCGCCGATGCCGACGACCCATGGCAGCGGAGTGGTGAACTTGCGCGGAGCGTTCGGCTCGCGCCTGCGCATGGCAAGCATCGCGGCCGAGACGGCGATGAAGGCCGTCAGCGTGCCGGCGTTGGCGAGCGCGGCAATCTCCGCGAGCGGGAAGAGGCCGGCGATCACCGCGACCACGACCGCCGTGAACAAGGTGATGCGAACCGGCGTCCCCCGCGACGACACGCGCGCGAGGTTGGTCGGAAGCAGGCCGTCGCGCGCCATGGTGAAGAAGATGCGGCTCTGCCCGAAGAAGAAGGCGAGGATGACGGTCGGCAAGGCGATGACCGCGGAAACGCCGAGCACCTTGGCCGCCCAGCCCTGGTTGATCTCGCGAAGGATCAACGCCAGCGGCTCCGCGCTGTCGGCGAACCTCGTGTAGGCAAGCGCGCCGATCGCGACCGCGGCGACGGCCATGTAGATGATCACGCACAGGATCATCGATCCGACGATGCCGATGGCGAGGTCGCGGTCGGGGTTCTTGGCTTCCTCCGCCGCCGTCGCGATGGCGTCGAAGCCGTAGAAGGCGAAGAAGATGATCGCCGCCGCCGCCATGACTCCGACTTCCGAACCCGACGGGCCGCTGCGCGGGAAGCCGTACGGCATGAAGGGCTGGAAATTGTCGGCGTTGAAGACCGGCAAGGCGACGAAGATGAAGAGCGTCAGCGCGAGCAGCTTCACCACGACGAGCGCGGCGTTGAGATTGGCGCTCTCGCGCGTGCCGTAGATCAGCAGGCCGGCGACGACGGCAATGATGAACACCGCGGGCAGGTTGACGATTCCGCCAAGCTCCGGCCCGTTGACGAGACCGCTTGGAAGCGCGGCGCCTATGCTCGTCAGGAATCCTGATGCGTATCCGGACCAGCCGACCGCCACCGCGCTGACGACCAGGCTATATTCGAGGATCAGCGACCAGCCGACGATCCAGGCGATCAGCTCCCCGAAGACGATGTAGCTGTAGGTGTAGGCGCTGCCCGACGCCGGATACATGGTCGCCATCTCGGCATAAGCGAGCGCGGCGAAGGCGCAGATCAGGCCGGCGATGGCGAAGCTGAGGATGACGGCAGGGCCCGCCTTGGCGGCGCCGACGCCGGTCAGCGTGAGGATGCCCGTGCCGACGATCGCGCCGACGCCCAGCGCGATCAGGTGCGGCCAGGTGAGCGACTGGTGAAGCCGATGCTCTTCCGGCATGTCCTCGCGAGCGACGACCTGCTTGCGCACGTTCCAGTTCTTCATGACGCCTCCCCTTGCCGCGCCACACGTCGCAATCACGGCGCCGGTCGTCAATCACCCTCGCGGCTTTCGCCATCCCTGCTCCGTTGCAGTCGCCTGCGCAGCCTTTCATACTGTCGCTGCTGAAAACGGGGGTCAGCATGTCTCAGCCGGCTTGCGACGTCTTCATTTCCTACAAGTCCGAGGACCGTTCGCGGCTGCAAGCGCTGGTCGCCGCGCTCGAGATGGAGGACATGAACGTCTGGTGGGACGCACGGATAAGCGGCGGCGCTCACTGGCGGGAACAGATCGAACGGCATCTCGACAATGCCCGTTGCGTCATTGTCGCCTGGTCGAAGGGCTCGGTCGGACCGGAAGGCCATTTCGTTCGCGACGAGGCGACCCGCGCCATGCGCCTCGGCACCTATCTGCCCATCCTCATCGACGCCGTGGACCCGCCGTTGGGCTTTGGCGAGGTGCAGGCGCTTCCACTGCAAGGATGGAAGGGCGATGTAGACGACGCGCGTTATCAGAACCTCCTGCACGAGGTTCGTGAACGGGTCAGCGGCGAAGAGCTGCCTCGTCTAGTCATGCCGGCAAAATCTCCGCGCGTGGCCCGGCGATCCCTGCTTGCCGGGGGCATCCTGATCGGAGGCGCCGCAGCGGCAGGCGGCGGGTGGCTCGCTCTTCGGCCCGACGCTCCAAGTCCGAAACGCATCGCGGTCCTGCCGTTCGCCAACATGTCGAACGATCCCGAGCAGGACTATTTCGCAGAAGGGGTGAGCGAGGAGCTGCGCTCGGCTTTGTCGCGCATTGGGCTGGAAGTGATCGGTCGCACGTCCTCGGCCGCGGTTGCCAATCTGGACGGCATGGTCGCTGCCGAGCGCCTCAAGGCCGCCTATCTGCTGACCGGCAGCGTTCGCCGGTCCGCCGACTTCATCCGAATCACGGCGCAGCTCGTGGACGGCCGGGACGGCGTCGAGCGCTGGGCGCAAAGCTATGACCGGGCGATCGGCGACGCGATCCGCATCCAGGCCGACATCGCCGCAAGGGTCGCGCGATCACTGAGCATTGCGCTCAGCGGACAGGGTCAGTCGGCGCTGAACCTTGTCGGTACGTCCAATAGCCTCGCCCAGGACATGATGTTTCGGGCTCGGCAAGCGAGGGTCACCGCGGGAAGCCGGGCGGAGTTCGACCAGGCACTGAGGTTGGTCGACGGGGCCGTAGCGCGCGATCCGAATTACGCCGGAGCGCATGTCGAGCGATCGATGGTCCTCATCACCATCGCGGAAAATTTCCCGGCGGACGCAAATGCTCCAGCACTGCTCACGGAGGCGGAGGCGGCCGCCCGGCGGGCGGCGAAACTTGCTCCCCACATCGGCGCTCCTCACGTTGCGCTGGCAAGGATCGCTTACAATCGCTTCGATCTCGCCGGAATCCTGCGTGAGACCGAAACGGCTTTGGCCCTTTCGCCGGACGACGCGGACGTCTTGCTGGAGGCGGCAACGACCATGGCGACCTTCGAGCGGAGGGACGAGGCGCTGCGTCTCTCTGACCGGCTGATCGCGCTCGACGGGCTTGCGGCTCGTACTTACGCCCGCCGCAGCCTGGTGATGCTGCTGGCCCGCCGTTACCCGGAAGCCATCGAGGCGGTTCGCCAGGCCGAAGCCATCGCCCCGGGCAACGCCGCCCGCTTCGCCACGGCCGGGGACGCCTGGCTACTCCTCGGCCAACCGGAGCGCGCCGCGGCCGAATATGCCCGAATCCCGGCTGACGATTATCTGCGCATGACCGGAGAAGGGCTGATCGCCGCACGGGCTGGCGACAGACGCGGGGTGGAGCGGGCCATAGCGCAGCTTGGGAGTGCCTACGGCCCAGCCGTCTCGTACCAGGTTGGGGTTATCCACTCTCAGATCGGCGACCGGGACCGCGCGTTCGCAGCGTTCGACCGGGCATTGTCTCTAAAGGATCCCGGGCTGGTCGGCCTCAAGACGGATCCCTTCGTCGACCCGATCAGGAAGGATCCCCGCTATGCCGCGCTTGTGCAAAAACTGGGATTTCCGCGAGTCTGAGCGTCAGATCGGACCTTGCTCCGAGCGCTAATAATCCTTGCTGACGCGGACGTTGGCGCTGGTGCGGCCGATGGTGGAGATGGACGACAGCAGGGATAGCCAGCGGGTCACCTGATACTCCGCGCGCGTCGCGGAATAGCCTTGGCCGTCGGTGATGACTTCGACGAACAATTTGCGCGTGACGTATTTGCCCGCGGCGACGGCGGTCTTCTGGCCGGTGGCGATGTCGGCGGGGAGGATGCGCAGGCGGTCGAGGCCGACGGCGCGGCGGACGCTGTTGATCGGATCGAGGCCGCCTCCGCCCGACTGCAGCGCCGCGACCGCGGATGCGAGCTGCAGCGCCTCGGGCGCCGAGAGGTTGGTGATCGAGGTCCCGAACAGGATGCGCGAGAGAAGCTCGTCCTGCGGCAACTGCGGCACGCTGGCGAAGGTGATTTCCGGGCGCAGGCCGGTCCCGCCGACGATCACCGTCGCGTTCAGGCCCTGCACGTCCGCCTCGGCGCGAATGTCGAGCAAGGGATCGGGCGGGCTCTCGCCGCGGAAGCGGATGAGGCCGCGATCGAGCCGGAAGTTGCGGCCCGCGAAATCATAGTCGCCGCGAACGAGATCGGCCCGGCCGGTGAAGCGCGGAGCGTTCGCCGTCCCTCCGATCTGAAGGTCGGTGGTCCAGATGCTGTCGATGCCGAGCCCGCGCACCCGGACGTTGCCGCCGGCGGCTTTCACGTCGAGCCGCCACGGCTGCAGGTCGGCGGCCTCGATGACCTCGTCCTCGTCGAGCCCGCGTGTGCCTGACCTTGAGTTGGGGAACGGCCGCCGCTGCACTCGCCTGGCCGAGCGTGAAGCGGCCGCTGTTGAGGCGCAGGTCGCCGGCGATCGTTCCGCCGCTTCCGTCGGAGCGGATGGTGATCGGGCCCGTGACCCGCGCGGCGACGTCGTCGCGGTTGAGCAGCTGCGCCTGCTGGGCGTTGAAGGACAGGTTCAGCGCCGCAACGCCGCCGGAGAAATCGACGGTGCCGTTGCCCTCGATCTTGCCGCCGCCAGCGGTCGTCCCGGCAAGCCGGTTGAAGACGAGGCGCGAGCCGTTGAAGCGGCCGTCGGTCTGCAATTGTTCGATCAAGGTGCCGGTGACCGCGCTTTCGAGGCGCGCGGTGGTCGTCCGGACGGAGCCGCGGATGGTCGGATCGACGAGGCGCCCGCCGATGTCGGCGCCGATCGCGACGGGGCCGGTCAGGTCGAACAACTCCGTGCCGGAAAGCCGCCACAAGGTGTCCGCGGGACCCGGCGTAGCGGAGCTGCGCGAAGAGCGGGGCATTGAACAGCTCGGCCATCAGCTCGCCATTCCCGATCGGAGCGAACCGCGCCTGCGCCCGTCCGAGCGTCTGGCCGCCGCTGACCGCCACGGCGCGCATTGCCGCCTGGTTGCCCGTGACGACTGCGGAAAGCCCGACGTCGATCGGCTTCGACGCGAGAACCAGACCCGGCACGGCTGAGGCCGCGGATCTTGAGATCGGCGCGGCCGCTGCGATTGCCCTTCCACGCATAGTCGAGGCGCCCGCTCGCAACGCCGGTGAGGTCGAGGTTCGGCCAGCCGAGGTCGAGGACTTCGAGCGGCATGGACTGAAGCTGCGCGTGGACTTCGGGCCGCGAGCCGCTCCGGCCGGAAAGCACTGCGCGCCCGCCCGCAAAAGAGATGCTGGTCGGCGCAAGCTCCCACCCGTCGCCCGAGCGCGTGAGAACGGCGGCCTGGTTGAGGACCAAGCGCGCGCCGCTCGACCGAGCCCTGTCCCGTGAGCTGGATCCGATCGGGCGCGATATTGGCAAGCGTGCTGAATTCGAAGGCGGCGCCGCGGCGGCCTGCGAGGAGCGCGCGCACCTGCCCCTCCCCGTTCACCAGCTTGGCGTTGGCCGTGAGCCGCGCGAGGCTGATGCCGCTTATCTCCAGCCCGCGCGCATCGACCGAGCCGTCGAGGGTGGTCCGGCCCTCCGCAAGGATGATGTTGCCGTCGAGGCGGCCCGACCGCACCGAAAGCGTCGGGAAACGGGCGTTGCTCGCCCGCAAATGCGCTTCGATCTTCTGGGCATCGCCAACGGGCGCGAAGGCGAGCGTTCCGTCCAGCCCGCCGCCCGACAGGTTGAGCAGGCCGGTGAACCCGCCGGGATCGGCGCGAAGATCGCCGCTGGCGCGCGTGCCGCTGACGTCGAGTGCGGCGATCGCAATGGTGGCCCGGCCGCCGCGCGGAAGGAGGATGCGGCCGTTGCTTGTGAACGGCCCGAGCATCGACTGGCCGTTGGCGCGATAGTCGAAGCCCGCCGCCGTCGGGCTCAGCAGCAGCTGCATGTCGCGGATGCCGAGCGTGTCGTTGGGACGCTCGAGGAAGAGCTGGACGCGGGGACGTTCGATACGCCCGTCGAGGACCAGCCGCACCGGCCCGTAGGTCGCCTGTCGCCCGCGCGCGACGATGTGGAACGTGCCGTCGCGGTTGCGATGGCCTTCGCCCGTCAGTCGAAGCTTGGGCGAATAGAATTGCATGCCGGAGAAGCGGAGGATCCCGTCGGGGCCGCGCTCCAGCCGGGTCTCGATGCGCGGCAGGCCGCCCGTCAGGCTGGCGAAGAAGCTGTTGTCGAGGCGTCGGACCCACGCCTTGCCGGTGCCGACGATGCGCGAGCCCTTGCCGCCCGGCCCGGGCACGACCGTCAGCTCCGACTGAACGTCGACGATGCCGAGGCCGTCGATGAAGTAGCGCGTCAGGCCGCCGGAAATGACGACCTGGAAGCGGCCGCTGACGAGGTCGATCAGCAGGCCGAGCTTCGCGTTGAGCTTCGCGCTGCGCAGCTGCAGCCCCTCGCCGCGGACGAACTTGGGCGTGATCGTCAGCATGCCGTCGAGGCGAGCGTTGGCGAGGATGGCGCCGGCAACGTCGCCGACGCCGGTGATCGCTCGCGCGGTCAGGCGAAGCGGGACACGCAGCGGCCACGGCGTCAGCCTGCCGCTGCCGTCCGCCTTCACGTCGACGAAGCCCGTGTCGTCGAACTTCAGGACGGGCGCGGTCAGGCGATAGGAATAGCGCGCGGTCGCGTAGGGGCCGTCGAGCGTCCACAGCATGCGGACGTCGCGCCCGGTCATGTTGGGGAAGAGCGCCTGGCGGACGAAGCAGGTCGAGCCCGAGAGTCAGGTCGCGATAGGCGCCCTCGCCGAGATCGACCGAGCCGCTCGCCACGGCGCGCAGCGAGACCGAGCCGACGGTGAGCTTGCCCTTGAGGATCTGATCGGTGAGCGTCGCGTCGCCGACCACCTTCAGCGTCGGCGCCGTCAGCCGCATGAGCCTGCCCTTCAGGAACTGCGCCGGGGCCACGGCTCCGCGGCAGGCCGTAGCGACCGTCGCGAACCGTCAATCTGCAGGCGTGCCGTCGGCCGTCCCGCCATGTTGAGCGCGGCAATCCCTCGCCACGCGGTCCAGCTGCCGTCGCCGGTGACGAGGAGGTCGATCGACGCGATTGGTGCCGAGCAGCGCCGGCACCACGCCGTTGGCCGGCGATTGCGACCGGATTTCGAGGTCGAAGCGGTCGCCGTCGGGCTCCGCGTCGAGAAGGATCGCCAGGCGGTCGCCGCCGCGATCCATCGCCGCGCGAAGCTCGATCCGGCGCCCTGCCCTGCCGGATGTCGGCCTTGCCGCGCACCGTGCCCGCACGCGCCACGCCGGAGACCGCTGGAGCGAGCTCGAGGCGGTGGATGGTCAGTTCGCCGATATGGATGTCGAACTTCGGCAGGAGCGGTCCGCTCGCGGCCGGTGCGGCTTCAGTTGCGGCAAGCGGTGCAGGGTCAGCCGGTCGGCCTCGATCCGCTCCAGGTACAGCGAGTTGCGCAGCCACCGGCCGGGCGTCCAGTCGACTTCGATCTCCGGCGAGGTCACGAACACGCCGCGCTGGTCGAGAACCGCGACGTTCTTCAGCCGCGTCTCGCCGAAGATCGATCCCTCGATCCGGCCGATGCGGAAGCGCAGGCCGGAAGCGGTCTCCAGCTGTCCGATGCGGTCGACGATGAAACGATGGCCGGGCGCCGTGTCGAGCACGATGCAGACCGACGATTGCGGCGCCATCAGGACGACGAAAAATGCGATCAGCTCGGAGAGCAGTCGCCGCGTCCAGTGCCGCTTCAAGCGATAGCGGCGCTGCTCGACGACCGGGCCGCTGATCGCGTCTTCCACGATCAGAACGCCTGGCCGAGAGAGACGACGACCGCGACTCGCGCATCGCCGGAGCGCGGGTTCAGCGGCGTTCCGACGTCCAGCCGGATCGGGCCGAAGCTGGAGTGATAGCGCACACCGATTCCCGCGCCGAACTGCCAGTTGCGGACGTCCGGGGTCACGTCGGTCGTGAGCGATCCCGCCGTCGATGAACGGCACGATCCCGAAATTGCCGCCGAAGGACTTCAGCCGAACCCGGGCCTCGAGCGAGAACTCCGCGAGTCCCCGCCCGCCGATCGGATCGCCGAAGTCGTCGCGCGGGCCAAGCTGTTGATATCCGTAGCCGCGAACCGATCCGCCGCCGCCCGAATAGAAGCGGCGCGACGGAGCGATCTCCGAAGCCTTGGCGCCCATGATCGTGCCGACGCGGATCCGCCCGGCAACGACGACGCTGTCGGACACCGGCCGATAGGCGCTCGCGTCGATCTGGACGCGGCCGTAGGTGAACTTCCCGCCGTGCGCGGAGATTTCCGGGCTGAGGCGGCCGCCGAGCCGGAAGCCGGTCGTCGGATCGAGCAGATCGTTGCTTCCGTCGTAGCGCAGGCTGACCGGAAGCGCGGCGATCAGGAAGGTTCGGGTTTCCTTCGTCGAGGGGTCATCGAAGATGCCGCGCTCATCGGTGGCGATCAGGTCGGCGCCGTAGCTCCAGGTCCATTTCTTGCGCCAGATGATGTTGCTCTGGCGTTCGATGAGGGCGCTGAGCTGGATCGTCTTGGCGCGATAGGCGTCGCGGTCGACGTTGCTGGCAAGCGCGAGGATATCGAACACCTGGTCGCGGCGGCGGAAATTGCTGCGCCGGAACTCCGCCGAGACGAGCTGCTCCTGGGTGCCGGCGACGCCGCGAACGGTGAGCGCACCTTCGGGATTGATGAAGTTGCGGTGCTGCCAGCTGGCCTCCGCGCGAACGCCCTCGCCCGTGCCGTAGCCGAGCTCGCCCGCGACCGTGCGCATCGGCGCAGGCTCGAGCCGCACGTCCACGTTCATCACCTGGCGGTCGGCGGACGGGACCAGGCTGCACGTCCACTGACGCGACGAGCCCCGTGGCGATCAATGCGCGGCGAAGGTCGTTGACCTCCGACCGCTTGAACGGGTCGCCGGGATCGAACCGGGCGATGGTCGCGATGTGGCTCGGCGAGAATGGCGGCTGGCCGCTGACGCTGATCTCACCGAAGCGCGCGACCGGGCCTGGCTGGACCGGCAGCACCAGGCTGGCCGTGAAGGACCGATGATCGATCTCGATCTGCTGCTCGCCGATCTCGGCCGTCGCGAAGCCTTCTTCCCCGAGCGCGAGCTGAAGCGCGGTGCCGGCGTCGATCACGTCCTGTGCGATGACCGGCTCGCCGGGCTGGACGCCGAAAGCCTGACGCAGGTTCGCCGCCTCCTCGCCCGCCGCTTCGAGGCCGGGAAGCTCCACCGACTGGAAGGTATATTGCCTGCCCGGCTCCAGCTTCGAGGACGACCTCGATCATTTCCTGCGCGGTCTCGATCCGGGGCACCACCGCCGCATCGTAATAGCCGCGCGATCGAAGGAGCTCGGCAAGCAGTTCGGCGTCCGCGCGCGAGCGGCGATCGATCTGCGCGGCGTTGGCGCTTTCGCCGCGGCCCTGCCGAAGCGCCGACTGGGTGTCGAAGGCCTCGACCAGTTCGGGCCCGCCATCGACAGCCTGCAGACCATCGATGCTGACGGAGTAGCGGCGAGCCTCCGCTGAATCGACTTCGGGGCCGGCCGGTGCCGCCTCGACGGTCTCCGGCGTGGCGACGCAGGGTCTTCGATCGGCGGCGGCGCATCCGGTGCGTTCATGTCCGGCCAATCGACGCCAAGGTCCGGCAATGGATCGAGCGGTGCGGTCGGATCGAGCTCCGCGGAACCCGGCGTCTGGGCGAAGGCGGGCGCGCAGGGGCACGTCAGCGCCGCGGCCGCACAGGCGGCCAGCCCACGTTTTCCCCACGCTCTCATGATGTTAAGCCCTAAACGGCGCCCCTGAACGGCGCCAGTCCGGAGCGGTCTTAGTGGATGGTTCCGCGCACTTCTTCGTCGGACAGTGTCGCGATGACACGCTCGATCTGCCGCCAGTGGCAGAATCGGATCACATTTCCGGTATCGCGGCTCTGTTCGGCGCGCGCCGCGGCCTCAAGCCCGGCGTCGTCGCCGAAGCGATCCATGAGCTCCGAAGCCTCGGCAAGGGCCGAGCGGCCGGCGATGAAGGGCGATTCCATGCGCGCTTGTTAACGCGGCAGCCCTTTCCCGATGGCCGACGAAGCTGGTCAACCGATCGTTCACCATGTTCTTGGAGGCCTGCGAGGGCTGGAGCGGCGCGCCGACCTCTGCCATGGGCCGTGCATGGCGAGACGAACACCCATGGCCGGCGGCTTCTTCCTGATGGCGGCGATCATCGGCGGTGCCGTCTGGGGAATCATGATCGGCAACCCGATGAAGGGCCTGCTGATCGGAACCGGGATCGGCATTGCCGCTGCCGTCCTGGTCTGGCTGCTCGACCGCCTGCGCGACTAGTCCGCGCAGTGGAAGACGTCAGCCGATCTTGCGCCCCGCCCAGATCACCCGGCCGATGCATTGCAGGTCGTCGATGTCGCAGTCGGGCCAGTCGGGATAGGCCGGATTGTCCGACTGGACCGTCACCCGCCGGCCGGCCGGGTGAAGCGCGAGCCGCTTCACGACCAGGGCCTCGTCCGCGCGAAGCACGTAGATGCCGTCGCGAACCCGTTCCGCGCAGTCGCCGGGATCGACGAGGATGTCGTCGCCCGCGTTGAGCGTCGGCGCCATGGAATCGCCTTCGACGCGAATGATCGACAAGCGGCTCGCCGGCGACGCCGTCAGGCTCTTCAGCCAGTTCTCGTCGAACGCGAAATAGGGCTTGCCCGCCTGCTCGTAGGGAATTGCACCGGGACCGGCCGAGGCCCGCACCGGGCTGCGCTTCACCGGCACGAGACCCACCGACGGGTTCCATCGTCCGCCGGTCCGCCCAACAAGGATTCCGGAATCGAAAAATAGCGCGCAAGCTTGCGCCGCTCCGCCTCGCCCAGCCTCTTAGGCACTCCCCGCCTCACAAATTGCTGAATGTAGGCCGGATTGCGTCCGAGCATCCGCGAAAGGCCGGCAAAGTCTTCCCCGCGTTCGGTGCACAGCCGTTCGAGCACAACGCGCGGGTCGTTCAACATGGTTTCTGCATAGTTATAGGAAAGTGCCTAGACAAGTAGGAAATGCATTGGGAATTGATGGTTGCCGAGTTGTGTTGGGGCAACAAGGAATAACAAGTGCATCTACTACGTGAAGTCGAGAAGTTCCTGAATCGGAGTCAAACTGCGCCAACGCGGTTCGGCCGGGATGCCGTCGGAGATCCGCGGTTCGTATTCGATCTGCGGAGGGGGCGAGAGCCTCGGCCCGCAACGGAGCGGCGCGTCCGCGCCTTCCTGGAGTTGGCGCAATGAACCGCATCCCCATGTCCAAGGCCGGCACGGCATTGCTGCGTGCCCTCCTCTCCCGCGCGCTCGTCGAGCCTGATAGGATTTTGCTTACGGACTATCGTTCATCGGATTGGCAATCGCTGACGTTCGTTGGGGAACGGCACGAAATGCGATTTCGCGATCCCGGGTCCAGATGCCCAAAAGACCTACGAGGCGCTGACGGGCAATTTGACCGACGACGAGTTTGCGCTTCCGCGGCAGATCCTCGCCGACATTGCCGTATTCGGATCGCCGACGACGCGAGCCCGACGGCTCGATCAGCTTCGGCCTGGAAGCGCTGACGATCGCCGACTAGCGAAGCGAGCGGCGGAGAGCTGCAAGCGCGTCGTGCAATTCCTGCGTGGCATCCGGGGGGATCTGCCGGGTCGAGGAGCGCAGGTGACGATCGATCCTCGCTTGCATCTCTCCTGCCGTGTCGCTCGCCTCGAACAGCTGGACGACGCGCGAATCGGTTTCGACGGCGGCGAGGACGTCCTCGAGGACCAGTTCCTCATTGGCTCGGCTTGGCCGTTGCGGCGCCCAGTTGCTCGACGATGGCGACGACGTCGGCCTGCTCGAGCAGCTCGCCGACCGGCGAAAGCTCGAATTCCGCCTCCGGCGTCTCGAATTCCGTGAGCGGGAATTCGCGGCCGCGGGAGCCGAATGCATGAAGCCCAAGCCAGACGGCACCGAAGGCGGCGCCACCGGCTGCCAATGGCGTTACGTCCAGCGGCGGGAGCGCCATCCAGAGCGCCGTCGCAAAGCCGACCGCCGTCCCGAAAATGGCCGCCGGCGCGAATTCGAACGCCAGTGCCCAGATGATGCTTTCGCCCCCAGTCCTCATGGGAGCAGATGTAACCAGAAATCCTTTCCAGCCGGTTAGGCAGTCGCCTCGCTGGTCGCTTTCTCGCGCGCGCAGGAGCCTGCTCGATCAGGGCGATCACCGCTTCGGTGAAGGCCGGGACGTCGTCTGGATTGCGGCTGGTGACGATATTCCCGTCCGTGACCGCCGGCTGATCGACGACGGTGGCGCCGGCATTCTTCATGTCGGTCCGGATCGACGGCCAGCTGGTCGCGGTCCTGCCGCGGAGAAGGTCGGCCTCCACGAGCAGCCACGGGCCGTGACAGATGGCCGCGACGGGCTTGCCGGCATCGGCGAAGGCCCGGATCAGGTCGATCGCCGCCTTGTTCGTCCGCAGCTGGTCCGGATTGCGAACGCCGCCGGGCAGGATGAGCGCGTCATAATCCTCGACGCGGGCATCCTCGACGGTCAGGTCGGGACGGATGGTCTTGCCTGGATCGTCGTGGACCGTCGCCTGGATCGGCTTCAGGTCGGGCGAGGCGAGCTTCACCTCGGCTCCGCGATCGCGAAGGATCTGCAGGGGCCCGAACAGCTCCGATTCTTCGAAGCCGTCGGTTGCGACGATCAGGACCTTGGCATCGGATAGTCGTGGCATTTCGAGTCTTACTCCTCGAACAACAGGAACCCGCCCGCTCGCCGCTCGCTTAGTCGTGCCGATGAGCGATTCAAAGACCAACGGCGGCAGGTTGCGCCATAGCAACGACGGAGAGCCGGGATACACGCGCAAGAAGCAGGGCCGCTACTGGGCCTATTTCGATGAGAATGGCGAACGCGTCACCGACCGCGACACGATCGATCGCCTGAACGCCATCGCGCTGCCGCCGGCCTATGAGAACGCCTGGTTCTGCAAGGACGAGAACGGCCATTTGCAGGCCACCGGCGTCGATGCGCGGGGCCGCAAGCAATATCGCTACCACGCCGGCTTCCGCGCCCGCCGCGACAAGAAGAAGTATAGCGGGCACGCTGGAGTTCGGCGCGGCGCTGCCCAAGCTGAGACGCAAGGTCGAGGCGGACCTGAAGAAGCGTGGCGCTCTGCCGGGAGGCCGTTCTCGCCGCGGTCGTTCGCCTTCTCGACACGCAATATCTGCGCATCGGCAACGAACAATATGCGCGCGACAACAAGAGCTTCGGCGCGACGACCCTTCGATCTCGCCATGTGAAGCGCAAGGGCAGCAAGCTTCTGATGCGCTTCGCCGGCAAGCACGGGATCGTCCACGAGGTGCCGATCACCGGATTCGAACCTCAAGCGGATCGTCGGGAAGTGCCACGAGCTGCCGGGCCAGCACCTGTTCCAGTACATCACCGAGGACGGCGAAGCCTGCGCCGTCACGTCCGCCGACGTGAACGACTATATCCGCGAAGCGACGGGCGGCGATTTCACAGCGAAGAACTTCCGCACCTGGGGCGCGAGCGTCATCGCCTTCGAACAGATGCTGATCGCGCAGGAGCAGGAAAAGGCGCGGATCAGCCTGAAGACGGTGCTCGAGCCGGTGGCGGAAGCGCTCGGCAACACGCCCGCGATCAGCCGCAAGTCCTATGTCCACCCGAAGCTGATCGAAGCGGCGCGCGACCGGTCGCGCAATCCGCTGAACGGGATGCAGCGTCCGAGGAGCCGCAAGTGGCTGTCCTCCGAAGAAGTCGGGCTCCTCGACTTCCTGGCGGGGCGGAAGCATCGGAAGCCGAAGACCGCGGAAGCCGTTGAAAAGACTGCGGATGCGGCGGTCCGCGCGGCGGAGAGCGGTCCGGCGAAGGTGCGCAAGACGGCGGAGCGTGCCGCCGCCACCGCTTGAATAGCGCTGCCGCCGCCGCCAGAAGCGCCTCATGACGCCAAATCTCGACCCGATCCGGCCGACCCAAAGCGTGCTGTCCTGGCTCATTGCCAACCGCGAGGGCGTGCTCGATCGGCGCTCTGGTCGCCACGGCCATCGTCGCGCTGATGCTGATCGCGCGGATGATCGGTCATCGCATCGTTGCCAAGGAGGCCGAGGAACCCACCTTCGGCTGGAAGGCCATCGTCGGCCGCGTGCTGTCGAAGACCACCGTCTTCTTCATGGTCATGGCGGCGATCGACATCGTCGCGACCTACGCCCAGCCGCCGGCACGGGCGCAGCGGCTGGTCGACATCGGCTTCACGATCGCCTTCGCGCTTGCAGGGAGCGATCTGGGCGCGCGAGCTGATCCTCGCGCTGATCGCCCGCAAGGTGGGCGACGGGACGTCGGAATCGGCGCTCGGCAAACGCCACTTCGATCATTCGCGTGCTGGTCAGCGTCGCTCTGTTCGCGCTGGCGATCATCGTCATCCTCGACAATCTCGGCGTCAACGTCACGGCGCTGGTCGCCGGCCTGGGCATCGGCGGCATCGCCATCGGCCTCGCCGCGCAGGGCATCTTCTCCGACCTGTTCGCGGCGCTCGCCATCCTGTTCGACCGGCCGTTTCGGCGCGGCGACACCGTGCGGTACGGCACGACGACGGGAACGGTCGAGAGGATCGGCCTCAAGACCACGCGCCTGCGCGGCGTCGGCGGCGAGCAGGTCATCATGGCCAACACCAAGCTGCTCGAGCAGGAGCTGCTGAACATCACCGAGGCTCGGGTCCGGCGGATCTGGCTTCCGTTCGGGCTCGTCTACCAGACGCCGGTCGACACCCTCGAGCGCTTGCAGGAGATCGTCGCCGAGGCGGTTGAGGGCATCAAGGGCTGCAAGGTCGTCCGCTGCTGCACGACGGCGTTCGGGCCGAGCTCGATCGATTGCGAGCTCGTCTACGACGACCGCGCCCGCGACCCGGACACGCTAGCGCGGCACAAGTCGGCGATCATCCTTGGCATCAAGCGCATCTTCGAGCGCGACGGCATCGAGTTCGCCTATCCGACCCAGACGACCTTCACCGCTGCGCCGGACGGCACGTACGTCATGCCCTATGCGGTACCCGACAAAGACGAGGCCTGAGTTCACTTTTTGGCAACGGCAATGCCTCATTGAGAGGGCATGCTTACCAAGGCCGATTTCTGGAAACTCGGGGCGATGCTCTATTGCAGCATACTCCCCTACCCGTTGTTCGATCCCATGTCGGACTGGTCGCCACTGGCCGCGTCGGTCATCAAGCTGTCCTTCTTCGTCGCGGCATTCGGCGTGTTCCAGTTCGCCTTCGGCTGGCCTCGCCTCCCCGTCTGGCTGTGGCGGATATTCGCTCCACCGTTCCTGTTCGGCTGGCTCAAATTCACGGGATTCTCCGTCGGCTGGCTCGCGACCCGATTGGCGACGCGCAATCTGACGATCTGGGCGCAGATCGACACGGCGGCTTACCTCGCGCTCTACGCGCTTCTGGCTGTCGTTGTGGCCGTTCCATTGATCAGCTTGGGCCGTTGGCGAGAGCTTCGTTTGCCCGGATCGAAGCAGGCGCTCGGCGGAAGCTCCAGCCATTCCGTAACGTCAATCTGGCAAGGCTTGTCAGGGACTTCGCGGCGGGCTTAGACGCTCGCAATGGCGGTCGCCCCTCTCGATGAAATCCGGTCCAAGATCGGCCAGGAGATCGGCGTCTCCGGCTGGCTGACGATGACCAGCAGCGGATCGATGAGTTCGCCGACTCCACCGAGGACCGGCAGTTCATTCACATCGATCCGGAGGCGGCTGCGCAAACTCCGTTCGGCACGACCATCGCCCACGGCTTCCTGTCGCTGTCGATGCTTTCGCGCATGGCGGCCGAGGTCATGCTCGATTCCGGACAGCACGAAGATGGCGGTGAATTACGGGCTCGACCGGGTGCGCTTCATTGCGCCGGTGAAGAGCGGGAAGCGCATCCGTGGCCGCTTCCGCCTTGACTTCGTCGAGGAGAAAGCGCCCGGACAATTGCTGTTTCGTCACACCGTTACCGTTGAAATCGAGGGCGAGGAAAAGCCCGCACTGACGGCCGAATGGCTCGGCCTGTTGTTCGTCTAGGAGAGAAGAATGTCCGTCCGCGATGCCGTGATCGTTTCCACCGCGCGAACCCCGATCGGCAGGGCCTATAAGGGCGCCTTCAATGCCACGCCCGGCGCCACGCTTGGCGCACTTGTCGCTTGCACCGGCGATCGAACGCGCCGGGATCGAACGCCGGCGAGATCGACGACGTCGTCTGGGGCGCGGTTCTCACGCAGGGCACGCAGGGCGGCAATATCGGCCGGCAGGTCGCGCTCCGCGCCGGCTGCCCGGTCACGCGTCAGCGCGCATGACGATCGACCGCCAGTGCGCCTCGGGCCTGATGGCGATCGCCACGGCCGCCAAGCAGGTCATCATCGACCGCATGGATATCGTCGCCGCCGGCGGCCAGGATTCGATCAGCCTGGTGCAGACGCCGGAAATGCGCATCGGCGGCGATCCCTCGCTGATCGCCATGCACAAGGACGTCTACATGCCGATGCTCGGCACGGCGGAGACGGTCGCGCAGCGCTACAAGATCAGCCGCGAGGCGCAGGACGAATATGCGCTGCAGTCGCAGCAGCGCACCGCCGCCGCGCAGGCCGAGGGCCGGTTCGACGCGGAGATCGTTCCCGCGACGGTGACGATGTCCGTCAAGGACAAGGAGACCGGCGAGGTCTCGCAAAAGGAAGTCACGCTGACCAAGGACGAGGGCAATCGGGCGGACACGACGCTCGAGGGCCTGGCGTCGCTCCAGCCGGTGCTCGGGCCCGGCACGCACATCACCGCCGGCAATGCCAGCCAGCTCAGCGACGGGTCGTCCGCCTGCATCGTCATGGACGCGACCTGCGCCGCAGAAGCGCAATATCGAGCCGCTCGGCCGCTACATCGGCATGGCGGTCGCCGGGACGGAGCCGGACGAAATGGGCATCGGTCCCGTTTTTCGCCGTGCCGAAGCTGCTCGAGCGGTTCGGCCTCAAGATCGACGATATCGGCCTGTGGGAGCTGAACGAGGCGTTCGCGGTGCAGGTCCTCTATTCCCGCGACAAGCTCGGCATCCCCAACGACCTTCTCAACGTCGACGGCGGCGCCATCTCGATCGGCCACCCGTACGGCATGTAGCGGCGCGCGGCTGACCGGCCATGCGCTTGATCGAAGGCAAGCGCCGCGGCGCGAAATATGTCGTCGTCACCATGTGCATCGGCGGCGGCATGGGCGCGGCGGGACTGTTCGAGGTCTTCTAAATTCAGGAGGGGATATGACCGCCGCTACCGACGCGCTTCAAAGCCTGTACGACGCCTTCGCCGCCGGCGACGGAGACGCCCTGGGCAGGCTGATCGGCGACACCCACTGGGTCGAGGCGTCCGGCGGTCCCTATGGCGGGGTCTACAGCGGCCTTGGCGAAGTGGCCGAGAATGTCTTCGGACCGATCGGCCGCGACGTGCGGAATTTCACGGCCATCCCCGACGATATTCTGCCCTGTCGGCGACGACCGCGCCATCGGGCTCGGCTTCTACCGCGGCGAAACCGATGCCGGGCCGCTTGAAACGCGCTTCGCCCACCTTGCCACGGTCAGCGACGGCCGGATTACCCATTTCGAGCAATTCACCGACACGCACGAGTGGCAAAAGGCGGTGCGCGGGGCATGAGCGCCGCCGAAATCGTCGCGCTGGCCGCTTCGATCAGCCTGCTTGCCGGCTGGCGGCTCTATCTCGTCGTGTTCGCGACCGGGCTGGCGATGAAATATGGCTGGGTCGCTCTGCCCGACCAGCTGCGGGCGCTCGACGTCTCGCGAACAACTGGATCATCGGCATCGCGGGCGTCGGCGCGATTGCGGAATTCTTCGCCGACAAGATCGCCTGGGTCGATAGCGCCTGGGACGCGATCCACTCCTTCGTCCGGCCGCTGGGCGGCGCGATGCTCAGCCTTGCCATCGTCGATGCGGGCGATCCCGACCTGGCAGGTCGCGAGCTTCCTGCTGGGCGGCGGCGCGGCGTTTGTCGCCCATGCCGGCAAGGCGGGTGCGCGGACGCTGGTGAACACCAGTCCCGAGCCCTTCTCGAACATCGTCGTATCCACCGGCGAGGACGTGGCGACGGCCGGGCTTTCTCGCGCTGGCCATCGCCAATCCGATTGCGGCGGCGCTGATCGCGATCATCCTGGTCGCTCTCTCGCTGTGGCTGGTCATCGCCGCGAGGCGCGCGCTCAAACGGCTGCTCGATCGGGTCGGCATGCAACCGAAGCCCGGCTCAGACGGGTTGAAATCGGCAAAGGGAGGACAGCCCATGCCCGTTTCCAAGCAACCCCTCGTCGAACGCATCGCGCGCGTGCTCGCCGCCGCCGCCCACAGCAGCAATGCGGAAGGCAGCGATCCGTCGGCCGCCGAGAAAGTCGACCTGGCCTGGCGCGAGCATCTGAACCAGGCGCTGGCCGTCCTGCACACCGCTGCGCGAGCCTGACAGCCGGATGGCCGAGGCCGGCGATGCGGACACCTGGGAGCGCATGGTCGAAGCCGCCATCAGGAGGCGGAAGCGACCGCCGAGTGAGCGCCAGGGCGCGCGAGAAACCGCGCGCCGATCCGCGCTGGACGCTCGCCGCCTGCGTCCTCGCGTCGAGCCTGTCCTTCGTCGAAGGCTCCGTCCTCAACGTCGCCCTGCCCGCGATCCGCGCCAGCTACGGCGCCGGCGCGGCCGAAGTGCAGTGGGTGGTCAACGCCTATCTGCTGCCGCTGTCGGCGCTGCTGCTGCTCGGCGGGGCGCTGGGCGATCATTTCGGGCGGCGGCGACTGCTGGTCATCGGCACCAGCCTGTTCACCGCTGCGTCGGTGCTCTGCGCGCTGGCGCCGAGCCTCGAACTCCTGCTCGCGGCGCGGGCGGCGCAGGGCGTCGGCGCGGCGCTTGCTGCTGCCCAACAGCCTCGCTCTGCTCAACGCCGCTTACGAAGGCGAAAAGCGCGGTCGCGCCGTCGGCATCTGGGCGGCCGCCGGAGCAGCGGCGGCGGCGGTCGCGCCTTTGCTCGGCGGGTGGCTGGTCGACAATGTCGGCTGGCCGGCGATCTTCTACATCAACATCCCGCTCGGCCTGGGCGCAATCGCTCTGGCGCTGATCTTCGTCAGCGAGAGCCGGAACGCCGGTGCGGGCCGGACCGATTATGCCGGCGCGTTCCTCGCCACGGCGGGGCTTGGCGGCACGACCTATGGCCTGACGCGCTGGTCGTCGTCGGGCGCGGCCGACGCGACCTCCATCGTCACGATCGTCGGCGGCTTCGCGATGCTGGCGCTGTTCCTGTGGGTCGAGCGCCGCAAGGGCGATCGGGCGATGATGCCGCTGGGCGATGTTCGCCGACCGCTGCTTCGTCGGGCTGAACCTGCATGACGTTCCTGCTCTACGGGGCGTTCGGCGCGGCGATGCTGCTGGTGCCGTACGTGCTGATCGAGGCCGTCGGCTATTCGCCGGTGCAGGCAGGGCTGGCGCTGCTCCCGCTGCCGATCCTGATCTCGGTCGGGTCGCCGATCATGGGCCAGCTCGCCATGCGGATCGGGCCGCGATGGCCGCTCGCCATCGGACCGCTGGTCGTCGGCGCGGGAATGCTGCTCGGCCTGCGGATCGGGACCGAAAGCCCTTACTGGACGGAAGTCATGCCGGCGGTCGCGGTCATGGCGCTCGGCATGGCGATCGCGGTCGCGCCGCTGACGTCGTCGGTGCTGGGATCGGTCGATCAGAAGCACACGGGTACGGCGTCGGGTTTCAACAGCGCGGTGGCCCGGATCGGCGGGCTGATCGCGACGGCCTTGCTCGGCGTCGTGCTGTCTCGCGAGGGAGCCGGGCTGATCGGCGGCTTCCATTCCGCCCTCATTGCGTCGGCTATCGTCTGTGCCGCTGCGAGCGTCAGCGCGCTAACCCTGCTTCGGCAACATCAGGATGCGCGAAGCCTAGACGACCGAAAGGCCGCCCGGTCGCCCGGACGGCCTTTCCATTGTCCTGCCGGATGCGGCCTGACGTTAAGCGGAAACCCCCGCGGAGGCTGCGCTCACCAGAACCGCAAACGGCTTATGACAATGAGACATCAGACCACCTCCTTTCAATTGTTGAACGATGGCCGGAAGATGGGTGCGCATTGAGATTAGTCAAGGGTTTCAGGAAGTTATCGTATCGTCGGGAACGCGACTTTCGGTCGCCATTTTGATATAAGCCCGACTTCCGCCGAGTCTTCCGCAGGGGGTGAAGATGGACCGGTTCTCGCGTTCGATCGCACTGCTTTTCGCATCCGGCACGCTGATGAGCGTCACGCCGCCGGCAACCTACTCCGCCGAGCTGCTCGCCATGCTCGATCCGACCGTGAGGGTCGCCAGCCTGTGCGGCGGCAAGGACGCAGGCTCGATGCGCGCCAATCTGATGTTGAGCGCCGCGGTCCTGCAGGGTGTCGAGACGGCGCCGCCAACGGTTCCGCTGCTCGACGGGCTGGGCAAGGTGCATTTCCCGATCACGACCTCGAACCCGCTCGCCCAGCGCTATTTCGACCAGGGACTGGGCTTCGCTTATGGGTTCAACCATGCCGCGGCGGTCGCCGCCTTCCGCGAGGCGCAGCGGCTCGATCCGGAATGCGCGCTCTGCTTCTGGGGCGAGGCCATGGCCCACGGGCCGAACATCAACGCGCCGATGGACCCGGCGATCAACGCGCGTTCGGTCGGGCTGGCAAAGTACGCCAATTGGCTCGCGCGGAAGGCCACTCCGGCTGAGCAGGCCGTCACTGCAGCGATGCTGACGCGCTATTCGCCGGACCCGAATGCGGATCGCGTCGCGCTGGACGGCGCCTATGCCGACGCGATGCTCGCTGCTGCGAAGGCCCATCCGACGCATGACGACATCAGCCTGCTCGCGGCCGAAGCGGCGATGGACACCAAGCCGTGGGATTATTGGACCGCCGACAAGAAGCCGCAGCCGCGGTTGGGCGAGGCGATTTCGCTGGTCGAGACGGTCTACGCGCGCAACCCGGATCATCCGCAGGCCGCGCATCTGTGGATCCACCTGCAGGAAAATGGGCCGGACCCGAAGATTGCCGAGGCGGCCGCCGACAAATTGGCGTCGCCGCTGGCGCCGACGGCCGGGCACCTCGTCCATATGCCGGCGCACATCTACTACCGGCTGGGGCGCTGGAAGGATTCGATCCGCGTCAACGTCGACGCCGCGAAGGCGGACGAGGCGTACATCAAGTCGAGCAACGACAAGGGCTTCGTCCGCTACGGCTACTATCCGCACAACGTGCACTTCATCGTCACGTCCGCGCAGATGGCCGGCGACATGCCGCTGGCGATCCGCGAGGCGACCAAGCTTTCGCGGCTGCTCGATCCGGCAATCAGCTCGCAGATCGGATGGATCCAGGCGGTCAACGCCGCGCCCTATTTCGCTGCCGCGCAGTTCGCCGACGCCCGCGCAGATCCTGGCGATGAAGGCCCCGGACGCGCGCCTGCCCTACCCGGCCGCGATGCGTCACTATGCCCGCGCCATTGCCCGGGCGAACCAGCGCAACCGCGCAGGCTTCGAGGCTGAGTTGGCGCAGCTCAGCAAGATGCGCGAGAAGGGCGACTTCAAGCTGATGACCGAGCAGGGCGTGCCGGTCCCCGACCTGCTGCAGCTTGCCGAAACGAGCGCACGCGGGCGCTGGGCCTATACCAGCGGGCGATACGACGAGGCGGCGCGCATCTATCGCGAGGCGGCGGCGATCGAGGGCCGGATCACCTACATGGAGCCGCCCTGGTGGTACTATCCGGTCGACCAGTCGCTCGGGCGCCGCACTGTACCGCGCCGGCAAATATGACGAGGCGCGCGACGCGTTCATGGCCGCGCTGGCCAAGTCGCCGAACAATGGCTGGGCGCTCTACGGGCTGGCCGAGACGGAAAAGGCGCAAAAGCGCGGTGCGCAGGCTGCCGCGGCCATGGCTGCGCTCGAGCGGTCATGGATGGGCGACCGGCGCTGGCTGAAGATGGACCGGCTTTAGCTCGTCCTTGCGAGAGCCGATGGCGAAGAAGCAATCCAGTAAAGACGGGCTGGATTGCTTCGCTGCGCTTCGCAGGATGCACGGTCAGTCGTTCGCCTTGATCCAGTCCTCGACGACGGGAGCGATGCGCTCGCGCCACTTGCGGCCGTTGAAGATGCCGTAGTGGCCGACGTCCTTGGCCATGAAATACTTCTTCTTCGGCTCTGACAGGCCCGTCGAAATGTCGAGCGCCGCCTTGGTCTGGCCGATGCCCGAAATGTCGTCGCGCTCGCCCTCGATGGCGAGGAGCGCGGTGTCCTTGATCGCCTTCGGATCGACGGTGCGGCCGCGATGCTTGAACTCGCCCTTCGGAAGCAGGTGGCGCTTGAAGACCACGTCCACGGTCTGGAGATAGAATTCCGCGGTCATGTCCGCGACGGAGCGATATTCCTCGTAGAAATCCTGGGTCGCCGTCGCGCTCTCCTCGTCGCCTTCGACGAGATGCCTGAACATCTCCCAATGGCTGACGAGGTGGTTGCCGAGGTTCATGGTCATGAAGCCGGCAAGCTGAAGGAAGCCCGGATAAACCTGGCGGCCTGAACCCGGGTAGAGCATCGGGACGGTGGCCACCGCATTACTCTCGAACCAGCCGAGCGGACGTTCCGTCGCCAGTGGTGTTCACCGCGGTCGGCGCCTGGCGGCTGTCGATCGGGCCGCCCATCATGGTCAGGGTCTTCGGCCGCCAGCGGTTCTTCGTCGAATTCATCAGCGCGGTCGCCGCATAGGCCGGGACCGCCGGCTGGCAGACCGCAAGGACGTGCGGGCGCTTGCCCGTCTCCTCGCCGATCAGTCTCCATGAACTCGATGAGATAATCGATATAATCGTCGAGATCGAACGTGCCTTCGCTGAGCGGCACCGCCTTCGCGTCGCGCCAGTCGGTGATGTAGACGTCATGCTTCGGGAGCATCCGCTCGACCGTGCCGCGAAGCAAAGTGGCGAAGTGGCCCGACATCGGCGCGACGATCAGCAGCGGCGGGTCCTTCTCGCCGGCGCCTTCGCGGACGAAGCGCTTCAACTGGCCGAACGGATTGCGGAGGACGATTTCCTCGTGAACCTTGACCTTGCGGCCGCGGATCACGGTCTCGTGGAGGCCGAATTCCGGCTTGCCGCGCGGCGCTGCAGCATGGGCGAAGACGTCCAAGCCGGCCGCGATCAGCGGGCTCATGGACGCATAAGCGAATGGATTTACAGGGTTATTCAGCCACCCCGAACCCATCCCCGCCAATCGGCTCGCGCCCGCAAGAAAGGAGCGCTGAACTTCATAGGCGTCATACAACATCTAGGGGGACCCTCATCACCACGGTCAAACTGATGTGGACCCCATTTGCTCCACCGGCAAGGCATGTTGTTGTGCACTGCACTATCGCGGTGCGCCAATTGAGGACGGGCCCCCACACTGCTAGTCCGCGCCCATGGCAACCGCCCCAAACCGCCCGCCGGGCAGGTCGATCAAGAATCTGCGGATGATCTGGAGCTTCGCGTCGCAATACCGGCTGCAGCTCCTCGGGGCCGCAATCGCGCTGGTCGTCGCGGCGGCGCGACGGCGGGCGTGCCCTACGCATTCAAGCTGATCATCGACAAAGGCTTCGTGCAGGGCGGCGGGTCGACCCGCGATATCGCGCGCTGGTTCGAATATCTGCTCATGCTGGTCGGCGTGATGGCGCTCGCGACGGCGTTCCGCTTCTACTTCGTGTCCTGGCTCGGCGAGCGGACGGTGGCCGACATCCGGCTGGCGGTGCACCGCAACCTGCTGCGACTTTCGCCCGGCTTCTTCGAAGAGAACCGGCCGGCGGAGATCACGTCGCGGCTTACGGTCGACACGACGATCATCGAACAGGTCGTCGGCACGACGGTTTCGGTCGCGCTGCGCAATATCGTCCTGTCGATCGCCTGCATCGTCATCCTGGTTTGGCTGTCGCCGAAGCTTGCGGGGATGATCCTGCTCGGCCTGCCGTTCGTGCTTGGCCCGATCGTCCTGCTCGGACGGCAGGTACGGATCATTTCGACGCGCAGCCAGGACCGGATCGCCGACGTCGGCGCGGTCACCAGCGAAGTTCTGGGCGCGATGAAGATCGTGCAGGCGTTCGGCCAGCAGGGCCGCGAGGCGGGCCGCTTTGCCGAGGCCGTCGAGCGCGTCTTCGCGACGGCCAAGAAGCGCATCCTCATCCGCGCGATCATGACGGCCATCGCCATCTTCCTGATGTTCGGCGCGATCACGATGATCATCTGGCAGGGCGCGATCGACGTTGCCGCGGGACGGATTTCGGGCGGCACGATTGCGGCGTTCGTGCTCTACGGCGGCCTGCTCGCCGGGGCATTCGGCGCCTTGTCGGAAGTCTATGGCGACTTCCTGCGCGCGGCGGGCGCATCGGAGCGCCTGGCCGAACTGCTCGAGGCCGAGCCGGACATTCGCCCGCCCGCCAAGCCCAAGCCCCTTCCGGAGCCGGCGCGCGGCGAAGCTGTCGTTCGAGAACGTCACCTTTCACTATCCGACGCGGCAGGACGTCTCGGCGCTCGAGAATTTCAGCCTGACGGTGAAGCCGCGCGAGCGGCTGGCGCTGGTCGGGCCGTCGGGTGCGGGCAAGACGACCATCTTCCAGCTCGCCGAGCGCTTCTACGACCCGCAATCGGGGCGCGTCGCTGTTCGACGGCGTCGACCTGCGCGAAGCCGATCCGGCGGACATTCGCCAGCGCATTGCGCTCGTCCCGCAGGAGACCGTCCTGTTCGCCGCGAGCGCGCGCGACAATCTTCGCTACGGCAATTGGAACGCGACCGAGGATGAGATCTGGCAGGCCGCGCGCGACGCCCATGCCGAGGAATTCCTCCGTGCGCTCCCGGAGGGACTCGACACGTTCATGGGCGAAGGCGGAGCTCGCCTGTCAGGTGGACAGCGCCAGCGCATTTCGATCGCGCGGGCGCTTCTGCGCAATGCTCCGCTGCTCCTGCTCGACGAAGCGACGTCTGCGCTGGACGCGGAAAGCGAGCGGCTGGTGCAGGATGCGCTCGACCGGCTGATGGCGGACCGCACGACGATCGTCATTGCACACCGGCTTGCGACCGTGCGCGCGGCGGACCGCATCGTGGTCATGGATCGCGGGACGATCGTCGAGGAAGGCACGCACGCGACGCTGACGCGTCACGGCGGCCTTTATGCGAGGCTGGCGCGGCTCCAGTTCGAAGACCGCGCCGCCTAGAGCCTTAGCTCGAGCTTCCGCCGGTCGTGCCGCCGCCGGTCGTACCCCGACCGCGCCGCGTGGAGGTTCCGCGGCGAGCAGTCGTCGAACGCTTGCGGGTCGCCGGCTTGTGCGCCGTCGCGCCGGTGCTCGCCTTGCGAGTGCGGGTAGCCGCAGCGGTTGCGGGCTTGGCACGGCTCGCGGCCGGCTTCTTCGCAGCCGTCGAACGTTTCGCAGTCGTCTTCTTCGCGCGCGTTCCGGTCGAGCGCTTGGTCGCACTCGTCGCGCGAACGGCGCTGCCGCCAGTCGAGCCGCCTTCGTCCGTCCACTTGCCGGACAGAACGCGCTGAGCCGCGTCGGCGACCGCTTCGGCGATCAGCGATCCGAGCTTGGACGCGCTGGAAGCCACGGTGCTTGCCGCGGCCTGCGCGGTGTCCGCGGCGTCGAGGCCGGCATCGCGGATCTTGCGACGTGCGGCGGGGCTGGCGGTGATTGCCGCCGCTGCTGCAGCGAGTCCCGCTGCAAGCATCTCACGGCTCATCGCCGCCTTGGCGATCTTGTCGAGCGTGTCGTTCTTCTTCTTCGATGAAGACGAGCCCTTCCCAGTAGTGGATTTCGCCATCGCAAACCTCCCTTTCGGTGTTTCGCAAAAGACACTTCAACGGCTGAACGGTTCCGTTTCGGTAACGAACCGTGCGTGTAATCCCTAAGACGTCGATTTCCCAGATACGTTAAAGGGGACCGTCGCCGAAGCAACGATCCCCTCGAACATGGTCAGCGGCCGAAGGTGATGGCCGTCCGTTCAGCGCCTATGGCCTACGAACACCCCTTTCCGACCTCTCTGCTGAACCATGAGACATCGGATCACCTCCTTTCGCTGCGTTGAAGCTGACAGCAGAATGATTTGCGTTTGAAGAAATCACAAGACTTGTAATGCGCTGCAAAATCTGCAATTCTCGGAACTTCGCGCGCTGAAATTTCAGCCGCGGCAATCCTCGACAACATGAGCGACTTCGGTGCCAGCGGGCACGACCAGCGCGGGCGAGCCCGGCATCGAAACCGCGAATCGGCCGCGGCTGAAGATCATCGCGTCGAGCAGCGGATCGCGTGCTGCAAGCTGGGTGATGACGCGCTTGGAATTGACATCGAATCGCGCCGGCAAATCGCGCGTCGCCGAGCTCGTCCAGAACGACAAGGTCGCTGCAGGCGCAGCGCTGATTCGCGAGATCGTCACCAGCCGAATCGACGTCCCGCAGCCGACCACGATTCGCGCCGTGTTGGTCGTGTCGATGAATGTGGCCTCGCTTCCGCCTGGCACGGCGCGATAGGTCCATGCGCCCGGTGTTACCGGCGAGAAACTGTAGTCGGCCGCAGCGACTGGAACCTGGGCCTGCAACGGGGCGCAAAGCAGTGCGCCGCCCATCGCGGCAAACGCGATCCTTCTCACTCTCACTCCATTCACTTGCTTAGACGGTCGACCTTGTCCCGCAGCGCGGCGAGCTCGGCGCGCAGCTCTTCAAGCTCGGCATCGTCGGGCTGAAGCTTCTCGGCCTTGGCTTTCGGCTTCGCGCCTGCGACGGGCGGGACGGCGAATGCGCGGCTGGCGCCTTCGAACATTTCCATGTTGCGCTTGGCGATGTCGGCGAAGACCTTGCCGCCGAACGCGTCGCGCATCGCGCTCTGGTTGCGCTGGAACGCGTCCATCGCCGCTTCGAGATATTGCGGGACCATGCCCTGCATCGAATTGCCGTACAGGCCGATGAGCTGCTTGAGGAAGTTCACCGGCAGCATGGTCGAGCCGCGCGCTTCCTCGTCGACGATGATCTGCGTCAGCACCTGCCGGGTGATGTCCTCGCCCGTCTTTGCGTCGACGACTTCGAACTCGCGGCCTTCGCGCACCATCTCGGCGAGACGATCCAGCGTGATGTATGCAGAGCTTTCCGTGTCATAGAGACGACGGTTAGCGTACTTCTTGATCGTCACCTTGTCCGAAGACCTGGCCATGGAAAGCTCCCGAGACGTGAACCACAGCCTACTCCCGGATCAGTGTGCACTGCAACATGGACGCGCACCGCGCCCGCTTCCGCTGTTTCTCGAAATGGTACGGGCGGTTGGAGAGCATGATCCGGAGACGGCGCGGGCGGCGCTCGACGGGCTCGCGAAATATGAGCGGACACCGAGGCTTCGAAGCGCGCGCCCCGGCCGATCGCAGCGCGGGTCGGGGCGGCGGCGCTGTACGACTTCGGAGGCGACGGCCCGCCGGCGATCCTCGTCCCGTCGCTGATCAACCCGCCCGACGTGCTCGACCTCGACGAAGACGTGTCGCTGGCCGCCGCCGTCGCGCGCATGGGCCGGCGCAGCCTGCTGCTCGACTGGGGACCGGCGCGGGATCGGGCCGATCTCGATGTCGGCGGGCATGTCGAAAAGCTGCTGGTGCCGCTCATGGCCAGCTCGATCGAGCCGCCCGCGCTCATCGGCTATTGCCTCGGCGGGACGATGACGATCGCCGCCGCGAACATTGCGCCCGTCGAGCGCGTCGCGACCGTCGCCTCTCCCTGGCACTTCTCCGATTATCCGGAAGAATTCGCGGCAATCCCTGCTTGACCTCTGGGCGCATGCGCGGGGGGCGGCGGCGTCGCTCAAGGCTCTTCCGATGGAAGTGCTGCAAGGCGCCTTCTGGTCGCTCGATCCGGCGCGGACGGTGAAGAAGTTCGCCGATTTCTCGAAGGTCGATTCGGAAAGCCCGGAAGCCCGGCGCTTCGCCGTGCTCGAGGATTGGGCGAACGAGGGAGAGCCCCTGCCCCTTCCCGCCGCCCGCGAACTGATCGAGGATTTCTTCGGCGCCGACCTTCCCGGCAAGGGCGAATGGCGCGTCGCGGGACAAGCCGTCACCGACGCGATCTCAGTTCCCCTGCTCAGCTGCACCGCGGCGCCGGGACCGCATTGCGCCGGCGGAAAGCGCGCCGCACGGAGCCGTCCGGGAAATCCCGTCCGGCCACGTCGGCATGGTCGTCGGGTCCGCTCGCAGCCAGCTGCACGAGGCGCTGCGCCGCCTTCCTTGACCCGGCTTGCCGCTAAGGCCACCTAAGGCTAAGCGCCCGTCTCACGCACCCATAGCTCAGCTGGATAGAGCGCTGCCCTCCGAAGGCAGAGGTCAGAGGTTCGAATCCTCTTGGGTGCGCCACTATTCAGAAGCGACCGAATTCTGCCGTTTTGAGAATCCGGTCCGTTCGATGCTGAGGACCGATTCCCCAAAAGCGGGCGTTCGCCGTCGGCTGAATTGTGTTCCTTATTGGCTCGGGTAGCGGCAGGCGCGCCGATCGCGAGGATGGGCCGCCGAACGCGCGGCGTGAAAAGCAGTGTATTCAGTCATAGAAATAGCGCTCCTCGGCAATCTGGCCGCCGCGAACGGTGTAAAGTGCTATTTCGGTGAAGGGCTGACGCGCGCGGCTCGAAGGGTCGACGATTACGAGGTCGAGAAACAGCGCGAACTGGTTCCCAGTGACGAACGGGCCATCGATGCCGATTTCGTCGATCCGGGATGCACCGAAACGGGCGCTACATTTGGTCCGCACCGCGTCGATGCCCGAAACGGTTGCCCCGATGCCGCCGGGTAACGCCACCGGTTCGATGCTGGTCACATCCGGTGCCCAGAAGCGGTTGCCGGCCGCTTCGAACTGGCCGGCGCGCAGCATCTCGGTGAAATCGCGCGCGACTTCACGGACGGTTGGCATGACTGCCTCCCATATTTGGTTCCGATCCAGAAAGCGGCAGGCGGCTGCGAAAGAGTGCGACACCGCCTGCCTTGATCCGGAAGCGCGCCTATTTCAGGATCAGTTCCTGATATTCGGTGCTGCCGAGCTGTTCGCGCATTTTGCCGCGTTCGCCGCTAGCGGTCACCGCCTTGCGATTGTCCTGTGCCAGCAAAGCGTTCACTTTGCTCCGCATCGCCTCCTGCTGGGCGGTGGTCTGGTAATCCTTATACTCGACGACCAGAATCAGATCGGGTTCACCTGCGCGAGGATTGTTCGTCGCAAGGACATGGTAATCGACCACGACGCCCTCGGCCTTACCCATTTCCTGGATTTTCTTCCAAGTGGTGGCGAGCCAGTCCATGTAGTTTTCGAACTGCCCTGGTAGCACGTCGATGCGGCCCACCTCCCAGACGGTTCCTGGCTTGTAGCTCGATTCCTGCGCCATCGCCGGCGACGCCATCCCTACGGCGACTATCATGGCGGCGCCCGCCATTATCGATCTCATCATTTTCATAGTCCTTTTCCCCCATATTTCTCCGCCCGAAATGGGTGGAGCTCACAAATTCAAGGCAAGTGGTAGGTAACGCCTGCGCCGGGCCCGACCGGCAGGTCGAACGAGACCCAAAGGACGGTCAGGGCGATGCCCACAAAATAGAGCGCCATCGCAATGGGCAGGGTGAGCGCGATCAGTGAACCAAGCCGCATCGATGGCACCCAGCGCTGACAGTAAAGCAGGGTCATCACGACATAGGCGTTAAGCGGCGAGATCATGTTGGTGATCGTGTCGCCGACGCGATAGGCGGCGGTCGTCATTTCGGGCGAAACGCCAAGCAGCATGAACATCGGCGTCGCGACGGGCGACATCACCGTCCATTTGGCCGAGCCCGAACCGATGAGGAAATCGAGCCAGGCCGAAAGGGTCGCGAGCAAAGGCAACAGTACCGCCGGAGGCGCTCCGGTGGCGCGCAGCTGTTCGGCACCAGCGATTGCTGTGATCGGCCCCAGATTGGACCAGCTGAACAATGCGACGAACTGGGCCGCGAACAATATCAGCACCATATAGGGCAGCAGCGGCTCAAGCCCTTTGCCCATCATCGCAACGACATCGCGGTGGCTGGAGATGCTGCCGGTGGTCGCACCATATGCCCAGCCGCAGGTAACAAACAGCACGAATAACAACGCCACAATCGAGCCAAAAAATGGCTTCAAGCGGTCCGCGGAGGGGGCGGAAACGTCATAGAGCGGCGACCAGCCCGGCCACAGCATCAGCACGGCAGTGAACAGGCCAACCGCTAGCAAAGCTATTCCGGCATTACGCAGCCCGCGGCGTTCGAGCGGCGTTATAGCGATTGCTGAATTTTCACTGCCGCCCGCGAGATGCTCCTCGCCGCGCCAAGTCCCAAGACGCGGGGCAACAACCCGCTCAATCACGACGGATGCTGTTGCGGTAAAGCTGATGGCAATGCCGATCGCGAAATACCAGTTGCCGACGGGGTTCATTGTCCAGCCGGGCTCGATCAGTTGTGCGCCGACCTGCGTGATCGACAGGATCATCACGTCGTACTGACCGGGGAGCAGATTACCGGAAAGGCCGGTTGCGCATCCGGCAAAGGCGGTCACCAAGCCGAGAACCGGATGGCGGCCCACCCCCGCGTAAAGCACGCCTACCAGTGGGACGTAGACCACATAGCAAGCGTCGATCGAATGAGTGGCCAGCATACCGATCAGGAAGATCATCGGCGTCAGCAGCGCTAGCGGCACGCGTTCCAGGCTGGACCGCACCAAGACCTTCAGCAAGCCGCTGTGATCGGCAACCCCTGATGCGATCACCATCACCAGCACGACGCCCAGTGGCGGAAAAGACGTATAGGTCTTCGCCAACTCGGTCATCAGCCTGCGGACCATGTCTTCGCCAAGCAGACTCCTGGTTACCAGAAGCTCGCCCGTGACGGGGTTGGTCGCTTGCCAACCCAGACCGGCACCGATGACCGATACGATCATCAATATCGTGATCATGCCGATAAACAGCATCACCGGATCGGGCAGTGCATTGCCCAACCGCTCGATCCGATTCAGCCAGCCTGACGAGCCTCGAGGCCTATGGGCAATTTCGGCATCGGCGATGGTGTTTGCGATCACGTCGAAGGCCTTGCGGATCGCGAAGCGGCCGATGGCTCCATCAATCTTTCGTCAGCGCCCATTGGTGCCTCCAAGTTCGCAGACACAGCTTTCCCGCCCGCAAAACCGGAGTATCCCGGCCGGCCCTCAAAGCTTCGAAATGTCTGCAACCCCTTGGCGAGGATGGTGCGGCCGCGCAGCGGCACGCGTCAACGGCGCCACCGTCAAAAAGGCGCTAATCCTGCGTTAAAATGAGGGTCAGACGGCGGTGGCCGGCAAATTGCTCGGCGGCGGCAGGAGATCGGGCCAGCCATATTTGTCCCAGGCGGCGGCCATGCCGATGCGCTGGGCAAAGGGAATGAATTCGGGGTGCTGCCAGATCTGGCGGATCGGATCGATATTGGCCCAGATCGACATCAGGCAGCCCATATTGCCGGGCGTAATCCGCTGCCCCAGCGTTTTGAACAGCATCTCGGTGTAGCCCATGAATACCGTCGGCAGTGTAATGGTATGATCGCCATTGTCGTGCATGGTCGTATGAAGACGATCCAGCGTCCGGCAATAAGCCTCGCGATCCTCCGCCCTCCCGCTGCACACACCCTTCGCCGCGACAAGCCAATAGGCGTCCATGACTTCGGCGGGCATCGGTACCGTGCCCGCGGGCGGAAATACCGATTTGTTCAGCAGCAGGCGCGTCTGCATATATTGTTCGACCGCAAGGTCGTGCTGACCCGCAGCCGCGGTCGCGACGGCAAGATAGATCGACGGAAAGCCGAGATCCACCGATCGCTGGCCGTCGGCAATGGCACCGGCAAGATCGCCTTGATTGAGCCGCGCGGTGGAGCGCAGCATGAACTTGCGGCCGTCTACCGGATCCAGCGCGATCGCCTCGTCGATATATTTCATACCGTCTTTGGTACGGCCGCAGAACATGAGGTAGGAGCCCATCCGCATCGCTACCTGCGGATTGTTCGGTTCCATGCGATAGCCCTTGAACGCCAGATCGAGCGCGCCGACAAAATCATTCTGGCACAGCTGATAGAGTCCGAGGAGCGAATAGGCCTGGCCGAGGTCGGGCTTGATGGCGAGCGCCTTCTCAACGCACGCCGCCATCTTCGCAGACTCTGCCGGGCGATCGAGGCACGCCGTGTAAATCGCGATCAGCTGATGCACTTCTGCCTGCAACAGCCAAGCCTCGGCGAAATCAGGATCGATCGCCAATGCCTGGTCGAGCAGTGCGACCGCCGTGTCGAGCACGCCGTCGCCGAACAGTTTGAAGCCGAGCGCGCGAGCCTGCAGATAAAGATCATAGGCATTCTTGCTCTGCGTCATGCCGCGCACGAGCGGCGGCTGCATGGCGATATCGAGCTCTGCGCCGATTGCGGCAGTGACCGCCTGTGCGACACTCTCCTGCAAGGCAAAGATATGGTCGAGCGTGCCGTCGAAGCGCTGGCCCCAGATCTCGAAGCCGCTGGCTCCGTCCACCAGATGCACATGAATGCGCACCAGTTCGCCTTGTCGTTGCACCGAGCCTTCAACCAGGTGCGTCACGCGAAGCGCGTTAGCGATCTCCGGCAGCGTCAGGGTCGAGCCCCTGAAATGGAAAGACGAAGTCCGCCCGGCGACCATCAATTGCGGCACCCGACCAAGCGTGGTGATCAATTCGTCGGCAATGCCGTCGGCGAAATAGCCCTGCCCTTCATTGGCATCAATTGCTTGAAAGGGCAGGATAGCGAGGCGGGTCCGGCCGCCGGCCGCCACTGGAGCCGCCTGTGGGACCGCGTGCCGCGTCAACCAATCCGAGCGCACCCGCGCCGGCATCCCCGCCTCGACCGCCGCGTCGAGCCGCTTGTCGATATCGCCACGACGCCGAGCAAGCCACTGGTTGAACGCGTCCCCATAATCCATCTGGTCAAGGATCGGTTTCGTGCCAATGGCGGCCAACAACTCGGCCGCGATCGCATGATCACCCCGCGCCAGAGCGCATTCAACGTCGTCGAGGTCGGTCCGGATTGAGCCGGGATTGAGGACGATGCTACTCCGCGTCACCGCGAGGATGTCACCTCCGAGCGGCGCGAGCAGCTTGCCCAGATCAAGAACGCATTGCCGCAAGCTCGCCCTGGCATGTGACTCTGAACCGGCCCGGCCACAGCAGCTTGCTCAGATAGTCGCGATTGATCGGTTGCCCTGCCTCCACGCAGAGCATGGCGAGAATGGCTTTTGCGCGCCGGTTGGAAATTTCGATTTCACGACCATCGGCAGTCCGCAGCTGAAAAGGGCCAAACAAGGTGGCGCAGGCTAGAAGCTGGCTTGGACATGGCTTCGCGACCTGCTCAGCTTCTTGCATTCCAGCCCCCTTGCCCGCTTCATCATTAGCGGAGACTCGACCATTACAAAATTGTCAAAGCGTGGACCGATAACCGGGATCTCTTTTCGTCGTTGCGGCGATTTCGACGCGCCAAATTTCGGTGGGAGAAATCGGTCGAAGGCGGACGTTGGCCTTCGCATGAGACGCGACCGCTGCCGTCGTGGTCAGCTGCGCCGGCAAACGACTGCTAGAATCATTTCGAACTTTCGGTCCAGCTGCACCGAAATTTCCCAACGATCTGTGCCCATCATATTCATGCCGGGCGCGCCATCCTTCAGGAATTCCCGAATGTCTCGTCGTTCCGACTCACTGAGGACATGCGCGGTCGGTGATTTGAGATTCCTCAAGGGCGCAAATTCTCGCGGCGAGATCGGTGATTTGGTTGCGGCACTGGCTCCATCCGCGGCGGTTTTGTCGGCGCGCTTTCTCGCGTTCAAGCGACTCCACCAGTGCCCGGCGAAGCGCAGGAAGGACCGTCTCGAGCGCTTCGACGTCGTCTTTGCCGTAGTTGCTTCCGTCGGGCCGCGGTCCGAGCAAGAGCCAGCCGTGGGTGCCGCCGAACGGGCATCGAAGGGCGAGTTGCAGTGGGAATTGGACTGGCGATCGATCGAGCGGATCGATGGGTACGTCTATTGCGGCGACGGGCGCGTCTTTCAGGATGATGGCGGCGTGCGTGGCGTGGACGGCATCGGTGATCCTAGGCAGAACGGCATTTCCGACCTGGCGGGGAGTCCAGTCCGCCGGGATCTCGGACAATAGTTCCGGCAGCTCGGCCTTCATCTGCATCAGATCGCGCTGGAAGCGCTGCTCCGCCCATCTGCCGATCCGGTCGTTCAGCGGCGTGAACACCACTGCAGCCACCGCTGCGGCCATGGCTCCGGACGCTTGGCCAATGCCCGATCCCAGATATCGCGGAGCAAGAGATTTGAGGAGCGCCTCGCTCCCGGCAAAGGTCGCCACCAATGTCGCCGTCAATACGGCATAGGCCGCAGACCGGCTGATGACCGCCTCCGCATCGTACAGCCGATAACGAAGAAGCGGCACGAGAAAGCCTAGCGCAACCAGGACGATGCCGAGCTGGAAGAGTGCTTCGAAGAGAACCGAGGGACCCGAAAGCGCCGCGCCGGCTCGAGCGGCGAGAATAAGGCCGACGCCCGCGACCAAACCAAGCGACACCCACTTCAACTGCTGCTGCTGGGTCTCATCCTCGGTGCTTCGGAAGCGCTGGATCAGGGCGGCTATCGCTGCCAGCACGCAAAGGATCGCGAGCGGCAGGAACGCGCGTGTAGGCACCAAACCTGCTGCCTCGATGATTCCGATCGCGAAGACGACGCAACTTCCGATCGCAACGCCACGCGTCCACCGAGGTCGCCATTGTGCATCGGGAAAGAGAAGGAGCGCCAGCACGAAAAGAAGGAAGCGGAGGCGGTCCAGGACCATGGGAAGGACTGCTGCGGTGGTGAAGTCGAAGCTGCTGGTGACCGTCCAGCAGAGGAATGCAAGCGACAGGATGGCCGCGACGGGATCTCGCTGGCGACGCCAGAAAAGCACGAAGGCAACGGCTCCGACGATTGCCGATTTGAGGATCCGGAGGCCGAGCACGACGGGCTGCATCGTGCCGTCGAGAAGGGCGAGCACCACGGCCGCGAACGCGGCAGCTGCGAAGACCATCCACACAATCCGGTAAGCCCAAAGAAGCCTCCCGCCGAGTGGCGGAAGGCCTCTATTGATCGCGGCAATCGCCACGGGCCAGTTCATTGCATCCGTGCGGCGGCCGCCAGCCGATCCAGCTGCTCTGCAGCCACGCGGCATTCTTCCAGCCGGCGGGGCGTGCGCGAGCGGTTGAGAAAGGCGCACACGGCGAGAATGTCCTTGCGCGGGAGCGGGCCGAAGAGGCGGTCGTTGAGCGGGGCTGAAGTAAGGCATGATCACTTCCTCGTCGAAGAGGCGATCGAGGCGGCGACTTCGCTCGCCATGGCGATCTGGGCGTCGCGGCCGGTCAGCTGATAGCGGCTGGCGACGAAGCGGAAGTCGGTCCAGCTGACCCATACCGTGCCGTCGTCGTCCTGGGTGACCAGCATTCGCACCGGCCAGTCGAGCCCGGCGAGCGGGTTCGACTGCAGGAACTGCACGCCGAGCGGCGGATTGCCGAACAGCAGCAGCTTCGAGCGGTTGATCGGCAGGTTCGCCGCTGGCGCCGAGCTCCGACTGATCGATCTCGTTGAAGAAGCGGATGCCCTTTGCGGCGATGTCCGCCTTCAGCCGGTCGACCGTCTCGTCGAAGCCATAGGTGCTTTGCTGGCGGATCACGCCTTCAGCCGGTGCCGAAGCAACCGGAGTCGCGGCGCGCGCCGGGGTCGACAGGATCGGCGCAACAACCGTCGCTGGGCCGGCAAGCAACAGAACCGCGAGAAACTTCTTGTGGAGCTTGGGGCTTCTGAAAATCATCTGAACTCTCCTTGCCTGTGCTCCGGATTGTCGCCGTTTCGGGAGCGCTCGGAGAAATCGCGATTGCTCATGGTTTCGATGCGCCGCACGCATGCGCCGGGTGCATCACATCGCGGCTGGCGGTCTTCACCATTCGGCCGCCGCTCGCTTCGTGCAGGATGAAGCCCTCGATCTCGTCGACCGGGTCGCGCCACGGCGCCTTGTTCGAGCGTCTCGCATCGTGTCGCGATAGCCGGCCTCGCGGCGGCGGCGGATGCCGTTCGGCGCTGAAGTCGATGTCCTTGCTATGGTCCTCATAGTCGAGCGCCGGCGCGAGCAGCCGGACGACGTGCATCCGCGTCAGGCAGCCGTAGCTCGCCAGGTCGGCGAACAGATTGTCGCCGCGCCTGTCCTCGGGAACCATCTTGCTCAGCTCGGCGATGATGTGGCGCATCCGGTGGATCTGCCGCTGGCGCTTGATGTGCGCCACGGCGCGGCTCGAATATTGGACGTCCTTCTGGCGGTTCATCACCTCCCAGATGGTCTCGGGCTCGGGGCCGTGCGGGTTCCAGATGTGGACCGCGAAGACCAGGCTGTTGCGGCGCGGATTATCGTCGAACACGACCTCGACCGGCGTGTTCGAAAGGATGCCGCCGTCCCAATAGAGCTCGCCGTCGATGCGGACCGGCGGGAAGGCCGGCGGAAGCGCGCCCGACGCCAGGACGTGGTCGAGCGTCAGCGGCATGTCGCGGCGAGTCGAAATAGCGCATCTCGGCGGTGCGCACGCTCGACGCGCCGACGGTGATCCGGGTGCCGCCGTTGTTGAGCTGGTCGAAGTCGACCAGCTCCTCGAGCGTCCGGCGCAGCGGGTCGACCGAATAATAGCCGGCGGCGTCGGCGCCCGAGCTGGTTGTGCGGGCTGAGGAACGCCAGCGGATTGGGGCTGAAGAAGGCCGGGACGCCGGCGGTGATCGACATGCCAGTTGCGCGTCGCGGTCGCCATCCAGTTCGGCAGGCCCGCCGGGGACGAGATGGTCGTTCTGCGACGCGCGACCAGAACTCGCACATCTTGTCGATCGCGCTCGCCGGGCTTGCTGCCGGCGATCAGCGCGGCGTTGATCGCGCCGATCGAGGTGCCGATCACCCAGTCGGGCGCGATCCCGGCTTCGTGCAGCGCCTCGTAGACGCCGACCTGATAGGCGCCGAGCGCGCCGCCGCCCTGGAGGACGAGCACGGTCTGGCCGAGCGCGGCCACTTCCTTGGCGAGCGACTTGGTCATGCGCATTTCCTTTCATGCGGCCTTGCGGCGCCTGCGGTTTGGGCGGTCGCGGCCGGCGATCTCGCCGGTGATCAGGCGGGCGCTGCGCTGATAGGTGAGGTAGTTCCACAGCCAGCTGATCGCCGACGGCGATGCGGCTGCGGAAGCCGACCAGGAACCAGATGTGGGCGACGCGACCAGATCAGCCAGGCGAGGAAGCCGCTGAGCTGGACGCCGCCCCAGTCGATCACGGCCTTGCTTGCGGCCGATGGTCGCGAGATTGCCGTAGTCGCGATAGGCGAACGGGCCTGTGCGGCGGCCCGAGGATGAGGTCGGCGACATATTGGCCCTGCTGCTTGGCGACCGGCGCGACGGCCGGGCAGGGCGCGGCCATCAGGGCCGGCCGACGTTGGCGGTGTCGCCGATGGCGAAGATCCGCTCGTAGGCGCGCAACGCGCAGGTCCGCGCTCGACGAAGATGCGCCCGTTGCGTGTCATGCTCGGCGTCGAGCCATTCCGCCGCCGGCGAGGCCTGGACGCCGGCCGCCCAGATGACGGTGTGCGCGGCGATCAGCTCGTCGCCGAGTTGCACATAGCCGGCGCCGATATCGCGTGACCGGGGCGCCGAGCGCGCACGCTCGACGCCGAGCTCGCGCAGCGATCTGCCGCCGGCTTGCCGACAGCTTCGGCGGGAAAGCCGGCAGCACGCGCTGGCCCGCCTCGATCAGGATGACGCGCGAGCAATGCGGCGTGATGCTGCGGAAATCGCGCGAGACCGAGCGGCGCGCGAGCTCGGCGATCGCGCCGGCCATTTCGACGCCGGTCGGGCCCGCCGCCGATGACGACGAAGGTCAGCAGCGCGCGTGCGCCGGTCCGGATCGGTTTCGGTTTCGGCCCGCTCGAGCGCGAGCAGGACCTTGCGCCGGATCGCGATCGCATCCTCGATGCTCTTCAGGCCGGGCGCATGCGCGGCCCATTCGTCGCGGCCGAAATAGCTGTGGCGGGCACCGGTCGCGAGGATCAGCCAGTCGTAGTCGAGCGAAGCCGCCGCTCGAGCAGATCGACGCGTTGCGCAGTCGGCGTCGACGCCGGTCACCTCGTCGAGCAGCACGCGGACGTTGCGGCGCGTTCGACAGGATCGAGCGGATCGGCGCGGCGATGTCGGCCGGCGACAGGGCCGCGGTCGCGACCTGGTAGAGCAAGGGCTGGAACAGGTGGTGGTTGCGCCGGTCGACCATCGTCACGTCGACGGGCTTGCCGGCAAGCCGCTTGGCCGCGGCCAGCCCGCCGAAGCCGGCGCCGACGATGACGACGCGTTCGCGCTTCGATGGTGCGGTCATGCTGCGCTCAGTGCGCCGTCCAGCCGCCGTCGACCGGCAGCGCGGTGCCGGTGATCGAGCGGCCGCCGGGACCGCACAGGAACACGGCGAGCGCGCCGAGCTCCTCGACCTCGGCGAAGCGCTTGTTGGGCTGGGCGGCGAGCAGGACGTCGCGGATCACTTCCTCGCGGCTGATCCCGCGCGCCTTGGCGGTGTCGTCGATCTGGTTCTCGACCAGCGGCGTCCAGACATAGCCGGGGCAGATCGCGTTGCAGGTGATGTCATGCTCGGCGCCTTCGAGCGCGACCGTCTTGGTCAGGCCGATGACGCCATGCTTGGCGGCGACGTAGGCGCTCTTGAACGGCGAGGCGACGAGGCCGTGGGCCGAGGCGACGTTGATGATCCGGCCGAAGCCCGGCCTGCCTTCATCGGCGCCGAACGCGGCGCGCGATGGTGTACCAGGCGGCCGACAGGTTGAGCGCGATGATCGCGTCATATTTCTCGGGCGGGAAGGTCTCGATCGGGCTGACGTGCTGGATGCCGGCATTGTTGACCAGGATGTCGATGCCGCCGAAGTCGGCGATGCGTCTCCTCGACCAGGCCGGTGGCTTCCTCGGCCTCCATCAGGTTCGCGCCATTGTAGACGACGCGGCTGATCGGGCAGATCCCGTTCGAGCTCGTCGCAGACGAAGTCGATCTCGCGCTGTTCGCCGAGGCCGTTGATCACCACGTTCGGCGCCGGCTTCGGCGAACGCGCGGGCGATGCCGAGGCCGATGCCGCTGGTCGATCCGGTGACGACCGCGACCTTGCCGGCGAGCGGGCGTGTCGACGTCGGTCATGTTCGTGGACCTGCATGTCCATGTCCAAGCACTCCAATTCAGTTGAGCGCTAAGGATCGCCGCTCTGCCGGCGCATGACGGAAATGCGCTTCGTGCATGAAGTCGATGCGGCCTTGCGATTTCACGAGTGAGCCGGCCGCTCCGTAATTTGATGAAGCGTCGTGAAAGCCGGCACCTCAGCCGATGACGCACGGGAACGACAGACACTCCCTCGCATCCTGCAGACCGGCTTTCGCGACGACACATTTATCGATTCAAGGAGACGGCAATGTTCAACCTCAAGACCAAGCTCGCGGCGGCCATCATTGCCGTCGCCGCCGCCGGCAGCTTCGCCACCCCGGCAATGGCGGGCCAGTGCACGACCGCCGGCGCCAGCGATCTCGCCAATGCCCCGACCATGCCCAAGGACGTCACCGACGACGTGCTCTCGGCGATCAACCTCGGCCCGGAAATCAACGTCGACGGGCCGCCAGCTGCGCACGCGCCGCCTGGTCGTCCAGCCCGGCGGAATCGTCCCGCTGCACAGCCACAAGGATCGCCCGGCCCTGATCTACGTCATCAGCGGATCGATCACCGAGCATCGCTCGGCCTGCGGCGTTCCGATCGAGCACAAGGCCGGCGACATCAGCCGCGAAGCCGATGGCCTCAGCCATTATTGGCAGAACCACGGCAACGGAGCCCGCGGTCCTGCTGTCGTCGGACGTGTTCCACGGCCGACAAGTTCCCCGCGCCGGCCCACCCCTCCCGGCCGGCACACCGGCGTCCCGCCCTTAGCCCCCAGGGCGGGACGCCCTTCTTTCAAAGGACCGTCATGACCGATCTCGCCAGAGCCGCGATTGCACCCGCAATGCCCGGACTGTCGGCCGGCCGCTCGCTGCTCATCGCAGTGGTCGGCTTTCTCACTCTGGTCGATCTGTTCGCGACGCAGGCGATCCTGCCGAGCCTCGCCGAATCCTACGGGGTGAAGCCCGCCGAAATCGGCCTCGCCGCCAATGCGAGCACGTTGGGAATGGCGATTTCCGGCCTTCTGGTCGGCGTGTTCAGCGCGAATATCGAGCGCAAGCGCGCGATCGCGCTCAGCCTGATGTTCCTTTCGCTGCCGACGGCGGCGCTGGCCTTCGCCCCGAACCTCGACGGTCTTCGCGATCCTGCGCGTCGTGCAGGGGCTCTTCATGGCCGCTGCCTTCACGCTGACCCTCACGCACCTTGCCGAGCGATGCGAAGTGCGCACGGCTCACGCGCTGGCCGCCTACGTAACCGGCGTCGTCGCAAGCAATCTGATCGGCCGCCTGACCGCCGCGTTCGTCGCGAGCCTGGTCGGCGCCGAGCAGAGCTTCCTCTTCTTCGCGCTGCTGAACCTCGCCGGCGCGGCGCTCGTCAGCTTCGCGCTGCATCGCAATTCGCCCGAGCCGATGGATCGCAAGGGACGCTTCTGGAATGCCTGGATCGAGCATCTGTCCGACCCCGCTTTGCGTCGGACGTTCGCGATCGGCTTCCTGATCCTGTTCGGCTTCATTGGCGTCTTCACCTATGTCGGCTTCGTGCTGATGCGGCCGCCGCACGCGCTGTCGATGACCGCGCTCGGCCTCGTTTTCCTGGTCTTCCTTCCATCGATGATCACGACTCCGATGGCGGGTTCCGCCGTCCGGCGGATCGGCCCGGGCCCCGCCACGGCAGTCAGCCTCGTCGTCGCGCTGGCCGGCCTCGCGCTTCTGCTGCTGCCGAACCTCTATGCGGTCGTTGCCGGCCTGACCCTTGTCGGCGTCGGGACCTTCTTCGCCCAGGCCGTGGCGACCGGCCATGTCGGACGGATTGCCCGCGGCGACAGGGCGGCGGCGAGCGGTCTCTATCTATCATCCTATTATTGCGGCGGCCTGGCCGGAGCGGCGGTCATTGGCCAGTTGTTCGACCGGATCGGATGGTTCGCCGCGGTTGCGGGAGTCGCAGCTGCACTCGGCCTCGCGGCCGTGCTGGGTGCCAGGCTTGTTCGAGCGGAAGGTGCATGATGAGTGAGCGTTATCGGCGTGGCGTAGAGATTATCCAGCAATTGTCCTCCGGATCGATCGAGCACTTCCTGACAAGCGACGTCGCGGAAATCGCCCCCGACTTCGCGCGAATGGCGATCGAGTTCGCCTTCGGCGATCTCTATTCGCGCGACACGCTGGCGCTTCGCGACCGGGAAATTGCGGCGATCGCTTCGCTGGCAAGTCTCGGTCACGCCGGTGCGCAGCTTCGCACTCACATCGAGGCCGCCCAGACGCTTGGGATTTCCAAGGCGGAGATCGTGGAGATCCTGATGCAGATCGGGATCTACAGCGGCCTTCCCAATGCGCTGAACGCTCTAGCTGACTGCCATGATCTGCTGGCGGAGGGAGATTGCGTCCCCTGCCGCGCCCGCCATTCGTGATGCGGGCCAGGGGTATCGCCGCGCTTCCTGCACGAACGCACCGACGGACGGCGAATGCGGGCGGCCGCGAACGGTCGTCAGATAGATCGTCCGGGTAAAGCCCGGCTCGACCAGCGGGCGGACGACCAGGTCCGGATCGGTCACGCTGAACTCCGGGAAAAAGCCGAGCCCGAGGCCGGCCTTGATCATCCCTTGCACCCAGTCGTCGCGAGGCGAGCTGAAAACCTGGCGCAAATTGACGCCGCGACTCACCAGCTCGTTGCGCACCGGCTCGAACACTTCGCAGTTGGAGCGGCTGACATAGGGTTCGCCGTCCAGCTCGGCGGCGCGGACGGGATTGTGCGCGACCAGCCGGTGGTTGGGCGGAAGGACGATGACGAACCGCTCCTCGAAGATCGGGACCTGGTGCAGCGTCTCGGGAAGCTCGTCGGGCACACCGACGATCGCGACTTCGAGATCGCCCTTCTCCAGCATCTCGATCATCTGCGGCGCGCCGGTATCGATGACGCGCACTTCGACGCCCGGATGCTGCGCCTGGAAGCGGACGAGCAAATCGGAAACCAGTTGCGGACCGATGGTGCACATGGTGCCGATCGTCAGCGTCGCCTGCTCGAGCTTCTTGACCGCCCGGGCCTGGTCGCGCGCGGCGCGGCAGCTTTCTTCGACCGATCTGCAGATAGGGGAACATCATTCGCCCGAGCTCGGACAGATGCGTGTTTCCGCGCTCGCGGTGGAACAGTGGCCCGCCAAGCTCGTGCTCGAGCTGCTGGATCGCGCGCGTCAGCGCCGGCTGGCTGACGTTGCACTGCTCCGCGGCACGCGTGAAGTTCAGCGTGCCCGCGAGGGCGACGAAATAGCGGACTTGCTGCATTTCCATGGCGCGATTCCCCCGGAAATTCGGGCAACAATTACTTACACTCGGCGTAACGAAATTCCGCCGAGCTACCAGCGCAGAATCCGACGGCCCAGGATTGCCCCGACGATGGCCGGGACGAGAACGCCCGCCGTATAGGACGCGAGCAGGAACGAAGCGGTCGTCTCGTCGCAGTAGAGCGCGTAGGCGACCGCCCCCGCGCCCCCCGCGCTCAGACCGATAAGAAATCCGGCGACCGCCGGACGCGTCGGCGCAAGTTCCCGGAATGCCCACACCAGGGCTCCGAACACCGGCAGGCTGGCGATGGAGATTGCCGCGATGCAGCCGAGGAAGGAACTGCCGAACAACATGCCCATCCAGGCGTCGCGCGGCTCCTGGCGCCAGCTCGAGATCGCCGAAGCAAGGATGACCGCAAACGGAAGCGCGAGGAGCATCGCGCGTCGCCATGGCGATTGTCCCGGGCGCCCCGCGGCGAAAGCAGCCGTCCCGGCGAGCATCGCCAGTGCGAGGCTATAGCCCAGCTTCATCGCGAACGGCAGTGACCCCCGTCTGCGCCACCGCCGCCAACGGCGAGCCCCGCAGGGCAACGAGCCCGGCGAACGAAACCGCCCACGCCGCGATCATCGCGAACGCCAGCCGCACGGCCGGGCGCGTGGCCGGCCATGGGCGCGCAGCCAGATCGGCAATGAGTTCGTCGGTGCGCATCAGTCCTCGCCTCGGATCGCGGCGGCCAGGCGGGCCAGCCCGCGGTGAACGTTGACCTTGACCGCCGGCTCGCTCTGCCCGCTCATCGCCGCGGCCTCGCGCACCGAATAGCCATCGATGCGGGTCAGCCGGATGGCGGCCGCCTGCTTCGGCGACAAGGACGCAAGCAGCGACTCGACGTCCAGCTCGGCGAGGATCGCGTCCACCCTGCTCTCCTCGACCGGCTCGAAGCCGTCATCGAGGGACATTGCGGAACGCCGCCCGCTTCGGCGCAGAAGGTCGATCAACCGATAGCGCGCGATCCCGTGCAGCCAGGCCGTGAACGGCAAGCCCGGATCGTAGGTCGCCCGCTTGGAATGAATGGCAATCAACGTCTCCTGCACCAAATCCTCCACGTCGGCTTCGCGGCCGACAAGCCGGCGCCGGAAATAGGCCCGCAGCCGCTCGGCACACAGGCGGAGCAGCGCATGATAGGCGCGCCTGTTGCCGCCCATGCCGGCCACCATCAACGCCTGCAACTTGGCTTCGAACAGATCCACGTCTTGAAGTCATTCGGCCGTCCCGGGTCAAAGGTTACATGACGGGGGCGAATCCAGCGAATTCTGCCGGGACGCGTAACCATTTCGCGCTCGGCCGCCGAATGGCTTGTCGTGGTTGCCCCGGCGCCACGCCAATCGGTTGGATGCATCGAGACCATGCACAAGCGGCATTTCCGTTCGAGCAGCGGAGCTTCGATACTTCCGGCCGCCAACATCAAGCCAAGGAGAGCTCCATGAAGACATTCGCCAAAATTGCCGCCGCGACGGCGCTGACCGCCTTTGCAGCCACGTCGGCGAGCGCCGCCGCGGACAAGGCGAAGCCAGGCCAAGGAGAAATGCTACGGCGTTTCGCTGGCCGGCAAGAACGACTGCGCCGCCGGGCGCCGGCACGACCTGCGCCGGCACGTCCAAGCGCGACTACCAGGGCAATGCCTGGAAATATGTCGCCAAGGGCACCTGCGCCAAGATCAAGACGCCCAAGGGCACCGGCTCCCTCAAGCCGATCGCGTGACGCCATGACTCCCACCGCCGGCCTTGGCTTCAAGCCGCGAGCATTTCAGCGAGGCAATGGCTTCGCCGGCGGTGGGACTTTGGTTCGAAGTCCATGCCGAAAATTACATGGTCGATGGCGGGCCACGCCTGGCGATGCTCGAGCAGCTTCGTCGGGAGCGGCCGCTTTCGCTGCACGGTGTCGGGCTCTCGCTCGGCAGCGCGTCGGAGCCGGACGCCGACCATCTGGCCGCGCTGAAGCGGCTGGTCGATCGGTTCGAGCCCGCGCTCGTCTCCGAACATCTCGCCTGGTCGCGTTTCGACGGGCGAAGCTTCCCCGACCTGCTGCCATTGCCGCGGACGAACGAAACGCTGGCCCGGCTCGCCGACAATATCGGGCGGGTGCAGGACGCACTCGGCCGCGGGATCCTGATCGAAAATCCGACGCATTATCTGCCGCTCGACCAGCATCGCTGGAGCGAGACGAGCTTCCTGCGCGAGCTCGCCCGCCGAAGCGGCTGCAAGCTGCTGATCGACGTCAACAACGTCGCAGTCGGCGCAAACAACATCGGCTTCGACGCGGCAGAATGGCTATCCGAAATCCCTGCCAAGCTAATCGGCGAAGTGCATCTCGCCGGGCACAGCCTCGACGCCGACGGCAAGCTGCTGATCGACAGCCACGATGAACCGGTCAGCGAAACGGTCTGGAATCTCTACGAAGCCCTGATCGCCCGCATCGGCGCCCGCCCGACGCTCATCGAGCGCGACGGCAATCATCCCGCCCTTTGCCGAGCTCATGCGGAACGCGACCGGGCCCAGGCCATCCTCGATGGCGAGATGCGCCTTGCAGCCTGATCTCGCATCCTTCCAGCGCCGAGTTCGTCCAGGCGATCGACGGCCCCGTCACGGGCGCCCTCGCAGTCTATCGCAACACGGTGATCCACGGCGCGGTCGAGGCCCTGCGGTCCAATTATCCGGTCGTCGCCCAGATCGTCGGCGATGAGATGTTCGAGGGCTTGGCGGTCGAATTTCGTCCGCGAACCCGCCACGCTCGCCCGTCCTGGCGCTCTACGGCGAGCGAGTTTCGCCGAATGGATGAGACGGCAAGTGCTGGGTCGGCGACCTGCCCTACCTGCCCGACGTCGCCACCGTCGAGCGGCTTCATGTGAATGCCTCATGGCCGCGGACGCCGAGCCGCTTGCCGCCGCCGAACTCTCCGACCTTCGCGATCTCAGGCTGAACTTGCATCCGGCCGTTCGCTTCAACTGGCTGCCGACACCGGCGATGAGCATCTGGCTCGCGCATCAACAAACCGTGCCTTCCGAAATCGCGCCGGAGTGGAAGCCGGAAGGTGCGCTGTTCGCGCGGCCATCTCCCTTCACGGTGCATTCGCCTCGCATCGGTGCTTCCGCGCATCGGATCCTGTCCGGGATCCGCCTCGGCGAGACGCGTCGGCGCAGAGCATCGCCGCCGCAGCCCGTCTCTATCCCGACACCGACCCCGAGGCGGTGTTCGCCTCCCTTCTCCACATGGGCGTGTTCGCAGCGCCCTCGACCGAAAGGCCCTGAACATGGCTACCCAAGCTGCCGCGCCACCGTGGCGCAAACCTCTGGATGTGTTCGCCGAAACGGCGAAGCAGGTCCTGCCCTGTCGCTCCTGCTGCTTGTTCAGCGGCTCGGCATCGCGTCCGTCTTCTTCATGTCGGGCCGGACCAAGGTGGACGGTCTCCTGACCGTCAACGAGAGCGCATTCGAGCTCTTCCGCTACGAATATGCGCTGCCGCTCGTGCCGCCCGAGGCAGCGGCTTATGCCGCGACCTATTCCGAGCATCTGTTTCCGCTGTTGTTGGCGCTTGGCCTGTTCACGCGGTTCAGCGCGACGGCGCTGCTGGTCATGACCTTGGTGATCCAGCTCTTCGTCTATCCGGACGCGTGGCCGACGCACCTCAGCTGGGCCGGGCTGTTGCTCCCCCTCATCGCATTCGGCGGAGGCAAGCTGTCGCTCGATCGCCTGGTGAAGCTGCCATGAGGCGTCTGGTGATGTTGGTGGCGGCGCTCTTCGCCGTCATTGCGGCCGCGCCGGCCATGGCCGCAACGCCTGCGCCAGCAGTGTCGGCGGAAGGCGGCATTGCGATCCGGGGTTATGATCCGGTCGCCTTCTTCACGGCGGGAACTCCGCGGGAAGGCCGTCCCCAGTTCGCCTACGAATATAAGGGGCGACCTGGCGCTTCGCATCGGCGGAAAACCTGGCCGCATTCAAGGACGACCCGACGCGATACGCGCCACAGTTCGGCGGCTATTGCGCGTGGGCGGTCAGCCAGCACTATCTGGCGCCCGGCGATCCCCAATATTGGAAGATCGTAAACGGCAAGCTCTACCTCAACGCCAACGCCCGCGCGAAAGAGCTTTGGGAAGCCGACCAGGCCGAAGCCATCAAGCGCGGCCACGCCAACTGGCCGGCGGTCCTCACCGACAACCAGGACGATGCCCGATAGACGCTCGCAGCCTTATCGAGCCCGGGCCTTTGCTCCGTTCAAGGCGGCAGCTGCGCGGATGAGGTCCTTGAATGCATCCGCATCGACTTCGTCGCCCTCGCGGATGTCGATGGCGCGGCGGGTTCCGGCGTCTAGGCTGGAATTGAACAGGCTGTGCGGGTCGTCGATCGAGGCGCCCTGCGCGAAGGTCAGCTTCACCTTGTCCTTGTAGGTTTCGCCCGTGCAGAGGATCCCGTCATGCTCCCAGACGGGCACGCCGGAGGGGTTTGAAGGCTTCCGCCACTTGATGGATTCGGTCACTTCCGGGTCGGCCTCGCGAATGAGCTTTCGAATTCGCGCGAGCGTCTCTCCCCGCCAATCGGTCATTTCGGCGATCTTCGCATCGACTTCGTCGCTCATTATCCCTCTGTCTCCCAAGTCGATCTCGCGATGTCGAGCAGTGCATCGTTCGGCACGCGAACGGAACCCCTGCAACGTCCGCCCCGTTTGACGGCGGATGATCCATCAACCGCTCAGTCCGCCCGACGCCTTCGAGGCGCCCGGCTCCTCCGAAGGCTTCTACGCCGAAGTGGTGCGGATGATGGCCGAATCCGGCATCCCGTTCCTGCTTTCCGGGACCTATGCCCTCTCCTGCTACACGGGCCTGATCCGCCCGACCAAGGACGTCGACGTGTTCGCCAAGGCCGGCGACGCGCTGCGCATGCTCAGCTACTTCAAGGAACACGGCTTCGACGTCGAGATCGTCGACGACCGCTGGCTTGCCCGCGTGACCCGCGGCGAGCAGTTCGTCGATATCATCACCAACATGCCCACGTCCGCCACCCACGTCACCGACGACTGGTTCCAGGACGCGCCGGAAGCGATGATCTTCGACACCAAGGTGCGTCTCGTCCCGCCGACGCAATTCGTCTGGTCGAAGATCTACGTTCAGGACCGCTATCGCTACGACGGCGCCGACGTCACCCACATGATCCTCAAGCGGTCGGAGGACATCGACTGGGCGCAGCTCATTTCCAGCATGGAGCTGCACTGGGAAGTGCTTCTCGTCGCGCTCCTCAACTTCCGCTTCATCTACCCGAGCGAGCGTCACCTGATCCCGCGCTGGGTGATGGACGAGCTGCTCGAACGCCTGCACGCGCAGCTCGAAATGCCGTCCGCCGGCAAGCGCGTCTGCCGCGGCCGCATCTTCAGCCCGCGCGACTACACCATCGACGTCAACGAATGGGGCTTCTCCGAAGCCGTCGGCAACCTCGAAGAAGATTATGCAACCCAGCACTGACACGATCACCGTGGCCGCCATCGGCGACCTGCACGTCACCGAGAACCACGTCGCGCCCTATCGCGAGATGTTCGCCGAAATCTCGCGCGTGGCGGACGTGCTCGTGCTGTGCGGCGACCTCACCAATTTCGGCAAGACGAGCGAGGCGGAAATCCTCGCCGAGGACATCCGCACATCGCGCGATTCCGGTCATCGGCGTGCTCGGCAATCACGATTACGAATGCGGGCAGCCGGAAGTCGTCGCCAGCATCCTGCACGAAGCGGGCATGACCGATCCTCGACGAGCAGGCGATCGAGATCAAAGGCGTCGGCTTTGCCGGCGTGAAGGGCTTCATGGGCGGCTATGGCCGCGGCGAGCTTGCGCCGTTCGGCGAGCCGATCGCCAAGGCCTTCGTCGACGAAGCGATGAACGAGGCGCGCAAGCTGGAGAACGGCCTGCGGTCGATCCGCACCGAGCGCAGCGTCGCGGTCCTTCATTACTCACCGATTCGCGGAGACGCTCGAAGGCGAACCGATCGAGATATTCCAATATTTGGGATCGGCGCGCCTCGCCGACGCGATCGACCGCTTCGATCATGTGAAAGCCGTCGTGCATGGGCACGCGCACCACGGGAAATACGAAGGCCGCACCGCCCGCGGAACGCCCGTCTACAACGTCGCGCAATTCGTCGTTCGCGAAGAATTCAAGCGGCCCTACGCATTGCTCGAAATCTGAGGTCGGCGAGCCCGTGGGCTGCCTTGCCGCCCTGGACCCACGGCAGCTAAGCCAAGCCAAATCTTTGTCCCGCGAGTACCCGCGTAATTCTCCGTCCATGACCCGAACCGCTCTCCGCATCGACGACCGCCGATTCAACCAGCTTGCCCTGGGTGGGATGGTGGTCGGCTTCCTGCTGATCGTCGCGGCCTTCGTTGCGACCATCGTCAGCTTCAGCGCCAGCCAGCAATCCGTCGAACTCGTGCGCCATACCTACCAGGTCGTGGACGAGATTTCGAAGCTGGAAGTGCAGCTCGAGCGCGCCGAGACCGGCCGGCGAGGCTTCCTGCTCTCGCAAATCCGTATCGCCTGAAGGTCTACAGCGACAACGTGCGGCTCGCGCCGGAAACGCTCGATCGGGTCGCCAAACTGGTCTCCGACAATCCCGAACAAACGCCGCGGATTGCCCAGCTGCGGCGATTGCTCGACGAGCAGCTGCAGGAACTCGAAGAGTCGATGGCGCTCGCTCTCTCTGGCAACGTTGCCGCCGGGCGGGCGCGCTTCGAGCAGAACGCGCAAACGACGAGCATCCTTGAGATCCGCGAAGTAACGGCCGCCATCCGCGACGCCGAATATCGGCTTCTCGACATTCGCCGCGGAGCGCTCGAGCGAACCTTGTCCACGGTGCGCCTCATCCTGTTCATCAGCGGCGCCCTGATCCTGCTGGTCGGCGCGGGGACGTTCTGGCTTATGCGCCGCTATGCCGGCGACCTGACACGGACCCGAGACCGCCTGCATCTGCTCAATACCGACCTGGAAGCGGCGGTGGCGGAGCGGACGGTCGACCTTCGCCGCGCCAATGACGAAATCCAGCGCTTCGCCTACATCGTCAGCCACGATCTGCGCTCGCCGCTGGTCAACATCCTCGGCTTCACCTCGGAGCTTGAAGAGACCAACAAGTCGCTGGGCGCGCTGATCGAACGCGCGGAGAAGGACGCGCCGCACATCGTCACGGAAGACAGCCGCAACGCGCGCGAGGAGCTACCGGAAGCGATCGGCTTCATCCGCTCGTCCACGCAGAAGATGGACCGGCTGATCAACGCCATCCTGCGCCTGTCCCGCGAAGGCCGCCGCACGCTCGCGCCCGAGACAGCTGCCGATGGCCAAAGTCGTCGGCGAGATCGTCGCCAGCCTCGAACATCGGCTGACGGAGACCGGCACGACGGTAACGATCGAGGAGCCGATGCCCGACCTCGTCAGCGACCGCGTCGCCATCGAGCAGATTTTCTCGAACCTGATCGAGAACGCGGTCAAATATCTGCAGCCCGGCCGTGCCGGCAAAGTCGTCGTGCGTGGCCGGGTGAACGGCGACCGGATCATCTTCGATGTCGAGGACAATGGCCGCGGCATCGATCCCAAGGACCACGAACGCGTGTTCGACCTGTTCCGCCGCTCCGGCACACAGGACCAGCCCGGCGAAGGCATCGGGCTTGCCCATGTGCGGGCGCTCGCCTACCGGCTCGGCGGGTTCATCTCCGTGAAATCCGAACTTGGCCATGGGGCCTTGTTTCAGGTAAATCTTCCAGTGACTTACGCAGACCAAGGGGTGGCAAGTTGAACGACCAGCGTCCTGTTAACATCGTCATGATCGAAGATGACGAGGGCCACGCCCGGCTCATCGAGAAGAATATCCGCCGAGCGGGGATCAACAATGAGATCCATCCATTTCGCCGATGGCGGCACGGCGCTGGAATATCTCCTGAATCACGCGAACGGGCCGAAGCTGAACGGTCCGGCGCTGATCCTTCTCGACCTCAACCTTCCCGACATGAGCGGGATCGACATCCTTGCGACGGTCAAAGGCGACGAAGCCCTGAAGCGCACGCCGGTCGTCGTCCTGACGACCACCGACGACAAGGTGGAGATCGAGCGCTGCTACGACCTCGGCTGCAACGTCTACATCACCAAGCCGGTGAATTATGAAAGCTTCGCCGACGCCATTCGCCAGCTCGGCCTCTTCCTGTCGGTGATCCAGGTCCCCGACGCCGAGGTCTGATGCACCTTCCACGGCGCATCCTGTACATCGATGACGATGCGGGCACCCGCAGGCTGGTCGAGAAATTGCTCGGCCGGCGCGGGCACACGATCGTCTCCGCCGAAAACGGCCAGGACGGCATCGCTCTCGCCGCGCAAGGCGGTTTCGACCTGATCGCGCTCGACCATTACATGCCCGGGCTGGACGGCCTTGAGACCTTGGCCAAGCTGCACAAGATCCCGAACTGCCCGCCGGTGATCTACGTCACCGGTTCGGACGAGACCAGCGTCGCGGTCGCCGCGATGAAGGCCGGCGCGTACGAATATGTCGTCAAGTCGACCGGCGGCGACTTCGTCGACCTGCTGGAACGGGCATTCGCTCACGCGCTGGAAACCGTCCGGCTCCGTTCGGAAAAGGAAAAGGTCGAAGCTGACCTGCGCGCGGCCAATGAACGGCTCGGCGTCCTCCTGCGCGAGGTCAACCATCGCGTCGCCAATTCGCTGCAGATCGTCTCGACCATGGTCGGCATGCAGTCCCGCCTTCTGCCCGACGGACAGGCGCGCGAGGCGCTCGACGATACGCAGCGGCGGATCGACGCCATCGCGCAGGTCCATCGCGGGCTCTACGCGTCCGACGACGTGCAGAGCATCGCCATGGACGAATATCTGACCGCGCTCGTCACCGAATTGCAGGAAACCTGGTCGAGCACGACCGCGCCGCGGACGATCCGGCTCACCGCCCAGCCGTTCCAGCTCCAGGCCGAAAAGGCAGTCTCGCTTGGCGTCATCGTCAATGAGCTGGTCAGCAACGCCTGCAAATATGCCTATTCCAACGGCACGCCCGGCGAAGTGCGGGTGGAAGTCGGCCTCGACGACGACCGGCACTTCATGCTGATGGTCGAAGACGACGGTTGCGGGATGAAATCGGGCGATGCCCCGCGCGGAAGCGGCCTCGGGTCCAAGCTGATCGCCGCCATGGCGAAGTCCCTGTCCAGCAAGCTGGTTTACGACCCCGCATACAGCGGAGTCCGCGCCTCGCTCCGCGCGCCTCTGTAGCGTCGGCCTAGGTCTTCCCCTCGCCCGGAATGGGCGTCGGCGTATCCAGCGTCTCGATCACGTAGAGCCGCTTCACCAGCACCATCATCACCACCGCCAGCGGCGCGGCGAGGATCACCCCCAGCGTTCCGAACAGGGTGCCGAACCCGATCAGCGAAAACAGCAGGACCGCGCCGGGCAGGTCGACCGCATATTGCTGCACGAGCGGGGTGAGCAAATTCCCTTCGAACTGCTGGATAGCGACGTAGAGAAGCGTCACCCACAGCGCGAGTTCGGGACTGACGGCGAGCGCGATCAGGATTGCCGGGACGGCGGCGATGATCGGTCCGGCGAACGGAATGAATTCCAGCAATCCGGCCAGCAATCCGAGCGCGAGTGCGGAAGGCATGTCCGAGCGCCCACAGCCCTATGCCGGTGAGCAGACCGACGACCACCATCGCCAGTGCCTGTCCCTTGAGCCACAGGCGAAGCGCGCGTTCGGATTCGAGCATCGCTTCGGCCGCAATCTTCCGCCTGGTCGGCGGGACCAGCTTGATCGCCCCGATGCGGTAGAAATTGGGCTGCGTCGCAAGGTAGATGCCGGCAAAGATCACGACGAGCAGGTCGGCGAGACCGCTGCCGATCGAAAGCAAAGTTCGACCGAACCCCGACAGGCTGCCGCCTCCAGGCGTGCTGATGGACGTCATCAGCCTGTCCAACTGGTCGCTCAGGCCCATGTCGCCGATACGCGCTTCAAGAGCCCGCCAGGCGTCCGGCAGCGTTTCACGAAGCCCCTGCACCTGCTGACCGACCTGCTGCCCGAAAAGCGCGATCAGGGCGGCGATCGAGCCAAGAATGAGCAGAATGGATAGGCCCGTCGCTACCGCATTCGAAAGGCGTGCATATTTGACGAGCAGATCGGCAACAGCGCGGAAGATCGATGCAACGACAATCGCGCCGAACAGCATCAGCAGCAGGATGCGGAGTTGCCAGACGAGGAAGAAGATCGTGGCCAGACCGAGCACGATCAGCACGCGGCGAACGAAGATGTGCTCGCTTTCGTCCTTCTTCGCCGCCATTCTTTACTCCGTCACAAGCCCCGCGCTCAAACCGACTTTATCGGCAACTGTTCCGCGTCGGGAATGACCGTAGCGTCATTGCGGCTGTGGCCAAGTCTCCAATATTTCGACGAAGCGCGTCAGCCAGGCATTGGTCTGGTGCCCGTCGACGACGCGATGGTCGATGGTCAGCGTGACATAGGCCATCGGCCGGACGAGGATCGCGTCCTGCCCGTCGACCTCGCGGACGATCACGCGCTTCTCCAGCTTGCCGATGCCAAGGATCGCGGCCTGCCCCTGGTGCAGGATGATCGGCGCCGCGAGCAGCGAGCCCGACACGCCGTGGTTGGAAATGGTGAAGCTTCCGCCGGACACGTCCGACCGCTCCAGCTTGCCGTCGCGGGCGCGCTTCGTCAGTCCATCGAGCGTCTTGCCGATCTGCTCGAGCGACTGGCTGCCGGCATCCTTCACGACTGGAACGACCAAGCCCTTCTCGCCGAGCGCCGTACCGACGCCGATGTCGATCGTCGGCGAGACGGCGATGCGGTCCTTCTCCCACCGCCCGTTGATCGCCGGCGCAACCGCCATCGCCTCCGCCGCCGCCTTCACGATGTAGGCGGTGTAGCTGAGCTTCACGCCCTTTCGCGGCCATCGCGGCCTTGTGCGCGGCGATGGCGGAAAAGTCGGCTTCGAACACGGCGGTGACATGCGGCGCCTCGCTGACCGCGCGGACCATGTTGTCGGCGATCGTCATGCGCATCCGGTCGTGCGGAATGTCCTGCGCCGAGAATTGTCGCGGCTGTGCAGTTGCCGGCTCGCCGACGCTGACGACGGTCGCGCCAGCCACCGCGCGGTCGACATCCTCGCGCGTTACGCGACCGTTGCGGCCCGTTCCTTCGATGCGCGAAGCGTCGATGCCATGCTGCAGGCAGGCGCGGCGGACGGAGGGGCTCAGCCTTGCCTCCTGCCCCTCACCCACCTCGCTCGTCCTGAGCGAAGTCGAAGGGCGCTGCTCCGCCGCTGGTGCCGGACGCCCTTCGACTTCGGCCTCCGGCCTGCGCTCAGGACGAACGGAGTCGGATCGAAATCCGCCCCAGCAACGCCCCCGGCACAGCCTCGGCATCCGTATCGAGCACGATCTCCGACAGCACCCCGGCAGCCGGCGCAGGCACCTCCTGCGTAACCTTGTCCGTCTCAAGCTCCACCAGCGGATCGTTCACCGCGACCGCATCGCCGACCTGCTTCAACCAGGCGCGGACGACCGCCTTGGTGCCTTCCTGCTCGTCGGGAACGCGGATCTCGATCACGTCAGAACCCCATCAGCCGGTCGATCTCGGCGCGGATGCGCTCGACCGATGGCACCGCCCATTCGAGCAGCCGCGGATGATGCGGGCTCGGAATGTCCGGCATGGTCACGCGCGCCACGGGTGCGTCGAGGTCGAGGAACGCCTCGTCAGCGACCACCGCCGCAATCTCGGCGCCGAATCCGCCCGTCCGCAAATCCTCATGCACGATCAGGCAGCGCCGGGTCCGACGCACGCTTTCGAGCACCGCCTCGCTGTCCCACGGCATCAAGGTGCGCAGGTCGATCACGTCGGCGTCGACGCCCTCCGCCGCAGCCTCGCAGCGCGGCACCATCGCGCCCCAGGTTACGATGGTGATCTTGTCGCCCTCGCGCACCTTCTTCGCCCGCCCGAACGGCAGCACATACTCGTCGCCCGGCCACGGCCGCCGCGCCCAGCTGTCGTCGAGCATCGCGCGATGCTCGAAGAACAGCACCGGGTCGTTGCCGCGCAGGCTCCCGCGCAGAAGCCCGACCGCATCCTCCGCGTTGGACGGCACCGCGACCTTCCAGCCCGGATTATGGACGAACTGCACTTCGTTGGTCTGGCTGTGCCAGGGGTCGCCGCACTTGAAGAAGCCGCCCGGCACGCGAAGCACCATCGGCGCGGCGAAGCGGTTGTGCGTGCGCCAGCGCATCGTGCCGCAATCGTTGATCTGCTCGGTCGCCGGCTCGGCATATTTGCGGAACTGGATTTCCGGCACCGGCATCAGCCCGGCGAGCGCCATGCCGACCGCGCGGCCGACAATGCCTTCCTCGTTGAGCGACGTGTCGAACACCCGGTCGCGGCCGAACTTGTCCTGCAGCCCCAGCGTCACCGCATGGACGCCGCCCTTCGGCCCGACGTCCTCGCCGAACACCAGCACGCGCGGGTTGCTCGCCAATTCCTGGTCGAGCACGCGGCGGATGGCGGTGACCATGTTGATGCGCTGGCCGTCGGGGCTCGGCGTCTCGCTCGACGCCGGCGCCTCATAGCCCGCATTCCACAGCCCACCGATCTGCTGCATCTCGCCTTCGTAGAAGACGTGGTCGGTCACGACCTCGGGACTGGAAATGCCGCGCGCCTCGGCTTCGGCGCGCGCCGCGCCGACTTCCCAGGCGACCTCATTTTCCAGCCGCTCCCATTCCTCGTCGCCGACCTGATAGTCCGCGCAATAGGCCTTGAGCTTCGGCAGCGGATCGCGCGCCCATTCGCGCTCGATCACTTCCGGCGACTTGTAGCTCTGCGTGTCCTGGAAGCTGTGCCCCTCCAGCCGCGGCACGGTCAGCCGCAGCAAAGCGGGCGCGCGCTTGGTGCGAACGTGGCGCACTGCTTCCTTGACCAGCCGCGCCGCCTCGTCCGGCTCCGTCCCGTCGCCGTTGAAGATCGTCAGGCCGCTGAAGCTCGCCAGATTGGCGGCGATATTCTTGCCAGGTGTCTGATATTCCGAGGGAACCGAGATGCCGTAGCCATTGTCCTCGATGTAAATGAGCAGCGGCAATTGTTGTGTCGTTGCAATGGTTAACGCCGACCAAAATCCGCCCGTCGCGCAGCTTGCGTCGCCGCCGAGCACCACCGCGATGGCATCCTCGGGTCCTTCCTTCAGAACCCGCGTCTTGTAATCGATCGCCTGCGCCCATCCGGCCGCCGGCGTGTACTGCGCCCCTACCCCGCCGCTCATCGGCAGCGCATGCGCACCGCCCGGATTGGGATAGTTGAACACCGCGCCGATATCGCGGCCGTCGGAATAGCCTCCGGCCAGCCCCATGCCCGACCCCAGCGCGTCCGCCATCGGCACGCCGAGCGCCAGCAGCAGGGGCCGCGACCGGTAATAACCGCAGGCCGCGTCGCCATCCTTGAGCTGCAGCCCAAGCAGCACCTGCGCCAGGTCGTGCCCGCGCGCGGAGAATTGGTACATGACCTTCTTGGCGGGAACGAGCTCCTGCTCTTCCAGCCGGTCCAGCTCCCGGCTGGCCAGCACCAGCCTCGCGACCTCGCGCCAGTTTACGTCAGCCGAAACGCGGCCCGGGTCGCGATCCGCCATGGTCAGGCCTCGAGAGTCTCGACCACGGCGCCGATAAATCGGTCGATCTGAGCGTCGCTCATGCCGACGACGTTGAAGCGGCCGCTGTCCGCCATGTAGATCGCATGCTTCTCGCGCAGCCCGAGCACCTGCTCCTTGCTGAACGGCAGCATGGAGAACATGCCGAACTGTCTCGCCGATGTAGGCCAGCCGCGGATGCGCGGATGCGAGCCGCTCGCGCACCGAATTGATCCGGTCGCGCATGGCGGCCAGCTCGCCCGGCCAGCGCTGCGCCAGCTCCGGCGTGTCGAGCACCAGCCGCACCGCCGCCGCGCCATGATCGGGCGGCATCGACCACATTTCGCGTGCGCGCTGCGAGACATGCGCCATCGCCCGCGTGGTCGCCTCGGCATTGCCGGTCTTGACCCAGAGCGAGCCGACGCGGTCGCGATAGACGCTGAAATTCTTGTCGCAGCTGTGCGCGGCGATCACCTCGTCGCAAACGTCGAGCAGGCCGCGCAGGCCCTTGGCGTCCTCCTCGAGACCGCGCGCAAAGCCCTGGTAGGCGATGTCGACGAACGGCAGCAGGCCGCGCTCGGCGACGATCCGCGTGACTTCCGCGAACTGCTCGTCGCTGAGGTCCGCGCCGGTCGGATTGTGGCAGCAGCCGTGCAGCAGCACGACATCGCCCGCCCGCGCCTCGTTCGAGCGCCGCAAGCATCGCGTCGAAGCGGATGCTGCAGCCCTCGCGGTCGTAATAAGGATATTCGACGACCTGCAGTCCGACTCCGCGGATGATCGGCGGATGGTTCGGCCAGGTCGGCGTGCCGACGATCACCCGCGCCTGCGGATTGGCCGTCGCGATCAGCTCGAACCCAAGCCGAAGCGCTCCGCAGCCGCCCGGCGTATGCAGCCCGGCAATGCGGTCGTCGCCGGCATGCGGACCGAGCACGATCGGCCGCAGCAGCTCCGTGTAGCGCTTGTCGCCAGCCATCCCGAGGTAGGATTTCGATTCCTGCGTATCGAGCAGGATGCGCTCGGCATCCTTGATCACCGGCAGGATCGGCGTCCGCCCCGCGCTGTCGCGGAACACGCCGACGCCAACGTCGATTTTCTCCGGCCGCGGATCCGCGTTGCACAAGGCAATCAGCTGCAGGAGCGAGTCCGTCTCGACGTCGGGAAGGTCGGCCAGCCCACGGGGGCGCATATCGGTTTCGGTCAGCATGGTTGCGCTCTAGCGCGGCTAAGCGTCGTAATCCACTGCAACCCCGTCTCCGACGGGCACGGATTGGCAGGTCAGCACGTAGCCCGCGGCGACTTCCTCGTCGGTCAGGCCGTAGCGTGCCGCCATCTCCACCTTGCCGCTCGTGACCTTGGCCCGGCACGTCGCGCAGACGCCGGCCTTGCATGCAAACGGCGCCGGCAGGCCGGACACGCGGGCGCTGTCGAGGATGTTGGCCTCGGTGAAGGCCACGCGCCGCGTCCGCCCGTCGAGCGTCACCGACACAGTCGTGCCGGCCGCCTGCGTCTGTAGCTGCGCCATTTCCGCCGCGAGCGCGGCCGATGGCCGGTCGGCGGTGAAGCGCTCGATGTGGATGCGCTCCTTGTCGATGTTGCGGTCGAGCAAGGCGCCTTCCGCTGCATCCATCATCGGGCCGGGACCGCAGATGAACCAGGCGTCGATGCTCGCCGGATCGCCGACCAACGAGCGTAATCGCCTCGTCGCAGCGGGCGCGATCGAGCATGCCGTTGAACAGGTCGATGTCGCCCTCTTCCTCGGCGAGGAAATGGTGCAGCGACAGGCGGCCGAGGTAGCGGTCCTTCAGCTCGGCCAGCTTGTCGAGGAAGATGATCGAGCTGCTGTCGCGGTTGCCGTAGAGCAAGGTGAACTGGCTCTGCGGCTCTTCCCGCAACGTCGTCCGCAGCAGCGACAGTACCGGCGTAATTCCTGAGCCGCCCGCGATACCGACGATGTGGCGCTTGGCCGACGGCGCGAAGTCGGTGGTGAAGCTGCCGTGCGGCGGCAGCACCTCGACCGTGTCGCCGGCCTTCAGCGTGTCGCCGACCCAGTTGGAAAAGACGCCGCCGGCGATCCGCTTCACCGTCACCATCCAGTCCTGCTCGTCCGGCGCGGTGCACAGCGAATAATTGCGGCGCACTTCCTCGCCGCCGATGGTCGCCTTCAGCGTCAGGTGCTGGCCGGCCTTGAAGGCGAATCTCTCGCGCAGTTCGGGCGGAATTTCGAAGCGGATGGAATTGGCTTCGGCGGTCTCGGGGACGATCTCCGCCACCGTCAGCGGATAGAAATGCGCGCTCATCCTACCAGGTCGCGTCGGGATAGGTGCGCGGCAGGATACTGCATGATCGCCAGCAAGTGGCCGAGATGCTCGCTGTGATGCCCGCGCCGTCCGCCGAGGATCGGGCGCTGGTCGGCAGGCACCGCGAGGTTCGCTTCCGCCAGCACGCCCGCGATCGCCGAGCGATACTCGTCCTCGAACGCGCGCGGATCGGGCGCCACGCCGCGGTCGATCAGCGCCTGAAGCGTCTCGTCCACCTCGAACAGTTCCGGCACGAAGCGCCAGCACCAGTCGAGCCCCTCGGCCATGCGCCGGGCGCTCTCTTCGGTGCCGTCGCCGAGGCGGATCGTCCATTCGGCGGACAGCTCGCGGTGATAGGCGACTTCCTTCACCGCCTTCGACGCGAACTCGACGAGGAAGCGGTCGCTCGATTGCGGTCAGCCGCTGGAACAGCATGTGCTGCCAGGTGGAGAACAGCAGGTGCCGCGCCATCGTCCGCGCGAAGTCGCCGTTCGGCTGCTCGACCAGCAGGCAATTGTGGAAATCGAGCACGTCGCGATGGAAAGCGAGCTTGTCGCCGTCGCCCGCTTCTTCGAGCAGATGCGTCGCCTGCCCGATCAGGTCGAGCGACAGGTTCGCAAGGCTGAGGTCGACCTCCAGCACCGGCGCATGCCCGCACCATTCGCTCAGCCGCTGGCCGAGGATCAGCGAGTCATCGCCGAGCCGCAGCAGATAATCGAAACGCACGGCGATCCGGCTCTCGCCGGCTCGTCGGGCGCGTCGAAGCTGCCCTTCCCGGTCGCTCCGGTCGGCACGTCGATCGGCGGCAGCGAAGCCATCAGATGTGCTTCACCTCGTCCGGGATGTCGTAGAAGGTCGGGTGCCGGTAGATCTTGTCCGCCGCCGGCTCGAACAGTTCGCCCGCCTGCTCAGGATCGGACGCGACGATCTCCGCGGAAGGCACGACCCACAGGCTCACCCCTTCCATGCGCCGCGTGTACGTGTCGCGCGCGTGGCGGAGCGCGAGCTCCGCGTCAGGAGCATGAACGCTGCCAAAGTGGCGATGCGAAAGGCCGCCCTTGGTGCGGACGAAGACTTCCCAGAGCGGCCAGTCACCGACTCACGCCGCCTTCCTTGCCTGGCGCTTGGCTTCGTGCGCCTCGGCCGCCTCGCGGACCCAGGCACCGTCGTCCCAGGCCTTGCGGCGCGCTTCCATGCGCTCCTTGGCGACCGGGCCCTCGCCGCGGACGACCGCGTAGAATTCCTCCCAGTCGACCTCGCCGAAGTCGTAGCCGCCCTTCTCCTCGTTCCACTTGAGGTCGGGATCGGGAACCTTGAGGCCGAGGAAGTCCGCCTGCGGAACGGTGATGTCGACGAACTTCTGGCGGAGCTCGTCATTGGTCTCGCGCTTGATCCGCCAGCGCATCGACTGCGCCGTGTTCGGGCTGTTGTCGTCGGGCGGGCCGAACATCATCAGCGACGGCCACCACCAGCGGTTGAGCGCGTCCTGCGCCATGCGCTTCTGCTCCGGCGTGCCGTTCGCCATGGCGATCATGATCTCGTAGCCCTGGCGCTGGTGGAAGCTCTCTTCCTTGCACACGCGGACCATCGCGCGGGCATAGGGGCCGTAGCTCGTCCGCTGCAGCGGCACCTGGTTCATGATCGCCGCGCCGTCGACCAGCCAGCCGATCGCGCCGATGTCCGCCCAGGTCAGCGTCGGATAGTTGAAGATGGTGCTGTACTTCGCCTTGCCCGAGTGCAGCGCCTCGATCATCTGATCGCGGCTCGTGCCGAGCGTCTCCGCCGCGCAGTAGAGGTAGAGCCCGTGCCCCGCCTCGTCCTGCACCTTGGCGAGCAGGATCGCCTTGCGCCGAAGCGACGGCGCCCGCGTGATCCAATTGCCCTCCGGAAGCATGCCGACGATCTCGCTATGCGCATGCTGCGAGATCTGCCGCGTCAGCGTCCGGCGATAGGCCTCGGGCATCCAGTCCTTCGGCTCGATGAACTCATCCGCCGCAACCCGCGCCTCGAACGCTTCGAGCAGCTTCGGGTCCTCAAGGTTCTCGATCTTCGCGGTCTTGGAAAGCTCGGTCGTGTACATGATTGCGATGTAGCCTCTGGGGGTGAAACGTTCAAATCTCGATGACCGGTCCACCGAGCGTTCGCGAATAGCCGGTGAACTCGGCGATCGGCCGTCCGTCGGCCGTTCGCACGGCAACGCGGGTGACGCCGGCGCGGCCTTCGCGGACGACTTCTTCCGCTTCGGCGATCAGCGTCTCGCCCTCGGCGACCTTGTCGAGGAAGACGATCGACGCCTGCGCCGCGACGCTCGCATGGTTTCCGCCGTTGCAGACGTAGGCGAAGGCGCTGTCGGCAAGCGCGAAGATCATCCCGCCGTGGCCGATGCCATGGCCGTTGAGCATGTCCGGCCGCACCACCATCGACACGCGGGCGTAGCGATGGCGCGCTTCCTCGATCCTGATGCCCCAGGCGGGTCCGGTGCCCTCGGCGGCGAGCATTTCCGTGGCGACGCGCTTGGCGAGATCGTCTGCGTTCACGCTGCCTCCTCTTGACCGGACACGCGGTTCCTTCTTCTCCTGCCGTCAAATGGGGGAGAGCACCATGGCCGAATATGAAAGCATCATCCTGGAGCGCGACGAGCGGATCGCGCGCATCACGCTGAACCGGCCCGACCGGCTCAACAGCTTCACGGCGGCGATGCACTACGAGCTCAAGGACGCGCTCGACCAGATCGACGATTGCCGCGTGCTCATTCTCACCGGCGCCGGCCGAGGTTTCTGCGCAGGGCAGGACCTGAACGATCGCGCGGTTTCCAACGGTCGTCCGGTCGACCTGGGGCAGACGGTCGAGGCCTGCTGGAACCCGCTGGTCCGCAAGCTGACGAGCATGAACCAGCCGGTCATCGCGCGCGTCAACGGGGTCGCAGCGGGAGCCGGGGCGAACATCGCGCTCGCCTGCGACCTGGTCGTCGCCGGCCGGTCGGCGAAGTTCATCCAGAGCTTCGCGGCGATCGGCCTGATCCCGGACAGCGGCGGGACCTGGGTTCTTCCGCGACTTGTGGGCCAGGCGCGTGCACTTGGGTCTGGCGCTGACCGGCGAACCGCTATCCGCAGAAAAAGCCGAGGAATGGGGCATGATCTGGAAGTGCGTCGACGACGAGGCGCTCGATGCGGAGGTCGATGCGCTGGCACAGAAACTGGCGTCGTTACCGCCGCTCGGCCTAGCCGCGACCAAGGAGATGATTCGCGAAAGCTGGCAGCACACGCAGGAGCAGGAGCTGCACCGCCAGCGGAACATGATGTGCCGGCTCGGCTATACGCAGGATTATCGCGAAGGCGTCGCGGCCTTCCTGGAGAAGCGGCCGGCCAATTTCGTCGGGCGGTGATCAGTCCGGAATGGAGTCGTTAGCGCTCGCCTGACGTCCGGCATTCCCTACCGTCAGCGCCATGCGGATCCACCACATGGCTCTCCTGGTCTGCCTGTTGATCGGGCTCTTTTAGCCCTCGATCACCACTTCGGTGCCGAGCTTGGTCAGGCCGAACAGCTTCTCCGCGAACTTCATCGGCATGCGGATGCAGCCCTGGCTCGCCGGATAGCCGGGGTTCACGCCGCCGTGCAGCGCGATCCCATATTCGTCGATCCGCTGCATGAAGGGCATGGGCGCATTGTTGTACTTCTTGGAACGGTAGGTCTTGCGCTTCTCGAGCACCTTCCAGAAGCCGAGCGGCGTGACCTTGCCCGTCTTCGCGCTGGAGACGGACGCCGCGCCGACCAGCACGTCGCCGCGATAGGCGTAAGCGGTCTGGGTCAGCAGATCGATGATGATCTTGGGGTCGCCTTCGGTGGGCATCTCTTCGGCCCAGACATATTCGCCAACCGGCAGCCATGCCTTGCGGAATGTTTCGATCATTGCCTGGCGCGACTTTTCGGCATTGCCGTGAGTCCAGCGGTACGGCAGCGGCTGGCCCACGGGCTCCGGCGCTTTCGCGACCGGCACAGGGGTCGGAGTTGTCGTACAGCTAGCCAGCAGCAGGGCGCTACCCAGCACTAAGGCACTTAGAAGTTTCCGCATTTTCCCAATCCCGATCGCTTGCTTGTCAACGGATGGATTGCCTCAACTCGGGATACGGCACAAGCATTGATCAGCCGTTACCGTCGGCTCCCCTGCCCGAAGCGGCGCGTAAGAGATGCAGTGCCGTAAGGATGACCGCCGCTGCCGCGGTGTCCGCGATCCAGTCCAGGATGTCCCCGTCGCGGTGAAGCGCGGGGATCATCTGCACGAACTCGATGAACGCTCCGAATGCCGACAGCCAGGCGAGCAGGATGACCGGCCTGACGCGCGGAAAGGCGAAGAAGGCCAGCGCGCCGAGCATCAGGAAGGCCATGATGTGCTGGACCTTGTCGTTCGGCTGGCCGGGCAGCTGCGGCGGCTGCGGATTGATCGCCGCGAGGAAGGAAATGACGATCGCGACCCAGAAGATCGTCCGGAGAATCGCGGTGCGCCGTTCCTTGCTCATGCGGCGGCTAGTAGCGGCCGCCCTGAGGAGGGGTTGCGAAGAGCGAAGCGACCGTCATCCACCGCAATGACTGCGCGCCCGAAGAGGTGACCATGAATGAAGACCGCGCAGCTCCTGAACTACGCCCGCGACCAGTGGATTCCCGGCGAAGGCAATCTGGCCGAGCTGACGAGCGCCATCGACGGCGCGCCGGTCGCGACGACGGGCTCGGGCGGCGTGGATTTCGGCGGCATGCTCCGCCACGCACGCGAAGTCGGCGGACCGGCGCTGCGCAAGCTGACCTTCCACGAGCGGGCGCGGATGCTGAAGGCGCTCGGGCAGGCGATCCTTGCGCGCAAGGAAGAGCTGTACGAGCTCAATTACCTGACCGGCGCGACGCGCAAGGACGGCTGGATCGACATCGAGGGCGGCGCGGGCACGCTCTTCTCCTTCTCGTCCAAGGGCCGCCGCGAGCTGCCCGACGCGCAAGTGCTGATGGACGGCGCGATCGAGCCGCTGTCGAAGGAAGGCAGCTTCGTCGGGCAGCATATCTACACCTCGCTGCAGGGCGCGGCGCTGCACATCAACGCGTTCAACTTCCCCGTGTGGGGCATGCTGGAGAAGCTGGCGCCGACCCTGCTCGCGGGCGTGCCGGCGATCGTGAAGCCGGCGTCGGCGACGTCCTACCTCACCGAGGCGGCGTTCCGGGTGATGATCGAAAGCGGCGTGCTTCCCGCCGGCGCGGTGCAGCTGATCGTCGGCGGCGTCGGCGACCTGTTCGACCATCTCGGCGGGCAGGACGTGGTCAGCTTCACCGGCTCCGCCTCGACCGCGCTCAAGCTGCGCACGCATCCGACGGTGATGCGCGAGTCGGTGAAGTTCATCGCCGAGCAGGACAGCCTCAACGCCTCGCTGCTCGGACCCGATGCGGCGCCCGGCACGCCCGAATTCGACCTGTTCGTGCGCGAAGTCGCGATCGAGATGACGGTGAAGGCAGGCCAGAAGTGCACGGCCATCCGCCGCGCCATGGCTCCGGCCGAATATCTCGATGCGGTTCAGGAGGCGTTGGCCGAGCGGCTGGCCGGCACGAAGGTCGGCGACCCGCGCGCCGAAGACACGCGCATGGGTGCGCTGGTCAGCCTGTCGCAGCGCGACGACGTCCGCCAGAAGATCGCAGAGCTCGAAGCGGCCGGTGCTAGGATCGTCGCCGGGGACCCCAGCGCCGAGCCGCCGATCGCCGGCGGCGCCTTCCTCTCGCCCGTGCTGCTGCGCACCGACGACCCCTGGGCGACCAGCGCCGTGCACGACGTGGAGCCGTTCGGCCCCGTCTCCACCATCATGCCCTATCGTGATCTGGACGATGCCATCGCGCTGGCCAACCGCGGCATGGGCAGCCTTGCGCTGTCGCTGTTCACGCATTCGCCGGATACGGCGCGCGACTTCGTGCAGGGCGCCGCCGCTTTTCACGGGCGGATGCTGGTCATCGACCGCACCAACCACAAGGAATCGACGGGCCACGGCTCGCCCCTTCCCGTCCTCGTCCACGGCGGCCCCGGCCGCGCCGGCGGCGGCGAGGAGATGGGCGGCATCCGCGGCGTGAAGCATTACATGCAGCGCACCGCGATCCAGTCCTCACCGACCATGATCGCCGCGATCACCGGCCAGTACGTCCCGGGCGCGCCGAAGCATAAGATCGACACGCACCCCTTCCGCCGGCGCATGTCGGAGCTGGCCATCGGCGACACCTGGTACACCGAGAGCCGCACCGTCACCGTCGAGGACATCGAGCATTTCGCCGAGTTCACCGGCGACAAATTCTACGCGCACATGGACGAGGAAGCGGCGAAGGCCTCGCCCATCTTCGAAGGCCGCGTCGCGCACGGCTATCTGATCCTGAGCTTCGCCGCCGGCCTGTTCGTCGATCCCGATCCGGGTCCGGTGCTGGCCAACACCGGCCTCGAGAATCTGCGCTTCCTGACGCCGCTCTATCCGGGCGATTCCATGCGCGTGGAGCTGAGCGTTCGCTCCAAGTCGCTGAAGAGCGAAGACACCGGCGTGGTTCGCTGGGCGGTCGAAATCTTCAACCAGAAGGACGAGCTGGTCGCGACCTACGATTTGCTGACCGAAAACCTGCCTTAGAGACCCCGTACTAATCGCGTCGCGACTGCGATCCACGGCGGATTAGCGACGATCTGCTGTCGGCCCCCGGCCCCCGGCGGCAGGAGCTGAAGCCGCTCCCCGTCGCGGTCGATCAGGCGGCCGAACAGGAAGCGGCCCGCCGGCCTCGGCACGAGGACGTCGCGGTTGAGCGCGGCACCGAAGCCATCCGGCTCCACCATGTCGCACCAGATCTCGTCGCCCGCGCGATAATCGCCGTTGCTTGCGAGCACGGTGATTGCGACCTGGCTCGGCTTGGGACGCGGCGCCACCACCACGGCCGTACGGCGAGGGGCACTTGCGCCTTGCACACCGAGGACAGCGATCACCGGCAGTTCGGCCTTGTCGCCACCGCCGCCGTCGACGAGGTCCGCCGCCTCGACACCCAACGCCTCGGCGATACGGTTCAGCCAGCCGATGGAAACGGTGCGCGTTCCGGTTTCCAGCCGCCCGATCGTTTGCGGCGTGGTCGGCGGTTTGCAGGCCTGCGCGACATCGTCGAGCGTCATTCCGCGAGCACGCCGGACTTCCCGAATTCGAGTGATCATCTGCAGCCCCACCTAACCAAAACGGTTTTTCTTCTGTCCTACAGTTTTTCCATTGTGGCAAGCCCCGGTCGACTCGAACGGAGGATGTGGCACTTGGCGACGAGGAAAGATGGACTGCTGCTGGAAGAACGCGCGCTCGACTGCGAGGAAGCGCCGAAGGGGAAGGCGAAGCGCGGTCGCCCTGCCCGCTCCGTAACCGTCAACGTTGCGGAATCGCCCCTCGGCTGGCTCCATTCGCGAGGGTTGGTCACGCGTCGTCAGTTCGACGCCGGCGAGCGGCTGCGCGTGGACTGGGAGCGTGCCCAACTGGCACCTCGCATCACCATGAAGTGGGATGCGGCACCGATCTCGAGCCAGCGCGGAGGCTCATCCGCCGCGCCGGACCTCAGCGGGTCGCAGATCGACGCCAAGCGCCGCTTTCATGCGGCGATCGATCACGCTGGCACCGGGCTCGGCGACATCCTTTGGCGGGTCGTCTGTTCCGGCGAAGGAATGCGCGAGGCCGAAACCGCGCTTGGTTGGCCGGCGCGATCGGGCAAGCTGGTACTCACCCTCGCGCTGGATCGGGTCGCCGACTTCTACCGCATCGCCTAGCGATGCGATCCCGCGCCTTTCTGGCCGGTCTTGCGGGCGTGCGAACCCATCTGCGTGGTGCGGCCCGTCATGGACGCCTTCTTCGGCTCGGACTGGCGGTCGCGGATCGTCGGATCGCGCATGTTGTTCCTGGCTTCGTCCTTGCCGCTGTGACTGCGCATTGCATTTCTCCCATGCTATGCCGCGCTCAACGAATGCGCGGGTGCCGATATCCGCAATTCAGCGGGCACAGAGGGGCAATTCGTCATGATTCTTTTCGGGTCCACCATGTCGCCGTTCGTTCGCAAGGCGGCGGCGTTCGCGATCGAGAAGGGCATCGACTTCGAACTGAAGCCGCATGGGCATCCGCGACCCGGATCCCGCATTCAGCGCCGCCAGCCCCTTTGGCAAGATGCCCGCGCTCCAGGACGGCGACTATCGCCTCGCGGATTCCAGCGCCATTTGCCATTATATCGAGGCGAAGCACCCCGAACCCGCGCTCATCCCCGCCGAAGCCAAGGCGCGCGGAAGAGTGATCTGGTTCGATGAGTTCGCGGACACCATCCTATTTGGTTGTGGGCAGAAGGCTTTTTTCAACCGCATCGTCGCTCCACGCTTCCTCAACCGGCCGGGCGACGAAGCCGTCGCGGAAGCAGCGCTGCGAGACGAACTCCCGCCGATCCTGGATTATCTGGAAGGCGTGATGCCAGACGATGGCGGCTATCTGGTCGGCGACACGCTCACCCTCGCCGACATTTCCGTCGCCAGCCCATTCGCCAACTTCCGGCACCTGAACGTAGAGCTGGACCCCGGCCGCCATCCGCGCACGAAGGCCTATATCGACCGCATCCTTGCTCGCCCAAGCTTTGCGCCACTCGTCGCGAAGGAAGCCGCCTTCCTGGAGCGCACCGCCGCATAAAGAAAAGGCGCCGGACCCGTGGGCAACGGATCCGGCGCCTTCCCGAAAGTCCGGGCGTTAGATGTTCCCGCTCGACCCTTCGATATCGCTGTCGCGATTCTGTGAGCGTTCCGTATCGCGCTCGATGTCGCTGCCTTGATTTGGCGCACCGCTGCCTTGTTCGGCGAAGCCCGCCTGCGGCGTTCCGCCTTGCTGCAGATATTCGCCGGAGTCCTCGCTCCTGGCTGCCGACGAAGCCTTCGCCGACGATTCTGACTGGCTACCGCTGGCGCCACTCACGCTGCCGGGTTGATCCTGACCCAGGTCCTGCTGGTCGGCTACGTCCTGCGATCGTGGCTATCCTGCTCGCGTTCCGAGCTCTGACCGGCCGGTACCGCTTGGCCCTGCTGTCCGGTTTCGTCCTGGCTCCGAGGACCCGGCTCCTGCGTCCCGCGAGTCGCCCTGCTGCCGAGCGGCTCTGACCCTGGGCCTGCTGGCCGTACTGCTGCTGGGCCTGCTGACCCTGTTCCTGCTGGCCGCTCTGGCCGGCCGTCTGATCGTCGTTCTGCTGCCCGATTGGGGGCTGCTGTCCGCTGCCTTCGTTCTGATCGCGCTCAGCCATGCTGATTTCCTCTCCTGACAAGCCCCGCTTGCTCTGAGAGGTAGAACAAAGGCGCTGGCATTGCCGTTCCGTACGGCCGGGCGCGATTGCGACGAATGGACGGCGCGAAGGCTGTTTCCGCGACGAGCCGAATAGCAGGCAAAGAAAAGGGCCGCCGGATTGCTCCAGCGGCCCCAATTTTTCAGCTGAACGAAGAGCTTACTGCTCTTCTTCGGCGCTTTCGGCGGGTTCCGAAGCGGCCGGAGCCTCTTCGGCCACAACCTCGGCCTCAGCCTCAGCCTCGGCTTCAGTCTCGGCCTCCGGAGCAAGCTCCTCGGCAACCGGCGCAGCATCGTCCTCGAACATCTGGGCGAGGACGTCGACGCCCTGTGCCTGCAGGTCCGCCTCTTCAGGCGAACGAGCGACGTTGACCTTGACGTTCACCGAGACTTCCGGATGCAGCGCGACCTTCACGTCGTGAACGCCGATGTTCTTGATCGGACGATCGAGAACCACCTGGTTCTTCGCGACCTTGGCGCCTTCGGCTTCCAGCGCCTCGACGATGTCGCGGGCCGAAACCGAACCGTAGAGCTGACCGGTGTTCGACGCCTGACGGATCAGCTTGACCGTCTTGCCGTCGACGCCCTTCGCCGCCTTTTCCGCATCGCTGCGGCGGTCGGCATTGTCGGACTCGATCTTCGAGCGATTGGCCTCGAAGACCTTCCGGTTGGCTTCGTTGGCACGAAGCGCCTTCTTGTTCGGCAGCAGGAAATTGCGCGCGAAACCGTTCTTGACGGTGACGACATCGCCGATGCCGCCAAGCTTTTCGACGCGCTCGAGCAGGATGACTTCCATGTCTCTTGCTCCTTATTTCACGACATAGGGAAGCAGGCCGATGTGGCGGGCGCGCTTGATCGCCTTCGCCAGCTCACGCTGCTTCTTGGTGGACACCGCGGTGATGCGGCTCGGGACGATCTTGCCACGCTCGGACATGAAGCCCTGGAGCAGACGGATGTCCTTGTAATCGATCTTGGGAGCGTCCTTGCCGGAGAAGGGGCAGCTCTTGCGGCGGCGGAAAAATGCACGTGCCATGGGTTACGCCTCCACTTCTTCGCCACGCGGAGCGCGGTCGCCACGATCACCACGGTCGCCGCGGTCACGGCCGAAACCGCCGCGGTCGCCACGGTCGTCGCCACGCGGGCCACGCTCACGGTCGCGCTCGCCACGGCGCATCATCGCGGACGGGCCGGTCTCATGCTCGTCGACGCGCAGGGTGAGGAAGCGGATCACGTCCTCGTTGATGTTGGTCTGGCGCTCGAGCTCGGCGATTGCCGGCGCCGGAGCGTCGATGTCCAGGGCCACGTAATGGGCCTTGCGGTTCTTGGCGATGCGATAGGCGAGGTTGCGAAGGCCCCAGGCCTCCGTCCGCACGATCTTTCCGCCATTGTCTTCGATGATCTTGGTAGCGTTTTCCGCAAGCGCATCGACCTGGGCCTGAGCCAGATCCTGACGCGCGAGGAAAACATGCTCGTAGAGCGGCATGTTTTGCTTCTCACTGTTGGCCGATCGTTGACGTACCCCATTGGCACGCCCCTCCGGCTGTCGTCCAAAAAACTGGGGCACAAGCGAAGCCTGCACCCCATCGCGGCGGCCTATGACGAAAAGCGGTCGAAAAGGCAAGCACGCCACGCGGCCCTCATCGACCCACGGAGCCGGTTACGCCCTTCAATCGTTACGTCCCTGAAGGAGTAGTAACATGCGTAAACTAGCAATCCGCGCGGCTGTCGCCTCGCTTGGAGCCCTCGCAATCGCCGGATGCACCACGTCCGGGATCGGAACCGGACAATCCGCCGTCGGCAACGTCGGCGCCACGTTCAGCTACACGCAGACCGGCGCAACGCGCGGGACCATGGTGGCGAGCCTGACCAACGGCCAAGTCTACCAGGGTCAGTTTTTCCAGATCACCCAGGAATCCCGGATCAACGACTATGGTCCGCTGTGGAACGGCTGGGGACCGGGCTACGGCTGGGGTCGCGGCTGGGGCGGACGCCGCTGGGGCTATGGCTGGGGCGGATGGGGACCGTGGGGACCGTCGGACGAGACGATCACTCACTATAGCGGCCAGATCCTCGCCAACCTGCAGGGACCGGGCGGGTTCATGCGCTGCAACTTCGCGCTCGCCCGTCCGAGTTCCGGAATCGCCGGCGGCGGCGCCGGACAGTGCCAGCTGCCGACCGGAGCCATCATCCACGCGCAGTTCCCGCGCGCCGGATATTAGGACGTCAAAGCCACGGCTGAGTTGCTCAGCCGTGGCTCGCTGGCGGGCTACTTCTGGCCGCGGCCTCCACCGCTGGGCTGGACTTCAGCCGATCCAGGCCCTTCGCGACACTCTTCGCCCAGTCTTCGAACAGCCGCTCGAAATCTGCCCGAATGGATTGTTCGTCCACCCGATAAACCATGTCGTCACCCGCGGCCTCCGTGTCCAACGCCCGGCCGAGCAGGGCGCCGGTCACTGAATCCCGCCCTTCGACGACCAGCGTCGCTCCGCCCGACTCACGGGAAAAGGTACGCGACCGTCCACCCATGTCGTTCGGCATGACGAACGAAAGGTTCGCAATTCCGGTCCGCAGCCGCAGCACATCGTCGCCGGGCTGGTCGACGATGGTGTAGCCGTGTTTCGCAAGAACCGCGGCGAGGCTCGATCCAAAGTTGGCACTGGCCACGTCGAGGACCTTGCGCATTTCGGCGCTGCTCAACCGTCGGCTGCCCATCGGCTGGTCGCGCTGCCAGTTCTTCTCGAAGGAAACCTCGGTCGGATCGAGCATGATCTTGGAATAGGTGCCGAAATTCACCCCTGGGAGCAGGTAGACCGCGTCCGCCGACTTGCTCTTCACGCGATACAGGCCGTCCCAGGTGTCCGGCATTTTTGCATGAACCGGCGCGGCCAGAAGGCTAGCTGCGAGCGCTGCACTGAAAAGAAGGCGCATCCTCATATTCCTCCCCAAAAAGCCGATTCTATGCCTCCCTCGAACCGAATGGAGTCAGGGAATTGCCGGAGATGCGCGGGAGTGGCAGAGTCCGCCGATGGCAACGCAGCTGAAATCGGTCGAGCCGGCAAAGGACCCGCTGGAGGACCTGAGCCTTCCCGGCTGGCTCTATCACGACCCTGAGTTCTTCGAGGCGGAGAAGCGGGCGTTCCTGCGCGCCGCTCCGCAGGTCGTCTGCCATGAGAAGGAAATTCCGCAGCCGGGCGACTGGCGCACGCTCGAATATCTGGGCGAGAGCGTCGTCGTCATCCGGGGCGACGACGGCGAGGTTCGCGCCTTCTCCAATGTCTGCCGCCACCGCGGCTCGCGACTGGTCGATGGCGAGGCTGGCTGCTCGAAAGTCCTGACCTGCCCCTATCACGCATGGAGCTATGCCCGCGACGGGCGGCTGGTCGGCGTTCCGCATCGCCAGGAATATCCGGGGCTGCAGACCGAGAAAATGAGCCTCTTCCCGGTCGCGCTGGAAAGATGGCGCGGCTTCCTGTTCGTCACGCTGGAGCCCGGCGCTCCCTCAGTGCACGAGATGATGGCGCCCTATGAGCATGAGGTCGCCGCTTACCGTTTCGAGGAGCTGGAAACGATCGGGCGCGTGACGCTTCGCCCTCGCCCGCTCAACTGGAAGACGATCGCCGACAATTATTCCGATCACCTGCACATCCCTGTCGGCCACCCGGGCCTGACCCGCCTGTTCGCGCGCAACTACAAGATCGAGGCGCAGGATCATGTCGACCGCATGGAGGGCGATCTGGTCGAGAAGGTCTCCGAGAATTGGTCGGAGCGCGCCTACCAGCAATTGCTGCCGAAGGCCGATCACCTGCCGGCCACGCATCGTCGCAAGTGGCTCTATTACAAGCTGTTTCCGAACGTCGCGTTCGATATCTACCCCGACCAGGTCGACTTCATGCAGTTCCTGCCGGTGAGCTCGACCGAGACGGTCATCCGCGAGATCAGCTATGCGCTGCCCGACAGCAGCCGCGAGATGCGCGCGGTCCGCTACCTCAACTGGCGCATCAACCGGAAGGTGAATGCCGAGGACACGGAGCTGATCACCCGCGTCCAGCTCGGCATGCAGTCGCCGACCTATGTCGCGGGGCCGCTGGGAACGAGCGAAGTCTGCCTGCGCAGCTTCTCGCGCAAGCTCAGGCGGATGATCCCGGAGGCGCGGCTGGAGCAAGCTCCTCCACCGGGCTGGAGCCGGCACGCGCATTGAGCCGTTGCATGACCCATCGGATCACAAGGCCGATGGCGAGCAGCACCAGCGACCAAAGCACGGGTTCGAGGCCCATTCCGTAGACGGCGAAAGCAAGGAACAGGAAGGCGAAGGCCAGGACCAGTCGCCGGCCGATTCCCGGGCTATGTTTCCACGCACTCGCGGTCCCGGCGAAATAGACGATCACCACCGACGCCGTCCCGAGCAGGATGACGAAGGTATAAAGGCTGGCGGTGGCGCCATTGTTGTTGGCGAGCAGCACCAGGGCGCTGACCATCGAACCCACGACCTGCGAGACGACCGGGGTGTTGACCCCGCGGGTCCAGCCCATCGCCTTCGGCATGTCGCCGCGTAGCGCCATCGAATAGCCAAGCTCTCCGGTCGCGAGGATCAGGCCGTTGAGGCAGCCGACGGCGGCGACCGCGATCGTGAACGCGGCAAAGGTGGCGGCGCCATTCCCCCACTGCGCGACCAGCGCGTCGGCGAATGGCGCGGGCGACGCCGCGACGACATCCGCAGGCAACAGCATCTGAATGGCCGCCCCCGCGACGAGATAGAGCAGGACGACGAACGTCACCCCGCCGATCAGCGCGCGCGGCAAAGTGCGCTCCGGATCGCGGACCTTTCCGACGGGCGTCGTTGCACATTCGAAGCCGGTAAAGGCGAAGAACGTCAGTGCCGTCGCGGCGGCAAGGTTCGACAGGTTGATCGGCGCGGCTGCGAGCGGCTCGAACTCCCCGCCAGTCACGCCGCGCTGTCCGAAAATCCAGACGACCGCCAGCAGTGGCAGCACCTTGATCAGCACCGTGACGATGGAAAGTCCGCCTGCGGCACGAACGCCCATGGCATTGACCGCCGTCAGGACGACCAGCCAGCCGATCGCCACCGGCACGATATTGTCGGGACGCACGAAACCCGGCGCCACGAACGACATTGCGGAGGCGGCGGCGACCGCAACCGCGCCTTGCGCGACCGCATTCGACACCCAGAAGCTCCACGCGACCAGAAAGCCGGCCGTAGGCCCAAACTCCTGCTCGACGTTCGCCTGGATGCCCCCGCCGCCGAGCCTCGACAGCCGTCCCAGACCATAAGCGATGCAAATGACGCCGAGGCCGCTGATGACCCATGCGATCAGCGCATTGGCTCCAAGCGGCGCGAGGGCGACGGGAAGCATGAAAATGCCCGACCCGATGATCGTCCCGACAACGATCGAGCTGGTCATCCACAGGCCGATTGTTTGCGGCTTGGCTGTTTCGCTCATTTGCGGCCCCCCGGACTTGGCAAGCGCCCCCTCAAGCGCCTAGTCGCGCGGCACGCTAAACCATGAGGGGCAAGAATGCGCGCATTCCTTTTTCCGGGACAGGGCAGCCAGGCCGTCGGCATGGGCGCCGCTCTGGCCGAGGCCAGCCGCGCGGCGCGCGACACCTTCGACGAGGTCGACGAAGCGCTCGGCCAGGGCCTGTTCCGGCTGATGCGCGATGGTCCGGACGAAGACCTTCGCCTCACCGAAAATGCGCAGCCGGCCATCATGACGCACGCGCTCGCCGTCTTCCGCAGCCTGACCAAGGAAGGCGGTGTCGATCTGGCCAAGGCGGCGAACTTCGTCGCGGGCCATAGCCTTGGCGAATATTCGGCGCTGTGCGCTGCGGGGTCGTTCGACCTTGCGACGACGGCGAAGCTGCTGAAGCTGCGCGGACAGGCGATGCAGCAGGCGGTCCCCGTCGGCGAAGGCGCCATGGCCGCGCTTCTCGGCACGGACCTGGCCCTTGCCCGCCGCATCGCCGAGGTCGCGGCGCAGGGCGAAGTCTGCACCGTCGCCAATGACAATGACCCGGGCCAGGTGGTCGTTTCGGGCCACAAGGGCGCAATCGACCGCGTGATCGAAATCGCCAAGGAGATGGGCGCCAAGCGTGCCGTCCTCCTGCCCGTCTCCGCACCCTTCCACTGCCCGCTGATGAAGCCCGCCGCCGAAGCGATGGAGGACGCGCTGAGCTACGTCGTTCTCGAAGATCCGAGCGTGCCCGTCTTCGCCAATGTCACCGCGCAGGCGGAAAGCGACCCCGACACCATCCGCAACCTGCTGGTCGAGCAGGTCACCGGCATGGTCCGCTGGCGCGAGAGCGTCGCCAACATGGGCGAAGCCGGCGTCGAGGAATTCGTCGAGATCGGCGGCAAGGTGCTCGGCCCGATGGTCAAGCGCATCCTCCCCGACGCGAAAGTCACGAGCGTCATCTCGATCGAAGACATCGAAGCGCTGGCGAAGGAGATTGCATGATGTTCGACCTGACCGGCATGACCGCGCTGGTGACCGGCGCTTCCGGCGGCCTCGGCAGCTCCATCGCCAAGTCGCTTGCGGCGCAGGGTGCGCGCCTCGCCGTGTCCGGCAGCAATGTCGAGAAGCTGGAGACCTTCCGCGCCGGCCTCGGCGGCGATCATGTCGCGCTTCCGTGCAATCTGTCGGATGGCGCGGCGGTCGACCAGCTCGTGCCGCAGGCGGTCGAAGCGCTCGGCAAGCTCGATATCCTCGTCAACAATGCGGGCGTCACCAAAGACAACCTCCTCATGCGCATGAAGGATGAGGAGTTCGGCGACGTTATCCGCATCAACCTCGAAGCCGCGTTCCGCCTGATGCGCGCCGCCGCGAAGCCGATGATGAAGGCGCGCTTCGGCCGCATCATCTCGGTGACTTCGGTCGTCGGCGTGACCGGCAACCCCGGCCAGGCGAACTACGTCGCGTCGAAGGCCGGCCTGATCGGCATGACCAAGTCGGTCGCGCAGGAACTCGCCAGCCGCGGCATCACCGTGAACGCCATCGCGCCCGGCTTCATGACGTCGGCGATGACGGAAGCGCTCAACGACCAGCAGCGTGAGGCAATCCTGTCGCGCATTCCGCTGGGTGCCATGGGCACGGGCGAGGATATCGGCGCGGCGGTCGTTTACCTGGCGAGCCGGGAGGCTGGATATGTCACGGGCCAGACCCTCCACGTGAACGGCGGGATGGCGATGCCCTGACGCAAGGCTCGCCGGACCGCGATCCACGCGACGATCATCGCCGTCATCAGCCCGAGCGGGCACGAACGCGACTTCCGCGACGAGGCGAGCCAGCAGCGGCGCCAGCCAGGCAAACAGCATCAGCGTCTTGTCCCAGCTCATGAAGCCGTGCTCCCGGCCGTGCACCCACAGCCAAGCCAAGGCCGGCAGCAGCACGACGAAGTCGTAATCCAGCACGTAGGGGTCGACAGGAGCGCCGCAGCGCACACCAAGGCATTGCGAAGCTCCGGCTGCGCCTTGCGCCACGTCAGGATCACGACCGCCGCGATCACTACCGACCGTCACGAGCAACTGAACCGCGTAGCTCACGGCCAGTCCACCGCCCCACATGCGGATAGCCGCGAAGGGGCTCATGATCTTGTGCCAGCCGGTCGCGCCTTGCTCGATCACGACGGTGCGCGTGAGCGGGAGGCTGTCGACGAACGCTTGCCAGACCGGCATTCCCCAGATCAGCAGCGTAAGCCCAATCAGCACCCCCGCTGAAGCGCAGGCTCCCGCGATCGAGCGCCAGCTTCGGGCCGCCAGCAGCAGCGGCGGAATGATCAGCGCGAACTGCGGCTTGTAGATCAGGCAGCCGAACAGCAGCCCGGCGACGAACGGGCGCCGATCCAGCAGCATCAGCCCGCCGCCGAGCAGGAGCGCGGTCAGGAAGCCGTTGTGGCCATGCGTCAGGCAGATCAGGGTCACCGGCGCGCCGAGCGTCAGGAGGATCGTTTCCCGCCGCGGCATCAATCGCCACATCATCGCCAGGAACGCGCTCAAAGTCGTGACCTGCCAGACGATCAGCGCCGGCACGTAAGGAAGCGTCGCCAGCAGAGCCGCAAGCAGAAGGAAAGGCGGCGGGTAATGCCAGCCAAATACGTCGACCGTCCGGCTCCCATGGAGGCCCGTTGCACGGCAAATGGTCCGGCCAGGACCAGGCCGCCGCGGCCCGGCCGTCGAGCACCATTTGGCCCGCGGTCCAGACGTTGGAAAAGTCGGTCCCCAGCGGCCGGCCGGTGACGTCCAGCGTCCCCTTGGACGTTGCGAAGAGCCAAATCACGCACAGAAGGGAGATGATGCAGGCAATCGTCGCAATTCGGCGCAGCCGCTCGGCCGTGACCCAGTCACCCGTCGCAAGAATTCCCACGCAGCGTCCCCACGGCCCATCAAGAGCCGAAATTGCCCTGTCCGCGACTATACCGGCAATCCTTGTCGTTCCCTAAACGCCTCCTATATCGCCCTAGAAATCAACGTTTCGGCCGCCCGCTGCGGGGCCGAATGGGGCATTGAAGAGAGGGACTTGAGAAATGGCCAAGGTCATTGGAATCGACTTGGGCACGACGAACAGCTGCGTTGCCGTCATGGAAGGCGGCAAGCCCAAGGTCATCGAGAATAGCGAAGGCGCGCGCACGACCCCTTCGGTCGTCGCTTTCACCAAGGACGGTGAGCGCCTGGTCGGCCAGCCGGCGAAGCGCCAGGCCGTCACCAACCCGGACAATACGGTTTTCGCGGTGAAGCGCCTCATCGGCCGCCGCTTCGACGATCCGATCACCAAGAAGGACACCGAGCTGGTGCCCTACAAGATCGTCAAGGGCACGAACGGCGACGCCTGGGTCCAGGCCGGCGGCAAGGATTATTCGCCGTCGCAGATTTCCGCCTTCATCCTGCAGAAGATGAAGGAAACCGCCGAGGCCTATCTCGGCGAGACCGTCACGCAGGCGGTCATCACCGTTCCCGCTTACTTCAACGACGCGCAGCGCCAGGCGACCAAGGACGCCGGCCAGATCGCGGGCCTTGAAGTGCTGCGCATCATCAACGAGCCGACCGCGGCCGCGCTCGCCTATGGCCTCGACAAGGAAGACGGCAAGACGATCGCCGTCTACGACCTTGGCGGCGGCACGTTCGACGTCTCGGTCCTCGAGATCGGCGACGGCGTGTTCGAGGTGAAGTCGACCAACGGCGACACCTTCCTCGGCGGCGAGGACTTCGACGCGCGCATCGTCAACTGGCTGGCCGACAAGTTCAAGGCGAAGGAGAATATCGACCTTCGCACCGACCGCCTTGCGCTGCAGCGCCTCAAGGAAGCTGCGGAAAAGGCGAAGATCGAGCTGTCCTCGGCCCAGACGACCGAGATCAACCAGCCGTTCATCACCGCCCGCATGGAAGGCGGCGCAACGACCCCGCTCCACCTCGTGGAGACGATCACGCGCGCCGACCTGGAGAAGCTGGTCGAGGATCTCGATCCAGCGCACCATCGAGCCCTGCAAGCAGGCGCTCAAGGACGCCGGCATCGACGCCAAGGACATTGCCGACGTCGTGCTCGTCGGCGGCATGACCCGCATGCCGCGCGTGCGTGAGAAGGTGAAGGAATTCTTCGGCCGCGAGCCGCACACCGGCGTGAACCCGGACGAAGTCGTCGCCATGGGCGCGGCGATCCAGGCCGGCGTCCTGCAGGGCGACGTCAAGGACGTGCTCCTGCTCGACGTGACCCCGCTGTCGCTGGGCATCGAGACCCTGGGCGGCGTGTTCACCCGGATGATCGACCGCAACACGACGATCCCGACCAAGAAGAGCCAGGTCTTCTCGACCGCCGAGGACAATCAGAATGCGGTGACCATCCGCGTCTTCCAGGGCGAGCGCGAGATGGCTGCGGACAACAAGGTGCTCGGCCAGTTCGACCTGGTCGGAATCCCGCCCGCTCCGCGCGGCGTGCCGCAGATCGAGGTGACGTTCGACATCGACGCCAACGGCATCGTGCACGTGACCGCGAAGGACAAGGGCACGGGCAAGGAGCAGCAGATCCGCATCCAGGCCTCCGGCGGTCTCAACGATTCCGACATCGAGAAGATGGTCCAGGAAGCCGAGCAGTTCGCCGAAGAGGACAAGAAGCGGCGTGCGGCGGCCGAGGCCAAGAACCAGGCCGAAAGCCTCATCCACACGACCGAGCAGCAGCTTCGCGAGCATGGCGACAAGGTCGACGCTTCGGTGAAGACCGAGATCGAAACGGCCCTGGCGGAAGCCAAGACCGCGGTCGAAGGCAATGATCCGGAAGCGATGACCGCCAAGACCAATGCGCTCGCGCAGGCGGCGATGAAGCTCGGCGAGGCCATGTACAAGGCTCAGCAGGAGCAGACTGAAGCGGCTGCCGGAGCCGGACGCCGGAACTTCGGCGACCCACCACCGAAGAAGAAGTCGTCGACGCGGAATTCTCCGAGGTCGACGAAGAGAACAAGGGCTAAGGCGATGCCGGCTGCCAGCCAGCCGGCATCAGCCGCGCGTACCGGGGGCGTGTAAATGGTTGAGCAGGATTATTACGACGTCCTTGGCGTGCAGCGGTCGGCGGACCCGGAGACGATCAAGGCCGCCTATCGCAAGCTCGCCAAGGAGCATCATCCTGACCGCCACAACGGCTGCACCGACCAGGAGGCGCAGTTCAAGGCGATCAGCGAAGCCTACGACTGCCTGAAGGATCCGCAGAAGCGCGCCGCCTACGACCGCTTCGGCAAGGCCGCCTTCCAGAACGGCGGCGGTGGCGGCGATCCGTTCGGCGGCGGCAACGGCTTCGAGAGCTTCTCCGACATCTTCTCGTCGATCTTCGGCGAGTTCGCCGACCGGCAGGGTGCGCGGCAGAACCCCGCGCGCGGCGCGGACCTTCGCTACGACCTCGAACTAAGCCTCGAGGAAGCGTTCGCCGGGACCGAGGCGAACATCTCGATCGAAGCGCTCGCGCAGTGCGACAATTGCGGCGGCAACGGCTGCACGCAGCACCGAGGATTGCGCGCGAACCTGCAACATCTGCGGCGGCGCCGGCCGGGTCCGCGCGCAGCAGGGCTTCTTCATGGTCGAGCGCGGCTGCCCGACCTGCCGCGGAAGCGGCGAAGTCATCGCCGACCCGTGCCACGCCTGCGAAGGCGAAGGCCGCGCGCTCAAGCGCCGCAAGCTGTCGGTGAAGATTCCCGCCGGCGTCGACGAAGGCACGCGCATCCGCGTTGCCGGCGAAGGCGAATCCGGCGTTCGCCATGGGCCGAGCGGCGACCTCTACATCTTCGTCCACATGAAGCGGCACGCCGATCTATTCGCGCGAGGGCACGACCCTGATCGCCGAATGCCCGGTGACGTTCACGACGGCGGCGCTGGGCGGGACGATCAGCCTGCCCGGCATCGACGGCAACACGATCGAGCTGAAGATCCCGTCCGGCATCCAGTCCGGCGAGCAGCTGCGCCAGCGCGGCTCGGGCATGAGCGTGCTCAACGGCCGCGGCCGCGGCGACCTGGTCGCACGCGTGCTGGTCGAAACGCCGACCAGGCTGAACTCCAAGCAGAAGAAGATCCTCGAGGAGTTCCGCGAGACCGAGACGGGCGACGAATGCCCGGCCTCGAAGAGCTTCTTCGGCCGGATCCGCGATATGCTCGGCTAGGCTGCCGAGCTTCCGAACACCCGCTCGAAGATCGTGTCCACCTCCTTGAGGTGGTAATCGAGATTGAACAGGCTCTCGAGCTGCTCGGCGCTGAGCTTCGCGCTCACCTCCGGATCGCTCTTCAGCAGGTCGAGCAGCGACAGCTCCCCGTCCGAATCCCACACCTTCATCGCATTGCGCTGGACGAGCGCGTAGGAATCCTCGCGGCTTAGCCCCGCCTGCGTCAGCGCCAGAAGCACGCGCTGCGAATGGATGAGGCCGCCCATGCGGTTGAGGTTCTTCGCCATCCGCTCGGGATAGACGAGCAGCTTCTCGACGACGCCGGTCAGGCGGGCGAGCGCGAAGTCGAGCGTGATCGTCGCGTCGGGGCCGATGAACCGCTCGACCGACGAGTGGGAGATGTCCCGCTCATGCCACAAGCGCGACATTCTCCATCGCCGGAATGACGGCGCTGCGGACGATGCGCGCGAGGCCGGTGAGGTTCTCGGTCAGCACCGGGTTGCGCTTGTGCGGCATGGCCGAGCTGCCCTTCTGGCCCGGGCGAGAAATATTCCTCCGCCTCCAGCACTTCGGTGCGCTGCAGATGACGGATTTCGGTCGCCAGCCGCTCGATCGACGACGCGATCACGCCCAGCGTCGCGAAGAACATCGCATGCCGGTCGCGCGGAATGACCTGGGTCGAGATCGGCTCCGGCGTCAGGCCGAGCTCCTTCGCGACATGCTCCTCGATCTTCCGGCCGCACGTTGGCAAAGGTGCCGACCGCGCCGGAGACCGCGCAGGTCGCGATCTCGTCGCGAGCGGCGATCAGGCGGCTGCGGTTGCGGTCGAACTCGGCATAGGCCTGCGCCAGCTTCAGCCCGAAGGTCGTCGGCTCGGCGTGGATGCCGTGGCTGCGGCCGATGGTCGGCGTCAGCTTGTGCTCGAACGCGCGCCGTCTTCAGCGCTGCGAGCAGCTTGTCGAGATCGGCGATCAATAGGTCCGCCGCCTGCTTCAGCTGCACCGCCAGCGCCGTGTCGAGCACGTCGGAGCTGGTCATGCCCTGGTGCAGCCAGCGCCGCTCCGGCCCGAGCTTCTCGCCCGCCCAGGTCAGGAAGGCGATCACGTCATGCTTGGTGACCGCTTCGATCTGCGTCGATCGCGGCGACATCGATCTCGCCGAGCACGTCGCGGTCGTAGGCCGCGCGGATCGTCGCGGCGTCCTCGGCGGGGATCATCCCCACCTTCCCCATCGCCTCGGCGGCGAACACTTCGATCGCGAACCAGATGCGGTAGCGGTTTTCGGGCGACCAGATGGCCGTCATCTCGGGGCGGGAATAGCGGGGAACCATGTGCCGGGCGGCTAGCAGAGCCGCCGCACTGCATCAAATACGTCGATGAAGTCGAGGCTCGCCAAGCGCTATGAGAGCAGGCCAGCGTTGCCATCGAGGAGAAACGACATGGCCTACAAAGCATTGGTACTTCCGCTGACCTTTCTCGCCGCCGCCTCACCTGTGTCGGCGTCGGTTCAGGACCCGCAATGGTCAGGCGCGCCAGAAGGAACGTCGGAAACCAATATTGCATGCGTGTCGAGGCCGTCACCGGCACTCGGATCGAGGAGGTCAAGTGCTGGACCCGCACGGAATGGGCCGATCGCGGCGTCGACGTCGACGTAGACTGGGCCAAGGAAGGCGTCCGCACGATCGGCTGAGCGAGACGGGCGCTACATCAGCCCCAGCGCGCGGAGGCTCGACTGGCCCTGCAGGCCCACGATCACATGGTCGTGGACCGCGACTTTCATGTGCCGCCCGGCCTCGACCAGCTCGCGCGTCAGCTTCACGTCCGCCTGGCTCGGCGTCGGGTCGCCGCTCGGATGGTTGTGGACGATGATGATCGCGGTGGCGCCGTGGGCCATCGCGCGCTTCATCACCTCGCGAACATGCATCGACGCCTCGTCGACCGAGCCGCGCCACATCGCTTCGTTGGCGATCAGCATGTTCTTGGCGTTGAGGAACAGAACGCGCACTTCCTCGACCGGCGAATGCGCCATCGCGGCGCGCAGATAATCCTGCAGCGCATCCCAGCTCGACAGGACCGGCCGGCCCTCCAGCCGCGTCTCCAGCAGGCGCAGCGCCGTCGCCTCGGCGATCTTCAGCGCCGCCACCACGCCTTCGGTGAGCCCTTCGCGCTTCAGCGTCTCCGCATCGGCGGCGAGCAAAGGGCCCACGCCTCCGAACTGGGCGATCAGCGCCTTCGCCTGCGCCTTCGTGTCGCGCCGGGGAATGGCCAATGCCAGCAGATATTCGACCAGCTCATGGTCGAGCAAAGCCTTCGGCCCACCGTCGAACAGACGGCGGCGAAGGCGGGCACGATGCCCTGACGCGTCACTGGGGTTGTCACCCATCCCGATCCGACTGCTAAGCGACAAGCATGGCCGCTTGCAACGGTCCGTTCGTGCCGCCAACGGAACGGCGCCGGATTGGGAGGGTTTCGTAAACGCCGATGGCTGCACGGCACCGCGAAGGCGGAGATATGGAGGAAGGGACGGTGACCGTCCGCCGGCGACGCTGGCGGCGCAGTGACGGCGCTTCGTCCTGCTCGGCCTGCTCCTGCTTTTGCTGCTCCTGACCGCGGGTGTGTGGATCGCCCGGCGGCCGATCGCCACGCAGGTGCTGCAGGATCAATTCGAGCAGAAGGGCGTGCGCGCCACCTACAGCCTCGACCGCGTGGGCCTGCGGACGCAGGAAGTCAGCAATCTCGTCATCGGCGATCCGAAGAACCCCGACCTCGTCGCCCGCTACGCCAAGATCCAGTTGCGCTGGACGCTGACGGGAAGCGTCGGCGTGTATCGCATCGTTGCGCGCGGCGTTCGCCTGAAGGGCAAGGTCGTCGACGGCCGCGTCGTCTGGGGCGACGTCAGCAAGATGCTTCCGCCGCCGTCCGACAAGCCGTTCGCACTGCCGAACATCGTGCTCGACATCGCCGACAGCAGCATCGGCCTGCAGACGCCGTTCGGGAATCTCGGCTTCGCGCTCGCCGGCACGGGCAATCTGACCGGCGGGTTCAAGGGCCGGCTCGCGGCCGATCAGCCCGCGCCTCGACCTCGGCCGCTGCCGCCTCGACGGGATGCGGGCCTTTACCGCTGTGCGGGTCGTCGCGCGGCGGCCGCAGGTCGACGGGCCGTTCCTCGCGAGACAGTTTGCCTGCCCCGCGAGCAACATCGTCCTCGATCGAGCCGCGCGTTCGACCTGAACACCAGCTTCAACGAAAGCTTCACCAGCTTCGACGGCAACGCGCGCGTCACCACGCAGCAGGTCATCGCCGGCGCGAACGGGCTCGCGGCGATGACGGGCAATGTCCGCTTCACCGGCACGCCCAAGGCCGCCTACGGCCAGCCTCGACGTCGCAGCGCAGCGCTCGCGGCTCGGGCCCGATCTATGCCGAGCGGACGCGGATCGACGGCCGCTACCTGATCGGCGCCGCTGCCGGCACGCTGACCCTGCTCGCCGATTATTCGGCGGAGAACGCGAACCTCGCTCCGTCGGTGCTGGCGAGCGTCACCGACCCGCTTGCCGCCGCGGACAAGACGCCGATCGGGCCGATCGCGACGCCATGAGCAATGCCATCCGCAGGTCGGCAAGCGCATTCGACGCATCCGGGCGCATCCGCATGGTCAACTTCCCGGGCGGCGGCGCGGCGCGGATCGAGATCCGCGGAGGTCCGCGCCGATACCGGCGCGCGCGTCCGCGTGTCGGGCGGCGACGGCGTCACCTATTACTGGCCGTCAGGCGCGGCTGCGGGTCGACGGCCTGATCCAGATGGAGGGCGGCGGCCTTCCGCAGGGGCAGGTGCTGCTCCGCCAACCGCGCAGCGGCGCACCGATGAGCGGCCTCGCCCGCTTCGCGCCTTATCAGGCCGGCGCCTCCCGCCTGGCGCTCGACCCGATCCGCTTCCAGGCGAGCGCCGACGGAGCGACGAACTTCGAGCACCGTCGCCCTGCTCGACGGCCCCTTCCCCGACGGCCGGGTGCAGGCGTTGCGGCTTCCGCTCAACGGCCGCCTGGGCCCCGCCGGCGCCTTCTCCGTCGGCCGCACGTGCCTCGTCGCAAGCTGGCGCTATCTTCCAGATGCGCGAAATCCAGTTCGGCCCGACCAGCATGCCCGTCTGTCCGATCGGCCCGGCCATCGTGTCGCAGCCCGCGGGACGGCGACCTGCGCGTCGGCCGCGCGGCTGAGCAGGCCGAACCTCAGCGGACGGCTGGGCGATGCGCCGCTACGGCTCAATGCCGGCTCGGCGCAGATCGTCGGCAACGCAATTCTCCGCCGCCGACCTCGGCAGTCCGCCTGGGCAAGTCCGAAACGCCTTTCGTGTTCGACGCCGCGCGCCTGCAGGGCACGTTCGGCGGCAGCGGCATCAGCGGAACATTTCGGCGGCGCCCGCTCGACGATCGGCAACATACCCCTGCTCATCAGCGAGGCCGACGGACGCTGGCGCTTCTACAACGAAGAGCTGACCGTGAACGGCGTCCCTCAACCTGACGGATCTCACCGAGACGCCGCGCTTTTACGAGCTGCGCAGCAACGACTTTCAGGTGAAGCTGTCGGGCGACGACATCACGGCTGGCGGCACGCTCGTGCATCCCGACAGCGGCACCCGAGTAACCGACGTCACGATCCGCCACGCGCTTTCGAACGGCAGCGGCCAGGCGATCCTGGACGTGCCCGGAATCCGGTTCGGCGAAGGCCTGCAGCCGGAGGAACTCACACGGCTGACCCAGGGCGTCATCGCGCTGGTCCAGGGCAATCTCCGCGGCCGCGGCGAGATCAACTGGAACGGCGACGGCGAAGTCACGTCGACCGGCGAGTTCACGACCGACGGCATGGACTTCGCGGCGCCCTTCGGACCGGTCACAGGGGTGAACGGAACGGTCCGATTCACCGACCTGCTCAACCTCGAGACCGCGCCGGGCCAGACCGCGACCGTCGCCTCGATCAACCCCGGCATTCTCGTCGAAAACGGCACCATCCGGTATCAGCTTCTCCCCGGCCAGTTGGTGAAGGTGGAGCGTGGCGAGTGGCCGTTCATGGGCGGCCGCCTGATCCTTCAGGAAACGATCCTCAATTTCAGCCGCCCGACGCCCAAGCGCCTGACCTTCGAGGTCGCAGGGCTTCGACGCCAAGATGTTCGTCGACACCTTCGGCTTCGCAGGGCCTGGAGATCACCGGCACCTTCGACGGCGTCCTGCCGATGATCTTCGACGAAGAAGGCGGGCGGATCGTCGGCGGGCGGCTCGATTCGCGAGCGCCCGGCGGCGAGTTCCTCTACACCGGTACCAAGCCCGAGGCGGGACTGGCGGTCGGCCTCGCCTTCGATCTGCTCAGCAACATCCGCTACCAGAACATGACCATCCGCCTCGACGGCGACCTTGCCGGCGAATTCGCGACGCGCTTCGCGATCAGCGACATCTCCCTGGCCAACAAGGGCGGGTTCGCCGCGGGCCTCGTCCGCAACGCCTTCAAGAAGGTCCCGCTGGTCGTGAACCTCAGCATCCGCGGGCCATTCCGGGCGCTGATCGCGATGGCCAAGGGCTTCAAGGATCCGACGCGACGTGATCCAGCCCGTCCTGCCCTTCCCGCTCGATACGCCGGGCATCGCCGTCGAGACGCAAGATCCTCCGCAAGGAGGAAGATCAGCAATCCAACGCTCCGAGCCATCGCCGAGGAGCTGAAACCGACCCCTGACCCCAACCCACAGCCAAGCGAGTGAGCCGATGACAAAATTGCGGAGAACGAACCTGCGGCTGATTGCCGGCGCTGGCGCTGCGCGATGCCGCTTGCCGGCTGCGTGACGGTGGAGACGCCGGACAAGCCGATCGAGATCAACCTGAACGTGGAAATCCGCCAGGAGGTGCTGGTCCGGCTGCAGCAGGACGCTCAGCAGCTGATCCAGCAGAATCCGGACGCCTTCCCGCAGACCGCCAGCCCAGCCGCCGAGGCCGTAAGATGAAGCGCTGGATCGTGCTCGCCGCGATTGCTGGCGCGGCGGCCTCGCTTGCCCAGCGTCGCGCCCGCGCAAGGATCGCCGGGCTTCGTCGCGGCGCGCAGGCGGGCCAGGTCGGCGAGCGCTACGACGGCTATCTGGGCTTTGCGACGCCGCCGTCGCCGGCGGTGCAGCGGCAGGTCAGCGCCATCAACATCCGCCGCCGCTCGCTCTACGCGAGCCTCGCGACGCGACGTGGGGTCACGCCGGAGGTCGGCGGCACTTGCGACCGGCTGCGAGCTGCTGATGCGCGTGCCGGTGGGGCAAGTCTATCTGCTGCAGGACAGCGTCTGGCGGCGCCGCGCGCCCGGCGAACAGCCTCACGCGGCCGAGCTATTGCGGCTGATTACTTGACGGGCGGTCTGGGCTCGAACGACGCGGCATATTCCGGCTTCAGCCGCTCGATCATCGCTGGCCGTGATCGGCAGCGAGATTTCATACGGCCCTTCGGCATAGGGTCCGGCAACATATTGATCGGCAATGACCGTGATGTGGTCGAACCGGCCGTTCTTGTCGGTATCGCTCAAGAAGGACCGTGACCTCCTTCATCTCCGGGCAATTGCCGAAGAGGTCGTCCGGCTTGACCGGCTCCTCGCGGCGCTTCTCGCGTTCGCGATTCGAGCAGGACGCAGAACGGCTGGCGGATTGCGCCGGTCCAGCTCTGCCCCTGCTGCAGCAGATCCTGGAATGGATATCTCGCGCGACGACTGGCGGTCCCACAGGATCGGAGCCCGACCCGGTCGATCCGTGCGCGCCGCCGGTGAAACCGTAGACCGTCCGTTCGAGGCTCAGAAGCCGCTCTGACTGCCCGGCGGTCTCATAGGACATGTGGGTCTGCATGCGGGTGATAGTCGTATCCCTGTTTGACCCGTTCGTCCCGGTCCTCCGTGGCCCGGCGATCAGGTCGGCCTTCGCCTTTGCCATGTCCTTCCTGAACCGCGCATCGAGCTGCGGCACCGCGGCCGCTTCCGCCGGCCAGCCATATTCGAACTCATAGAGGTCGTTCTCCTCCGAAACGGAAAAAGCTTTGGCGGTGGGAACCGGCGCCGATCGAGGGCTGCAGCGTTCGCGGCCGGCTCTTCAACGGTTTCGGCACCGTTGCTGGTGGCGGTTTGCTCGGAGCAGGATGCGAGCAAGGCGAAGGCAAGGATAACGGCTCTCATGCTGCCGAGCTTCGCATGCTCTCTGCGTCCGCCAAGAAGCCCCTTCACCGCGGTTGACTTGCCCCCGCCCCCTTCATAAAGGGGCGGCGCCTAGGCGGCCTCGGTCGCCGCCATGTTTCTCGCCCTCTGCAAACCCCAATCAAGGCGGGGCGACGCATAGGGGAAGATCGTGGCGACGGACGAGACCGGGCAGGACCCAAAGCTTCCACCAGACGCAAGGCTCGATTCGCTCGAAAGGCGGCTCGACCGGCTGCAGGAGGCGGAAGCGAAGCGGACCTACCAGGCGACGCCAAATCCGACCACTCGGATCTGGCAGCTGATGTTCGGCCATCTCGTCGGTGCTCCGGTGGGCGGCGGGGTCATCGGATGGGGCCTCGACACGCTTGTTCGGGACCTTTCCGACGATGTTCCTGATCATGCTGTTCGTCGGGTTCGGCGTCGGCGTGGTGAACGTCATGCGAATTTCGAAGACGCCGCCGGGCGGATCGTCCCGGGACGGGATCGTAAGAAGGTAAGAGCGACGTGGCCGAAGCAGGCAAGATCGACCCGATGCACCAGTTCACGGTGGAACCGCATCGTTCCGCTGCACATCGGCGGCTACGACATCAGCTTCACGAACAGCTCGCTGTGGCTGCTGATCGCGCTCGCGCTGATCTCGGGCTTCATGCTGATGGGCATGCAGCGCCAGCTCGTTCCCGGCCGCTGGCAGATGGCGGTCGAAGGGCTGACCGGCTTCATCGACGACATGGTCAAGGTGAACATCGGGCCCGAGGGCAAGAAGTTCATGCCCTACATCTTCTCGCTGTTCGTCTTCATCCTGGCCGCGAACCTGCTCGGGCTGTTCCCGCTCAGCATCATTCCCGGGCCAGCACCAGTTCACGACGACCAGCCATTTCAGCATCACCGGCGTGCTCGCCGTGATGAGCTTCTCGATCGTCCTGATCGTCGGCTTCTGGCGGCACGGCCTGCACTTCTTCTCGCTGTTCGTGCCGCACGGCACGCCGACAGTCATGGTCCCGCTGATCGCGGCCATCGAGTTCATCTCGTTCATGGTCCGCCCCTTCAGCCTCGGCCTGCGACTGTTCGTCGCGATGATCGCCGGCCACATCCTGATGGAAGTGTTCGGAAGCTTCGTCGTCAGCGGCTTCAACGGCGGCCCGCTCGGCTGGGGCGTCGGCGCTGCTGAGCTTCCTGTTCATCATCGGCGTGACCGCGCTCGAGCTGCTGGTCGTCGCCATCCAGGCTTACGTCTTCGCGTTGCTGACGACGCTGTATCTCAACGACGCAATCAACCTTCACTAAGTATCGACAAGAGGAGTTTCACATGGATTTCGCTTCCGCACAGGTCATCGGTGCCGGTCTTGCCGCAATCGGCGTCGGCGCCGCCGCAATCGGCGTCGGCAACGTCTTCGGCTCGTTCCTTGAGAGCGCGCTGCGCAACCCGGCAGCCGCCGACAGCCAGCAGGGCCGTCTGTTCATCGGCTTCGCCGCGGCCGAGCTTCTGGGCCTGATCGCGTTCGCGGTCGCCATGATCATTCTCTACGCGCGTTAAGTTCTGAGACGCGGCCGGGTCTTCGGACCCGGTTAGACCGGGACGGTAAATGCCTCAGATCGAGCAACTTTCGGAGATCTTCTTCAGCCAGCTGTTCTGGCTGCTGTTGGTGTTCGGCATCATCTACTTCTGGATCGGCCGGGGCATGGTCCCGAAGATCCAGTCGGTCGTGGAAGATCGCGACCGCAAGATCGCCGGCGACCTGGCGGCCGCGCAGAGCGCCCGCGAGCAGGCGGAAGCTGCCGAAGAAGCCTATCGCGAGCGGATCGATGCGAGCCGCAGCGAAGCGATGAAGGTCGCTCAGGAGGCGAAGACGCAGGCGGCTCTCGATACCGAGAAGCGTCTCAAGATCGTCGACGAGCAGATCGGCACGCGTGTCGCCGAAGCGGAAACGCGCATCCGCGCCGCCGCCGAGGCCGCCCGTCGCGAGCTTGAGCCGGTCGCTGCCGAGGCTGCGAGCGAGCTGGTGGCGAAGCTGACCGGTCAGACGATCTCGGCCAAGGATGCCGAGCCGGCGGTGAAGGCGGTGCTTCATGGCTAATCCGCATCCCGCAGATCCCGGCCAGCCGGCCGAGCATCCGGAGGCGCACGCAACGGTCGAACAGCCCGGCGCAACTCCCGCCGAGCATGCCGCGCCTGCGGCGTTCGGTCTGATTACCGCGCCGATGTTCATCTCGCTGGCGATGATCCTCGTCATCGCGCTGATCGTGTGGAAAAAGGTCCCGGCCGCGATCGGCAAGGCGCTGGACAGCAAGATCGACGTGATCCGCAACCAGCTCGCGGAGGCGGAATCGCTGCGCAAGGACGCCGAGGCGCTGAAGGCCGAATATGAGGCCAAGACGGAAGTCGGCGGACGCCGAAGCCGCGACGATCATCGAGCGCGCCAAGCATGAAGCGGACGCGATCGTCGATCAGGCCAAGACCAACGCCGAAGCGCTCGTCGAGCGCCGCCAGCGCATGGCCGAAGACAAGATCGCCGCCGAAGAGCGCACCGCGGTCGAGCAGCTCCGCGCGACGGCCGCCGATGCGGCTCGCCAGGCGGCGGCTCAGCTGATCCGCGAGCGCGTCGACGAAAAGGCCGACGAAGCGCTGATCGGCGACGCAATCCGGGGTATCGGAACCCGCTAAGACCGCCTTGCCGCGTCACGCGCGGCGTGGCAGTCGGCAAAATCCGGGCGGTTAGCTCAGTTGGTAGAGCGTCTCGTTTACACCGAGAGGGTCGGCGGTTCGAGCCCGTCACCGCCCACCATTGTCTTAAGCGGCCGAGCAGAAGCGAGCGATTGCGAAGCAATCGGGAGCTACTGCGTAGAGACCGCGAAAGCCGGACGGCCTGCCCGCACACCGCGGGACAGGACCGACGTCACGGATTTACTCCGTGACGTCCCGCCGTTTACGCAGCCACGGCCTGCCCGACCTCCGCAAAATACCGCCGCATCGCGATGCTCGCCTCGGGCGCCAGCTCCACAAATACGCGGCGTCCATCATGCGGATCGGCGCGGCGCAGGAAGATGCCCTTGTCGGTCATCGTCTTCAGCCAGCGCAGCGCCGTCGTTGCCGGCACGGCCGCCGCGATGCACAGGCTCGACACCGGCACGCGCAACTGGGCGATTTCCGCCTGCAGCAGGTCGAGCAGCATGTCCCACGCGGGATCGGCGAACAGGTCCTCCTCGAAGAAGCGCGTCCGCAGGCGGCGCGCGCGGATGACTTGGCGAACCACCTCGCCGGAGACCTGCGGGACCTCGGCCGCGGGAACGATGGGAGCCACCTTCGCCGGCGCTTCCGGCCCGGTGGAAAGCCGGGCAAGCGTCGATGCGATACGGCTGACTTCATCGCTCAGCTGGCGCAGGCGCTCGCTGCTCCGGTCCGATGCCACGTCGGACAATTGGTAGGCTTCATGGATGCCGGAAGTGGCGATGGCGAGAGCGGCCGCCCGCTCCGCTTCGTCGCCATCGATCACCAGTTCCACCTGCGATCCGCCGACGCTGCAGAACAACAGATCGACCAAGGCATTCGAAGCCGACACCACGGCCGAATAGCGACCGTCGAGCACATCCTCCCTCACCTGCCGGAGCAGGCGGTCCATCGCCGGTCCGCCGTCATGATCAAGCTCGATCCACACCGCTGAAGCGGCGGCCTGGAGCGCGATCCGATCGGCAGCGCCGTCCAACGGCAGGATCGCGCCAATGCGGCCGCCCGCCGCCTCTACTGTGCGGGCAGCACGTTGCAGCGCTGCATCGCTGTCGCCGGCAATGAGGACTGGGGGAGCGGCGGAATAGGATTGGTCGTAAGTCTCAGTGGTATACGCGTTCATTCGACACCCAAGTCAAAAGCGATACCGAGCGGGAACGTTGGTAGACGGCAAAGCGGAGCAAAGTCAGCCCAAAACTGAGTCCGAAACGGACCAATCCGCAAACGGGCGGTAACGGCCAGTCTATAGTCCCTTCGTCAGCGGGGGACTTCGCGAGTGAATGCGTCGGAAAAGGCTGCGCCGGGGGCGGCGCGCGCAATATGGCTGTCGGAATTGAGCACGGCGATCGATGAGGCGCAGTGGCTTGCCTGGCGCATCGGCGTGGTCGAAGGCCGCAATGCCAAGGCATTGGAGCTTTACGTCCAGCTGGAGATGGTCCGGGCCGAGGTCGAAGCCATGTGGCCACGCGGCCTGACAGCGCGCGATCTAGACGCCCTGCGGAATCTCGCCGCCGCCGCTGAAGGGCTCGAGGAATGAGCCGATCGGCGTCGCCTGCCAGCCGCCGGTGGCGACGAACCCGCGGTTGAGGAAGGCGCGCTTGCCGTAAGCGAGCGGCCCGCCGTCCGGGCCGTCGACACGGCCGCCCGCAGCCAGCAGCACCGCATGCCCGGCCGCCGTGTCCCACTCGCTGGTCGGCGACAGGCGCGGATAGATGTCCGCGCGGCCTTCGGCGACGATGCAGAACTTCAGCGACGATCCGATGGCGACATAGCCGCATTCACCGGCTGCTTCGGCCAGATAGTCGGCGGTTGGCTGATTGAAATGCGACTTGGACGCGACGGCGACCAGGTCGTCGCCAGGCACCCGCGTCCGGATCGGGATGCGGCCGCTGAGATCCTCCAGCCAGGCGCCCTCGCCCACCAGCCCGCCGTGGAGGCGCTGGGTCGCTGGAGCGAACACCGCCCCAAGATGCGGCACGCCGTCGACGATCAGGCCGATGTTGACCGTGTAGTCGTCGCCGCCACGCACGAACTCCTTGGTCCCGTCGAGCGGATCGACGAGGAAGTAGGTATCGCCGTGCGCGGGAATGCGGCCGGCGGCGACTTCTTCCTCGGCGATGACCGGAACGCCGGGAGCGGCCCGGGCCAACGCGGCGAGGATGATCAGCTCGGCCGCGCGGTCGGCTTCGGTGACCGGCGACGAATCCTGCTTGTGCTCGACGTCGAAGCCGCGGCGGACGATCTCCAGGATCGCCTCGCCGGCTTCGCGCGCCGCAATGGCAATGTCTTCGAGAAGCTGCTTGTCGCTCACCGGATCAGCGTGGCGCCATCCGGATGCCGCCGTCGAGGCGGATCGATTCCGCGTTCAGGTACGGCGTCTCGACGATGAAGGCGGCGAGGTCGGCATATTCCTCCGCCTTGCCGAGCCGCTTCGGGAACGGGACCTGCGCCCCGAGCGCGTCCTGCACGTTCGGCGGCATCATCGCGACCATCGGCGTCTTGAACACGCCGGGAAGGATGGTGTTCACGCGGATGCCGTCGTTCATCAGGTCGCGCGCGATCGGCAGGGCCATGGCCAGAACGCCGCCCTTCGACGCCGAATAGGCCGCCTGGCCGATCTGGCCGTCCTCGGCCGCGACCGACGCGGTGTTGATGATGCAGCCGCGCTCGCCGTCTTCCAGCGGGTCGAGGCCGACCATGCCGAAGGCGGAATTGGCGATGCAGCGGAAGGAGCCGATCAGGTTGATCTGGATGGCCAGCTCGAACTGGATCATCGGGTAGAACTTCGGCTCCTTGGTTTCCTTGTCGCGGCCGACGGTCTTGGCGGCATTGGCGACGCCCGCGCAATTGACCAGCACGCGCTCCTGCCCGTGCGCCTCGCGCGCCTTGGCGAAGGCCGCCGCGACCTTTTCGTCGGAGGTCACGTCGACTTCGCAGAACACGCCGCCGATTTCCGACGCGACCTTCTCGCCCTTTTCGACGTCGCGGTCGAACACCGCGACCTTGGCGCCGCGCTTGGCCAACTCGCGAGCCGTCGCTTCACCGAGGCCCGATGCGCCGCCGGTCACGACCGCGGCAATTCCGTCGATCTTCATTTCGTCTCCTGTTGTTCTATCCGAGCAAGGACCGTGCCCTCGCCCACCTGCGCGCCCGCCTCGGCGCTCAATTCCGCAACCACGCCGTCGAACGGCGCGGTCAGTCCATGCTCCATTTTCATGGCTTCAAGCGTGAGCAAACGTTGCCCTTTGGAAACCTTTTCACCTTGCGCGACCTCGACCGCCGTGACCTTCCCGGGCATTGGCGCGACGATTACGCCATCGGCTACTCCGTGCCCGCCGACGCTGCCTCGAGCCGCAAGCGCGAACTCGTAGGCGTTGCCCTCATAGAAGGCGACGACCCGTTCGTCGTCCCGGAAGCCGGAGACTGCGGCGAACTCACCGCCCGTCGCAATCGTCCGGAATTCACCGGCGCGGCCCAGGGCGATGGCAGTCCGATGCGGAGCGTTCAGGCGGAAGCCGGCCAGATCAGCCAGAGGCTCCTCATCCTCATCGATCGCGAGGGCGACGACGGCCGCTCCTCGCAGGATCATCTCGTCGGGCTCCGTGTCGGGTACCAGTTCATCGAGGTGGCGCTCGATGAAACCGGTGTCGATGTTGCCCCTGCCGAAATCCGGATGGAGTACGGCGTTGAAGAGGAAACCTGCATTGGTCCGCACGGGCCAGACCTCGATCTCATCCAGGATGCCGGCGAGCACGCTGATCGCCTCATCGCGGTCTGTCACCACGCGCCACCAGCTTGGCGATCATCGGGTCGTAGAAGGGCGAGATCGCGTCGCCCTCTTCGACGCCGGTCTCGATGCGGCCTTCGTCGCCGAGGTCGAAATGATCGAGCGGACCGACGCTCGGCAGGAACCCCTTCGCCGGATCCTCCGCATAAAGCCGCGCTTCCATCGCCCAGCCGTTGATCGACAGCTCGTCCTGCGTCTTCGGCAGCTTCTCGCCCGACGCGACGCGCAGCTGCCATTCGACCAGGTCCTGCCCGGTGATCTCCTCGGTCACCGGATGCTCGACCTGCAGCCGCGTGTTCATTTCCATGAACCAGATGCGGTCGGCGCTTCAGGCCCTCGCTGGCGTCGGCGATGAACTCGATCGTCCCCGCGCCTTCGTAGTTCACGGCCTTGGCCGCGCGCACCGCCGCGCCGCAGACCGCCTCGCGCGTCGCCTCGTCCATGCCGGGCGCGGGCGCTTCCTCGATCACCTTCTGGTGGCGGCGCTGGAGCGAGCAGTCGCGTTCGAACAGATGGACGACATTGCCGTGGCTGTCGCCGAACACCTGCACTTCGATGTGGCGCGGCGAGAGGATGTATTTCTCGATCAGCACGCGGTCGTCGCCGAACGAGCTGGCCGCCTCGCGCTTGCAGCTTTCGAGCGCGTCGTCGAAGTCCTTGGACGCATCGACGCGGCGCATGCCCTTGCCGCCGCCGCCCGCGACCGCCTTGATCAGCACCGGATAGCCGATCGCGTCCGCCTCGGCCTTGCAGCCGCTTCGGGTCCTGGTCCTCGCCGAGATAGCCGGGCGTGACCGGCACGCCCGCTTCGGACATCAGTTTCTTCGCCGCGTCCTTGAGGCCCATGGCGCGGATGCTGTCCGGCTTCGGCCCGACCCAGATCAGGCCGGCGTCGATCACCGCCTGCGCGAAGTCGGCATTCTCCGAGAGGAAGCCGTAGCCCGGATGGATCGCCTCCGCGCCGGTCGCCTTGGCCGCCTCGATGATCTTCTCGCCGACGAGATAGCTCTCGCGCGCCGGGCTCGGGCCGATGTGCACCGCCTCGTCCGCCATGCCGCACATGCAGCGCCTTGGCGTCGGCGTCCGAATAGACCGCGACCGTGCGCATCCCCATCGCCCGCGCGGTGCGGATGATGCGGCAGGCGATCTCGCCGCGATTGGCGATGAGCAGCGACTTCAGCATGCGCGAATGTTCACGAATGTTCGCACTGACGAAGGCGCAGTTTCCGCCGAAAGCCCGACATTTTCATGCAGCAGCCGCGTAGCGCAGGATCGAAGCTGTAGGACAGCATCTTCTACTCCGCCGCGACCCGCATCGGCTCTTCCGCCACGAGCGGCTTCAATCCCAGCTTGGCGAACAAGGCCGCGTCGCTGTCGTCGCCGGCGTTCGGCGTCGTCAGCAGCCGGTCGCCGGTGAAGATGCTGTTCGCGCCCGCGAGGAAGCAGAGCGCCTGCGTGCTCTCCGACATGCTCTCGCGGCCGGCCGACAGGCGGACCATCGACTTGCGGCATGGTGATGCGCGCGACCGCGACGGTGCGGACGAACTCGATGTCGTCGATCGGCCGCTCGCTCGCCCCACATGTCGCCGAGCACCGTGCCCTTCACCGGCACCAGCGCATTGACCGGCACGCTCTCCGGATGGCGCGGAAGCGTCGCCAGCGCGTGGATGAAGCCGACGCGGTCCTCGCGGGTCTCGCCCATGCCGACGATGCCGCCGCAGCAGACCGCCATCCCCGCCTTGCGCACTTCCTCCAGCGTATCGAGCCGCTCCTGGAACGTCCGCGTGGTGATGATGTCGCCGTAATGCTCGGGCGAGGTGTCGATGTTGTGGTTGTAATAATCGAGGCCGGCGTCCTTCAGCGCCCGCGCCTGATCGCCGGTCAGCATGCCGAGCGTCATGCAGGTTTCGAGGCCCATCGCCTTCACTTCGCCGACCATCTGGCAGAGCGCGGGCATGTCGCGGTCCTTCGGCTCCCGCCACGCCGCGCCCATGCAGAAGCGCTGCGAGCCGTGCGCCTTCGCCTCGCGGGCGGCGGCGATGCACGGCGTCGGCGTCCATCAGTTTCTCGGCCTTGAGGCCGGTGTCGGCGTAGGCCGATTGCGAGCAATAGCCGCAGTCCTCCGGGCAGCCGCCGGTCTTGATCGACAGCAAGGTGCAAAGCTGCACCTCGCCCGCGGCGTGGTGCTGCCGGTGCACTTCCGCCGCGCGGAACACGAGCTCCGTGAACGGAAGGTCGAAGAGCTCCGCGATTTCCGCGCGGGTCCAGTCGGTGCGCGTCATTGGGCCGGACACCCTGTAGTTTGCGATGAGAACGTCAGGTTCATGATCTTCCAAGTTCCGCTTTCGCGGACGAGTCGAAGTGGTCGTAGCCGCAATTGCTGACCTTGCCGCCGACGCGAACGACGAACGGTGCCCAGACCATCGCTATGTCGCCGTCGATCTCGATCGCCGGGTCGCTGATCCGCTCCTGGAATCCCTCGCCCGGCTTCAGGCGCTCGGCGAATTGCGTCCAGGATTGCTGGCGGAGTCCAGCTACCGCTCGGGCAGCGTTCCTACCGCCGTCACACGCCCGTCGGGATAAACCTGTCTCAGCATCGCTGCCGCATCGCCGCTTCAAAGGCAGCGAACGGCGGCGTTGATCGGCGCCGAGTACAGCGGCTGTATCTGATCGTCGGGCGGCGGCAATGCTGAGGCGGGCGGCAGAGCCTGCGCGGACACCATCACGCAACAATGGAATGAACAGTCCATCGCCATCACATCCTGAACACGCCGAACTGCGGCCGTTCGGGGATCGGCGCATTCAGGCATCGCCGCGAACGCCAGCCCAAGCACATCCCGCGTCTGCGCCGGGTCGATGATCCCGTCGTCCCACAGCCGCGACGTCGCGTGCCAGGGGTTGCCCTGCGCTTCGTAATCGTCGCGGATCGGTTGCTTGAAGGCTTCGGCCTGCTCCGGCGTCCATTTGTCGGCGTCGCGGTGGACGGTGGCCAGCACGCTCGCCGCCTGCTCGCCGCCCATCACGCTGATGCGCGAGTTGGGCCAGGTGAACAGGAAGCGCGGCGAATAAGCGCGGCCGCTCATGCCGTAATTGCCGGCGCCGAAGCTGCCGCCGATCAGCACGGTGATCTTCGGCACGCTGGCGGTGGCGACGGCGGTGACCAGCTTGGCGCCATGCTTGGCGATGCCTTCCGCCTCATATTTCCCGCCGACCATGAAGCCGCTGATGTTCTGCAGGAACAGCAAGGGCGTGCGGCGCTGGCAGGCGAGCTCGATGAAGTGCGCGCCCTTCACGGCGCTCTCGCTGAACAGGATGCCGTTATTGGCGAGGATCGCGACCGGCATGCCCCAGATGTGCGCGAAGCCGCAGACGAGGGTCGAGCCGTAGAGCGGCTTGAACTCGTGGAATTCGGAGCCGTCGACGATGCGGGCGATGATCTCGTGCACGTCGTAGGGCGCGCGGACGTCGTCGGGGATGACGCCGTACAGTTCTTCCGGGTCGTAGGCGGGCGGACGCGGCTCGCGCAGCTCGATGCCCGCACCGGCCTGCGGCTGCAGCGTCGAGACGATGTCGCGGACGATGGTCAGCGCATGCTCGTCATTCTCGGCGAGATGATCGACCACGCCCGACTTGCGCGCATGGAGGTCGCCGCCGCCGAGGTCCTCGGCGCTGATCTCCTCGCCCGTCGCCGCCTTCACCAGCGGCGGGCCGCCGAGGAAGATCGTGCCCTGGTTGCGGACGATGACGCTCTCGTCGCTCATTGCGGGCACGTAGGCGCCGCCGGCGGTGCAGCTGCCCATGACGCAGGCGATCTGGGCGATGCCCTTCGCGCTCATCTGCGCCTGGTTGAAGAAGATGCGGCCGAAATGGTCGCGGTCGGGGAAGACCTCGGCCTGGTGCGGCAGGTTCGCTCCGCCGCTGTCGACGAGATAGACGCACGGCAGCCGGTTCTCGAGCGCGATTTCCTGCGCGCGGAGATGCTTCTTCACCGTCAGCGGATAATAGGTCCCGCCCTTCACCGTCGCGTCGTTGCAGACGATCATCACCTGCTTGCCCGACACGCGGCCGATGCCGGCGATCATGCCCGCGCCGGGCACCTCGTGATGGTACAGATCGAACGCCGCGAGCTGGCCGATTTCGAGGAACGGCGAGCCCGGATCGAGCAGCCGCTCGACGCGGTCGCGCGGGAGCAATTTGCCGCGCTCGACGTGGCGCTCGCGGTGCTTTTCCGGCCCGCCCTGCGCCGCCTCGGCGACGTCGGCGCGCAACTTCTCGGCTAAAGAACGGTTGTGCTCGCGGCGGGCACGAAAATCATCGCTGTCCGGGCTGATGCTCGACTGAAGCTTTGGTGCGCTCATGCCCTGTAATTGTCCGTTGGTCGAAAAGGCCCTGCGCCCGACTAGCTGCTGCGGCAGCGCTTGGCAAAACCCCATCGAAAGGCCCCGAATGAACCGTTCAGAAGCTGCTTCTCGTCGCCTCCGCCGTTCGCCCTGTCCGTTCAGCTCCTGCCAGCAAACCGGCGCTGACACGGAGCAAGCCGCGCAGGCGCCGGGCACCGAGCTCGGCATCGTTCCCGCGTCGATGGATCGCTCGGTGAAGCCGGGCGACGACTTCTTCACGCTTCGCCAACGGCAGCTGGGTCAAGAACACGCCGATCCCCGAGGACCGGTCGAACATCGGCGGCTTCTACATCGCCGACCAGACGCGCGAGAAGCAGACGCGCGAGCTGCTCGACGGCCTGCTCAAGTCGAACGCGGCCGCGGACAGAACGAAGGCAAGATCGCCAATTACTACAACGCCTATCTCAACACCGACGCGATCGACAAAGCCGGGCTGAACCCGGCCAAGGCCGACCTCGATGCGATCGGCCGCATCGCCGACAAGACGCAGCTCAGCGCCGCGATCGGCGGCACGCTTCGCGCCGACACCGACCCGCTCAACGCGACCAATTTCCAGACCGAGAATTTGTTCGGCATCTTCGTCACGCAGGGCCTGAACACGCCGGGCGAGACCCTGCCCTATCTGATGCAGGGCGGCATCGGCCTTCCGGAGCGCGAATATTATCTCGGCGGCGACGCCAAGATGGCGGACCTGCGCAACAAGTATCGCGACTATATCGCGACGATCATGCGCCTCGCGGGCAATCCGCGATCCGCAGGCCGCCGCTGGCCGGATCCTGGACCTCGAAACGAAGATCGCCCGCGCCCATGCCACGCGCGAGGAGAGCGAGGACTTCGCCAAGGGCGCGACGGTCTGGACCCGCGCCGAGCTGGAGCAGAAGGCGCCGGGCATCGACTGGGCCGCGCTGCTGAATGCGGCGCAGCTCGGCGGCGCGCAGAAGTTCCAGGCCTATCACGCGGGCGCGATCCCGAAGCTGGCCGCGCTGGTCGGTTCGGAGCCGCTGGATGCGTGGAAGGACTGGCTGGCGTTCCACACGCTCAACCAGCAGGCGAACGTCCTGCCCAAGCCGTTCCGCGACGCGAGCTTCGCCTTCAACGGCACCGCTCTGACCGGAGCGCCCAAGGAGCGGCCGCGCGACCAATTGGCGATGAACGCGGTCGGCAATGCCCTGCAGGATGCGGTCGGCAAGGCCTACACCGACAAATACTTCCCGGCCTCGGCCAAGGCCGAAGTCCAGAAGATGGTCGAGGAGATCAAGGCCGCCTTCGCGCGCCGGGTCGAAGCGCTCGACTGGATGGCGCCGTCGACCAAGGAAGAAGCGCTGAAGAAGGTCCGCGGTCGATCGTCGTCGGCGTCGGCTATCCCGACACGTGGCGCGACTATTCTGGCCTCGAGATCGGCAACGACGCGTACGCCAACCAGAAGAATGCGGAGCCTCGCTCGAATATCGCCACCAGATCGCGAAGATCGGCAAGCCGATGGACCGCAACGAATGGTGGATGCCGCCGCAGCTGGTGAACGCGGTCAACCTGCCGGTGCAGAATGCGCTCAACTTCCCGGCGGCGATCCTCGTCCGGCCGTTCTTCGACGCCAAGGCCGATCCGGCGTTCAACTATGGCGCGATCGGCTCCGTCATCGGGCACGAGATCAGCCACAGCTTCGACAACAACGGCGCCTTGTTCGATTCCACCGGCCGCGCTGCGCAACTGGTGGACGCCGGCGGACTTCCAGCGCTTCCAGGAGGCGGGCAACGCGCTCGCCGCGCAGTACGACCAGTACGAGGCGCTGCCGGGGCTGCACGTGAACGGCAAGCTGACGCTCGGCGAGAATATCGCCGACGTCGCGGGCCTCGCGGCGGCTTACGACGCCTACCGCCACTCGCTGGGCGGCAAGGAGGCGCCGGTGATCGAGGGCTTCTCAGGCGACCAGCGCTTCTTCCTGGCGCACGCGCAGGTCTGGGCGACCAAGATGCGCGAAGAGACGCTGCGGCAGCGCGTGCTCGCCGACGGCCACTCGCCGGGCCAGTTCCGCGCGCTCACCGGCCGCAACCTCGACGCCTGGTATTCGGCGTTCGACGTCCAGCCGGGACAGAAGCTCTATCTCGCGCCCGACAAGCGCGTGAAAATCTGGTGATTTAAGGCGCGCCTATCGCAGACGCGTAGGCGGCGCTTCAGGCCTCTTGCGCCTCGGCGAGTGCGGCAGCCTTGTTGGCGATCGACGCCGCCCGCATCTTCTCGGTGCGGTCGGCTCGGTCCGCCATCTCCCGCCATGCCGCTTCGGCGCGCAGGCAGCGATCACGGACATTGTCCAGCGTTGCCGCGTCGGCTTCCGCTTTCGCAGTGTCGGCCCGGAACAGGAAAAGCTCGCGGTCCTTCATGTCCTTGACCGGTCTGGCATTCGTCATCGCTCCTCCAAATCTCCCCCGGCCCGCTCCCGAAGGAGCGGGCCAGAGGTCCTCCCGAGGGGAGGGAAGTCGCCGATTAGGCGGTCTGAAGGTTCACGGCGCTCATCTTGCCGCGACGGTCTTCTTCCAGCTCGTAGCTGACGCGCTGATCCTTCATCAGCGTGCGCATTCCCGCGCGCTCAACGGCCGTGATGTGAACGAAAGCGTCATTGCCGCCGTCTTCCGGAGCGATGAAGCCGTAGCCCTTTTGTTCGTTGAAAAATTTCACTGTGCCGATCGGCATACTCAATTCCTTCCAAGTTGCGGACCATGACGGTCCTCGAATTGCTAGGAGTAGCGAAGAGAAGGAATGAGGAGCCGCAAAGCGCCTGAAGACCGTCAGTTTGCGACTGGTAGCCGGGCGCACCATAACGCCGCCGGCGCGAAATTGTAAGGCGGCCAGGTCTTGCGGCCCTGGGACGGCTTCAGTCCGGCTCTCTTTCGGCAAGCTCATCCGCCTAACTTTGGATAAGGTTCGCGCGAGCCTGCATTCGGCTAGAAAATGGGGAGCGATCCGGTTTTCGAGTGGTGCTCATGCCAGACCGCTCCCCGCCCTCGTGGCCTCTTGGGGGGCTAGAAACGAGGGCGAGGCCTGCCTTTGAGTTTGCGCATCGAAGACAGGACCTCATCTCTGATATTCGGAAGTTTGACCACGACGTCAAGCGACCTTGACAAGGCTAGAGTTGTGTTGAGCCATTTCAGTCAATCTTCCCATCCGCCGCGTTGAAATCGAGACGGGGGTGAAGAACAAAGTGAAAGAGCTCCGCAGGAAGCGCGGCTGGACGCAGGGCGAATTGGGCGAAAAGCTCGGCATTTCACGCCAGAGCGTTCATTCCATCGAGACGGGCAAATACGACCCTTCGCTTCCGCTGGCGTTCCGGATCGCCGATATATTCGGCGCCTCGCTCGACAAGATCTTCGACAAGACCGACGCGCGCTGACCGCGACCGATTGGTCGGCCGCGGTCAGTCACTTGGCGGCTCTCTACGTGCCGCCGGAACAGTCCGCTTAGGCGAGCTGCGCGAGCCCGGGCGAACGACGCCGACGGAGGGAATAGCCCGCCGCGCCGAAGCCGAGCAGCATCATTGCCCAGGTGCGCCGGCTCTGGAACCGAATTCGACAGCAAGGTGAAAGTGCCGCTGACCTGCGCGCTGCCGGGGTCGCGAACGAGACGTCGTCCGAGCCAGCGAGAAGCTTCCGCCGTCACCGAAATTGAAGACGGTCGGATCCATCCCATTCGACTGTGCCGCAACCACCGGCAAATGAGACCGCAAGACGTGAACAGCCGATAGAAGCCGAACGTCTCGCCGGTCACCGCACGCACCCGTCGCATCGAACGGATTGGTGAAGGAGAAGATGATCGAGATCGGGTTGGCGACCGTGTCCTCGAACAGCTCGACCGAACCTTCGTTGGTGCCGATCGTCAGCACATTGGTGGTGAACGACGACGGCGTACCCGTGACCGGATCGAGGTCCAGGTTGAACGGACCGAAGTTGGTCGGGTTGGCATAAACGACCAGGCCCGGATCGGAGCTCTGGATCGTTCCTACCGTTGACGTGCCCTCGATCGTAACTTGAGCTTGAGCCCCCGCAGGCAGCGCCAATAGCGCGGCCGCGGCAAGTAAATACCGCTTCATGATTTAGTCCCCTTGGCATCGACATCGGACCAACTCGCGGCCCGAGGGGTTAAATTAATTTTTGATTAACCCACGTCAAGAAGTAAAGCGACCTTGTCGTACCATTTTGGGACGGTCAAGCCCCGACGAGTTCCCGCCCGATCAGCATCCGGCGGACCTCGTTCGTGCCCGCGCCGATGTCGAGCAGCTTGGCGTCGCGGTAATAGCGTTCGACCGGCCAGTCCTTCGTGTAGCCGGCGCCGCCCAGCGCCTGCACCGCCTCGTTCGCGACCTTCACCGCATTCTCGGACGCCAGCAGGATCGCGCCGGCCGCGTCGAAGCGCGTCGTCTTGCCCGCGTCGCAGGCCTTGGCGACCTGGTAGCAATAGGCCCGCGAACTGTTGAGCGCGACGTACATGTCGGCGACCTTGGCCTGCATCAGCTGGAAGGTGCCGATCGGCTTTCCGAACTGCTTGCGCTCGCGGACGTAGGGCAGGACCACGTCGAGGCAGGCCTGCATGATTCCGATCTGGATTCCGGCGAGCACGGTCCGCTCGTAATCGAGGCCGCTCATCAGCACTTCGACGCCCTTGTTCTCCTCGCCGAGCACGTTTTCGGGCGGGACGAAGCAGTCGTCGAACACCAGCTCGCTCGTCGGCGAGCCGCGCATGCCGAGCTTGTCGATCTTCTGCCCGATCGAGAAGCCTTCCATGTCCTTTTCGATGAGGAAGGCGGTGATCCCGCGGCTTCCCTCGCCGGTCTTGCCGTAGACGACGAGCGTGTCGGCACAGGCGCCGTTGGTGATCCAGAACTTGGTGCCGTTGAGGCGGTAGCCGTTGCCGACCTTCTCCGCCTTCAGCTTCATGCCGACGACGTCGCTGCCCGCGGCCGCCTCGCTCATCGCCAGCGCGCCGACATGCTCGCCGCTGATCAGCTTGGGCAGATAGCGCTTCTTCTGGTCCTCATTGCCCCAGCGGCGGATCTGGTTGACGCAGAGGTTGGAATGGGCGCCGTAGCTGAGGCCGACCGACGCCGAGGCCCGCGCGATTTCCTCCTGCGCGATGACATGCTCGAGATAGCCGAGGCCGAGCCCGCCATACTCTTCCTCGACGGTGATTCCGTGCAGGCCGAGCTCGCCCATCTGCGGCCAGAGGTCCTTGGGAAATTCGTCCTTCTCGTCGATCTCCGCGGCGATCGGCGCGATCTTGTCGCTGGCGAAGCGCTGCGTCGTTTCGCGGATCGCGTCCGCCATTTCGCCCAGGTCGAATTCGAGCCCGCCTTCGGACATGCCTCTCTCCTCTTGGGGCCGCGCCTAGCACCGGCGTCAGCATTTGAACAAGCAAGCCGGCAGTCTTATGTGCACTGCAACATTCCAACTCCGGAGCATTTCTCGATGGCCACGACCGCAGCTGACCCGACCGTCATTCTCTCCATTGCCCGCACGCCGATGGGCTCGATGCAGGGCGCGCTTGCCGATGCGTCGGCGACCGATCTCGGCGCGACCGCGGTAAAGGCGGCGGTGGAGCGCTCGGGCGTCTCCGGCGAAGACATCGACCGCATCTACATGGGCTGCGTGCTCCCGGCCGGCCTCGGCCAGGCCCCTGCCCGCCAGGCAGCGATCAAGGCGGGCCTTCCGAAGTCCGTGCAGGCGACGACCGTCAACAAGGTCTGCGGCTCCGGCATGCAGACGGTGATCATGGGCGACGAAGCGATCCGCACCGGCAATGCCGAGGTGATCGTCGCGGGCGGCATGGAGTCGATGACCAACGCTCCGTACCTGCTCAAGAAGCACCGCTCGGGCGCGCGCATCGGCCATGACACGGCCTACGACCACATGTTCCTCGACGGCCTCGAGGACGCCTACGAAGAAGGCCGCGCGATGGGCAGCTTCGCCCAGTGCACCGCCGACGAATATCAGCTGACGCGCGAGCAGATGGACAATTACGCCATCGAGAGCCTCAGCCGCGCCAAGGCCGCGATCGACAATGGCGGCTTCAAGGACGAGATCGCCCCCGTCACCATCAAGAGCCGCGCCGGCGAGACGATCGTCGACACCGACGAAGCGCCGGGCCGCGGCCGTCCGGACAAGATCCCGCAGCTGAAGCCCGCCTTCTCGAAGGAAGGCACGATCACTGCCGCGACCAGCTCGTCCATCTCGGACGGCGCCGCCGCCGTGGTGCTCACCAGCGAGTCCAATGCTCGCGCCAAGGGCCTGGAGCCGGTCGCTCGCATCGTCGCCACCGCCGCGCACGCTCAGGAGCCGGCGCAGTTCACCGTCGCCCCGATCGGCGCGATCGAGAAGGTGCTGAACAAGGCCGGCTGGAAGGCCAGCGAAGTCGACCTGTGGGAAGTGAACGAGGCGTTCGCCTGCGTCGCCATGTTCGCGATGAAGGACCTCGGCATCCCGCACGAGAAGATCAACGTCCACGGCGGCGCGACCGCGCTCGGCCACCCGATCGGCGCCAGCGGCACGCGCATCCTCGTGACGCTCGTCAACGCGCTGAAGCAGAAGGGCGGCAAGCGCGGCGTGGCGAGCCTTTGCATCGGCGGCGGCGAAGCGACTGCGGTCGCGGTGGAGCTCGTCTAAGAACGATTCGCTGACGAAACGATGTGGTGGTAAGGCGGCTCCCTCAAAGGGGGAAAACCATGCGCCTGACGATCATCACTCTGGCCGCCATCGCCACGCTAGCCGCCTGCGGCGAGCGAGCCGAGGAAACGCCGGCCGCGGCCGAAACGACTGCGGCGGAAGCCGCGCCAACGATGACCGCTGCTGAAGTCGCCGGCACCTATGACGCCAAATATCCTGACGGCACGGCTCATGTCGTCGAGATTGCGCCCGACGGTGCATACACCGATACCGACGCGAATGGTGTTGCGACCAAGGGGATGTGGGCTTGGAAGGATGACAAATCCTGTTTCGATCCCGATGGCGATGCCCCCGCGGTTTGCTGGACCGACGACAAGCCCGACGCGAACGGCGTGTTCACCGCGACCGCGCCCGACGGAACCGTTGTCACAGTCACGCCGCGACCGAAACCGGCGGCGTGATCTGCCGGTTTGACATCAGCAGGTACGCGAGAGCGAGTCGCTAGCGAAACGATCTGGTGCTAAGGCGCTCCCCTCAAAGGGGGAAAATCATGCGCCTGACGATCATCACTCTCGCCACCATTGCCTTGGTCAGCTGTAACCAGGCCGAAGCACCGGCCGACACCAATGCGGCCGAAGCCAATGTCGAAGCCGACGCAAACGTCGTCGCGGCCGATGCGAATGCGGCCGTGGCGGCTGCTGCAAGCCAGTATCTCGAAACGTCCTGGGAATTCACCGACAAGGGCAAGCCCATGCTGGAATTGATCGACGCCAGCGGCAATTACATCGCCGTATCGGGTGAAGAGCATATCGATCACGGGACGGCCGTGATGAAGGACACCAAGCTCTGCTTCACCAGCGCCATGAACAAGGAAGGCGAAGATTGCTGGCAAGATCCGGTGCTGGCGGTCGGCGAGTCCGGCGAGTCGGTCAGCGACAAGGGCAAGAAGCTCACCGTGAAGCGGGTCGCCTACCAGCCGCTCTCGATGCCAAGCTAAGATAATCGACGGAGCACGCGGGCCTATTTCGGGCCCGCGTGCGCCCAGCATTCCACTTCGACCAGCGCGCCTAGCGCCAGGCCGTCGGCGCCGAACGCGCTGCGGGCGGGAAACTTTCCGTCGGGGAAGTAGGTCACGTAGACCTTATTGAACGCCGGCCAGTCCTTCATGTCGTCGAGCATCACCGTGCATTTGACGACGTCGCCGAAGCCGAGCCCCTGCCCTTTCAGGATCGCGCCGATATTCTCCATCGCCTGGCGCGCCTGCGCTTCCATGCCCTCGGGCAGCTTGCCGTCCGGCGTGTTGCCGAGCTGGCCCGACAGGATCAGCAAGTCGCCTACGCGCACCGCGCTGGAGAAGGGCAGCCTCTGCTCGCCGAGCATCGGCTGGCCGATATGCTCGACCGCGGGCCGCTCCGTGCCTTGCGCCGATGCCGTTCCTGCCATGATCGCCATCACTCCTGCCGCAATCGCCTTCATGCTCGCCCCCTGCATCTCGCAAGGGGCATAGCATGTCCTCAGCGAGGCATCAGCAGCCCGCGTCGTCCGACCACCCAGAACATGGCCGCCAGCTGGAGCAGCGCGAACCCGGCGAGCAGCCCGAGCGGGGCGATCCACTCGACATAGCCGAGGTGCGCCAAGGCGCCCCATCCGCCGAACAACAGGCTCGACAGGTACAGCGCCAGCGCGGCGGATTCCGTGCCCAGCGACCGGTTGAACTCGTCGATCTTGCCCCGCATCCACAGGCTGGCGACGACGAGCGCGGCGAAGCATCCCGCCGCAATCCAGGCCGCCGCATCCCGCGACAGGGCGCCCGGCAAATCTCCGCCCGGGGTCAGCGCCAAGGCGAGCAGCATGGCGCCCAGCAGAATGCAGACGATCGCGGACGGCGCGAGTTTGCCGCGCTCCTCGACGATCTCCGCGGCGTCCTCGACATTGAGGAACTTGGCGCCTGCTCCGGGGACGATTGCGCCGATCGCGACGATGGCGCCCATGAGGACGTAGATGATGCCTGCAGCAACGGCGGTAAGGCGCGCAGGATCGTCGAAGTCGGCGGCGCTGCTCGCGTTTTCGAGGAAGAAGTAGGTCACAGCCGCGCCGACAACGGCGCCCGTCACCAACTGCAAGATCAGCTTGCGGGTCTTCGGCCCGTCCATAACCTGGTTCATTCTTCCGGCTCCCAATGATCGAAGAAGATCTGGTCGACCGGCACTGCGAACAATTTCGCCATGCGCAGCGCCAGCGGGAGGCTCGGGTCGTACTTGTCGGTCTCGACGGCATTGATCGTCTGCCGCGACACGCCGAGGCGGCGGCCAAGCTCACCCTGGCTCCAGCCGCGTCCCTCGCGAAAGACCTTGACCCGATTCTCCACGGATCAAGGATGCTGTAAAGAGTTCTTGACTGTCAAGAGCTCTTTACAGGCTAGGCCAGCATCACGACGTCCCAGATATATTTGTTGGGGTCGGCAGCGTTGCGGGCAGCCAGCGAAGTCGCGGCGTCCTCGGCCTTGAGTGCCTTGTAGAGCAGGTCCTTGGCGTTCCCTTCGGCATCCTCCGGGAAGTACATTTGCGCGACGTTGCGCGTCTTGTCGGACCGCAGGTCGAAGTGGATGTGCGGCGGCCGGTGGCCGATCGGCGAGTCATAGCCGGCGGGCTTCACGGTGATGATGCGCCAATCGCCCTTCGCGTCGGTGCGCAGCGTCGCAAAGCCCTGGAAGTTCGGGTCGAGCGGCGCCGTCGCAGGATCGCTCGGATGGTCGTAGCGGCCGGCAGCGTTCGCCTGCCAGAGCTCGAGCGTGGCGCCCGGCAGCGGATTGCCCTTGACGTCGTACACCCGCCCGGAAATCTCGATCACCTGCCCGGCAGCGCGAGCGTCGCGGCCCTTCACCCAGGTGAGATCCACGTCGGAATCGGTCGGACGGACGATCGGGTAGAACGGCCCCATCGGCGATTCCGCCGTCGGCATCCTGTCCGCGAATGCGCGCGCCCCGGATGTCATGAAAAGCCCGGCCGAAGCGAGACCCGCCCCGGCGAATGCGCGCCTGGTTAAACGATGTTCGATCATGAGCCGCCCCCTGCAGCCCCTTCACCCGCGATCACCCTATGCGCAATTCGCGCCGAGCGGAAGCTAGTCGACCGTCTCGCCTTCGCCGACGCCCCAGATGTCGGCGATGCGGATATAGCCTTCGCGCTTGCCGATGCTGATGTGGCACCAGCCCTCGCGGCACTTCTCGATACGGCCGACGACTCCCGGCTCGACATGATAGCGGACGCGGCTCTCGCTCTCGGGCTTGGCCTGGATGGCCGCGGTTCCCGCCTTCCCTGACGATGGCCGTCCGGCGATCGCTGAGCAGCGAGACGAGCATCCAGCCGCGCGTGCCCTCCGAATCCTCGATCATCCGCCAGTTGGGGAAGACCTTGACGACGCGGATCGGCAGGTCGCGGCGCTTGTAGAGCCAGATGCCGGGATAATTGCGGCCCGGCCCGCGCGCATCATCGCTTCGCCCGAGGCGATCGACGCCCAGTAAGGCGGCGTCTTGTCCTGCGCCGCGGCAGGCGCGGCCAGCGCTAAGACGACTGCGGCGAGAACCCCCTTACGCACGAACTCAAGCCCCCGTCAGGATCCTGTCCACAAGCTGCTTCACGGTCGGGACGAAGCCGTTCGAATAGAATGGATCCGTCTTGAACCGGAACGCCGCATGCCCGGCGAACATCAAATTCTGCTCGACGGGTCCGCCGTGCGCGATGTCCTGCAAGCGTCTTCTGGATGCAGAAGCTGCGCGGATCGGCGAGGCGCCCGGTCGAATTCTTCTCATTGTCCGCCCAGGACGAGAAAGCGCACTGGCTGAGGCAGCCCATGCATTCGGCCTGGTCGTGGCGGATGAGGTTCTTCTCGTCCGTGTCGACGTAGATGAGCGTCTCGTCCGGCGTCTTCAGCGCCTCGGTATAGCCCGCCGCATACCATTCGCGCGCATGCTGCAGGTCGCCCTTGGTGACCCAATAGCCGCGCTTCTTGCCGACGCCGACGTCGAGCTCGAAATGATGGTCGCCGAGCGGCTCCTTGGTGAACGCGATCTGGCGGTGCGAACGATCTTCGAGGTTGCGCAGGAACGGGTTGCGCACGGCGGAGGAATAGAAGCCCGTCGGCGAGAAGCGGTGCAGCAGGATGTCGCCCTCTTCCAGCGTCATCAGCCGCGCCTTCCACTCCGGCGGGATCGGGCTTTCCTGGGTCAGCAGCGGACGCGTTCCGAACTGGAAGACGATCTGGCCGAGCTCCGGATTGTCGATCCAGTTCTCCCACTCGTCGAGGCGCCACACGCCGCCGGCCATGACGATCGGGACGCTGTCGGCGATGCCGTTCTCGCGCATCGTCGCGCGCAAGCGCCGCGACGCGCGGATAGGGATCCTGCGGCGCGCGCGGGTCTTCCGCATTGCTGAGGCCGTTGTGCCCGCCGGCGAGCCACGGGTCTTCATAGACCACGGCGGCAAGCCACTCGGCCGCCTTCGAATAGGCGCGCTTCCACAGCGCGCTGAACGCACGCGCGGAGCTGATGATCGGCAGATAATGGACGCCGTAGGACGCCGCGATCTCGCTCAGCTTGTACGGCATGCCGGCGCCGCAGGTGACGCCGGTGACGAGACCCTTGGTACGCTCGAGAACGCCGTGCAGCACGCGCTGCGCGCCGCCCATTTCCCACAGGACGTTGATGTTGATCGCGCCCTTGCCGTTCGACATTTCGTAGGCGCGCTGGACCTGCGCGACGGCGCCGTCGACCGCGTACTGGATCAGCTCTTCGTGGCGCTCGCGGCGGGTCATGCCGTGATAGATTTGCGGGACGATCCGGCCTTCGGGATCGTAGCTGTCGGCATTGACCGCGGACACGGTGCCGATGCCGCCGGCGGCGGCCCAGGCACCCGAGCTTGCGTGATTGGTGGCGGAAACGCCCTTGCCGCCTTCGACCAGCGGCCACACTTCGCGGCCGCCGTAGAGGATGGGCTGCAGCCCCTTGAACAAATCCGGTCTCCTGTTTCGGGCGCTATATACGGTCTGTTGCTGACATTGCTGCAAAAATCAGCAGTCCCACGCCCATAACGAATCGGGCCGGGAATCGCTTCCCGGCCCGTGACTTAGCCTGAATTCAGCAGTCGCTTAGCAGCGGCCCTTGGCCACCTGGCTGCCGACGACGGCGCCGAGCGCGCCACCGATCAGTGCGCCCGTGGTGCGGTTGCCGCCTTGGCTATAACCGTAGCGATCGCGTCCGCCGGCCGCCGACCTGCGAGCCGACCACTGCGCCGAGCGCACCGCCGACGAGCGCTCCAGCCGTCGAGTTGCCGCCACAATTATAGGAGCGGCCACCATAGTAATTGCCGCCATAATAGGGCGCGCCGTAGCCGCCGTTGTAGCCGCCGTAGTACGGCGACCCGTAGGAGCTATAGCCGCCGCCGTAATAGGGCGTAGCCGCCATAGTAGGGCGAGCCGGCATAGCGGGTGCCGCTGTAACGCGTGGCATAGCGGGGCGACGCGTAGCGGGTGCGATACGGCGTGCCATAGTAGCTCGAACCATAATGGCGCGCCGCTTTCGCCCGCTGCTTCTGCGCCTTCTTCCACGACTTGGAATGACTGTTCTTCGCCGACGCCGCCGTGGGCGCTGCGACGAGCGCAGCGGCCGACAAGGCGAACAATGCATGCTTCAACATCGAATACTCCTCGAACACTCGGCCGCATCGCGGAGCGGCCATTTGATGGAGCACGTGTTGCGCCTAAGCGGCTGTCCAGCCGCTGAACGATGACGTCATTCCGCCGCAAGCTTCAGTGCGTAGTCGAGCCCGATATCGACGGCCGGTGCGGACTGCGTGATGCGCCCGACGGAGATGTAGTTCACGCCCGTTTCGGCAATGCCGCGGATGGTGTCCAGATTGACGCCGCCGGACGCTTCCAGCGGCACGCGGCCGGCGACCAGCGCGACCGCCTCGCGCAGGACCGGCGGCGGCATGTTGTCGAGCAGAAGGCGGTCCGCGCCCGCTTCCAGCGCCGGCTCGATCTGGTCGATGCGGTCGACTTCGACCTGCACCTTCAGTCCGGAATTCGCGGCCTGCGCGGCGCGCACGGCCTGCGCAACTCCGCCCGCGACCGCGACGTGATTGTCCTTGATCAGCAGCCCGTCGTCGAGCCGCATGCGGTGGTTCTCCGCGCCGCCCATCCGCGCCGCATATTTGTCGAGAACGCGCAGCCCGGGAATGGTCTTGCGCGTGTCGAGCAGGATCGCGCCGGTGCCGTCGATCAGGTCGACATATTGGCGCGTGAGCGTCGCAATTCCCGACAGATGCTGCAGCGTATTGAGCGCCGACCGCTCGGCCGAAAGCATCGCCCGGGCATTGCCCTCCAGCCGCATCAGCGCACTGCCCGCATCCGACGCGTTCGCCGTCATCCGCGAGAATTTCGATATGCACGTTCGGGTCGAGCGCCCGGAAGAAAGCCGCGGCGACATCCATGCCCGCGACCACGATCGGCTGGCGGCAAGCCATCTCGGCGGTGAAGTGCGCATCGGCCGCGATGGTCGCCGCCGACGTGACGTCTCCGCCCGATCCCAGGTCCTCGGCAAGCACGCGCCGGACGAAGTCGTGAAGGTCGAAATGCGGGTCGTGGAACGTCATGCAGCGGCTCTAAGCGAGCAGCCGCGCGGCCTGCTAGTGCGCCGGTTCGTCGACGGCCTTCTCGGCCCCGGCGATGCGCCAGTGATCGCCTTCGCGGACGTACTTCTGCGCGGTGCTGGATTCGAACTTGTCGCCCGACCATGCCTGCAGCGTCAGCGTGACGGCCTCGCCCTCGATGTCGATGCGGTTGAAGCTCTGGCTTTCGTCGCGCAGGCGGATGGACGTCGCCGTTCCCGCCTGAACGACCAAGGCCGGACCCGCCCGGGTCACGAGGTCGCGCGCGCTGTGCGTCGATGCCGTGTGGTGATGGCCCGCAAGCAGCATGTCGACGCCGGCTTCGCGCCGCTGCGTCGAGCGCCAGCTCGCTTCGCCCGACCGCCTGCTTCACCTCGCCCGGTCTCACCGACCGGCAGAGCGAACAACGGATGGTGCGTGACGAGCACCCGCATGGCGTCGGGATCGGAGCGCGAGAAAGTGTCGCGGATGAACTGGATCTGCTCCTCGTTGATGCGGCCTTCGCTGAAGGTCAGCGACCGCGCGGTATTGATCCCGAGGACGGTGACGCCGGCCAGCTGGTGCACGGGGCAAAGCGTATCGTCGATGTAGCGCTGGTATCGCGTCAGCGGCGACAGGAAGCGGCGGAAGACGTCGTACAGCGGCACGTCGTGATTGCCCGGCACGGCGAGCACGTCATGGCCGGCGTCGCGCAGCCGCTCGAGAAAGTCGCAGGCCTCCTTGAACTGCTCGGTCCGCGCGCGCTGCGTGAAATCGCCGCTGATGACGACGAGGTCCGGCTTTTCCTCGTCGACACGCTCGGCAACGGCATCGACCAGCCGATGATCGTGCGCACCGAAGTGCAGGTCGGAGAGATGGATAAGGCGGGCCATGGACAAGCAACGCGCTGGCGAGGCCGCGGTTCACCGCTTACACGGCGGACATGGATCGTACCGAAGCGAACAGCGGCACGCGCGAGGTAAGCGAACGGCTGCGCTTCGACGAAGCGGCGCTGACGGATTGGATGGCCGCGAACGTCGAAGGCTTTCGCGGACCGATCGCCGTCAGCCAGTTCAAGGGCGGCCAGTCGAACCCGACCTACCGCATCGACGGCGCGAGCGGCTCGTACGTCCTTCGCCGCAAGCCGCCGGGCAAGCTCCTGCCCGGCGCGCATGCCGTCGAGCGCGAATATCGCGTGCTGGCGGCACTCGGCGCACAGGGCTTTCCCGTCCCGCGAGTCTATGCGTTGTGCGAGGACGACGGCGTCCTCGGCACGGCCTTCTACCTCATGGACATGGTGCCGGGGCGGATCATCTGGGACGCGACCTTTCCCGGCCTCGACCGCGAGGAACGCGCCGCCCACTTCGACGCGATGAACGCGACCATCGCGCAGCTCCACAATTACGATCCGCAAGCGATCGGCCTCGGCGACTATGGCAAGGCGACCGGCTTCGTCGAACGCCAGGTCGCGCGCTGGTCGAAGCAATATCTCGGCGACACCGACGCCGGCCGCGTTCCGGCGATGGACAAGCTCGTCGACTGGCTCGGCAAGCACTTGCCGCCCGACAGCGGTCGCGCCAGCGTCGTCCACGGCGACTTCCGCTGCGACAACATGATCTTCGATGCGCAGAAGCCGGAAGTCCGCGCCGTGCTCGACTGGGAGCTGTCGACCATCGGCGATCCGGCCGCCGACTTCGTCTACCACCTGATGATGTACCGCATGCCGGCGGGTATGTTCACGGGGCTGCAGGGTTTGGATTATGCGGCGCTCGGCATCCCGACCGAGGAGGAATATGTCGCCGCTTATTGCCGCCGCACCGGCCGCGACCATCTGCCCAACCTCGATTACCTGATCGTGTTCGTGATGTTCCGCATCGCCGGAATCCTGCACGGAATCCGCGGCCGTCTTGCGCGCGGCAATGCGTCGTCCGCGCATGCCGAAGCGACCGCGGCGCTCACCGAGCCGCTTGGCCGAGCTCGCCTGGTCCGAGGCGCAAAAAGCGCGCCTCTGATCGCCATTTCACGAAGTCCTCAGAAGTCGCTCAGGACGTTCATTCGCTGGCACGGCATATTCTCGATCCACAACTTGTGGAGGCGTGAAATGACTGGATCGGAACGGCGGATAAAGTGGCGACTGATCGGATGGGGCGGAGCGGCCCTGCTCCTGGCCATCCCCTGGCTTGCGAATTTTCCGTGGACGGCTATCCGACTTCATCGTGATGGGCGTGATGTTCGCCATCACCGGCGTCACGATCGAGCTTGCAGTTCGGTCGTCCACAGACTGGGCGCATCGGCTTGGCGCGCTTGTCGCGATCCTGGCCGGTTTCCTGACCGTCTGGGTGAACCTGGCGGTCGGAATGATCGGGTCGGACGACAATCCCTACAATTTGTGGTTTGGCGGCGTGCTGGCGATTGCGATCTCCGCAGCGCTTCTGTCCCGCTCCTCCGCGACCATGGCCGGGATGATGGTCGTGACGGCCCTCGCCCAAGCGGCCGTCGCCATCTTCGGCCTTTCCACCGATCTGCGTGGCGGCGTTTTGAGCCTTGTCTTCGCGGGCCTTTGGCTGCTCTCCGCCGGACTGTTCTGGATGGCCTCGCGGCAAGGCTCGTCGGCGTCGTCCTAATCATTCTGGGACAGCCGGCTCGAAGCTAACTTTGGGTAAGGTTCCGAATCACGACCATTCCCTTATCGCCTTGACGGGGCCCGTTCGCTGGAAGCGACGCCAGGGATCGGGCTCCGCAGTTTGATGGGGGAGCGAACAGGGCCGGGCAGCCCCAATTGTCCGGCCCTAGTCGTCTCCGGATGGAAGGTTGTGATGAAAGCCCTGTTCTCAATCCTCGTCGCCTGGATGCTCTGCGGCGCCGTCGCCGCCTTCTTCAGCTTCGGACCGGCACTGCTCCGGATCGTGGCCTTCGGCCCGGTCAGCCTCGCTCAAGCCTTCATGGCCTGACGGCAAAAGCAAAAGCCCTCCCCGATCGCTCGGGAAGGGCTCTCTGATTTCCAGCTCTGACTTTTAGTTCGTCGGGAAGCCGCGCTTCTTGAGCAAAGCATTCACGTCCGGATCGCGGCCGCGGAACTGGCGATAGGCCTCCGCGCGATCCGTCTCGTTGCCCGTCGACAGCAGATACTTCTTGAAGTTGCCGGCGACCGTCTTGTCCCACGGGCTGCCCGCTTCCTCGAACGCCGCCCAGGTGTCGGCGTCCATCGTTTCCGACCAGAGGTAGGAATAATAGCCGGCCGAATAAGCGTCGGACGAGAAGAGGTGACCGAACTGCGGCAGGCGGTGCCGCATCACGATCTCCTTCGGCATGCCGATTTCCGCCAGCGCCTTCTTCTCGAACGCATCCGGATCGGTGACGCCGTTCGGGTCGGTGTGCATCTTCATGTCGACCAAGGCCGAGCCGAGATATTCGACCGTGGCGAAGCCCTGGTTGAACGTCTGCGCCTTCTGGATCTTGTCGACGAGCGCCTGCGGCATCGGCTGGCCGGTCTGGTAATGCTTGGCGAAGCGCTGAAGCACCTCCGGCGTCAGCAGCCAATTCTCGTTCACCTGGCTCGGATATTCGACGAAGTCGCGCTGCGAGCCGCCGAGGCTCGGGTAGCGGACGTTGACGAGCAGATAATTGATGGCGTGGCCGAACTCGTGGAACAGCGTCTCCGCGTCGTCCAGGCTGATCAGCACCGGCTTGCCCGCCTCACCCTTGGTGAAGTTGTTGTTGTTCGACGCGAGCACGATGTCGTCGCCGAGCAGGCCTGCGCGGCTGCGGTACGTGGTCATCCACGCGCCCGAGCGCTTTCCTTCGCGGGCGAAATTGTCGAGGTAGAACAGGCCGACGACCTTGCCGCTGGCCTGATCGGTCACCTCGAACGTGCGGACGTCCGGATGGAAGACCGGCACCGTGCCCGTGTTCTCCTTGAAGCCGAGGCCGTAGAGCTGCCCGGCCGACCAGAACATGCCGTCGACGAGATTATCGAGCGCGAAATAGGGCTTAATCTCGTCCTGGCTGAGGTCGTACTTCTGCTTGCGGACCTTCTCCTGGTAATAACGATAGTCCCAGGGCTCGATCGTGACCTTGTGGCCAAGCTTGTTGGCAAGCGCCTGCTGGTCGGCGACCTCTTCCTTCACGCGAGCGACCGCCGGGGTCCAGACGCGCATCATCAGGTCCATCGCCTTGGCCGGGTCCTTGGCCATCGTGTCCTGCATCCGCCATTCGGCGTGGTGCTTGAAACCGAGCAGCTTGGCGCGGTCGGCGCGCAGCTTCAGGATCTGCGCGATGATCTGGTTGGTGTCGTTCGCATCGCCATTGTCGCCGCGGTTGACGAACGCGCGCCACACCTTCTCGCGCAGCGCGCGATCGTCGGCGAAGGTGAGGACCGGATCGGCCACCGAACGCGTGTTCTTCAGCGCGTAGGTTCCGGCCGGCTGCTTGCGCTCCTTGGCGGCGGCGGCAAGCGCCGCCTTCACGTCGGCGGGAACGCCCTTCATCTCCGCCTCGGTGGCGGTGATGTAGGTGCTCTCGTCGGCCAGCAGCCGCTCGTTGAAGGTCGAGAAGAGCGTTGCCAGCTCCTGGTTCATCTTCGCGAGCTGCGCCTTCTGCGCAGCATTGAGGTTGGCGCCGCTGCGCACGAAGCTGTCGTACGTCCGCGTGAGCAGGCGGTCCTGCACGGCATTGAGGCCGAGCGACGCCTTGCGGTCGTAGAGCGACTTCACGCGCTGGAAGAGCTTCTCGTTGAACGTGATCTCGTCGAAGGCAGCGGACATCTTCGGCTGCCATTCCTTGTCGAGCGCCTGATATTCCGGCGTCGACATATTGTCGGTCATCACCGCGAAGACGTTCTCGACGCGCGAGAACCGCTGGCCGGCCTTCTCCATCGCCTCGATGGTATTCTCGAAGGTCGGCGGGCGCCGGATTGTTGGCGATCGCCTCGATCTCGCGGCGCTGCTCGGCGATGCCGAACTCGAACGCCGGCGAGAACAATTTCGGGTCCACCTTATCCCACGGCGGAACGCCGTCGTAAGGCCCGCTCCAGTCGGCGAGCAGGACATTGTTCGGAACGGCGACCGACGCAGCGGCCGGGGCCGCATTCTGCGCGTTTGCGACCGAGCCAAGTGCGGCCATGGAAAGGATGGCCGTGGTGGCCAGCAACATCTTCATAATTCCCCTCGATCAGGATTTTGGCAGGCGCAGCGCATTGCGCGGAGGCAGCGGCACGGCAAGCGAGGCTTCGACGAACGGCATCTAGCAATCAGCAGGTGAACCGTCACTGACTGCTGCTGAACCTAAAAGTTCATGAATATCAACAGCTTCACGTCGATCGCGACGCCAGCCGCCCGTCGTTCTGCAACGAAGGCCGGAATATCTTCGCGAGCGACGAGGTGCACCTCGATCTCTTCATGCTCGGTGCCCCCGCCCTCGCCGACCTTGCGGACGCCGTGGGCGCGAACGAGCGTGAAGCTCTCCGCCACCATTCCGGGCGAGCTGTGGAAATCGCCGAGCCGCTCGACGCGCTCGCAGGTGAAGCCGGTCTCCTCCTCCAGCTCCTTGATCGCCGTGCTCTCGACGGTCGCGTGCGCTTCCTCGTCGCCGACAAGGCCGGCGGGAAGTTCGAGGCAGCGTGCCCCGACCGGCACACGATATTGCTCGACGAGGATCACCTTGCCTTCATGCTCGGCGAGGATGACGGCGGCGCCGACGCTGTTGGTGCGGGAGACATATTCCCAGCGGCCGCGCTTCATCGCGCGAATATACTTGCCCTCCCACATGGTCTGGAGAGGCGCGTCGCCGGTCGTCGGTCATAGTTCGATGAGCTTGTCCGGGATTTCGTTGGTGTCGGCGGACGAACGCGGGAAATGCTCGGCGAGCACCTCGCCGACCATGCGCAACGGCAGCGACGATGCCGTCGCCGGGGCGCCCCGCCTTCACTTCGACCAGCAGCGCGGCCATCGCCTCGCCCCAGGTCTCGGGCGTCGTCACCTTGGTTATGGCCTCGTCGGCGACGATCTCCGCGCGATGCTCGCCCATCGAGAGATAGATGAGAACGCCGGTGCGGCCGATGGTACGGCGCTCGGCCCCGGCCTTGAAGATGGAGATGGCCCGCCGCCGCACCCGCCGCGTCTTGGTCGCGCCGGGCGTCAGCAGCAGCCGCAGCGGCATATACTTCAGGACCAGCAACACGGCGGTGAACTTGAACACCGCGAGGATCATCAGGAACGTCAGGACCTCGCGGATCGTCGGTTCCGGACGCCAGCCGCCGAGGACCAGGTTCAGCCACCAGTCGAGCGAGGCCGGCCAGGCCGCGGCGAAGGCCAGCACGGCGATCAGCGCGAGCACCGCCCAGTGCAAGGCGACGTCATGATAGGAATCGCTTAGCGGCGTCGCGACCGCGATGATCTCGCCGTCGCTGTGCAGCTCGGCCGCGGCGATCGCGGCGCTGACCTTCTTATGGTCCTCTTCGCTCAGCTGCAGCATCACCATCCCCCGCTCGCGCCGCCGCCGCCGAACGACCCGCCGCCGAAGCCGCCGAAGCCGCCGCCGCCACCACCGCCGCCGCCGCCAAAGCCGCCGAAGCTGCCGCCACCGCCCCAGCCGCCGCCGCGCGAGCCACGGCTGATCTCATTCAGGCCCCACAGCACGACGAACGGATCGATGCCGCCGCCGCGCCTGCGACGATATCGTTGCCCGTGCGCACGCCGGGAGAGCGATGCGATGATCGAGAAGAAAACGATCACGATGATGATCACCGGGATGAATGCAAAAGGCGCCGGCGAACCTCTGGAGGATCGCTGCCGCTCGGCGGCCGCCGCATTGGCCTTCGCCTGATCGGCGGGCAGCTCCATCTGCTTGATGATCGCATCCGCGCCCGCGGTTATGCCGGCGCCGTAGTCCGGCGGGTTCTTCTTGAATTGCGGGATGATGGCTTCGCGGATGATCACACCCGAAACGGCATCGGTCATATATTCGCCCGCGCCATAGCCCGTCGCGATCGCATACCTTGCGCTCGTTGGGAGCGACCAGGAGCAGGACACCGTCGTCGCCCTTTTCACTGCCGAGCTTCCAGTGCCGCCCGAGCCGGTAGGCGTAATCGTCGACCTCCCGCCCTTCGAGACTTTTGACGGTCGCGACGGCGAAGGCGCGGCCGGTCCGCGCGTAGAGGGCCTCCGCCTTCGACTTGAGGTCGAACTCCTGCTCAGGCCGCAGGATGTCCGCCTGGTCGACCACGGGCGATCCCTTGTTCTCCGGAAACGTCTGAGCCGAAGCAGGCGCGGCCAGCGCGAAAAGCGCCAGCAGCAAGACGGCGAAGGCGCGTGTCACCTCAGCTCGCGTTGAAGTCGACCGACGGCGCCGCTTCCGAACCGGCTGCGGCCTGGAACGGCACCTTCGGCTTGGCGCCGTAGAAGATCTTGGCGCCGATCGCGTCCGGGAAGGTCCGGATGCGCGTGTTATACGCCTGCACGGACTCGTTATAGTCGCGGCGGGACGCGTTGATGCGGTTCTCCGTACCTTCGAGCTGATCCTGCAGCGCAAGGAAGTTCGTGTTCGACTTGAGGTCCGGATAGGCCTCCATCGTCACCAGCAAGCGCCCGAGCGATGAGCCCAGCTGCGATTGCGCCTGGTTGAAGGCCTGGACCTTGGCCGGATCGCTGAGATCGCCGGCATTGAGCTGAACGCGCGACGCGTTGGCACGGGCGTTCGTCACGTCCGTCAGAACCGTCCGCTCCTGCTGAGCATAACGCTCGACCGTGCGGACGAGGTTGGGGATCAGATCGGCTCGACGCTGATAGTCGGCCTGCAGATTGCCCCAGGACGCATTTACCTGCTCCTCGGCGGTCGGCACGCTGTTGAGCCCGCAGCCGGCGAGGCTGAACGCCGCCAGCGGTGCAAGGAGGCCAAATCGACGCAATGCGGTCATGTCGTTTCCCCTGAAGAACGAACCGGCGCGGAAATAGAGATCGGCCGGACTGTTTTACAAGGGCAACACACGCGTGCTGCCCATGGTTTCAATCGGCAATGAACGCGCTAGGTTCCCGGTTCGCGACGCGAAAGGGGAAAATCATGCTCAAGGAATTTCGCGACTTCATAGCCCGCGGCAACGTGCTCGACCTCGCCGTCGCCGTGATCATCGGCGCGGCCTTCGCGACCATCACGGCCAGCCTGACCGACGACATGATCATGCCGGTCGTCGGCGCAATCTTCGGCGGCCTCGACTTCTCCAGCTACTTCACGTTGCTCGGCCCGATTCCCGCCGGACTATGCCGGATCGCCGACCGACTATGCGGCGCTGAAGAAAGCGGGCGTGCCCGTGCTCGGCTGGGGCCAGTTCATCACGGTCGTGATCAACTTCGTCATCCTCGCCTTCATCATCTTCCTGATCATCCGGTCGGCGAACAAGATGATGCGCAAGCAGGACGAAGCGCCCGGCGTGACCGAGGTCGATCTCCTCACGGAAATCCGCGACGAGCTGAAGCGCCGGCCCTAACCGAGCGCATGGATCCCGGACAGTCCGGATACTCGACGCGGTCACTTCGGCCTGCCCGTGTAGCCCGCGGCCTTCGCGCAGCGCGTCGGCGTCCATGACGTAGCCGTCGCTGACGACCGTCACGACGCGGCGAAGCGCGCCGAGGTCCTTCGAAACGTCGCCGTCGACCAGCATCAGATCGGCCTCCTTGCCGACCGCGATGGAGCCGGTGCGCTTGTCGGCGCCGACCATGCGGGCCGGGACGATGGTCGCGCGTCTGCAGCGCCTCGGCCGGCGTGAAGCCCGCCTGCTGGTAGAGTTCGAGCTCGCGCACGACCTCGATGCCCCAACCGTCCGTGCCGGCGACGATCGGAACGCCGGCCTCGTGCAGCGACGCGCACCAGCTCGACCATCTTGGCATAGCTCTTGCGGTAATCGTCGCGCGTAAAGCCATCCGCCAGCGGATAGCCGCCTGCCTTGAACGAGCGGTCGAGCACCGGCGAGATGATGCCCATGTACGGATGCATAGGCCGGCGCCGGCGTGCCGCCGTCCATCGTCAGCATCGTCTCGAAGATCACCAGCGTCGGATCGACGATCGTCCCGCGCTGCTTCAGCTCGGCGATGAAGGCGCGCATCTCCGGCGACGACCAGTCGACGTCCTTGGCGAAGCGTGCCGGGCCCTCGATCCGCTCGCGCCGTGTTGGCCTTGTCGACGACCTCCTTCGGCATCGCCTGCATGACGACGAAATTGAGGTGCGTGAGCTCGTCATAGCCGGCGCGCACCGCCTCCAGCGGCCGCATCGTCGCCGGCACGTGGCCGGGGACGTGCAGCCCCAGCTTGTGCGCTTCGGCCGCGCCCGGGCGCGATCCACGCCGGATTCATCGACGTGTAGAACTTCACGCCCCACAGGCCGGCGTCCTTGATCTGGCGGACCGCGGCGATCGTCTCCGCCTCGCTGCTGACGCGTCATGCGACCCTTGCGCCGCCAGCGGATGCTTCTGGTCGACGATGGCCTGAGATGAACGGCTCGCCCATCAGCAGGTCGCCCGAGTTGCGCCGCTGACGACCGCCGACTTCGCGCGCTCGATCGTCGTTCCCGGGCTGCGGAAGCTGGTCATGCCGTTGGCCATGTTGGCCAGCACGTCCCAGTCGTCGCCGATGTGCATGTGGCTGTCCCAAATGCCGGGGACGAGCGTCTTGCCCTTGCCGTCGATGACGCGCGCGTCCGGCAGTGCAGCGATCGGAGCCGGCCGCGCCGATCGCTGCGATCTTGCCGTCGCGTCGCGAGAACGGCCTGGTTCTCCACGAAGACGCCCTTGTCGGCATCGAACAGGCGGACGTTGTCGAACAGGACCGGCGCCTTGGCCTCGGCGGTCAGGAAACGGTGCGCGATCGCCTTGACCTCCTCGGCGGTGGCGGCGTCCTGCGCCTCGCGCATCGCCGTCATGTTGGCCGCTTCGTAGCCCGCCGGCATGACGAGAGATGCGCTGACCTCGCGCGAAATACTTGCCGTTCTCGTCGAGCCAGACCGGCACCGGCGCCGCGAGTGATTCCGCGGACGAAGGCGAGCTGGACCGTCTTCGGTCCGCTCGGCCCCTGGATGGTCAGCGTCGGCCCGCGCTTCAGCGTCGCATGGCCGCTGGGCAGGAGGTCCAGCCCGGCTCTCCCGCAGCCGCCAGCGCATTCGACCAGCGGTCGTTCGACAAGCGGAATGCCGCCTGCCGGCAACATAGATAGGCCTTGCCGCGCTCGACGCGATCCGGCAGTCGGCCGTGCTCTTCCAGTGGCCTTGCCGCCAGCGATCGCCAGCGTCTCGGCCGCGTCGCCGTTCGGAGTGATGCCGCGGACCTCCATGCTCGTCGGCAGTCCGTCGGGTCCGAGCGTCACGACCTGGTCGGTCTCGCTGATCCAGCCGCGCAGCGACTGCGAATGGCGATAGGCGATCCGCCCGTCGGGAAGCGTCCAGCGCCACATGTCGCCATGCTTCCCGGCTTCGGAAACGACGACGTAGTGCACCGCGTCCTTGGGCGGGACGAGCAATTGCTCTTTCGGAACCGGCGCGGCGAAAGCGGCCGGAGCGGTGGCGGCGAGAAGGGCGGCGAGAATGATGTGACGCACGGATGAAGACTCCCCCTGGGAAGGCCGCGACCGTGCCAAGCGAAGAGGCGGCGCGCAACCGCCCCTTCGACGAACGCCCGTTACTGGAGGCGGACCAGGGCCTCGGGAATCTTCGTGCTGCCGCCCCCGACGTCCCAGCGGACCTGCCGCCCCACGGCATGCGGCGCGGCGCCGTCCTCGCTGTTGTTGGTCAGCACCTCGCCATCGGTGATGATGGTGAAGCGGCCCTGCGCCTTCGAGACCGGCCCTTCCTTCATCGCTCCGGCGGCGGCCGCGCCGGCGCGCGCGCCGAGCGGCCCGGCGCCGCCGGTGAACGCCGGCGCGGTCACCAGGACCGAGCCATCGGCCCGGCGGCGCATGGCGATGAACGGGATCAGGAAATCGTTGTCGGGCATTGCGGGGAAGATGAAGTCCTGCGTCGCGCGGCCTTCGAAATGATAGTCGACGTCGAACACGCCCTTCCCGCGATAGGGGACGGAGCGGTAGCCGGCATATTTGCTGAGCTTGGCGGCGAAGGCGCGGTTGGACTCGTCGTCGAAGCCCGGGAAGGCCGAACATCTTGGCCATCTGCTCGGCTTCTTCGCGTTTCGATTTCGACGCGCGCGGCAGCCTGAGTTCTCGTAATCCGTCTTCGCCTTCGGCGAGTCTCGGCTCGGCCGTGCAAGGCGCGACCTTGTCCTCGTCGTCCTCGTCGACGCGAACTGATGGAAGGGCTCGAGCTCGATGCGGCCGCTCTTGCGGCAACGCGCCTTCTCCTTGGTCCAAGGCTCGGCCTTCGCCTGCGCATCCGGCGGCGTCTGCAGGACGATCTCGCCCTTGTAATCGAGGACGAAGCTGCCGTCCTTCTTCAGCGTCAGGTCCGACGCGAACTTGCCCGGGCCCCACAGGCAGCCGGTGAGCAGCAGCGGCGCCGCGGCCAGGAATATGCGCTTGGCGAATTGGTGCATGACGTCCCCCTTGCGAGGGAGCCTAACGCAGCCGGCGATGAAGGAAAAGTGGGGAGCTTCTGTTGCCCGGTGCTCCCCGTACCGCTGGAATCCCCTTCTGTTGCCCGGTGGGGTCCAACCGCGCTTTTGTCTTTGTAACTTTAGACCGTTAGGCCGTCAGTTACGCAGCAATTGCGAGCGCCTCGTTATCGTTGGCACTTGTGTGAATGAGCCGTCACGGTGGCATCCATACCGATCGGCAACCGCGTCTTTATTGCACTCGTCGATCCTATTTCGCCCCCATCAGCAACAGCGAAACCTCGCTTGCGGACATCCGCCCGCTGCTGGTGGTGGAGGCGCCGGGGTACTGCCCCCCGGGTCCGAAGTGTTTATTCCACGCGACAGTCTACCGACATAGCCGGGTTGCCCCGGCAGGGACCAAGATAGGGATTTGAAGGCCCCGCGACAAGTTTGCATGGGCGCGAGGCCGGTTGCTATGCGATGCGCCAGACACGATGCTTAATGGGGTAAGTCGATGAAGAAGCTTGCTTTTCTTGGCTTGGGTGCAGCCGCTCTGGCGCTTTCCGCATGCGGCGGAAGCAATGAAGCGGACACGCTCAACGCCGAAGACGCGCAGAACATGGAATCCGAGGCGCTGAACAATCTCGCGGCCGAGGCGGCAAATGCCGAGCTGGAAGCCCTCGGCAACCAGGCGCAGCAGCTCGAGGCCGAGAACGCCGCCGACACCAACGCAGCCGAAGTCGTCGACAATTCGGTCACCAGCCCGTCGGAAGTCGAGGACGACGTCCAGGGCATGTAAGCGGCCCGCCGCAAAGATCGAAAAGGCCGTCGCCTCGCCGGGCGGCGGCCTTTTTCTTTGCTCCGCCGCGCGCCTAGGTCCGGCGGCGATGAGCGACGACGCCATTCCCGCCGCAACACTGATCGTCGTGCGCGAACGCGCGAGCGGCCCGCCCGAACTGCTGATGGTCGAGCGGGCGCAGGACATGGCCTTCGCCGGCGGCGCCTGGGTCTTTCCCGGCGGCCGCATCGACAAGGCGGACGAAAGGTTCGCCGCGTCGTCAGGTTCCGACGCCGCGCGCGTCGCGGCGATCCGCGAGGGCATCGAGGAAACCGCAATTCCGGTCGCCGTTTCGCCCACGCCCGACGCGATCGTCACGGCCGAGCTGCAGCGGCGTCTTCTCGAAGAGAGCGACTTCGAAGCGCTGCTCGAAGAACATGGGCTAAGCCTCGATCCCGACGCCTTGACGCCACTGGCGCGCTGGGTGCCCCGGTTCCACGCCACGCGCCGGTTCGACACGCTCTTCTTCGTCGCGCGCGCGCCAGCGGGCGACTGGGTACCGAACACCGTCGAACGCGAATGCGCCGGCGCGCACTGGATCAGCGCCGCCGAAGCGCTGAGACGCGATCGCAGCCGGCGAGCTGCAGCTGATCTTCCCGACCCGCCGCACGCTGGAGCGCCTGGCGCAACACGCCACTTTCGACGCCATCGTCGCCGACGCCCGCGCGCATCCGATCGAGCCGATCAGCCCGTGGCTGGACGAGGTCGATGGGGAGCGCTTCATCACCATCCCCGAAGGCATCGGCTATCCGGTTACCCGCGAGCGGCTGGAAGGCCTCTGGCGCGGGTAATGCGCCGTCTGATCGGTTGGCTGATCGTCTTGCACTGATCGGCGGCGCCTATTTCTACGCCCGCGATTATGTCCGGCGTCATCCACAGGACGTGCCGTGGACCGAGCTCAACCTGCGCGATCCCATCGGCCGCTTCACCGCGCCGAAACTCGCAGAGCTTGGCGACGATGCCGCTCAATGCCGTGCGCTGCTGCAAAGCGCAGGTGTCGACGATGTCGCCGTGCCGCCGCGCCGCAGCGGGCCGGAATGCGGCTACGAGGCTGGATCATTTGCACTTCGATCAGGCGCGAAGGGGAAATGCGGGCTGGCGCGCCTGCCGCTGACGGCCCGAGTCGCGGCTTTGTCACATGAAAAAGGGGACCCGCAGAGCCCTGCGAGTCCCCTTATCGCCTGAAGGCGACGAAGCCTATTTCAGGTGGTTCGAGAGATGCTTGTTCATCTCGAACATGCTGACGCGGTCCTTGCCCCGAAGACCTTGCTTCAGCTTGTCGTCGGCAACAATTTCCCGCTTGTTTTGCGGGTTTTGCAGGTTGTTCTTGCGAATGTGATCCCACATCTTCGAAACGACCTGGCTGCGCGGAAGCGGATCGCTACCGGTAATCGCCGCCAGTTCCGCCGAAGGCTGAACCGGCCTTGCCAGTCCGCCGCCTGCTTTCCTGCCCGTCCCCGATGATTTTGTTGCCATACGGCCCTCCTGTTGTTCGGCTGTTCGATAGAGCGCAATCCAGAGCGCTTGGCAATGCCGTTTCAGAGGGAAAACGGCCTATTTTCGTGTCGTGAACGGAACGACTCGATTGAGGACGTCGTGACCGATGTCCGCGCGGCCGCCAAAGGCGATGCCGGAACGCGCGCACCACTCCTCCACGATCGCCAGTTCGTCGCGTCCGAAGTCGGGGTCGTTTGCGGGAATGTCGCCGACCCTGCCCAAGCCGCAAGCGGGCGACCTTGCGGACGTTCGGGTTGGCGGTGACGTGGAACATCGTCCGGTCGATGCCGATAATGATGCTCGCTCACATCCTCGATGAGCAGATCGACGCCGGCAAAGTCGGGCTCGAGCACGGTCCCGAGCAAGCGTCGCCAGGACGGTCAGGTTGAACGCCATCGCCGGCCCGTCGAGATCGGGCTCCAACGCCGCCGGATCGCGCCTCACCATCCAGTCGAGCGCGCGCGTCACCGCCGCCTCGCCGCCCTCGCGACGCAGGTCCTGCGGCATCGGCCCCCACGCGACCTCGAGGCCCGCCTTGTGGAATCCGGCGTGCAGGAAGCCGGCGTCGCTGTAGCCGAGGTAGAGCTTTCGCCGCGCCGCTTCGGGCAGGTCCTGCAGCGCCGCCTCGGCAATGCGGTTCGACCCATAGCCGCCGCGCGCGAACCAGACGGCATCGACGCTGGGATCGGCCATGACCTCGCGCAGCGCGGACAGCCGCTGCTCGTCCGGCCCGGCGAAATGGCCGTCGGTCGAGGAAGCATTGCGGGTGGATGGCGACCTCGCAGTCGCCGCGCTTCCGCGACCATGGCTTCGAGCCGATCGGCCGCCTCGCGCGATCAACGTGCAGCTGGGGGCGACGACGGCGATCTTCATGCGCCTCACATTCCCGATGGCGCCGCGTCGCGCAATGGGGCAGCTTCGCTTTGCCAGTCACCAGGGGGAGTTCGATGATCAAGCGTTCCATGTTCGCCGCCGTTGCCGCGCCGCTTCTCGCTTCTTCGGCCATCGCCCAGGCGCCGCGCCGACCTACGACCTGCTGATCGACAACGGCACGATCTACGACGGCATCGGGCGGCGCGCCGTTCATCGGCGACGTCGCGATCAAGGGCGACAGGATCGTCTATGTCGGCCCGCAGGCGCCCGGCACCGCGAAGAAGACCGTCGACGCCACCGGCAAGGCGGTCTCGCCCGGCTTCATCAACATGCTCAGCTGGGCGGTCGAAAGCCTGATCGAGGACGGCCGCGGGCTGAGCGACACCGTCCAGGGCGTCACGCTCGAAGTGTTCGGCGAGGGCAAGTCGATGGGCCCGCTCAACGCCGACGATGAAGACGCAACGAGCGCAAGCGGCAGGGCGACATCAAATATCCGATCAGCTGGACGACGCTCGGCGAATATCTCGAATATCTGCAGCAGAAGGGCGTCACGCCCAACGTCGCCTCGTTCGTCGGCGCGACCACCGTGCGCATCCACGAGCTTGGCGAAGACGACGTCGATCCCGACGCCCGAGCAGCTCGACGCGCATGCGCGCGCTGGTCCGCGACGCGATGAAGGAAGGCGCGCTCGGCGTCGGCTCGTCGCTGATCTACGCGCCCGCCAATTACGCCGAGACGCCCGAGCTGATCGCGATCACCGAGCGAGGCCGGCAAATGCGGCGGCATGTACATCAGCCACATGCGCAACGAGGGCCACGAGCTGCTCGAGGCGATCGACGAGCTGATCGAGATTTCGCCGCAAGTCCGGCGCGCCCGCCGAAATCTATCACTTCAAGCAGGCCGGCAAGGCCAATTGGGACAAGCTCGACGCGGCGATCGCCCAGGTCGAAGCGGCGCGCGCCGAGGGCCTGCGGATCACCGCCGACATGTACACCTATCCGGCCGGCGCGACCGGCCTCGACGCCGCCATGCCGTGTGGGTCCAGGCCGGCGGGCTCGAGGAATGGATCGAGCGCCTGAAGGACCCCGCGACCCGCGCCAAGGTCATCGCCGAGATGCGCAACCCGGACGCGGAATGGGAGAACCTGCTCCAGCTCGCCGGCGGCGCCGGACAAGGTGCTGCTGGTCGGCTTCAAGAACCCGAAGCTGAAGCCGCTGACCGGCAAGACCCTGGCCGAGGTCGCCGCGATGCGCGGCAAGAGCCCGGAGGAGACCGCGATCGACCTGGTCATCGAGGACGGCAGCCGCGTCGGCACCGTCTATTTCCTGATGAGCGAGGACAATGTCCGCAAGCAGGTCGGCCTGCCGTGGATGAGCTTCGGCTCCGACGCCGAGGTCGCAGGCGCCCGAAGGCGTGTTCCTCAAGTCCTGCACGCACCCGCGCGCCTACGGCAATTTCGCGCGCGCTGCTCGGCAAATATGTGCGCGACGAGAAGGCGGCGCCGCTGCCCGACGCGATCCGCCGGCTGACCTCCTTCCCGGCGACCAACCTCGGCATCAAGGGCCGCGGCGTCGCTGCGCGACGGCTATTATGCCGACGTCGTCGTCTTCGACCCGGCCAACGGTCCAGGACCACGCGACCTTCGAAAAGCCGCAGCAGCTGGCGACCGGCGTCCGCGACGTCTTCGTCAACGGCACGCAGGTGCTGAAGGACGGCAAGCACACCGGCGCCAAGCCGGGCCGGTTCGTGCGCGGGCCGGGCTGGACCGGCTGGCCGGGCGGCGGCGCTTGCAAATAGGCCCCAGCCCAATAGGGCGGGCCGCAATGACTGAATCGACCGTCTTTTTCTGCGGGATCGGCGGCAGCGGCATGCTGCCCCTCGCCTCCATCGTCCGCGCGACCGGCGCCAAGGTCGCGGGCTCCGACCGCTCGCTCGACGCGGGCCGCGTCGCCAGCAAGTTCGCCTATCTGCGCTCGCTCGGCATCGGCCTGTTCCCGCAGGACGGCTCGGGCCTGCAGCCGGGCATGACGCTGGTCACTTCGGCGGCGGTCGAGGACACGGTGCCCGACGTCGTCCGCGCCCGCGAGCTCGGCCTCGATCACCTGACCCGCCCGCAATTCCTCGCCAAGCTGCTCAACGACGCGCAGCGCAGCGTCGCCGTCGGCGGCACCAGCGGCAAGTCGACCGTCACCGGCATGATCGGCTGGATCCTGCACGCCTGCGCACCGCCAGCCGACGGTGATGAACGGCGCGGTGATGAAGAATTTCGTGACGCCCTCCGCGCCGTTCGCGAGCGCCCTGGTCGGCGACCCGGAATTGTTCGTCAGCGAGGTCGACGAAAGCGACGGCTCGATCTCGCTCTACCGGCCGGAGATCGCGGTGCTGACCAACATCAGCCTCGACCATAAGGAAATGGACGAGCTGCGCGGCGCTGTTCGCGGGCTTCCTGCTGCGTGCGCGCAAGGCCGTCGCTCAACCTCGACGATCCCGAAACGCGGATGCTGGCCGACGTCGTGCCCGGCGACAAGCGCGTCGGCTACGGCTTCGACAGCCCGGGCGCCGATTTCATGGGCAAGAACCTGGAGCTGACTGCCGGGCGGAAGCACGTTCACGATCATCGCCGGCGACGAGACGACTGGACGTCGAGCTCAACGTTCCCGGCCGCCACAATGCGTCCAATGCGCTGGCCGCCATCGCCGCGGCTCGGGCGCTCGGCGTCTCGGTCGCCGATGCGGCCTCCGCGCATGGCCCGCTTCGAAGGCCTGAAGCGCCGGCTGGAAACGGTCGGCGTCGCGGCCGGCGTGACGGTGATCGACGACTTCGCGCACAATCCCGACAAGATCGACGCGACGCTGGCGACGCTGCGCGCGCAGCCGGGCCGCCTGCTGATCATGTTCCAGCCGCACGGCTACGGCCCGCTGACCAAGATGGGCGAGGAACTGGCGCAGAGCTTCGCCAAGGGCCTCGCGCCCGACGACCGGCTGTTCCTGCCCGATCCCGTCTACCAGGGCGGCACGGTCGACCGCTCGCGCGGCTCCGACTGGCTGGCCGAGCAAATCGGCGCGCAGGCCGAGCATGTCGCCGACCGCGCGGCGATCGGCGAAGCGGCTGGTCGCCGAAGCGCGCGACGGCGACCGCATCGTCATCATGGGCGCGCGCGACGACACGCCTCAGCGAGTTCGCGGCCGAGCTGGTCGCGCGCCTCGGCGCAGCGGAACTGATCGGCCGCTCTGGCGTCGGGCAGGCATGGCAAAACCCGGCTCCGTCATCGGCTGGCTGCTCGCGGAAGACGACCGCGAGCGCCTGCTCCAGCAATTCCCGCCCAAGTTCGAAAAGACCGTCGCGCATCACGTCACGCTGAAGACGTGAAGCGGAGAGCGATCCGCTGCCGCGCCGAAGTCCGCGCCGCGATCGTCGGCCGCACGGACGACGAGCAGGGCGTGGAAGCGATGGTCGTGTCGATCGACGGCACCACCGACCGGCCCGACGGATCGACCTATCACATCACCTGGTCGCTCGGCGACGGCCGCCGCGCGCGCGAAAGCAATGACGTGCTGAAGGAACGCGGCTGGCAGGAACTCGACCATCCCATCCCGGTCAAGCTCGAGCCCGGCCGCTTCTGACATGGCGCGACAGCCGCACCTGTTTCTCGATTGCGACGGAGTGCTCGCCGACTTCGACGCCGGCGCGAAGCAGCTGCTGGGCATGAGCCCCGCCGCGTTCGAGTCGCAGCACGGCCGCGGCGAATTCTGGAAGCGGCTTGCGCGGCACGGCAATTTCTACGGCGACCTCAAGCAGATGCCGGATGCGCAATTGCTGTTCGAGGCCGTGAAGCATCTGAAGCCGACCATCCTCACCGGCCTGCCGCTCGGCACCTGGGCGGCGCCGCAGAAGGAACGCTGGGCAGCCGAGCATTTCCCCGGCGTGCCGATCATCACGACCATGGCGCGCGAAGAAGCATCTGCACATGGAGCGGGGCGACGTCCTGGTCGACGACCGCGACAACCACCGGCAGCTCTGGGAAGACGCCGGCGGCATCTTCATCCATCACAAGAATGCGAAAGATTCGATCCGCCAGCTCGCGGAGATCTATCCCGTCAGGTGCAAAGCTGGAAGCCGAGGCTTAGAGCCGCGGTCTTCAGGTCCACCTTCTCGACCCACTCCGGCCAGAACACCGGCTCGCGGTTCGACCAGCCCGGCGCGGTTGCGGCGCTCTCGCTGATCGACTGAAGCAGGGTCCGGCGGCGATCCGGGTGCAGGTGCGGCAGCGCAGCGGCAGCGCAGAAAGCGGCGGGCAGCCACGAGCGGGCCGAAGCGCCGACGATCCGCTCGTAAAGGAAGCGGAAGGCCGCGAAGTTCGGCAGGCGGTCCTGGCCGAGGTCGAACGCCGAAATCGTGATCAGCATGCCCATGAACGGCTCGATCATGTCGAGGCCGCTGTCGTCGGGAACCTGCATCCGCAGATGGTCGAGCTGCTTGTAGATTCGGGACTGAGCGCGGATCGAAGCAGCTTCGCCTTCGTCGCGGGCCCAGCATTCGATCGCGTCGCGACGGCCGTACGCCACGTCCAGCGAGCGGCGGATGTACCGCTGCGTCGCCTTAGGGAAGCTGGCGAACTCCTTCATTTCCGAGATCAGCAACGCACCGTTTGCCGGCTGGCTGGTCCGCGTAATCATCACCCCGACTCCTTGTCCACCGGCGGGATGATGCGGCTGCTCTAGTTGCAGATTGATTAACCACAGTCCCACCCCCCGTTCAGATTGAATCAGACGGGTGGGCGTGACAGCAATGTTAAACTTTCACGGCTCGTCGCAAACGGCCGTGATTGAGGATTTCGTGCAACTGATTTGTGGATAAGTCGCGGGTTCAGCGATCCTTTTTGTCCGGGAAGTCCGATGACGGCGCCGGTTCACGGTCGCTTCCCGGCTGCGACGTCGACGGAGGATCGGACGCGTCCATCGACTCGTCACTGCCCAGATCGACCTTCGCGTCCTTGTCGTCCGGGTTCCTCTTGAGCTTCTGCTCCAGTCTCCTGCTCGGGCGGCCTGGAGATCGTGGGCAGGAGGTACCTTCTCCTTCGTCGGTTCTCGGTCACTGTCGGTTCCTTCCGGCGAATCGTTTCGCGGGATGAACGAGCGACGCCGTGGCGCCGTTCCTGCGCTGTGCTCGTAAATCTGGCGTTCAGTTTCGACCGGCGGTTGTCAGGGTTCTGCCAAAGGACGGGTGGCAATTGCCGGCTTAACTGCGCGGGCGTTACAAGCGAGGGGATGCACGCACCTCTGTCCAGCTCTGCCGACCGTTTGGCGCGGGGCCGATTCTCCGACTGGCCGCTCGCGTTGAAGTCGATCCTCGGCTTCTGGTTCTTCTACGCGCTGACCATCGTCGCCCGCGCCTTCCTCGGCTCGGACCCGATGACCGATGCTCAGCAACAAGCTGTTCACCATCGTCGCGGGAATCGTCGTCACCGGACTGGTCTACGCCGCCATCGTCCTGCTCGGCGGCAAGGGCAGCGTCCGCAAGCAGGCGATCGTCGCCGCACTTGCGTCCTTTGCCGGCGGCTGGGCCATGGCCGGAGTCCTGATCGGCGCCGAAGACATGATGCGGGAATCGAAGGAAGAGCATCGGCATCCAGGCGCGCGAAGGCTTCGTCATCATCGAGCAAGGCCACACCGTCCGCATCGAGCGCACGGCCAACGAGCCGCTGGTGCTGACCCTGCCCAGGGTGCAGGAGCTCGATCCCTACAAGCGCTTCCGCTACGCCGCCGACGCCGCCGTCATCTGGTTCTTCTTCTTCGCCGCCTGGAGCGCCTTCTATCTGGCGACCAAGGCGCAGGCCGAGGCTCTGGGCCTCAAGCGCCGGGCCGCCGAAGCCGAAAGCGCCGCGCAGGCCGCCCAGGTCCGCGCCTTGCGCTACCAGATCAATCCGCACTTCCTGTTCAACACGCTCAACTCGCTGTCGTCGCTGGTCATGGCCGGCCGGCCCGAGGAAGCGGAGAACATGATCCTCAAGCTCTCGACCTTCTTCCGCACCAGCCTTTCGCTCGACCCGTCTGCGGACGTCACGCTGGCGGAGGAGATCGAGATGCAGCGGCTCTATCTCGATATCGAGAAGGTCCGCTTCCCGCGCCGCCTGAAGACCGAGATCGACATTCCGGACGAACTCAAGACCGCGCGCGTCCCGGGCCTGCTCCTGCAGCCCCTCGTCGAGAACGTCATCAAATATGGCGTGTCCGGAACGACGCGACAAAGTGAACCTCCACATCACCGCAGCTGAGGCCGGCCCCGGCCGCTTCACCATCGAAATCCTGAACAGCGCCGGCACCACGCCCGGCGAAGGGCCGCAACGGCAAGCCCGACGGCACCGGCGTCGGGCTCGTCAACGTGTGCCAGCGGCTGGAAGCGCGTTTCGGAACGGCTGCGAAATGTGAATTTGGCCCAACGGCTGATGGTGGTTATCGTGTATTGATGACACTGCCGTTGGACCGCTCAGATGGATGAACAGCCGCTCCGGCTCCTGATTGCTGACGACGAACCTCTGGCTGCAGAACGGCTGCAGCTGCTGCTCGCGCAGATCCCCGACGTCGACCTGGTCGGAACGGCCAGCGACGGCGAAGGCGCGGTGCGCATGGCCGACGCGTTGTCGCCCGACCTGCTGCTGCTCGACATCGAAATGCCGGGCCTCGACGGAATCGACGTCGCCCGGGCGCTCGCCGCGAAGAAGCCGTCGGCCGCGGTCGTCTTCATCACCGCCTTCGACCAGTTCGCGGTCGCCGCGTTCGAGGTCGAGGCCGTCGACTATCTGATGAAGCCGGTCACGCCGGAGCGCCTGAAGCGGGCGCTGAAGCGGGCGCGCGACCACCTCCGTCGGCGCGAAAAGACCCCGGCGAAGCCGTCCTCGACGTCGCCCTATCTCGAAGAATTCTGGGCGTCGGACCTGTCCGGCCTGGTCCGCATCGCATCGCGCGACGTCGACCGGGTTTCGGCGGAGCGCGACTATATGCGCCTGCACGTCGGCCGCCGAAGCTGGCTGATCCATCATTCGATGAATGCGCTGGAAGAAGGCCTCGATCCGGAGCTGTTCGTCCGGCTGCACCGCTCGGCGATCGTCCGCAAGGACTTCATCGCCGGCTTCACCCGCAACCCGTCGGGCCGCTGGATCGCGCGCCTCGGCGACGGGACCGAGCAGCCCGTTGGCCGCCTTTACACGGACAAGGTCCGGACGATCGCCAAGCGCTAGGCGTCCGGCCGCCGGCCTGGGGAGGCACCGGCACCCGGACGCTGTTGCTGTTGGAATGCGCTGAGCGCTCAGGCGCGCAGCTGGTCTGCCTTCGCAGGCGCGGCCGAGGCCTCCTGCGCGACAAATCCTCTCGTCTGACCCTGCGTCACCGTCGGCAGTACGAGACCGGCCGAGGCGACGGAGGCTGCGATCACAATCACGAACTTCATCGTCTCGCTCCCTAAAGTGTGCGACGCGGCAGGTTCTCGGGGAAATCGAGGGGTCCTCAGTCCGCCGCGTCGCACAATCCGCCTAGGCCGGGACGGCGCGCCGCGTCGCCGTCGGCTCGACCAGCGCCGCGTCAGGCTCTGCGATCGCCCGCCGCCGTCGACGAAGTGCGTTCGTCGGGCGGCGATTCGACGAACGTCAGGTCGCGTTGTCTTCCGAAACCGGATCCACGCTTCGGTCGACCGCGGTGGTGACCGCGACGTCGAGCGTGACGTTGCCGAGCGTGCGGAAAATGTCCGGAACCATCTCCACCGCCACCAGCAAGCGCGAGCGGCGCGATCGGCACTCCAAGCGCCATGGCGATGGGCGCGATCGAGCTGATGAAGCTGACCTCGCCGGGCAGGCTGATCGCTCCGTAGCTCATCACCGCGCCGACCGCCGTCGCAGCGATGATCTGCGTCATCGTCGGTTCGTAGCCGAGCCAGTGCGCGACATAGAAAGCCACCGCCGTGTTCATCGCCGGCCCGGTCGCGCGGAACAGAGCGACGGACAGCGGCAGCGTCACATCCGCGACCTGCTCGCGGACCCCGATCACCCGCGCCGCGGCGAGCATCGCCGGCAGCGAGGCAAGCGACGAGCGCGTCGAAATGGCCACGCTCTGCGGAGCGATCATCGCCTTGCCGAATTTGCCGAAGCCCGCCCCTCCCCACAGCGCCGCGATCGGATAGGCCCACAAGGTCACCAGGATGCCGATGACCGAGATCAGGACGATGTAATGCCCGAGCCCCGCGAACGCCGCGCCGCCGGCGCTCGCGCCCACGCTGAATGCCAGGCAAGCACGCCAAGCGGCGCAATCCAGAGCACCCAGCCGATGATGATCAGCAGGGCATCGGCGATCCCTTCGAACAGGCCGATCAGGGTCCGCCGCCGCTCGCCCTCGATGCGCGAGACGGCAAGCGCGAAGAACATTGCGAACACGACCAGCGGCAAGACCTCGCCGTTTGCAGCCGCCGAGATGACATTGTCCGGGATCACGCCTTTGAAGAAGTCGGCAATGCCCGGCATCGGCCCGGTGGCCGTCGACTGGTCCAGCCCGGCGAGGCCGGCCTGCATCGCCTGCGCCTGGACGGTCGGCAGCGGGAAGAAGCCCGTCAGCAACTCGATCATCACCGCGCCGAAGATCGCCGACGCGGTGCAGACGATCACGATCCACATGACCGTGCGCCCGGCAATCTTGCCCGCCCGCGCCGCCTCCGCGCCCTTGGCAATGCCGATGACCAGCAGCGACACGACCAGCGGGATGACCGTCATCTTCAGGGCATTCAGCCACAGACCGCCGATGAAGCCGGAAACCTGCAGCGCCGGCTCGCGCATTCCGTCGCCGAGCGACTGCGCCCACGCCCCGGCCAGCAGGCCGACGACGAGTGCGATCAGGACCCGATAGGCGCCTCCGCCGCGAATGCTGGTCGCGGCGACATCGTCGGCGCCTTTGGTCACTGCGGCTTCCGGAAGCGGAACATGAAGCGGTCGGTCTTCCCTCGGATCTTCTCGTCGAAGACCAGGAGCGAATGATCGTCAGCCGGATTCTTCAGCAGGTCGCTTTCGGCCTCCAGCTTGAAGCCGGCGCGCTCGAAGTCCGCCTTGACCACGGCCGGATCGATGCGGTGGACCTTCTCGACGGTCTGGCGCGTGTCGCCGGGCCCGCCGACATGGTCGATGACGCCGACGATCCCGCCCGGCTTCATCGCCGTCGAAGACGGTCTTGAGGAAGACGTCCGGCTCCATCCGCTTCACGCCATATTTGGCGCTCTCCCAATAGACGTCGTGATAGTTGAGGTTGATCATCATGAAATCGTAGGCATTCGGTTCGAGCGTCATCGCTTCGAACGGCGAAACGATCAGGTGGGCGTTCGGCGCCTTCTGCTGGAACTCCGCGAACTTTTCCTGCGACGCCTTGTCGTAGAACTGCGTCGGCTCCCAGACCGTGACATGACCCTTCGGCCCGACCGCCGGCGCCATGATCTCCGCCCAGTAGCGATTGCCCCCGAACAGATCGATCGCCTGCATTCCGGTCTCCAGTCCCAGGAACTGCAGCACCTCGGCCGGCTTGCGACCTTCGTCGAGCTTCACATTGTCGGCGGTCCGAACGGTCGCATTCGCCACCGCCGCCGCGACATCGGCGGGAGCCGCCGTCGCCGTAGCCGGAACGGCCACGAGCATCGCCGTCGCCAAGATCAGCCCAAGTCCGCGCATCCCTGCCTCCCTGTTGGTCGAGCACTCTGGTTAGCCGCACTGACAGGGAAAGCGCCAGTGGCGTTCGACGACCGTAGGAAGCCAATCGCTCGGCGCAATGAACGGCTCACACGACGAATGCTTCAAAATAGTCCCGAACTACGCATCGACCGGGGACTTCGCGCGTTCTTTCAATAGTTTGCACCCCGCGACAGGAGATACATGCATGGATAATCAGGACCAGATCACGACCCTCAACGAGCTGATCGAAACGACTGTCGACAGCATCAACGGCTATGAGGATTCTGCCGGCAACATCGATAACGAGCGCCTTCGCGAAATCTTCCGCCAGCGCGCCGACGAGCGGCAGCAGGTGGTCCAGGACCTGCGCAACGAAGTTCGGCGCCTGGGCGGCAATCCCGAAGAATCCGGCACTTTGCTCGGCAAGGCGCACCAGCGCTTCGAGGACCTCAAGGCAGCAATCACCGGCCGCGACGAAAAGGCCATCGTGAACGAGGTCGAACGCGGCGAGGATTACATCAAGGCGAAGTACGAAGCCGCGCTCGAAAAGGGCAGCCTCACCGGCGACAGCCGCGCCGCCGTCGAGCGCGCCTACCAGTCCGTCCGCGCCGGCCATGACCAGATGAGCCAGCTTAAGCACGGCATGGAATCCAACGCTTAACCCCGGCGATCTTCCGGGCACCTCAGGCGGCGGCGCTTCACGGCGTCGCCGCCATTTCATTCGCTACTGCTCACCCTGACGTCCGCGAGCCTGATCTGCTAAGATGACCTCGGGGGCGTCGAGGAGATGAGCATGCTTCGCATTCCGCCTCGCGGCCGCAGCGGCACTTTCGTTGATCGGATCGGCGGCCGCTACCCAGACGCCAGCGCCGGTCACGACAATCCAGCTCTACAGCCACGGCTATAATCCGGATCCGATCATCCTCGACGGCGGGAAGCCAGTGACGCTGACCTTCGTCAATCGCGCCGGCAAGAGCCACGACTTCACCGCGCCGAAGTTCTTCAGCTCATCGAAGATCGTCGCAGGCAATGTCGGCAGTGGCGAGGTCGAGCTGCGCGGCGGCCAGTCCGCGAGCGTCACGCTCATCCCGCTGGCCGGGCGCTACAAGGTTCACTGCGGCAAGCCCTTTCACAAGGCGCTCGGCATGAGCGGCGACATCATCGTCCGCTAGAAGCGGCTCAGACGACTTCTTCCTTATGGCCGTAGACCAGCACGGTCAGCGTGCCGAGCTGGGAGTCCTGTTCTCCTCCGAGGCTCGCCTGGAAGCGTTCGGCGCGCACTTGTTCGCAGCCATATTCCGGCTTCGCCTCGCCCGTTTCGGCAACGACCGAGCAGCCCCGCACGGACCCGTTGCGATCGATTGCGACCATCATCACCAGCGCGCCCAGCATCGCGTCGCCCGGCTCCATGTCGCGAATGTTCGGCATGGCGCCCGGCGTGAAGCTGCGCTCGAACGTGATCTTGGTCTGGACCCCTGCCGAGCCTGTCGTCGCCTTCGTAGCCGCGACTTGCGCACTCTCGTCGCAAGCTTCCGTACCCGCGAAGGGCCGGCTGGTCTCATAATTGCAGGACCGCTGAGACCCGTCGTCGCCATAGGTGATGGTGATCTTTTCCCACCATGGAGCGGTGGACAGGATATCGGGTGACGTCGCCGGCGACGCGGCAGCCAAGGCAAGGGCGGCAATGCTGAGCACGTTCTTCGTTCCTCCGTGCCCGCTCCACCGTGCTCAACGCTCCGAGCGGGTTTAGGTCCCAACGGCAGCTGTCGTCATCGCCGAACCGCCTTTCCGGAACGATTGCGGGAGGCTTAGATCCGGCCGCAGTCGCTCGGCGCCGCGCGGCTTCCGAAGCGGTCGGCGATCCAGCGCAAGGTTTCCGCCGAACTGTCCTTGGCGCTGGTCGCATGACCCTCGCCATTGATCGTGATGTAGCGCAGCCGGTTGCCGGAACGGCACAGCGCGCGTGCATGCGCCAGAGTCACCGAAGGCGCGACCAGATCGTCCTTCGGGTTCTGCGCGATCAGGAGCGGGAGGCCGAAGCCGCGTGTGCTCGGACTATTACGCTGCGCCAGGCCCGCCCAGGGCTGAACCCGGCCCAGGTCCAAATTCTTCGTCCGGCTCTGCAGCGTCAGAACGCCGAGGATCGTCCCCAATTTCGGCTTGGCGTGCAGCTCGATGCAATTGTTCTGCGCCAGCCGCGTGAGAATGCCCTGGGTCTGCGATCCTCCGAAGGTCGCCAAGGGCGCGCCGTAATGCTGGTTCCAGGTATAGCCGATGTAGGCCGTGAAGAACGTCCGCACATTCTTGTTCGGGCTCAGCCGCAGGTTCTGCACCAGGTTCGTCGGCGGCGCCGCTGCCGCAACGCCGACAAGCTGCAGGTCGGGCGCATATTGCGCGGGCGACCTGCCCTGTCCACAGCGCGGCATGTCCACCTTGGGACTCGCCCCAAACGGCGAAGCGGCTGCCCGAAGCCGCGCCCGGAATATGCCGCGCGGCGCGCACCGCATCGAGGACCGAGCGGCCGGTGTCGATGCCAACCAGGAAGGGATGGACGCCGTCCGAACCGAGGCCGGGATAGTCCGGCGCGACGACCACATATCCGTTCCGCACTGCATCCAGAGCAGGCGTCACGTTCCAGAAATTGGGACTGAGCGAGGGCGCGCATCGCGACGCGACGCCCCACGTGCCGTGAGTCCAGGCGAGCACGTTTCTCGGCCTCACGGGCATCGCTTCGCGCGGAGCCACCACCATCCCCGTCGCGCGCCTCGCCCGGCCGTTTCCGTCAGCGGTCCAGTAAGCGACGCGCCATGCCTGCATCCCGCCCGGGGTTTGCGTGACGGGCTCCGCCGATATGAGCATTCCGGCCTGTTGAGCGCTCGCCGGCGCACGCGGCGGTCGAGATCAGTGCCGCCAGCGCGACGATGCGGGCAGATGTGGGAGTTCGACGCATGAAGCCTCCTCCGAAACGAACGGCGGCCTAACATGGGTTGGTTTCGCTAGCCACTAGGCCAAAGGGCCGCATCACCCATTGGCTTCAACGCCGCGCGATCAACCGTTCGATCGCCTTGTGGTGCGCAACTTCGTCCCCGGCGATCTGCTCCAGCACTCGGCGCAGCCCGACGAGCTCCGGCTCCGACAGATGCTCGATGCCGATGAACTCGTTGCGGGCGCGGCCGCCGGCCCGGATGAGCTCGTCGAGCTTGGCCTGGATAGCGGAGGCGTCGCGGTTCTGCGCATTCTGGATCAGGAAGACCATCAGGAAGGTGACGATGGTCGTCCCGGTATTGATGACCAGCTGCCACGTGTCGGACCAGTGAAAAATCGGGCCCGTCACCGCCCAGACCAGAATGACCGCGAAAGCCAGGATGAAGGCCGCTGGCTGGCCGCAAGCCATGGCGACACTGGCCGAAACGCGTTCGAAAAACCGGTTCATATGAAGCCCCCTCCGCGGGCGAAGGCGGACGATGCTGCTGCGCGGACATATCCGCAATGGCTGAAGCGATGAGCCCGCCCCGCCGGCACTGCCGACGAGACGGGCTCCGGCCCCCCAAGGCCGCTCGGTGTTCGAGACGACTGACTAGATCGTGGCGGCGATCGGAACGGGCCTCCTGCGCCGCAGGGCCATTCCGATGAACCCGAAGCCCAGAAGGAGCATCGCCCACGTGCCCGGCTCGGGTACCGGAACCACGCTGATGCCGGTGATGCCGCTTAGTCCCAGACTGCCGATCAGACTTGCCGCACCGGTGTTCAGATCGATCCCGTAGAAGTTGTTCCCGACCGCGAAATAGCCCGCGCCGGAGAAACCGGAGATGTCGAAGCCAAGCTGGTCCGTCGCGGCCAGGTCGAAGCCCAGGGACTCGAACATTCCGCCCGAAAGGCTCGTGCTGGTGTAGGTTCCGGCATTGGCGTTGGTCGACCGGACGAGCGCATCGGTGAAGGCGTCGATGCCGTAGAGGGTGGTCGTCACGGCCCCCGGAACGCTGTTGGTATAGGCGACGCCGAGCAGATCGACCGATGTCCCGCCGTTAAGCGTGATCGCGCCGTCGACGATCGTCCCGGGCGGCGTCGTTGTCGGATTGATCCTGAGGTTCTGGTTCGCGTCGCTGGTAAAGCGAAGGCGGTCGACCGTCGGGTTGAAGTCGAGGCCGAAGGACGTGCCGGACGGCAAGGTGGAAATCGGTCCAAGCGAGGTCGCGGTGTAACTGGAGCCGCCGCTATCGAGCTCAAGAAGGTAGACGTTGCCACTGGTGCTGACGGAATAGAGCTGGCTCGTGGCGGGCCGGAAATCGATGCCGGTCAGCGTGTCTCCGTTCAATCCGCTGATCGGTGTGCTGGACTGGATCGTGCCCGGCGACGATGAGTCGAACTTGACGATCGTGGTCCCCGACAAGCCCAGGACCTGCTCGGCCTGGGCCGCCGAAGACCAGGCGGCGGTAGCGGCCAGCAAGGCCGTGATTGCACGAAGATGTCGCATCGTTTCCTCCTACGCATTGGCAGTTCGTTGCTCGCGCAATCAGCAGCGGGGATTTCATCTTGGGGGGCAGGATGATCGTATTTCCCTGTTCATCTGTCCGTGCTTCTGACGTGCGGCCCAGTAGGTACGGAGGCTGAGCGGCAGCGGATGCGATCTACGGCGCATATGGACTAAAGCATCAATCGCAGCCGGTGCCGGGATGTGCCACTGTGCCGTGTGCCGGCAGCCCGATCCTGACCGCCCAGATGAAGGGCTCTTCGCAGCTGGCCGATCTCGTCGCCCGCGTCGCGCAAGGCGACGAGCCCGCGCTTAAGGAATTGTTTGAGCGGACGTCCCCGAAGCTCTTTGGCATCTGCCTCCGTATCTTGAACGACAAGCAGGACGCAGAGGACGCATTGCAGGACGTTTACATCAGTGTCTGGCGACGGGCCGCAAGCTTCGAGGCCGACCGCTCCAGTCCGATCACGTGGCTGGCGACGATCGCGCGCAATCGAGCGATCGACCGGCTCCGCTCGGGCCAGCGCCACCGTTCGTCAGCGCCGCTGGAGGACGGGTTCGAAATCGCCAATTCCGCGGCCGACAGCTTTGAGGTCGCCGCGCTCGCGCAAGAAGGAGACCGGCTCCGCGATTGCATGGACAAGCTTGAGACCCGACAGTGCGGCGCGATCCGCGACGCCTTCTTCGACGGCCTCGCTTATTCTCAGCTCGCGGAACGGGCCGGCGTGCCGCTCGGTACGATGAAAAGCTGGATCAGGCGCGGACTGCAAAGCCTCAGGAAGTGCCTCGAAGCATGACCGAGCGCGAGCTTCTTGCGGCCGAAATGGCGCTCAGGCTTCTCGAGGGGCAGGAGCTCCTCGACGCGCAAAACCTCATGCAATCCGACCCGGCCTTCGCGAACGAGGTCGCGGACTGGGAAGTCAGGCTTGCTCCGCTAGCCGATGAGATCGGATCCGTCCGCCCCGACCAGGCAATGTGGGAGCGCATTCAGCGCGCCATCGCAGGCAGCGGTGCAAGCATCGTCAAGCTTCAGCGCAAGCTCCGCTTCTGGAAGCTAAGCGGACTTGGCGCGGCGGCGGCGGCCAGCGTGGCTCTGTTCGTCATCGCCACCCACCGCGAGCCTGCTGTGCCGCCCGCGATCGACGCTAGTGCGCCGATCCTCGTCGCGTCCTTGGCCTCGGAAACGGAGCCGGCCTCCATCGCTGTGACCTATCTTCCGCGGACGCGCTCGATGATCCTGACACCGGGCCGCCTTCGCCCGCGGCAACAGCGCGCGACCGAGCTATGGGTGATCCCGGCCGGGCAAGCGCCCGTCTCCCTGGGACTTGTCCGCACCGACGGCGTCGAGCGCAAGGTCATTCCGGTGGAACTGGCGTCGCGTTTGGTCAGCGGTGCGACGATAGCGGTTTCGGATGAGCCGCTTGGTGGTCGCCGACCGGCCAGCCCACGGGCGACGTCCTTGCCGCGGGTGCGTTGACCGCTGGCTGATAGATAAAGACCGGTGGGAAAGCTGTCAGCGACGATGAGCCTTCCCACCGGTCAGCCGGCAAACTTCGCCGGCATTCCGAACTCGCCTAGGAGGGCTTGCGGAATTTAAGCGGGTCGAGCCCGGTAACCTTGATCTCACCGCACAGCACCGGAAGCACCGTCTTGTAGCCGGCCGTCCCGTTCACCTCACCAGGAGTGCCGTTTCCAGCATTGCCGACCGAGAGGCCGTGAATGACGATGTGCCGCATTTCCAGCGGAAGCGCCGCCTGAGCACCGCTAAGGTCGAACGTCTGGCTGAAGTTGATGCGGCCGTCTCCGTCCGGATCGGCGTTCATGAAATCGACGAGGATCGGGCCATATTTCGCCGCGCCCTCGGCGAGCTCGACGAAGCCGTCGGAATCGCTGTCCTGCGCGCTTGTCGGGCATGTCGAATTCCACCGATTGCCCATTGGCGCTGAGGCCGTGGATGTGACCCAAATGCACGCCGCCGGTTTCGAGCCCGCTCGCCTGGATCTTGACGGTCAGAGTGCGGTCGTCACTGGAAAGACGAAGCTCGACCTGCCCCTTGGCTCCGCTGCCGTTCAGGGCCTGGAGGTTCGCCCTGCCGATCGTGGTTGCCGAGCTGGACTGAGCTTCGAGCGCCGTCGAGGCGACGAGACCCCCCGCACTGGCGAGCAAAAGTCCGAGAACGTGAATCGGTTTGATACGACCATGTCGCATGAGGTCTCTCCCTGTTGATGCGCAACTCAACAGGTACGGGGCATGCCTCCGATCGGATGCACTCCGAAGTCAGATCCGCAGCTGGCTGCCGAGCTCGACCACGCGGTTGGTCGGCAGCTTGAAGAACTCCATCGCGCTTTCGGAGCTCTTCATCATCCAGGCGAACAGCCGCTCGCGCCACAGCGCCATGCCCGGCTGCTCCTTGGAGGCGATCAGCTTCTGCCGGCCGAGGAAGAAGCTGGTGCTCATCATGTTGAAGCCGCCGCCGCACGCCTCGATCCGCGCGAGGTCGCGCGGGATGTCGACCTCGTCCATGAAGCCGTAGTGCAGGATGACGCGGTAGAAGCCGTCGCCAGCCTCGTGGACCTCGAGCCGCTCGGCCGCGCGGCACGTGCGGCACTTCCTCGACCTTCACGGTCAGGATCAGCACCCGCTCGTGGAGCACCTGGTTGTGCTTGAGGTTGTGCAGCAGCGCCGACGGGACGACGTCGGCCGAGGTCGACAGGAACACCGCCGTGCCGCGCACCCGGTGCACCGACGCCGCCGACTTGATGAACACGTCGAGCGGCATGCGCGTCCTCCTCGAGCCGCTCGCGCATCAGCGCCCGGCCGGTCGCCCAGGTCGTCAGCACGGTGAAGATCACCGCCGCGACGACCAGCGGGAACCAGCCGCCGTCGGGGATCTTGGTGATGTTCGAGGCGAAGTAGGTGCCGTCGACCAGCGAGGAACAGGCCGATCGTCAGCGTCGCCAGCACCCGGTTCCACTTCCACACCTGGAAGATCAGGACGCCGAGCATGCACGTGGTGATGATCATCGTGCCGCTGACCGAGATGCCGTAGGCCGAGGCGAGGCTGGTCGATTTGCCGAAGCCGAGGACCAGCAGCACGACCATCACCAGCAGCGCCCAGTTGACCGCCGGGATGTAGATCTGCCCGGCCGCCTTGGCGCTGGTGTGCTGCGGTCCGCAGGCGCGGCAGGAAGCCGAGCTGGACCGCCTGGTGGGTGACCGAGAAGGCGCCCGAGATCACCGCCTGGCTGGCGATGATCGTCGCCGCGGTGGCGATGAACACCAGCGGCAGCCGCGCCCATTCCGGCGCCATCAGGTAGAAGGGGTTCTCGACCGCCGCCGGGTTGCCGAGCAGCAGCGCGCCCTGGCCCATATAGTTGAGCATCAGGCAGGGATAGACCAGCGTCAGCCAGGAGATGCCGATCGCCTTGCGGCCGAAATGGCCCATGTCGGCATAGAGCGTCTCGGCGCCGGTCACCGCGAGGAACACCGAGCCCATCGCGAGGAAGGCGAGCTTCGGATCGTAGAGCGAAGAATTGCACCGCCCAGTGCGGGCTGAGCGATCGCCGAGGATCTCGGGATGCTCGACGATGTTCGTCGACGCCGAGCGCCGCCAGCGCGGCGAAATAGACCAGCACGATCGGCCCGAACATGCGCGCCGACCCGCGCGGTCCCGCGCGACTGGACCAGGAACAGGCCGATCAGGATGACGATCGCGATCGGGATGACCAGCGGCTCGAGGCTCGCCTTGACGACGGTCAGCCCCTCGACCGCCGACAGCACCGAGATCGCCGGCGTGATCATCGCGTCGCCGTAGAACAGGGCGGTCGCGAGCACGCCGAGCATGACCAGGCCGGCGGTCCATCTCTGCTCGCCGAGGTTGCGCGAGATCAGCGCCAGCAAGGCGAACGAGCCGCCTTCGCCCTTGATTGTCGGCGCGCATCGCGACGAACACATATTTGACCGTGACGACCAGCATCAGCGACCAGAAGATCAGGCTGAGCACGCCGAAGATGTGCAGCGGGTCGACCGCCAGCGGGTGCGGGCCGATGAAGCTTTCCTTCATCGCGTAGAGCGGCGAGGTGCCGATGTCGCCGTAGACGACGCCGATCGCGCCGAGCATCAGCGCGGGCAGCGAATGCTTCTGGGTATCCGCAGGCGCGGCGGATCGGCTGCGGCTGGGTTGTGCAAGTGTAGCCATGGCCCGCGATGTGCGGTCTGGGCGCCGTAAAGATTCCATGTGGATTCCGTTGGGCCGGCGTAAAGAAACGGCGCGAAATCGGCGCCGCGCATCTCGACGCAATCGGCGCGACAGGCGCATCTAGCGGCGCATGGCCGACCCTTCGCCAACGAACCGTCCGCCGCCGCGCCAGGCTCCGCGGCTATGCCGAAGGCGCTGCTGATGGTCGCGGCCTCGACGCTCGTCGGGCTGGTCGTCGCGCCGCGCTGGGGCAATTCGGCGGTCGACCTGCTCTACCTTCCGGCGGTGCTCGGCGCGGCGGTGCTTGCCGGGTCTGGGCCCGGCGCTGCTCGCGGCGCTGGCCTCGGCGCTGGCCTACAATTTCTTCTTCACCGCGCCGCACCTCACCTTCCGCATCGACAATCCCGAACGACGTCGTCACGGTCGTCGTCCTGTTCGCGGTCGCGGCTGGTGACCAGCCAGCTCGCCGCCTCGATCCGCAAGCAGGCGCGGATCGCCGAGGCGCATGCGGCGCGCAACGCGACCATCGCCGGCCTCGCGCGGCGCCTGCTTGGCTGCACGAGCGAGCAGGAGATCGCCGAGGTCAGCGTGCGCGAAGCTGGCGCAGCTCTTCGATTGCAACGCCGTGCTGATCGCGGACGGGCGCGAAGCCGCGCATCCTGTCCAGCGCGCCCGGCGCCGATGCAACTCGGCCCGAACGACATCGCGGCGGCGGCGCTGACGCTCGAAGCTGGGCGAGCGCAGCGGCCGCGGGCTCGACCGGGCAGTCCCGACCGAATGGCAGTTCCACCCGGTCCGCTCGGGCAGCGCCGTGCTCGCCGCCATCGGCCTCGCGCGCGACGACGGCGCTCCGCCGTCCGCGAAGACCAGCTGCGAGCTGCTCGACAATCTGCTCGACCAGGTCGCGCTCGCGCTCGAGCGCGGCCGGCTCGAGGGCGAAGCGCGCGAGTTCGCCCGCGTCCGCGAGCGCGACCGGATCCGCTCGGCGCTGCTGTCGTCGATCGGCCAGGATCTGCAGCCGTCGCTGACGGCCATCGGCGAAGGCCGTCGGCGAGCTGCGGCGCAGCGGATCGGCGGACAAGGCGCTGGTCTCCGAATCGGCTCGGAGGCGGCGAAGCTCGAGCGCTATCTCGCCAACCTCGTCGAGCTTGGACCGGAAGGCGACCAGGAGCCGCTCCAGGCGGGCGACGTGACGATCGACCTGTTCCGCCGCCGGTCTCGCGCGTGGGCGAGCAGGTGCATCTGACGCCCAAGGAATATGCCGTGCTCGCCGAACTCGCGAAGCACCCCGGCCGGGTGCTCACCCACGCCCATCTGCTGCGCACGGTCTGGGGCCCGGCGCAGGAAAAGCAGACCGAATATCTGCGCGTCGCGGTCCGCGCCCTGCGCCAGAAGCTGGAGCGCGATCCGAGCAGCCGCGTTGATCCTCAATGAGCCGGCGGTGGGCTACCGGCTCCGCACCGAGTGACGCTCATCGATCGGTAAGGCGGCTTGCGCGGCCGACTGGCCTGAGCGCGGGACCTGAAGACGCGCGCCCTCCCCAAACAGAAATGGGGGCCGGCATTGCTGCCAGCCCCCACTGCGCCGAGCGAAGGATCTACCGGTTTTCATGGTCCTGATCCCGAAGGACCGCTTCCTTGAAATCCAAGTTCACCAGCTCAGGCGTCGCTTCCCATCTGACAACTCCCTCCGAAGAGGAGACCGACCGTTTACCGGACTGCGCCACCCGAGGGTTCGCTTGTCTTCCAACTATCGGTGCCTGGCAGAGCCAAAGCCATCCGATGTTCCGCGGCCCTTCTTGGGTCAATCACTCTAGCGTCTCGCTTTGTCCTTCCACCCGAAGGCTTCCGAACCGCGTCGCGCTAGAGGAAGATCAACTCTTCCGGCGCCTCTTCCCGACTGGCTCGGCGAACCTCCGAAGAGTTTCTCATTGCCTGTCGGCGGAGATCGGTCCTTCCGTCACCCTCCGCTTCCTTCTGGCCCTTGCGGGCTTTCCGGTGGAGGCGGGGACTTCCGTCCCGATCACCCTTGAACAATGCACCTCGCCGCCGAGTCGGGGAAGCGAAAAATGCGTGCTCAAGCCTGTGGATAACGGGGATATTGGGAACAACCGTCGGAACCTTCCCGAAGTCGCCACAATCTGTTCCCCTTACGGCCCCGGATAGCGCTCGAACTGCGGCATCGAGTTCGAGCTTTTCCATCCACCCAATTCGCTCGGCCGTCTGGATTTGCGCCTGCGGCACGAAAGCGTCGGGATCGTCGAGCGTCGCGATCTGCACGTCGATCTGGCCGGGGAAGATCGCCTCGCTCGTGTAGAACAGCCCGGTCCCGCAGCTTCGGGCAGAAATGCCGCCGCCCATGCTCCGACGACGCATATTCCCGCGTCTCGCCCTCGACCTTCAAATCGTCCTTCGCGACCAGCCCCCACGCCACCATCGGCGCGCCCGAGTGCCGCCGGCAGTCGCTGCAATGGCACAACGCCTGGTGCACCGTATTCGTCGACATCTCATACTTCACCGCACCGCAATGGCATTGACCCTTCGGCATTTCTGGTCCCCTTTTGTTCTGGATCGCCCATGTGCCATAGTCGCAGCGATTCGGCCATAGCCGCGTTGCCGTTCCGACGTCCCTTCCCTACCTCGTAAGCAGTGCCCGAAAGTCCCGCACCCTCCCCCGAAGCCCCCTGGCTCGCCGGCCTCAACCCGCCGCAGCGGGAAGCCGTGCTCACGACCGAAGGCCCGGTGCTGGTCCTCGCCGGCGCCGGCACCGGCAAGACCTCCGCCCTCACCGCCCGCCTCGCCAACCTCATCGCCACCCGCAAGGCGTGGCCGAGCCAGATCCTCGCCGTCACCTTCACCAACAAGGCCGCGCGCGAGATGAAGGAGCGCATCGCCAGGATCTCCGGCGGCGCGATCGAGGGCATGCCCTGGCTCGGCACCTTCCACTCGGTCGCCGCGCGCATGCTCCGCAGCCATGCCGAGCTCGTCGGCCTGCAGTCCAACTTCACCATCCTCGACACCGACGACCAGCTCCGCGTCCTCAAGCAACTGATCAGCGCCGCCAACCTCGACGAGAAGCGCTGGCCCGCGCGCCAGCTCGCCGGCCTCATCGACCGCTGGAAGAACCGCGGCTGGACCCCGAAGGAGGTCGACCTCGGCGAGGCGGAGGCGTTCGGCCCCGGCCGCGGCCGCGAGCTCTACGCCGCCTACCAGGACCGCCTGCGCACCCTGAACGCCTGCGACTTCGGCGACCTGCTGCTCCACATGCTGACCATCTTCCGCACGCATCCCGACGTGCTGGAGAGCTACCGCGACCGCTTCCGCTACATCCTCGTCGACGAATATCAGGACACCAACCAGTCGCAGTACGCCTGGCTCAAGCTCCTCGCCGAGCCGCGCCGCAACCTCTGCTGCGTCGGCGACGACGACCAGTCGATCTACTCCTGGCGCGGGGCCGAGGTCGCCAACATTTTGCGCTTCGACAAGGATTTTCCGGACGCAAAGGTTATCCGCCTCGAACAGAACTACCGCTCGACCTCGCACATCCTCGCCGCCGCCGACGGCCTCATCGCCCACAACGCCGGCCGCCTCGGCAAGACGCTCTGGACCGACAAGGGCGACGGCGAGAAGGTCAAGGTCGTCGGCATCTGGGACGGCCCGGAGGAAGCCCGCCGCATCGGCGAGGACGTCGAGGGCATGCAGCGCCGCGGCCTCAGCCTCGACGACGTCGCCATCCTCGTCCGCGCCCAGTTCCAGACCCGCGAGTTCGAAGAGCGCTTCATCGCGATCGGCCTGCCCTACCAGATCATCGGCGGCTTCCGCTTCTACGAGCGCGCCGAGATCCGCGACGCCCTCGCCTACCTCCGCCTCATCCACCAGCCCGCCGACGACCTCGCGTTCGAACGCATCGTCAACCAGCCCAAGCGCGGCCTCGGCGACAAGGCGATCGCCACCATCCACGCGCACGCGCGCGCAACGGAAGAGCCCTTGCTCATCGCCGCCGCGAAGCTCCTCGACACCGACGAGCTGCAGTCCCGCGCCCGCTCCAGCCTCGGCCGCTTCGTCGCCGACATCGCCCGCTGGAAGACGATGGCCGAACGAGCTGCCCCACGCCGAGCTCGCGCGCATCATGCTCGACGAAAGCGGCTACACCGCCATGCTCCAGGCCGAGCGCAGCGCGGAATCCGCCGGCCGCCTCGAAAACCTCGCCGAGCTCGCCCGCGCGATGGAGGAATATGAAATCCCTCCCCGCCTTCCTCGAACATGTCAGCCTGGTCATGGACAATGACGAGAACCGCAGCGGCGAGAAGGTCACCATCATGACCATCCACGCCGCCAAGGGGCTGGAGTTCGACATCGTCTATCTGCCCGGCTGGGAGGAAGGCATCTTCCCGTCGCAGCGCGCGCTCGACGAAGGCGGCCTCGCCAGCCTCGAGGAGGAGCGCCGCCTCGCCTACGTCGCCATCACCCGCGCGCGGAAGAAGGCGACCGTGATGCACGCCGCCAACCGCCGCATCTACGGCCAGTGGACCAGCTCGCTCCCCAGCCGCTTCGTCGGCGAGCTGCCCAAGGAGCATATCGAGGAAGAGACGACCATGTCCGGCGGCGAGAGCCTGTGGCGCGCGCAATGGAGCGAGCGCGCCGACCCCTTCGCCCACCTCGGCCCCGCGCAATCGCATGCGAGCCAGCACCCGCGGCCCCGGCTTTAGAGCAGCGCGCGACAAAGCTTCCGTTCGGAGCGCGCCGAGGGGCGTTGGCAGACCGCGACGCCCGCCCGCGCGATCGAAGCCAAGGCCTCAGCCATCTCCCTCGGCAACCAGGGCCGCACCGACCTGGAGCTCGGCCAGCGCGTGTTCCACGGCAAGTTCGGCTACGGCAAGATCGTCGCGCAGGAAGGCAACAAGCTCGAGATCGAGTTCGAGCATGCGGGGCTGAAGAAGGTGTTGGATAGCTTTGTGAGTGCGGGGTGACCCCCCAACAATCACCATTGTGCGCTACTACGGCTGTTCCCATCTCGATCGAATGAACTTCGAACAGTACGAGAAAGGCGAGCCGAGCCCTCTACCAATCCTTCTCCGAAACCGTCGCATCGGTACGTACTTGCTGCGATTGAGGAGGTCGGTGGATACAAACTTCAGCAAGTCCAGTCGCGAGCCAAAGGTGTCAATTCGCTGGGCATAAGCTGGCAGATCGGAAGATCGATCCGGACGGCGACATTACGGAACTAAAAGACCTCGCTGGTTGCCGTGCGATTTTCTACACCAATACAGATGTCGAACGGTTTCTGAATTCTGGACTTGTCGACGCCAACTTTGAGATCGTTGAACGTAAACTGCACCACCCAGCTCGACATGCCGAAGATGCCGTGGACCTCTATATGGCCAATCATTACGTCGTGCGCCTTGCGGAAGCTCGTTCGGTTCTACCCAGTACAAGCGTTTTGCTGGACTGAAATGCGAACTCCAAGTCCAGACAATCCTGAATTATAGCTGGGCAGCGACAGCACACGATACCATTTACAAGGCTCCAGAACTTTAAGCGTTTCGGAAAATCAGCGATGGTCGCGCATTGACAGGCGGCTGGCTCGAATTGCGAAGCGCTATCTCGTGCCCGCTCTATGAATTCGACCGCGTCTTTCATGATTTCGAACGTCTCAAGCTTGGGAAGGCTCTGTTTGACGACAACGCTTCAAGCGGTCCTTCAAGCTCCGAAAACAACGAGCGCCTAGCAGCGATTTGAAATGTTTGTTCCAACTTGCTTCCTTTTTACGACGATGTGCGAGCGGTGTATCGGGAGATTTGTCGAACCCTCATCGCTGCAGGTGCAAATCGCCAATACAATGGAGCCGATCGCACGCGAAACTCCGTTCGGATCATTGCCTCCGCATCATGTTCGCCGCATTCCGATAGATTGAGCGCATCCTCTGGTTCGTTATCGATATGCCGACGTGTTGATCTTACGTTCACAGTCTTGCGTGACTCTGTGGCCCCTTGCCGAAACTGAAGAGGAGCGAAAGCCCCTCCTTTCGTCAGCAAATGCCTTGGCAAAACAAGACCTGTCAGTTTGGGAAGGACACGGACCAATTATTCAGGAGATGTTGGTCGAAGCAGTTGGCGGCCGTGGATCCGCATGAGAGCGTAGCTCTTGTGCCCCTGATTTCATCGATAATGAGCGGCGTCCTAGGAACTGAAATAGAGGGAACGACGAAGGACTTCTACAGCGCTAACCATTCACACCGGAGCAACACCCGGCTCCGACAGGCTGGCAAACCTGCGGGAACGACGCGCTGGACATTCGAGAGATCTGAGCCTTCGCCAGACATCAGCAACGAAGATCAAAAGCACGTTAGAAATGCCATGCTTTCTGCGACTGATCTGCCTCGTCACGGCAAACTGGACGAAAAATTAGCCCTCATCGTCCTGGCGTAACACCCTGAGAGCTGCCGAGGTATTTCGCTGCAAACCGAGCCACACTACCATTCGACCAACTTCAGTCGCTTGAAAGCGAGCGTTCAGCGCGTCTTCCGATTGAACAAGGAACTTCCGACGCACCTACGGGAAGACGCCGCAGCGCAAGATGCGCAAGCATTAGTTCGCGAAGCGGCGCTCACTTTTAGAGATAGCGCGAACACTGAATCCGGAATTCGAACTTTATAAGGTTCTTGTCGGCTTCCAGTTGTCTACGCTGACGCGTGGGAGCGCCCGGCTTTGGATTGGAAAGCCGACGAAGCGTATCGCGAAGAGCGCGTAAGAGCGCTTCTCGATACCGTAAATGAGGGTAACGCGGAGGAATGGTTCGAGCGGCTCAGCCGCTTTGCCATGACGGACTCTAGAGATGGGCGACATTTCCTGTCTTCGGGAAATTCATAACTCAACTGGCTGAAAGGCAGTCAGCCATCGTGTTCAATTGGTTGGGCCGCGAGGGAGTGCTGCGGGATAAGTTCCTTCCCGGAATGCTCTTTGGCCTTATGCGAAGTGACCGCCGCAACGACACGCAGCAATTATGGAACAATGGATTGGCGGCGGAAAAAATCTCAGTTCGATCTCATGGTACTTACGCTCCGCGGACCCGTTTGACGAAGAGCTTCTGATACGAACGCTTCGCGCGGCGATCGAAGCATGGGATCCGGACACAATTCGCAACTGCCTGGACGCCGCGGTGCGGCAGTACGACAAAATCCCGGAGAACTGATCGAAGGCGTATTCATGCCCGCGATCCGCGCGATGTTGGAGCGCGGCGATACGAGCTGGGCTAGCGCACCGATGACGCCATGGATGGGTGCCGCCTTGCTACTTGCCCTCGATGAAAACCAGACGAGGTTGGCGTTAAATTCTTTGGTTCCTCATCCGCGCTTGGAGTACTCTAGCGAGTACATCGTCGCCGCATTGGCGAAGCGGTGGCCGAGCCTCGTGCTTGAGTTCTTCTCGTCCCGACTGATCTTCAAGCGAACCGATGAGGCCCCGTCAAGTTACGAGGCGATACCCTATCAAGTCTACGAGCTGAAAGAGCCGCTGCAGCGCATTCCGAGCGACTTGGCTGCATCAGCACGGGGTTGGTACCATGATCTCCCGTATTTGTTTCAATACGAAGGCGGCCGACTTTTATCGTGTGTCTTTCCGGAGTTGTCCGACGGGCTTAGCGCCGAACTGGAGACGTACATAAACGAAGACCCGTCTTTCGTGATTGCAGTGCTCAGAGCGTACGAAGGGAAGCCTGTAATTTACGGCATCGTGCGTCGAATTGTTGCTAATGCCGAACCAGAATTGGAGGTTTGGAGAGATGCACACACGGCACTGGATGAATCTGGTGTTGTGATGGGTGAATATGGTTTTGCGGATTTGTTCGCTAGTCGCCGCGAACTTTTGAGCGAATGGCTTGAGGACGAAAATGAGCAAGTTCGGGTTTTTGCTACTGAACACCTGAACTATCTGAAAAATCGAGAACTAGCTGAGACAAAGCGGGCGGAAGCAGGAATTGCTGCGCGTAAGCTTGAGTTTGACGAAGACTTGGCTGTCGAGGCGGAACAGGCTGCTGATACTGCGGATGAACGTGCAGGCGAGTGAGCCCGTCACGGGAGTAAATCCCGTGACGTCGGACGCGTCTCGCAGCGCAGCTTAGGCCGCTCGCTCGCGCGCCGGCCGGCACGCAGTAGCTCTTCGCGCTGCTTCCCGATTGCTGCGCAATCGCTCAGCTGCGCTCGGCACTTTGTGCTGTCCTACACACCCCTTCCTATGTTCCAATCCGGTTCATGGAACCATATCACAAAGAACCAGTCATCAGCTTCGTCCCCGTCAACGTCAGCAGCCGTCATGACGGCTGGACGGCGGCGCGGCAGATCGCCTTTATCGAGGCGCTGGCGGAGACCGCCTGTGTCGAGCATGCCTGCCGCGCCGTCGGCATGTCGGATAGCGCCGCCTACAAGCTCCGCCGCAGCACGCGCGGGTGTTTGTTCCGGGAGGCGTGGGACGCCGCGCTCGACTATGCGCTTCACCGGCTGGAACAGGCGGCGCTGTCGCGCGCGCTGAACGGCGTCGCCCGCCCGGTCTTCCACAAGGGCGAGCAGGTCGGCGAATGGCGCGACTATGACGAGCGGCTGACCATGTTCCTGCTCAAGAGCCGCCGCCCCGCCCGCTTCGGCAAGTGGATGGACAAGCTGCTGCCGGCCGTCCTTCCGGAGCAGCCGTATGACGACGACCGCCTCGACAACAGCCTCGGCCAGATCGACCGCTTCGCCGAGGAATTCGACGACGAAGACGAGGCCCCGGACTCGCGCACGCGCGTAGAGGAGTGAACTTGGCGAACTTCCGGCCCTGCGGCCTCCGCCTTCGCCGCCTCGCTTCGGCCAGCGGCGCAATCGGGATTGGCCAAACTATCCACAGATTTGAGCCTGTCCGGACGAATTCAGAACCGGCTGTTTACCATCGGTGGCCCATCGGATTGGGATGGTGTTGCAAGCACGGTTGGCCGCGTCAAAGGCCGGAAATCGCAGGACGTCTCCGCGTCGCACCCTCCGCCTTGAATCGACCCTCGTCCTCGACGGCGAGCCGGTGACGATCCACGACATTTCCAACACCGGCCTGCTACTCGAAACGGGCTTCTGCCTGGCCGAAGGGCAGAAGCTCGATATCGACCTGCCGGAGATCGGCCGGACGCAGGCGACCGTGGTCTGGGCCAGCGCGCGCTACTTCGGCTGCCGGTTCAACTCGCCCGTGCCGAAAGCGGCGATCAGTGCCGCCCTCCTGCGCAATCCCGTCAGGCCCGTCGATCATGCCACGAACGAGCGGGCATGGGAGGCGCTGGGAGCGCAACTCGCGTCGGCGAAGCCGGACACCGATCCCGCAGCGCTTTCCTTTGCAGCCAAGTCGCGCGTGATCCTTGGCGCGTCGCTGGCGCTCTGGGCGGTGATCCTGTGGGGAGTGGGAGTTTTGTAAAAGGAAAGAGCGCCGACGACTGGCGCCGGCGCTCTCCTTTTTCCTTACCGCCTTCAGTTAGCGGCGGCGGTTGATGTCGACGTCCCGGATGTAGCCGCGGTAGTCGACCTCGCAACGGAACGACAGGTCGGGGGCATAGCCGTAGCCGGCCGCGCCGTAAGCGCCGACGCCGTACGGACCGTAGCCGTAATTGGCGCCGCTGCTCGCCAGCCCGCGAACGCGGACGGTGCTTCGGCGAGGATTGACCTGGGTCACCTGCAGGACGCGACCGCCGTAGCTCTGGGCGCCAAGCACTGCGCCGAGAATGCCGTTCAGTCCGCCGCGCTGGTTGAGGCGGCTCTGCACGGCAGCGCTGCACCTCTGCGCCGCCATCTGCGTCGAGTTGGCGCCTAGCCATAGCCATAGGGCTGGCCATAATATTGCGCTGCTGCCGGACTGGCCGCTGCAAACGCGGCGATGCCGGCGCCGCCGGCAAGGATTTTCGTCATGGTACGCATGGCTCTAATCCTCCTTTCAAGATGAAGGAGCCTTGATGCGTGTTAAAACGAATGGACGTGCCGCTGATGGTTCTGCATTCGTCGCGATGAACGGCCGGTACATCGTGCGAACATGAACGGGTTATTGACAAAGCCACATCTGGGCGGAGCGGGCGAACATGGACCACGCAACACCGAACCTTCCGTCGCGGGACTTTGAAGCGACTTCGCAATTCTATGCGAAACTCGGATTTGAGGAGACCTGGCGCGACCGCGGCTGGATGATCCTCAAGCGAGGCGGCCTTGCGCTGGAATTCTTTCCCTATCCGGACCTCGATCCCCTCGAGAGTTCATTCGGATGCTGCCTCCGGCTCGACGATCTGCCTGCCTTCTACGGCGCGTGTCGAGACGCCGGCATCCCGGAGTCCCGAACCGGACAGCCGCGATTGAAGGCACCGCAGGTCGAGCACAGCGGGCTCACGATCGGCTATTTGGTCGATCCCGACGGAAGCTTGCTCCGGCTCGTCCAGAACTGACGAATAGCGACGGCAGCGTCGTTATACGGTCCTTAGGAGGAGCGCGGATTACAACCCGCGCCCCTCGCCGAAGGAAGGGTTTTCACCCACCCCGAAGACACTAGTCAGACCCCCGGGTCGTCCTAGCTATCCAAAGTTAGTTCAGGGCAATCTGTGCCGTTTCGGCGCAGCCTCAGCGCAGATTGTGCGCTTTTCGCCGGCTGCGTTATCAGTGTCGGGTGCAAAGGGGGCTCCGACTACCATCTGGCCGCGTCATCGCGGTCGGCCGCTACATGCTGGCGACGCTCTTCTTTCTTGCAATCTGGCTCGACGCCGACCCGCCGTTCGAGCGCGAGTCCGACGTGGCACTTTTGCTTGCCGGCTACGTCGTCTTCGCCTTGGCTATTGGTCGCCGCGACCTGGAAGAATTGGTGGCTCGATGCCCGACTGGCCGGACCGGCGCATGCCGTGGACATCCTCGTCTTCACCGCGCTCGTCGCGTTCACGGCAGGCTTCGACAGTCCCTATTTCACCTTCTTCACCTTCCTGCTGCTGGCAGCCGCCATACGATGGGGATGGCGAGCGACAATCCTGACGGCGATCCTTCTCATGTCGCTGTACCTGATGGCCGGAATGATCGTTTCGGCAACGAGGCCTGGACCGCCCCTGCACGACTTCATCGACCGGACAGGTCATCTGATGATCCTGTCCTTCGTTCTGATCTGGTTCGGGACCAACCGGTGGCGCGCAGGATTCTATGCCCGGGAAAGCGGGCCGTTCGCCGAGCCGATCCTGAACGAATCTCCGATCGAAACCGGGCTGCGCGCGGCGATGCACGGCCTGAACGCTCGCTCGGGCGTGCTGATCTGGCGCGAGCGGGGCGAAAATCACGCCGACGTCTTCATTCTCCGTAACGGTGACTTGGTTACCTCGCGGACGAACGGTGACGCTTTGGGACCGGTCTCGACGCCCTTTCTCTATGACCTGACGAACGACCGCGCGCTGACGCGAGACGAGCTGCGCAATCTTCGCGCCATGTCCGCAGACGACCTCATTCAGCCAAAGGTGGCATCGGAACTTCAGCTGAGCGAAGGCCTTGCGGTGCCGATCAAGGCCGGCTCCGGCGAGGGCGAGCTGTTCCTCGAAGGCCTCCCGAACCTGTCCAGCGATCACATCGACATGGGGAACTCGATCGCACAGGACATCGTCGGCCTGATCGAACGCCACGCCCTGATCATCGCGATCGAGGAAAGCGCCGAAGCGCGGTCGCGCCTGACGCTAGCCCGCGATCTTCACGACAGCGTCGTTCAGTTCCTGGCGGGCGCGGCCTTCCGGATCGAGGCGCTGAGACGCGACCTGAGTGCCGGCCGCGACCTGGAGCCGGACCTCAACCACCTCAAGCAATTGATGCTTCAGGAACAGGGCGAGCTGCGATCCTTCATCACGGCTCTTCGTAGCGCTCCCCAGATCGGCCTTGAGGACCTTGCCCAGGATCTCCGAACGCTATCGTCAAGGCTGGCTCAGCAATGGGACGTATTCTGCGATTTCTCCGCGGAGACGAGCGACATGATGGTCCCGACCCGCCTTCAGCTCGACACCCAGCACCTCGTCCGCGAAGCCGTCGCGAACGCGGTACGTCATGCCGGCGCGAAGAGCGTGACGATCAAGCTTCGTGCCGAAGCGGAGAAGCTGCGGCTCGACTTCATCAATGACGGGTCGCGCTATCCCAGCTCGCCGCTCACCGGCGAAATGCCAAGATCGCTGAGCGAGCGCGTGAAGCTCGCGGGCGGAGTACTTGAATTGTCTCGCGGGATGGGAGTGACCCGGATTTCAGTCTCGCTACCAATCAGCGGAAGGGTGAATTGATGCGGATCCTGCTTGCCGACGACCATCCGATGATCAGCACTGCGATCGAAGCCCTGCTCCGCGACACGCAGTTCGAAATTGTCGGCATGGCGGCGACCGGCGAACAAGCGGTGCAAAAGGTCGAGGAGCTGAATCCCGACATTCTCCTTCTCGACCTGCAAATGCCCGGCGGAACGGGGATGGACGTCCTGAGGCGCATCCGTTCGAGCGGCAGCAAGATCCGCGTCGTGCTGCTCACCGCTGCGATCGACGACGCTTCCTTGATGGAAGCCAAGGCCCTCCGCGCGCAGGGCATGGTCCTGAAGAATTCGGATCCGGCCTATCTGCTCGAATGTCTTGAACGCGTGAGCCGCGGCGGCCGCTGGGTCGATCCGGAGCTTGCCGACCGCAGCAAGGAGCTCGAGGAGACGCTTGGGCGATCGCGAGGGCCCGTCCCTCTCCCCGCGCGAACGCCAATTGATCAACCTCGTCCGCAAGGGCCTTCGCAATCGCGAAATCGCGGACCAGCTCGGCGTCACCGAAGGGACCATCAAGGTCTACCTTCACGCCGTGTTCGAAAAGCTCGGCGTCAACAGCCGCACCGAACTGGCGATCCGCGCCGACGAATTCCTCGCAGAAAGCTTCCTCAGGAATTGAGACTTATTGCCCTCTAGCAACAGGCGCGGTCCGCACGCTAAGCCCCGGACATGTCCGCTCCTTCCCCGCTGATCGTCCGCGACAACCCCGAACGCCATCGTTTCGAAATCGACCTTGGCGACGGGTCGATTGCGATCGCCGAATATACCCTTCCGGCGGGCAAGATCATGTTCACGCATACGGAGGTTCCGGAAGCGCATGAGGGCAAGGGCATCGGGACGATGTTGATCGAGTTCGCGCTCGCTGCCGCCCGCGAGCGTGGTCTGAAGGTCATTCCGATCTGTCCTTTCTTCGCGGCCTACATGCAGGAGCATGCCGACGTGCAGGACCTGCTGGAGCCAGCCTGGCGCAAGCAATTCGGTCTGAAGGACTGAAATTCTAGAAGTCGATTATGGCGCGCCGCTGTCTTAATTCGTCAGACGGTTGACCCGTTTTCGCCTGAAATCCTTCTTATCCGCGGGCGAATGAAACAAAATGCGTCTTCTTCCCTCGGCGACGGCGGCTGGCCGAAGCAGTCTTTCGCCTGCATCGTCGGCGCTCCGCGTTGCGGTACGACCACCCTTGCGCGCCTGCTGGAGAACCATCCGTCGGTATCCTTTTCCGTCGTGAAGGAGCCGCACTACTTCTCGCGGCTGGACCTGAACGACCTGGACGACGAGGCCCTGCGGGAGGTTGTCGCCGGGCAGTATCTCGCCCGCTATTTCCCCAACGATCGATCCGGCGCTCGTCGGTCATGGCCGAGGCGTCCGTTTCCTATCTCTACGCTCCCGAGCGACTGCTGCCGCTCCTGCGGCTCTGGCCCGATGCGAAGTTCATCATCGCCGCACGCGACCCCCTCGAACTCATTCCCTCGCTCCATCAACGGTTGCTCTATCAGGGCGACGAGACGGTGACCGACGTCGAGAAAGCCTGGCGGCTGATCGAAGACCGCCGGCATGGGCGAAAGGTCCCGCGGACCTGTCTCGATTCCCGGCAATTGCTGTTCGACGAGGCGGCCAGCCTCGGCAAGCACGTCAGCCGCTTCTTCGAAGTCCTCGGCCGCGACCGCTGCGAGGTCGTCCTGTTCGACGACCTCAAGGCGGACGAGCAGGCCGTATACGACCGGCTGCTGCACTTCCTCGACCTGCCGTCGGCGCCTTTGCCGAAGAAAACAAAGCACCGCGCTCGGCACGGCTATCGGATCGGCTGGCTGCAGCGGCTGCTCAAGCGGCCGCCCGTCGCCCGCACAATTCTCGCCGGAGAAATATTCCGTCAGCGCGTCGCGCCCAAGCCGCATCGCGAACCGTCGTGGCTTGCCCGCAAGGTCCTGTCCGGTCGTCGAGCGCTCCTGCAATGGAACCGCATGCCTGCTCCAAAAGTCGAGTTGAGCGCGGCGTTCAGGCGGGAAATTCACGATACCTTGCGTTCCGACGTCCTGCGACTTGGCCATGTGCTCGGACGCGATCTGAGCCATTGGCTCGGCGGCATCCAGCCGGAAGATCGATCGCTCGACAAGGCTGCCTGAGCCTGACCGACGGAACCGCCCGCCCAATCAAGCTGTTTCGGCTGTGAACTGACCGAAGGTCTTGATGTCCGACCAGGCCCGAAAGCTTATCATCCGAACCGCAGGCGTCCTCATCGTGATGCTGGCGCTCGGCGCGGCGCTGCTGCCACTGGAGCGTGGCCTGCCCGGCCGGCTGGTGGTCGGATATCTGCTCCTTGCAGCAGGAACGATCGAGCTTTGCGCGGCACTCGCCCGCCGGACTCACAGGGCGACGGCGGCCTTAGCGGGCGCTGCGACGGTGCTCGCCGGTGCGCGCCTCGTGCTTGATCCGAACGCAGGCTTCTTTCCGGTCCTCAACCTTGTCATCCTGTGGCTTGTCGTGCGCGCCGCCGCGCTGGCCTTCGCCGCGACGCGCCCCGGCGATCCGCTGCGCAGCTGGTTCGTCCTCGCGGGCGCCACGGATTTCCTGCTGGCAGTCCTGCTGCTTTCCGGCCTTCCGATCGCAATCGTGGTCGCCGGACTGTTCGGTCCGACCAGCGAAATCATCGCGACGTTCGCATGGATCCTGGCGATCAGCTTCGTCGCAACAGGCGCCTTGCTGATCGCCGCCGCGCCCGTCGAAGCGAGCGAGCGCTAGGCGGCCTGAGAATTCCGACTCCTCGTCCCTTGAGGGGACGTTTTCGGATCAGGAAGCGAACAACAAGGGAACTCGACTCGGCGCGGATGCATTATCCGTCCAAAGTCAAGAACTAAAAAAGAGCAGGAACATGAGGAAGCTAGCGCTCGCGCTTGCAGCGACGGCTGTCTGCGCTTTCAGTCTCCCGGCGACACCCGCCGCCGCGTCGATGGAGACGGTCGAGGCCCAGATGACGGCGAGCAGCGCCGCGTCGCAGGCCCGGCAGGACATGTACGAGGCCTTCGGCGAGGAATATCTCGAACCGGGCAAATATCTGTGGCGCGACGTCCCGGCGAGCGCCGGCGCCGAGCGCGTCGTGATCGGCCTCTCCGACCAGCTTGCCTATCTTTATCGCGGAACGACCCTGATGGCCGTCGCCACGATATCGAGCGGTGAGCCGGGGCGCGACACGCCCACCGGCATCTTCACGGTGCTGAACAAGAAGACGATGCACCGGTCGAAGAAGTACGACAACGCGCCGATGCCCTTCGCGCAGTTCATCGATACCTACGGGATCGCGCTCCACGCCGGCCATAATCCGGGCCATCCGGCCAGCCATGGCTGCGTGCGCCTTCCGAGCAAGTTCGCCGCCAAGCTCTACCAGGTCACGGACCTTGGAACGCCCGTCCTGATCGGAGCTTGATGATCTTCCGGCGCGGCTAGCCCCGGTGCCCCCTTCACCGGGGCTAGCCGATTTCTCGGAAAAGTAGCGCTTCAAAACTTTTCGGCGGCGCAACAACAGCAACGAATGTCGGCGAACAGACGTTTTCTGTTGGTGTCTGCGAGCGGTGGCCGTTCCCGCTGCAGCAGGCGTCACCAGTGGCGAGCAGGAAGTATGACCGACAAGACGATCTACAACGAACCCAGCGAAGTCGACGCCGAAGACGGTATCGTCGTCATCAGCGGACCCGGACGCGGTCGACGTTCGGCTGACGCCCGATGCCGCGGAGGAGACATCCGAAAGGCTTGCGACCGGGGCGATGAAGGCCCGAGGCCAGCTGCTACTTCACCGACCGCAACAAATGAAAAGGGCCGCTGAAGCGGCCCTTTGGATTCGGAAGGTGACGAAACGAAAGCCGTCCGGGTGGAGGGTGGGGTGTCAGGCTCCCGCCCCATCACCTTCCGATGCCTGCGCAATGGTCCTTGCGGTCCATCACGCAAGGTAAGCGCGGAACGCTCTACAGCCGGCACATCCAAGCGGGTTCGATCCGAAAATTTCCCCCACCACGACAGGCCGACTCTTTAAACGCCCCGAGTTCGCGCGTACCAAAACGGGAGATTAGCATGAATTTCCCGGGAGTCGGACTCTTCTGTGCATAAGTCGGTGGATCGGCGTAATTTTTCCGTCTGCGCCCTCAGCTTAGCTTCGTGCCCGCCTTCGTCCGCACCGGAATCCGCAGGTAGGAAACGCCATTTTCTTCGGCCGGCGGAAGCCGCCCTGCCCTGATATTCACCTGGATCGACGGCAGCAGCAGCTTGGGCGTCGAGAGCGTCGCATCGCGCGCCTCGCGCATCCGAACGAACTCGTCTTCGGTCACGCCGTCCGCCAAATGCACGTTGCGGCGCTGCTCCTCCACTGTCGTTTCCCAGCGGAATTCGTCGCGGCCCGGCGCCTTATAGTCGTGGCACAGGAACAGCCGCGTCTCCGGCGGCAGTTCGAGCAGCTTGTGGATCGACTGGTAGAGCCGGCGGGCGTCTCCGCCCGGGAAGTCCGTTCGCGCGGTCCCATAGTCGGGCATGAACAAGGTATCGCCGACGAACACGGCATCGCCGACGCGATAGCTGACGTCGGCAGCCGTATGGCCGGGAGTCTCGATCACCTCGATCGCCAGCTCGCCGAGCGGAATGCGGTCGCCGTCGCTCAGCAGAAGGTCGAAGTCGCCGCCGTCGACCTTCAGATCGTCGGCGCAGAACATCGGCCGGAAGACCTTCTGAACATCGCGGATGTGCGCGCCGATCCCGACCTTCGCGCCCGTCTTGGCCTTGAAGAAGGGCGCCGCCGTCAGATGGTCGGCATGTGCATGGGTCTCCAGCACATGCGTGATGGACAGACCCTGCTCCTCGGCCGCGTCGAGCACGCGCTGCGCCGAGCGCGTGTCGACCGTGCCGCTCGCCGGATCATAATCGAGCACCGGATCGATGACGGCTGCCTGCCGGCTCGTCGGGTCCCAGACCAGATAGCTGATCGTGTTCGTCTGCTCGTCGAAGAACCCGCGAATTTCCGCCGTATCGACCATCCGGCCTAGAGGCTCGCCCGAGCGGCAAAAATCAAGGCCGGAGTCGCGATCGCGGAAGCCGTCAGACTTCGACTTGCTCCAGCGTCGTCGTTTCCGGAGCCGGCAAGCCGCTCGCCTTGAACTCGGCCTGCAACGCTTCCTTGCGCTGCGCCAGCCGTTCGCCGAGTTCCTTCAGGTCGATGTCCGCCGCGCGCGTCTGGGCGAACAGGCCTTCCTTCGGCTTCTCTTCCTCCTCGACGTGGTGCTCGATCTCTTCCTTCAGCACCTTCACCTTGGCGTCGTAATATTCGTCGGACGGCCCACCGGCCTCGATCTCGGCGATCAGCACCTTGGCCGCGTCATGCTCGACGAAGCTTTCCTTGAGCAGATCCTCGTCCACCTTTCCCTCGATCGAAGGGTAAAAGATCTCCTCCTCGATGATGGTGTGGATGGTCAGCTCCTTGCAGATCTCGAGAGCGAGCTTTTCCTTGCGCCCATCGCCTTTCGCCTTCTCGAACTGTTCGAACAGCTCTTCGACCTTGCGATGGTCTTCCTTGAGAAGGGCGATGGCGTCGCGTGACTTGGTGTTGGCCATGAGTTGATTGCTCCCTGATTACAGGGAGCTAAACCAACTCCGGCGAACGGATGTTCCTGCGACATTAGCGCCTTAGCTTCGCGCGCGCTTCCGGCGCGGCTCGCCGTCTCCGCTGGAAATGTCCTCGCTCTCGCGCGCGAGCGATCACCGGGCTATTCGACCGTCCCGCCTTGTCGAGCTCCATCCAGTCGCGGAACTCCAGGCCGTAGAGCATGTCCATGATCTCGAACTCGAGGCCGCCGGGCTGGTTGGTATTGCTGTTCCAAAGCGCGACGACCCCACTCTTCTTCGTCGGGTCGAAGAGGATCAGCGAGCGGTAGCCGGCAACGCCTCCGCGATGGCCGACGATACGGTGACCGGCGTAATCGTAGCTGCGCCATCCATAGCCGTAATCGGCCTGCCCGAGGCGCTCGAGGAACTTGCGAAGGCGTCCGCGCTCGCCGGGTGTCTTCACCAGCGGAGCGTGGATCGTATTCAGGACATTCGGCGACAGGACGTCCGGCATCGCGCCCATCTGCGCGAGCATCCACAGCGACATTTCCTTGATGTTGCTGTTGACGCCGCCTGCGGCAGGCACGCGATAATAATTGTCGTTGAGCTCGAGCGGCCGGCGGGCTGCGTCGTGCGGCCGCGCCCAGCTTCTCGCGCTTGTGAGGCCCGCCATCGAAATGCTCGCCCCGGTCATGCCGATCGGGTTGAAGAGCATCTGCTGAACGGAGCGCTCGTAGGACTGATGCGTGATGCCTTCGACCAGCTCCGACGCGCCGTCATAGGCGACGTTCTGATAGCTCCAGCAGGTACCCGGCCGGCAGATCAGGTTCAGCTGCGACAGCGAGGCGCGGAGCAGCTTCGTGTCCTGCCCTTCCTCCAGTTTGTTGTCGTAGGCGTTGCGATAAAGCCCGAGCCGGTGGCTCAGCATGTCGCCCACCGTCGCCGTATATTCCGCGGCAGCGGGAAGCTTCAGCGTCGGCACGTAGCTCGCGACCGGGCCGTTCAGGTTGACCTTGCCCTGCTCGGCGAGCTTGGCGACCATCGTTCCGGCAACGCCCTTCGACACGGATGCCCAGCGGAACACGGTTTCGGGAGTCACCGGCTCGCCGGATCCCTCCGCGGTTTCACCATAGCCCTTGAGAAAGGTGATGCGCCCGTTCTCGACGATTCCGACGGACATTCCGACCATCGATCGTTGTTCGATCAGGTGCTGGAGCCTGCGGTCGATCGCCTCATAATCGATGTCCTTGCGCGCTTCGGTAGACAAAGCGGCGAGGCGGATATGAGACTTGGGAATGGTTGGCGCAGGCGGCTGCGGCTCCGGACCGCGCATGGCAAGCATGGCGGTTGCGAGCAGCGCAAACGCACCAAGGCCCAAAATATGCGGCTTTTCCAACGATTACTCCCCCACACCCAACGCAACTGTGTCCGTCACGCCCAATCCGCTCAACAATCCTCTGCCCTCTGTGCGACAAAGCGGGCGTGCCTCACGATGAACGCCATGCTGGCCATCGCCCGGCTCGTCGCTTAAGACCGCCCGGATGCATTTCCTGAAGACCTTGTTCTGGGTCGTGGTCGCGGTTTTCCTCGCGATCCTTGCCAGCCGAAACTGGCACGACGTGACGCTCAACCTGTGGGGAGACATCCAGGCCGACATCAAGGTGCCGGTCCTGATCCTCGCCATGTTCCTGATCGGATGGCTGCCGACCTTCCTCGTCTACCGCGCGAAGATGTGGCGGTTGCGCCAACGGCTCGACAGCCAGGAGCGGCAGGCGTCGTTGCGGGTCGGAGCGGCCGCTCAGCGAAGACGCGCCGGTCGCATGAGCCCCATCTTCGTCGCCATCGACACGCCCGACCTGGAGCGTGCGCGGTCCCTTGCGCAGCAGGTGCAGGCGGATGCCGGCGGCGTGAAGCTGGGGCTGGAATTCTTCTCCGCCAACGGTCCCGCGGGCGTCGCTGTCGATCCGCGAACTGGGACTGCCGGTTTTCCTCGATCTGAAGCTGCACGACATTCCGAACACGGTCGCCAAGGCGGTCGAGGCGCTTGCGGCCGCTGGAGCCGGCAGTGCTGACCGTTCACGCCGCGGGCGGACGAGCGATGCTGGAAGCCGCGAAGGCGGCGGCGGGACCGGCGACGAAGGTCGTCGCGGTGACGGTGCTGACCAGCCTCGACGGCGAGGACCTGCAGATCGATCGGCGTTCCAGTCCGAGCCGCGCGAGCAGGTCGCGCGACTGGCTGAGCTGGCGCGCTCGGCCGGCCTCGACGGGATCGTCTGTTCGGGGGCGGAAGTCGGCGCCGCCCACGCGGCCTGGCCCGACGGTTACTTCGTCGTTCCCGGCGTCCGGCCTGCGGGTGCGGACGTGTCCGACCAGAAGCGCGTCGTAACGCCGCGCCAGGCGTTGGACGACGGCGCATCGATGCTGGTCATCGGCCGCCCAATCACCGGCGCCAGCGATCCCGCCGCCGCACTCCGCGACATCGCGGCGACGCTCTAGGACTGGACAAGCGCCACCGCGCGGGCCTAGCCGCCCGCGAAACGAGATGAGGCAGCAATGAGCTGGTTGAGCAGGGTCCGCAGCGGCATCCCCTTCCTGCCGAAGAGGCAGTCGGCGGAGAATCTGTGGCACAAGTGCAAGAAGTGCGGGACGATGGTCTTCACCAAGGAGTGGGAAGACAATCTGATGGTCTGCCCGCGCTGCGACTATCACGACCGCATCGGCTGGCAGGTCCGTTTCGACCAGGTGTTCGACGACGGCGAATATGACGCTTCTGCCGTCGCCGGAAGTCCGCGAGGACCCGCTGCGCTTCCGCGACAGCAAGCGCTATTCCGAACGCATCAAGGCCGCGCGCACCGCGACCAACGTCCGCGACGCGCTGATCAACGCAAGCGGCAAGGTCGAGGGCAAGCGCGCCGTCATCGGCGTGCAGGACTTCGCCTTCATGGGCGGATCGATGGGCATCGCCGTCGGCGCGGCCTTCGTCGCCGGCGTGCGGCAGGCGATCGCGGACAAGTGCCCCTACGTCATCTTCACCGCTGCCGGCGGCGCGCGGATGCAGGAAGGCATCCTCTCGCTGATGCAGATGCCCAAGACGACGGTCGCGCTCGCCGAGCTCAAGGAAGCCGGCCTGCCCTACATCGTCGTCCTGACCGACCCGACGACCGGCGGCGTCACCGCCTCCTACGCGATGCTCGGCGACGTCCAGCTTGCCGAGCCCGGCGCGCTCATCGGCTTCGCCGGCCAGCGGGTCATCGAGCAGACGATCCGCGAGAAATTGCCCGACGGCTTCCAGCGCGCCGAATATCTGCTCGACCACGGGATGGTCGACATGGTCGTGCCGCGCCACGACCTGAAGGCGACGCTCGCGAGGCTGATCGGCTATCTGACGCCGGAGAAGAAGGCGGCCTGATGCCGGACTTCGCGCGGTCGGACGATCCGGCCGTCCAGGCCCAACTCGAACGGCTGGCGCTCCTGTCGCCGGGCGGCGACCGGCTCGGCCTCGATCGCATCACGCGCCTGCTCGACCGCCTCGGACGGCCGCAGGATCGGCTGCCGCCCGTATTCCACGTCGCCGGCACCAACGGCAAAGGCTCGACCTGCGCCTTCCTGCGCGCCGCGCTGGAGGCGAGCGGCCGCACGGTCCATGCCTTCACCAGCCCGCACCTCGTCCGCTTCAACGAGCGCATTCGCGTCGCGGGCACGCTGATCGAGGATGCGGAGCTTTCGGCCCTGCTCACCGAGGTTCTCGACGCGAGCGACGACATCGAGCCGAGCTTCTTCGAGGTCACGACCGCCGTCGCCTTCCTCGCCTTCGCGCGGACGCCCGCCGACGCGGCGGTGATCGAGGTCGGCCTCGGCGGACGGCTCGACGCGACCAACGTCATCGAGCAGCCCGTCGCGACCGGCATCGCCGCCCTCGGCATCGATCACCAGCAGTTCCTCGGGCAGTCGCTGGTCGAGATCGCCGCCGAGAAAGCGGGGATCGCCAAGCGGGGCGTCCCACTGGTGGTGCTGGCCCAGCCGGCCGAAGCGGAGGCGGCAATCCAGCAGATCCGCCGATGACGCCGGCGCGCCGGTTCTCCTGGAAGGCCGCGACTGGACGATCGATCCCACGCTCCGCTCATCGCTTCTCGGCGATCACCAGGTCCGCAACGCGAACCTCGCCTGGCAAATGCTCCAGGCGCAGGATCGCCTGCCCGTCGGCCGCGCCTCGTTCCTGAGCGGATTGACCTCCGTCCAATGGCCCGCGCGGTTCCAGCTACTCGCGGACGGCCCGCTGACGCGCGGGGTCGAGACCTGGCTCGACGGCGCGCATAACGTCGAAGCCGCCCATGCGCTGGCCGCGCTCCTCGCCGATCACGGACCGAAGCACATCGTCGCTCGGAATCCTCGCCAACAAGGACGCGTCCGCGATCGTCGCGGAGCTTGCGCCGCACGCCTTGTCGTTCACGTTCGTCCCTGTTCCCGATCACGAGCACCACGACCCCGCCGACCTTGCCGCGCGTTTCGGCGGGCGCGCGGCGGGTTCGCTGCAGGAGGCGCTGGCCGATCTTCCCGTCGCCGCGCCTGATCGCCGGCTCGCTCTACCTCGCGGGCGAAGCGCTCAGGCTGAACGGGCAGACGCCGGACTGATCAGGCGCGCAATCCGGCCAACTCGCGCACAGCCCAATCGTACATCGACGCTTCGGCAGCGAGCGTCTGTCGGTCGAGAAACTTCATGCGATGCTCGACGTCTTCGAGGACGCGCCGCGCCTCCGTCGTCCGCTCGGCCTTGATGAGCAAAGCGGCATAGCGGCAGCGTGCCTCGTCGCCCGCGATGCGCTCGCAGATGTCCCCATAGATGGACAAAGCCTCGTCATTCCGGCCCAACTCTTCGAGCACGCGTGCCCTGAGCAGCCATGCCCGATCGCGATCCGTTTGTCCGTTCACCTTGGGCAGTTTGTCGAGCACGGACAGCGCCTCGCGCGGCTTGTCGTTCATGAACATCGACCGCGCCAACTTCTCCGCAGTACGGAAGTCGGGGATGGCACCGGCTCCGCGCTGGTAGTGGATCAAGGCTTCCTTGTGCCGCCCAAGCTCCGTCAGCGCGTCGGCCAACCTCAGGTGATTGGCCATCGTCTCCGCAATCTCGAGCGCGCGCTGGGCGGCGCGCAAATCGCGCTCCGGATCGATCTTCTCGACGATTGTCTGCTTTGCGGTGCGCACGTGCCGGTTGTGCTGCAGGCCGGGCAGCACTTCGACGATGAAGTAGGCGATCGCGCTGACGACCGGAAAGATCAGCAGCGGGAAAACCCAGAACGTATTCCGCCCGCGCCGGATGACATCGACAATGCAGTAGACCTGTATGGCGAGTATGCCGAGGTACAGGATCACCGCGCCGGCAACTCCTCGTCCGGATGCTTGGCCCGGACATCGCCTTCCCCTTCCACGCCCGCATCGCCGATGGACAAATCCACCAATCCGGAGCGCATCATCAGCCAGAACAGGATGATGCCCGGGAGCGCGGCGGCGGTCGTCAGCAGGTAGAAGTTCACGTAGCCGAAGTCTTCGACGAGCGCGCCCGCAGTGGTGCCGGTCAGCACGCGGCCGACCACGCTCGCGGCGGCCGAGATCAGCGCATATTGGGTCGCCGTGAAGCGCAGATTGCACAGCGCGGAGAAGTAGGCGACCACGACGACGCCGCCGATGCCGCTGGCGAAATTCTCGAACCCGATCGTCGCCGCCAGCCCCAGTTTGAATGCCCGGCAGCGGCAAGCGCCGCGAAGCTCAGGTTCGAGACGCCCATCAGCACGAGGCTGATCAGCACCGAACGCTTCATGCCGATCTGGGCGTAGAGAATGCCGCCGACGAAGATGCCGATCAGATAGGCCCAGAACCCGACCCCGACGTCGTAGATGGCGATCTCGTCGTTGGTGAAACCCATGTCGTCGAGCAGCAGCCGAAGCACGAGGTTGGCGAGCGTGTCGCCGATCTTGTGGAGCAGGATGAAGAGCAGGACGAGCCAGGCGCCGCTGCGCTGAAAGAATTCGGTGAACGGGCCGACGATCGCCGCCCAGGTGTCCGCCAGGCCCTTCTTCCCGATCGGATCGTTACGGCGCGTCCGGCTCGCCCATCACGAGGCCGGTGATCATCGCCGGCAGGGCGAAGGCGGCGCAGGCCAGATAGGCCACTTCCCAACCGACGCGGGCCGCGAGAACGAGCGCCAGCGCGCCCGCCGCGACGGAGCCGATGCGCCAGCCATATTGCGACATGCCGGACCCGACGCCGAGCTGGCGCGGCTCGAGGATCTCGATCCGATAGCCGTCGATGACGATGTCGAACGTGGCGCCGGCGACGCCGACGAGAATGGCCGCGATGGCGGTCTGGTAGATGTCCGCTGACGGATCTTGCAGCGCAAGGATTGCGACGGCCGCCATCACCAGCATGCCGGCGAAGATCAGCCACGACACGCGCTGGCCGAGCCGGCCCAGGATCGGCAGTCGAACGCCGTCGACCACCCAGGCCCAGAGAAATTTGAGGTTGTAGACGAGGAACGCGAGCGCGAACGCGGTCACGGTCGACTTGGTGATATCGTCCTGCGCGAGCCGCGTCGTCAGCGTCGCGCCGATCATCGCATAGGGAAAGCCGGACGATACGCCGAGGAAGAAGGCGGCGATGGGAGCAGCCTCGGTATAGGGGCGAACTCCGGCCGGAAGCGCAGCGCGCCAACCCGTTTCGGTGCTCCGCGGTTTCTGCAGTCGCCATTGTCCCTCCTCGCTCCTGGCTCTTGCTTAAGCAGCCCTTGCGCGGCTGAACAGGGGGTGAGCGTTTGGGCTTGCGAACACGTCCGCGGGAGCGCACTTCTCGCCGCATGGACATGCCTGCGAAAGCTTCGCGTCCGAGTGAGGGGCAGCGGGCGCTCGCCGAAGCGATCATTCGTGGAGAGCGCGCCGCCGAGCACGGAGTCACCGAGCTCGACGCGTCGGTCTACATCGATCCGCTGCGCTTCGAGCGCGAGAAGCGCGTGCTCTTCGAGAAGATGCCGCTGCTGCTGGCACCGTCGGCGCTGCTGCCCGACAACAACACCGCCCTCGCGCACGACGGCTACGGCGTTCCGCTGATCATCTCGCGCGACGGCGACGGCCGCATTCACGTCATGGCGAACGTCTGCCGGCATCGCGGCACGCGGCTGATCGAGAGCGACGAGATCGTCTCGTCGAAGCGGATCGTCTGCCCGTATCACGCCTGGACCTACGGCTCGGACGGCAACCTGCATGGCCATCCCGCGCGCCGACTGCTTCCCCGGCATCGACAAGGCCGACCGGCCGCTGATGCGCTTCCCTGCCGTCGAGAGCGGCGGCTTCATCTGGTTCTCGCGCGACGCCGACGCCGACTTCTCCAATGTGCTCGCGCTGGCCGAGGACATGGAAGCGTTCGGAATGTCCGGCCTGCACCTCTATCGGCGCAAGACGCACGAGGTCGCTTCCAACTGGAAGCAGGTGATGGACGCCTTCCTGGAAAGCTATCACGTCCAGCGGCTGCACGCCGAAACGATCGCGCCCTTCTTCACCGACGGAATCGCCGCCGCCGACTTCATCGGCCCGCACCAGCGCGCCGTCGTCGGCCGCGCCGATTATCTCTCGGAGATCGACCGCGACGATTGGGCGGCGGTCCGTCGGGTGCTGACCTACACCTACGCCTTCTTCCCGACGTCGATCCTCATCGTCAGCCCCGACTACATCAACCTGCTGGTCGTCATGCCGCAGACCGTCGGCACCTGCCTGGTCGAGGATTTCATGCTGATCGCCGAGCCGCCGCAGACGCCGGAGGCGGAAGCGCATTGGGAGAAGAGCTGGGAACTGCTCGACGGCGGCACATTCGCGGCCGAGGACTTCCGCGCGGCAGCGCTGTGCCAGCGCGGGATCGAGTCCGGCATGGTGAAGACGGTCACGGTCGGCGGCCTGGAAGACGGCATCGCCACCTTCCACATGCGCCTCGCAGAGCTGCTCTAGCCCTCGTCGGGGATGAACAATTCGACGCCCTTGGGCGGCTTCGCGCTCTTGCCCGCCAGCCTCTTGTCCACCGCCTCGAGCGCCAGCTTCAGGGTTCGCTCGCTATAGGGCTTGTTGATGCAGCCGAGCGCCAGTTGCGCGGACTCGGGCGGCAATTTGTGGCCGGTCGAAAAGACGATCGGGATGCCGCTGTTCCTTCGCCGCGCGCGCGAGATCGAGGCCGCTGCGCTCGCTCGAAAGATGATAGTCGCTGAGGATCAGGTCGATGTCCTCGCGATCCAGAAGCTCGATCGCGTCCTCGAAGCTGTCGAGCGTCGCGACGACCTCATAACCGAGGTCGCCGAGCATCACTTCATTGTCGAAAGCCGTGAGCGGCTCATCCTCGACGATGAGAATTCGATTGACGACGCGTTTGCGCTTCCCGAACAGCATTCAGACCCCAAGACAATGGCTTCGCCCCCGCAACGAACGAAACGAAAACCTGTGCCGCGGCATCGCTCGCGCAACAGCGGATTTTCACAGAAACCCGTCCCTCGCGAGGACGGGCCGCAGCGCATTGCCAAGCTTCTGGCCCGCGCCGGCATCGCCTCGCGCCGCGATATCGAGCGGATGATCGCGGAAGGCCGCATCGCGCTCAACGGCGAAACGCTGAAGACTCCGGCGACCTTGCTGACCGATCTTGCCGGCGTGACGGTCGACGGAAAGGCCGTGCGGCCGCCAGCGGCGACCCGCCTGTTCCGCTTCTACAAGCCGCAGGGCACGCTGACCGCGGCGCAACGATCCGAAGGGCCGCCCGACCATCTACGACCGGCTGCCGCCGGGCCTCCCGCGGGTCATGCCGGTCGGCCGCCTCGATTTCATGACCGAAGGGCTGCTGCTGCTCACCAATGACGGCGAGTTCAAGCGCAAGCTGGAGCTGCCGAGCACCGCGGTCGTCCGCCAGTATCGCGCCCGCGCGTTCGGCACGGTCACCCAGGACCAGCTCGAGCGGCTCGCCGAGGGCGTGACCATCGAGGGCATGCGCTACGGCTCGATCATCGCCAACCTCGAGCGCCGGACCGGCCGCAATTGCTGGATCGAGATGAGCCTGACCGAGGGCAAGAACCGCGAAGTGCGCAACGTGCTCGGCTTCCTCGGCCTCCAGGTCTCGCGCCTGATCCGCACGGCCTATGGCCCGCTCGACGTCTCCGGCATGGAGCCGGGCGACGCCGACGAAGTGAGCCAGGCGGAGCTGGACGCGCTCCGCGCCTCGCTGAAGTGAGGATCATCGCCGGGCAGTTGCGCGGCCGCCCGTTGCTGGCGCCGCCCGGCTCTGCCACGCGCCCGACCGCCGACCGGGTGCGCGAAGCCCTTTTCTCCATGCTCGCCAGCCGGCTCGGCACCTTCGAGGATCTGCGCGTCGCCGACCTGTTCGCGGGAAGCGGCGCGCTGGGGTTCGAGGCTCTGTCGCGCGGTGCCGCGGAGGCGGTCTTCGTCGAAACCGATTCCAAGGCGCGGGCTGCGATCCAGGCAAACGCCGCGAAGCTCGGCCTGACCGACAAGGTGCGCGTCCTTGGCGGCTCCGCCCTTGCGCTTCCGCGCTCCGACCCGTTCGACCTGATCCTGGCCGATCCGCCCTATGCGAACGGCTCGGGTTCGGCCGTCGTCAAAGCCGTCATGGATGCAGGCTGGCTCGCTCCAGGCGGCTGGCTTTCCGTCGAGACGGAACGCCGTGATGCCGTCGACCCCGGCGATCTCTCGCCGGAGGTCGACCGTCAGTTCGGAAAAGCGAAGGTTACGCTTCTGCGTCGACCGTAGTCTTCCGCTCTTCCCCAGCGCGCTTCGACGCGGCCTTGATCTCGTCGAACTCGGTCGCGATGCGCCGGCCGACCGCCGCCGCGGCTGCCTTGCCGGCCGCCTTCAGCACCTTCTTCGAACCGCGCGCGTCCATCGCGCCTTGTGCCCGGCTGGAGCGAGTCTCGGTGATCGCCGCCAATGCCGCGGTCGCGCCGACCGCCAGCAGGTCGATCACGAGCGGGCTCTGCAACAGCTTGATCAGCTCGTCGACCACATCGGACGCGGCCGCTTTCGGATTGCGCGCGGGACCGCGACCCTCCGCCGGAACTGCTCTTCGCCTTCGTTGCGACCTTCTTTCCTCCGCCGCCTGACTTCGCGGTTGCCTTCTTGGCCATCGAGTGAATCTCCTTCTGGTCGCCTCAACCCTTATGCCGCCGCAAGTTTCCTGACGGGCGAAAACAAGGTCATCCGTCATACGCGGCAAATCATGTTGCAGCACCGTATCGGCCTCCTGCAACGCTTCGTCGATAATCGCAACAATTGTCGTTGAACGACACCTCGCCCCGCGCGCTTGGGTCGGCAAGCAGAAGCAAAGCTCAATCGAACTTGGTGGAGGGTAGTTCATGCGTAAGATTTTCCTGGCTGCGGCAGCGGCCTCGATGGCCGTGCCGGTCGCCATGCCGGCGCCAGCGCTCGCCAAGAGCAGCTATTACAAGGGCAAGGTGTGGCAGGATTCCCGTGGGCGTTATCGCTGCAAGCGTCCGAATGGCACGACCGGCCTGATCGTCGGCGCCGCCGGCGGAGCGCTTGTGGGCCGCGCGATCGACACGCGTGGAGAGCGCGCCACGGGCACGATCCTCGGCGCCGCGGCAGGCGCGCTGATCGGCCGCAGCATCGACCGCAGCCGGGTCCGCTGCCGCTAAGGAACACGTCTCGGCCGGCGCCTTCCCCAAGGTCCCCCCTTTGGCGCCGGCCACCCCTGTTTGAAGGGTCTTGCGCCTCACTGTATTGACACACTAACACACCTAGCGTACACCTGCCCCGACAGGGAGGACAGGCATGTACAGCCAGACCGAGATCGACGAAGCGGTTGCCGCGGGCGCCCTGACGCCGGAAGCCGCCACCGCGCTTCGCACGCATATCGAGCAGCAGCGGCACCAGCCGACTGCCGGACGAAGAGCAATTCAGGCTCATCACCGGCTTCAACGACATTTTCGTGTCGATCGCCGCGGCGATCCTGCTGTTCGCGGTCGGCTTTATCGGCCAGTGGGTCGGCGAGCGGACCGGCTCGGCGATCGAGGCGACGGGCCCGTCGTTCCTCGGCCCGCTCCTCATCGCGATCACCAGCTGGTCGCTGGCGCTGTTCTTCACGGCCAAGCGGCGGATGGCCCTGCCGTCGATCCTTCTGCTGCTCGCCTTCATCGGCAGCGTCTTCGCGACCGCCGGCATGGCTCTGGTCGCTTGGCGTCGGCCCGATGCCGCTCGACAACAACCCGCAACTGGCGCGGCGATCGCTCGGCGCCGTTTCGGCAGCGATCGCGGCGGCTGCGGCCTGGCTGCACTGGAGGCGCTTCCGCGTTCCGATCACCGTCGCCGCCGGCGCCGCCGCCGTCGCCGCCATCGTCGTCGGCCTCGTCGTCGCAGCGCTCGGCGACGCGGGTGGAGCAAGCGAAGAACCTCATCCTCGGCTTCGTCCTGCTGCTCGGCATCGGCACGTTCCTGTTCGCCATGTGGTGGGACAGTTCCGACCGCGCTCGGCTGACGCGCCGCGCGGACGTCGCCTTCTGGCTCCACCTGCTGGCGGCGCCGATGATCGTGCACCCGGTCTTCACCCTGCTCGGCCTGAACGACGGCAACGCGACCGATCGGCGAAGGGCTGCGTCGTCATCCTGCTCTACGTCGTGATCGGCCTGACCGCGCTGGCGATCGACCGCCGCGCGCTGCTCGTCTCGGCGCTGGCCTACGTGCTTTACGCGCTCAACCGAGCTGTTCGAGCAGTTCGGCGCGGTCGAGCTCAACGTCGCGCTGACCGCGCTGGTGATCGGCTCGGCGCTGCTGATGCTGTCGGCCTTCTGGCACCAGGCCCGGGCGATGGTCGTCAAGCCGCTTCCGGCCGGGCTTGCGCGACCGGCTCCCGCTGGTCGACCGGGCGGCGCCTATTCCTCAACCAGCCGCATAAGCCGCCGCTCGAGCGGGGCCAGGACTGCCGGCAGTTCGTGGCCCCGCTTCAGCACCAGGCCGTGCTCGCTGACCAAGGCAAACGCCCCCTGCTTCACCCGAAGCGCGGGGCGTTTTTCTATGCGGACTTCCGGCCGCTCCGACGCGCGCCGGAAGGCCGCGAAGACGGCCAGGTCCGCGCCCATGCTGATTGCGTAATCGCGCCAATGCCCCGCGGCGACCATGCGCCCGTAAAGGTCCAGGATACGCTGGAGCTCGAGCCGGTCGAAAGTGGCAATTGGAGCGCCGGTCCCGGGGATGCGGGAACGGCGCAATGACGCTCAAGCGCTTTTCGCCTTCGGTGCGGGCTGCCGCGTCGCCTTGATCGTGGCGATTTCCTTGCGCAGCTCGGCGATCTCATTCTCGAGCTCGCAGATGCGCACGCGCACCGGGTCCACGTCCTCGCCGCAGGGCGTGCCGTAGGGAACGAAGCCGGGACTGTAGTGGACCGTATCGATCGGCACCGCCTTGGCCGGGATGCCGACGACGGTCGCGCCGGGCGGAACATCCTTGGTGACGACCGCATTGGCGCCGATCTTGGCGCCCTCGCCGACGTCGATCGGTCCGAGCACCTGCGCGCCCGAGCCGATGACCACGCCGTCGCGGATGGTCGGGTGGCGCTTGCCCGCCGACCCCCGTCGACGGGTTCGTCCCGCCCAGCGTGACGCTCTGGTAGATGGTGACGTCGTTGCCGATCTCGGCGGTCTCGCCGATGACCGTGAAGCCGTGGTCGATGAAGAAGTTGCGGCCGATCTTCGCGCCCGGGATGGATGTCGATGGCCGTCAGGAAGCGGGCGATATGGTTGACCAGCCGCGCCGGGAAATAGAGCTCGCCTTCCCACAGCCAGTGGCCGATCCGATGAAAGCCGAGCGCGATCACGCCCGGATAGAGGATAACCTCCCACCGGGACCGGGCAGCCGGATCCCGCGCCTTGACGGAGTCCAGGTATGCGACAAGCCCCGTCGGGCTCTGTTCAGTCTCTTCCACCACGACCCCAATTTAATTGCGACCGGCGGCAATTTCCAGCCGGTTAGCGTTTCGCGCCCGATTGCCATGCTTGCGAACGGCCGCGCCTTGGGCAAAGGCGCTCCGAACCAGGGTGGAGGAATTGATCTCTCGAACAGATCCTCGCCGACCCATCCGCACTGCTGATCTTCGCCCTGATCGGCTTCGCGGCACAGCTCGTGGACGGTGCGCTCGGCATGGCCTTCGGCGTATCTCCAGCACCATCCTCGTCAGCATCGGCGTGCCGCCGGCGGCCGCTTCCGCCGGAGTCCACACCGCGGAAACCTTCACCACCGGCGGTTTCCGGCATCAGCCACGTCGCGCATCGCAACGTCGACTGGCGGCTGTTCTTCCGGATCGTCATCCCCGGCGTGATCGGCGGCGTGCTCGGCGCCTACGTCCTTACGCAAATCGCATGCGGAGACGGCGCGGCCGTTCGTCCTCGCCTACCTCATCGGCGCTCGGCCTCTACCTTTTCTATCGGGGCGTCATGCACCGCCACACGGAGAAGCGGCCGAAGGTCGTGTCCCCGCTCGGCCTGGTCGGCGGCTTCCTCGATGCGGCGGGCGGCGGCGGCTGGGGCCCGATCGTGACGTCGAACCTGCTCGTCCAGGGCAGCAACCCGCGCAAGACGATCGGCACGGTCAACACCGCCGAATTCTTCCTCACCGTCACCATCTCGGCGACCTTCATCGCGGCGCTGGGATGGGAGGCGTTCACCACCGCCACCTTGGGCCTGCTGATCGGCGGCGTGCTGGCCGCGCCGTTCGGCGCCTAGATCGCCAAGCGCGTCAATCGCGGACACGCTGCTGACCTTCGTCGGCGCCGTCCTGACCGCACCAGCATCTACGCGCTCTATCGGGCGCTCGCCTAAGGGTTTAGGCTTCCTCGTCGACAGGAGGCCCTCATGACCCGGACGCTGCTACTCGTCTCCGCCCTCATCGCCTTCGTCTTCCCTGCCGTCGGCAATCGCCGGCCCGGCCGAGAACAAGGCCGTCGCCAGCCGCGTGATCCTGGAGAAAATGGGCCAGGGCCGCTTCGACATTCAGCCCGAGATTTATGGTCCCGGCTTCGTCGCCCACGGCTTCGGCCGGGATTCACGCTCGCCGAGGATGAGGCGTCCGGAAAGCAGCTCCGCGCCGCCTTCCCCGATCTTCAGCTCAAGCTCGACCGTATCATCGCGGAAGGCGACTTGGTTTCGCTCCACTGGAGCGCAACCGGCACCAACACGGTGGCCGCCGCGCCCTTCCCGGGCACCGGCAAGACCGTCGCCATCGACGGAATGAGCTTCTTCCGCTTCGCCGACGGCAAGATCGTCGAGGAATGGTCGACCTACGACAATCTGACGATCATGCAGCAGTTGGGGCTGATCCCGGCGAAGTGACGGGCTGATGGGCAGTTAATTTTTGATTAATGAAGGTGAATAAAAGCACAACTATTTTTTTTTTAACCCTAATCTACCCTCATTTCACATAGCGCTCATCTCCGCAATCATCTCCTGTTCGCGCTGCTCCTGCTTTCTTCGTGCGCATCGATTGGCGGTCAATTCGAGCGCTTTCTGATCCGAAATCTCCCGTTCTGCCGTGCTGACCGAGCTGGGAGCGTCCCCCAATAGCAATCTACGCCTTATTCGCGCTCCTTCGCTTTCTTCGCGCACAATGCTTCAACGACGCTTTCATCGCGCTGGCCGTTGCCTGACGAGCTCATTGGCGGGCTGTCGGTCCGTACATCATGATCGGCGCGGTCCTGGCGTTCGGAGCTGGCCGGCGCCGGGATTATTCGTCTTTTCTTCCGGCCCCTCCGGAGCCTTTCACCGTTTCGGTTCTCTGTGCCGCGATCGCGATCGTTTTTTTTTTTTTTTTTTTTTTTTTTTTTTTTTTTTTTTTTTTTTTTTTTTTTTTTTTTTTTTTTTTTTTCACCGATCAGTACCTACTCATCCGAGTTGGTAGAGCCGCGATCGCAATCGCCCTCCTCGTGCTGCTTCGCTCGCCCACAGCCTTTCGCTCTATTGGCCGACCGTGCTCCTTCGGGCCCTTCAACCATCAGTCCTTTGCAGGGCCGCTGACCGTAAATCGGTTGCCACAGCAGGCGCTGCTTTTCTTCATCGTAGCACTCTCCGTCCTACTGCCTTTAGCCTCTCTATTGCGCCGCCGCGTGTTCCGAGCCTGTTACCAACGTCTGGCAGAGAATGCCGCTGCCTTTTTTTTTTTTTTTTTTTTTTTTTTTTTTTTTTTTTTTTTTTTTTTTTTTTTTTTTTTTTTTTTTTTTTTTTTTTTTTTTTTAATGCTGCTGCTGTTGCGCTAGCCCACAGCCTTGTCGCTCTACTACCCAACCTTTGATCTCTGCTTTTTAACTGAGGCCGTGACCGTGAGCCTGTTCATTTTAGAGACCTCTCTCTCTATCGTGGCACTGTCCGCCTTATCGGTCAAGCTGTGGCCGGCTTTGTCTTTTCTAAATGTGCGAACTCTGCTCCTGCTTTATGAGCGTTGCGTCCGCGTTGCTGGTTCGTCATTGATACGCAGGAAGCGGCACTGTCATCAGCCGGACACCGCAAGCGCAGTCACGTCAGCCCTGTTTCGAAACATGGCCAAGGGAATTCCCTCTACTCTTTTAATACGCAACCGGAAGCAGCATTTTGAAGCTCCCTATTTGTCGAGCAATGCCAATCCGGGGCTTTTTTATCTCTCTTTGCCACTGCGGCTTGATGCAATACAGCGTTATGGAAAAAAAATCGCTCCTAATCTAATGTCCGCATGTCGCCCGAGCTAGAGCGTCGCGTGGACCGTCGCGACCGCCTTCAGGACCGCGGCGATGCGCGCCGCGGACTGGATCGTCTCGGGCTTGACGCCATGCTGCAGGAGCACCCGCTCATGGCTTTCGATGCACATGCCGCAGCCGTTCATGGCCGAGACGGCGATGCTGAATAGCTCGAAATCTTCCTTGTCGATGCCGTGGCTGCCGATGAGGTTCATTCGCAGCTTGGCCGGCATCGTCCCATATTCCGGGTTCGAGACCAGGTGGACGAAGCGGTAATAGACGTTGTTCATCGCCATCAGCGCGGCGGCGCCTCGCGCGGCATTGGCGAACTGCTCGGGCAGCTTGCCCTCGACTTCCGCCTCGGCCGCATCGACCAACGGCCTGTAGCCGGAGCCGTGCGCGCAGGCGAGCAGCAGGCCGTTCTTGCGCTCTTCGCCCAGCGTCTGGTCGTTGAGGATGGACGAGAGGTTGAGCCTCAGATCCTTGGCGTAGTCGGGGAGCGCCTCGGCAAATGTCTTGAGCGACATGATTGGATCTCCTGAAGATTGAAGGGGGCGCGGAAACCCGAGCAGTCTCCGCGCCCCCAGAGGTGTCGACGTGCGGCAGTAAGGGGGCTTAGGCCGCCGGGCGCAGCACCTCTTCACCCTCGTCCAGTTGCACGGGCACAGCTCGTCCGTCTGGAGCGCGTCGAGGATGCGCAGCGTCTCCTGCGGGTTGCGGCCGACGTTGAGGCCGTTGACCGTGACGTGCTGGATGACGTTGTCGGGATCGACGATGAAGGTCGCGCGGAAGGCGACGCCCTCGTCCCTGGCGAGGATGCCCAGCGCCTCGGCGAGCTCCTTCTTGTTGTCCGCGATCCACGGGAAGTCGGCGGCGGCCAGCCGCTCGTCCGACTTGCGCCACGCGAAGTGGACGAAGTCGGTGTCGGTCGATGCGCCGATCAGGTCGGCGTCGCGGTCCGCGAACTCGCTCTTCAGCTCGCCGTAGCCTGCGATCTCGGTCGGGCAGACGAAGGTGAAGTCCTTCGGCCAGTAGAAGATGATCTTCCACTTGCCGTTGCTCTGGCCGAGGTCGATCGTCTCGCCGGCGGGCAGCGCGGACGTGCCCTGCTGGACGGGAACCTTGATCGCGGGAAGCTTGTCACCAACGGTCAGCATTCAATTCTCCTGTTAGCTGTTGCAATGCAGTAGTTTCGTGTTGCGGTGCAGCATCTAGGACGCTGGCCTTAATCGTTCAAGTCGATTATATCGATTGGATTGATTGGAATCATCGATGACTGCGCACCTGCCGACCGTCAAGCAGCTTCAATATCTCGTGGCGCTTCGCCAGCACGGCCATTTCGGCCGCGCCGCGGACGCCTGCTTCGTCACGCAGTCGACCCTTTCGGCGGGCTTGCGCGAGCTTGAGAACCTGCTCGGCGTCGTGCTGGTCGAGCGGACCCGCCGGGTGGTCCGCTTCACGCCGCTCGGCGCCAGAGATCGCGGAAAAGGCGCTGCGGGTCCTTCGCGAAACCGAGGAACTGACCGACATGGCGCGCGCCGAGGGCAAGCCGCTGCACGGCGAGCTTCGCCTGGGCGTCATCCCGACCATCGCCCCCTTCCTTCTGCCGTCGATGCTTCCGCGGCTTCGCGAGGAATGGCCCGACCTCAAGCTCTTCCTGCGCGAGGAGACCAGCCAGGCGGCCTGCGACGCGCTGCACCGCGGCCAGCTCGACTGCGTGCTGCTCGCCCTGCCCTACGCCTGCGGCGACGTGGACAAGGCGCCCTGTTCGACGACCGCCTGTTCGTCGCCTTCCCGCGCGGCGAAGCGCCGCCCGAGCCGTCGTCGAGCCGGCCGCGATCGACGAGAACCGGCTGCTGATGCTCGAGGACGGCCATTGCCTGAAGGACCATGCCCTGGCCGCCTGCAACCGGCCGGAAATGCGCGCCGAAGCGGCGATGATGGGCACGTCGCTGCACACGCTCGTGCAGATGGTCGACAATGGCCTTGGCCTGACCTTCGTGCCGGGCATGGCGATCGAGGCCGGCATCCTCGACGGCACGCGCGTCGATGCCCGGCCGCTGAAGTCGGACCACGGCTTCCGCCGCGTCGCGCTGATCTGGCGCCGGTCCAGCCCGCGCGAGGAGGAATTTCAGCTGCTCGCCGAGCCTTCGCCACATCGCCAGCGAGATCATTCCAGGCCTAGCAGCCAGCGATCGAGTGCGACGGCGCGTACGCTAGCCTGCGGAAGGTCCGGTTGAGATAGGCGCGGTTGGCCATGATCCAGCGCAGGCATTCGGGCTGGCTGTCGAAGGCCGGGAAACGCTCCCGGTTGGGCCGAAACGTCTGCCTGTCGACCAGGAAGCGCGCGCCCGGCGGCAGCCCGGGCGCCCGCCCAGTCGCGCTGCGGCGCGACGACCGCCGGCACCCAATAGGCGCGGCTCGGATCGAGGCGGTCAATCTCCGAACGGTGCATTGGGCTCTCCCTCCCAATACTGGCGGCCGAGCTGCGGCGGGCTTGGTGAGAGGGCCCGCCGCAGGTACGCTTACTTCGCCTGCGCCGGCTCGGCGATGCCGACGGGCTCGACGCTGTCCGGCTTCTGCGGCACGTCGAAGCGGTCGGCGTTCATCACCTTGGTCCAGGCGTTGACGAAGTCGCGGACGAACTTCTCCTCATTGCCGCGCTCGGCATAGACCTCGGCGATTGCCCGAAGCTGGCTGTTCGAGCCGAAGATCAGGTCGGTCCGCGTCGCGCGCCACTTCTCCTGCCTGCCGCCGCGATCGTAGCCGATGAACTCCTCGTCGCCGCTGTCGTCGACCACCTCCCAGAAGGTGTCGTTGTCGAGCAGGTTGACGAAGAAGTCGTTGGTCAGCTGGCCCTTGCGGTTGGTGAACACGCCCTCCGGCCGATCCTTGTGTTGGCGCCGAGCACGCGCAGCCCGCCGAGCAGCACCGTCATTTCCGGCGCCGACAGACCGAGCAGCGAGGCCCGGTCGAGCAGCAGCTCCTCGGTCCGCACCGAATGCTTGGTCTTGAGATAGTTGCGGAAGCCGTCCGCCGCCGGCTCCATCACGGCGAAGCTTTCGGCGTCGGTCCATTCCTGCGTCGCGTCGCCGCGGCCGCCGGTGAACGGAACGTCGACGTTGAAGCCGGCGTCCCTCGCCGCCTTCTCGACCGCCGCGGTGCCGGCCAGGACGATCGCGTCGGCCATCGACAGGCCGCCGCGCAGCTCGTCGATCTTGGCGAGCACCTTGGCGAAGCTCGTCGGGCTCGTTGACCGCCCAGTCCTTCTGCGGCGCCAGCCGGATGCGCGCGCCGTTGGCGCCGCCGCGATGGTCCGACCGGCGATAGGTCGAGGCCGAGGCCCAGGCCGTCTTGACCAGCTGGCCGACGCTGAAGCCCGCGCCGAGGATCTTCGACTTGAAGGCGGCGACGTCGGCGTCGGACGGCACGGTCCCGGCCGGAACCGGGTCCTGCCAGATCAGGTCCTCGGCCGGAACTTCCGGGCCGAGGTAGCGGACCTTCGGGCCCATGTCGCGATGGGTCAGCTTGAACCAGGCGCGGGCGAAGGCGTCCTTGAACGCTTCATGGTCGTTGCGGAACTTCTCCGAGATCTTGCGGAATTCGGGGTCCACCCTCAGCGCCATGTCGGCGGTGGTCATCATCGTCGGCACGCGCTTCGACGGGTCGTGCGCGGCCGGCGCCATGTCCTCTTCCTTCTGGTTGATCGGCTGCCACTGCTTGGCGCCCGCCGGGCGAGCGGACCAGCTCATATTCATAGTCGAGCAGCAGGCGGAAATAATTCTCCGACCATTCCGTCGGCGTGTTCACCCAGGCGCCTTCGATGCCGCTGGTGATGGTGTGCTCGCCGATGCCGCTTTCGTGCGCGCTCGCCCAGCCGAGGCCCTGCAGGGCGATGTCCGCGCCCTCCGGAGCGTCGCCGACCAGGCTGGCGTCGCCGGCGCCGTGCGCCTTGCCGAACGTGTGGCCGCCGGCGGTCAGCGCGACCGTCTCCTCATGGTTCATCGCCATGCGCTCGAAGGTGATCTTGATGTCGCGCGCCGACTGCAGCGGATCGGGAATGCCGCCCGGGCCTTCCGGATTGACGTAGATGAGGCCCATCTGGATCGCCGCCAGCGGATGCTCGAGCTCCAGTTCCTCGCTCCGGCAGGATACGGGTCTTGTTGTCGGGGTGGCCGACGAACTGCTCTTCGGCTGCCCCAGTAGATGTCGCGTTCCGGCTCGAACACGTCCGGACGTCCGCCGCCGAAGCCGAACACCGGCCCGCCCATGATCTCGATCGCGACATTGCCGGCGAGGATGAACAGGTCCGCCCAGCTGATGTTCTTCCCATACTTCTGCTTGATCGGCCACAGCAGGCGCCGCGCCTTGTCGAGATTGCCGTTGTCCGGCCAGCTGTTGAGCGGAGCGAAGCGCTGCTGCCCGCTATTGGCGCCGCCGCGGCCGTCGGCCGTGCGATAGGTGCCGGCCGCGTGCCAGGCCATGCGGATCATGAACGGCCCGTAATGACCGTAATCGGCCGGCCACCACGGCTTGCTGTCGGTCATCAACGCGGTGAGGTCGTCCTTCAGCGCCTGATAGTCGAGCTTCTTGAACGCCTCGGCATAATCGAAGTCGTCGCCCATCGGATCGGCGACGCGCCGCCCTGATGGAGGATGTCGAGCGGAAGAGCGTCGGGCCACCAGTCGCTGGTTCTGCCGGCCGAGCAGCGAGCGGACCGTCGTCGGGCGCCGTCCATCGGGCAGCCGGCCCATCTCGCCAGTTTTCGCGTCCATGTCGCCTCTCCAGGAATTAGAGCTTGCCGCTAGGCGCGGCGGACTGACGACGGAAACGATTAAACTTGGTCAGAGAGACTCGGAAAATCGATTAGTGCGGCCTGCCCTCAATCCATGTGCTTCAGGCCGACGCGCAGATAGTCCCAGCCGGTGATCAGCGTCAGCGCGGCGGCGGCCCACAGGCTGACGATCCCGACGTCGTGCACCCAGGCTCATGCGCCGGCACCGCCCCGCCGAGGATCAGCGCGCCGAGCGCGACGAGCTGGAACGTCGTCTTCCATTTGGCGAGCTCGCTGACCGGCACTTCGACACCTTCAGCTCGGCGAGGAACTCGCGCAGTCCCGACACGATGATCTCGCGCAGCAGGATGATCAGCGCCGCGATGATGTGCAGGCCCTCGATCTCCGGCAGCGGGTTCGCCTTGCGGCTGGAAATCAGCATGATCAGCACCGCGCCGACCATGATCTTGTCGGCGATCGGGTCGAGGAATTGGCCGAGCTTCGAAATCTGCCCCTGCGCCCGCGCCACATAGCCGTCGAAATAATCGGTGATGCCGACCAGGCAGTAGAGGACGAACGTCATCGCATAATCGACCGGCGTCGGCCGCCACAGCAGGAACACGAGAATCGGCACCGCGAAAATCCGCGACAGCGTCAGCAGGTTCGGAATGCTCAACATCTGAGTGCCGCTCTACGCAAACCGTGACGGATGCAAAAGACGGATCAGCAATCTTATGGTTTACTCTGCAGCCCGCGTCGTAAGGTGGGGGCATAATGACATATAATGCCGACATCCGCGGGAACCCGGCGCATTCAGTCTCGCTTGCCGAGGCGACCCGAACCTGGGCGCGCATCGCTGCGCTCAGCTTCGGCGGACCGGCCGGCCAGATCGCGGTGATGCATCGCATCCTGGTCGAGGAGAAGCGGTGGATCGGCGAGGATCGCTTCCTGCACGCGCTCAACTATTGCATGCTCCTGCCCGGGCCGGAGGCGCAGCAGCTCGCCACCTATATCGGCTGGCTCATGCACAAGACGAAGGGCGGGCTCATCGCCGGCGCCTTGTTCATCCTGCCCGGGTTCGTCGCCATTCTCGGCACTGAGCTTTCTCTACGTTTTGCTCGGCAAGGCGCCGATCGTCGAAGGACTGTTCTTCGGATTGAAGGCCGCAGTGCTGGCGATCGTGCTGCAGGCGGTCATCCGGGTCGGCTCGCGGTCGCTTAGAAATCGCTCGCGTTGGGCGATCGCGGCGGCGTCCTTCCTCGCAATCTTCGCCTTCGACGTGCCCTTCCCGGCGATCGTCCTCGCCGCCGCGCTGATCGGCTTCCTCGCCGCCCGGGCAGGTGTCGCCGCTTTCTCCGGCGGGTCGAACCACGGCACCGGCGGAACGCACGTGGCCGACCGCGACACCCTGCTCGGCGAGGAGCTTCCCGAGCATGCCAAGCCCGACTGGGCTGGACCACACGGATCACGAGCGTGTTCCTGCTGCTCTGGCTCGCTCCGGTTTTCGCACTCCTGTTCCTGCTTGGTCCCGACGACGTCTTCAGCCGCATCGCGATCTTCTTCAGCCAGATGGCGGTGGTGACGTTCGGCGGCGCCTACGCCGTGCTGGCCTATGTCGCGCAGCAGGCCGTCGAGTCCTACGGTTGGCTCACCGCGGGAGAGATGCTCGACGGACTTGGAATGGCGGAAACTACTCCGGGGCCGTTGATCATGGTCACCCAGTTCGTTGGTTTCCTCGGCGCCTATCGCGAGGCCGGAGGGATGGCGCCGCTCGTCGCGGCGACGCTCGGCGCTGTGCTGACCACCTGGGTGACCTTCACCCCCTGCTTCCTGTGGATCTTCCTCGGAGCGCCGTTCATCGAGCGGCTTCGCGGAAACAAGGCGCTGACCGGCGCGCTGTCGGCGATCACCGCAGCCGTGGTCGGCGTCATCGCCAACCTGGCGGCCTGGTTCGCGCTCCACGCCTTGTTCGGCGATGTGCGCGAAGTCCGGGTCGCGCTGCTGTCGCTTGAAGTGCCGGTATGGAGCAGCGTCAACGTCGCGGCCCTGGTTCTCACGATCGCCGCGATCGTCGCGGTCTTCCGCTTCAAGCTCGCAGTGCTCCCGGTGCTCGCCGCCGCCGCCGCGGGAGGCATCGCCCTGAAGCTCAGCGGACTGACTTGAGCCGAACCTCGCATTCGACCCGCCGTCCGGTATGAGGAGGCGGACACAAGCGAAATCAGGAAGCAGCAGATATGTGGGACCTCCCACCTCCCGACCCCGGCTTCGAAATCTCGGTGGCCAGCCGCGGCATGTCCAAGGGCGTTGCCCAGACCGACGGCGTCCAGTTCATCCCGAAAGCCCATCTACAGATCGGTGACGTGCAGATCGGCGGCCAGTGGAAAAATGTCACTTCGACCGTAGCCGATGGCGAGGCGGCGGCATCCGTCACCTACGCGCCCAAAGTCGGGCCCTATCAGCTCAGCTTCGGCGGAGCGTACAAGTTCCAGACCAACGTGAAGAGCGAGACGGACGATACGTCCTGGGAATTCACAGGCTCCGCGAGCCGCAAGTTCGACAGGCTCACGGTGAAGGGGTCCGCCGTCTACAGCCCCGACGACCTCGGCACTTCCGGGCAATCCCTATATTTCGAGGGCGGCCCGTCATTCGAGATCAACGGCACCACGCGATTTTCCGCAAACATCGGCCATCGCACTCGCGAGGAGGGCGTCGATTACACCTCGTTCAACGCCGGGATCAGCAAGACGCTCTTCAAGAAGGCGACCTTCGACCTGCGCTACTACGACACCGCGCAAAGCGATCTCGGCGAAATCTATCACGGACGGCTAGTCCTCTCGGGCAAGCTCGCGTTCTAGCAATGGCGAAACGGCACGCGTCGCCATCCCCCGCTTGTTCGCCCCGCCACAGCCGCTAAGGCTTTGCCAACGTCGCGGCAGCCGAGGCCCATCAGACCGAATGCCAAGTTTGTTTCCAAGTTCGCGCCAGGCGGGCTGATGCAGAACACCGTTCATCTGCTGCGTACCCGGCGTTTCCTGCCCATTTTCGTCACCCAGTTCCTGGGCGCCTTCAACGACAATCTCTTCCGCACCGCGATGGTGATGCTCGTCATCTACGGCATCTATCGCGACGCGGAGCAGGAAGCGGCGTTCAGCGCGATTGCCGGCGGGCTCTTCATCCTGCCCTTCTTCCTCCTCTCCGCGCTTGCGGGGCAGCTCGCGGACGCGACGGACAAGGCGAAGATCGTCCGCATCGTGAAGACGGCGGAGATCGTCATCATGGTCTTCGGCGCAGCGGGGCTGCTGCTGCACAACGTGCCGCTCCTGCTCGTCGCGCTGACGGCCATGGGCGTTCACTCGACCTTCTTCGGGCCGATCAAATACGCGATCCTGCCGCAGCATCTCGAAAAGGACGAAGTGCTCGGCGGCACCGGACTGGTCGAAGCCGGCACCTATATCGGCATCCTCACCGGCACGATCCTCGGCGGACTGCTGGTACTGCAGAGGCCCGACGGCACTTTCCACGCGGAGTTTGCCGCGGTCGGGGTGCTCGTGGTCGCCGTCATCGGTCGCTTTGCGGGCGGCTTCGTACCCCCCGCCCCTCCTTCCAGCGATGCCGAGATTCCGGGCTATCCGCACCGAGGAATGGACTGGCACATCGTTCGCGCCTCCATCACCCTCGTCAGCGCGACATTGCACATCAAGCGGCTGTTCCTGGCCATCCTTGCGATCAGCTTCTTCTGGTCGATGGGCGCCGTGCTCGCGGCGCAATTCCCGCCGCTGGTGAAGAACACCCTTTACGCCGACCAGAGCGTCGCCACCCTGTTCCTCGCGGTCTTCTCGGTCGGCGTGGCCATCGGCTCCATCGCCATCAACCGCATGCTGAAGGGCGAGGTCTCGGCGCGGTTTGCGCCCTCGTCGGCTCTGCTGATGGGGGTCTTCGTCCTGCTCCTTTACTGGCTGACGCGGGACTGGCCGGCCTCGCCGGAACTCGTCGGCATATCCGAATTCCTGCGCCATCCGAATGGCTGGGCGATCGTGCTCGACCTTCTCGGGGTCGCGGTCGCCGGCGGCATGTTCGTCGTGCCGCTCTACGCCTTCCTGACCACGACCGTGCCGAAGTCGGAGACGGCACGCACGGTTGCGGCGAACAACATCGTGAACTCGGGCGCCATGGTCGTCGCGACCTTGATGCTCACCGGGCTGGTCCTGCTCGGCGTGTCGGTCGCGGAAACTTTGTTCCTGGTCGCCGTGGGAAGCATCGTCGCCGCCTGGCTAGGCTACAAGCTCCACCTGGCTTGCGACTGAGCCCGCTACTTAAGCTGAAGCACCACCGGGCCTGAAACCGGATCGGTAACCCCAAGCCCCTCGCCAAGATCTTCGAGCGTGTCGCGGAAGCTGTCGAGCGTTGCGACCATATGCGGGCGCGCCGCGGCCAGGCTGTCCATGTCCGCCCATTCGCCGATGATGCAGTAATTGTGCTCGCCGGTCTGGATGAGATTGACCCGTTCGAGACCGGGCCAGTCGCGCTCGACGTTCTGATGCGCCTGGAGGAATTCCTCGTCGCGTCCCGGCTTCACCTTGAAGCGGATTGCGTTGAATGCGGCCATGCTGCCCTCCCGATGTGGTGAGGGGCCCCATCATACCTGCGGCGGAAGTGGCGCGGAAGGGCGCTTAGAAGATCAGGACGGAAACGAACAGGAAGCCGACCGCGAAGGTCGTTCCGAACAGCTTCAGGTCTTCGACGATCGCCGGGCTCACTTCCTGATCGCGAAGGCGTGGCAGGCGCCGCCCGAACAGTCGGGGATCGAGGGCGATGGCGGGACGCATCAACATACGCATGGACACTTCTTAAGATGTTTTTAACCATGCTTACAACGTCCATGCGCAAGGGGTCGCTCCCGCCGTCTCGGAACGGGACGATAGGCTATCGTGGGGGTTTGAAGTTTAGGCTGCGCGCGAAGAATTGCGTGCGGGCGCTGCCGGTATCGAGCGCCGGCTGATCAGCTGGGCGGCCTGATCGGCCTCCATCGGCTTGCCGAAATACCAGCCCTGCCCGCTCGAACAGCCGATGGCGAGGACGGCGGCGTGCGCCGCCTCATTCTCGATGCCCTCGACCAGGATCGGTACTTCCAGCGCGTCGGCGAGCGTCGCCACTGCGCGAACGATCGCGGCGTTCTGGCCGCTCTCGTGGATGTTGGTGACGAACGATCGGTCGATCTTGATCAGGTCGAACGGCAGCTGCCTCAGGTGCGACAGCGACGAGAAGCCCGTCCCGAAATCGTCGAGCGCCAGGCGGATGCCCTGGTTCTTGAGGCTGGCGATGATGTTTCGCGCAAGATCGATGTCGCCGAACAGCGACGTCTCGGTAATCTCGACCACCAGCCGGTCGGCGGGGAACGCCGTCTCGGTCAGGATTCGAACGATGCGCTCGGCCAGCCAGCCGTCGGAGAATTGCGACGGCGAGATGTTGACCGAAATCTTGATCGCCGGATCCCAGTCGCGTGAGGCGAGCAGGGCCGATCGAATGATCTGCTCCGACAACTTGTCCATCACGCCGATTTCCTCGGCGATCGGGAATGAAGCGGTCCGGCGGAATGATACCCGCCAGCGGATGCCGCCAGCGCGCCAGAACCTCGAAGCCGGTGATCTCGCTGGTGCGCAAGTCTACCTGCGGCTCGAAGAAGGGCAGGAACTGCTCGTGCTCCAGGCCGAAGCGAATGCCCTGCTCGATCTCGCCATGGGCCAGCAAAGCCCGCTCCATCGCGGAATCGAACCAGATCGGGCGGACGGTCCGGCCCGACTTGGCATGGTCGAGCGCGATGTCGGCGCGGCGGAGCAGGTCCGGCACGCGGATCTCCGACGCGGAGGCGGCGGCCATGCCGGCGAAGGCGCCGACCTGGATCATCTTTCCGTCAATCTCGAACGGACGCGTCGTCAATCGAAGCAGCCCCTCGACCACCTTTTCCGCCTGCTCGCGGCCATCGGCGGCAAGAAGGCTGGCAATGGCGAACTCGTCGCCGCCCGTGCGTGCGATCACGGCGCCCTCGCCCGCATTCTCGAGGATGGTGCCGGCCACGCCGCGAAGCAGCGCATCGCCCGTGTCATAGCCGTGCCGGTCGTAGATCGCCCGGAAGCGATGAAGCTGCAGGGAAACGATCAGCAGAGAAGTCCCGTCCTCGATCGCCTTGGCACGAAGCTCGTCGGTGCCGTCCGCGAAGCCCTTTCGGTTCAGCAGGCCGGTGACTGCATCGGTCGATGCCGCAATCGCAGCGCGGCGCTCGCCGTCGAGCCTGCGTTCGGTTTCATGCTGCAGATCCACGTACCGACGCCAGCCGAAGAGGATCAGCGCGACGTTGAGCGTCAGCGCGATCGCGGCAACCTGCACTCCGGGCCCGATCAGGACTTCGGCGCGGCTGATCTCGCGGAAGAAGGATGTGCCGTTGCCGATAAGCAGGACGACGGCCGCAATGACGGTTCCGAGCACGACCCAGTCGTGCCGCGCACTTTCCAGCGGCGAGCCAGATCGCAAGGTGAGCCGACGCATGAACACAAAGCGTGAACTACACTGACAAGATTAATAATTTGCGTTTGGGTAATGCCGCGAAAGGACCGGCGACACGCCTCTTGCGGGGTCGATCTCGGCCCCTCGCTTCGCTACGGGAGCTTCGTCCTCGACATGCCCCCGGCATGTCTGCGGGCGAAGCTGGTGCGGACGGTGGGAATCGAACCCACACTCCCAATCGGGAAGAAGATTTTAAGTCTCCAGCGTCTACCGTTCCGCCACGTCCGCTAATCCAGCCGCAGCGACGGTAGTTCGCCCCGGCTACTCCGCAGTAACCTCGGATAAGTTCAGGCGCTCGCGCATTTCCTTGCCCGGCTTGAAATAGGGCACGCGCTTGGCATCGACCTCGACCGGGTCGCCGGTGCGCGGATTGCGTCCGACCCGGGCGTCGCGCTGACGCGTCGAGAAGGCGCCGAAGCCGCGCAGCTCCACTCGGCCGCCCTGGGCCAGCTGGTCGGTGATGGAATCGAACAGTGCGCCGACGACGCCTTCGACTTCACGCTGGGTCAGGTCGGGAAAATCGCCGCAAAGCTTCTGCACCAGTTCCGAACGGATCATCTCATCCCCGCAGATTCAATTTTTATTAACCGAGCCTCTCCCCCAAGAGGACTCGGTCAAGCTGTCAGAAAGGGTACGGCGGCGCAAGTGCCGCCGTACCTTACATATTTTACTTCTTCGGCTTCTTTTCGGTCGACGCCTGCTTTTCCTTCAGCGCGGCGCCGAGGATGTCGCCAAGCGACGCTCCGCTGTCCGACGAACCGTACTGGGCAACCGCCTGCTTCTCTTCGGCGATCTGCATCGCCTTGATCGAGAAGTTCGGCTTCTTCGAACGGTCGAGTGCCGATGATCATCGCATCGAACTTCTGGCCGACCTGGAAGCGCTCCGGACGCTGCTCGTCGCGATCGCGGCCGAGGTCGGTGCGCTTGAGGAAGCCCGAAGCGCCGCCCTCGGCGATCTGCACCTCGAGGCCGCCATCGACCACCGCGAGAACCTCGACGGTGACGATCTTCGCCCTTCTTGGCGCCGCTGCCCGAAGCCGCACCGGCGGTGACGCCGCCACGCTCAAGCTGCTTCATGCCAAGGCTGATGCGCTCCTTCTCGACGTCGACGTCGAGCACCTGCGCCGAGACGGTCTCGCCCTTGCGGTGCAGGTTGAGAGCCTCTTCGCCCGACACGCCCCAGGCGATGTCCGACATGTGGACCATTCCGTCGACGTCGCCTTCGAGGCCGATGAACAGGCCGAACTCGGTCGAGTTCTTGACCTCGCCCTCGACGGTCGATCCGACCGGGTGCGCTTCGGCGAAGGCTTCCCACGGGTTCGACTGCGCCTGCTTCAGGCCGAGCGAGATGCGGCGCTTCTCGGCGTCGACCTCGAGCACCTTCACTTCGACTTCCTGCGAAGTGGAGACGATCTTGCCCGGGTGGACGTTCTTCTTCGTCCAGCTCATTTCGGAGACGTGGACGAGGCCCTCGATGCCGGCCTCGAGCTCAACGAACGCACCATATTCGGTGATGTTCGTGACCCGGCCCTGGAAGGTGCCGCCGATCGGATACTTGGCCGAAGCGCCTTCCCACGGATCGGTCTCGAGCTGCTTCATGCCGAGGCTGATGCGCTGCGTCTCGCGGTTGATGCGGATGATCTGCACCTTCACCGTGTCGCCGATGCCAAGCACCTCGCTCGGGTGGTTGACGCGCTTGTAGCTGATGTCGGTGACGTGCAGCAGGCCGTCGATGCCGCCGAGGTCCACGAACGCACCGTAATCGGTGATGTTCTTGACCACGCCGTCGATGACCTGGCCTTCCTCGAGGCTCTGGATGAGCCCGCTGCGCTGTTCGGCGCGGGTCTCTTCGAGGATGGCGCGGCGCGACACGACGATATTGCCGCGGCGGCGGTCCATCTTGAGGACCACGAACGGCTGCGGGATTTCCATCAGCGGACCGACGTCGCGGACCGGACGGATGTCGACCTGCGAACCCGGAAGGAACGCCACGGCGCCGCCGAGGTCGACGGTGAAGCCGCCCTTCACCCGGCCGAAGATCACGCCTTCGACGCGGTTGCCGGCTTCGAATTCCTTTTCGAGGCTGTCCCAGGCGGCTTCGCGGCGAGCGCGGTCGCGCGACAGCATCGCTTCGCCCTGCGAATTCTCGACCCGGTCGACGAAGACTTCGACTTCGTCACCGACCTTGATTTCGGCTTTCTGGCCGGGCGCGGCGAACTCGCGCAGCGCCACGCGGCCTTCGGACTTCAGTCCCACGTCGATCACCGCGAGGTCGTTCTCGATCGCGGTTACGATGCCCTTGACGACCTTGCCTTCGAAGGTCTCGTTCTCACCGCCGAGGCTCTCGTTGAGGATCGCTGCGAAATCGTCGCGTGACGGAAATGTCGTGGTTGCCATAAACTAGAGTGTCTCTCTGTAATCTCGGGCCTGCCGCGAGCGCGCCACCATGGCGAGCCTTCACATGCGGACCTGGTTCAATGCACTGCCGCCGCGGCACCATGCCGATGCGGCGTCCTTCAAGCAGCTACCTCGCGAACAGCCGCCCCATGCGAAAAAGCGCGTTCCGATGCCGGGATTATCCGGGGCACCGTACGCGCTCGCCAATGAGACGGGCTGTCCAGAGGGAATTAGCCGCCTGCCGGACGGAGGGCGCCTTACTCTAGAGGGGGTTAGAGGGCAAGGTGCAGGGTCAGACCCCGATATTTCCTTGAGCGCGCAACATCGCGACTTCAAAGTGGCAGATGCCCATGTTAGCGCTACCTTCCTGCACGGCATGTCGGTCGATGTGGCTCGACAGAGCACCGACCATACCGTCGGATAGGGGAGAGACGATGAGAGCCGCCAGACTTACTGCGTTAGGATTAGCCGCATCGGTCGCCGCGATGAGCGCTGCTGCTCAGGCCCCAACTGGAGATCTGACACTTACGTCGGAACAGCGCGCCGCGGCCCTCGTGTCGAAGATGACCCTGGAGGAAAAAGCTGCGCAGGTCGGACACACCGCGCCCGCGATCCCTCGCCTTGGGCGTGCCGCAATACAATTGGTGGAACGAGGGACTTCACGGCGTCGCCCGGGCCGGTGTGGCAACGGTCTTCCCGCAAGCCATCGGAATGGCCGCCACCTGGGACGAAAAGCGGATGCGCGAAGTCGCGGACGTCATCAGCACCGAGTTCCGCGCCAAATATGTCGAACGGCTGCATCCGGACGGCAGCAGCGACTTCTATCGGGGGCTGACCGTCTGGTCTCCGAACATCAACATCTTCCGCGATCCGCGCTGGGGCCGAGGCCAGGAAACCTATGGCGAGGATCCGTTCCTGACGTCTCGCATGGGCATCGCCTTCATCAAGGGGCTTCAGGGCGATCACCCGAACTACTTCAAGACGATCGCCACCTCGAAGCATTTCGCCGTCCACAGCGGGCCGGAATCGAACCGCCACAAGGAAGACGTCTATCCGTCCAAGCGCGACCTTGAGGACACCTATTTGCCGGCCTTCCGCGCCACCGTGATCGACGGCGGCGTCCGTTCGATCATGTGCGTTTACAACGCGGTCAACGGGATCCCGGGCTGCGCCAGCGAAATGCTGCAGCAGGAATATCTGCGCCAGAACTGGGGTTTCCAAGGGTACATCGTTTCCGACTGCGGCGCCGCGGCCAACATCTACCGGCCCGACGCCCTCGCCTACACCAAGACTGCGCCGGAAGGCGTGGCGATCGCCTTCAAGAACGGCATGGACCTGATCTGCGGCGACTATCGCAACAATCTGACGACCGACGCCGACAATATCGTGAAGGCGGTCAAGTCCGGGCTGCTGCCCGAAGCGGTGCTGGACCGCTCGGTCAGGCGGCTGATGGAAGCGCGCATCAGGCTCGGCATGTTCGATCCTGCGACCGTGAATCCGTACACCCAGATCACGGCGAAGGATTACGACACCGCGGCGCACCACGCGAAGTCCCTCGACATGGCGAAGGCCTCGATGGTGCTGCTCAAGAACCAGGGCGACCTTCTGCCGTTCAAGGGTACGCCGCGCACGATCGCGGTGATCGGCCCCAATGCCGACAGCTTCGACACGCTCGTCGGCAATTATTACGGCACGCCGTCGAAGCCGGTGACCGTACTTGACGGCATTCGGACGCGCTTCCCGAGCTCCAAAATTCTATACTCGCAGGGAACGGGTCTGATCGGACCGGCCGAGCTGCCGGTTCCGGAGACGGCCTTCTGCATCGACATGCAATGTTCCGCGCCCGGGCTGAAGGTCGAGACATTCAATGGCGTGAACCTGGAAGGCGCGCCGGTGAAGACCGGCACGGACCGGACGGCGCGCGTGAACTGGACCGGCGACAGGGCGAGTTCGATGCGCTGGACGGGGACCATCCTCGCTCCGGAAAGCGGAGAGTATCGCTTCCGCTTCGCCAGCGAGAATGGCTATCGCGTGTGGATCGGCGACAAATTGGTCGTCGATGAATGGGGCGTCGGCGACGCGCCGTCGATCTATTCGAACAAGGTCCAGCTCGAACGCGGAACGCGCTATCCGATCCGCGTCGAAGGCTTCCAGCGCGGAGCTCGCGGCCAGCAGCAGCTGGTCTGGAGCGAACCCAACGACAAGGGCGAGGAAGCGGTCGCAATGGCCGGCCAGGCCGACGTCGTCGTCTTCGTCGGCGGGCTGTCGGCACGCGTCGAAGGCGAGGAAATGCGGGTCGAAGCGCCCGGATTTGCCGGCGGCGACCGCACCAGCCTGGACCTGCCCGCACCGCAGCAGCGCCTGCTCGAACGCATTCAGGCGACGGGCAAGCCGGTCGTTCTCGTCCTGATGAGCGGCAGCGCGCTGGGCGTGAACTGGGCCGACGCGAACGTTCCCGCGATCGTCCAGGCCTGGTATCCTGGCGGTGAAGGCGGCCATGCCGTCGCGCAATTGCTTGCGGGCGACTACAGCCCGGCAGGACGCTTGCCGGTCACCTTCTACCGCTCCGCGGATCAGCTGCCGCCGTTCGCCGACTACAAGATGGAGGGGCGGACGTATCGCTACTTCAAGGGCGAGGCCCTGTACCCGTTCGGTCACGGCCTGAGCTACACGCGGTTCCGTTACTCCAAGCCCCGGCTGAGTTCTGCGGCCGTTCGAGCCGACGGCTTCGTCGATGTTTCGGTCGACGTGACGAACGAGGGGAGCCGGGACGGCGACGAGGTCGTCCAGCTCTACGTCACGCATTCTCAGGAGCCTGGCGCTCCTCTCCGCACGCTGAAGGGGTTCCAGAGAGTCCATCTGCTCAAGGGTGAGACGAGAACACTGAGTTTCCGCCTGCAGGACCGCGGGCTGAGCACAGTGGATTCGGACGGCAAGCGCGTCATCCGCCCAGGAAAGGTCGATCTGTGGGTCGGCGGAGGTCAGCCCGTTTCGCGTGCGGGATTGCCAATGGCTGCCGGCGTGAAAACCAGCTTCGTCATCGAAGGGCAGAAGGTGCTTCCGAAGTAGATTGCTGCGGGCCGAGCCAAGGGCCGATCGCCCGTAAATTCGACAATGAAGGAGAAATTCAACGTTCGTGCGTTTAGCGTGCGGGTGTCGTGCCGTTTATCGTGGGGATTTGGCTTTGAGACTGACGCTTGTTGGACTGGCTGCCGTTTTCGGCGCGATGGCTCCTGCCGCGCCGGCGAAGCTTCCGCCGCTGCGCGATCCGGTCTTCCTCAACATCGGCTTCGTCTGCCAATGGCAGGAAGAGTGCATCCAGAAGCAGCAGAAGGCGATGAAGCAGGCACTGGCCTATGGAAAGAGGGCCAAGCCGACGAACTGGCAGGTGCAATTCTGCAATCGCCGCGCGACCTTCCGCCGGTCCGGGCGCATCGACTGGATCAGCTACAACAGCTGCATCCGCAGCCCGAAGGTCAGGGGCACGAGCGGGCGCCGCTAAAACGGTGGATAAGTCGGTCGAACGACCGCCGCCGAAAGAATTCGTTAACCATTTCGGGCCGATTTTGAACCGTCCGCGGAGCTTGTTTCGCTTGGCGGACAGGAGGTGTCGTTGCCCTACTACAGGCTATATTTTCTCGACCGCCGCGGGCGGTTCGGGAGCGTCGAGGGCTTTGCCGCGCAAGACGACGATTGCGCCATCGTCCATGCCGAACAGCATGGGCAGGCGGTCAAGGAATTGTGGTGCGGCGGACGGCGCGTGAAGCAATGGGGTGAAAAGGCGGCCTAGGCCCGTCGCCTTACCAACTTCGGCGCATCTTCGGACGCTCCGTTTCCGCCTGGTCTGCGGATGGTTGCTGGCTGCCGCCGTCGCGTTCCTTCATCTCCAGGAAGGTGCGGACGGTATCCGCCGACAGCGGGCGGCCGAACAGATAGCCCTGCCCCTCGGCGCAGCCATATTTGCCGAGCTCGTTGCGGACCTGCTCGGACTCGATGCCTTCCGCCGTGATCGGCACGTTGAGCGTGTGGCCGAGGTTGGTGATGGTGTTGACGATCGCCGCGGTCTGCTCGCTCTTGACGATGGTGCTGATGAAGCTCTTGTCGATCTTGATGCGGTCGATCGGCAGATTGTTGACCTGCGCCAGCGACGCATAGCCGGTGCCGAAGTCGTCGAGCGAAATGCTGATGCCGACATTCTTCAGGCTGCCGATGGTCGCCAGCACCTGCTCGCGATCCTCGAGCAGCGAGGCCTCGGTGATCTCGACCTCCAGCCGATGCGCCGGGAAGCCGGCTTCGGTGGCGATCTTCATGATGTGCTGCGCCAGCTGCGGATCGCGGAACTGGATGGGCGAAACGTTGATCGCGATCTTGAGGTGCGACGGCCAGTTGCGCGCTTCCTTCAGCGCCTGCTCGACGACGCTCAGCGTCAGCGGGCCGATCAGCCCGGTCTTCTCCGCCGCCTCGATGAACGCTTCGGCCTCGAGGAAGCCGCGGGTCGGCGAACGCCAGCGGGCCAGCGCCTCGAAACCGACGAGCTCGCGCGACGCAAGGTCGATCAGCGGCTGGAAGAACGGAATGAACTCGCCCTTCTCGATGCCGCTGCGAATGTCTTCTTCGAGCTTGACGCGATCGGTGAGCTCGCGCTCCAGCTCCGGGTCGAACCAGGCGAAGCAGCTCCGGCCGGCACGCTTGGCGGCGTAGAGCGCGAAATCGCTCTCGCGAAGCACGTCCTCGTCCTTCTGCAGACGCCGGACCTGGGCCAGGCCGATCGAGGCGGAAACGAAGACGTTTACGTTGCCGAGGTCGACCGGCTTCGACATCTTCGTCAGGATCGCCTGGGCGAACCGCTCCGCATCCTTGGCCGATGAACCGTCGAGCAGGATTGCGAATTCGTCGCCGCCGATGCGCGCGCAACATGCGCCTTCCGGCGCCTCGCTGAGCACGGTCGCCGCGACGTGGGCGAGCAGCTTGTCGCCGACAAGGTGTCCGTGAAGGTCGTTGACGCGTTTGAAATGATCGAGATCGAGCAGGAGCAGCACGCCCGAACTGCGCGCTTCCAGCGTGATCGCCAGCGCCCGCATCAGTTCACGGCGATTGGCAAGGCCGGTCGCCGGATCGGTGTTTGCGTTCCGCTCGGCCAGGCGCTCGGCCTTTTCATAGCCTTCGAGCGCGTCGCGAAGATCCTTCGACCGGCGCCAGCCGAACAGGATGATCGCGATGTTGAGGAGGAATGCGACCGAGAGAGCGCTGTCGTTCGGGTTGATCGGCCAGCCGCCGAAGGCCGCCGGCAGGATCTGGCTACCGAGCGCAACAAAAAGGATGATCGCAGCCGCAGTGGCGCAGCTGGTGATCAAATGGCTGCTCGCGATCCTCACAGCCCCTCTCCTCGTCACCTGCACGTCCTGGTCTCTTTCCCCTGGTCGACCGACGGCAAGTACCGGAGAGAAATGAAGATAATGCTACCTTCACCACCTCATTTCCGTGGCTAGGTATTTTCCTATTGCCTATAGGGAACAAATAGGGAACATGGAGTTGGCGAGTCGCTTTTACGACTCCGCTGGAGGAGGTCTCGAGTGCTCGTTCTCGATCCCGCTGCGCTGCTCGCCATCGCCGCCCTGATCAGCAGCGTGTCGGCGCTCGTCTGGGCGGTTCGCCGGAAGCCCTAGGGCTCGCGGTCGTCGACAGTCGCGTCGCGGACGTCACGGTCGTGCCCGCTCTTGTCGCTGAAATAGGACGCCGCCATCAGTCCGGCCCCGAGCAGGACCGAAAAGAATACGCCGAGGATGGTCGCGATCACCATGTGCAGCGACAGCTCACCGGTCAGATGCAGGTAAAGCAGCGCGGCCGCGACAGTCGCTACGGCGACGACCACGATCCACTTCAGCATGCGCCGGAAATCTTCACGGGCTTTGTGACGGTCGCCTGGCATGAACTCTTGCGGTCCTATTGCTGGCCCTTTCCGGCCATGATGTCGCTGATCTCGCGCAGACGAGACACATAGGCGGTCGTCATGCAGTTTGAAGATCCGCAGGCCGCGCGCCGGTCGTTGAACCGCTGCCGAGTGCCGATCAGCGCCGCTCTCTTCTTCTCATCGGCCTGCTTCCACGATTGGCGGTAGAGCAAAGCCAATTGACGATCGAGCGTGGACAGATTGCCATCGGCGCAGACGAGCCGGTCAGACCGGCTCGCAGCGTCCGCGCAACCTCCATCGGCCTCCACTGACGAGCGTTTCGGAGCGACGGTCACGGCCTTCGCAGCCATAACCGTCGGCTTCGACCGCTTTCCCGTCAGCCGACTTCGGAGGCTCTGCGGTCGCGATCTCCTTCGCATCGGCTGGCGCAACCGGCTCCGGCGGCCCCAATGTCGCGAGAGAGCGGACAAGCCCATTCGACCCCGGACAGGCTCGCCAGCCGCAGTCCCCCTTCGCCCCGTACCAGGCCGAAAGCCGCTTCGGCGTTCAAATTGGATCGGCTCCCGTCGACGACCAGGCCGCGTGGAAGGTTGATGGCGAGCCAACCGCTGCAGCCGGAGCCACTGGCCGATATCGAATTCGATCCTGAGATGCGCGTGCGATGCCACGCGTTCCAACTGCGCGCGTTCTGCCGGCCGCAGCTGGGCGGCCCGCCGGAACAACTCCGCCTTGATCAGTCCGTTCGCTGAAGGATCGGCGCACAAATCGGCAATTGGCGCGGAAGCGGGCTTGATCGGCGCGGCGACCGCCGGAGGCTTCACCGGAGTTGTTCGCTCCTCCTCGACGGCTGGAAGAGACGGCTTGGCGAGATCGCGCAGCGAGGGCGAAACGGCGAAGGCTACCATCCCGGCAGCCAATGCGGCGAAGCCGATGGCTGCCGCGGGACCGAGCCGCGAGGACCTGTGCCCGGACTGCTCGGTCCGGAATTCCGGCTCGAACTTCAGAGGGCTCTGTTCTTTCAGACCTTCGTCATACCGGGCGCGCCGGTCGGGATCGCTGACCACGCGATAGGCCTCGTTGATCTCCCGCGCCTTTTCGGCGGCCTCGGCGCTGGAATCGGCATCGGGATGATAGCGGCGCATGAGCGCGCGATACGCTGCGCGGATCACCACATCCTCGGATGCCGGCGTCACGCCCAGGACGGAATAATGATCCTTTTTCACGGGCTCTTCGCCAAACCTGCCCCTGTTCGCCTGACCTTGTGAGCGTGCGCACCTCCAGCGCAAGCCCTCCCGAGCGAAATTGCAACGAGCGGTGCTTGCGCGAATGCTACCCTCGAAGCGGCATCCTGTCCCACAACGTGTCATCCTGGGCGCTGTGGAACCCGCCTTCATTGCCAGGGTTTACCTGCGGGGTTGGCTGGAGGATCGCGCATGAAGCGCTTGAGAATCCTGACTGTTGCGGCAGTTCTTGCATGGCCAGTTCCAGCGGCCGCCGAGAAGCCATCCTCGACCCTCAGCGCGCTTCCGTCGCTTTCCGGCGTTGACCGACCCGCTTCGCCGCGAAACCATCGGCCGAAGCATGGCCTTCCCGCTCGTCGAATATGCCTATCCGGATGGCGGCTCGCCAATGCCGAAAGGCATTATCGCGGGCCGGCAGATTGCGCCCGGCACGGTCCTCGGGCTGGGTATCTTCCAGACCACGCCGAAGATGCGCGGCTATGTCGGCGACGTGCCGCAGAACATGGCACCGAGACGAAACAAGCGAGCGGCGGTCGGTCTGTCGGTGAAATTCTAGGCCAGCGCCGGCTGCGCAATCAGCTCTGGGCGAGCTTTACGCGCGCATCGACCAGTCGGATCGCCTCGGCCACGGCCCTGTCGATGTCGAGATCGCTGGTATCGAGCAGGTCCGCGTCCGGCGCCTGCTTCAGAGGGGCGATTTCGCGGTTCGCGTCGCGCTCGTCGCGGGCCCGAATATCGAGCAGGACGTCGTCGTAGTGACCGGGCATTCCCCGTTCGAGGAGTTCGCGGACGCGGCGTTGGGCGCGAACTTCGGCGCTTGCGGTGACGAACAGCTTGGCATCCGCGTCCGGAGCGATGACCGTTCCGATGTCGCGCCCGTCGAGCACCGCCCCGCCCTCCTGAGCGGCAAAGTCGCGCTGCCGCTGAAGCAAGGCGTCGCGGACCGACGAATAGGATGAGATCTTCGAAGCGATACGCGAGACGGGCTCGCTTCTGAGTTCCTCGTCGCTCGGATCGAAACCGAGGTCGTCGCAGGCCCGCAGCGCTTCGAATTCGTTGGAGGCATCGCCGCCCCACCGCCACAGCTTCAACGCCACGGCGCGGTAAAGCAGGCCGGTGTCCATGTGCGGCAAGCCATAGTGCGCGGCGAGCGCGCGGGCGATCGTGCCCTTGCCGCTGGCGGCCGGACCATCGACCGCAATGACGAACCCCTTGCGCTGGCCGTCTCGAGTTCCGAAATTCTCGTTCAAGGGAGGCGCTTTGACAGGGCGAAATGCCTATGGCAAGGCGCGGCCCCGAACGCTGCCGCCGTCCCGCGGCCACCGGATTTTGACTGGAGTTTGACCCACATGGTGAAGCCCGAATGGGGCACCAAGCGCACTTGCCCCAAGTGCTCGACCCGTTTCTACGATCTTACCGCCGATGACCCCATCCACTGCATCGAGTGTGGCACGGAGTGGGTCCCCGAGCCCGTGCTGAAGTCCAAGCAGCCGATGCCGTTCGAGGCCGCGGCCCCGGTCAAGGAACCCGCTGCGGACGCGGATCTCGAAGCCGAGGATCTGGCGATCGCCGAGGAAGAAGAGCCGAGCGCGGACGAGGAAGTCGATCTCCAGACCGGCGACGACGACCTGGGCGTCGGAAAGCCCGGCGAAGACGAAGAAAGCTAGGAGATCGCGCACAAGGCGGTGAAATTCCCCGTTTTCAGAGCGGGAAACATCGCCTAAGGCGCGAAGGAACGGGGCCGTAGCTCAGCTGGGAGAGCGTCGCAATGGCATTGCGAAGGTCAGGGGTTCGATCCCCCTCGGCTCCACCATCCTTCTAATTTCTGAGACTATCCAAGCGGCTCGACGGAAACGTCGGGCCGCTTTCCTTTGCCTCGTGACCGCGCCGCGGACATTTCGACGGCCGATCGCGAATAAAACGAAAACGGCGGCGCCTTGCGGCGCCGCCGTTCGTAATCGTATCTCGCAGGCTCTTAGATGAGCTGGGCGGAAACGTTGTTGAAGGTCGAGTTCAGCTTGGAGCCGATACCCTGCATGGCAGCAATGGCGGCAACAGCGATGAGGGCGGCAATCAGGCCGTATTCAATGGCGGTGGCGCCTTCTTCGTTGCGAATGAGCTTGCGAAACATTTCTGATCTCCTTGTGGGTCCCACTAGGCGGATACGCACGCCCGCCCCCGGACCTTTTCCGGGGCCTGGTTTGGATTACCTCCAAGGCGGTTGAAAAAGGCTTAAGCGCGCCGGTTAGCGCGCGTTAACCAGTCAAAACAAAAGCGGCGGCACCTTTCGGTACCGCCGCTCCTGTAACGCTTAAGCTGGCTCTTAGATGAGCTGGCTGGAAACGTTGTTGAAGGTCGAATTCAGCTTGCTGCCGATGCCGCGCATCGCACCAATCGCCGCAACGGCGATGAGAGCTGCAATCAGGCCGTATTCAATGGCCGTTGCACCCTTGCTGTCGTTCATCAGCTTGACGAACCGCTTGATCATTTCTGGTCTCCTGTCCTCGAAGTCGCGGGACTTCCGCCCCATCCGCCCTGCCGAAAGATCGTCAGGTCGAGGTTCCAAATAGGAGTCGGGAATTGAGAAATGCTTAAACGGGCAGGTTAACAGACATTAATCTGTTCTAATTATTCGAATAATTTCTCGATCTCTTTCAGCAGCTCGCGAATGGGCTCGGCGCCTTCGGTCCACTCTTTGGGAAGGGGACTTTCCTTTTTGGGTTCCGGTTGGGCGCGCTGAGGAATGCGGAATTCGGCGGGGAGCTTCGGACCGGCACGTCCGTCCACCGCGAGCGCCGACACCATGAAATTGCGCCAGACCTTCGCCGGAGTCGTGCCACCGCTGACATTCTTTCCAAGCGGACGGTCGTCGTCGCGGCCGATCCAGACGCCAACGACCAGGTCGCCGGCAAAGCCGACGAACAAGGCGTCGCGATTGTCCTGGCTGGTTCCTGTCTTGCCGAAGGTGGGCACGGCGAGCGCAGCCCGCTTGCCGGTGCCGTCATTGGCGGCGGCGTAGAGGAGGTCGAGCATCGGCGCCCAATCCCGCCGCGAATCCATCCGGCCGCCCCCTTGGAGCAGGCCGGAGAAGCGGTTTGCACCCTCACCTTCCGGCAGCCCGCGCGCGCGAACGGATAGCGGCCGCTCGCGACGGCGGCATAAGCGGAGGTCAGCTCGAGCAGGCTAACGCCGGCAGTGCCCAGCGCGAGGCTCGGACTGTTCGGCAGGGACGTTGTCATGCCGAGCTCGCGCGCGGTACGCATGACGTTGGCGCGGCCGACGTTCTCCGAAAGCCGGACGGTGGCGGCATTGCTCGACCGGGCGAAGGCCTCGCGCAGGGTGATCTCGCCGCGATAGATCCCGTCATTGTTGGCGGGCGTCCATCCGTCGATCGTGATCGGCCGATCCTCGATCTTGCTGTCGGGCGTCCAGCCGGCGCGCAGAGCCGCGAGATAGACGAACAGCTTGAAGGCCGATCCGGGCTGCCGCCGCGCCTGCGTCGCGCGATTGAACGGACTGTCCCGGTAGCTCTTGCCGCCGACCATCGCGACGACCCGGCCGTCCGGGCGCATCGCGACGAGCGCCGCCTGCGCGTCTCCTATTCCCGCGCGCGAGACGGCGCGAACGGCGAGCCGCTGAAGATCGGCGTCGAGGGTGGTCGGCACCCGCACTTCCCCGAAGTCGGTTTCGAACGCGTCGCGCGCCGAGGGCGAGACCCAGTCGGCGAAATAGGTGCCGGTCGGGACCTTGGACGAACGATAGATCGGACGTGCCGGCGTCGCTGCATTGGCACGCGAACGGCTGACGGCGCCGGTGTCCGCCATCGCCCTCAGCACGAGTTTGCTTCGCGCCTGCGCGAGCTTGAGATTGTTCGTCGGCGCCAGCCGCGACGGGGCCTGCACGACGCCCGCCAGCATTGCCGACTGCGCCAGGTTCAGATTCTCCGGCGAGCGGCCGAAGTAGTGGTTCGACGCCGCACGAAGGCCGTACACGCCGTCGCCGAAATAGACGCTGGAGAGATAGCGCGAGAGAATCTCCTCCTTGGTCAGCCAGGCTTCGAGCCAGAAGGCGATGATCACCTCCTGCGCCTTGCGCTTGTAGCTGCGGTCGGACGAGAGGAAGCTGGTCTTCGCCAGCTGCTGAGTGATGGTGGAGCCGCCCTGGCGTACGCCACCCGCCTGCACGTTAGCGACCATGGCGCGACCGATGCCGCGTGGGTCGATGCCCCAGTGGCGATAGAAACGCCGATCCTCGATCGCGACGAATGCCGCGGGCGTCACATCGTTCAGCTTCGTAACGTCGACCGGCGCTTCCTTGATCGGCCCCGCGCCGAGCGATCGGCTGCCCTTCCTGCGACAGGAGCAGGATGGCCGGATCGTCGAGCGGCTCGAGCGCGCGAGAAAGCGGAGCCGTCACGATCAGCCAGATGAGGGTGACGAAGAAGACTGCGGAGATTGCGTAGAGGACGAGCGGCCACCAGCGGCGGCGTCGCGGCCTCGCATCAAAATCGGGAACCGCCCCGGGCGGCGGCGTGAGCGGCGCAAACGGGTCGGGCAGCTCCTCCACGTTGGAGCCTCCGCGGCTCCAGATCCCCTCGTTATCGACCACGCTCGTCCCAGCACTCGCAAAGAGTAGGTGCCTTACTTCAGTAAAACACTTCGTTCGATATATCCAGAGATTTGCTGAATGCGGGCTTACGACTAAACAGCGGGCATGCAGTCGCCCGTCTTTCGCCGTGTCACTGCCGCGGCTTTGCTGTTCCTGGCCGCGCTTCCTGCCGCCGGCTGCGATAATACCCAATCCGGAAAGACCGATGTAATCGTGATCGGCGACGCTCCGACGATCGTCGATCCCGCCGCCGCCCCCCTGACCGAGCCGCAGGCCGTGCTGCTGTCAGCGGTCGCGCAGGGTCTCGTCCGGTTCGACGCGGCAGGCCAGATCGTGCCGGGCCTGGCGGAGCGATGGAACGTCACCGACGACGGGCTGAGCTACATCTTCCGCCTGCAGTCGGCCGAGTGGCCCGACGGCCGCAAGGTCACCGCGCAGCAGGTCGCGCGGCTGCTCCGCCGGCAGATCGCATCGCGAAGCAAGAACCCGCTGCGGGACACGCTCGGGGCCATCGACCAGATCGTTCCGATGACCGACCGCGTCATCGAGATCAGCCTGAAGGCGCCACGGCCCCACCTGCTGCAGCTCCTGGCCCAGCCGCAGTTCGGAATCGTGCGCGAGCAGCAAGGGACTGGTCCGTTCCAGATTGCCAAAGACGGCAAGCCGGACGGCCCACTGATCCTCGAGCGAACAGTTTCCAGCGCCGATGAGGAGGTGGTTGTCGAGGAAGAGGTCACTCTTGCCGGCAGCAACGTCCAGGCGGCCGTCCGGGCCTTCCTGAAGGGAGATGCCGACCTCGTGCTCGGCGGGACGTTTGCCGATCTGCCTTACTCTCGGGTCGAGGACATGCCGAAGGCCGCGCTTCGGTTCGATCCGGCCGGCGGACTGTTCGGGCTCGTTCCCGCGCGTGCGGATGGGCCTGCAGCCGATCGCGAGATCCGCCGCTTGCTCAGCGAGTCCATAGACCGGCAGGCGCTGATCGACGCGCTGGGCGTTCCGGGGCTTCTTCCGCGTGCGACGATTCTGGAACCTGGGCTGGACGGCGTTCCCAACCCGACACCTCCACCGTGGCTCGCGACTCCCGCTCGATCGGCGACGGGTCCAGCTGGTTGCAACCGCCGAACGCCTCTTCGGCGACCTGGAAAGGCCGACGATCCGGGTCGCCTTGCCAGATGCTCCGGGGGCAAGAATCCTGTTGAACCGGCTCGCCACCGACTGGGGTGCGCTTGGACTGAAGGTTGAAGTCGCAAAAGCGGGAGAGCCGGCCGATTTCCGCCTGATCGACGCGGTCGCACCTTCGACTTCGCCGGCCTGGTACCTGCGCAACTTGCGGTGCGGATTGGTCCCGGTTTGCGAGCCCGAGGCCGATGAGCTTCTGGAGGCCGCGCGCGCTGCGACCGTCGGTGCGCAGCGCAACGGCATGCTTGCCCAGGCGGCTCAGCGGATGGACGAGGAACAGCTGTTTATCGCCATTGCGGCTCCGATCCGCTGGTCGCTCGTTTCCGACCGGGTGCAAGGCTTTGCGACCAACCGCTTCGCGCGGCATACTTTGACGTCGCTGGGCCAGCGCCTGGACAGGGAGCGAGCAGATTGACCGACAAGAGATCGCCTTTGCCTCGCCTCGCCACGGACCCGGCGTCCGTCCGCCAGCGCGTCGAGGCACTCGAGAAGATCATGGAGCGGCTCATCACCATCCCCGGTACCAACCGGGGCGTTGGGCTCGACGTCATCCTCGACCTCGTGCCCTTCGCCGGAAGCACTGCGGGCGCACTGATCGGCGCGTACATGGCCTGGGAAGCGCGCAATCTCGGCATGTCGAAGTGGGAGATGTCGCGGATGGTCGGGAATGTCGGTGTCGACTGGGCCCTTGGCCTGATTCCCTGGATCGGCGCCATTCCCGATTTCCTGTTCCGGTCGAACACGCGCAACCTCCGCATCGTGAAGCGTCACCTCGACAAGCATCATCCCGAACACGGCGGTTGTTCCGGGCGAGGTTACCGGCCGCTCCTGAAACAACCGTAGTCGTGCTATGCTCGCGCAATCTGCGGGGGCAGGCACATGACCAAGGATCAGAAGACAGTCGCGATCGGCGCCGCCAGCGGCATCGCCGCTATGGTTTTGCTCGTCTGGGCGATCGCGACGCATTTCCCGGAACCACGACGTCATCGATTCCAACGGCGACCGGCTCGCCTACGCATTCCGCTGGTCGGTGGTCGCGGTCCTTCCGCTCTTCGTGATGCTCGCTGCCGTCGGCAATGCGCGATTTCTCAGCGAGGCGATCGATCCGACGCTCGGCAAGGAAAGCGCGAAGATGGGCGTCGACGGCCGCGTCGCCGACAACACGCTGCAGCAGTTCGTCTGCTTCCTGGTCGGCATCGTCGCTTTGTCGGTCAGCCTTCCGATCGAGCGCATCAGCTACGTGCCGGCAGTCGCCATCACATTCGTGATCAGCCGCATCATTTTCTGGATCGGCTACCGCATCCACCCGCTCTACCGGGCGCCGGGCTTCGCCTCGACCGCCTACATGAACCTTTTCATGTACGTCGCGGTGATCTGGATGCGGCTGGCCTAGTCGCCGCTGATCTTCGGATCGATGATCGGCCGTCCGACGTCACCCTGCCCTACCGTCCGTCCCGCCATCTCCAGCATCCGCTCCAGCGGCACGCGGGCGCGGTCCATCACTTCCGCCGACAGCTCGATCCGCGGCTCGAGGTCGCGCAGCGCCACGTAGAGCTTCTCCAGCGTGTTGAGCGCCATGTACGGGCACATGTTGCAGTTGCAGTTCCCGTCGCCGCCAGGGACGCCGATGAACGTCTTCTGCGGCGCCGCCTTTTCCATCTGGTGGATGATGTGCGGCTCGGTCGCGACGAGGATCGTCTGCGCGGGCGAGCTCAAGGCGAAATCGAGGATCGACTTGGTCGAGCCGACATGATCGGAATGATCGATGATGTGCGGCGGGCACTCCGGATGCGCCGCGACCGGCGCATCGGGATACTCGGCCTTGAGCTTCAGCAGCTCCGTTTCGCTGAACGCCTGGTGGACGATGCACACGCCCGGCCACAGCAACATCTCGCGGTCGAACTTGCGCGCGAGATAGCCGCCGAGGTGCCGGTCGGGACCGAAGATGATCTTCTGGTCCTTCGGGATCTGGTCGAGGATCACCGCGGCCGACGAGCTGGTAACGATGATGTCGCTGAGCGCCTTCACCGCCGCCGAGCAGTTGATGTAGGTCAGCGCGATATGGTCCGGGTGCGCGGCGCGAAACGCAGCGAACTGGTCCGGCGGGCAGCTGTCCTCAAGCGAGCAGCCGGCGTCCATGTCGGGCAGGATCACGGTCTTCTGCGGTGACAGGATCTTGGCCGTCTCGGCCATGAACCGGACGCCGCAAAAGGCGATGACGTCCGCGTCGGTGGCGGCGGCCTTGCGCGACAGATCAAGGCTGTCGCCGACGAAGTCCGCGAGGTCCTGGATCTCGGGCTTCTGGTAATAATGCGCGAGGATGACGGCGTTGCGCTCGCGCTTCAGCCGCTCGATCTCGGCGAGGAGGTCGACACCCTTCAGGCTCTGTGTCGGTGCGGTCATCTATTCCCCTCGGCAGCGCGTCGCCGCTGCGCTTCTGCAATGGCCTCATTATATGGTGTTGAGAGGTCGAGATAGGAAGGATCGGACGTCCTCTCCTCTCCAGCAAAACGTACCTGCACGTTGATGTCGTCTAACCGAGTAGTCTTCAAAGGCACCTCAAGAAGCGCCGCTATTCGGGCTCGGGCTTCTTCTTGAGCGCGGGCCATATTTTCTGTCTCCCGGGCATTTTCGTCCGCCTTCTGGCGAGTCAATTTGAGGGCCCGGCTCACGAGATTGGCACTCGCTTCCCGCGAGACCCAAAATCCTTCCGCCTCGCCGACTTTGCCCTTGGTCAGGTCTATGTGCGGTTCCGCAACGCGAACATCCGGCACCTCTATCAGCAGGGTCTTCGATGTCGGATCGTATCGGGCATCGTCACGTCCAAGGCCGGATAGATCGACAAAATAGTCGACCGAATAGGGAAGTGTGGCCTTCAACTTGGAATTGAAGAGTGTCCCGCGATTCACGCTCGTCACGTCGATGGTGCCGCTGACGTTCGACACCTTGAGATCGGTTTGCCCGGCGAACGTCGACGACACCACTTGCGCAAGGCCTTCCGCCGTCGCGATCTCTTCGTCCCGACGGCGCTCCTCGGAAGCACGCCACTGACACGTGGCCACTCCCACGACGAGAATGAGGACCACGATCGTGATGACGATCTGCTTGGGCGTGAACTTTAGAGTCTGAGCCATTGTTCTCCCTTACGAACAACGAGCCCACGCTTTTCGAGGTCCAAGAGATGGGCGAGAACCGATCCGCCCGCGGCGGTCACGAGCCGCGGATCGAGCCCGGGATAGGCGTTCGAAACGATGTCGGGAATGTCGCGCGGCTTCTCACCGACCAGCCGCAGGATCTGCTTCTCCCGCTGCATGCGGTGGCCCATCAGTCCGCGCACATATTGCTGCGGCTTGGTCACGGCCGGCCCGTGCGCGGGATAGTAGACGCGGTCCTGCCGCTGCCGCAATTTGTCGAGGCTGGCCATGTAGGCCGCCATCTCCCCGTCGGGCGGGACGACGACCGTGGTCGACCAGCCCATCACGTGGTCGCCGGTCAGTAGCGCATCGCCGACCGCGAAGCACAGATGGTTGGACGTATGGCCAGGCGTCGCGACGGCGGTGACGGCCGATGCCGTCGACCTCGATGCTTTCGCCATCTTCGAGGATCCGGTCTGGCGAGTAGTCCCCGTCGAACGCGGCGTCCGCCCGTGGGCCGACCGTCTCCAGCGCAAGCGGAGCGCAGCCGATGATCGGGCGCTCCGGTTTCCTTCGCTAGCGGCTTTGCCGCCGGACTGTGGTCGCGGTGCGTATGGGTGCACATGATCGCTGCGACGCGGCGTCCGCCGATGGCGCGAAGCAAGGCTTCGACATGCTCCGGCAGGTCAGGACCGGGGTCGACCACCGCGACCTCCGCGTCACCGATCAGGTAGGTCTGCGTGCCGTAATAAGTGAAGGCCGAGGGATTGTGCGCGAGGACGCGGGCGATCCCCGGCTCGAGCGTCTCCAGCAATTCGTATGGGGCATCCACCCGCCCCTCTTGCACGAGTGACGGCGGCTACGAAATCCCCGACGAAGACTATTCCGCCGGGACGGCGATCGGCCCGCGTGATGTCACGGGCGCCTCGACCAACCTTCGGGCCCGGGCCGCGAAGGCCTGACGATAGAGGTTGCCGAACAGGGCCTCCATGCTGCGGTCCCAGCTATACTGGCGAGCTTCGGCCTGCGCGATCTCGCCCATTTGCGCCAGGTCCGAACTCAGCACGGCGAGAATGTTCGCCGCCATCGCGTCCGCATCGTCGACGGGACCGAGGCGACCGATAGCGTCGGTGACGCGGTCGACCATCGCACCGGCGGCAACGCCGACGACCGGAAGGCCGGACGCCTGCGCTTCGACGATCGACACGCCGAAGGTCTCATCGGCCATGCCCGAGACGTACAGGTCCGCGCTAGCGAGCCAACGGGCCAATTGCTGCCGGTCGCGGACGAAGCCTGGCGTATGGATTCGCGCGTCCCCCAATGCCGCAATCTCTTCGCGGAGCGGGCCTTCGCCAAGAAGCACCAGCTGCGCGCCGAGCGACTCCGGCAGCTTGCGGAACGCCTCGGCGACGATGTGCGGCTTCTTCTCTACGTCGAGCCTACCGACGTAAATCAGCAAAGGTTGATGATCCTCGATCCCGAGCGATCGACGCAACTTGGGATCTCGCCGCGACGGACCGAAATCCCCGAGCTCGACGCCCAACGGGACGATGCCCACGTTTTCCACGCCGTACGAGCGGAGCTTCGTCGCGCCGCCATTCTCGCTCAGGGCGAAGACGGCATCGAACTGGCGGTAGAGGCGGCCGCAATAATTGTAGCAGATGCGGCCCGCGACACTGGCGAGAGTGGCGCCCATGACCTTGGAGAAGGGCCTCTCGGCGTAGACCGTAGGGAAATCGGTGAAATAGCCGCCGACGAGTGCAGTCTCCGGATAACGCTTGCGGTGAGCGAGCGCTGCCCAGGGCAAGTTGTAGCTATCCTGGCACTCGATAAGGTCCGGCTGAAACCGCTCGAGCAGAGCGCGAACCGCGCCATTGCGAACCATCAGCCGGTAATGCGGGCTTCCCGGGACGCGCGGCGAGCGGATTGTCGCGGTAATTGCACGGCCGTCTTCGGAAACCGTGTCTTCCGGACCCGGAACGATCAGCAAATGCCGGTGAGGCGTGCGATTGAGGATGTGCTGGCGCTTGTGCCGCAAATAGGTGCCCACGCCCCCACCGACCTCCGACCAGCTTTGCGTCAGGTCACAGATCAGGCGGGACGGTGCGAGCGGGCTCGTCATGTCGGGGTCGTCGCGGCTCATTGAGAGGCCCAACACGGACGCAGCGACAAAGTGCCATCAGCCATAGCCGGGCAATTCTGTCGGCACTTTTTACACATTCGTCCGGCCTCCTCGGGCCCACCTCAAAGAATATCGCAGTTTTCCGCCGTTTATTCGAATTGGCACGCGCATTGCTACTATATGAGGGTCCACTTGGTCCCACGCCAACGAAAGGGACGGTGCAGCAGGTTTCTGGTCCCGCTCACCGTCCCTTTTTGTTTGTCCCGAGCTAGCTGGCCTCCGCCCCCACGAGTTGCTGCAACTCGCCGCTTTCGAACATTTCCAGCATGATGTCGGACCCGCCGACGAACTCGCCCTTGACGTAGAGCTGGGGAATGGTCGGCCAGTCCGAATATTCCTTGATGCCCTGACGGACTTCCGGGTCCTGCAAAACGTCGACGCTCTCGAACGGCACGCCGAGATGTTCGAGGATGGTGATCGCCCGGCTGGAAAAGCCGCACTGCGGGAAGAGCGGCGTGCCCTTCATGAACAGCACCACTTCATTGGCCTTCACGATCTCGCCGATGCGATTGTTTGCATCGCTCATTCTTCGTCTCCTGTCGGCACTGCAGTCTCAAGCTGCAGTGCATGCAATTCTCCGCCCATGCGCCCGCCAAGTGCGGCATAGACGCGCTGGTGCTGCCTGACCCGCGGCATTCCCGCGAAGGTCGCGCTTACCACCCGGGCTGCATAATGATCGCCATCGCCCCGAAGGTCCCTGATTTCGACTTCGGCATCGGGAATGGCTTCACGAATCAGCCGCTCGATCTCGCTTGCGGCCATGGGCATGTCAGCTGCCCTGCGCCTCGATCAGCTGTCGCTTCGCTTCGGCGGTCTTGTGATCGAGCGTCTCGCGGATTTCGGTGTCGGTGGTTTCGACGCCTGCCGCAGTCAGGTCACCCAAAACCTTGCGGATGACGTCCTCGTCGCCCGCTTCCTCGAAATCGGCGCGGATGACGTCCTTGGCGTAGGATGAGGTCTCCTCTTCGGACAGGCCCATCTTTGCCGCCGCCCACTCGCCGAGAAGCCGGTTGCGGCGGGCGACCAGGCGGAACTTCATTTCCTCGTCGTGCGCGAACTTGGATTCGAATGCGCGCTGGCGATCGTCGAACTGGGTCATTGTGATCCCTTGCTTGTTTGGCCCGCGAAATAAGGGCGCGGAGGGTGTCAGTCCAGCGTGACGACGAGTTTGCCGACGACGCGCCGTTCGGAGATCGCCCGAATTGCCTCTCCCGCGCGCTCCAGCGGATAGGTGGCGCTGATCCTGGGCGAGATCATTCCCTTGCGCCATAGCTGGAAAAGGGTGTCGACGTGAGCCGCATTGGCCTTCGGATCGCGCGCGGCAAATGCCCCCCAGAATACGCCGCAAACGTCGCAGCTTTTCAGGAGCGTGAGGTTGAGCGGAAGCCGCGCGATGCCCGCCGGGAAAGCCGACGACCAGGAAGCGGCCCTCCCAGGCGATGCTCCGTAGTGCGGCCTCGGTGTAGTCGCCGCCTACGGGGTCGTAGATCACGTCCGCGCCTGCCGGTCCGACGGCGTCCTTGAAGAGCTGGGCCAGCGCTTTCTGGCCGTCGCGGTCGAACGGGTCCGGTAGGATAGACGATTGCCTCATCGGCGCCGGCGTCGCGAGCAGCCTGCGCCTTTTCTTCCGACGACACGGCGGCGATCACCCGCGCTTCATAGGCCTTGCCCAGTTCGACCGCGGCGAGACCGACGCCGCCGGCGGCGCCAAGCACGAGCAGGGTCTGACCCGCCTGCAGCTTGCCGCGATCCAGCAAGGCGTGGATCGAAGTCGCATAGGTGAGCAGCAGCGCCGCGCCTTCCTGGAAGCTCCGCTCCTCCGGCAGCCGGAATGCGGACTTGGCGGGGATGACGACCTTCTCCGCGAGCGCGCCGAAGCCGGTCACGGCGACGATACGGTCGCCGACGCTCCAGCCTTCAACACCCTCGCCCACCGCTTCGACCTCGCCGGCGAGCTCTCCGCCGGGAGCGAACGGGCGCGGCGGCTTCAGCTGGTACTTGTCCTCGATGATCAGGACGTCCGGGAAGTTGATGGCGGCCGCCCGAACGCGGATCAGGAGTTCGCCCGGTCCCGGTTGCGGATCCGGCAGTTCGTCCAGTCTGAGCGTTTCGGGACCGCCGGGCTCATGGCTGAGTAGCGCGCGCACCTACTCGGCAGCCTGCGGGAAGGCGGGAAGCAGCTCGATGTCGCGCGGCTCGTGCTGGATGATGACGCGCGCTCCGGTGTCCTTCGCCACCTTCTCGAACTTGTCCATCGACGCGAGGGTCTGTTCGCGGCTGGTGTTGAACGGCGGGACGCCGCGCTTCTCGCGAGCTTCGCGCGAATGATACATGTCGCCGCTCAGCAGCACCGATCCCGACGGAAGCTTCACGAGCAAGGCCATGTGATCCGGCGTATGGCCGGGCAAGTGCAGTGCGACGACGCTGCCGTCGCCGAAGACATCGACGTCCGCCGTCGCGGCGGTGACGTTCGCACCCTCCTTCCGCCACGGCCCGAACGGGTCGTCCTTGCCCTTGGTCTGCTCGAAATCGCCCTTGCCGATGATCAGCCGCGCGTTCGGGAATTCCGCGGCCTGGCCAGTATGGTCGGAATGCATGTGGCTGATGCCGACGATGTCGATGTCCTGCGGCTTTACGCCTAGCTCGCCCAACTGCTGTGACACCGTCTTGGACAGCCGCGCCACAAGCGGTCCCATGTCCTCCTCATTGCCGGCGAGCTTCGCTGGGAAAGACGTGTCCCAAAGCAAAGTCTGATCGCCGTGGCGGATCAGGTAACAGCCATCGGAAACCTCGCGCGGACCCTTTTCGTAGAGACCGGGCTTGTCGGAGAAGAAGGCGTCGAAATCCTTGATCGTCGCGGTGCCGCAGTCGAGGCGGGTGAGCGTACAGCGCCGGCTTGGCAGGCTCGGTCGCGTTCGCCGGCGCCGCCTGGTTCTGGCGCGTGCCTCCGGCGCTGCAGCAGCAAGCGCCGATCGCGAAGGGTCGTGGCGGCCAGACACGGCCTACGATCAGTCTTCCGCATGATCTCTCCCCTGTTCACCGCGGCGTACCGAGAAACTGCGACGACAAATGCGCAAAGAGCAAGGCGAGGACAGCAAGCAGCGCCGCAATCAGCGCCAGCTTCTCCGCCCCCAGCCGGGTCATTCGACGTACCGCGCAGTCGTCTTCGCGCGCACTTCGTCACGAGTGACGCCCGGCGCAAGCTCGACCAATTCGAACGGGCTTTCATGGTCCGGCCGCTGGAACACGGCGAGATCGGTGATGATCATGTCGATCACGTTCTTGCCGGTCAGCGGAAGCGTGCAGTGCGGGATGAACTTCGGATCGCCGTTCTTGGACGTGTGCTCCATCACGACGATGATCTTCTTGCACGCCGGCGACGAGGTCCATCGCGCCGCCCATGCCCTTGATCATCTTGCCCGGGATCATCCAGTTGGCGATGTCGCCGCTCTGGCTGATCTCCATCGCGCCGAGCACGGCAAGATCGATGTGGCCGCCGCGGATCATCGCGAAGCTCGCCGCGCTGTCGAAATAGCTGGTCTGCGGAAGCTGGCTGACCGTCTGCTTGCCCGCGTTGATCAGGTCGGGATCGACCTCGTCATCATACGGGAAGGGCCCGATGCCGAGCATTCCGTTCTCGCTCTGCAGCGTGACGGTCATGCCTTCCGGAATGTTGTTCGCCACCAAGGTCGGAATGCCGATGCCGAGGTTGACGTAATAACCGTCGCGAAGCTCCTTCGCCGCGCGCGCCGCCATCTGGTCGCGGGTCCAGCCCTTGGATCTCAACCTGCGTCGCCATCACGCCGCCTCCCTCTGCCGGACGGTGCGGAACTCGATCTTCTTGTCGTAGGGCGCGCCGAGGATCAGCCGCTTCACATAAATCGACGGCAGATGGATGCAGTCGGGATCGAGCGAGCCGACCGGCACGATTTCCTCGACCTCGGCGACGCAGACCTTGCCGCAGGTCGCGGCCGGTGCGTTGAAATTGCGCGAGGTCTTGCGGAACATGAGGTTGCCGCTCTCGTCCGCCTTCCAGCCCTTGATGATCGAGAGATCGGCGCGGATGCCGCGTTCGAGGACATATTCCTCGCCGTCGAAGACCTGGACTTCCTTGCCCTCGGCAACGAGCGTTCCGACGCCGGTCTTGGTGTAGAAGCCGGGAATGCCCGCGCCGCCCGCACGCATGCGCTCGGCCAGCGTGCCCTGCGGGTTGAACTCCACCTCCAGCTCGCCGGCGAGATACTGCCGCTCGAATTCCTTGTTCTCGCCGACGTAGGACGAGATCATCTTCTTCACCTGCCGGGTGCGCAGGAGCTTGCCGAGGCCTTCATTGTCGATGCCGGCATTGTTCGACGCGACGGTCAGGTCCTTCACGCCGCTCGCCTGGATGGCGTCGATCAGCCGCTCCGGAATGCCGCAAAGGCCGAACCCACCGGCGGCGATGAGCATTCCGTCGAACAGCAGCCCTTCGAGCGCCGCTTCGGCATTGGGATAGATCTTCTGCATCCGCCACTCCTTGCCCGTCGCCTCTGCCGTTGGCACGGACGAGGGTCAAGGGAACGGCTATGCCTCCGACAGCGCCTTCAGGCAGCCCATCGCGTCTTCGCGACGATCCCACGGAACGAACAGATGATCGTGCCGGAGCGCTGCGACGATGTTTGCGCTGATGTCCGCCTCGGCGAGGGCCTTGGACAATGCGGCGGTCAGTCCGACCGCGCTGAGGCTCGAATGCACTTCAAGGCTGATCCGCGCCCACTCGCCTTCCGGATGCGTGCGGATCGCGGTGAGGCCCTCGTCCTCGCGGATCAGGGCGAAGGCGTCGCCCAACGACGGATCGTCCTTCGCTTCGAAGGAATAGCGTTCCGGATGTAGGCGCGGTCCGAGGCTCGCCAGGAGCCGCGCCAGATCCGTTTCGCCCTCCGACGTGGCCCTTAGCTCCGCAGCTTGGCGAGAACGCCCTGCAATTGCATGGCGTTGGACATGTCGCCCTCGATCTTGAGCTTGCCGGTCATGAATGCCGTCATGCCGTCGAGCTGGCCGGCGGCCATCGCCTGCCAGTCTTCCCAGGCGACCTTGATCGTCGTGTCGGCCGCGCCATCCTCTTCGGTAACCTGCTCGCCGGCTCCGTCGAGCAGGACCACGCCTTCGCTGCCGAAGTCGAGCTTCACGCGCTTGCCCGGGATCCAGGCCTGACCTTCCTGCATGCGTCGCAACGAGTTCCTGCTTCGTCATTGTTGCTTTCTCCCTTGTCAGTAACGACTAGCCGCCCGTTGAAGCGGCATCAAGGCGGGCCTATCTGCCCATCATGGGATACGAAACCGACCTCAAGCTCTTCATCGACGGCGTCTGGAAAAGCGGCGAAGGCCGCGAAAATCATGACGTGGTCAATCCAGTCACCGCCAACGCGATCGCCGAAGTGCCATTCGCGACCAAGGCCGACCTGGAGGAGGCGCTCGAGGCGTCGAACCGCGCCTGGCCTGAATGGCGCTCGACCGATGCGGAGAAGCGCGGCGCCATCCTCCACAAGGCCGCCGCCCTCATGCGCGAGCGGGTCGATGTGATCGCCGCGACGCTGACGCAGGAGCAGGGCAAGGTCCTCGCCGAGGCCAAGGCCGAAGTCATGGGTTCGGCCCAACTGTTCGATTGGTACGCCGAGGAGATCAAGCGCGACTACGGCCGCACGCTCGTTCGCCCGGCAGGCCAGCTTTCCCGCGTGATCCGTCAGCCGGTCGGCCCGACCGCGACGTTCACGCCGTGGAATTTCCCGATCTATCTGCTGGCGAAGAAGGTCTGCCGCCTCGCTCGCGGCCGGATGCACCGTCATTTCGCGGCCGCCGCATGAAACTCCGGGTGTCGCGACCGAGCTGTTCCGCGCGCTTGCCGATGCGGGCATTCCCAAGGGCGTCGCGCAGCTGGTCCACGGCGACGCCGACCTCATCAGCCGCACGCTCATTGCCAGCCGGGTGATCCGCAAGGTCAGCTTCACCGGCTCGACCAATGTCGGCAAGCATCTGATGAAGCTGTGCGCCGACAGCATGACCCGCGTCACGATGGAGCTCGGCGGCCACGCGCCGGTGCTGATCTTCGACGATTGCGATCTCGAGAAGACGCTCGACATGGTCGTCCCGCAGAAGTTCCGGAACGCGGGCCAGGTCTGCGTCTCGCCGACGCGCTTCTACGTGCAGAGCGGCATCTACGACGCCTTCCTCAAGGGCTTCACCGAGCGCACGGCCAAGGTGAAGGTCGGCAACGGCCTGGAAGCGGACACCAGGATGGGCCCGCTCGCCAACAGCCGCCGCCCGGATGCGGTCGATGCGCTGGTGCAGGACGCCAAGGCCAAGGGCGCCCGCGTGCTTGCCGGCGGCGAGCGCGGGACAGGCGGCTTCTTCTTCCAGCCGACGCTTCTCGCCGACGTTCCCAACGAGGCGGAGATCATGAACGAGGAGCCGTTCGGCCCCGTCGCCGTGACGCGCCCGTTCGACACGTTCGAGGAAGTGATCGAGCAGGCCAACCGCCTGCCCTACGGCCTCGCGGCCTTCGCCTTCACCGAGAACGGCCGCCGCGCCAACCTGATCGGCGACCTCGTCGAAAGCGGCATGGTCGGCATCAACACCTTCGCCATCTCCGTCGCCGACGCGCCGTTCGGCGGCGTGAAGGACTCAGGCTTCGGCAGCGAAGGCGGCAAGGAAGGGCTGGAGAGCTACCAGGTGGTCAAGGCGATCCACCAGGCGTGATCGCTGCGCTCCTTGCCGGTGCGGCACTGGCCGCGGCAGTCCCTCCCTCGACCCCTGTCGAGGAAGCGCCGTATCACCGGCTGATGGTCGCCAACGCCGATTATGCGATCCTCGACGTTCACTTCCCGCCCGGAGGCCGTTCGGGCTTCCACCTGCACCCGCGCCAATTGTTCTACACGGTCATTACCCCGGCCGAGATCGACGTGCAGATGCAGGGCGAGGCTGCCCGCAGGGTCGCCCCGACTGCGGTCGGCACCGTTGGAATGAATGAGTTGGGGACCAGCCCATTCATCCACGCAGTCAGCAACGGGGACGAGGGTTCCTATCACGTGATCGGAATCGAACTCCGCCGTCCCATCCCGATCGGCGCCCCGATCACCGCCCGCTCTGCGGAAACGCGCTTCGTGCAAGTCCACGACCACCCGCGCCTCCGCGCGTGGCGACTGATCCTGCAACCCGGCGAAAGCGCTCCCCCTCTGCGCGTTGTAGGCACCGGCGTACGCGTTTTCGTTCGAGGTGGCTCGCTGACGATTGCCCGGCCCGACATGCCAGCACAGCCCCAGATTGTAAGCGCCGGCGATTTTGAACCGCTAGCTGCGGGCGAGATCCGCGCCCTGACCAACAGCGGCGATACCCCCATCGAACTGGTCGATGTCGAGTTGAAGTAGTCGCGAAGATCTAGCCGACCGCTCTACGACAGACTTTCACCCTCCGGCGCGCCCCGTGCCCAGCTTGTCCGGCAACGGCTCACCGTTCGGCGTGAACTCCAGGCTTACCGAGTTGATGCAGTAGCGCTGGCCGGTCGGCGGTGGGCCGTCGGGGAAGACGTGGCCCTGGTGCGATCCGCAGCGGGCGCAGACGATCTCGGTACGGACCATGCCGTAGCTGGTGTCGCTGATGTACTCGAGGTGATCGTCGGCGAACGGCTGCGTGAAGCTCGGCCAGCCGGTGCCGCTTTCGAATTTCGATCCACCCTTGAACAAGGGCAGCCCGCACAGGCGGCAGGTAAAGACGCCCGGCCTCTTCTCGTCGAGGAAGACGCCGCAGAACGGGGCTTCGGTGCCATGCTCCAGAAGGACGTGGCGCTCCTGCTCGGTAAGGTCGGTCTCCAGCTCGTGACGCTGGACGTCGCTCGGCGGGGTCAGGTCGAACTGGAGGGTAGTCGTGTCGTCCATCTTTGCTCCCTTCGAATTGGCGGCCTTAACATAGGAAGCCGTTGCTCATTCGGTTAGCTCAACGAGCGGCTGGCCCTTGCGAACCACATAGGTCGCAAGTTCCGCAGCGGGTTCGGTGCCCGGGATTCCTGGCGGCGTGCACGACGCCGTTGGGGATGAAAAGCACTTCGCCTGCTTTCACGACCACCGGCTTCCCGGCCACCTCATATTCGATGGTCCCCTGCGTGACGTAGATGATCTCCTCTCCCGGATGCTTGTGCCTCGGAAAGGAGGAGCCGGGCGCGAAGGACACCAGCGCCTGAAGGCTTTCCCAGCCGGCCACACTGAGATCGTGGCGCTGAAGGTCGGTGCGCGCCGTTCCCGCCGGACGAGCGGGAGGGGCGCCGGTGCCTGGAGCGCGGCGGCCGCGCCGAAGAGGATCATCGACAGCATGATTTTTCCTTTGAGTGGAACGGGCGGCGCCAGCGACGCCGCCCGTCGATGAACCTAGCGGAACTGACGGAACGCCGTCCGCAGTTCCTGCACCAGAGAGTTCCGGCTGCTCGAAGGCGGCGAAGTGACCGCCCTTGGGAAGCCGGTTGTAGTGGATGAGCTTGGGATAGGCCCGTTCCGCCCAGCTGCGCGGCGCCTGGTTGAGCTCGTCCGGGAAGGCGCTCACGGCGATCGGGGCCCGAACGCCGATCGGCTCGAAGAAGTGAACATTGTTCTTCTCGATGCCGAAGCCCGCCGAGGTGCGCGGCAACGCCTCCCAGTAAAGCCGCGCGCCGGAGATGGCGGTGTTCGTCAGCCAAGTGATCGTGATGTTGTCGAGAACATCGTCCCGGGTCAGGCCCTCGGTCTTCCCGTCGAACACTCGCGCGATCATTCGGTAGCTCGCCTCGTCGTGATCGAGGAACCAGGCGGCTAGTCCGACAGGCGAGTCCGCGATCCCGTATAGCGTCTGCGGCCGGTGCCCCATCTGCTGCGCGTAGGCGAGGCCGTGTGTGAAGAAGACCTCGAGCCGTTCGTACGCCCAGCGTTCGTCGTCCGTCAGGTTCGGAGGCGGCCCCTCTCCCTTGCGCAGTGCATCGAAAACTTCCGGCGGCGCTGTGGAAGCCATGTTGGTGTGGATGGCGATCAGCTCGGGCGGAGCGATTGCGCCCATGATCTCGGTCATGAGAGCGCCCCAGTCGCCGCCCTGCGCCACGTAGCGCGAATAGCCGAGGCGCTGCATCAGGCTCATCCAGGCATTGACGATCCGCGGCGGGTTCCAGCCCGCTTCCGTCGGCCTGGCGGAGAAGCCGTAGCCGGGCATCGACGGAATGATGACGTCGAACGCGTCGGCTTCCGTGCCGCCGTAGGCCGTCGGGTTCGTCAGCGGCTCAACGATCTTGAGTTGCTCCACGATCGAGCCCGGCCAGCCGTGGGTGACGATGACCGGCAGCGCGTTGGCATGCTTCGACTTCACATGGATGAAGTGGATGTCGAGACCGTCGATCTCGGTCAGGAAATTGGGCAAGGCATTCAGCCGCGCCTCGCACCTGCGCCAGTCGTATTCCGTCGCCCAATAATCCGCGAGCTTCCGCATCGTCGCCAGCTGCACACCCTGGCTATCGTCGTTGACCGTTTCCTTGTCGGGCCATCGCGTCGCGAGGATCCGCCGTTTAAGGTCCACAAGGTCCTCGTCCGACGCATGATATTGGAAAGGCCGCAACTGCGGTTCGGCGGCATCGCCAAGAACGAACGTCTGCTTGGCGGTCTCACCGGCAGGTGTCGGCGCGGGTTGAGGCGCGAGAGTGTCGATGCCGGGTGCAATCGGCGTGGTTTCTACCATGACCGTTCTCCAGATCAGAGCTTCTATGGGAGACGCAGCACGCACAGGCGGCTTGGCCCGGCACACAAGGGCGGACCGCGATCCCGGAAGGGGTCGAATGGCGGGCGGTTAAGCGTCCGTCGAACTGGTTCGACTCGGTCGCGAGAACGAGTGGGCAGATAGCATTGTCGGATGCGCCGCGCGACGGACGTTTTGTGACTCTTTGAGTCGAACGGTGCTTTCAGTCAAAGCTCTTCGGCCGATTGCTCCGGTCAGGCCGCTTCTTCGGATTGCGCGACGCTTCCGCAAGGCAAGTGAGCCGTAAAAATGGTCGCCTCGTCGGTCGAACTGGCCTTGAGCGTGCCGCCATGCGCCTTGGCGATTTCCGAGGCGATGTAGAGGCCGAGCCCGAGACCGTCCTGCGGAGCTTTGCGCACCGCGCGCGAAGGGGTGGAACAGGCCCGCCAGCCTGTGGCGCGGAATCACCTCTCCCGCATTGGTGACTTCGATGGTCAAGTCGCCATCGACGCTGCGGATCGAAACGTCGACCGGCGTCCCGCTTGCGCCATGCGTGAGCGCATTCCCGACGAGGTTGGAAAGCAATTGGGCGACACGGGCGGAATCGCAGAACAACGGCTTCTCGATCGCCATTTCGACCTTGATCTCCCGATCAGGATGGACGGCGCGCAATTCCTCTATCACGAGCGAGAAAACCGCTTCGAGATTGTCGTCCGCGCACCGACCGCAAGGGCACCCCGCCGCCCAGCTTGCCGCGCGCGAAATCGAGGATGTCCGCGGTCAGCTCGGTCATGCGCTTCGAGCTTTCCTGCATCAGCGTCGACGATCTGCCGCGCGCGCCGGTCGAGCTTCAGCTTGCCGAGCATGGTCGTTCCGGCGGTGATTGCCGCCAGCGGATTGCGAAGGTCGTGCCCGAGGATGGCGATGAACTGCTCGCGCATTTCCGCGGTGCGCTTTTCGTCCAGCAGCGCGATCGTCGTCGCCTGGACTTGCTCACGATTTTCCAGGTGCAGCGCCAGCAGTTCGGCGAAGAGTTCGAAGGTCTTAACCGTCGACGGATTGCTGACGTTGGCCGGCTTCGGATCGATCGCGCAGAGCGTTCCGAAGAAGTCGCCGTTCCGAAGGATGATCGGGACCGAGATGTAGCTTTGGAAGCCGTACATCTTGGGCGTCGGATGATCCTTGAAATCGGGGTCCTCGTCGACGTGATCGATGACGACCTTTTCGCGGCATTGCCGGATCTCGTCGCAAATCGTGCTTCTGATCTCGAGTTCGCCGCCCGGCTTCAGTCCGAAGCCGATGGTGTCGCGGACGGCCAGGGCGACCCATTTCTCCTCGGTCACGCGGGCAACTGCGGCGAACCCCAAGCCCGTGACCTGGCAGATCACCTCGAGGATGTTCGGTACGGCATCGATGGACGCAACGCTTTCGAGGTCGTTCTTATGCATCCGCAACGCTTAGTTCACGCCCCGTAACGAACGCAAGTCATTGTATCGCAAAGCATCTCTCGTACGGAGATGACGAGCACAAGCCGAGCCGCTAGAGCCGCGCCATGACCAAGAGCAGCGGCGCCAGAACCGGCGGACGAATCCTCGTCGACCAACTCAAGATCCAGGGCTGCGACCGGATATTCACGGTGCCCGGGCGAAAGCTTCCTCGCCGTGCTCGACGCGCTGCACGACACGCCGGAAATCGACACGGTCGTGTGCCGTCAGGAGGGCGGCGTGTCCTACATGGCGGATGCCGACGGCAAGATGACCGGACGTCCCGGCGTTGCTTTCGTCACCCGCGGGCCGGGCGCCACCAACGCCAGCGCCGGCGTGCACGTGGCCTTCCAGGATTCGACGCCGATGATCCTGTTCATCGGCGACGTCGCGCGCGGCGACCGCGACCGCGAAGGCTTCCAGGAAATCGACTTCCCGGCCTTCTTCGGGCCCATCGCCAAATGGGCTGCGCGGATCGAAGACGCCCGGCGCATCCCGGAATATGTCTATCGTGCCTATCGCGTCGCGACGGCGGGCCGGCCCGGTCCGGTGGTGCTCGCCCTTCCTGAAGACATGCTCACCGATGTCGTCGAGACATTGGACCGTCCGCGGCTGCCGCCGGTCGCCGAGGAACCCGATCCCGGAGCCATCGGAGCCCTGTTCGAGCTGCTGAAGGAAGCCGCCTCGCCCGTCGCGATCGTCGGCGGTGCCGACTGGAGCCCGCGCGCCGCGCATCACTTCGGCAATTTCGCCTTCCGCTACGGCATTCCGGTGGCGGCCGCGTTCCGCCGGCAGGACGCCTTGCCGAACAGCTGCGGCATCTACGCCGGCCAGCTCGGCTACGGGCCGAACCCGAAGCTGCAGCAGCGCATTCGCGACGCCGACCTGATCATCGCCGTCGGTCCCCGGCTCGGCGAAGCGACGACGGACGGGTTCACTTTGATCACGCCCGACCATCCGGGCCAGACGCTCGTCCACGTCCATCCCGACCCGAACGAGCTCGGGCATATCTACCACGCCGATCTGCCGATCTGCGCCGACATGGGCGAGTTCGCGGCGATGCTCGACGAGTGGATGGACCCCGACCTCGTCCGCTTTTCCTGCGGCGAGCAGGCGCACCGGGAATGGCTGGAATGGTCGGAGCCCGCCCCGCGCGAGGGCGTGGCGCTCGACCTCGGCCCTTGCGTCAAGGCGATGCGCGAGGCGCTTCCGGACAATACGATCATCTGCAACGGCGCCGGCAACTTCTCCGGCTGGTGGCATCGTTACTGGCGCTACGGGCTGATGCCGACGCAGCTTGCGCCGACGTCCGGCACGATGGGCTACGGCCTTCCGGCGGCAGTCGCGGCGGCGATCCGGTTCAAGGACCGGCCGGTCGTCTGCGTCGCGGGCGACGGCGACTTCCTGATGAACGGGCAGGAGCTTGCGACCGCGGCGCAATATGGCGCGGACCTGCTCGTGATCCTCGTCGACAACGGCTCCTACGGCACGATCCGCATGCACCAGGAACGCGAATATCCGAAGCGCCTGTCAGCCACGCAGCTGAGCAATCCGGATTTTGCCGCTTTCGCACGTGCGTTCGGGGGAACGGCCGAGGTCGTCGAGAAGACCGAGGATTTTGCACCGGCGCTGGAGCGCGCGATGGGTCAGAAGGGCATCCGCCTGATCCACTGCAAGACCGACGTCGAGCAAATCAGCAATGCCACGACGATCTCGAAAATCCGCGAGCGCGCGAAGGGCTAGTCGCCCTTCCGCCACGCCTTTTCGAACAGGCGCTCGTTCAGCTCTGCCGTATCCTTAACCGGCTTTTTGCCGGGCCTGTTCGGTGGAGGCAGTTCGTCGTGCTTCGGCGGCGCGATGCGCTCGATGACACCGCCAAGTTCATCCTGAAAGCTGCCCGGCGACTTCTGCCGGCGATGCGTCATCGACACCTCCGCTTCGCTTGCATCGGCACAAAAGGTTAACGCGCGAAACAGCCGATTGCTGCATCAGAGGTTCGTTCGCGTTTTCGGATCTATCCCTCACGCCATCCCTCCTCGCCGATCAGGGGAACGAAGCGAACTCCGCCCAGGCTTTCCCGCGTCGGTCGTTCCATCGGGGCGCTTCACCACCTTGATGAGTTCCTGAACGCCCCCCGGATCGCCGATCGGCATGACCAGCCGTCCGCCGGGTGCGAGCTGGTCCACCAGCGGCGTTGGAACATGCTTGCCGCTTGCCGCCGCCAGGATGGCATCGAACGGTGCATCCTCCGGCCAGCCGAGCGTGCCGTCTCCCTCGACGATCCGAACGTTGCGATATCCGAGGCGATCGACCCGTTCCTGCGCGATCTGGACCAGGTCATGCTGGCGCTCGATCCCCACGACCGACGCGGCGATGCGGCTCATGACGGCTGCCGCATAGCCGGATCCGGCGCCGACCTCGAGCACGCGGTCGCCCGGGGCGATCTCTGCCGCATCGATCATCAGTGCGACGATGTAGGGCTGCGAGATGGTCTGCCCGGCCGCAATCGGCAGCGGATGATCGTCATAGGCCCACGGCCGCTGGCCCTCATCGACGAACGCCTCGCGCGGGAACTTCCCGGAAGGCGTCCAGGATCATCGAATTGCCGATGCCGCGCGACTCGATCTGTCGCCGGACCATGCGTTCGCGGAGCTCGGCGAAGTCGGCCATGATTCCGCCTCCGCTCTCCAAACCGAGATGCGGTCGCGGCGTTCCGGCGGAGCTAGATCAAGCCGGCAAGTGGACTGCTCGGATCGGCGTAGCGGCGCTTCTGCATCCTGCCGGCGAGATAGGCCAAACGGCCCGCCTCGACAGCCGCCTTCATCGCGCGAGCCATCATCACCGGCTCCTTCGCCTCGGCGATCGCCGTATTCATCAGCACGCCGTCGCAGCCGAGTTCCATCGCCTGAGCGGCGTCGCTGGCGGTGCCGACGCCCGCGTCGACCAGCACCGGCACCCCCGCCCCTTCGACGATCAGCCGGATGGTCACGCGGTTCTGGATGCCGAGACCGGAGCCGATCGGAGCACCCAGCGGCATGATCGCCACTGCGCCTGCCTCTTCCAGCTGCTTCGCGGCGATGGGATCGTCGACGCAGTAGACCATCGGCTCGAAGCCCTCCTTCACGAGGACCTCGGTCGCACGAAGCGTTTCGCGCATGTCGGGGTAGAGCGTCTTGGCCTCGCCCAGCACTTCCAGCTTCACGAGGTTCCAGCCACCCGCCTCGCGCGCCAGCCGCAGCGTGCGGATCGCGTCGTCAGCCGTGAAGCAGCCGGCGGTGTTGGGCAGATAGGTGACCTTCTTCGGATCGATGAAGTCGGTGAGCATCGGCTCGTTCGGATTGGAGATATTCACCCGCCGAACCGCGACCGTGACGATCTCCGCGCCCGACGCTTCGACTGCCGCCGCATTTTCCTCGAGGCTCTTGTACTTGCCGGTGCCGACGATGAGGCGCGACGAGAAGGTTCGGCCGGCGACCGTCCAGCTGTCCGCAGTCACGGGCGTTTCGACGTTCACTCAACCGCCTCCAACAAAGCGCACGATCTCGAAATCGTCGCCATCCTGCACCTTCACGTCCGCGATCGTCGAACGCGGCACGACCTCGACGTTACGCTCCACCGCGACACGAGCGGGATCGAAGCCGAGTTCGCTCACCAATTCGGCGATGGTGATGCCTTCCGCGACCCGGCGATGCTCGCCGTTGATGCGGACCTGGATGGTGTGATCGATCGTCATTTGTGAGAGGCCAGATAGGTACGTACCGCCCTCCACGCAATTGCAGCGAGGCTCGCTTCCACTGGACGCCGCCGCTTCAGGCGGTAAGACGCGGCGCGAAGTGCCCGTGTGGGCGTGACTAGGGGAATCGGAATGGCCGAGACCGGCAAGGGTGGCGCCGACAAAGGCGCGTCGATGCGTATCGATACCGCCCTCGTGCGTGAGCTCGCTGAGCTGCTGAGCGACAATAATCTGAACGAAATCGAGGTTGAGGACGGAGATCGTAAGATCAAGGTCCGCCGGGATGCGCCGACGGCATTCGTCTCTGCGCCGTCGGTTGCCATGCCCGCTGCGGCAGCGGCGCCCGCCGCGGCGACCGCGCCTGCTGCCGCGCCAGTGGAGGATCTCGGCGGCGAGCCGCTGAAGTCGCCGATGGTCGGGCACCGCCTTCCTCTCGCCCGAACCGGGCGCGAAGCCGTTCGTGACCGTCGGCCAAGCGGTGAAGGCCGGCGACACCCTGCTCATCATCGAGGCGATGAAGGTGATGAACCCGATCACCGCGCCGAAGGCCGCGACGGTCAAGGCCATCAACGTCAGCGACGGCCAGCCGGTGGAGTTCGACCAGACGCTGGTGGTGCTCGGCTAAATGCCCATCAAAAAGCTTCTGATCGCGAACCGCGGCGAGATCGCGCTGCGGATCCATCGCGCCTGCCATGAAATGGGCATCAAGACGGTCGCGGTGCATTCGACGGCCGATGCCGACGCGATGCACGTCCGCCTCGCCGACGAGACGGTTTGCATCGGCCCGCCCGCGGCGACCGATTCCTATCTCAACATCCCGAACATCATCTCGGCTGCCGAGGTGGTGCACGCCGACGCGATCCACCCGGGCTACGGCTTCCTGTCCGAGAACGCCCAGTTCGCCGAGATCGTCGAAAGCCACGGGATCATCTGGGTCGGACCCGAAGCCCGAGCATATCCGGACCATGGGCGACAAGATCGAGGCGAAGCGCACGGCGGCGAAGCTCGGCCTGCCGCTGGTGCCCGGTTCGGCCGGCGCGATCGAAAGCGTCGCCGACGCGCACAAGCTCGCGGAAGAGATCGGCTATCCGGTCCTGATCAAGGCGGCTTCGGGCGGCGGCGGACGCGGGATGAAGGTCGTCCAGTCCGACGACGAGCTCGAAAGCCTGATGAGCCAGGCGGCGTCGGAAGCGCGCTCCGCATTCGGCGACGACACCGTCTACATGGAGAAATATCTCGCCGACCCGCGCCACATCGAATTCCAGGTGTTCGGCGACGGCGAAGGCAATGCGATCCACCTCGGCGAGCGCGATTGCTCGCTGCAGCGCCGCCACCAGAAGGTGCTGGAAGAAGCGCCGTCACCCGTCATCACGCCCGAAGAGCGCGAGCGGATGGGCGAGATCGTGCGCAAGGCGATGGCCGAGATGGGCTATCGCGGCGCCGGAACCATCGAGTTCCTCTACGAGAACGGCGAGTTCTACTTCATCGAGATGAACACCCGGCTGCAGGTCGAGCATCCGGTGACGGAGATGATCAGCGGCATCGACCTGGTGCGCGAGCAGATCCGTATCGCTCAGGGCGAAGGCCTCTCGTGCGACCAGAGCCAGGTGACGCTGCACGGCCATGCGATCGAATGCCGCATCAACGCCGAGGACCCGCAAACCTTCGCGCCTTCACCCGGGACGGTGAAGAATTACGTCGCGCCGGGCGGAATGCACGTGCGCGTCGATAGCGGGCTCTACACCGGCTATAAGGTGCCGCCCTATTACGACAGCATGATCGGCAAGCTGATCGTCTACGGCAAGACGCGCGAGCGCTGCATCATGCGCCTCCGCCGCGCGCTGGAAGAATATGTAATCGATGGGATGAAGACGACCATCCCGCTGCACCAGGCGCTGGTCCGCGACGAGGAATTCCTCGCCGGCGACTATACGATCAAATGGCTCGAGCAGTGGCTGGAGAAGCAAAGGGTAGCGGCGGAGTAGGTCGCCGCCGCGGCAGGACGCTTGTCACGTCGACTCCTGAAATCGAAACGTTCGAAGTCTAGTTTCGAACCGTCTCGGTGACTGCGTTTGCGGCCACACGGAAAAATGCCAGCCGACACCAGCCACAGCACCGCAAAGAACCCGTTGAACAGCAAGGCTCTCAAAGAGCCGTCCGGCGTGCTCGCGACCACGGGCGCCGTCGCGACGGCCAGGCCGAACAGCCAATTGCATGACGGCCACGCCCACCATGGTTCGCGCCATGCCTGCGGGCTCGAACCGGACGGCGAATGCTCCCACCGCCGCCGCCATGATCAAGAGAAAGAAGCCGCCGCCATCATCGTCGCGAACGATCGTGGTCCAGACGGTGAGAAAGGACGCCAGGACCGCGACGGCTATTCCCGCGCGATAGGCTCTGTTGCTCGATCCAGTCATATGCTCACCTCCTTCGAGTCTCGGCGTACCATGGACCGGCTCGCAGCGTGAGCGGCCTGAGCAAGAGATGAGGAAGGTCTGAAAAGCGGCAAACTTTCACCGACCATGTGCGTTGCCCTTCCGGAACGAGTGCGATGGCTGCTTACCGCGCTACTGAGAAGAATGACCGCGCAAAGGCGCTTGCCGCGGTGCTGCTCGTCCATGCTGCGCTGGCTGTGCTCGTCTTCACCGGGCTCAACGTCGAGACCGTGAATCGCGCCGTCGAGCAGCTCAAGACCTTCGACATCACCGAAGAGCCGCCTCCCCCTCCCCAGCCACCGCCGCCGCAACCCCGGGCGGAGCGCGCACGCGAGGAAGAAGGAGCGGCGGGAAAGAAGGCCGAGCCCTCGCCAGTCGTCGCGCCGAAGCCGAAGATCGAGGTGCCGGCCAAGCCGCCTATCGCTGCCGCCCCGGTCGCAGGGACGGGCAGTGCGAGCAGATCGGGCGCTGCGGACTATGGAACAGGACCCGGCGCAGGCGGCAGCGGCACGGGCCGAGGCGGTGGCGGGTCGGGAGACTTCTCCGGCTACACGCCCGCTCGCCTGGTTCGCAACCTGAGCCACGGCGACTATCGGCAATTGGCGGCGCGGGCGGCTTCCGGCGGGTCGGGCGATCGTCTCGATCATGGTCGACACGGAGGGACGGCCGACGGATTGCCGCATTGCGCGCTCCAGCGGGGATGCGGTCGTTGACGCCGGCTTGTGCCCGCTCGTCGCCCGCCGCCTGCGCTTCAGGCCGGCGCTCGACGCCGCCGGGACGCCGATCCCGTACAGCCTCAACTATATCGCGAACTGGAGTCTTTAGCTCAGCGCGCGGCGGCGAGCAGTCCGCCGTCGCGTCCTTGCGTCATCCGCACGCGATCGCGTCCGTAAATGTCGTCGAAGAAGGCGATATCGGACCCTTCCGGAACGGCCGTCAGATAAGTGATGAAGACCGGCACCTTGTCTTCCAGCGGGATCTTCAGCTCGGTACCCGCTCCCTTCGGGTCGAGATCCTTGCCGTAGAGCCATCGGCCCAGGCGCGGCGCATCCTCGAGCCTGACGCAACCGCCGCTGAACAGGCGTGACGCCTCGGTCAGCAATTCCTTGTCGGGCGTATCGTGAAGATAAATGCCCTGGGCGTTGGGGAACATGAACTTCATCCGGCCCATCGAATTGCCCGGTCCCGGCAGCTGCCGCATCAGCACCTTGGTCCGGCCGTCCGCCACTGCCTTCCAGTCTACCGCGGCGGCATCGAGAACCTGCGGCTGGGCGTCGAAGTCGCTGACGACTTCATATCCATGCTTGCGAAGATAGGTGAGGCCCGACTTCACGACGTTCGGCGCAATGCGCTCCGCCCCAAGATCGGCCGGGACGTACCAATAGGGGTTGAGCGCCGTGTAGCGGATGTAGGCCGCCATCATCGGCGTCGGGTAAACCGGCTTGCCGACGACGACCCGCATGGAGTCCACGACTTCGCCATTCTCGTACATGAAAAGCCGCTGTGCAGCGGCGTTCACGAGGATGTGCTTGCCGCGGGCGGGAAGCTCGCGCGCCCGCTCGAGGTTGATGCGCACCAGGTCGCGCTGTTCCGGCGACAGGCTGACGCCTTGCATCAATTCCCGGCGGAGTTGGCCGTAGATGGGATGCGTCCAGCGCATTTCGGCGACGTAGCGCTCCAGCGAGGGCGCGCGTTCGGCGGCTTCCAGGATCGCGCGCGGAGACGGCGGACCGGGCTTCAGCTCGGGATCGACATAGATGACGCCCGTGTCGCCGGGCTGGCGCAGGTCGCGGACGTAATTGACCAGGGCCTGGCTGAGCATCATGTCCGCGCGGCGAACGGCTTTCGGCTTGCCCGACTGGGCCGCCCAGACTGCTCGTGTGAGAAGATCGGTTCGATATCTCTCCGGCCGGAGACCATCGATCTGCGCGCTGTTCAGGATCTCGAGCAGGTCGTCGACCTGGCGGCCACCCTGCGAGAACCAGAGCGGCCTTCCTTGGCGCGCGGCATAGAAATCGGAAATGCCCTGCTTGCCAGCCGCGATGATGGGCGTCTGCGCGATTGCCGGAGCCGGCAGGACGACGGAGGCCGTGGCTAGCGCGATCGCTGCGAGGCCCCCGCGGAATGAGAAAATGCGCACCGGCCGCTAGAGGACCGGTGCGCATCTTACGCTTACTCGTCATCGGTTCCGAATTAGCCGCGTTCACCCGCGCCGGTCGGAGCCGTGTACGTCGGGGCCGGAGCCGTCGAGGACGGTGCACCAGCATAATACTGGCCGTTCTGGACATATCCGTCCACGCGGCCGTCATTGTCGCGGTCGGCCCAGATGGCGCCGGCGAGACCGCCGACAGCAGCACCGATCACTGCGCCCTCGAGAAGGCTGACGCCCGGAATGACCGCGCCGGCAACCGCGCCGAGCGCTGCACCGCCCACGGCGCCGGTCGCAACGCGACGAAGCGTCGGATCGTAGCCCTGCGGAGTGCCCGTGTAATACTGGCCGTTCGAGACGTAGCCATCGACGTAGCCGTCGTTGTTCTGGTCAGCCCAGACTGCGCCGGCAAGACCGCCGATCGCTGCGCCGACAGCGGCGCCTTCGATGACGCTGACGCCAGGAATGACTGCACCAGCGGCTACGCCACCGGCTGCGCCGATCGCCGCACCCTGCGCAATATCACCAGACGTCTGGCTATCCGTCGCGCAAGCGCTCAGCGAGACGGAGCTCGCCAGTACGATCGCCAAAATTGATCTTTGCATCGTCTTTCTCCCGATTGTTGATCTTCCGGACCATGCCCCGGGACTCAGGTTCCCAGCGAAAAGCATGTCACGCGCGAGGAAACGACGATTGCGCGACATCGTTCCGGCAACGCGACAATGCTTCGCCGCTGGAATGAACCGCGTCGGCGGCGCACCCGTTGCACTAAGCGGCGTAGGAACTAGGAACTTTCCGTAACATGAACGTAACGATCTACCACAATCCGCTCTGCGGTACATCCCGCAAAACGCTTGAAATCCTTCGAAATTCCGGAATCGAGCCGGATGTCATCGAATATTTGAAGGCGCCGCCAGACCGCTCCGAGCTTAAGAGACTGTACGACCGAGCGGGCATCAGTCCGCGCGAAGGTCTGCGCGCCAAGGAGCCGATCGCGGCGGAGCTCGGACTCCTCCGGCCCGACGTAAGCGACGACGAAATTCTCGACGCCATGCTGGAGCATCCGATCCTGATCAATCGGCCGCTCGTCGAGACCGAAAAGGGCGTGCGCCTCTGCCGCCCGCAGGATGTGGTCCACGAAATTCTCTAGCGCTCGTCGGTCCTGACAAGTCGCTGAAAGCGGGGCATATTCGGGGCGATGAGTCGTCTCGATCCACGCCTGCTCCTTCAGGGCTATGCAGCCGGCATCTTCCCGATGGCCGACAGCCGCGAGGCGTCCGAGCTTTTCTGGGTCGAGCCGCGGTCCCGAGCCATACTTCCGCTGGATCATTTCCACCTTTCACGATCGCTGCGCCGCACCGTCCGCTCCGGTAAATTCACGGTTACGATGGACCGTGACTTTGCTGCGGTGATTGGCGCCTGCGCGGACCGCGAAGAGACGTGGATCAACGCAGATATCGAGCGCGCCATGCTCACCCTGAATGCATCGGGCCACGCTCATTCCATCGAAGTCTGGCAGCGACGGGGAACTGGTTGGCGGGCTTTACGGAGTGAAGCTCGGGCGCGCCTTCTTCGGCGAAAGCATGTTCAGCCGAATGACCGATGCGTCGAAGGTCGCGCTCGCCTGGCTCGTCGCACGGATGAAGACGGGCGGTTACACCCTGCTCGATTGCCAGTTCATGACGCCGCACCTCGCCACGCTCGGCGCCACGACCGTGACGTCGGAAGGCCTATGTGGCGTTGTTGTCGGGCGCGCTTGGCGGAAGCTCGACAGGCTCCTCCGCGGAGCGGTCGCGGACGGCTCGGGGGCAGGCGCGGTCGCGGCGGGTTCCTCGCGCTCCGTCGCTCCGGATCTGTTGGCGCTCGACCGGTTGCTCGAGGCCACCGGCGCCGCAGGCTCGTCGGCAGCGGAGGGATATGTCATCGCGCAGCTCTTGGGCCAGACGTCGTAGACCGGGTGCTCGACGACATTGAGCGACGGCGATTCCTTGTAGACCCAGCCGGAGAAGAAGCGCTTCCAGCTTGAATCGGGCTGCTGGACATCAAGCTGGATGAAGGCGCCCGTCAGCTTTTCGCTTTCCCACGGAGCCGTCGTCTCGCAGGCGCGAAGTCGCACGATCGCATTGTTCACGCGAACGGATTGGCCGGGCTTCATCCGGATGTCGCGCGTGATGCCGTTGCGCTTGTTGAGAAATCCGAGGACCGCGACGCGATCCGCCATCGGAGTGACGCCGACCTGCTGGCCGGGCCCGATATTGGCGCGCGGCAACGCGACGCCGTTCGCCGGATCTTCGCCCTGATCCTGCCCGCGACCGCAACCGGCCGCCAGCAGGAGCATCAGAGACCCGGCGGTGACGGCGAGACGCCTTCACGCTCAGTCGGGCGTCCAGGGCTGATAGTCTCCGGTCGATGCCGGACGGACCCGGCTTTTGGACAGTGACCCGTCCGGCCGGAACGCGGCCATGGTTCCAGTCGGATTGACCGTGGAAGGCTTCTCGAACCTGCGCTTCGGCGGAAGCGATTCTTCCGGGAGATCGTCGATCGTGCCCTTGAGCCACGCCTGCCACTCGGGCGGCACACGGCTTCCGTCGTTCGCCCCGTTGTAGATCACCCAGCGGGAAGCCGGGTTCTTCTTGTCGCGGTAATAGACGTTCCCGGCGTCATCCTGGCCGACCTTCTCGCCGTGACGCCACGTGAACAGGCCGGTGCCCCACGTCGCGCCGTTCCACCAGGTGAATGTTCGAGACCAGAAACCCATGGGCCGCGCCTCTGCCCTCTCAGGCCAGCTTGTGCAAGCAGAGCGTCACTGCTTCCAGCTGACCTTGTCGCCGGCCTTTACGCCCAACTCCGCGGAGCGGCCGCCGGGAATTTCCAGGACCGCGACAACCGGCTCCAGCGACGGCACGGGATCGAGCGACAGCGGGACGGTATTCTCCGCGATGCGGGCAATCGTTCCGTCGGCGCGGATGAAGATCAGGTCGAGGGGGATGAGCGTGTTCTTCATCCAGAAGCTTGCATCCCCCGGAGGATTGCGCGGGAAGATCATGCCGCGGTCGGGCGCCAGCGATTGGCGATTCATCAGGCCCTGGGCCTGCTGTTCCGGAGTCTCCGCCACCTCCACCGTGAAGCGGTGGGTGCCCGAGGCGGATTGAATGGTAAGCGGCACTTGTTCCAAACCGGCCGAGGAACGCTCGATGGTCGCTTCGGGCGCCGTCGTCGCCGATCCGCAGGCGCTCAGCGATGCAATCGCCGCAGCGGCTAATGCTCTTCCGAATGATCCGATTGCAGCTCGACGGCGGTCAGGCCCTTCTTGCCCTCGGCGATTCGCGCGACCAGCCTCTGGCCCGGCTGAAGGTCCCCAATCTCCGAATTCCGGACGGTTTCCATGTGAACGAAGACGTCGAGCGAATCGGGATCCCCGACGCGATTGACGAAACCATAGCCCTTCACGCGATTGAACCATTTCACCTCTACGGGTTCGAACTCACCGGCCGAATCCGTCAATGCCTTACGGTCCACGTCCTTGCTCGTCGAGCGTTGCGGCCGCGGCGTGGGCAACCACCGCCGGTCCGACGTCGATCGAAATGACCTTTTTCGCCTGGAGCCCGCGATCCAGCTTCATGGGCACGCATTCTACGACCGCGCCTTCGGGAAGGCTTCTACGGCCGTGCTCGCGGAGGACGCTGAAGTGAATCAATATGTCCCCGTCGATGCCCTCGCTGATCAGAAAGCCGAAGCCCCGCGTGGCATCGAACCACTTCACCCGCCCGATGACAGGGTCCATTTCGGACTCCGCGTCGGCCTCGGGAGGCGGCTCGGAAACGGCCACCGGCGACAGTTCCGGCTCAGGCTGCCGTTTCGGATCTCTTGCTCTGCACGCCCTATAACTAACAAATGTGCGAGTGTCGTGAAACCGACTTAACGACTTTTCTCTCGAAGGTCGTCAAGGTCCAGTTCGGTACCGGGTTCCGCATCGACCACTGCACGGGCCAGTTCGAAGCCGTGGCCGGCGCGAACCATCGCCCCCAAGGCCTTTTCCCGGCCTGCACGATCCGGCGCCGTTTCCGCATAAGGACCGATCCGGCGCCTGCGCGCAAAGCGCAAAGCGGCGTCCGCTGCTCCTTCCGCCGCAAGCTGCTGAGCTTCAGCACCATCCGATTCGTCGATGCCCGCCGCGCGCAGCGACTGTCGGACCCGCGCCGCGCCGTATCCGCGTTCCGTCAGGGACCGCGCCTTCGACTGCGCGTAGAGCGCATCGTCGACCAGGCCGCTGGCTGCGAGCCGCTCCACCAGCTTTTCGACCTCGGCAGGAGCATCCCCTTCCCAGCCGCGCTCCCGAAGCTTGCGATTGAGATAGGTGGCGAGCTTGGCGCGCGTCGTCGCAAACCTGCCGACATAGAAGAGGGCGAGCTCGTGCATCCGCTCTCCGGTGAGCGGCTTGCGTGGTCGGGCAGGCTTTCGGGCATGCATCGGCCCAAATTGTGCCACACTCGCACACCATCACAAACCCGGCCCGCCGCGAAGCGGGCTATTCGGCCGCGCCAAGAGGGCGGCATCAAGAGACTGGATAACGGCTTGCTCGACCGGAACAACACGATCGTAGCCGACCTTGCTCCTGCCGGCGCCACTACCGACTCTGGACGCGCAGCCGCGGCGTATTGCGGACTTTGCGACCTTGGGCGAGGCGCTCGACTATGCGGCCAAGGGGCGCCGCGGCATGAATTTCCACGACGCGCGGGGGCAACTGACGCGCGCATATCCCTTCGCGGATCTTCGCGAGGACGCGCTTGGCGCATGCCCAGCGCTTCGTCAGCGATGGGCCTGAAGCCCGGCGATCGCGTCGCGCTCATCGCCGAAACGGGCGCGGAATTCGCGGCCTGCTTCTTCGGCGCGGTCTACGCTGGCCTGTGGCCCGTGCCCTTGCCGCTTCCGACCAGCTTCGGCGGACGCGAAGCCTATGTCGAACAGCTCCGCGTGATGCTGAACAGCAGCGATCCGACGCTGTTTCTCTGCCCGCCCGAGCTTCTGTCATATGCCGAAGCGGCGGGAGCCGAACGCGGCGTTCCCGCTCGCGATTGGGATAGCCTCGGTTCCATGGAAGTCGGCGCCGCCGAGCTTCCGGCGCCTGACACGGACGAGGTCGCCTACCTCCAATATTCGAGCGGCTCGACGCGCTTCCCCCACGGGGTTGCCGTCACGCATCGGCAGCTTCTGTCGAACCTTCGCGCCCACGGGATCGGCCTTCAGGTCCGAGGAAACCGACCGCTGCATTTCGTGGCTGCCTTGGTATCACGACATGGGGCTAGTCGGCTGCATGCTGTCGCCGATGTCGCTTCAAATCTCGGTCGACTATCTGAAAACCGAGGATTTCGCGCGCCGGCCTCTCGCCTGGCTCGACATGATTACCCGCAATCCGGGCACCTCCTGCAGCTATTCGCCGACCTTCGGCTATGACATCTGCGCGCGCCGCATGTCGTCGCAGACCCGCGCGGAGGATCGGTTCGACCTTTCCCGCTGGCGGATCGCCGGCAACGGCGCCGACATGATCCGGCCCGACGTGATGCAGGCATTCGTCGACGCTTTCGCCGATGCCGGCTTCCAGGCTTCGGCCTTCTGCCCGAGCTACGGCCTCGCAGAAGCGACGCTGGCCGTGTCGCTCATGCCTCCTGGCGAAGGCATTCGGCTCGAGCTCGTAGAGGAAGCGGTACTCGGCGGCGGCAATAGCGGTCGCCGACGGCCGCCCACGCCGCTACCGCGCGATCGTCAATTGCGGCAAGCCGGTCGAGGGCATGGAAATCGAGATCCGGGGCGAGGACGGGACGCCGCTCCCCGATCGCGGCATCGGACGCGTGCTCGTTCGGGGAAGCTCCGTCATGCACAGCTATTTCCGCGATCCCGAATCGACCGCGGCGTGCCTGTCGGACGACGGTTGGCTGGACACCGGCGACATGGGCTACATGTCCGGCGGTTACGTCTTCATCGTCGGCCGCGCCAAGGACATGATCATCATCAACGGCCGCAATCACTGGCCGCAGGATATCGAGTGGGCGGTCGAGCAACTGCCCGGCTTCAAGTCCGGCGACATTGCCGCCTTCGCGATCACCGGACCTTCGGGTGAGGAAACCCCGGCCGTGCTCGTTCACTGCCGCGTCTCGGACCCGCAGTGAGCGCGGACGTCTTCGTGACGACATTCGCGAGCGGGTGCGCGCGATCACGGGCATCACGCCGATCGTCGAACTCGTGCCGCCGCGGTCGCTTCCGCGCACCAGCTCGGGCAAGCTGTCGCGGACCAAGGCGCGCAATCTCTATCTGTCAGGCGAGATCCAGCCCTTCGACATCGCGGCCTGAACCGCACATAGCGGACTCCGGACGTCGCGCCGCGACGCGGGAGGAGACTGCCAATTGTCTGAAGATATCGAAGTCGCCGCGCTCGGCCTGCAGCTTGCGGTCATCGCAGGTTTTGTTGTCCTGATGGTGCTCATGCATAGCGCGGGACTGGTCGGCATTTCGCGGGTCCTTCGTCTGCAGGACGAAAACACGCATCCCGAACGAGTTCGGCGTGCGCGCTCTGCTCCTCATGGGGTCCTACGGGCTGCTCTTGATGGTCCTGCACTTCATGGAGATCCTCATCTTCGCGACGTTCTACCTGACAGTCGGGAGCATTCATTCGCTGGAGGAGGCGCTTTATTATTCCGCCTCCTGTTACGCGACGCTCGGCACGACGGCCGCCGATTTCCCCGCCCAATGGCGGCTTGTGGGAGCGATGGAAGCGCTTGTCGGCTTCGTCCTCATTGGCTGGTCCACCGCGTTCATGGTTCGGACGCTTCGAAAGATCATCGATTAGCGCCGCGCCCTTGCGCCGCTGCCATTCGCCGCATAAGTCGCTGCCCGGCCTAGGGGTATAGCTCAGTTGGTAGAGCATCGGTCTCCAAAACCGAGGGTCGTGGGTTCGAGTCCCTCTGCCCCTGCCAGCCTTGAAGACTCGGCGGCGTATCGCTAAGTCCCCATCAGCTCCGCCGGCCCCCGGGTCCGCGGAGCGTTTTTCTATCTCGAAGAGGCAATGCAGGTGGCGAAGTCCTCCCCAGGCGAATTCATTCGGCAGGTCCGCAGCGAAGCATCGAAGGTCGTGTGGCCGACGTGGGCCGAGACTGTCCGCACCGCCATCATGGTCTTCATCATGACCGCTCTGCTCGCAATCTTCTTCTTCGCGACCGATTCGTTCTTCAGCGCAATCGTTCGCTTCCTGCTCGGCCTGATCGGCTAGAGCGCAACAGGGAAACTGATCAGAACATGTCCCGCTGGTACATCATTCACGCCTATTCCGGCTTCGAGAACAAGGTGAAGGACGCGATCCTGTCCGAGGCCAAGCGTCTCGGCCTGGAAAGCCAGGTCGAGGCCGTCGAGGTCCCGACCGAGAAGGTCACCGAGATTCGCCGCGGCAAGAAGGTCACGTCGGACCGCAAGTTCTTCCCCGGCTACGTTCTCGCCAAGCTGGCGATGAACGACCAGGTCTATCACCTCGTGAAGAACACGCCGAAGGTCACGGGCTTCCTCGGCCCCGGCGGCAAGCCGCAGGCGATCACCGAAGCGGAAGCCGCGCGCATCCTCTCCACCAAGGAAGAGGCCGCCTCCGCAGCTCCGAAGCAGAAGATCAGCGTCGACTACGAGATCGGCGATGCGGTGAAGGTGCTCGATGGCCCGTTCGCCAGCTTCAACGGCGTCGTCGAAGAACTCGACTTCGACCGTGGCCGCGTGAAGGTCAGCGTCTCCATCTTCGGCCGCGCAACGCCGGTCGAGCTGGAGTTCGAGCAGGTCGAACGCGTCAAGTAAGTCTTGCGCGCAGGCGAAATTCATGGGGTCGCTTCGGCGGCCCCTTTTCTTACCTGCTCCAGTCGCCGAGCGTCGATTTCCCGTCCGGCGTCTGAATACGAACCCGATCGAACTGCGCGGAAATCACGCATTCCGGCGGCACTTCGGCACCCAATATCCGGCAGATGATTACGCGCCCGTCAGGATAGCGCTTGAGCCTGCCCGAAAGGACAAGGTCGTAACCTTGCCTGGAGGGAAGTGCGCCCTCCTCGAGGACCTTCGTTGCCTCATACGGCCGGTCGTCGCGCCTTCCCGTGCGAGCGTCGGCGGAGGTGGAGAATTGGGCGATCCCGACCCGCTGTTCCGAAACCGGTGAGTCCGGCGTTCCAGGCACGGACGCACTGGCGGGGCAGCCGGGCGTCAGGAGCCACGGGCGGCGCATCCAGAAGCCTTCCACATGCTCGACGCCGGGCATCGCCACCTGCGGGGTCTCGCGCGTCAGGTCTGGCGCAGCTCGCACGCGCAGGGTTCTATCGTCGGTATCGAACCTGACGTTGAAGGGCCCCGCTTTCGGCGTTCCTGCCGTTGAAGTCGCGCATCCGAAGCGAATCCGGATTTCGAACGTCTTGCCATCGAGTTGGCGCTGTTCATTCAGATCGTTCTGGCCAAGCGCGGCAGCGCTTCCGGCCCTCGCCGCTGCCATCAGAACCGCTGATCGATCGAGCGGCCGTTCCACCGAAGGAAGCGGCGATGCCGGAACCTCCTTTGCAACGTCGTTCTGTTCATTCGCAGGAGGCTCTCGACCCGGCTGGCAGGCTGAAGTCAGCAGCCCGAGACCGATCGCGCAGGCAGTGAAGTTTCGCATGAGATGGACGATAGCACAGGCCGCCCGATACGCGAGCCGTGGCCGAAGAGCGGTTGCATTCGACAGCCTCGCACGGTCATAGGGTCCTGTGTCGGCAAGCCAGATCATCACCTTGCTGGTCCTCGTAGCAGTCGTTGCAGCGCTCATCTGGGACAAGGTTCGTGCAGACGTCGTCGCCCTGGCGGGCGCGGCGTTCCTGCTCATGACGGGGGTCGTCCGTCCGGTCGAAGTGCAAAGCGCCTTCGCCAGTCCGGCGATCGTTGCGCTCGCCTCGCTGTTCGTGATTGCCTACGCGATGGAGTTGCCGGGACTGCTCGATGCGGCGATCCGCCGCATCGTCAGCCTTTGCCGCCGCATCGGCAAGGCAGGCTTGTGGATCCTGATCGGCCTCGCCGGTCCGCCTCCGCCTTCCTCAACAACACGCCGATCGTGGTTCTTTGCGCGCCGGTGGTGCGGGACGTCGCGAAGTCGCTTGGGCGAGTCTCCCAAGAGCTACCTGATTCCGCTCTCCTACGCCGCCGTCCTCGGCGGCTGCTGCACGCTGATCGGCACGTCGACCAACCTTCTGGTCAACGACATGGCGTCGGTCGCCGGGCAGCCGCGCTTCGGCATCTTCGAGATCACGCCGGTCGGCATCATCGTCGCCCTGACCGGCGGGCTCTACCTCTTCCTGTTCAGCAAAAGATTGGTCGAAGTCAGCCGCTGGTGATGCGCCGGCGGAAATCGACGAGGCCGCTCGAGGCCGCGGAGGATTTCAGGGAGCCCGGCCTGGCTGGCGGCCTTGTCGGTCGCGCGGAGCCGTTCGCAAAGCAGGTCGCGCTCAAGCCCTGGGCCGCATTTCTCTCGTCGCTGGTCTTTCGTGGGCGTCGTCACGCTGGCCGCGCTCGAAGTTGCGCCAATCGCCGCGTGCGCTTTTGCCGGCGCGGTCCTGCTGATCCTCCTGCGCGTCATCACCGCCGAGGAGGCCTACAGCGGGCTAAGGCCGGAAGTCCTGATGCTGATCGCGGGAATGGTCGTTCTCGGCATTGCCCTGGACGAGACGGGCCTTGCCGCATCCGCGAGCCAGGCGCTGATCGGAACGATGGAGGGCATGAGCCCGCTGCTCGCGCTGATCATCCTCTACGGGGTGACGCTGTTCGCGACCGAACTGCTTTCCAATGCCACGGTCGCAGTGCTGTTCACGCCGGTCGCGGTGTCGATGGCCGAGGCATTCGGGGTCAGTCCGCGCCCCTTTCTTGTGGCCGTCATGATTGCCGCGAGCGCCGCTTTCGCAACGCCGTTCGGCTACCAGACCAACGTGCTGGTCTATCAGATGGGCGGCTACAACTACCTGGACTTCGTCAAGATCGGCATTCCGCTGAACTTGATCACCTGGGCAGCAGCAATCGTCGCGATCCAGATGTACTTCCCGTTCTGATTAGGCCGGGTCCTTTCCTTGCGAAGCGCTGCGCCAAGAGCCTCGGAGAGCGTAGCCAGCCGGTAAGGCTTGAGGATCACGGGTCGTCCGCCGCTTCCCGTCTCCGCGATTTCCTGGCTGTAGCCGGTGGCAAGGACGACGGGCAGATCCGGTTTCTCTACCGCGAGAGTCTCGGCGAGCTTGAGCCCGCCCATGCCCGGCATCACGACGTCGCTGAATACGATGTCGAACTCGGCCTTCCGCGCGATCTCCAGGGCCTCCTCGCCGGAGGCCGCGCGAGTCACGCGATGCCCGAGTTCGGAAAGCAGGCTTTCGGCGAAGGTGCCGACCTCCTCATTATCTTCGACGACAAGGATCGCGACGGACGATTGCAGGGCAACTTCAGCCGGCTCGCCCGCCGATGGAGCGACGAACTCCTCCTGGTGACACGGGAGCAGAAGAGTGAGCGTCGTGCCCTGCCCCGGCTCGCTGGCTGCGCGAACATCGCCGCCCGACTGCGACGCGAACCCATAGACCTGGCTAAGGCCGAGGCCCGTCCCACGACCCGTGATCTTCGTCGTGAAGAAGGGTTCGAACACGCGGTCCAGCGTCTCCGAATCCATTCCGTGGCCGCTGTCCGCCAAGTCGATAGCGACCATCCGTCCCGTCTGCCCACCGTCTTCATTGCGCGTGCTGATCGTGAGTGTCCCGCCGTCCTCCATCGCATCGCGTGCGTTGGACGCGATGTTGAGGATCGCCGACTGGAGCTGTGCCTTGTCGACCTCCACCGCGCAGCCGTCAGCCTGCAAGTCGGTCCTGATCTCGATCCGCTCACCCATGGTACGGTTGAGCAGGTCCTCCATTTCGCTGATCAGGGAGTTCACGAGGAGACGCTCGGGCTTGAGCGGCTGTCTTCGGGCAAAAGCCAGAAGCTGCGACGTCAGCGACGCCGCATTCTCCGCTGCCTGCACGATGGCCTGGGCGAACCTCTTGCGCTTGGGCTCCGGCAAGTCCTGCTTGCAGAGCATGTCCGCCGAACCCTGGATGACGGTCAGCAAGTTGTTGAAGTCGTGCGCGATCCCGCCGGTGAGCTGGCCGAGCGCCTGCATCTTGTGGCTCTGGCGGAGCTGGTCCTCGGCCTTCGCCCTTCTCCTCCATCTGCTCTTCGAGGAGTTCGTTGGACTGGGCGAGGGCTTCCGCGCGGTCGGCGAGTTGCCGGTTCGCGCGCCGAAGCTGAAGCTGAGCCATTCCCAGCGATCCGACGACGAGGGCGGCCATGACGACCAGCGCGGCGAGAACCAGGTATCGCTGTATGCGTCGATAAACGGGGTCGCGGTCGACCTCGTAATAGACCGTTCCGATCCGTTGGCCGGCCATCTCGACCGGCGCTGCGACGCGCATCGCCTGCGAACCGGGCGGGCCGATGGCCTTCTCCGTCGGAGCGATCTCCTGCCCGCCGCGTCCGAAGCCCGCGACCCGCTCACCGTCATGATCGTAGACGCCGATCCAGCGAATTTGATTGAGCGTTCTGTAGTAATCGACCGCCTGCTGGGCAGCCACCGGATCTTCGAAGTCCAACGCCGCCGCAGTCGACTTCGCGAGGACCTGAGCCTGGGCCAGCACGGCCTGTTCGCGATTGCTCTGATAGGTCGACTCGCTCTGGAAGATGATCCCGATGCCGACGATCAGGATGAGCAAGGCCAAGGCGAAGATCGTGAGCGGCATCGTCCGCCAGTTGCGCGACGGAGCTGCCGATCTGGGGTTCATTGCTGCACCCCCACAGCCAGCGCAAGCAACCGCGAGCTGATATCCAGGCCGCGCCGCTGCGCAGCGCCCTGATCGATGATGAAGCGCACCCTCCCTCCAGCTAATACGAAGTGGATGATCCCTCGTTTTGGAGCATTTGCGGCATCAGTGACGGTCAGAACCGGCTGACGCCCGATGGCCGCAAGCATCTCGGTAACCCCTTGCGCCTTGCTCCCCTTAACAAAGGCGACGTGACAGCCTGCAACCCTCGAAGCGTCTTTCAGGCGTCGTACGATGATCTTCCGACCGTCGACCGTTTGCGTCCCCGCCGCATGGTCCAAGACCAATCCAAAGCGGTCATCGCCGACGACGCAAAGTACGAAGGGAGCGTCGCCCTTCGGTGCGACCGTCGACGGCCACGTCACGTACCGGGCAAAGCGCGGAAGAAACGCAGCCTTCACGTCAGTGTCCGTGGGTTGAGCGAGACCCGGCGCGAGACATGCACAGAGCGGCAAAGCCACTTCCCGAGCGATCAGAATCGCTCTGGCAAAACGCATCTTCAGGGACGCCACTCCAGCCCGAGCAGGACCTTTCGTGAGATCGCGTCGCCTCCGGGATATTCTATGTGGTCGTCGTGGAGCAGGTTGGCGCCGGACAGGGTTAGCGCAAATCTGTCGCGACACGTTCCAGGCAAGGCGCCCGCCAAGCTCGAGTATAGGCCGGCACACCACCGTTTTGCAGCTTTCCGACGTGCCGAAGATCGAGGTCGAGGGTGAGCGATCGACCCAGATCCATGCTCGAACGGAGGTTGAAGGTGTGGCGCGGATCGACGCCATTCTGCCACTCGGGCAGAATCGCGCTTGCGCCTTCCTTGAATTCGAAATCCTGACGAAGGAGCGTCGCGCCCGCTGACACGTCCACCAGGAGTGCGGGTTGGCGCTGGCCCAGGCCTCGACGCCGTAGCTGTCCTCCCTTGAGCCATTGCCCCGTTCGAAGCTGAGCAAGCTCGGATCCGCCGCCAATTCGACCGTCCGCAGATCATCGTACCAGATGGAAGAAATCCGTTGATCGAGAATGGACATCGCTGACTGGGCTGCGCACGCGAGGCCGACTTCGAAAGCAATCAGCTTTTCCGATCCGAAAATCGCGGTTGCCGCTGGCGGACGCCGGAGCGCGTTCCTCGACGTCAACGTCGAATCCGCGTCGGCGATCGCACTGCGCGGGCAGCCGACGCCCCAGACAGGGTCGCAGTCACTTGGCTGCACGGCCGAGCGGAGGTTCGGAAGCACGCTGAAGCCGACATACGGATCTCTTTCCACCTTCAGACCGGCCGTGAGGGCTCACCGCGTCGGTGACTGGAAATGTGTCCTGGATGAAGATATTGAGGTCCACAGGAGGAGATTGCGGCTGTCCGGCTGGAAAGTAGAAATTCAGCGTGCCATGCGATCTGGTAATCGACCAGCCGGGCGCCTCCGCCCCAGAACCAGTTGGTGGCTTGCCAAGCTTGAAGTTGTGCTTAAGGTCCACGTCGAACGTGTTGTCGGTAGAAAAAGCCGGCTCGCGCTTCGAATTCGAATCCGATCGTAAAACGCCTGCACCTGGAAGAATTTCGGGCGTCGGAGGTTCGCGATTCCAGCGCGGACGATGTTGTGACCGGATCGTCTTCGTGCGCCTCTCCTGGCTGTTCGCCGTGCGGCCGGCGAAAATATCGCCTTGGAGGGTCAAATGTCGCGCTCTCGGTGTGAAGTCGGAGCGGAAACCCGGCTCCCAGCCGTCGTTGCGTCGTCGATCCGCCGCCTCCTGCCAGCAGGCAGGCCGTCTTCGTCGATGCAATTGTCATAGACCCGACCGCGCCGATCTGCGGACCGCCTGAGCCAGGCCGGATAGCGAGCGCCCAGTGCCTGCTGTCCGGTGCCGTCGCTCGCGCACCAGCGCTCCGATCGTCTCCGGCGCGTCCGCGGTCGTGATGCTGATCACGCCGTTGACGGCGTTCGGCCCGTAAAGCGTGCCGCCAGGACCGCTGATCACCTCGATCAGCTTGATGTCCTCGAGCAGCGGCCGAATGCAGCTGCCAGAACACGCCCGAGATGGAGCGGCGTGTAGATCGTCCGCCCATCGATCAGGACAAGCACCTTGTTGCCGGCCTGGAGCCCGTTGAAGCCTCTCGCGCTGATCGAATATTGAAAGGGCATCGACCTGTTGCACCTGCAGGTTTGGTGCCAGCCGGAGAACTTCCGGCAGAGAGGTCAGGCCGGATTTCTCGATCTCGATCGCCCGTGATGACAAATAGTGCGGCGCGGTGCCGCCCGAGCGGCTCCTCGCGCTTGGACGCGGAACGCACCTGTATCTGCGCAAGCTGCTCGATTGACAGATCTGAAAGATCCTCGTCCGTGACGGAAGCAGGCACGACCAGGTCGGCCTGCGCCAAAGCTTCGGAGGACAAGGCGGCGCCCAGGACACAGGCGCCGGCCATCAGACGGAAACGCATGCGGTAACCCTACTCCCCGAAACCCCCGCCGCAGCGATACTCGAACAAACCGCTACGCAGGCACCGTCAATGAACAGTGAACTGCGTGCGAACGCTACTGGCGAGAGTTAGTTTCAGGTCCGTTTTGAACGCGCCTCAAGTGTGGCGCCGGGGTACCATCCAGGGCTGGGCGAAGGCCGTTAAGCGCGCAACAGCGCGAGCAACCCCAATCCGACGACAGCCATGCCGACGATCGTCGCAAAGCCCGCGAGAACCTCCGCGCCCTGGCGGTAGCGGAGCCTTCCACCGCGGCGCGAGTACAGCCCGATGACGATCAGCAATATGCCGGCGAACAACCCGACGAAGCTGCCGATGCTCACCAGATCCACGTAACCCATCCCAACTCTCCGATCACCATGCTGCACTGCACAACGACCGAAAAAGGCGAAGGATGCGCATCCTAACCTGTGTTTATGCGGCGAACCGGGCCAAGGGCCGCCTTAAGCGAGCCTCTCGCTCGCTCCACGTCCGGCCGCCGGGCGTTGAACCCGCATGCAACCGCTCCGCATCCTGTACTTTCGTCATAGCATCCTGAAGCGCTCCGAAGTCGGCAAGGGTGACTTGCTCGAGGTCATTGAGCAGGCTGCCGAGCACCGGTCGGATGAGAGCGCGGAAATCTGGTCAGAGGACCTCGGCAAGGTCGGCATCGTCGAGCCGCTTCCCCGCCAGCATCGCACCACAGACTCGGACTCGAACGAGGAGCCAGGCGCAGAGATCACAAAGGTCATGAAGCCGCGTCTCGACCTCGTTCATGGATCGACCCGAACCGGTCGGCGACGGTGAACGCGACTAGCGGACCTTTTCCAGCAGCGCGGTCATCTTCTTCTTGCCGAGCCCCGGCAGCTTCTGGGTGGCGGTTGCAACGGCAGCCTTGTTGCCCGGCTTGCCGACCTGAATGACGCCGACCATGCCCATTCCGAGGTGCGGCAGGCATTTGTAGCCGTAGACGCCTTCCTTGGTGAACTTCACCGTGAATCTCTTCGTCGATCTTGCCCTTGAAGGCAGCGGCCCCTGCCGGCGCCATGCCCGGGAGCGATTCCGCATTGTGCCCCTTCTGGGTCGCGAGGAATTTCACGGAATCGCCGGGCGCGACCTTCAGATAGGCCGGCTCGAACACCATCAGGCTGCCGTCGCTGCCTTTATTGAGCATCTTCACCTGATATTCCTTCGCTGCGGCCGGAGCGGCGGCGAGGACAAGGCCGGCAAGCGCAACGCCGGTTCGGAACGCGAACTTCATCATAGTCTCCCGAAAGTCAGATCTTGCCCTCTTTGAGGAACTCGGACGCGAAGTGCGCGCCGCGCGCGGACATCGCCATATAGCTCAACGACGGATTCTGACAGCCGCCCGAGGCCATGCATGCGCCGTCGGTGATGAACAGGTTCGGTACGTCGTGGGCCTGGTTGTACTTGTTGAGCACCGACTTGGTCGGGTCCACGCCCATGTGCGCGGTGCCCATTTCGTGGATGCCGAGGCCGACGCCGCCATAATGCTCGACCGACACCGATCTCGGTGCAGCCGGCAAGTTCCAGCATCTCGCGGATATCGCGCACGCATGCTGGCAATGATCTTCTTGTCGTTGTCGCCCAGCGAGCAGTCGATGTGGACGAGCGGGATGCCCCATTTGTCGACCTGCGTCGGATGCAAGGTGACGCGATTGTCCCATCGCGGAAGCATCTCGCCGAAGCCGCCCATCCCGAGCCGCCACGGCCCCGGCCCGCGCAGGCTGGCCTTGATATTCGGCGCCGACGCCCGGCCGCGTGACGCCGCGCCGCCAGTTCTCGCGGAGCACGCCGCCCTGGAAGCCGTAGCCGCGCACGAAATCCGCAGCCGGCTCGGTCACGTTGCGGAAGCGCGGGATGTAGAAGCCGTTGGGCCGGCGGCCGCGATGATAATGGGTCTGCGAAGCTCGGATAGATGCCGCCGCCGCCAACACCCGAAAGATGATCGATCAGATAGCGGCCGACCGCGTCCGACCTGTTGGCGATCCCGTTGGGGAAGGCCTCCGATTTCGAATTGAGCAGGATCTGGGCTGTCGGAATTGCGGAGGCGCAGAGGAATACGACCTTCGCCTCGTAGGTCCGTGCCTTCCTTCGTCTTGGCGTCGATCACGCGCACGCCCGACGCCTTGCCGGTCTGCGGATCGTAGATGACGCTGTGCACGATCGAGTCCGTGACGATCGTCAGATTGCCGTCCGCTTCGCGGCCGGAAGCGTCGCGCTCAGGCTGGAGAAGTAGGAGCCGTAGGAGCAGCCGCGCTCGCACAGCGAGCGGTACTGGCAGCTGATGCGGCCAAGCTCTTCGTGCTGCGGCTGCGCTTCGGTCAGATGAGCGCAGCGGCCGATGATCAGCTTGCGCGTCGGCCAGGCCGCCTCGAGCTTCGCCTTGAAGTCCTTTTCCGCGCCGGTCAGCTCCATCGGCGGCAGGAACTGCCCGTCGGGAAGCTGCGGACAGCCCCTCCGTCGATCCGGAAATGCCGGCGAATTTTTCGACATGGTCGTACCAGGGCGCCATGTCCTCATAGCGGATCGGCCAGTCGGAGCCGTGCCCGTCCTTGGCGTTGGATTCGAAATCCATCGGCGACAGCCGGTAGGACTGCCGCGCCCACATCAGCGAGCGGCCGCCGAGATGATAGCCGCGGATCCACTTGAACGGCTTGCCCTCGGCGACCGTGTAGGGGTGCTCGCTGTCCTTCACCCAGAAGTGCTTGTTGGCCGTCGAGAAGGCGTAGCACAGGCTCTGGACCGCATAGTCGGCGGCGACTTCCTCCTCCGGAACCATGCCGAAGTTCTCGACCTCCCACGGCGACAGGGAGTCGGTGTAATCCGCGCCATGCTCGATATGGCCGCCGCGCTCGATGACGAGCGTCTTGAGGCCCTTCTCGCAAAGCTCCTTGGCGGCCCAGCCGCCGCTCATGCCCGAGCCGACGACGATCGCGTCAAACATCCGCGATGCTCCTCAAACCGCCCAGGCGGGCGCGTCGGGTGAAATCTCGGTCCACGGCTCCCACTTGCCGGGGATGAGCTCGTAGCGGAGCTCCTTCGTGGCCCCCGCTTCGGACAGATAATAGAGGGTCAGGACCAGCTCCTTGAACTTCTTGTAGACAGCGTCGCCGACGCCGAGCTTCCCGGCATCGAACTTGCGCATGAAGGCGAGCCGGCCCGCTTCGTCGAGGTTCATGAAGCCGACACCGCCAACCTCATCGAACAAGCCGCGGAATTGCGCCTGTCGCGAAGGCGAGGCCCAGTTGGTCATCAGCGCGTCGAGAACGTCGGGAACGCCCGCATCCTTGGCGCCCGGCGATGCCGGTGCGCGGGATGATGATGTCCGCCATGTCGCTCATGATCGCGAACTGCGCAGGCGTGAAGAATCGATCGGTGCGTGGCGGCGAGCGCAGATATTCGGCACGCCCGCCAGGCTTCCGCCGACGAGCAGGATCGCAGCTCCGCAACAGCGACCGCCGGTCGACATCCGGCAATCGCAGTCACTTTGTTCATTGCAGCCTCTCCCCAGACCGAATTGTGAGCGCTAACGTATCAGCCGAAAACTGACTGTCCACCCGCCAGTCAGGACTTTTCGAAGGGAGAGAGTATGCGGAAGTGGATTGGCCTGTTCCTGCTTTTCATCGGGATTTCAGGGATATCGGCTCTGTCGGCCGCCCAGGCCCGCGATCCGCGCGTGCTGCTCTTCTCGCATTCGACCGGCTATCGCCATGCCTCGATCGAGCCGGGCGCGGCGGCGATCCAGGCGCTGGGCACGCGGGAGAAACTGACGATGGTCGCAGAGCGACGATCCGGATGTCTTCAGCACGGACGGCCTGAAGAATTTCGACGCGATCATCTTCCTCAGCAACAGCACCGACCCGAAGAAGCCGGAGTCCGAGTGGTTCCAGGGACCGCGGCGCGAGGCGCTGCAGGCGTTCGTCCGTCGCGGCGGCGGCGTGGTCGGCATCCACGCGGCGTCGGACTCGCACTATCACTGGCCCTGGTACCAGCAGATGATCGGCGGCCATTTCGCCAAGCATCCCCCGGGAACCCCGGAGGGCACTCTTACCGTCATCGACAAGAAGCACCGCGCGAACAAGGGCGTCGCGCCGACCATGCGCCGCGTCGACGAATGGTATTATTTCGACGACTACGATCCGCGTTCGACGCTTGCTGGTGACGCTCGACCCGCAGTCGATCGGCGAGAAGGACGTCAATCCCAACCCGGTCAGCTGGGCCCACGAATTCGAAGGCGGCCGCGTCTTCTACACGGCCATGGGGCATACGCCGGAGACCTACTCGGACCCCAATTTCCTCAATCACCTGGCGGGTGGATTAGCCTGGGTCTTGAAGCGGAAGTAGCGTGACACTGCCGCGGCAGTGAACGACTGACTTCAGGCGGCGAGCCTCTCGAGCTTTTCATTCGCTTCCAGCCACTGCGCTTCCGCCTTTTGAAGGTCAGCGGAAAGCTGGGCTCGGCGTTTGCTGAGTTCGCTCATAGGCAGGTTCGCAAACTCTGCGGGCGCATTCGCGGGGTCTACCAAGGCGCGGTCGAGGGCCGAGCATTGCGCCGCCAGGCGAGCGCTGACTGCTTCGGCATCTGCGGCAGCCTTCTTGAGCGCCCGGGCGTCTTCACGCGCTTTCGCCGCGGCCTTGCGATCGTGCCGTTGCTGCTTCGGCTTGTCCGATGCAGGCGCGCCTCGCCCCAGAACGAAGTCGATATAGTCGTCGACGCTGCCGGCATATTCCGTCGCGCCGCCGTTCTCGACGAGCACCAGCCGGTCGGCGGTCAGCTCGATCATGTGCCGGTCGTGGCTGACGATGATGACGGCCCCGTCGTAACCGTTGAGCGCCTGCACCAGCGCCTCGCGCGAATCCACGTCGAGGTGGTTCGTAGGCTCGTCCAGGATAAGCAGGTGGGGCGCGTCCCGCGTGATCAGCGCCAATGCCAGCCTTGCTCGCTCGCCGCCCGAGAGTTTGCCGACGAGCGTCGTCGCCTTGTCGCCTGAAAATCCGAACCGGCCGAGCTGCGCGCGTACCGCTCCGGGAGTACTTCCACTCATTGCGCGGCTCATGTGCTGGAGCGGCGTGTCGTCGCCGTGCAATTCCTCCACCTGGTATTGCGTGAAGTAGCCGACGCGCATCTTGCCCGACGCGGTGAGTGCGCCTTCCATCGGCGGGAGCTGCGCCGCGAGCAGGCGCGCAAGGGTCGTCTTGCCGTTGCCGTTGCGACCCAGAAGCGCGATCCGGTCATCGGGATCGATGCGCAGGTTCAGCTTACGCAGAACCGGCGTTTCAGAATAACCGACCGCCGCCATGTCGAGCGTGATCAAAGGCGGCTTGAGCTGCGACGGGCTCGGAAAGTCGAAGCTGAGGCTGGGGTCTTCGGCCAGGGCCGCAATCGGCTGCATCTTCGCCAGCATCTTGGCGCGCGATTGCGCCTGCTTGGCCGTTGAAGCACGAGCGCTGTTGCGAGCGATATAGTCCTGCAAGCGGGCCCGCTGGGCATTCTGAGCCGCCTGTGCCGCTGCAATCTGCACGGCACGCTCTGCGCGCTGCCGCTCGAAGCTGTCATAGCCGCCGGCATAAAGCGTGATCTTGCCGCCCTCGAGATGGAGGATGGTATCGACGACGTTGTTGAGCAGATCGCGCTCATGGCTGATGACGATCAGCGTCCCGGCATAATTCTTGAGGAAGTTCTCCAGCCAGAGCGTCGCTTCAAGGTCGAGGTGGTTCGACGGCTCATCGAGGAGCAACAGACCGGGTTCGGAAAACAGCAGCGCCGCGAGCGCAACTCGCATCTTCCAACCGCCGGAATAGCTGTCGAGCGGACGCGCCTGCATCTCTTCGTCGAAGCCGAGGCCAAGCAGGATCCGCGCGGCCCGCGCCGGAGCTGTGTAGGCGTCAATCGCGAGCAGGCGTTCGTGAATGTCTCCGAGCCGATGCGGATCGCTGCAGCCTTCGGCCTCATCCATCAACGCACTGCGCTCGACGTCCGCTGCGAGGACGGTTTCGAACGGAGACGCGGATCCGCTCGGTGCCTCCTGCGCGATATAGCCGAGCCGCATCCTGCGGGGCATCTCGATCGACCCCTCGTCGGGCTCGATCATGGCCGATCACCGCCTTCATCAGGGTCGATTTGCCCGCACCATTGCGGCCGATCAGACCGACGTGCGCGCCCGGCGGAATCGCGGCGGAGGCGCGGTCAAGGATCGTGCGTCCGCCGAGGCGGACCGTAAGGCCGTTGATTGTAAGCATGCCCGCGCCCCTAGCAGGCAATCATGTCTATCCCAAGGCTGACCATCAATTAGTGGCCGGCGCTCAGTCAGCTGGCCCGTGAATCTCGAAGGCGGACTTGCTGCCACTTTCGGCTGCCGATCCCGGAACAGGATCAGGACCCCGCTTTTTGTTACCGCTAACAAGAAATTCAGGTGTTGCAAGCGTGTAACTGTGGCCTCCTGATCGTCGGCGAGGGCTTGACAAGAAGCCCCTTTCATCACGAAAGTGAACGTTCTCAATTTCGGGGCAAGGGAAACTGCACCGGTTTTTGAGGGGGAGAGAAATCGATGCGTTTTACGGCCAGGTCGCCGATGCGACTGCTGATTGGTGTGTCCACGCTGGCGCTTGCCGGCATTCCTGTTCCGGCCCTTGCGCAAGACGCGCCCGAAACCGCGACAGCCGGTGAAGCCGGCGATTCGCAGACAGCGGCGCCGGCAGAGACGGCTAACGAAGTCGCTTCGGATGAGGCAATCGTCGTCACCGGCATTCGCGCCTCGCTTGCAGAAGTCGATGAACATCAAGCGCAACGCGCAGGGCGTCGTCGATGCGATCTCGGCCGAAGACATCGGCAAGTTCCCCGACACCAACCTCGCCGAATCGCTTCAGCGCATCACCGGCGTGTCGATCGACCGCGCGAATGGCGAAGGCTCGAAGGTCACGGTCCGCGGCTTCGGCCCCGAATTCAACCTGGTGCTCCTCAACGGCCGCCAGATGCCGGCCTCGTCGCTCGGCGACTGCTGCAGCGCGCCGGCGTCGCGCTCGCTTCGACTTCGCCAACCTCGCGTCCGAAGGCATCGCCGCGGTCGAGGTCTACAAGTCCGGCCGCGCGACGCTGCCGACCGGCGGCATCGGCTCGATCATCAACATCCGCACCCCGCGCCCGCTCGACCGCCCGGGCTTCGCAGGGCAGCATCGCGCGTCAAGGGCGTGCTCGACACTCTCGCGACGAAGGCGACCGACGATCACGCCGGAATTTTCCGGCATCGTCAGCAAGACCTTTGCCGACGACACGGTCGGCATCCTGCTCACGCGGCTCCTACCAGCGGCGCAAGGCGAGCATCGAACCAGTTCAACGCCGGCTGGCGCGACGGCTATCTCGGGACGGAGAACAACTGGGGCTCGCTCGCGATGCCCGGCGATCCGCGCTCCGCCAACATCGACAATCGGCCCGGGCCGACCGACATCTACCAAGTCCCGCAGAACGCGGCCTACGACTTCAACGACATCGACCGCAAGCGCATCAACGGCCAGGCGTGCTGCAGTTCCAGCCGACCGATGCGCTGACCGGCACGTTCGACTACACCTTTTCGCAGAACACGGTCGAAGCGCGCAACAGCAGCATCGGCGTGTGGTTCAACCACGGCGACACGTCGAGCGCGTGGACCGACGGTCCGGTCGCCGGCCCGAACTTCTACTCCGAAGCGTTTCGGCGCCGCGAGGCAAGGACCTCGCCGATCACCGGCGCGGTTGACGCGCCAACCGCAGCATCAACCATTCGCTCGGCGGCAACCTCGCCTGGGACGGGCCGGGCGGGCTGCGACTGCGAGCTCGACGCGCATCATTCGACCGCGGAAAGCAAGCCGACCATCGCCCTACGGCAGCAATATCGCCGTCGGCAACGCGATCTTCGGCGTGCAATCCAGACGCGTCGATTTCACCATCGACATGCCGGTCATCTCGGTCAACATGTACCCGGGCATCGGAGATCAATCGCGGCAACATCCGCCCCGCCGGCAACGCGTTCCGCAACGCCTATATGCAAGGACCGGATCAACGAGGTCCCGCTGCAGGGGCGGCTACGACTTCGACACGCTCGTTCATCGACAGCCTCGATTTCGGCGTGACCTATATCGACAACAAGGTGCGCTCGGCCTTCGGCTTCATCCAGAACGACACCTGGGGCGGCACGCTGACCGGCTGCCGACACGCCCGACGACCTCTTCGACCTGGTCGGCCTGCCCGGCCGTTCGACGGGATGGGCAGGTGCCGGCGACCCGGACATCATCCCGAGCTACTTCGACGTCGATACCGAGCGGCTGATCGACCTGCTCGAAGACGAGCTCGGCATCTGCAGCAGCCGCTGGTCGGCACTGCCGCGCCGGGCACCTGCCTCGCCGAGTTCACGCATCGACCGGCGGATCTCGGAAAAGACGCTCGCGCCCTATATCCAGTCGAACCACACGTTCGACCTGTTCGACACGTCCGGCGCAATCTGCGCGCTCGGCCTTCGCTACGAGAAGACCAAGGTCGAATTCCTCGGCGCTGGTGCCGGTCCCGATCGGCACGCGCTGGGTCGCGCGACAACGAGTTCGCAATCCTGCTATCGGCGACGACAGCGACTTCACGACGCTCGAAGGGCGAATATCATAACTGGCTGCCGGCGATCGATTTCGACATCGAGCCGATCGAGCGACGTGAAGCTGCGCGCATCGTACAGCCACACGATCACCCGCGCCGACTATGCCAGCCTGCAGGGCGGCCTGACGCTCGAACTCGCCGGTCCGCGTCGGCGGCGGAACACGGGCGCCAGGGCAATCCGGGCTGCTGCCGTACAAGTCGAAGAACATCGATCTGTCGGCCGAATGGTATTACGGCCCGTCAGAGCTACGTTTCGGTCGGCTATTCCACAAGAACGTGTCAGCAACTTCATCGGCACGACGACGACGTCAGACGCCGGCCTTCGGATCTGACCAACCCGGCGGCGGGCCGCGGCATTGCCGGCGGCTGCAGGCGGCGCTGGGCGCCGGCGCGACGCTTCGACAGATCCGTGGACTATATCGCGACCAACTATCCCGGCGCTCGTGTACCGCAACGCGGGGCACGCGGTCGGCATCCTGGGCGCTGCCGGACGATCCGGCTGGTCTTTCACGATCAGCCAGCCGGTCAACAGCGACCAGACGGCCAAGCTCCAGGGCTGGGAGTTCGCGGTCCAGCACAGCTTCTGGGACACCGGCTTCGGCGCGATCCTGAACTACACGATCGTCAACAGCGACACCGAATTACGACAACACGCTGCGCTACACCGTGACGCAGTTCGCGGTCACCGGCGTCAGCGACAGCGCCAACGCCGTGCTCTTCTACGACAAGAACGGCATCCAGGCGCGCGTCGCCTACAACTGGCGCGACGAGTTCCTGTCCGGCTACGGCCTCGATCCCGTTCTACGTCGAAGCCTATGGCCAGTTGGACGTCAGCGCGAGCTACGAGTTCCGCAAGGGCATGACCGGCTTCGTCGAGGGGATCAACCTGACCAAGGCGAGACCGGCGCGGCCATATGCGCGCCGATCAGGCGGTGTTCTTCGCCGCGCCCGGCTACGCCCGCTACGCGGCGGGCTTGCGCTTCAGCTTCTGAGTGCGGCGTGCCTTCCGCTCGACTGACGAGGGCGCGCCGTTCTGCTTCCCGGCGCGGCTCTTCGCGCCGCTTGGGGAGTAGCGGGCAGCTAGGCTAGGCAAGGGCGATGGACCGGACTGTAGAGCGGATCGTCATCGTCGGTGGCGGAACCGCCGGCTGGCTCTCGGCCTGCTACCTCGCGGCGCGCGCTGCCAGGACCGTCGTCCCGCTGAGATCACGCTGGTCGAAGTCGCCGGACATCGCCACCATCGGCGTCGGCGAGGGCACCTGGCCGACGATGCGCGAGACGCTGGCGACGATCGGCATCGACGAGGCGGAGTTCCTCGTCGCCTGCGACGGCTCGTTCAAGCAGGGCTCGCGCTTCGATGGCTGGGTGACCGGCGAGCCCGGCGACAGCTATCTTCACCCGTTCACCGCCGCCGCCGACGGGCGATCTCGGCGATCTGCTGTCGCGCCTGGCGCGAAGCCGCGCCGAGGACGTGCCGTTCGCCGCATGCGATGACGCCGCAGGCCGCGGGTCTGCGCGCACGACCTGGCGCCGCGCCAGCGCGGCGATGCCCGCTACGCCGGCGCGCTCAACTACGCCTATCATCTCGACGCCGGCGAAGTTCGCGGCGCCTGCTCGCGCGGCACGCGGTCGAGCGGCTCGGCGTCCGCCACGTCGCCGACGACCGTGACCGGCGTCGACGCTGACGACGATGGCGATATCGCAGCGCGTCCGTGACGCGCGAGCGATGGCGCGATCGAGGGCGACCTGTTCATCGATTGCAGCGGGCATGCAGCGCTGTCCTGATCGGCGGCCATTGCGAGGTCGACTGGATCGACCTGCGGCGACGAACTGCTCAACGACCGCGCGCTGGCGGTCCAGTTGCCGGTCGCCGCAGGCAGCCCGATCGCCTCGCAGACCGATCGCGCACCGCGCACGCGGCCGGCTGGCTGTGGGACATCGGCTCTGCCGACGCGGCGCGGCATCGGCTGCGTCTATTCCTCGCGCTTCATGGACGACGACGAGGCTGCCGACCAGCTTGCGGCGACTATGTGCGCGAGCGACCGGCGCCGACAGTCGATCTCGACGCGCTTGCACCGCGATTGCTTCGCTTTCCATCCGGGCACCGCGACGCAGTTCTGGCACGGCAATTGCCTCGCGATCGGGCTGTCGGCGGGCTTCATCGAGCCGCTGGAGGCGTCGGCCATCGTGCTGATCGAACTGTCGCTGCGCGCGCTGGCCGACAATTTCCCGCGCGAGCCGGCGGGCGATGCCCATCCATGCCGAGCGCTTCAATCAGCTGTTCCGCTACCGCTGGGACCGGATCGTCGACTTCCTCAAGCTGCATTATGTGCTCAGCCGCCGCGACGAGCCCTATTGGCGGGCGCAGCGCGACCCGGCGACGATCTCGCCGCGAGCTTGCCGAGCTTGCTCGCGCTGTGGCGCGACCAGCCGCCGTCGGCCTACGACTTTCCCGCTGGTCGACGAGATCTTCCCGGCCGCCAGCCACCAATATGTCTATTACGGCATGGGCGGGCCGGCCCGCGTCGACGCCGATCGCAGCGACGCGCCGACGCGGTCGCGCAGCTTGGCCGCAGGTGCGCGACCGCGCCCGCGCGCTTGCTGCCGCGCTTGCCGACCAACCGCGCCTATCTCGACCGCTTGCGCGGCAGCGATGCAGCGGCCAGGCCCAAGGAGAAGCTGTCTGACATGAGCAACCACGCCGTCCTCGATCCTGCCGACGCATCGCGACCTGCGGGTCGCATGCCGAAGCAGGCGCCGGAGCTTGGCGACGGGGTGATGGCCTGCATCACGGTGCCGAGCGAGTTCCGCCGCGTGCAGAACGAATTCCCGATCCTGTTCCGGCGCGACCTGGAGAGCGGACAGCTTCTCCGCGCTCGCGCTGTTCGGGTTCGAGAATGGCGAGAATCTGTTCCTCGAAGAGCGGCAGCTGGGATGCGCGCTACCGGCCGCTGGCGCTGGCGATCCAGCCATTCCTGGTCGGCCGCTCGGCGATCGGCGAAGGGCCGGCGCAGGTGCATATCGACCTCGACCACCCGCGCATCGCCGGAGCGGGCGAAGGCATTCGGCCTGTTCGACGAAGACGGCCGGCCGACGCCCTATCTCGAAGCATGTCGCGGCCATGCTCGGCGAGCTCGACGCACGGCTATCGCGCCAGTCGGCGACTTCTTCGCGGCGCTCGAGCGCTACGACTTGCTCGAGCCGCTCGCGCTCGACGTCGAGCTCGACGACGGGTCGCAGCACCGCCTGGTCGGCTATCATATCGATCAACGAGGACAGGCTTGCGCGCGCTCGAGGCCGAGGCGCTCGGGCGAGCTTCACTCGCGCCGGCCATCTGATGCCGATCTTCATGGCGCTCGCTTCGCTTTCCAACCTCGCCAAGCTCGTCGCGCGCAAGAACCGGCGGCTGCGGTCATGGCTGAGGCGCGATCCCGGCGTCGATCGGCCGCCTGGCGCCGTGCCGGAAGTCGCGGTCGATGACTGCCGACGAGCTCGACGCGCGGCTTCGAGAGGCGCGATCGAGCCGTTCGTCGTGCGCGGGCTGGTCGCGGATTGGCCGCTGGTCGAAGCGGGCCGCGAAGTCCGGCGCGCGAAGCCCGCGACTATCTGCTCGAGCAAGCGCCGCGACGCGCATTCACCGTTTCGATCGGCGAGCCGGGCGGACCGGCGGCAGGCTGTTCTACGACGACGCGATGGGGATGAACTTCCGCACCGCGCAAGGCGAAGCTTCCGCGACATTTTCGCGCAGATCGACGCAGTCGAGGAGCGAGCCCGATGCGCCGCCGATCTATCTCGCGTCGATCGACATGCAGGACTTCTTCGACGGCCTGCACGAGGCCAACCACGTCGACCTCGGCGATCGCGACCTGCCTCGCCAGCATCTGGATGGGCACGCGGACGCGGATCGCCGCGCACAACGACTTCCCCGACAATCTCGCCTGCGTGCGCGGTCGGGCGGCGCCGCTTCACGCTGTTCCCGCCCGAGCAGTTCCGCAACCTCTACCTCGGTCCGATCGACAATACGCCGGCCGGCCGCGCGGTCAGCATGGTCGACCTGCACGCGCCCGATTTCGACAGCCTATCCGCGCTTCCGCGAAGCGCTGCGGCACGCGCAGGTTGCCGAGCTGGAGCCGGGCGACGCGCTCTACATCCCCTCGATGTGGTGGCACCATGTCGAGGGGCTCGACGCCGTTCAACGTGCTGGTGAATTACTGGTGGCGCGAAACGCCGCGCTTCCTCGGCCAGCCGCAGGACGCGCTCAACCACGCGATCCTGTCGATCCGCGACCTGCCCGACGACGAGAAGGCGCACTGGCGCGAGCTGTTCGATTATTACGTGTTCGGCGACGCGGCCGAGGCGGCCGCGCATATTCCGGAGGACGCGCGCAGCGTGCTTGCGACCGCTGACGCCGGAAAGCGCCGGCGCGCATCCGCGCCTTCCTGTTGCGGCAGCTCAGCCGATGACGGCGAGCCGACTTGCGCCGTATCGTGATCGCCGGCGGCGGCACGGCCGGCTGGATGGCGGCCGCCGCGATTGCGCGCACGCTCGGCAAGGCCGTCGACGCTGACGCTCGTCGAATCCGACGCGATCGGGACGATCGGCGTCGGCGAATCCACCATCCCGCCGCTCGTCACCTTCAATCGCCTGCTCGGCATCAACGAAGCCGAGTTCATGCGCGCGACCCAGGCGACCTTCAAGCTCGGCATCGTGTTCGACGACTGGAAGGACGTCGGGCACAGCTACTTCCATTCGTTCGGCCTGACCGGGAAGGATCATTGGTCGGCGGGCTTCCAGCACTTCTGGCTGCACGGCCTGACGAAGGGGCACGACCAGTCCTACGACGATTATTGCCTGGAGCTGGTCGCGGCGCTGCGAGGGCAAGTTCGCGCACCTGCCGGACGACCGCATGAACTATGCGTACCAGCTCGATTCCGACGCTCTACGCCAAGTTCCTGCGCAAGATGGCCGAGGCGCGACGGCACGAAGCGCGTCGAAGGCAAGATCGCCGAGGTCGAGCTCGACGGCGAGAGCGGCGACATCGCCGCGCTCGTGCTCGAATGCGGCGAGCGGATCGAAGGCGACCTGTTCCTCGACTGCACGGGCTTCCGCGCGCTGCTGATCGAGCAGGCGCGCTGCACGTCGGCTATGACGATTGGACGCACTGGCTGCCGTGCGATTGCGCGATCGCGATGCAGACCGAGAGCGTCGGCCCCGCGGTGCCGTACACCCGGGCGATGGCGCATGATTCCGGCTGGCAATGGCGCATTCCGCTGCAGCACCGCGTCGGCAACGGCATCGTCTATTGCAGCCGCTATCTCGACAAGGACGCGGCGCTCGAACGGCTGCTCGGCAATATCGAAGGCAAGGCGCTGACCGAGCCCAACGTCCTGCGCTTCGGCGCGGGCGCGCGGCGTGAAGCAGTGGCACCGCAATTGCGTCGCGGTCGGCCTTTCCGGCGGCTTCATGGAGCCGCTGGAATCGACCAGCATCCACCTGATCCAGCGCGCGGTGCTGCGGCTCATCCGGATGCTCCCGGCTGGGCGAGATCAGCGAGCGCGACGTCGCCGAATTCAACGACCAGCAGATGCAGGACATGCTGCAGATCCGCGACTTCCTGATCCTGCATTACAAGGCGACCGACCGCCGCGACAGCGAGTTCTGGCGCTACTGCGCGTCGATGCCGATCCCGGACATCGCTCGACGCAGAAGATCGAGCTGTTCCGCGAAACCGGCCGCGTCTTCCGCAAGAACGAGGAATTGTTCGCCGAGAACAGCTGGGTGCAGGTCATGATGGGGCAGGGCATCATGCCGCAGATCCTATCATCCCATCGCGGAGAAGCTCAGCGACGAGGAACTGACGCGCTTGCTCGGCGACGATCCGCGACATGGTCGCGCGGACCGTGAAGTCGCTTCCGGACCATGCCGCCTATGTCGTCGCAATATTGCGGTATCTCGCGCGCTGCGGCTGCCTGACGGCAGTGAGGAGCAAGGGGGTCGCCGAACTTGATCAAGGCTGACGGAAGACAGGTCGGCTCGCGACCGCGCGCCGTGACGATCAAGGACGTCGCGGCGGAAGCGGACGTTTCGCTGCAGACGGTCTCGCGCGTCATCAACGACGGTCCGAACGTTCGCCCTGCCATCAAGGCAGCGCGTCCAGGCCGCGATCGAAAAGCTCGGCTATGTTCCGAGCCTCGCGGCCCGCCGCATGGGCGGCACGCGATCCTATCTGCTTCTCGCGCTCAACGACCGCGACCGCACCATCGCGGGCTGGCAGTCCGGCGACGGCACGGACTGGGTCGACCAGATGCTGCTCGGCGGGATGCTGGAATGCGCCAAGAACGGATACCGGATGATCTTCGAGCTGGTCGACACGCACAGCTCGAACGTGTCGAGCGCGAGCTTACCTCGCGCGCTGGGCGCGATCCACCCCGACGGCGTCATCCTGACGCCGCCGCACGGCGACAATCCGGCGATCACCGAACCTGCTCGGCCAACGACGCATTCCGTTTGCGCGTATCGGGTCGAAGGACGAGGGTTCCGGCTTCGCCATAGCGATGGACGATGGCGCGGCCGCCGAAGCCGCGACCCAGCATCTGATCGGCCTGGGCCACAAGCGTGTCGGCTTCATCACCGGCAGCGACGAATATGCCCTCAGCGCGGACCGGCTCGAAGGCTATCGCCGCGCAATGCGTTCGGCCGGGCTGGACGATACCGCGCTGGTCGGCAAGGGCGACTTCACCTTCGCTTCCGGCGTCGAGGCGAGCCGCCGTCTCCTCGCGCTCGATAACCCGCCCACGGGAATCGTCGCCAGCAGCGATCAGATGTCGCTGGCGGCGCTCGACACCGCGAAGGAACGCGGCCTTGATGTTCCGCGCGACCTGTCGATCGTCAGCTTCGACGACACTCCGATCGTCAAGTTCAGCACGCCCCCGCTGACCGCCATCCGCCAGCCGATCGCGCCGATGGCCGCGCGCGCGGCGGAGCTGCTCATCGCCGCGAACAGCGGCGAAGCCGGACCGGCAACTGTCCAGATCCTTCCATTCGAGTTGATCGTGCGTGGCTCGACGGCTGCTCCCGGCACGCTATCAACAGTAAGTGGCTGATCGAGACAGGCGTTTTCTGTTCCTCTTCGCCCTCGCCAATGCGGGCGGGGTCGTCGCCTATGTTCCCTTGCTTACGCTCATCCTGCCGGCGCGGATTTCCGAGTTGGCGGGCGATGCACGGATCGAATGGCTTGGCGCGGTAGCTTTCTTCGGAGCGATCGGCGCAAGCCTCGGCAACATCCTGTTCGGCTGGGCAAGCGACGTGATCGGCGGGCGCCGGGCCTGGACCCTGGCCGGCCTCGGCCTGACGATTGCCAGCTATGTGCTGATCTTCGTCGCGGACACGAAGTTCGAAATCGTCGCCGCGGTGGCGATCTATCAGCTTGTCCTGAACATGCTGCTCGCGCCGATGATGGCGTGGGCGGCCGACAAGGTGCCCGACCGCGACAAGGGCTTGCTTGGCGGGCTGCTCGCGGCGGGACCTCCGATCGGGGCGTTGGCAGGCGTCCTGGCAACGGCTGCCGCATTGACCGACGACGGGTCGCGGCTGGCCGTCGTCTGTGCGCTTGTTCTAGTGCTCGTGGCGCCATTGCTGATGTTCGTGCCGGCGTCGCCCGTCTCGCAGGAACGAGGAAGCCGCGCCTCAACGCTCGCTCCGGCCTGCGGCTCGATTTCGGGATGATCTGGGCGGCTCGGCTTGCTGGTTCAGGTCGCCGGCAGCGTTCTCTTCATCTTCCTGCTCTATTTCTTCCAAAGCCTGCCGACGCCTGCGACTCAGAATGAGGTCGCGCGGATCTCGGCGGTGACCTTGCTCGTCGCCTTCCCGCTCACTGTGTTGCTCGGGCGGATCTCCGACAGGCTGGGTCCACGGAAGCCGTTCCTGGTCGGGTCCGCCGTTGCCGGTGCCGCCGGGCTGGCTCTGATGTCGGTCGAGCAACGACCTAGCGTCACGCGATCGCGGGATATGCTTTGTTCAGTTGCTCGACCGCCATCTTCCTCTCGCTCAATAACGCCTATGCGATGCAGCTGCTGCCTTCGCCGGCCCGTCGCGGCCGGGACATGGGCGTGTTGAATCTGACCAATACCTTGCCTGCGTTCGTCGCCCCCGGGCTCGCCATGTGGCTCGTTCCCGGCCGGGGTTTTGGGCTGCTGCTCGTCGTCCTCGCCGTGGCGCTCGTCGCGGCGGCTATTTGCGTGCTCCTGGTTGGAACAAACTCGCAAAACGCTGCGGCGTGAATTCACGAAGAGTCTTAGCCTTCTGGCCCCTGCCTGCTGCGCTTGCCGAGCCACCGGACGGAAGTCGTCGAACCAGCCGGTGAGGGCTTCACGTCTATTCCACGGCAGGGACTCGCAAAACGCCAACGCCCGCGCGAAGCTCTGGCCCTTTGCCCCCAAAATTCCGCCGCAATGTCGATCGCCGGACGAAAGCGTAGAACAGCCGGTGCTCTTGTTGTCTTCTGAAGGTGAGTAGATCGTGGCACCGATCGTTAAGACGCCGGGTGGGTGGCCGAAGGCCGGTACTCAAGTGTGAGGTTGCGGGCCTTGTGTCGCTCACCGTCTGCGAGCCTCGCTGCGCACATATGCCTTTCGACCCTCCGCACAGTTACCGGCATTCAGGTCGAAAGGGTCGTCAGCGGGTCGTCACGGGAGGGGAGTCTCGACAATGGAACAATCGTCATATATTTCTCGTTAAATCGTCTGGAAACAAAGGTGATTAACACGTAGTTACCAAGCCGCGTCGATTTGGCGATGATTCGCCTTATGTGCCGGCTCGTGAAATAAGAGGTGTCGAAATGTTCCGTACTCTGAAGAATTCTAACCGCCATCGCGGTTGCATCTGCCGCATTGGGCGTTGCCGTCCCCGCGAGTGCCGCGACGCCAGATTGCGCGGGCTACATGGACCTTTTCTCCACGTCGGCTAGCGCTTGCGAGGGTTTCTTCGACAAGAACGTCTTAAGCAACAAGGATACGAACGTGGCCATTCAGGAGGCCGCGGTCGAGGCGTTGCTCGGGTCCAACATCACGGACTTCGACTACAACGATTACGTCAAGATTAACGCCAGCGGCACCACCATCGACTTCGGTCAGACGCTTTTCGGCGACGTGATCGTAGGCATTCATTTCGGTGGGGCCAACGGGCAAGCGAACAACGTCGGTAATGGAACGGGCTTCTTTCTGTTCCACTTCGACGATCCTGTCGATTTCTTCACGACGTCGATCCCGGGCCTGTCGGGTGCGGTCCTCTACACCAACAACACGCCGCCGGAAGTCCCGGAACCGGCGACCTGGGCAATGATGCTTATGGGCTTCGGCGCAACTGGGTTTGCGCTGCGCCGCCGTCGTAAGGACGCATTACCGCAGATTGCGTAACAGTCTGGATTTTCGCTGAAAGTGCCGCGTCGGGAAACCGGCGCGGCCTTTGCCCATGAAAGAGGCTTCCGCGCTTTCTTCCACTCCGAGCCGTGGACAGAGCGATCATCACCAAACTTGCCTACAACATCGAGGGCGGCACTGCTCGAAGGCGTCGTCAGGTGTGAATATTTGTCTCGGAGAGAGCCGTAAAATCGGCGACCTGAGCAATGATACTCGACGTGACAGGTCGCGCTGCGGCGGAAGCGGAGCGCGGTGTTGGTGCAAATCGGCTGAAGCCACATCTGCCCGACCGGCGGTCCCCAACGGGCCACCTTAGCTTTCAATCAATTGACCACCAACCGCCCTTCTCGGACATCAGCCACGCGGAAGAAATTTGAGCTGCCTCGCTCAAAAATCCGCTGCCAAGCTCAGCAAATCGCCGCTCGTCGATGAAGCGAAATGATGAGTTGCCTCCCACCTTCCAGCGATAGACGTCGAACGCGTTAGTGACCTGCGCTCGGAGGGTCACCGGCGCGGAACCCGCTTTAAAACGGTAGCGTGCACCCAAATCGACGAGCGTCTGCGGCTCGGTCATCAATTGTCGTCCCCCAAGTTCCGCATATGTGACGGCGCTGGCCACCTGTGCCGCCTGGTGGTGATCCCCACATCGACCGAAAGGGCGTCGAAGAACGGCAGGCGATAGTCGAGATTGAGGCGGATGATCCTGCTGGTGGTTCCAACAGGTTTGGGGCCGATGCTGCCAAGATCGACGGCCTCGCCGGAGACTTCGGCATCCAGGAAAACGGCGCCGGCAACGACGCTCAACCCTTCGATCGGCTGGCCCGCGAGCGACAGTTCCACGCCTCGATGCCGCACCGTGCCAAGGTTTCGATAAACCAGCTCCTGATCCAGGTTGAAGTAGGGCTTGCGTACGTCGAACACCCCGGCGACGAGGCTCAGGCGCGGCAGGATCGCGTAGCGGAGCCCCGCGTCGCGCTGGCTCGTTCGAAGGGCGGGCGGCGCGGAATTGCGGTTTACCGCGTTTGCCGGGGCGACACCGCTTTCTTCCAGGCCTTTGGTATAGCCCGCATAAGCGACCAGCTTGTCGGTCAGGTGCAGAGCCAGCGTGCCGTTGTACAGCCAGGGGCTGTCCTTGGTCGTGATCGTCGGCCCCGCGGGAATTTTCCGTATTCTTCTCATAGTCGGTCTTCTGGATCCCGATGCTGAGTTCGGCGACCTTGGGCCACCGCAACTCGTAGCCGATCCCGCCGGTAATCTGACGCACCTTGTCGTTCGTCAGCGGCCCGAATTCGAAGTCGGGTCTCGCAACATCGGTCGGCGTTCCGATCACCGCGGTGCCGAGGTTGCGCAGGTCCGAGCCGCCATAGGCCCGCTCCGTCATTCGGCCGCGAGCGGCGAGATGAACGGTATGCCGCCGTGCCCCTTCGGTCAGTGAGTAGGACGAGCGGATCTCACCGAGGTGGATTTTGCCGTCTGGTCCTTCATCGCGACGAGCTGACGCTGTCCCGAGCCGTCGGGCTGCACGTTTCGGAAAAGCTCAGTCATGCTGATCTTCACGTCGCTCTTCCAGCGGAAGAGCCCGGCCCGAACTTGCCAATTGTCCGAAAGCTGAGCGGATCCCAGTCCGCCGTAATATTCTCGTTCGACGTCCGTGCCGGTGTAATCGAGCCCGAAATTCCGACGCTCTATTCGCGGAGGTAGAAAGGGCCCGGCAGTGAAGATCGACGGAATGTCGACGTCGTCCTTGATGATCGTGCGTCCGTAGAAGGACTTGATCTCGACCGACTGCTCGGCCGCCACCGAAGAACTCCGCCGCCGGTGAGCGTCCGACCATCCTCTCCGGGGAAGTTCTCCTCGTATCGGTAGCTCAAACCGGCCGCGAGGCTGAGGCGATCGCGGATGATTGGGAACTGACCGTCGAGGTCCACTTGCTTGGTATCCGTACGGGCCAAGATAAATGACCGGGCTGAAGATGGCGTTGTTGCCCGAATTCCTCAGCGAATAATCGGCGATGCCGGTCGGGGCCGGAAAGGGATAGCCTTGCGCAGTCAGCCCCACCCGGATCGTCGAACCGCTGACGATCCGGTTTGTGAATCCCCCGTGTCTGTCACGGAAAGCCCCTCGATGCGGATGTTTCCGGCGTTGACGGGACTGAAGCCGCGTACGTCGCTCGCGCTGTACAGACCGATCTTTTCGTTGCCGACGCTGGTGCCGAATGCGTCGTCGGCGGCCTCGACCGCATTCTCATCGGCGCGCTGGGCAGTCGCGGCCGTGGGGTACGCAAGCAGCAGCGCGACGCCGGTGCCAACCAAGATGTCTTCTTCATCCATTCCCTCCGTTGCCGCAGAGTTGGCGGCGGCGGCGGCGGGAGCGGTGTTCAGATCGATGAACGTCCGTTTCGGACGACGAGTGTCAGTGGCGGACCGGCATGCGCAGCGTGTTGCGGAACCCGCCTTCGGGGATCTCGACGGTCGGCGAGGCTGGCTTCGTCGCCGAAGCGCGTGCGCAGCCGGTCCTGCACGTTGCGCAGGCCGACCTGCTCGCCTCTGGAACCGTGGCCGAGGACCTTGGCATCGTTCTCCACCACGATCTCAAGCACGGGCCCGTCCAAGCGGGCACGGATGCGATGCATGTTGGCCCTTCCGATCTGGCGACGCCGTGCTTCACCGCATTCTCGACCAGCGGCTGAAGCAGCAGTGCCGGCACCCTCGCCTCCGCGCTGCCGCCGTCGAGTGCCACGTCGAAACGCAGCCGATCCGGGAAGCGCGTGCGCTCGATCTCCAGATAGAGCCGCTGCAAGTCCACCTCTTCGGACAGCGTCAGATCTTCCATCGGATTGACGGCAAGGCTGCGCCGGAAAAAGTCCGAGAGCTGCACCACCATCTCCTCCGCCTGGCAGGGGCGTCGCGAACCAAGGCGGCGATGGCGTTGAGCGTGTTGAACAGGAAATGCGGGTTGATCTGGTAGCGCAGCGCCCGGACCTGCGCCTCCTGCGCCTTCACCGCCAGCTCGGCCGCATGCCGCTCCTGTTCCTGGACCCTGATGCTATATGAAAGGGCGAGAAAGGCCGTCGTCCAGCAGAAATAGAACCAGAACCAGTACATGACCGAGTAGAGGAAGTCGCCGAGGAAGCCTTTGCTGCCGGCGTCGAAGACAATCGCATTGCCGACCGCCTGAATGCAGGCGGCGCCGAGTGCGAACGCGGCGCCGAGTATCGCTTGTCTGCTTGAACTCGCGATGCCGCAGAGTGCGAAGGCAACGGTAAAGAACGTAGCCGAGGAATGCCCCGAACAAAGCAAAGCTGGATCGCCGCAACAGCTTGCGACAAAGCCCGACTTGCTCGCCTCATCGTTGAGCTCGGCGCGCACCAGCATGATGGCGAGGTGCACCACCCAGAAGACGACGAGGAGCACGGCCGCGCCCCGCTCCAGGCGGCCGCGGACGGTCTCGGCATGGTTGGCCTGTTGTTCAAATCCCCTCCGCGCGAATGCGCGAACGCTACTCCACCAGACGGCCGCGGAATAGCCAAGTCCACTCGACAGGCGTCCGCCACTGACCGATAAACGTCAAGCAGTGGAAGCCGGACGCCGCACATGCGGGTGTTGATCGTGGATGACGAGCCGCTCGCACGGCGGCGGCTGGTCCAGCTCTTGGCAAAACAGCCCGGCATCGAGATCGTTGGCGAAGCGGAGAGCGGGCGGCAGGCGCTGGAACTCGTCGAACTGCTCCGTCCCGACGTGCTGCTGCTCGACATTGAGATGCCTGCCATCGACGGTTTCGCGGTGCTCAAGGCCTTGCCGCAGGAGCCGCGCGCCGGCGATCATCTTCGTGACGGCCTTCCAGGATCATGCGGTGAAAGCGTTCGAGCTGCGCGCGACCGACTTCGTCGTCAAACCTGTCAGGGGTGAGCGTCTTGCCAGTGCGCTCGACCAGGCTCGGAGCGACCTCGACGCGCGGCGCGCGGGAGAGCGGCTCGCCTTTCTTCAGGCGCGGCTCGCCGAGCTGGAAAGCCGCGCCTTGGCGGCATCCGACCCGGGCCTGTGGGTGCAGATCGGCAGCGAGAAGCGCCGCCTCGCCTTGGCCGACATCAGGTGGATGCAGCAGAGCGCGACTATGTCCGCGTGCACATGACCGGCCATGCGCATCTCGTGAATGCCATGCTCGGCGACATGGAGAAGGCGTTGGAGGGCCAGCCGTTCCTCCGCGTGCATCGCTCGGCCATCGTCCGCTACGACAAGGTCCGTGCAGTGCTGCGCGGCCGTTTTTCGACGCCGCTGCTGGAGCTCGACGACGGCCATCGGCTCCGGTCGGCCGCAAATATCGGGACGCGGTACGGACGGCTTTCGACGTCGGAGCGTGATCGTCCGACTTCAATGTACGCTTTCGACCCGGACACTAAGCCCAAGCGTCCAGTTAACTCTTATTTCTCACGCAACCTAGTTCGGACCAGCTTGAGCACCACAAGCGCGATGATCGCCCCAAGCCCGCCAGCAATGATGCTGTCGAAGGTGGCTTGGTTCCCTAACAAAGCTGCCATCGGGATTGCCCCGAGTGCGCCGGCGGCGATGTCCATCAGAATGCCCTCGGACGTGTCCGTGCGCATTGCCACACTGGCGATCCAACCAATTAGCGCGCCGAACAGCGTCGCCCACAAGATGAACATGACTGGCGTCCTCGCTCACACGGCACATGCCATTCGCGATTACTAACCACCCAAGATTGTGGCAGCCGTCTCCTCGATGGTTCCGGCAACCAGGATAGCCTCACTGCCGATAATGCCGACTTTAGTCTGGCCGTTCTCGTGTGAGCGCAGCCAGGCGACGTTCGAACAACCACGAGATAGTCACCGCCGCGTGACTTGAACGAAACGAACTTCATGAATCGATCTCCCTCATGTTTTCGTTAGGGCGATCAACTCTGTGTCTGGTTAACGTCGCGATCGGCGTCAGCGAATTGGTATGGCCGGGGCAAGAAACGGCGCTAGAACTCAGGGCGGAGCCCACTGCCATGAACGACGCGCCTCAATTTGTAGATTACTATAGTGTCCTTCAGGTCAGCCCGAGTTGCGATCTCAAGACACTTGAGCTTGCGTACCATAGGCTAGCGAAGGCTCATCACCCCGACCATTCGGGCGACGCCGACACAACCAAATTCAATGATGTCACTGAGGCTTACCGGGTTCTGAGAAACCGTAAGCAGCGGGCAGAATACGACCTTCTGTTCCAGAGCCACCATAAGCAAGAATGGTTCGAATCCTCCATCGGTCGCGAGCTAGGGGTGGACGAAAAGGACGCGCTCAGCGATGCAGATGCCCACGGTCGGATTCTGATGTTCCTCTACAAGAACCGCCGTGAAAATGCTCAGAGTGCCGGAGTAGTCGGGTTCTATATTCAGGAGATGTTGGGCTGTTCAGACGAGCAATTCGACTTCCATAGATGGTATCTCAGGGAGAAGCGGTTCATTGAGGTTACCGAGCACGGCACGATAGCGATCACTGTCCTTGGCATCGACCATGTGATCTCCCTGTCACGAACCACCGCCGCGGAGAAATTGTTGATTGCCAATCGTTCAACGCCTGAGTGCCATACGAGGGTCGTTGCTGAATCCGGTGGGCAGAACGCGGGCCTCAAACCCTCATCCGCTTCAGGCGATTGATGACAATCGAAACTGAACCCCGACAAGAGGCCCTATTCGAAGCTGCAAGGCCCTGACGAAATCGGCTGCGTGTGGCTTGCTCGCCTGAGGCCGTGACGCGTGGTGTCAAAATCTTGGACCGGCGAAGGACGGCAGAGGTCATGCTGCAGTGGCTTGGTTAGATTGATTTTGACGAGTTAGGAGCGCAGCGTCTCAGCGCATGACCTACACGATCCGCTACTATCAGGATGCCGCCCGACGGGTGATGAGCATTGGACCGGCATCTTTGGCGAGGCCAAAGCTTTGGCAGAGAACGCTGTCGAGACCGGCGCTGCAGATCGAGTCGAGATCCTCGACGAAGCCGGTGAGCTTGTCTTTCATCATCCGCCGCCCGCCCCTGCTGATGAGGAATGAAGTGGGGACCTGCCAAACCTAAGACCCGCATGAAGGTCATCGAATGCGGCGCCGGCCATTGGGACGAGCATCACGGCCTCTACATTCCCCACCGATTGAGGGGGATGAAAGTTGGTGCGCCTAAATCAGCAGGGCGATCGCCACCGCGCCGATCATCACCAGCGCGAACACAGCCGCGATTACCACCGGGAGCTCTTTCAGAGCCATGAATATCTCACGCAACTTAGGCATACAGGCGACTTCTATGAAGTGGCGACCCGGCATCTTGGGAGAGCCGAGCCGCCTTGACCCGAGGTAAAGGTCTGACTGTTGTTTAGGCTTCCTCAGCGTGAGAGGGTCACCTATCCAAAGTTATGCGGTACACGGGTGGACACCGTACT
>CAWECW010000003.1:0-463009 GCA_963807815.1 uncultured Alphaproteobacteria bacterium | reverse complement strand
AGGTCGAGCCTGAACCGGTCGGCATCGAGGATGACGCCGGCGATGCGGCGGATCGAGCCGGCCGCAATCGTGCGTGTTGGTCGCCGAACAGGCGCGGGCGGCATTGTCGGGCAGATCCGCAGCGAGGGCTTCGAAGCGATTTCCGGCGAAGCCTTGAGGTCCGGAACGAGGCGGAGGACGGCCGCGGGGTCGCGCAACCGCACGACGCCAGGTCGGGCGACAATCCACGTTTCGCCGATTTTGCGCTTTCCGAAATAGAGATCCACCAGCATCTCGCGCGGCTGCTCGAGGTCGGCGAACTCCGCCGGAGCTCCGGCCATGACGATCGAACCGGTGCCAGCGGATGCGGGCGCCGCGCCGACAGCGATTTCGGCGATCGCGAGCACGCGAGTGCCGCCGAAACTGCCAGGGTTACGGCGCATCGACGGTCAGTCCGCACCGATGATGAGCGTCAGGGTGCCCGAATAGGAACCGGCTGTGGCGCTCGAGAGCGCGGTCGCGCGAAGAAGAGGATCAGCGACGCCGACGTCGCCGGACCGCTGTTGCAGGTCTGCTGCGTGGCGGAGGTGACGAGGCCGGTTTGCGGGAAGTTGGGGCTGAGCTGCAAATCCCGAGGATTGGCCCGACGAGGCGCTCCACTGGACTTCGTAGGGCAGGAGGCTCGCGCCCGATGTGAGCGCGAATTGCGGATCCTGGCGCAGAGCCGGCCGCAGTCACCCGGTAGCGGTCCCCGACGTATTGGCATAAACGCAGATGTTCTGCGCGGAGCTGGCGTCCACCCCGAGGTTGGCGAGTGATCCGAAGGCGACGTCGCTCAACCTGGTGATGCGGACGTTATTGCTCTGCGCCCCCGCCGGGGCGGAGACGAAAGCGAGAGCAAGCGACGCACGTGCCGCAAGCAGCCGCCAAGTTCTGGCCGGGCGCAGGGCACAGAGGAGCCCGGCGCCGACCGAAGACCGACGGCGGAAAACCCCATCTTGCCACTGGCTTCCCCTCTTATTCGGGGGCGACGAGCAGGGTCAGCGTGCCGGTGTAGCTCGTCGACGCATCCATCGTCTGCAGCGATGCCGCGCCGATCTTGACGATGAGGCTTGCGCTTGCCGACGGTCCGGACGCGCAGTTCGAATTCGTCGCGCTCGAAGTGAGACCGGTGAGCGCCGTGCCCGCGGTCAGGGACGTGCCGCCGGTCTGGCCCGACGATCCGCTCCATTCGACGGTGTAGGGCACGGTCAGCGCGGCATTGGCGAGCGTGAACGCATTGCTGGCGCCGCTTCCCGTCGCCGTCAGCCGATAGCCCTTGGTGCTGGTGTTGCTCCACACGCAGACGTTCTGCGCATTGGCAACATCAGCGCTGGGATCGACGTTGGTGAAAGCGACGTCGGTGAGCCCGCTGATGCGAACCCGGCTGGGCACCGATGCCGAGATCGAGACCGAACCCGTCGAGGTCGATCCAAGGCTGCCTTGGGTCGATGCATTGGCAGCGCCCGCAGCGCCGAATGCTGCCAGTGCCGCAACGCTGGCCGCGACGACATGGCGATTGAAGTTGATCTTTCTGTCCACTGTTTCAGGTCCCCGCTTGAAAAGCCGTCCACCGGCGAGATCCATCCAAAACGGATGCATTTGCCCGGGGCTAGCCGCGAATGGTTAACGGAGCGTCAACTCCGTGAAGGCGGCAACTGGTCAGGAAGACGAATGCGCAGCCCGGTTTCGCTCATTCGGGGGCGACCAGCAGAAGAGCGGGGCCGGATGACAGGTCGCGCAGTGTAGCGATCCGCGTCTTGGAGCGCGTCATTCGATTTGCAGTCGGCCTGGGACCGGCCTGCTTCGACGCGGACTGGTCTCCGGCACCACTCGCCCGCAGTCGTCCGCAGCTCAACGAAGAGGGTGCCAAGGGGGGTGGTCGACCAGGCGCACCATTCTCCGACCGGATGAGTAGGCGCCGAGTTCGATGTGGCCGGCTGCCCAGCGCATGCCGGCCCGAGGGGCGACAGAAACGGCGATCCGCACAGTAGCGCGCGACGTCGCGCCGGACATGCGATCGCGAGGGCTCGGCAGGAGCGGCTGATTCAACGCTGAGGACAGCGGCGATCAGCAATCCGCACTGAAAGAGATTCGCGCCCTTGCCATCCCTCACCCCCTTTGAAGCGTCGTGGCCGGGATTTAGGCGGCGCGGTCTTACCGGAGACTGAGACTTTGCTCCGATCCGGAGGCAATTCGTGGGGCGGCGCCTATTGCGCAAGTCGACGATGCTCAGCTTCGGACGGCCCTTAGGGCGTCGGGCGGGCCTGGACGTGAGATCGAATTGCTCCGGCTCGCGTCTAATCTGGAGGCGCATGGTCACCACCGCCACCGCCACCGCCATGCCTGTGAATTGCAGAGCGAACAGGACGAGGACCTGATTTCTAAGGGGGAGCGTTGCCGGCCAGGAAAGCGCCATGAAGAGCATTGCGGCTCCCGGGAAGCCGAGAAGGGCAGCCTTGCAGTATCGCATGCATTCCGCGGTTAACAGGAACCCGGCGCTCCCTGCTACGGGGCGAGGATGCACGGATCGAGGCTCATCCTGATTGCGCTTGCGAGCGTTGCAATAGCCTTTTCCACGCCCGGTCGGGCTCTTGCGCAAGCGCCAGCGCCGGCAACTGCAGGCGACATCTCAGGGGCCTGTCAGGTGGAGGCGCGATTCGGCGGCGGGTCCGCCAGGCTGCTTCTGGAATGCGTCGATCGTATCTTGGTCCGATGCCGCGCGCCCTGTATTGGCATGTCGACCTTTTTCCCGATGTGGCTTCCGCGGAAGCGGCGCGTTCGCTTTATGGCCGCGTGATTGTCGCTTTAGGCGGGCAGGTGTTCCTCGAGACCGTGAACGATATTCCTGGCTGGACTTCCAGCGGCGGCGAGCGGCTCGCCACAGTCGGCCCACTTTTTGTTCCAGACGGTCCCGATCTTACCGCCCGGTTCATGGAATTGACCTTGCCCGCCAGCGACGCGCCGGGCGTGCTTCTCCCCACCGGGCCGCAGGCGATCGTCGTCGTCGACGGGACGCTTGTGCGTCGAAACGCCGTCGGGTTCGATGGACGTCGAGCCAAGGGGCTCGGCGATCGTTCCGACGGGAGTGCCGGCTGCTCCTAAGGCACGCGGTTCGGCCGGGCGCTGGTACTGGTCGTCCACCCGTCTGCCGCCGACTGGACGGGTGCGCCTTCGGCTGGGACCCCAACGAGCCCTGCGCGCCCTGACGATTTAGGTCCTGCACCATCGGTTTGGGAGCGGCCCCCGGCGCGTTGCCGAGACCGCCACATTTACGACGCGCTCGCACTATCCGCATCCGGAACGGATCGAAGTGCAACGGGGCATCAATTTCCCTGCGGGTAAACGCTGTCGAGCGCGTTTCATCTCCCGCTTGTAAGCGTGCCAAATCGTAGGAAGGCCCGCCGGACCCCCAAGGTGCCCGGTGGGTCTTTTCTATTGGCAGCAATGCTCGCGAAGAGTGCAGGGCACAGCCACGATTTTCCCGCTCTGCCGTTCGATGGGTCGTCGCCGGTCAGCTTCGGTTGAGCAGCACCTGTATGCGGGCCGTCGCCCGTCGGCGGGCGCTGCGAAGGTCCCGACGACGATGATCAGGAAGATGGGATAAACCCAGAAGCGTGCCGCTGCCGCATAAGCCTGGGGCATCAGGTCAAGCTCCACCGACTTGAGGAGGTGGGCGATGACCGTGGTCAGCTGCAATCCTGCGACCCACAGCGGCCAGAAGCGATCCGATCGAAGCGCCAGGACGGTGAAGGCGAAGAGGCGCCGATGTCGACCAGCATCACGCCAATCTCGACGTCGACGTAACTCCCACGGGGCCAATAGACGAGGTTGGTTGCGAACGTCGCGAGGATGCAGGTCACTGCCGCAATTCGCTCATCGCTGCGCCCGCGCAGGAACGCATAAATGCTCATGAAGAACAGAAGGGCGTAATAGATGTGGGGGCTCAGCATGGGCAGACGGGCCGGCCCGGCTTGAAGCCGGGCCGGCAGGCTCTTCTCAGGCTACGATACGAAGGTCGGCGATGGCAGTCTTCTTCGGGCATTCCTCGCCCTCGCCGAAGGAAACGGTGCGAAGTCGGGGAACCTGCGTTTTCGCCTCGGCAAGCGCGAAGTGGCAACCGACCACAGACCCACGCGCACCGACCAGACCCGTCACGGCCTCGGCCAACTCCTGAAGCACCGGGTGCGCCGTTGCGAAAGAGACGCGGGCGACCGCATTTGCGCGCATGATGCGGGCCTGAAGCTCCGCGATTTCGGCAAGCGCGGCGTCGATGGTGTTCTCAACGGCGCGGACCTGGGTAGCGACTTCAAAGGCGGCATTCTCGATCTGGTGTTTGCGCATGACTGCTCCTTTCCCTAGGTGGTCTTCCCACACGGGGGCTGCTTGATCGGGTGTTTGGCGTCTTCGCCGGGCTCGTGTCTGCAAAAGCAGGGAAGGCGGGCCTTCTGGGATGTCCCGCTCGGTTGAGACGCCTAAGAGGACACCGACTTCCCTGCAGACCGGTCCGCCGGCTGACCGACCGATCCTGGGCCCGTCAGTGCTCTCTGGCCGGCGCGGGCTCAATGTGCGGCGATTGATGTATCAAACGCTGACACCTGCCATCTCAGCCGCGGCCGGTCCCTTGTCACAAGCGTAGAAACGGACCCGGCCCCATGCTGCCAACCGTGCTTGGAAGCGCGCTGAGTTCATCGAGGTCCGGGCCCGTCCCTTCCGCACCCGCGAAACCTGGCCTCAGCTTGCCAGCCGCCGACCGATGGCGCGCTGAATTCGTCGAGGTCCAAAGTCTTCGCGATGCGAAGGTCGTCATGCTGCGGGGGCAGCGGGTATTGGACGGTACAACTCTCCTTTTTTCCACATGGCGAGCTCTGGGCGAGAGCGATTTTCGACTTGAACTTCCCCCGGCGAAGGCGACCCGCGCAGACCAACGCCGTCTGAGGAAGGCAATTTCCTGATGAACGCTTGCCACTTTGGTGGCGCAAATCGCCTCGTGAAGAACTTCGCCATCCTCGTCGATCAAGCAAACGCTCTTGGTTTCGACGCCCACATCGAGGCCTGCCTAATAACTTCTGGCCAACGGCGGCATCCCCTCACGAAGAGCGGAAACTTCGCTTCAAGGACCTATCCGAGAGATTGCTCTTAGAGAAGATCGGCTTTGCAGATTGGCGAGCTTGGCAGCACGGCTCTATAGGTTGCGATCGCAGTGAAGGGATCCTCAGGCCGTGAGCGATAAACGGCAGACGGAACGCGCAAAACTTTTCCTGGCCGCGACGCTTCATGCGGGTAACGGCATGCGCAAGGTAACGGTGCGCAATATGTCGATCGGTGGCGCGCTGGTCGAAATGCACGAACCTCCGCCAGTGGGGACTGCTGTCGAACTGGGGCGCGGTCATTTGCGGGCGAGCGGCACGGTCGTCTGGGTCAGAGGGAGCGAGTGCGGGCTTCACTTCGATATGGCGCTGCCTCTCCAGGACTGGCTGCCCCGCGCATCGTACGACGGTCAGAAACGCGTCGATGCTACCATTGCGAAAGTGAGGGCAGGCGCTCCATTGCCGGAGCATCGTACCGACCCCGCTCCTGCAGCGCAGGATGCGACACGAAGCGTTCTCATCGTGCGCCTCACCGAAGAACTCGGCTATGTTGCCCGGCTGCTGGAGTCGCTTGGCGACGAACTGGCCGACGACCGGACGGTGACGGCACGCCATGGCGCGAGACTGCAGGATCTGGACATTGCCATCCAGATCCTTGGGCATGTCGGTGCAGTTTTGAACTGCGGCCGACCCACAGGCTGCGATCAAGCAGATTGGGATGGAGGATCTCCGCCGGAGGCTATCACCCAAATCGCTCTGACCATTCACGCGCCCCCTGTGTGGCGCCAGCACCATCAGGCGGCGGCATGACGGCCGAACGGCACCACGTTCGACACCAACTGGATGGTTTCGAGACCGCGGAGCTGCTGCGCGGCAACGGGCCGGTGGAGCCAGAATCCTTGACCGGCGGTGCAGCCCATCGCGGACACCAGCCGCAACAAGTCTTCGCTTTCGATATGCTCGGCGACGCTGGATACGCCGAGCAGGTCGCACAGGCCGATGACCGCCTGGAGCAGGCGCTTCCCGTCGCTGCTGTCCTGGGCCGCGGTTACCAATGCGCCGTCGAGCTTGATCTGGTCGAACCGCAGCTCCCGCAGATAGCCGATCGAGGCATAGCCGGCCCCGAAATCGTCGAGGAGCGATGAGCACGCCCGCTTCGCTCAGGGCCCGAATGTTCTGCCTCGCCCGGTCGAAGTCGGCGAGAAGCGCGGTCTCGGTCACCTCGACCTGCAGCCTGCTGGTAGCGAGGCCCGCAGTCGCGGAGCTTCGCGAGCAAAGTCGCTGCAAAATTTGCGTCGCAGAGCTGGAGCGCGCTGAGGTTGAACGCCAGCCGGATCTGCGGGGCCCAGTTTCCGGCCTCGGCGAAGGCGAGGTCCATCAGCCGGTTGTTGAGCTGCTCGATGAGATTAAGCTTTTCGGCGATGGGAATGAACTCGGCGGGCGACACGTCGCCAAGCTCCGGATCGGACCAGCGCGCAAGCGCCTCGTGGGCGAGAACGGCGCCCGATTTGAGGTCGACGATCGGCTGAAACACGACATGAAGCGCTGCTTCGATGCCCGGAGCTCGAAGGGCCCGCTCGATCGCGATCCGGCGGCGGCGCGGCGCCTCCATCCGGGCCTCGAAGATTGCGACCCCGTCGATCACGCCGTCCTTGGCCTGATATAGAGCGAGGTCGGCGTCGGCCATGATGCGTGACGGGGTCATTCCGACCGTCCGCGCAGCGATCGCCATGCCGCAGCACGCCGATGCCTCGAACGAGCGACCCTCGATGACGACCGCCTGACTGACGGCGCTGAGAATCCTCATTCCGACCTTCCGGGCGACGTCCCCGCAGTGCACGGAGGGAAGCAGGACGCCGAATTCGTCTCCACCGAGACGGGCCACCATTCCGTCGACGCCGAGGTCCTCGACCAGTCGCGATGCGACCCTCTGCAAAAGCCGGTCGCCTGCCTCGTGCCCGAAGGTATCGTTGATGGCCTTGAACCGGTTGAGATCGAGCAGGCCGACAACGAAATGCCTCTCCGTGCTTGTGTCCTGAACTGCGCGTTCGATGGCCGCAACGAAAGCCCGGCGGTTGGGCAGGCCGGTTAGAAAATCGGTCGTCGCTGCAACGACGGCTTCCTGGTGAGCGCATTCGGTCAGGAGCTGCTGATGCTTGATCAGGGATCGCGAGCGAATGAGGTCGGTCAAATGGCGATTGTGCTGCGAGAGCAGCCGCATGGTGAGCGCCGCAACCACGACGAGGCCGAACGCAGCCGAAGCGAATTGCGGGTCGCCCGATGCGAAGGCGACCACGACGAGCGGTACGATGATCAGCACCAAGGGAATCCGGCTCGCGAGGGGCAATGCGGTAAGGCCGTAGGAGACCCCGATGGCCGTAAGGCCGCCGAACAGCATGACGGCCATGTGCGATGCGTCGCTACCGACATTCAGCAGGTGAAGGCAGCGGAGGCATACAGCGGCACAGACGATGGCCGCGAAAATCACGGTCCCCGTCAGGCGCATGACCATCTTGTTTTGGCTGACGCTCTCGGATCGACGGTACCATTGCGCCAGCCGGAGCGCGCCGCAGGCTCCGACAAAGGTCGGTAGGTTGAGCCCGAAGGCGAGCGTGCCGCCGGTCGCGAGTTCCATTCCAGTGAGATTGACGAAGCCCAGAAGGTAAACGATCGGGACCTGCTGCCTGAGCAACGCATAGCGTTCCTCGACGATCGCGCGGCCCGAGTTCGTTGCGAGATCCGCACCAACCAAACGCTCTGCCAGTTCACGCAACATGGGATTTCCGCAACCGCCTCTCTGGCAAACCTAGCCGGCAAGGCTGAACAAGGGCCTTAAGTTTAGACCAGATTGGTCCTTCCGACCCATCGGTCATGCGCCAGGCGATGAGAAAACGGGCGACTTTCTCAACATCCATGGCCCGTTGGTCGGCACAACAAAGCCCAAGTATCCGCATCGAAGCGGAATTCGGGCTCGCTTTTGTCCGGTTCCGATCCTAGCGAATGCCGCGTCGTGAGGGTCGCTCGACTCCTCTGCACCCGTTCGATGTCCGCCGGATCCTGAAGGCGTTTTTGCGATGACAATGCCAAACGAAAACGGGATCTTCTGGCGCTCCGAAGTGCTGTCGAGGCTCGATCGCGCGCTCGATAGCTGCGGCGCCTCCAGTGATGCACGGCGGCGCAATCCGAATTGCCTGCGGTCGGCCGCCAATTACTGCCGGGAAGTTGCAGCGGAGCTGGACGCCGCCGCAGCGGCCAACCTTCATGCGGTGGCGGCTGACCTTGAAGCCGAAGCGCTCAGGAACGAGCTTTTCATGCGCAGCGATCGCTACAGCGAAACCGTCTTGCCGGAGTGAAATATAAATGGGCCCGCCGGCGTGTTCGTATCGGCGGGCCCAAACGGGAGACCCGCGCCACAAGTGGGTTGAGCGCGGGCTGACCTGGTTTTAACGGCGCGCCGGTTTCCGGAATGTTGCACAAACCTCCAGTTCGGACCGAAATCGTCTTGGCTGTGTTTAGGCCGCGGCGTCGTTCCGCAGGCGCCGCACACCATGAAGCACAAGCAGCGCAACCATGGCGCCGAGGAAAGCGGCGAGTATCATGTCGAGCACAGTGCTGGTGGCGAGCAGCAGCGACAAGGCGACGCCGCCGAGAGTCCCGACCCCAATGTCCACCAGGATCGCCTCATTGCTCTGTTCCTTGAAATAGAGGCTGGCAACCCAGCCAATGAAGGCGCCGAAGAGCGTGGCTATCAGGATCATCGAAAGCTTCCTCCAAAGACGGCTGAGACACCCGCATCTGCAACGGACTAGGTCGCATGTGCTTCAGGCGGCGGCGATGTTCCGGCTTTCGAGATAGTCCGCGAACATGGCTGCGGTCATTGGCGGCGCATAGAGATTGCCCTGGACCGCGTCGCAGCCGGCTTCGAACGCCACCCGCTCCTGGAGCTTGGTTTCGATGCCTTCGGCGACGACCTCCAGACCGAGAGAATGCGCAAGGCCGACTGCCGCGCGGACGATCGCCACGCTTTCGTTGATCTCGGCATTGAGAGCGAAGGTGCGGTCGAGCTTCAAACGGTCGACCTTAAACCGGCGGAGATAGCTCAGGGACGAATAACCGGTTCCGAAATCGTCGAGCGCGATGCCGAAGCCAAGCTGGCGAAGCCGAGCGATCTGATCCTCGCACCCGTCCCCCTCGTGGATGAGCAGTCGCTCGGTGATCTCGAGTTCGATCTGCGATGGCCGCACGCCTTCCTCCGCGACGATCCGGCCAAGCTCTGCCGCAAGGTCGGATGAGCGCGTGAACTGAGCCGGCGAGATGTTGACCGCCACCGAAAGCTGACGGCCAAGCCTTGGCGAAACGCGCGGCCTCGCGCAGAACGCGCTCGCCGAGCCGCGTCGATCAAGCCGGCAATCCTCGGCCAGCTCCGATCGCTTCCAGCGCCGGAATGTCGCCGAGCTCGGCATGGCGCCAGCGGAACAAAGCCTCGGCGCCGACGACCTGGCCGGTCCCGTCGAGCTGCGGCTGGAAGTGCACGTCAAGCCCGATGCCGGTTTGAGAGCGCCTCCTTGAGGTCCGTCTCGAGACGATCCCTGCGCTGCAGTAGCGCATCCATTTCCTCGGAGAAGAAGCGGAAACAATTCTTGCCGCTGGCCTTGGCTGTATAGAGCGCCATGTCGGCGGCGCGGACATAATCCGCCGCATCGCCAAGCCGATCGGTCGCAAGCACCGCGCCGACTGTCACGGGCAAGCGGACATCCCGTTCACCGACGCGATAGGGCTGCTGCATGCTGCTCGGTGATCCGCGCGCACAGGCGATGCACGTCGGCGGGATCGGTCAACCGCGGACTGCAGCACCAGGAATTCATCGCCGCCGAACCGGGCCACGGTGTCCGTCTCGCGAACCAGTCCGCGTCAGCCTGGCGGCGGCCTCCATCAGGAGCTCGTCGCCGGCCTGATGGCCGAGAAGATCGTTGACGCGCTTGAAGTCGTCGAGATCGAGCATCAGCACGGCGAAACTCTCGTCGCTCGCGGTGAAATCGACCGATCGCCTGATCGACTCGTCTCCTGCAGCAGCCTCTTGTTGGCAAGCCCGGTCAGAGGGATCGTGCTGCGCCTGGTTGACGGCCTCGAGCCGGCCCTGCTCGAGCTCGCCCATGACCTCGTGCAGCGCGTGATAGAGCGAAGACATGATGAGGATTACGGCGATGCTCGAAGGCACAGCCATCGGCAGCAGGAGCCAGACGAGCTCGGACGCAGATGCGCCAGGCCGGCCGGCGATGTGCAGGATGAGAAAATTGGTGACGACGATCAGAACGATCGCTGCCGACACCATCGGCGACAAGAGTTTCCAGCGATAGGCCATCCCGCTTCGAACCGTACAGGAGGATGGTTAAGATAAAGCAGGCAATGGAGCCCACAAGGTCTGGGTGCGGCACTTACCAGGGCAAGCACCTCGAGAGCGCCAACACCAACGGGACTTCTGGTGGCACGACCTGAGGCATACTCCGGCTCACCCAGCTGAGGCAGGCCGACTTCCGACGAGGGTCCTGCGGGAGTTTGGCGGGTGGAAGAGCGATTCGAATGGTGCGGCATTACCTCCGACTCGCCATGCTGCCGCTGCTGTGGACCATGCAACGGCGACCGATTGCGATTTCTTGCTGGCGTGCGTAAGGGCCTCACCGTGGGCCCTTAGCTCAGTCGGTAGAGCAACTGACTTCGATTTGGAGTCACCGTCGGGAAACCCATGGATGAGATGGTGTCAAAGTCGGGGAACCCGTCCGCGTCGCGGCGACGGCAATCCCGAGCCAAGCCCCAGCAATGGGGAAGGTGTAGAGGCCTGACGGCACCCGCCTAAATCCCGGCAACGGGATATGGCGAAGGGAAGGTCCAGACCACGAACCCCGCATACGGGGGCGGCGAAAGCCGAAGTGGTAAGTTAATCAGTAGGTCGCTGGTTCGAATCCAGCAGGGCTCACCACTACCTAATCGCTAATGGCAGGAGTGGGTCGATTCCTGCCGCTACGCCTCTAGTGGCAAGTTTGGGTCGAAAGCTGTCGCGGCAAGTTTGGGTGGAAAGCGGACACTGAGCGGCAGAACCTTCATACGCTCGGGCGAGTGCGATTGGCAAAGTCCGTATTGGATTGCAATCGAATTTGGGCTGGTTCACACAAGCTCGCGGCTGTCGGATCCGGCGAGTGCAGCTCGGGCGCTCTCCTACCTCATTTCCGCGGTCGCGCAGTATCGTCCTTGTAGGGCAGTAGTATCATGGCCGAGCACAATGGATCCCTTGTCGCAGCAGAAGCCGAGGCAGTGGTTTCGGACATCATCCGCGGGCGACGAATGCGTACAAACCTCTTTCGCGCCGAGTTTTTCTCTGATCCGGCCTGGGACCTGCTTCTGGTATTGTTTCAGGCAGACCTACGGCAGCACCGGGTTTCGGCGGCCAAACTGACGGCGGTAACGGGTTTGCCTTCAACGACGACCGGCCGCTGGATTGCGGTGCTGGAGCGGGAGGGATTGCTTCGGCGGAGACCCGATCCGAGGTTCGCTACCAGGACTTTCATTGAGCTTTCCAGCCAAGGTATGGCCGCAATGCAGCAGTGGCTGCAAATGTGGCTTGAAAGTCATTCGAACGCCGCCGGGAGCAGCCGCACCACCGACCTTTTGACGCGCATTAGTCGGTCATAGCCAACGACGACCCGCAGCACCCCGCGCATGCGAATGGACTGTGGAAGTAGTGCGTCCATTCGCTTGGGCTAAGCGGCCGCGCTCCGCGGGACTTGATGTTGGGAGAAGGCAATTCCAGGCAGCCAACAGATGCCACCTGATGATGTTTGGACGCTCGTAGGAGACGCTGAACATCTTCCTCCCCAATAGCCCGGCCAAACAGATAACCCTGCCCTAATGAACAGCCCTGCTGGAGCAGTGCATTCTTCTGCTCGAAAGTCTCAATTCCCTCGGCCACTACGGTGATATCTAAGCTTCTCGAGAGGCTAATTACGGCCTCGACGATAGACTCAATTTCGGGATCCGCGTTCATTCTGCGAATGAATGATTGATCAATCTTGAGCACATCGACTGGGAAGTCGCGCAGATGAGACAGAGACGAGTAGCCGGTCCCGAAATCGTCTAGCGCGATGCGAACCCCGGCGCTGTTGAGCATCTTGAGCGCGCGACTGACATAATTGGCGCCTCGATCAAGAAACGCATGCTCCGTGACCTCAACCTCAATTGAGGCTGGTTCAATTGCAAAGTTGTCCAGCTGTCGAAGCAGCCGCTCCGCAAAATCGTCCCTCAGAAATTCTGCAGGAGAAGCGTTGATGGCGATAACGCCATGCGACAATCCCAGCCGAGACCATTCCTGCATATCCTCGAAAACATGGCGCTGCATGAGTTCGCCAATCTTCGTTGAAAGCTCGTAATCCTCAAATGCTTCGGACACGCTGCTTGGCAGCTGGAGGCCAAAAGAAGGATGCCGCCACCGCAGCAAAGCTTCAAAACCGACTATTTTGCCGGAGCTGAGTTCGACCTTCTGTTGATAATGAGGCTCGACCGATCGCTCCGAAATCCCGGTTCGTGCCAAGCTGAGCTGCGACGCAACTCGCTGCGCCTGCTCGCGCATCTTAGGATGGAACATCGCGGTTCCGCCTCGCCCAGCGTCCTTTAGAGAGTAGAGTGCAGTGTCGGCATTGTTGAAGAGCTCGTGCGCGCTTTCGGCATCGTTCGGGAATATAGCGCCGCCGATGCTTGCTCCGCTGCTGATAACCCGCCCGTTGTACCGGATGGGCTTACGGAGCCGGTCGAGAATGAGGTTACCGACTCGACCAGATCTTCCGCCATTCGCCTTATTCTCAAGGATGACGGCGAACTCGTCGCCGCCGAGGCGGGCGACGAAATCAGTCGCTCTTACGCTTTCGCGCAGTCGCCTGGCGAACTTCGAGAGCAATGTATCTCCGCGGCGTGGCCGAGCGTGTCGTTGACGTGCTTGAAGTGATCGAGATCCATCAGCAGCAGGCCGACCACCCGCCGGCTTCCATCGCGCGGAGCGTCGCGGCCTGGAGGTCGCCTGGAAAGCCCGACGATTGGGAAGCTGGTGAGTGCGTCGTGTTCGCTTGCCCAGCGCAACTGCTCGGCGGTCTCGCGGCTGCGCGTGATGTCGCGAGAGATGGAGAGAAGCCGGGTGACCTTCCCATGTTCGTCCCGCATCGGGTGACGACGACGTCCCACCATTTTCTTGTCCTTTGCGGTCGGGCACAAGCCGGTGAAGCGCGCGACGCGACCGCCGCGCTTCCCGCATCGCGCTCCGACAGCGCCGGCCGACTTTCCCTTGGCCACATGCGACCCATGTCTTGCCCCGGATCTGATCGAAGCCTCTCGAAGTCGATCGCGCGCTGGCCTGGCGTGTTCATCAGCTTGATGCGTGCCATCCAGATCGACGATCTTGATGCAGTCGGCGCTGGCCTCCAAGACGCTGCGGTAGAGCAATTCGCTCTCGCGCATGGCCTGTTCGGCCGCTTTTTGATGCGTGATGTCGCGCGACACGCCAATGACGCCGTAATCTCGCCGTCGCGAGCCCACGGCACCTTCACCGTCTCAAACAGCCGTTGATCGCCCCGGATTGGGATCGGCTCGTTGACCATCAGCGACTGGCCAGTTTCGATAACGTCGCGATCCGCTTCCTCATAGGTTGGGTCAGAGCGGCGTCGAACAGGTCGGTCGTTTTCAAGCCGAGAACGTCGCCGCAACCTTCGGTCAAGGCGCGATTGGCAAGGATGAAATTACCTTCCAGATCCTTGACGAAGATCAAATCGGCAACACTATCCACGACATTCTGGAGCAGGCTCGATTGCTCGGCGAGCGCTGCCTCAGCTTCCTTGCGAGCGGAGATGTCTTGGGCGACGATGATCGAGCTCTCGACGCGGCCCTCCGCGTTCCGGACGAAGCTGACGCTGACTTCGCACCAAATGCTGCTTCCGTCGGCCCGATGATAGCGCTTTTCGATTTGCATGGCTTCGCCCGTAGCGAGAGCTCGTTCGTAAAGCGGCTTGTTCCATTCCAAGTCATCGGGATGGGTGAAGTCCCAAATGCTACGTTGGCGCAGCTCAAATTCACTCCTGCCGAGGATCTCGCAGAAGCGACTGTTGACCATCATCGGAGCTCCATCTGCGTGGACTTGCATGATGCCGACCATGGCCTGACCAAACACGGTCGAAAGCTGCGTGCGCTGTTCACTCAGCTGTCTGAACGCTGCGTCGCGTTCCGTGTTGTCCTGCATGGCTCCCACCATCCGCACCGGGACATTCTCGGAATTTCGCATGATGAAGCCGCGGTCAAAGATGTGTGCATAGCTGCCGTCGGCCCGCATGAACCGGTAGTGGCATTCAAACCGCCCCGAGTTCGCCGCAAGGCACCGATCCAGTTCCACTTGCACCCGGTCAGCGTCCTCGGGATGGACGCGGCTAAACCACCAGGTCCCGCTGGTACCTAGATCATCGCTGTTGAAACCAAGTCGGTTTTCGAACGCCTCATTCCATTCAATTCCATCAGTGACCAAGTCCCAATCCCACACAAGGTCATTGGTCGCCTTGGCCGCGAGGCGGTATCGCTCCATTAAGAAGGCCAACTTCGGGTCGAGGTTTTCGCCGGTCGGCGCGACGCCGGATTCTGATCGGTCTGAGATGACTTTCGGCAATTTGAGTTCCCGGCTTACGCAACTGGAACGGCCCGCCTACGTCGCCAGCCATTAACGGGCCTATGCCACTTCCTCCATTTTGGTCATTCAGCACAAAGACTCTAAACTAGTTGCTGCCCGGCGGAGCTTTCGAGCCCTCGGGAGTTCTCAAAGCGTTTCCTACTTTACGCAGATGCCATCGAGATGGGCCACTGGGCTGCGGCCGCCCCCTCTTTCTGCCACCATTGGCCGATTTGGGTCGAAAGCTGTCGCGGCAGGAACGGGTCGAAAACGGACACCAGACTAATGTCGGGGATAAGTTGAAGGCGGACATTTGGGCGTGCGCCTCACCACGACTCTACGGTCCAGCTAATTGAGGTCGTGAACACATCCCTCGTCGGCTTTCCTCTGGTATCTTGAGCGGGGGTTAACTTGGCCCGCTTCGTCAGTAGCGCGCAGGTTTGTGCATCCAGACCTGCTACGCCGCTGGTTCCCACTACGGAACAGTCGGCGATCCGACCACGTTCATCGATCAGCAAAACGACCCTGACCGTTCCGCTCTTTTCGGAGAAGAGTGCATTCACAGGGTAGTCGCCCGGCTCGAATATTCCTTGCAAGTTGCCCTGAGCTGACCGCGACTTGTTGCTCGGCGTCCACGCCTGTCGAAGATCGGCGACACACTGTTCCATCACGCTCATCAAGGGCGCCACATCTGAGAGCGTCAAGGTCTCGTCCAAGCCTCTGGTAACGATCCGCATTGTTTTGGCCGAACGGGCCGGTCCGAATTGGCTCACCGGCAAGTTAATCAGATTGGTCCGAAGCTCGGTGTCGCGAGGCTGAAACTCCAGCACACTGACCGAAATGGGCTTTGCATCGCCGAACTGTAGTTTCCCGTTATCTTCTCGGGCAGCGCCGGCGTATTTTTGCCTGACGATTGCAACTTGCATAACATCGCCGAGCAACGGCTGCTTCAGAACCAGGTGAAGCGGTTTATCCGGAGTGCCGTAATCCCTCCGCGCGACGCATTGCGCATCGTTGAACTCAACAATCCATTTGTCGGTAGGTTTCCGGGGCACTTCTGGCTGCGCAGCAGCGATGGCACCGGCGCCAGCAAGCCAAAAAGCAGTTCCCAGGAATTTAGGCGCAGCATCCTACAGATCCTTTCATCAATGGCCCCGCCAACTGATGGGTCATTGATACTTGCTGTGAGATCATCACGCCACACGTCTCGCGAAGTAGCCGCGCCGCTTCACTAGCTACTCCAATGTCCGCTTTCGGTCGAAAACTGACGCGGCAGGTTTGGGTGGAAAGCGGACATTGACCCCGTGCATTGAATCGCCAACCCTGTCTCCATGCTCCGCCTACTCGCAAGCTTTGTCATTGTTTGCACCGCTTGCGGCCCCGTTGAGCAGCCGAAATCCGCGAAGACTGTTGCAGCCTACGAAGTGCCGCTGGCCACGCCCTCAGACAAGCAGCAATTCATCGCACTGCTAAGCGAGAAGGCCCGAGCGGCGGGTTTCCACGTTGACGCCGCGACAGACGAGGAACTGAAGGCGACATCAGCGGTCTCAAGGCAGACTTTCAGCGCGTCCGTCTGGCGCGGAGAGGACGATGAGGAGTTGATTGCATCTGCAATGGACTTTCACGACCGCTTGGGGCGCGTGTGGATTTCGTTCTCCCTCGGAGAAGACCCGGCTCGTTCGCGTCAGTTCCGGGAGGGGCTGATGCCAGCCATAAAGGACGCTTGGCCTGACACGGCCTCGCTACCCATCATGCCGAGCGGAGCAATCCCACTGACCGAAGACTTGGTGCGAACGCCGGGAGGCTACATCGTTGGGCCTTCAGCCGCCGCGAAATACGAAGACAAAGGTCATCAGGGCTAGCGTCGCAATGGGTCGGAAGCTGCCGCATCAGGTTTGGGTGGAAAGCAGACATGCGCTGCCATAGGAAATCGGAATGGGAGAAACGTCGCCCCCCAGAAGTGCCGAGAATGCCTTGCAGAAGCAGTACCGGGGTGTTTTCAGGCGGCCTCGCTCTTAAGAGCGGCCCTTGACGCTCACATCGCAGGTGAGACAGTCAGAGCCGCCGAGCTGTTTGTCGCGGCAGACATGCCGGAGGTGAGAGCCTTCACGGAGCGTGTATGGGGGCCGGGTGGCAAACAGCTTCACGGCTTCGAAAATTTTCCGGACGCGCCCTCATATCTTCGACGGGAGGATAGGCCGAGGCCAAGAATGCCGTCAGCAGCAACAAAGGCGGCTATTGTTCGTCGCGACGGCTTCCACTGCCGCTTTGCGGCCTCCCAGTCATTCGCGCGTCCGTGCGCGCGCGTATTCGAAGGGCCTATCCACGAGCAGTTGGCTGGGGTTCGACGAACGCTTCCCAACACGCCGCCTTCCAATGCTTGTGGCTCCAGTATGACCACATCCTGCCGAACAGTCGTGGCGGGCCGAGCACGTTGGAGAATATGAGTCGTGACATGCGCTGCCTGTAACTTTGGTCGCATGCAAACGACCTTGCAGGAGGCATGGCTCGTTGACCCCCTTTCGCGGCCCACCCCGCGGAAGTGGGATGGCTTCGACACTTGGGGCGGCCTAGAAGATTTCAAATAGTTTGATGTTGGATAGGCCCATGAAAAACGAGGCACATCTTCAACTGACCAGAGCAAGGCTACGGCGGGCCTTCAACAACTTTCCGCGGTTCCTCGCAATGGAGGCTGCTTCCCGCGCGGGAGGAAACGAAGATCCCAGAAGGATCCACCACGTTTCTTACACGTCTGATCATCGCGCTCAACTCAATGGCACAGGATCTCAGCGGCGCGGATGAGGCCAGTCTAAGGGCCATTGCTGACGAAGCTGCTGATATGCTCTGGTCTATCGGGGAAGCGTGCGGAGCTGAAGATGACCGATTTCGCATCCGCGATGCTGAGCGCTCACCTTCGATTGAGACACACCTCAGCTGAATGTCTGCATTTGGTCGAAAGCGTCACAACGCTAATGGCAGGTTTGGGTCGAAAACAGACATTAGCCGGGCCAGAAAGAGGGAAGGTCCGTCAGGCCGATTAGGAAGTTGCGCCAGAGGCGGCGGTTGAAGGGCATCGGAGTGGTTATGCGGCCGCCACTGGTGCTGAGAGGCGATGCCGGATCGAAGGGCCTACCAGCCTGTATGCAGGTGACAATGAGACCCAGAACGAATGCCAGCAGCAGCAGAACGACAGCAGCGACGAGTAGGCCGATAACGCCCCCGGCAACCAACTGTAGCCAAGCACCAGCGCGATGCCGACCATCGTAGCATGCCGTTGCAGGAAATCACGATTGGCTGGGCGGTGGCTTGGTTCACTCATCCTGCACGCTGCACGACGGTCGTTATGCCCGCAATGGGTCGAAAGCAGACACTAGGCCAATGTCAGCAAGCCGACGATGAGCCCGCCCCGCAGGCATTGCCGACGGGACGGGCTCCGGCCCCCCAAGGCCGCTCGGCTGTCTAGATCGTGGCGGCGATCGGAACGAGCTTCCTGCGCCGCAGGGCCATTCCGATGAACCCGAACCCTAGGAGGAGCATCGCCCAAGTGCCCGGCTCGGGTACTGGAACCACGCTGATGCCGGTGATGCCGCTCAATCCCAGGCTGCCGATCAACGTCGCCGCACCGGTGTTCAGGTCGATCCCGTAGAAGTTGTTCCCGACCGCGAAATAGCCCGCGCCGGAGAAGCCGGAGATGTCGAAACCAAGCTGGTCGGTCGACGACAGGTCGAAGCCCAAAGCCTCGAACATGCCGCCCGAAACATTCGTGTTAGTGTAGGTTCCGGCATTCGCATTGGTCGACCGGACAAGCGCATCGGTGAAGGCGTCGATTCCGTAGAGGGTGGTCGTCACGGCACCCGGAACGCTGTTGGTGTAGGCGACGCCGAGCAAGTCGACCGATGTCCCGCCGTTGAGCGTGATCGCCCCGTCGACGATGGTCCCGGGCGGTGTCGTTGTCGGATTGATCCTGAGGTTCTGGTTAGCGTCGCTGGTGAAGCGAAGGCGGTCGACAGTCGGGTTGAAGTCGAGACCGAAGGACGTGCCGGACGGCAAAGTGGAAATCGGTCCAAGCGAGGTCGCGGTGTAAGTGGAGCCGCCGCTATCGAGCTCAAGAAGGTAGACGTTGCCAGTCGTGCTGACGGAATAGAGCTGGCTCGTCGCGGGCCGGAAATCGATGCCGGTCAGCGTGTCCCCGTTCAAGCCGCTGATTGGCGTGCTGGACGAATCGTACCCGGCGACGATGAGTTGAACTTGACGATCGTGGTTCCCGACAAGCCCAGGACCTGCTCGGCCTGGGCCGCCGAAGACCAGGCGGCGGTAGCGGCCAACAAGGCCGTGATTGCACGAAGATGTCGCATCGTTTCCTCCTACGCATTGGCAGTTCGTTGCTCGCGCAATCAGCAGCGGGGTTTTCATTTTGGGGGGCAGGATGATCGTATTTCCCTGTTCATCTGTCCGAGCTTCTGACGTGCGGCCCAGTAGGTACGGAGGCTGAGCGGCAGCGGATGCGATCGACGGCGCATATGGACTAAAGCATCAATCGTAGCCGGTGCGGGGATGTGCCACTGTGCCGTGTGCCGGCAGCCCGATCCTGACCGCCCAGATGAAGGGTTCTTCGCAGCTGGTCGACTCGTCACGCGCGTCGCGCAAGGTGACGAGCCCGCGCTTAAGGAATTCTTCGAGCGGACGTCCCCGAAGCTCTTTGGCATCTGCCTCCGTATCTTGAATGACAAGCAGGATGCAGAGGACGCATTGCAGGACGTTTACGTAAGTGTGTGGCGAAGGGCCGCGAGCTTTGAGGCCGACCGTTCCAGTCCGATCACGTGGCTGGCGACGATCGCCCGCAATCGAGCGATTGACCGGCTCCGCTCGGGCCAGCGCCATCGTTCGTCGGCGCCGCTGGAGGACGGTTTCGAAATCGTCGATTCCGCGGCCGACAGCTTTGAGGTCGTCGCGCTCGCGCAAGAAGGAAACCGGCTCCGCGATTGCATGGACAAGCTTGAAACCCGACAGTGCGCCGCGATCCGCGACGCCTTCTTCGACGGCCTTGCTTATTCACAGCTGGCGGAACGGGCGGGCGTCCCGCTCGGTACTATGAAAAGCTGGATCAGGCGCGGACTGCAAAGCCTCAGGAAGTGCCTAGAGGCATGACCGAGCGCGAGCTTCTTGCAGCCGAAATGGCGCTCCGGCTTCTAGAGGGTCAGGAGCTCCTCGAGGCGCAAAACCTCATGCAATCCGACCCGGCCTTCGCGAATGAGGTCGCGGACTGGGAAGTCAGGTTGGCGCCGTTGGCCGATGAGATCGGATCCGTCCGCCCCGACCAGGCGATGTGGGAGCGCATCCAGCGCGCCATTGCGGGCGGCGGTGCAAGCATCGTCAAGCTTCAGCGCAAGCTCCGCTTCTGGAAGCTCGGCGGGCTTGGCGCGGCTGCGGCGGCCAGCGTTGCACTGTTCGTCATCGCCACCCACCGCGAGCCCGCGCCTGCGCCCGCGATCGACGCGAGCGCGCCGATCCTCGTCGCGTCCCTGGCCTCGGAGACGGAGCCCGCTTCCATCGCGGTGACCTATCTTCCGCGGACGCGCTCGATGATCCTGACACCGGGCCGCCTCCGCCCGCGGCAACAGCGCGCGACCGAGCTATGGGTGATCCCGGCCGGGCAAGCGCCCGTCTCCCTAGGACTTGTCCGTACCGAAGGCGTCGAGCGGAAGGTCATTCCGGTGGAACTGGCATCGCGCCTAGTTAGCGGCGCGACAATTGCGGTTTCGGATGAGCCGCTAGGTGGATCGCCGACCGGCCAGCCCACGGGCGACGTCCTTGCCGCGGGTGCGTTGACCGCTGGATGATAGGTAAAGACCGGCGGGAAAGCTGTCAGCGACGATGAGCCTTCCCACCGGTCAGCCGGCAAACTTCGCCGGCATTCCGAACTCGCCTAGGAGGGCTTGCGGAATTTCAACGGATCGAGCCCGGTCACCTTGATCTCGCCGCACAGCACCGGAAGCACCGTCTTGTAGCCGGCCGTCCCGTTCACCTCACCAGGAGTGCCGTTTCCAGCATTGCCGACCGAGAGGCCGTGAATGACGATGTGCCGCATTTCCAGCGGAAGCGCGGCCTGAGCGCCGCTCAGGTCAAAGGTCTGGCTGAAGTTGATGCGGCCGTCTCCATCCGGGTCGGCGTTCATGAAGTCGACGAGGATCGGGCCATATTTTGCGGCACCCTCGGCAAGCTCGACGAAGCCATCGGAATCGCTGTCCTGCGCGGTTGTCGGGCATGTCGATTCCACGGATTGCCCATTGGCGCTGAGGCCGTGGATGTGGCCGAGGTGCACGCCGCCCTTTTCGAGCCCGCTCGCCTGGATCTTGACCGTCAGAGTCCGGTCGTCACTCGAAAGACGAAGCTCGACCTGCCCCTTGGCTCCGCTGCCGTTCAGGGCCTGGAGGTTCGCCCTGCCGATCGTGGTTGCCGAACTGGACTGGGCTTCCAGAGCCGTCGAGGCGGCGAGCCCGCCTGCGCTGGCAAGCAAAAGTCCGAGAACGTGAACTGGTTTGATAGGACCATGTCGCATGAGGTCTCTCCCTGTTGATGCGCAACTCAACAGGTACGGGGCCCAGCTTCGATCGGATGCAGCAGACCGTCAGGGGAGCGTCTCAACCGCGCACGATGCATCTGGAAGCACGAAGTCTCCGTATCTCCTTTGCGGTCTTTCGGCCGTTGAATAGGCTCAGGAGATCACAAATGAGAAAGTTGCGTAATGCGCGTCTGATTGGCGCGGCGGTAATCGCGATCTGCGTTTCAACCGCCCCGGCGTCGGCAAGCGAGTTCATATTCGATTTCAGCACGACGACGCCTTTGATCGGCGGGTCGGGCTCGGGCAGCGGATCGATCTTCACCGACGATATCACGATCGATAGCCGCGGATTTACGGCGCAGATGATCACCGGCATCAGCGGCACCTTCAACGGTTCGGCGATCACCGGCCTCGCAACTCCCTTCGGCGCCAACAATCTCTATTATGTGACCGGCCCCAGCTTCGTCGACGGTAGCGGACTCGGTTTCGTCACGGCCGCAGGGACGAACGTGAATCTCTTCTTCCAGGATTCGGCCGGGTCGTACCGGATCAACACCACGAGCCCCTTCACGTCTAGCTTCGTTCAGGCAACTTCGTCCGGAGCGGTCGCGGCCGTTCCCGAGCCTGCAACGTGGGCAATGATGTTGTTGGGCTTCGGAGCCATCGGGTTTCAAGCCCGCCGTGTGCGGTCGCTGAGGCGCTCGGCTGCACTTGGTTAGTCGACAGGGGCGGTCGCGTCGGCCGCCCCTCTTCTGTCCAAGCTAACGACCATGGCGCGCGGCCCGACCCTCAGAGAACGCGTCGACAAAGAGACATTGCGAAAGCTGTATGAAGTCTCTGGCTTGTCCACAGCTGACATAGCTGAGCGCTTCGGTGCCAAGCCGTCACAAATTCTCAGGCTGATGGACGAATACCACATCCCCCGGAGATCGCGCGGCGCCCGGGGGCGCTAAGGTTGGCTTGGCCAGGCCGCACCAAATGGGGCAACGATCAGCTGTCTCGATGATCTTTAGCCTTCATCCGCGACGCGCGTCGGCAACGCCGTGCTCGCCTGGAAACGACGGCTGATCCGCCTCTGCCAAAGCAAGAGGAGTGGTACTGCGACCAACTCCATGAACAAGGCGAGCTGGTGAGCTATCGTTGGAAGCCCGGCAGCGAACGCGCTGAGCAGCCGCGCTAGTCCGCCTGCCACAACCACCCCGCAGAGCCCCAAGAACAACTCGGACCGGCGTTCAATGCTCGGCACGGTCGCGGCGAAAACCAAACCCAAACCGAACAACAAGCCGGAAAGATAACGGAAATGACTCTGGAGATCGGCGCTGGTTGCCACTCCTCCCTGTGAGATGTGCCGGATCATGGCCGGCCCCTGCACGACCCCCATGACGCCGGCACTCAAAGGAATGGTACACGCGACAACAACAGCCAACTGCAGAAGACGACGCTCTTTGTTTCGATCCATGAAGCTGCTCTAGGGCGTCCGGAGGCCAAAGTCCGCAATGGGCCGAACGCTGCTACTCACCCGCTAGCGGCAGGAATGGGTCGAAAGCAGCCATATAACTGTTAGTGGTGAAGTGACCCTTCCGAATGTCTTCACTGCGCGCGTCGAACAGGCCCGGGAGTTGCTGCGCTTCTTATTCGTTCAACGCATTCGAGGGTTCGATCCTCCCGTCCAGCCGCATCTTGATCCTGATACGGCTGAGTGGCTTGCTCTACGCCTTGAGCGCGCGAAGCTCTTCCTGGAGTTTGGGTCCGGGGGGAGTACCTTACTAGCCAACAGGCTCGCTGTACGAACGATTACCGTAGAAAGTGATCGCTACTTCGCTGCCGTTGTCCGGACGGCCTTGGAGCGCACCAGGCTGACGACCATTCTAATCCCCAAGATGGGAGTCACTGCGCAGTGGGGAATGCCGCTCTTCCTCAAGAGGAGAAAGGGCCCGCGCTACGTCACCGCTCCATACAAGGTTTTGGAGAACCAATTCCCAGACCTGATCATGGTCGATGGAAGGTACCGGGTTGCCTGCGCGTTAGAGGCTGCTCGCCAAGCGAAGATGAGGGGCGCGACGGCCGAGCTGCTACTGGACGACTATGACGGTCGACCATTCTATCACGTACTCGAACAGCAGATCGGCGAGCCCGTAAGAGTGGGGCGAGCGGCCGTATTCCGAATTGGAGAGACTGAGGTTCAACAAGAGACGGTTAAGAGGTTTGTCACCGATCCAAGGTAGTGGTCGCTGTAACGGCGGTTCGAATAAGGCTGGCCCGTCGCGCCCTTCTGAAGAACGACGCCCCCCTGCGTCCAACGTTTAAGTGATGCGCGTTGCTGCGACCCTTCGGCGAAGGCTTTAACCTGTTCGATCCTGCGGATGCTGGGGCAGCTGGAGTGGCTTGAGCCACGGCTCCCGGCGGATCACCCAATTTTCGTATTGCGGTGCGAAGACGCCGACGTCGTCGAAGGATCCGACAGGAAGCTCTATCTCGTCGCTGTTCGTGTCCACACCGGCAACGCGGGAACCGCAGGCGATGCAGGAATATCTGTGGTACCAAGGCTTGCTCAGCCAAGTCCCGGTCGCTCCGCTCAGCTCGACCCGACTTCGCTTGAAAACGCTAAAAGCCATGAATGGGCTCGCGTGAGACTTACGGCAGTCCATGCAGTGACAGATGCCGGTTCGGAGGGCTTCGCCTATGGCCTTGAAGCGCACTGCGCCACATGCGCAGCCGCCGCTGCTGATCCGGTCGTCCATCCTGCTCCAAACACCGCGGCTCAACATTGGTTCAGTCGAGGCTAAGCACCACCATTAGGGACGGCCACAGTTGGTGTAGATAATGGTCTGGCGCAATCACTCATCTAGCGGCAGCTTCGGGTCGAAAGCTGGCATTAGACTGACCAGCGACCTACTGATGTTTGACCAGTAAAGCGCACTCTTCTGGCCAGCGACCTACTGATGCTTGAACATCAGACTTTTTCGCAGTTTTTTGCGAATGTGTGGTGCTTGTCGGACTTATCACATTTTTTACGACAATGATCGAACTCTTGGCCGAACTGCGCTTTTCGAGCTGCTTACAATCAGACGTCTCGGTCATTAAAAGTCAGTTGCTCTACCGACTGAGCTAAGGGCCCGACCAGCGGTGCTCCGTTACCTGCGGGGGCGGCGGTGGGCAAGGCGATGCGCGAAATGAAAGGCGGTGAGGTGTCCATCGAGCCGCCAGCCGGGCGCGATCGTCGCCAGCGGGCCCATGACGAAGCTTCGCTTGGTCGCTGAGCGGTGGGGCACGTGCAGGCCTCGTTCGGACCATTTGCCGCCGCTCCACGCGATGATGTCGAGGTCGAGTACGCGCGATCCCCAGCGCCGGCCGCTGCGGCGACCGAACTCGCGCTCCAGCGTCTTCAGCTCTTTCAGCACTTCAGGCGGCTCCTCGCTGCTTTCGACCAGCGCCACCGAATTGGCGAAGTCGCGGCCCGCGCCGCCATGGGCTGCGTTGATCAGGATCGGCGAAGCGTCGAACAGGCCGAACTTCTCGTCCAGGCGCGCGATGGCAGCCGCGACGACCTGGGGCGGCCGCCCGTAGCGGCCGTGGGGCCGGTTCGAACCGATCGCTATGGCGTAGAGTTGCGTTGCGCCGGACACGCTGGCTCGCCTACGGCAGCCCCATGCAGTTCGCCAGCCCTGCCGACCGCTCGCCGATCCCGCAGGCGGAAGCGCCGCGCGACTGCCCCCTGTGTCCGCGGCTGGTGCGCTTCCGCGCTGAATGCCGTGCGGAGTTTCCCGACTGGTGGAACGCGCCGGTGCCGGCGTTCGGCGATCCGGACGCCTGGCTGGGGATTGTCGGCCTCGCTCCCGGAAAGCATGGCGCAAACCGGACCGGGCGGCCCTTCACGGGCGATTTCGCCGGGCGACCTGCTTTACGCGACTTTGCTGAAGTTCGGTCTGGCCGAAGGCGCATATGCCGCCGATCCGGACGACGGGCTAAGGCTTCGCGGAGCGATCATCCTCAACGCGGTGAAATGCCTGCCGCCGGCGAACAAGCCGGAGCCGGGCGAGATCGCCACCTGCCGCAATTACTTCGAGGCGGCGCTGTCGACGCTTCCGAAGGTTCGCGTCCTCGTCGCGCTGGGCCAGATCGCTCATGTCGCGGCCGCGCGGGCGGTCGGGCTTCCTCCTGCGGCGACGAAATTCGGCCATGGCGCCGAGGCGGTCGCACCGGACGGCCGCATTCTCCTGTCGAGCTATCATTGCTCGCGCTACAACCAGAACACCGGCCGGCTGAACGCGCAGATGTTCGAGGACGTGTTCGAGCGCGCGCTTCGGCTGGAGCCGGTCGAGTGACCTCGCCGGAACGGTCGATCCTCTACATCGCCGGAGAATATCGGGCCGCCGAAGTCAGAGCCAAGAAGCACGAGCATAATTTCGAAGCGCGGCACGCGTCCGGCTATTTCGACCGCGTCTGGTCGGTGCATCCGACCGCGGACCTCGTCGGTGCGGAAAAGCACAGGATCCAGCTGATCCGCTTCACCCCGCGGCAGCTGGTCGTGGAGGGCGTGAGCGAGCTGTTCAGGCTGCCGCGCATCCTCCGGCCGCTCAATCTCCTGTTGTCGCAGGCCTCGCTGCTGATGGTGATGCGAAGACTGGTCCGGAAGCACGACATCTCGGTCGTCGCGGCGACCGATCCGTTCCTGTCCGGCCTGCTGGCGCTGGCGCTCAGCCGGATGACCGGCAAGCCGCTCGTGATCCGCAACGGCGGGAATTACGAGGAACTCTATCGGGAGGCGGGTGCGCTGGCGATGCCGCGGCTGTTCCCGTCCTATCGCTTGCAGAACATGATCGCCCGTTTCGTTCTGCGCAGGGCCGATCTCGTCGCCGGCAACAATCGCAACAATCTCGGCTGGGCGATTGCCAACGGCGCGCGCAAGCACACCGCGATCATTCCGATCTCGGGCAATATCCAGCGCATCCACATGCGCGCACCGGAGGAGCGGTCGAGAGGACGCGAGACCTTCGAAAAGCTCGGGCTGCCGTTCGGCGTGCCGGCGCTGATTTACGTCGGGCGCCTGCTGAAGCTGAAGCAGCCGGACGAGGCGCTGCGGGCGATGGCTCTGGTGATGGCGGAGGAGCCGTCGGTGATCGGCATCCTGGCGGGCGACGGCCCGATGCGGGCTGAGCTGGAAGAGCTGGCGTCCTCGCTTGGCGTCTCCGAACGGATTTTCTTCACCGGCCAGACGACGCAGGAGGATCTGTCGGAGATCATTCCTCACTGCATCACCGTTTCCCCGTTGACCGGCCTGTCGCTGATCGAATGCGGCCTCGGCGGATCGCCACCGGTCGGTTTCGACCGGGACTGGCAGGGAGAATTCATCGAGGACGGCATCAACGGATTCATCGTGCCGGATCACGATTATCGGGCGATGGCCGAGAGGCTCCTGCGCATTGTCCGCGATCCCGACTTGAGGCGCCGGCTGTCGAAGGCGATCCGGGAGCGTGCGCTGCGCCAGATGGATCCGGACGAGGTTCGAAGGCTGGAGAAAGAGGCGTTCGACAAGATCCTCGCGCCCGCTAGCGCCTGAACACCGCTCGCAAGGTGCTCACCGAGTGCCACGCAAGCGCAGCGGTGCCCACGACGCCGAGAACGAGCACCCGCCATCATGGCTGACCTGAAAAGCCAGCGCGAGGATGAAGAAGTAGGGCGTGACGAGAGCGAGGAAGGTCAGGTTCCGCCGATCGATGACGACGCCGTGCGATCGCCGAACGCGGGTCAAGTAGACCGCGAACGCAATGACCGAAGCGATGACGGCGGCGACGCCGGTTCCCGGCAGGTCGAGCGGCGCGATGAGCAGCCAGGCGAGCGGGATCATCGACGCGGCCGCGATCTCCCCGATGAGGAACGACACGCCGGCGCCCCTCGCGAGGAAGACGAATCCCAGCGCCCAGATCGGCAGCCGCAGCAGCCCCGCCGCGATCAGCAGCCGCAAGAGGAATGCGGATTCGGAAAACTCGCTCGAGTAGAGGATCTGCAGCACGAGCGGCGCGGCGATGCTGACCACCGCCATGACCGGAGCGGCGAGCACCAGCCCGATATGGATCTGCTGGTTCAGCACCAGGCTCATGGCTTCCGGATCCTCCGCGACGCGCGACAGCCGCGGGTAGAAATCCGCTCCTCCCAGAAGGCGCAAGGCTCGCGATAGCCTCCGACCGCGTCGAACACCTCGCGCCGGAACATCGCCGAGCCGTGCGCGAAGGGCGCGAACCAGGACCTGCGTCCCAGCCGCCAGACGTCGGGCCCGCGAACGACTTCCCCCTCGGCCCCGATCACGTCGCAGACGCAGGCGACCAGGCCGACCTCCGGCCGATCCACCAGAACCTGCAGCTGGCGCTCGAACCGGCGCGGATGGGAGACGTCGTCGGCATCCATCCGGGCGATGATCTGCCCGGATGCGAGCTCGACCACGGCTTTCGAGCTTCCGACAGGCCCGAGGTTCGTCTTGCTCTCGGTAAGCTTGATCCGGCTGTCGCGTTCGGCCCATTCGCGAAGACGCTCGGTCGATCCGTCGGTCGATCCATCGTCGAAGATGATCAGCTCGAAGTCGCGGTATGTTTGCTCGAGGATGCTCCGCACGGCATCGTCAACATGCGGCATCGCATTGTGCACCGGCATGACGACGCTGAGGGACAAGTCGTTCCGAGCAGAACCCATCCCGGCCTCACAGCGGATTATCCATGTCAGAGCAATGCTTGGCTCCGCGCACCGTTGCGGCGGCAATGGATGTTGCTAGGCATCGTCCGCAGGATTTGCGTCACCGAGGGCCTATGTGCGGGATCGTTGCGATTGTCGGGAAAACGTTGGTCGCGCAGCGGCTGTTCGATGGCCTCAAGCGCCTCGAATATCGCGGCTACGATAGCGCCGGCATCTGCACCATCGACCATGGCGAGCTGGCTCGGCGGCGGGCCGAAGGAAAGCTCGAAAACCTGGCCCGCGAGCTGGCGAGCGAGCCGCTCGGCGGAACGATCGGCATCGCCCACACCCGCTGGGCCACCCATGGCGCGCCGACCGTCGACAATGCCCATCCGCACGTCGTCGGTCCGGTCGCCATCGTCCACAATGGCATCATCGAGAACTTCAAGCCGCTTCGCGACGAGCTCATCGCCGACGGCCGCGAGTTCAAGAGCGAAACCGACACCGAGGTCGTGGCCCATCTCGTCGCCCGCGAGGTCGAGGGCGGAGCATCGCCGCAGGATGCCGTGGCGACCATTCTTCCCCGGCTTGCAGGGCGCCTTCGCCATCGCCTTCCTGTTCCGCGACCATCCCGATCTCGTGATCGGCGCGCGCATGGGTGCGCCGCTGACCGTGGGTTTTGGCGACGGCGAGAATTACCTCGGCTCCGACGCGCTTGCCGTCGCCCCCTGGACCCAGCGCATCGCCTATCTGGACGAGGGCGACTGGGCGATCGTCCGCCGCGACGGCATCGAAATCTTCGACCGCGAGAACGAGCCGGTCGAGCGCGAGATCGTCGAGTCCGGCGCTTCGGCCGCGGCCGTCGAGAAGGGCAATTACCGCCACTACATGCAGAAGGAGATCTTCGAGCAGCCGATCGTGGTTGCCCAGACTCTCCAGAGCTATGTGCGGCCGTTCGAGGGCGAGGTGGCGCTGCCGACCGGCGATCTTGATCTGTCGGCGGTATCCCGGGTCACGATCGTGGCGTGCGGCACCAGCTTCTACGCCGGCATGGTCGCTAAGTACTGGATCGAGCGGTTCGCCCGGGTTCCCGGTCGACATCGATGTCGCGAGCGAGTTCCGATACCGCGAGCCGGTGCTGGAGCCGGGCGGGCTGGCGCTGTTCATCAGCCAGTCGGGCGAGACGGCGGACACGCTCGCGGCCCTGCGTCATGCCCGAAAGGAGAAGCAGCGCATTGCCGTGGTCGTGAACGTGCCGACCAGCTCGATGGCGCGCGAGGCGGACTTGCTGCTTCCCGACCCATGCCGGGCCGGAGATCGGCGTCGCTTCGACCAAGGCCTTCACCTGCCAGCTCGCCGTGCTTGCGGCGCTCTCCGCGAACCTCGCGCGGGCCAAGGGCCGCCTGTCTCGCGAGGAAGAGCAGGAGATCGTCGCTCATCTGCAGGAGGCCCCGGCTGCGTTGAACGCGGCGCTGGGCCATGACGACGACATCGCCGCCATGGCGCACCTGATCGCGCCTGCGCGGGACGTGCTCTACCTCGGCCGCGGACCGGATTATCCGCTGGCGCTGGAAGGCGCGCTGAAGCTCAAGGAAATCAGCTACATCCACGCCGAAGGTTATGCGGCGGGCGAGATGAAGCACGGCCCGATCGCGCTCATCGACGAGGACGTGCCGGTGATCGTCCTCGCTCCGTCAGGACCTTTGTTCGAAAAGACCGTCAGCAACATGCAGGAGGTTCGCGCGCGCGGCGGCAAGATCGTGCTGATCAGCGACGCGAAGGGCCTCGAGGAAGCGGGCGAGGGCTGCATCGCGACGATCGAGATGCCCGAGGTCCACCCGTTGATCGCGCCGCTCGTCTACGCCGTTCCGGTGCAACTTCTCGCCTATCATGTGGCTGTCTTGAAGGGCACCGACGTCGACCAGCCGCGCAACCTCGCGAAGAGCGTCACGGTCGAGTGATGAAGCACATCGGAATCCTCGCCCACAGCTTCGAGGGCGCGACCTTGTGCTTTCACACGGCATGCATGGAAGGCGTCGCGAAGCTCGGCGCGCACATGCATCCCGAAATCACATTGACCTGCTCGCCGATGGCGCTGGTGCTCGACGCATGGGAGCGGGGCGACAACGCGGAGCTGCGCGCCTTCTTCATGAAGGACGCGGAGCGGCTCGCAGCGGCGGGTGCCGACTTCTTCGTTCTTCCGGACAATACGGCGCACATCGCCATGGAATCGAACGGCGCGCCGTTTCCGCTACCGGGCCTGCACATCGGCGAAGTCGTCGCGGAGCAAGCGGCAAGGGAAGGCCGCCGGAAGGTCGGCATCCTCGGCACCAAATATACGATGAACGGACCCGTTTACCCGGGAGCGCTTGGCCGTCGCGGAATCGGCTGGGCGGTCCCGTCGCCGGAGGATCAGAAGATCGTCAACGACGTGATCTTCGACGAGCTCTGCCTCGGCGTCTTCACCGATACAGTCGCGCGACGCCTACCTCCGGATCATCGAGAAGCTGAAGCAGGATGGCTGCGACTCGGTCGCGCTCGTCTGCACGGAGATTCCGCTGCTGGTGACGCCGGACGTGTCGCCATTGCCTACGCTGGACTCGACCAGGCTATTGGCAAAAGCGGCCGTCGAGGTTGCCGTAGGGGAGCAGCCGATACCGGTCTGGCGCGGCGGCCCGATCGCCTGATCTATTCGGCCGCCTGCCGCATGGCTTCCTGCTGCCGTACGTGCCGGCTCAGGCTCTCGTAGAGGAAGTCCACGACCGTCCGAACGCGCGGCGTGTGGCGGACGCGTTCGTGCGTGAACAGCCACAGCATGCGGTCGTGCTCGTTGCGCGGCGGAAGGCACTGGATGAGGTCCGGATCGCTATCGCCGGCAATGCAGGGGAGGACCGCAATCCCGAAGCCAGATCGGACACCGGATAGAAGGCCGCCGGAGGTCGCGTGATGCATCGCCACCTGCTGCTCCAGTCCAAGCGACTGGAGCCATGCCTGGTAATGGATCCACAGATTGCCGCCGCCGCCGCCGATGAACGGATGCTTCTTCAGCTGCGACCGGTTTCTGGGCACCCCGTTTCGAGCAGCGTACTCGCGACTGCAATAGAGAGCCCAATTGTCGACACAGAGCTGGCGGCCGACGAGGCCGGCGGGCTGATTTTCGGTCTTGGTGCTCCGAAGCGAAATGTCGGCTTCGCCTGCGCCAAGGTCACGCACGACCTGGGACGTATCCAGCTCGATCACGATGTCCGGATGGAGCCGGTGAAGCTCCGTCAGGATCGGCGCGAGCAAAGTGATCGCATAGACTTCTTCGGTCGTGATCTTCACGGTTCCGCTGACGCTCCGCGATTGCGCCGCGGCGGCTTCGGAAAATCCGCCGAGCGCGGTTTCGACCTGCTCGGCCCGCGACAGCAACTCCTGCCCGACCGGCGTCAGCGCATATCCGGCCTGCCTCTTCTCGAACAGGTGAATGCCAAGCGCTTCCTCCAGCGCTGCAATCCGCCGCGCGACGGTTGTCTGGCTGACCCGAAGCGCGCGCGCGGCCGCAAGCGTGCTCCCGTCGCGCGCGACGGCGAGGAAGTAACGGAGGTCGTTCCAGTCGAGCATTGGCGGCCGTTTTAGCGCCTTTAGGCGCTACCGAGGTTCTGCAATTTTGCAGAATCATAGCACGATATCGTTGCTTACACGAACCGGTTTTGAGGACTAGTTGAAGGGTCGCGCCGGAAAGCCCCGGACCCAAAACAGGGATAGCGACCATGAAGAACCCATATGCCATCGCCATTGCTTCGGCTCTGATCACCGCTGGTGCGCTCAAGGCTGCGCCGGCTCTTGCCGAGCCCGTAACCGCCGAAGCCCGCACCTACGTCAGTTATGTGCAGACGTCGGACCTCAACCTCGCCAGCCAAAGCGGCCAGCGCGCTCTCGATCACCGGCTCGCCCAGGCGGCCCGTGAAGTTTGCGGCACTCCGTCGGACTCCGACCTCGTGGGGCTGAACAAGGCTCGCGACTGCCGCGCCGATGCGATCGCCCGCGCCGGATCCGAGCGTGAAGAACTGCTCGCCGCAGCGAACCGCGGAGCCATCGTGGCGATCACCGCCAGCCGCTGATCGAATACCAAGCTCCCAAGAAGGGCGTTCCGGCCTCCCCGGGGCGCCCTTCGCCTTGTCCGGCTAAGGCGATGCACCTAGGGGCGGAGGCATGATCCAGGTCTCAGGGGGCTGCCACTGCGGCGCCGTTCGCTTCTCCGCCACCATGCCCGACCCGCCGGTGCCCGCGCTCGCCTGCAATTGCTCCATCTGCTCGATGACCGGCTTCCTGCACGTCATGGTGCCGCATGATCGGTTTCGAGCTGCTGACCGGGCGGGATTCCCTGACAAGCTATCGCTTCGGGAGCGGCGCGGCGGACCACCTGTTCTGCTCGAATTGCGGAGTGAAGAGCTTCTACCAGCCGCGCTCGCACCCGGATGCGTGGAGCGTGAACGTCAATTGCCTCGACGATGCGCCCGAGCTTTCCGTGGAGCAGTTCGACGGCCGCAATTGGGAGCAGGCGAAGGCGCGCCTCGACGGCGAACAGGCCGCCAGCTAGTCCGCGTTCGATGCACCGTCCGCTCCGCCTGACCGTCGACAGCGCCGCGCTCGTCAGCAACTGGCGTGCGCTCGCGGAGCAGGCGGGCGTCCCGGCCGGCGCGGCCATCAAGGCGGACGGCTATGGGCTCGGCGCGCGCGAGGCGATGAATGCGCTGCATGGTGCAGGCTGCCGCGACTTCTTCGTTTCGATCTGGGCGGAGGCCGAGGAGCTCGGAGAGGTTCCCGACGGCGCCAGGCTTGCCGTGCTTCACGGCGTAGGGCCGGACGATGTGGATGCCGCCCTGCAGTCCACTGCAACGCCAGTGCTCAACTCGGTCGAGCAGGTCGCGCGCTGGAAGGAAGCGGCTCCGGGCCGGCCGTGCGACGTGATGATCGACACGGGCATGAACCGCCTTGGGCTCAGGCCGGATGAGGTCTCGGCGCTCGACGGCCTGTCGATCGACACGCTCCACAGCCATCTCGCCTGCGCCGACGAGGATAACGACCTCAACGCCAGGCAATTGCAGCGCTTCCGGGAGGTCGCTTCGGCAGTCCCGGCAAAGCGCTACAGCCTCGCCAATTCCGCCGGCATCTTCCTCGGCCGCGACTACAGCTTCGATCTCGTGCGCCCCGGTCTGGCGCTATACGGCGGCATTCCGCGGCCAGAGGCTCAGGGCCGCATCCAGCAAGTCGCGCGTGTCGAGGCGCAGGTCGTGCAAAGGCGCACGATCCGCGCAGGCGAAAGCTGCGGCTATGGCGCGACGTTCGTTGCGGAGGCCGATACCGAGGCCGCCATCCTCAACATCGGATATGCGGATGGATATCTGCGCGGCTTTTCCGCAAAGGGCGCCGCCTTCGCGGGCGAGTATGCGCTGCCGGTGCTCGGCCGGGTATCGATGGACCTGATCGCAGTCGGCTGCGACGCCGCGCCGGACCTCAGGGAAGGCGACTGGGTCGAGATCGACTACGACTTGCCGACGGCGTCCGAGGCGTCGGGGCTTTCGCAGTACGAGCTGCTGACGGCGCTCGGCTCGCGGTTCGAGCGGCGGTGGGTTTAGTCCCCGGCGCCGGCGTCTTCGGCTTGTAGCGGCAGAGGTCGATCACCGGGCAGCGCCAGCACTCCGGCTTGCGCGCCTTGCAGACGTAGCGGCCGTGCAGGATCAGCCAGTGGTGCGCGTTCAGCCGGAAGGGCTGCGGCACGATCTTTTCCAGCTTCAGCTCGACCTGCAGCACGTCCTTGCCGGGCGCGAGGCCGGTGCGGTTGCCGACGCGGAAGATGTGCGTGTCGACCGCGAAGGTTTCCTGATGGAATGCGGTGTTGAGCACGACGTTCGCCGTCTTGCGGCCGACGCCGGGCAGCTTCTCCAGCTCCTCGCGCGTGCCGGGAACCTGGCTCCCATGATCGCGGATCAGCGCTTCCGACAGCGCGATGACGTTCTTCGCCTTGGTGTTGAACAGGCCGATCGTCTTGATCGCGTCGCGAACGCCTTCCTCGCCAAGTGCCACCATCTGCTCCGGCGTCTGCACCCGCTCGAACAAAGGCCGGGTCGCGATGTTCACGCCTGCGTCGGTCGCCTGTGCCGACAGGACCACCGCCACCAGCAAGGTGTACGTGTTCACATATTCGAGCTCGGTGGTCGGGGCAGGGTTCTCCTCCGCCAGCCTGCGGAAGAATTCGAAAACCTGGTCGCGAGTCACAATGCGTCGATGACGTCGCGCATCGTGTAGACGCCGGCCGGCTTGCCGACGAGGAAGCTGGCGGCCGCGAGAGCGCCGCGCGCGAAGATCATCCGGTTCTCCGCGCGATGCGACAGGATCAGCCGCTCCTCCGGGCCCGGCGAAGATGACGTCATGGTCGCCGGCGACCGTTCCGCCGCGCAGCGAAGCGAAGCCGATCGCGCCTTCCTCGCGCTTCAGCCCGGTACCGTCGCGGCCGCGCTCGGCCTTCAGCTTCGACTTTCGGCCGCGCGCAGCGGCGTCCCCAAGCGCCAGCGCCGTGCCGGACGGCGCATCGGCCTTCAACCGATGGTGCATCTCGACGATCTCGATATCCCAGGCGGGTCCGAGAACCTCCGCCGCCCGCTCGACCAGGTCGGCGAGCAGGGCCACGCCGAGCGACGTATTGGCCGCCCGCAGCACGGGAATATCCTTTGCGGCGGTCGCGATCCGGCGGCCGGCGAAATCGTCGAGGCCGGTCGTCCCGACAAGGATCGGAACGCCCGCGGCGATGGCGCGGTCGAGGCTGGCCTGCAGCGCGGACGGAGCGGAGAAATCCACGAGAATGTCGCCCCGGTCCTGATCGATTTCGAACCCGGGATCGTCGGCGACGGCGGCAGCGATCGCTTTCCCCATCCTGCCCTTCGGAGCGAAAAGGCTGATCCGGATGGGTTGCTCGTCCGTGCGCATGACGCCGGGCTTAGGTGGAGGGCCGAACGATGCCAAGTCGCTGCTGCATGGCGAGGGCGGCCGCAGGCGCGCGGACTTTCGCCCCGTTGATCATGAAGACGTAAACGTCGCGGCCGCCTTGCGCCCAGCTGCGAGCGCGCTCGGCGAAGCCATCCAGCGCCGCATCGTCATAGCCGGTGAGGATGTCCTCGTTCATCCGCTGAAGCCGTGCATAAGCGAAGTCCGCGGTGTCCGCTTCGATGCAGGGATAATCGTCGGAATCCTCGAACACGATCGCGATGTTCCTCGCGCGGCAGAGATCGAAGAAGCGCTCGTCGCGAAAGCTTTCGTGCCGTGGCTCGATCGCGTGGCGAACCTTCGTTCCTTCGAACTCGACCGGAAGGTGGTCGATGAACGCGGCAACGTCGTCGGCGTCGAACTTCCGCCGGCCTGCAAACTGCCAGAGGATCGGGCCGAGCTTCGGTCCCAGCGCCGCAAATCCCTGCGCGAAGAAATTGCCGATTCCTTCGCCGGACTCGGCCAGCTTCGACTTCATCACGCAGTAGCGCGAGCCCTTGATCGCGAACTGGAAATCGTCCGGCAGCGACCTTGGCCCAATTCTCCCAGCTTTTCGGGCTCTGCCGGCCGTAGAAGGTCGCGTTGATCTCGATCGCGCTGAGTTGCTGCGAAGCATATTCGAGCTCGCGCTTCTGCGAGAGCCCCTGCGGATAAAAGACGCCGCGCCACGGCTCATACGTCCAGCCGCCGATACCGACTCGGATGTTGCCCGCGCTCACGCTCCGACAAATGCCGCAGCGCCGGCGGGATGCAAGTCAGGCGGCCTTCGGAAATGACGATATCGTGCCTGGTGCCCGCCTCGGACGACGTGACCTCGTGCTTCGCTCCGAGCTGCCTGGCGAAGCTGTCCACGAGCTTCGTGCCCAGTCCGCCGCGCTTCGACCGCCCGCCCGACTTCATCCCGACGCCGTTGTCGGCCACGGTCAGCCTCAGCACGCCATTCATTTGCCCGGTGACCAGAACGCGGCCGTCGTCGCGGCCGTCGAATGCGTGCTTCAGCGCATTGGTGACAAGCTCGTTGACGATGATGGCGACCATGACGGCCCGGTCGGCGGTCATCGTGATCTCGTCGAACTTGCACTCGATCTGGACATGCTGGGTCGACAGGCCGCGCTCGATCTGTTCGCACAGGCTGCGCAGGTGATCGTCCAGGCGGACCCGATCGAGATCGCCGCTGCGAAGCGCCAGCTTCTCCGTGGCGTGGGCAATCGCCTGGATACGATCCGCGACCTGGTGAAGCGCCTCCTTCACGCCGTCGTGGGAAGATCGCTGCGCCTGCAGGTGGATGAGGGCGAGCACGGTCTGATGATTGTTGCGCGTCCGGTGATCGATCTCGTTCAGCGCGTGGTCCAGCAGGGCCAGATGCCGCTCCCGCTCCGAAATGCCCTTGTCGACCTCCCGTTGGTAAAGGGCGATGATGGTCAGGAGGATGGCCTGTGAGGCGGTTGCCACGACCAGGCCGATGCGGCGCTCCTGACCCGACACGTCGAGCGTTCCGGCAGGCTCGAGGATGAAAACCCAGAAAAGGATCTGGCCGACGATCATGGCCACCAGGCCGGCACGCCATCCCGCCAGCACCGCCGCCAGGGCAACCGCCACAAACCCCGTAGCGTAGGGCGCAACATCGCCCATTACCGGCGACAGGGATTTTCGGATGATCACTGCCGCGGACGCGAGCAAGCAGCCGGCGACGACCTCGACGACGATGGGCGGCACCCGATGAGCCCAGCGCTCAGGCAGCCGTGAGTGAATGATCCTGCGAATGTTTGCCCCCGGGCCGCCTTCACCAGAACTCCCCGCGAGCCCGGAAAAACCCTTCTAAATCAGGCGGCAAGCCTACGTCATCGAGTTGGTGTCGGCACTAACTTCGGTCAATCTTAGCAGATCGCGCTGCTTTTCATTCGCCGAAAGCGGCTAGCGACCTTCGCGCTGCGACGGGCTGTGGAAGGACATCGGATCGAGAATGCCCGATGTCGCTTTCAACCCATTGCGGACATTAGGAGCAGGTTCGATAAGCTTGGGGCGCGACCTCGCGTCCCAAAGCGTCGCCGTCTCAAGACTGTTGAACTCCCCCCTCGATTGGACGGAGGACGGCGAGGAAATCGCGGTCGTCCCGGATTTGTGCGTGAGACACTCCAGTCGCCGGAACAATTGACCTTTGCTCAGATCCCCGAATGACCCGCTTGATCTTCATCTGAGAGATGCCATTCGCTTCGCCAGTTCGGAAGGGGATCAGCGTTTCGGAATGCTCGTTCCGCCTAAGGTGGCAATACGCCGAATCACCACAAGCTCGTTGCAGCCATATGATAACTCATTGGCAGGTTCGCGGGAGTTCAAGGTGGCGCATCCCGCAAGGAGGAACGCCAGCAATACCCAGAACCGATTGGCCATGACCCAGCGTGATTTCCGTTGTGTCTGCTTTCCACCCATAGCGGACATTAGCCTGGCCCCTTAAATCATCCTGCATGGCCGACATCCGCAACATCGTCATCCTCACCGGCGCGGGGATATCCGCCGAAAGCGGCCTCGCCACCTTCCGCGCTGCCGACGGACTGTGGGAAGGGCACCGCGTCGAAGACGTAGCTACGCCCGAGGCCTTCAGTCGCAATCCCGGCGCTAGTCCATGAATTCTACGATGCCCGCCGCGCGCGCCTCGGCGAGGTCGAGCCGAATGCCGCCCACAAGGCGCTGGCCCGGCTGGATGCGGAGTGGGACGGAGACCTGTTGCTCGTCACGCAGAATGTCGACGACCTGCACGAACGCGCCGGCTCGAAGCGGCTGCTGCACATGCACGGCGAACTGACGAAGGGCTGGTGCCTCGCCTGCGACGAGCGGCAGCCCTGGTCCGGAGACATGGGCGAGGGCGCCAGCTGCAAATTGTGCGGCGAGAAGGGCCGGGTTCGTCCCGACATCGTCTGGTTCGGGGAGATGCCGTACGAAATGGACCGCATCGACGAAGCGCTCCGCAACGCCGACCTGTTCGTCTCGATCGGCACGTCCGGAGCGGTCTACCCGGCGGCGGGCTTCGTCCAGACCGCGCGCTACTGCGGCGCACAGGACGCTCGAAATGAACCTCGACCCGAGCCTCGGCAGCACCTTCTTCGACGAAAGCCGCATCGGTCCGGCGGGAAGGCTCGTCCCTGAGTGGGTCGACGAGCTACTCGGCTAGTCCGCCCACTCGAGCCCGATGTCCTTGTAAAGCCCGCGGTCTTCGTCCCAGCGCGGATTGACCTTTACGTGCAGGATACAGGTGCACCTTGCGGCCGAGGTGCTGGGCGATTTCCTCGCGGGCCAGCTGGCCGATCGTTCTCAAGCCGTGCGCCGCCCTTGCCGATGACGATCGCCTTCTGGCTGTCGCGGGCGACGAGGATCTGCTGGTGGATGACGGTCGATCCGTCGGGGCGGTCCTCCCAGGTCTCGGTCTCGACCGCCGTCGCGTAGGGCAGTTCCTGGTGGAGCTGATTGACGATCTGCTCGCGGGTCAGCTCGGCCGCGATCATGCGGTCGGTCGCGTCGGACACTTCGTCTTCGGGATAGAGCCAGGGGCCTTCGGGCACTGCCTCGGCCAACGCGTCCTTGATGTCGGACACGCCTTCGCCCCTGGTCGCGCTGATCATGAATACCTTGTCGGGGTTCAGCCTCTGGGTGAGTTCCGCCGATAGGGCCAGAAGCTGCGGCTTCTTGATCCGGTCGATCTTGTTCAGCGCGATCCACAAAGGATGCTCACGCGTCTCAAGACTGGAGATGATCTCATTGACTCCGCGAGTGATTCCGGTGTCGGCGTCGATCACCAGCAGGATGAGGTCCGCGTCGCCCGCGCCGCCCCACGCCGCCGCGACCATGGCCCGGTCGAGCCGCCGTTTGGGCTGGAAGATGCCGGGCGTGTCGACGAGCAGGATCTGCGAGCTGCCGAGGATGGCGATGCCCATCAGGCGGGCCCGCGTCGTCTGCGCCTTGGGGCTGACGATCGCGACCTTCTGGCCGACCAGGGCATTGACGAGGGTGGACTTGCCGGCGTTGGGGGCGCCGATCACGGCCACGAAGCCGGCGCGCGTGCTCTGTTCGGTCATTGTGATTGTTCCAACAGCGCAGTGGCTGCCGCGGTTTCAGCCTCCTGTTTGCTGGAACCCTCCGCGGACGCCTCGCCGATATTCTTGATCGAAACCCGGACGGTGAACCGCGGAGCATGGTGAGCGCCGCTCTTTTGGGACACCTCATATTCCGGGGCAGCCCAATTTCGCGCTGCGGCGAGCTCCTGCAGCGCCGACTTCGGATGCTTCGGCGCCTTGCCCTGCGATCCAGGTAAGGCGCCCAGACCTTCCTGACGAACGCCTCGGCCTTTTCGAGCCCGCAGTCGATCAGAAGCGCGCCCATCAGGGACTCGACGACGTCGCCGACGACATTGTCGCTCCAGTTCGCGCCATCCTCGCGGGCCTGCTTGCCGAGGCGGATCAGCGCCGGAAGGCCAAGCTGCGCGCCGATCTCGCCGCAGGTCTCGCGGGAAACGAGGACGTTGTAGCGGCGCGACAATTTGCCCTCGGGCTCGTTCTCGAACCGCTCGTAGAGCCAGCGCGCCATGGCGATCCCGATCACGCGGTCGCCGAGGAACTCGAGCCGCTCGTAGCTGTCCTTGCCGACGCTCGAATGCGTCAGCGCGCGCTCGAACAGGCCGAGGTCCTTGGGCTCGTGATCGAGGACGTCGCGCAGGAATTCGCGAAGCTCGCTCATCTTTCCGGACCGTTGAATCCGGTGGCGATCCGGTCTGCCGCGAAGCGCGCTGAACCAGGTCCACGGCTTGGCATAGTCCGCCGTGCCGTCGGTCGACCAGAAGATGAAGCGTCGCCCTGCCGATCAGATTTTCGACCGGCACGAAGCCGATGCCGCCTTCCTCCACGGAAAAGCGGCTGTCGAGGCTGTCGTCGCGATTGTCGCCCATCAGGAACACATGTCCGGCAGGTACGACCGTCGTCGGGACCTCGTCCGCCCGCGGGTTCTCGACCTGGTCGATGACCTGGTAGGTGCGGCCGCCCGGCAATCGTCTCGCTGTAGACGGGATAAAGGCAGGCCGGTTTCCCGTCGTCGCCCTGGACGATCATCTGCGACGCGCCGCCTACGACCCGGCACGGACTATTGGCGGATATCGGCATCGCGAACGTGCCCTGGGGCTGCCGAGGAATGGGCCGGCCATTGATGATCAGCATCCCGCTCTGAACCGCGATCCTTCTCCCGGCACGCCGATGACGCGCTTCACGAAATCCTCGTCGCTCCCGGGCGCGCGGAACACGACGACATCGCCCCGTTCCGGAAGATTGCCGAACAACCGGCCGTCGAACGAGGGAAATCCCCAGGGAAAACTGTAGCGCGAAAAGCCGTAGGGCCACTTGGCGACCATCACATAGTCGCCGATGAACAGGGTCGGCAGCATCGAACCCGACGGGATGCTGAACGGCGCGAAGACGAAGCTCCGGATCACCCAGGCGATGAGCAGAACGGACAGGACAAGGCGCAGCAGTGCGCCGGGGCCCTGCTTCTTGTCGGATGAGGCGCCCTGCCGGCGAGCATATCGAAGTGCCATTGAGGGCGCTTGTTTCGGGCGGGGCGCGGCGCGTCAAGCGGGGATGGTTTTTGGCGGCCGCCCGACTATGAGGCCGGGCATGGCAGGCCAGGAATGGGACGCGGTCGACGCGTACGACGTGCAACCGCTCGAAACCTTGTTCGAGCGCGACAGTGACCGGCTCTGCCGCGATGTCGCTGGAGCTGGGCGGACTCTATTTCGACTGGTCGAAGACGCATCTCGATGCGGAGCTGCTTGGCCGGTTCGTGAAGGTGGCGGAGGCCGCCGAGTTCGCGGCCGCTCGCGAAGCCTTGTTCTCGGGCGCGATCGTCAACCCGACCGAGGGCCGCGCCGCCGAGCATGTCGTCGAGCGTGGAACGGGCGACGCGGATGCGGTCGAGCTTTCGGCTTCCCGCCGGTCGCGCATGCGCGCTTTGGTCGACGCCATCGAAGCTGGGGCGTTCGGCGATGTGACCGGCGTCCTGCACATCGGCATCGGCGGATCGGTCCTTGGGCCGGCTTTGCTCGTCGATGCGCTCGGGAGGCGCGGATCGAGGCTCGACGTCCGGTTCCTGTCGAACATCGATGGAGAGGCGTTCGACGATGCCGTGAAGACCCTCGATCCGGCGACGACTCTCGTCGTGACCGCGTCGAAGACCTTCACGACCGCGGAGACGCTGGCCAACATGAACGCGGCGATCGACTGGCTGCGAGCCGCGGGCGTCGACGATCCCTTCGGCCGGGTGATCGCGGTGACCGCCCGGCCCGAGGCCGCGCTTGAGGCCGGCATCGACGAGACGCGCATCCTCCAGTTCAGCGAGGGCGTGGGGACGTTATTCCTTGTGGAGCGCGGTCGGCCTGTCCGCGGCGCTGGCGCTTGGCTGGAGCGCGTTCGAGGAACTGCTCGAAGGTGCGGCCGAGATGGACCGCCACTTCCGCTATGCCGAGCCGGCGAAGAACGCGCCGCTGATCGCGGCCTTCATCGACCGCCTCTACGTCCGCAAGTTCGGATGCCAGACGCGCGCGGCCTTCGCCTATGACGAGCGCCTGCGGCTGCTGCCGTTCTACCTTCAGCAGCTGGAGATGGAGTCCAACGGCAAGTCGGTGAAGATCGACGGCTCGCCGGTCGGCCAGCCGAGCGCTCCGGTCACCTGGGGCGGGACCGGGACCGACGCGCAGCACGCCGTGTTCCAGCTTCTGCACCAGGGCACCGTCCTGGTGCCCGTCGAGTTCGTCGCGGTGACGCGAGGCCGAGGACAGCCTGCCGCCCGATCATCATCGCCAGCTGCTACTGAACGCCTTCGCGCAGGGCGCGGCGCTGATGCGCGGCCGCCAGAGCGACGATCCGCACCGCAACTATCCGGGCAACCGCCCGAGTTCGACCATCCTGCTCGACCGCCTCGATGCGCGGACGCTGGGCGCGCTGATCGCCTTCTACGAGCACCGCACGTTCGCCAACGCCGTGCTGCTCGGCATCAACCCGTTCGACCAGTTCGGGGTCGAGCTCGGCAAGGACATCGCCCGCAAGCTCGACGATTCCGCGGACGACGAAAGCTTCGATCCGTCCACGAGGGCGCTGATCGAAAGCGCGGGCTGTAGCTCGCAACGCATCGCGCCGATGCATAGATGACATTGGAGCGGCGGCGGCTTCTCCGCCAAAACGGACGCCAGGAGAATAGGAATGGCTGACTTCGATCTGTTCGTGATCGGCGCCGGATCGGGCGGCGTCCGCGCCTCGCGTGTCGCCTCCGCATATGGTGCTCGCGTCGCAATCGCCGAGGAGCACAAGGTCGGCGGCACCTGCGTCATCCGCGGCTGCGTGCCCAAGAAGCTGCTCGTCTACGGCGCGCACTTCGCCGAGGACCTCGACGATGCGGCCATGTTCGGCTGGGACGTCCCGGAGAAGCGCTTCGACTGGGCCGTGCTGCGCGACAATGTGCTGGGCGAGGTCTGCCGGCTGGAGGAGGCCTATACCGACACGCTGACCAACCACGACGTCACGATCTTCAAGGAACGGGCGATGCTGACCGGGCCGAACTCGGTCCAGCTGGCGTCGGGCAAGACGGTCACGGCCGACAAGATCCTGATCGCCACCGGCGCGCGGCCGCTGATGCCGGAGCTGCCGGGCATCGAGCATGCGATCAGCTCCAACGAGACCTTCCATCTCGAGAAGCTGCCGAAGCGGATCGTCATCGCCGGCGGCGGCTATATCGCCAGCGAGTTCGCCGGCATCTTCCACCAGTTCGGATGTCACGTGACGCTCGTGAACCGCTCCGACGTGATCCTGCGCGGCTACGACCAGCAGATCGTCGATCGCCTGCTGCAGATCTCGATCCGCAAGGGCATCGACTTCAAGTTCAACGCCACCATCGACGCGATCGAAAAGCGCGAGGACGGTTCGCTTCACGTCAGCATGACGGGCTGCGACCATATCGAGGCCGACCAGGTGCTGTTCGCCGTGGGCCGCCGGCCGAACGTCGAGGACCTCGGCTGCGAAGCTGCGGGCGTCGCGCTCGGCGAGAAGGGCGAGATCAAGGTCGACGAGGACAATCGCACCAGCGTGCCGTCGATCTTCGCGGTCGGCGACGTCACCGACCGGGTCCAGCTAACACCGGTGGCGATCCGCGAGGGGCAGGCATTCGCCGACACCTTCTTCGGCAAGAAGCCGCACCGCGTGGACTATAATTGCATCCCCAGCGCGGTCTTCAGCCATCCGCCGCTGGCCAGCGTCGGCATGACCGAGGGCCAGGCCCGCAATCGCCTGGGAACGGTGAGAACCTTCACGTCCGACTTCCGGCCGATGAAGAACGTGCTCGCCGGCCGCAACGAGCGGTCGCTCTACAAGCTCGTGCTGGACGGAGAGACCGACCAGGTGGTCGGCATCCACATGATCGGTCCCGATGCGCCGGAAATCCTTCAGGCGGCCGCCGTCGCGGTGAAGGCCAAGCTCAAGAAGGCCGACTTCGACGCGACGGTCGCCCTTCATCCGACGATGTCGGAAGAGCTCGTCCTGATGCGATAAGTCGTAGCGGGCGGCTAGGGGTTCCGCGCCGCGACGACCTTGCTGCCGTCACCGCGGATCAGCTCCAACTCGGTGGCGGCATCCCCTGCGACCTTGAACTTCACGCGCTGCATGGGATCGGCGACGAAGGCGAATTCATTGGCCGCAACGGCGACGAGCTGCGCCCTTCGGGCCGCCCTCGCGCTGGAAGATGAGTTTGCCGCCGTCATTGGTGATGTGCCGGACGCCGTAAACGCCGGCGTATTGCGCGGCTGGAAGCGCGGTCGCGACCGGCTTGCAGCTGCGCTTCGAGCACCTGAGCGCTCGCTTCGAACACGGTCTTGTCCTGGCCGGTCGCGGTGGACGCCAGCTTCCGAAGCGCGCGGACCTGCGCCATTTCCAGCGCCTTGTCCTGCTCGACCTTGACCGTCGGCGCGATGCCGACCTTTTCCCAATCCTTGCCTGTCGAGGCGAGGACCGCCCGGCCGACCGAAACGCTGATCACGTAGCCGCCCGCGACCGGGAAGAACTCGTTGCGATACCCTGCGCCGGCGCTGGTTTCACCGATCAGCTCACCGACCTTGAAGCCGGCGACATGGCCGATGAATTCCTCGGCGGCGCTGGCGCTGCCCCCGCTGGTCAGCACGTAAAGTGGCTTGCCGATCATCCGGCCCGCCGGGAGCGTGGCGAGCGTCTTCAACGTGTCACCCGGTTTGCCCCGCATGTAGAAGGTGACGATCGGGCGGTTCGGTTCGAGGAAGTGGCTGATCAGATAGCGGACCGCGTCGGGGCTGCCTCCGCCGTTGTGCCGCAGGTCGATGATCGCCGCATCCCCGTCGCGCAGGAACCGCATCGCATTGTCATAGGCTTCTTCAGTCGGCTTCGCCGCCCCAGAAGAAGCCGATCAGGTCCATGTAGCGGATGTTGCCGGGCAGCACCTTCATCTCGGTGATGCCGTGATTGAGGCGCGTGGCCTGGCGAACCTCCTCCTCGCTCGGCGGAGCGTCGTCGGCACCTGAACCGGCGCGGACTTGCGGCCAGCCGCGCCTGCTTGGGCGGGATCGTATTGCATGCCCAGATGCTTGTCGTGCGCGACGGCTGACATGTCGGCGTTGATGCGCTCGGCGAGAACGCTCGGGTCGCTGACGTTGTAGCGACCCGCGGCGAGCCCCTGCGACAGTGCGGCACTCAGCTTCGGCCGCATTTCCGGCAGGACGTAGTTGGCGTCGAGAATGCGCTGTACGTCCGCGACAACGGCCTTCGCATCGATCTGCGAGGCATGTGCGCCACCGCTGATCCTTGCGCCATGGCGGCGTCGCTTGCCGAGATCGTCGCGAGTGCCGCGGCGCCTGCCAGAATTGCCATCTTGTTCATAACCCCACTCCGCTGTTCGTTTGACCGTATTAGTAGACCAACACGGCGGCATATTTTGCGCAAAGACGTGAGGGGCCGTGCCAAATTTTGGCAAGCTCGCTACGGCTGGCGGCGGGTAGTCGCGTCCTCACTATAGGCGGCGCAGCACACGGGTGGGGATGGGATGGATTTCGACGCTATAGTCATCGGCGCGGGCCACAACGGCCTGACCTGCGCTTTCTACCTTGCGGCCAAGGGCATGAAGGTCGCCGTGCTCGAAGCGTCCGACACGGTCGGCGGCGCCGCGGTGACCGACGAATTCCTGCCCGGCTTCCGCAATTCGGCGGCCAGCTACACGGTCAGCCTGCTCAACCCGAAGGTCATCCGCGACCTGGAGCTCGAACGGCACGGGCTGAAGGTCGTGCTGCGCAAGCGCGACAATTTCCTGCCCGGCGACGGCGAATATCTGCAGGCGGGCCGCAACGGCCTCACCCGCAAGGAAGTCGTGCGGCTGAACAAGGCCGATGGCGAAGGCTACGACCGCTACATTGCCGACCTCGAGAAGGTCGTGCCGCTGCTGAAGAAGTGGCTGTTGAAGGCGCCGCCGGAAGTCGGTGCGGGCATGACCGGTCTTGGCTCGCTGCTGACGCTCGGCAAGGACATGGTCGGCCTGTCGACCGAAGACACGCGCATCGTCCACGACTTTGCGACGCGAAGCGCGGGCGAGATCCTCGACCGCTATTTCAAGGGCGATCTGGTCAAGGCCTTGTTCGGCTTCGACGGCGTCGTCGGCAACTTCGCCTCGCCCTACGCGCCGGGCAGCGCCTACGTGCTGCTGCACCATCTGTTCGGCGAGGCGGCGGGCGTCCCCGGCGCCTGGGGCCACGCCATCGGCGGCATGGGCTCGATCACCCAGGCGATGGCCCGCGCGGCGCGCGAGAAGGGCGTCGACATCCTGCTCGGCACGCCCGTCGAGGAGATCATCGTCGACAAGGGCCGAGCGGCCGGCGTCGTCGCCGGCGGCAAGGCTTGGCGCGCGAACACCGTCATCGCCGGCGTGAACCCGAAGCTGCTGTTCGACCGGCTGGTGCCGCAGGGCTCCGTGCCCGCCGACGTGCACAGCCGCATGCATCACTGGAAGGGCGAAAGCGCGACCTTCCGGATGAACGTCGCGCTGTCCGAGCTGCCGAAGTTCACGGTGCTGCCCAAGAAGGGCGATCACCTGACCGCCGGCATCATCATGGCGCCGAGCCTGAGCTACATGCACCAGGCCTGGCTCGACGCCGAGAATGATGGCTGGTCGAAGAAGCCGGTCGTCGAGATGCTCATCCCGTCGACGCTGGATTCGACGCTCGCGCCGAAGGGCAAGCATGTCGCGTCGCTGTTCTGCCAGCATTTCCGCTACGATCTCGGTCGGGCCGCAGCTGGGACAATGAGCGCGAGAAGGCGGCCGACACGGTCATCGCCACGGTCGAAGCGCATGCGCCGGGCTTCGCCAAGTCGATCCTCGGTCGGCAGATCCATTCGCCGCTCGATCTCGAGCGCCGCTTCGGCCTGATCGGCGGCGACATCTTCCACGGCAAGATGAGCCTCGACCAGCTGTTCAGCGGGCGTCCGATGATCGGCGCGGCGGATTATCGCATGCCGCTGCCGGGCCTCTATCTCTGCGGTTCCGGAGCGCACCCGGGCGGCGGCGTGACCGGCGCTCCGGGGCATAACGCCGCGCACGCCGTGCTCGCCGACCGCAAGCCGTGGAGCAGGCGCAAGCCGTGACTCCGCCGCTCGCCGGGATCCGCGTCCTCGACCTTTCGCGCGTGCTTGCCGGACCCTGGTGCACGCAGCTTGCTGGCCGACCTCGGCGCCGAGGTGATCAAGATCGAGCGGCCGGGCGTTGGCGACGACACGCGGCACTGGGGCCCGCCGTGGCATGGCGAGGGCGACCAGCGCGTCGCGGCCTATTTCCTGCGCGCCAATCGCGGGAAGAAGTCGGCGGCGATCGACTTCGCCAAGCCCGAAGGCGCGGCGCTCGTCCGCGAGCTCGCCGCGCAGAGCGACGTCGTCGTCGAGAATTTCAAGGTCGGCGGACTGAAGAATTCGGCCTCGACGCCGAAAGCCTCCGCGCCGCCAACCCGCGCCTGATCGTCGCGTCGATCACCGGCTTCGGCCAGGACGGGCCCTACGCCGAACGCGCCGGCTACGACTACATCATCCAGGCGATGGGCGGGCTGATGAGCATCACCGGCCAGCCCGACGGCGAGCCGGGCGGCGGACCGATGCGCGTGGGCGTCGCGGTCGTCGACCTGTTCACCGGCCTCTACACCACCGTCGCAATCCTCGCGGCGCTGTTCCGGCGGGAGCGGAGCGGGGAGGGCGCGCACGTCGACATGGCGCTGTTCGACACCCAGCTCGCCGTGCTCGCCAACCAGGCGTCGAACGCGCTCGTCTCCGGCAAGGACCCGCCTCGGCAGGGCAACACGCATCCGAACATCGTGCCGTACCAGCCCTTCCAGGCGTCCGATAAGCCGCTGATCATCGCCGTCGGCAACGACCGCCAGTTCGCGAAGCTGGCGGCCTTGTGCGGCCATCCCGAATGGGCGACCGACGAGCGCTTCGCGAACAATGGCGCGCGCGTCGCCAACCGCGACGAGATCGTGCGGCTGGTGGCGGAGTGCATCGCGACGGAAGACCGCCGACGAGTGGTTCGTCGAACTGGAAGCCGCGGGCATCCCCGCCGGCCCGATCAACACGCATCAGCCAGGCGCTGGCCGACGTCCAGGCGCAGCATCGCCAGATCGTGCCGGACGATCGCCGGCGATGCCGCTGGTCGGCTCGCCGGTCCGCATCGACGGCGACCGGGCGGATTCCGACCTGCCGCCGCCGGCGCTGGGCGAGCATACCGGCGAAGTTCTGGCGCAACTGGGTATCGTCGGCGACGAGTTCAACGGCTCGCCGAAACCGGCGTCATCGGCCTGAGTTAAATTCTTGTTAGACTGAAAGCTTTGTCGCATATCCGCTCTTCCCTCGGGGAGGGGTGCTTGGCGAAGGTCTTTCTGAGCTATTCGCGTGAAGACGCTGCGGCGGCCAAGCAGTTTGCCGAATGCATGGCCGCGCGGGGCATCAGGTCTGGTGGGACCGGCAGATTCAGGGCGGATCGCGGTTCGCCGACCGAAATCGACCGCGAGCTCAAGGAAGCCGATGCCGTCGTCGTCCTCTGGACGAAGTCCTCGGTTGAATCCGCCTGGGTGCAGGACGAAGCGGCCGAGGGCCGCGACACGGGCCGGCTCGTTCCGGTCACGCTGGACGGCGTTCAGGCCGCCGCTTGGATTCCGCCAATTTCAGGCAGTCGATTTCGGCGCTAGGACGGCGAGTGCGAGCCACCGGCACTCGACGCGTTGGTCGACGCGATCCAGAAGATCGGCGGCAAATCCGCCTGCCGAGCACCGCTGCCGGCGCAGGCCGAGGAGCGCGCGACAGCCGCAGACATCGATCTGCGTCCTGCCCTTCGTCAACATGAGCGGCGATCCGGAGCAGGAATATTTCAGCGACGGCATCACCGAGGACATCATCACCGACCTGTCGAAGGTCTCCGCGTTGTCCGTGATCGCCCGCAACACGGCCTTCACCTTCAAGGGTAAGGTGATGGACGTGAAGGAAGTCGCCGCGCACGCTCGGTGTCGGCCATGTGCTTGAAGGCAGCGTGCGCAAGGCCGGTAGCCGCGTCCGGATCACCGCCCAGCTGATCGACGGCAAGTCCGGCGGCCATCTCTGGGCCGAGCGCTATGACCGCGACCTGACCGACATTTTCGCCATCCAGGACGAGATTTCCAAGGCGATCGTCGAGCGCCCTGCAGCATCAAGCTGCTTCCGGAGGAGAAAAAGGCGATCGAGCGCCGCGGCACGTCGAGCGTCGAGGCCTATAATCTGTACCTGATGGCGCGGCAGCAGCTGGATCGGCGGGTCCTTCGGCAATCCGCCGCCGGGACGAGACGATCGTCCGCATCTGCCAGCAGGCGACCGTCCTCGACCCCGATTATGCCGAGGCCTGGGCGCTGATGGCGTTCGCCCAGGCGGAGCTGCGCTTCTGGCACGGCAAGGATGACGATCCGCTTGCCGGCGGCCGAAAGAGCGCTCGCGCTCGAGCCCGATATGCCGGAGGTCGCATTGCGTCCGCGCTGCGCTATCTCGAGAATGAAGGGAAGGCACGACGAAGCCAACAAGCGAAATCGAAGAAGCACTCAAGCTCGATCCGGAATCGTGGGAAGTGAACCGCGAAGCTGCGCGGATGATGTTCCGACGCGGCCGCATCACGGAAGCAATGCCGTTATTTCGAGAAGGCGGCCGCGCTGATGGACACCGACTGGCACAATGCCGTCGATGCTGCATGACCTGCTATCATCAGCATGACGACGACGAGACCGCGGCGCTGGAGTCGCGCATGACGACATTGGATCGCGCGGAACTCGCCCTGGCGAAAGATCCGACGAACGGTGCCGCCATCTCGGCGGCCGGTGCCGGCGCTTGCGCATGCTCGGCGAAGACGACCGCGCTAACGAATGGATCGAACGCGGCGCTGCTGCTCGATCCCGACAATCTGTCGATGCGCTACAACCTCGCCTGCGCGCTCATCTCTCGATTTCGACGACGTCGACGGATGCGCTGGATATGCTCGAGCCGTTCTTCGAGCGGGTCGACGAGCGCCGACGCACATCAGGCACGCTCGAAGCCGATCCGGACCTCGACATCGTTACGCGATCATCCGCGCTTCATGGAGATGCTCGCGCGGCGCAAAGCAGCGGCTCGGGATGCGCCTCGGCCTAGCCGTCGATGCGTTCTTCGCCGTAGCGCGACTTGATGAAGCGGCCCTGGGTCTCGAACGCGGCCAGGTCCGGCCGCGCGCCAGCTTCTCCGAATCTCGGCCAGCGCCGCGCGGCCGGCGGCGAGCCCCTCGACCAGCCGCTCGTCGACGCGTCATGCCCTCGCCGTCGCGCTCGCCGCGATAGGCGGCGGGCACCTGCACGTAGCGGTCGATCAGGCCGGGCAGGTGCAGCGACATCAGCCGCCGCGCGTCCTGCGCGTTCGGGATCGAGCGCGTCGACCCGCTCGAGCGTCTGGCTGAGCGGCGGCAAGCGCGCGCTGATCGCGTCGAGCTCGGCCTGCGCCGGGGCGGGCAGGGCGCGCGCGGCTGCGGTAGAGATAGGAATCGAAGCGCTGGACCATCTCGCCGTTGGGCAGGTCGGGCGGACGGTGCGGCGGCGATCGTCCTGGCCGCTCGGCATGAAGGCGAGCAGCGCGGCGACGCCGACCGCGAGGCCGACCGCGGCGAGGAAGCCGAACATGCCGATCGGCGTGATCAGGCCGACGACGATCGTCAGCGAGGCTGATCAGCGCCGATCGCCACGCCGACGCGGCGTCAGCGCCGCGCCGAGGTCGGCGTTCAGCCGCTGGCGCTCGCGCCGGGCGGCGTCGCGCGACGGCGCCGTCGCGCTCGTCGAGCTGCGCGCATGACCCGGTCGGCGCGGGCGATGACCTGGTCGAAGCGCTCGGTCATGTCATTTGCTCTCGATCGGCGTGAACGGCGAGGCCGGCGCCCTCCAGCTTGCCCTGGGCGACGCCTTCGGCGCGGGCGATATAGCCCTTCGACTTCTCGACCTCGTTGCCGAGCGTGTCGACGGTCTGCTTCATGTTGCCGAGCGCCTCGAGCTTGAACCGGTCGATCTGGTCCATCGTGTCGTAGATGTTCTGGAAGGCGCGCTGCAGCGTCTCCAGCGGGATGGTCGAGGACGCCGCCTGCTCGTGGATCGCGCCGGTCTGGGTGCGCAGCATCTCGCCGGTCGAGTCGATCATGTTCGGCGGTGGTGGTGTTGAGCGCGGTGATCTGCTCGAGCACCAGCCTCTGGTTGGTCATCGCCTGGGCGACGGTGACCGCGGTGCGCAGCGCCGAGACGGTGGTGGTCGAGGCGCGGTCGACGCCCTTCACCAGCTCGACATTGTTCTTCTTGACCAGGTCGAGCGCGAGATAGCCCTGCACCGTCACCGCCATCTGGGTGAGCAGATCGGTGGTGCGCTGGCGGGTGTAGAACAGCGCGCGTCTCGCGGATCGCCTTGGCCTTGGCCGGCTCGGTCGCGTCGAGCTCGTTGGCCTTGTCCTCGAGCTGCTTGTCGAGGCTCTTGGAGATGTGGATCATCTGCTCGAGCTTGTGCATCGTCTTCCACAGGCCGGCGCGCTCGGTGTCGATCGCGGCATTGTCCATCAGCAGCTCGTCCTTGCCGTTGGCCGAGGCTGCGAGGATCGCCGAGATGTGGGTCTGCGAGCTGCGATATTTGTCGAAATAGCGGTCGACGCGGTTGCCGAACGGGATGATGCCGAGCAACTTGCGCGGTCTTGGTCGCCGTTCCTTCGGGTCGAGCTCCTCGACCGTGCGGCGCAGCTCGGTCAGGTCGGCGCCGATGCCGGTGTCCTTGTCGATCGCCTTGACCGGCCGGTCGAGGAAGCGGTTGGAGGCGCCGGCGGCCTCGGCGATCTCCTTGCGGCCCATGGCGGTCAGCTGGTCGACCTTCTTGCCGAATTCCGGGCTGTTGGTGTCGAGCGCGGCCAGCTCGTCGACGAACTTGTCGACCTTGCTCTCGAGCTCGCTGGTCTCCTCGCTCTTCAGCGGCACCAGGCCGGCCGCCTCGGCGGCGGCGATCGGCTGCAGCGCCTCGGGCGGGTCGAGCTTCAGCTTGGTCGCGGTCTGCGGTCTCGGTCGCGGGTTCGCTGGCCATGTCATATCGTCCTCGTCCTGCGCGCTGGTGCGCGCGGCAGGGTGAACGGCTGCCCGACGCCGCGCAAGCGGCTTCACTGTATTATAGGTGTAATACGCCACGTTCAAGCGAGCCGCGCACGGTCATGGTTAGCTGCGCGTTAACCATGGCTTGAACGCTTCGCTCACCGTGATCGGGCTAGAGCAGCCGCCAATGCGCATCGATCGGCCTGGGGATTCATGCCAATGATTGCATTCATGAAGAGGCTGTGGAACGACAAGCGCGGCAACGCGCTGATCATCGCCGGCGGCGGCGCTGCCGCTGCTGATCGGCTCGGCCGGCCTTGCCACCGACACCATCCAGTGGGCGCTGTGGAAGCGCCAGCTGCAGCGCGCCGCCGATTCGGCGGCGATCGCCGGCGTCTATGCCAGCTTCGGCACGAGCGGCGACGACCGACACGCGGCCGCGGTCGACCAGGACCTCGACGCTCAACAACACACTCAGGATCGACGTTGCATGACCGGCTACCCGCAGGTCGCCTTTCCGGCCGACGCCGGCGACTACACGACTGACGCAGGTCCAGGTCGGCCTGGCGGTCCAGAAGCAGCTGCCGCTTCAGCTCGGCTGTTCATGGCGAGCGCGCCGATGATCACGCGCGACGGCGACCGCGGCGAGCGTGCCGAGCGGGCGAATTATTGCGTCGTCAGCCTGGAGAACACGCAGCAAGACCGGCATCAACGCGACCGGCAACGCGACGTCGACCTGGCTGCGGCATGATCACCAATTCGACGTCGATCGACGCGCGCGGTGGCGACCGGCAGTCGTCGGACGTCACTGCCAGCCCGATCGCGGCGGTCGGCGGCATCCAGCCAGTCGAACAACTGGGACGTCGGAACGGTACTGCAGCCGTTCACGCTCGGCGCAGGACGATCCGTTCGCGGACTGATCCCGACGCCGACGACGAGCAGCTGCACGAACTGCACCGAACAGTCCAGCCAACGATCCGACACGCCTGACGATCACCGACCGCAACGGGCACCGGCTGCTTCAACGAGCATGCGATCGTCAAGGGCAACGGTCGACGCTGGCAGCCGGGCACCTATCATCATCGACGGCGGCGATCTGAACATGCACAGCGCAAGCGAACCTGACCTGCAACGGCTGCACGATCATCCTGACCAACGAGCACCGGCGACCGACGCGACGATCGGCAAGCTCGACATCAACGGCGGCGCGCAGATCAACCTCGACGGCGCCGACCACGCGGCAACTACAAGGGCATCGCTGTTCTATCAGGACCGCCGCGCCGATCGACGGACAACGCCAGTCAACAAGATCAACGGCAACAGCGACTCGACGATCTATGGCGCGTTCTACTTCCCGCAGCCAGCAGCTGACCGTTCAACGGCACCGCGGGCATGAACTCGAACTGCACGCAGTTCGTCGCCAAGCGCTCGACTTCACCGGCAACAGCGACAATCAACAACACCTGCCCGGCTGATTCCGGCGCGGCGATCCGTTCGACGGGCAAGCAGCGTCAGGCTGGTGGCATGATGAACCGCTTTCGCAACTCTCGCGCGCGACGACCGCGGCGCCGCGATGATCGAGCTGGCGCTGGTCGCGCCGGTCTTGGCGCTGATGATGATCGGCATGGTCGACCTCAGCCGCGCCTATTCGGCACAAGCTGCAGCTCGAGCAGGCCGCGCAGCGCGCGATCGAAAAGGTGCATGCAGTACCAGGCCGACGTCGAGCACGTCGACGACGACGCTTCAAGGCCGAGGCGGCGGCTGCGGCCGGCGTCGCCGACGCAGCGACGTCACCGTCGACTTACTGGCTCGAATGCAACGGCGACGCGCGCCAGGCGGATTACGACACCGTCTGCACGAGCGGCCAGACCTACGCGCGCTGGATCGTCAGGTCGACGTCGACCGAGCACCTTCACGCCGATGTTCCCGATCGCAGCTTCGCCGGCGCCAACGCCGACGGGACGTATCACGTGCACGGCATCGCCGGGATGAGGACCCAATGAAGCTGCTCGACAAGCCTTCGCCGCGACCAAGAGCGGCGCGGCCGTCATCGAGATGGCGTTCGCGCTGCCGGTCCTGATCGTCGATGATCTACGGCATCTTCCAGCTCGGCCTGGTGTTCAGGCCAATGCCGGGATGCAGCACGCGCTGGGCGAAGGCGCGCGCTATGCCACGATTTATCCGACGCCGACCGATGCCGACGATCCGACGACGCAGATCAAGACGCGCATGATCTTCGAGCTATTCGGCACGGGCGACGGCACGTTCACCGTCGCAGCGACCCGGTCGCGACGGCACCGGCTATCTCGACCTGAAGGTGACCTACACGCAGCACGACCGAACTTCCTCTTCTTCCCGGGCCCGACGATCACGCTCGACCGCGATCCAAGCGGGTCTACGTCGCTAGCTGATCTGGAGCCGGGCTTCGCCCGCGCTCGCGAAGAAAGCGGCGATCGCCTGCCGGACCTCGTCCGACGTCAGCCGCTCGCGCGAAATGGCCGTTCTCCAGCTCCATCCGCTCGAGCATCTCGTCGCGTCTGCCCGCGGCGCAGCAGGCTCTGCGTCAGGCGCAGCGCCTCGGGCGGCTTGGCGCAGCAGGGCCGCGACGATCTGGCGCCAGCGCGGCTTCAAGCCGCCCGTGGCAACGACATGGCTGACCAGGCCGAATTCGAGCGCCTCTTCGGGCCCGAACGGCTCGCCCAGCAGCAGGTAGCGCGCCGCCCGGCGCCGCCCGGCCAGCCGCGGCAGGAGCAGCGAGCTGGCCGCTTCGGGAACCAGGCCCAGGTCGACGAACGGCATCATGAAGCGCGTGCCTTCCTCCGCCACGACCAAGTCGCAGTGGAACAGCATGGTCGTGCCGATGCCGACGGCATTGCCGTGCACCGCGGCGACGATCGGCACCTGATTCTTCGCCAGCGCCCGCAGCAGCCGCCAGACCGGAATGTCCGATCGCCGTCGCGCGGCATCTCGGCCATGAAATCGCCGAGGTCGTTGCCGGCGGTGAAATCCTCGCCTTCGCCGCGCAGCGTGATCAGCCGGAGCGCGTCGTCGCCCGCCGCGCTTTCGATCGCGTCGGCCAGCGCGGCATACATGGCGACGGTGATCGCGTTGCGGCGCTCCGGCCGGGCAAGGGTGATCGCCAGCACGCCGCCGTCGCGTTCGACCCGTACATGCTCGCTCATCGCCTCTCCCTGATCGCCGTCGAATCGGGTGACGGCTCGCCATGCACCGGCTATGCGCCGCCAATTCCACCAAAGCCGGGGCTCAAGCAAACCATGAAATTCTTCGCCGACACCGCCGAGATCGCCGAAATCCGCGAGCTTGCCGAAACCGGCCTGCTCGACGGCGTCACCACCAACCCGTCGCTGATCCACAAGTCCGGCCGCGACTTCATCGAGGTCGTCGCGCGAGATCGCCGGCATCGTGCAGCGGGCCGGTGTCGGCCGAAGTCGTCGCGCTCGATCATGAGGGGATGATGCGCGAGGCCGAGATCCTCCGGAAGATCGCCGACAATATCGCGATCAAGGTGCCGCTGACGCCCGACGGCCTGAAGACCTGCAAGGCGCTGACCGGCGACGGGACGATGGTCAACGTCACGCTCTGCTTCTCGGCCAGCCAGGCGCTGCTCGCGGCCAAGGCCGGCGCGACCTTCATCTCGCCGTTCGTCGGCCGGCACGACGATGTCGGCTTCGACGGCATGGAGCTGATCGCCGACATCCGCCTGATCTACGACAATTACGACTTCGCGACCGAGATCCTGGTCGCCAGCGTGCGCCACCCGATCCACGTCCTCGAAGCGGCGAAGATCGGCGCCGACGTCATGACGGCGCCGCCGAAGATCATCCACCAGCTGTTCAAGCACCCGCTGACCGAAAACGGCATCAAGAGCTTCCTCGCCGACTGGGAAAAGACCGGCCAGAGCATCTAGCCGAGAAGTCTGAAAAACAGCCGTAGGAACAGACGCTTACGTCGCCTGTTCACCAGCCATCCAAAGATAATGGGAGGTTGGAATGAGGATTTTCTCGTCTCGGTCGCGGCTGCGGCCATACTTGCGGGATGCGCCCGGAATGAACCCGTCGAACCGCCGGTGCGGCAGTGGATCCCAGCTCGCCGCTGGCTGCGCCGACCTATTTGACCATGGCGGCAAGCGGCGATCAGTTCGAGATCCAGTCGAGCCAACTGGCGCTGCAGCGTTCGAGCAATCCGGCCCTTCGTCAGTTCGCGCAGATGCTGATCACCGATCACAGCAACATGAGCGCGCAGCTGATGGCGGCCGCCCAGGGAGCAGGGCTGACACCGCCTACGCCCGCGCTTTCCGCCGAACATGCCGCCATGCTCCAGCAGCTGCAGGCGACGCCGGCAGCATCGTTCGACATGGCGTATCGCGACGCCCAGATCATGGCGCACCAGCAGGCGCTGACGCTGCACCAGAACTATGCCAACGGCGGTGACGTGCCGGCGTTGCGCACGGCCGCGGGAACGGCGGTGCCAATCATCCAGGGCCACTTGAACATGGCTCAAGGGATGAGCCTTGCTCCGCCGCCACCGCCGCCTCCGGCGTATCAGCCGGCGCCTGCTCCCGGCGAGCGCGGTTAGCCCAGCAACTCGCGGCCCGCTTCCGACGAAGCGCAGCTAGCCGCCGTTGTAGGAAATTAACCGGTCCCGGCGTAAGCTTTGCGCCATGGCTCGAGTGATCCCATTCAAGGACCACGCGCTGGCGCAACTGCGTGAACGTCTTGGCGTCGTCGAAGAGGCGAACCAGGACCTGATCGCGTTTGCGCGCGGCCATTCCGGCGCAGTCGCCGCGATCCACGAGGCCGTGATCGCCGCGATGGAAGCCGACAGTATCGACGACCTGCTGCATGTCGTTACGCAGGAATGGCCGCTGATCCTCGGAATCGACGCCGTTTCGCTCGCTCTGGTGATCGGGGACGAAGCGTTCCGTGCCGACTGCAACGGCGTCCAGCGGGTCGAGCCGCTGCTGCTGATGCGCTCGATCGAGCAGGTCTATGGCGTTGCGATGCGCACGGTCGCGCACGGTCATCCCTTGTTCGGCCCGGCCTGCGATCTGATCCGCGCGGAAGCGGTGATCCGGATCGAATGCGGATCGACTCTGCCCATCGGCCTCATCGCCTTGGGCCAGCGGTCGGAATCGAACCTCGATGCCCGGCACGGGTCGGAATTGCTGTTGTTCCTAGGACGCAGCCTTGCCGCTATCATCCGGCGGTGGCTGGTGAATTCCGAGAGCTGATCGACCATCCCGCCCGCTCTGTCGTGGAGCGCTGGTCGGGTCATTTGCTTCATGATCGAAGGCGTTCCGCGCATACCGCGCGCGCCTATGTCGCGACCGCGCATCGGCTGATCGAGTTCCTCGGCCAGTATCGCGGCGAAGCGATCGAAGCGTCGCGCATTGATCGGCTTGTCGTCGCAGGACCTGCGCGCCTTTCTCGCCGAGCGCCGTCGGGACGGCCTCGGAGCCGCCTCGGCTGCGCGTGAGTTGAGTGCTGTTCGCAACTTCCTGTCTTATGCAGCGGAACAGCAAGGTGAATTGCCGCAAGTCCCGCGGACCCGCGCACCGCGCCGGCCGAAGACTCTGCCGCGTCCAGTTGCGCCCGACGAAGCGGTGGCTTTGGCCGAAGATGCATCCGGAGCGGCCTCGGAAGACTGGATCGGCGCGCGCGATCTCGCAATCCTGCTGCTGCTCTACGGCGCCGGCTTGCGCGTTGCTGAGGCCTTGTCGCTGACGGGCGGCGTGCGGCCCATCGGCCAGGCCCTGCGGGTCACCGGCAAAAGGTCGAAGACGCGCGTCGTCCCGGTCATGCCCGCGATCCGCGAGGCGATCGAAGATTATGTCGCGCAATGCCCGTGGCCGATCGAGCGTGACGGACCGCTCTTCCTCGGGGCGCGGGGAGGCCCGCTGAACCCCGACCTCGTCCGCCGGGCGGTTGCAGCGGCGAGGAAGCGGCTGGGGCTGCCCGACACGCTCACGCCGCACGCTCTGCGCCACAGCTTCGCGACGCATCTGCTCGCGCGCGGAGCGGACCTGAGGGCGTTGCAGGAGCTGCTCGGCCACGCGAGCCTTTCGTCGACCCAGATCTACACGGCTGTCGATGCCGCCCGACTACTGGATGTCTACCGGCACGCGCACCCGCGCGCCTGATCAAACGTCCTCGACGAGCCTCGTGTAAAGCTCCGGCCGGCGGTCGCGGAAGAAGCCGAAGGCGGCGCGGTGCTTCTTCGCCTGCGCGAGGTCGAGGGTCGCGACGATCACGCCGGTGTCATCCGCTCCGAACTCGGCGAGGATGTCGCCGCGCTCGTCGCAGATGAAGCTGTTGCCGTAGAAGCGCTGGCCGTTCTCCGTGCCGATGCGGTTGGCGGCGACCACGGGCACGACGTTCGACACCGCGTGGCCGATCATCGCCCGTCGCCAGAGGCGCGACGTGTCGAGGTCGGGATCATGCGGCTCGGTGCCGATCGCGGTCGGGTAGAAGAGGATCTCCGCGCCCATCAGCATCATCGCGCGGGCCGTCTCCGGATACCATTGGTCCCAGCAGACGCCGACGCCGAGCGTCGACATGTGCGGGCCGTTCCAGACCTTGAAACCGGTATTGCCGGGGCGGAAGTAGAACTTCTCCTCATAGCCGGGGCCGTCGGGGATGTGGCTCTTGCGATAGACGCCGGCGACCTTGCCATCCGGACCGATCATCGCGAGCGAATTGTAATAGTGCGGCCCGTCCGCTTCGAAGATAGCTGGTCGGGATCCAGATCTTCAGCTCTTTCGCCAGCTCCTGCATCGCCACCACGGACGGATGCTCGGCGGTCGGACGCGCATTCGCGAACAGGCCTTCGTCCTCGACGCGGCAGAAATAGGGGCCTTCGAACAGTTCGGGCGGCAGGACGACTTCCGCGCCCTTCGACGCGGCCTCGCGGACGAGATCGGCGACGGCCTTGATGTTGGCGACGGTGTCTTCGCTGAACGCGAGCTGCAGCGCGGCGACGGTGAGCTTGGTCATGCTGGAACCTGCTGGGAGATACAGTGGAAGCTTCCGCCTCCGGTCAGCACATGGTCGGCGCGAAGTCCGATTGCAACGCGTCCGGGGAAGAGCGCCTGCACGACGTCCACTGCCGCGCGATCGTTGGGAGCGCCGTACTGCGGGACGACCACGGCCGCATTGCCGATGTAGAAGTTCATGTAGCTCGCCGGGACGATGTCGCCGTCCTCATTCTCGATCCGGCCGGGCGAGGGCAGAGTGACGACGTCGAGCCTGGCCGCGCTCAGCCGCTTCGCCGCGTCACGATAGATGGCGGCGTTCGGGATCGTCCTTCGCGGCCGTCGGGATCGCCACACGGCCCGGAGCGACGAAGCGCGCCAGATTGTCCACATGCCCGTCCGTGTGGTCGTTGAGCAGTCCGTCGCCGAGCCAGATCACCCGCTCGAAACCGAGGTCGTGCTCCAGCCGCCCTTCGATATCCTCGTGCGTCGCTCCGGGATTGCGGTTCGGGTTGAGCAGGCACTGCTCGGTCGTGACCACCGTGCCCGATCCGTCGCCGTCGATCGCGCCGCCTTCGAGCACCCAATCGGCCTGGGCGTAAGGCAGGGACGCGGCCTTCGGCGATACGCTCGCCGATGTCCTGGTCGCCTTCGAGGTCGTATTTGTTGCCCCAGCCGTTGAAGCGAAATCCCTGCGCTCGGCGCTGCTTGCCCGAGCCCATGACGATCGGCCCGCTGTCGCGCAGCCAGATGTCGCCGAAATTCTCGACGATGACTTTCGCGAACGGCGCGAGCTCGCGCGCCTTGGCCGCGGCATCATCATGCGCGGCGACGAGCCAGACCTGCTCACCCTTGCCGTCGGCATGAACGGCCTTGGCGAAGGCCGCGACCTCGCGCTCGGCCTCGACCAGGTCGGCCAGCCAGAGTTCCGGGTCCGACGGAAATCCGATCCAGACCGCCTCGTGCGGCGCCCATTCGGGAAGAGGCGGCAGGGTTCGCATTGCTTGCGCGGCTAGCAAAGCCGCCACCTACTGCAAAGGGCGCGGATTGCCGGATGCTCCGCATTGTGCACAATCGCTGCCGGTCAGGGGGTATCATGCGCGTATTGTTGATGAGGGCGGCCGCCGCCTCCGGTCTGATCCTGTTGTCCTGTCCGTCCCAGGCCGCGTCCAGCCTAGCCGAGGACGCCGCCGCCTTCGGCACCCGCGATGGCGCGCGGTCGATGGATCTTTCACCCAGCGGCCACAAGTTGCTGTTCATCACGCCCGGTCCAACCAGGGAAAGCCTGCTCCGCATTGTCGATCTCGACAGTGGCGACCGGAAGATCATCCTGAAGATGAGCGCCGAATCCCGAATCGCTCGACTGGTGCCGCTTCGCCACCGATACGCAGATCGTCTGCGAATATGGTGCCACCCAGCGGATCAAGGATGCGATCATCGGATTTACGCGGCTGGTGACGCTTGGCATCGACGGATCGAAGATCCGACCTTTGGGGCAACGAGCCAGCGAGCTCGATCTCGACCTTCATCAATTCGCCGGCAGTGTGATCGACTGGTCCAGCGATCGCCCAGGATCGATCCTGATGGCTCGCTATTATTCGCCACAAAGGAGCGAAGGCACCTTGACCCCGGATACCCGCGGCGGCCTTGCCGTGGACCGGGTCGACCTCACCAATCTCGAAATTCGACCGGATCGAGCCGCCGCGCGAGACCGCCGCAACATATTTCAGCGATACCAAAGGTCATGTGCGCGTCATGCTTGGAGACGGTGCACGCGGGCACCGATGGCCAGCTCACCGGTGCTACCCGGTTCAAGTATCGCACATCGGGATCGAAGGATTGGAAGCCGCTCGGAGGCGAGATGGGCATACTATCCTCTTGCCGTCGACGGGGAGCAGGACGTCGCCTATGTGCTGAGGAAGACGGACGGCCGCGATGCCCTCTACACGATCAAGCTGGACGGTAGCGGCGCGACCTCTCTGGTTGCTGCCGACAAAAGGGCCGACATTGACGACGTGGTCCGTGGAGGCCGGTCGCAGCGGGTGATCGGCTATACCTACGCGGACGATCGCGCCCAAGCCGTCTATTTCGACCCGGAATACGATCGATTGGCGAAGGCGCTGGCCAAGGCTTTGCCAACCGAGCCGCTCATCAATTTTCTCGCGACGACCTCCGATGGAGCCAAGCTTCTCATCCTTGCTCATGGCGACACCAGTCCCGGGACTTTTTATCTGTTCGACAAGGGCACCAAGCATCTCGAGCAACTCGGAGTTGTCCGGCCGGAACTCGAAGACCGCGTTCTGTCGACAAGTCACTTCAATCAACGTGCCGGCCGCGGACGGCGCGTCGATCCCGGCCTATCTCACGCTTCCTGCCGGGAGCCCGGGTAAGAACCTCCCCGCAATCGTGCTTCCGCACGGTGGGCCAAGCGCCCGCGACGTCTGGGGTTTCGACTGGCTCGCGCAGTTCTTCGCGGCGCGAGGCTATGCGGTGATTCAGCCCAACTATCGCGGATCTGCAGGCTATGGCGACGCCTGGCTCGGCCAGAACGCCTTTCGCGACTGGCGCCGGGCCATCGGCGACGTCAACGCGGCGGGGCGTTATCTCATCGCTGCAAGGGATTGCCGATCCGGCTCGGCTGGCGATCGTCGGCTGGTCCTATGGCGGCTACGCCGCACTGCAGGCCGCCGCGACCGAACCGACGCTTTACAAGGCGAGCGTGGCCATCGCCCCGGTGACGGATCTGGCTCTGTTCAGGCGGGATGCCCGCGCGTTCACGAACTCGAACTTGACCCGCGAATTCGTCGGCACGGGGGCGGAGGCCGATGCGGGATCGCCTGTCCGGAATGCGGCTGCGATCAAGGTGCCGGTCCTGCTCATCCACGGCGACAATGACGCGAACGTGGGTGTCGATCACAGCCGTAAGATGGCGGGTGCGCTCAAAAGCGCGGGATCGGCTCCGGAATTGCTGGTTTTCAAGGACCTCGACCATCAGCTCGAGGACAGTCCGGCGCGGCGCGAAATGCTGAGCCGGATCGGCGAACTGCTCGAACGGACGATCGGCCACTAACAAAAAGGGCGACCCCGAAGGATCGCCCCGTTTGTTCGAGCTGATCGAAAGATCAGCGCGAATAGAATTCGATGACCAGGTTCGGTTCCATGCGGACCGGGTAGGGCACTTCGTCCAGCGTCGGAACGCGGTTGAAGCTGACCTTCGAGGTGCCGTCCGGAGCGACATAGTCGGGCACGTCGCGCTCGGCGAGGCTCTGCGCCTCGATCACCAGCGCCATTTCCTGCGCCTTCGAGCCGAGCTCGATGACGTCGCCGACGTTCACGCGGCGCGAGGCGATGTTGCACTTCACGCCGTTGACGCGGATGTGGCCGTGGCTGACCAGCTGGCGCGACGCCCAGATCGTCGGCGCGAACTTGGCGCGATAGACGATCATGTCGAGGCGGCGCTCGAGGAGGCCGATCAGGTTCTGCGAAGCGTCGCCCTTCATGGCGCTCGCTTCCTGGTACGTCCGCTTGAACTGCTTCTCGGTGATGTCGCCGTAATAGCCCTTCAGCTTCTGCTTGGCGCGGAGCTGGATGCCGAAGTCGCTGATCTTGGACTTGCGGCGCTGGCCGTGCTGGCCGGGACCATATTCGCGGCGGTTGACCGGGCTCTTGGGGCGTCCGAAGACGTTCTCACCCATGCGGCGGTCGAGTTTATACTTGGCGCTAGAGCGCTTGCTCACGTCGTTTCTCCAACTTGCTTCATTGTCGTGCCCGGACCGCACCGGCAGCGCCTGTCCCGAGCGAATCGAGAGCCTGACGCGATCACCACTTCACCGGACGTGTGGGATCAATTGCGAGCGGCGCACCTAGGCGACAGGGCCTCGAAGGTCAAGTTTTGCGCCAGCTAGCGGGGGCGGGCAGGGTTCACGAGCGCCCTGACGATCCCGCGCATCGCCTTCACTTCGCGCGACGACCAGCCGGTCTTGGTGAAGATGGTGCGGATCGTGTTCTTGGTCACCTGCATCCGCGAGACGGGGTAGAAATAGCCCTTCGCCGCGAGCTCTTCCTCGAACTGGACGATCATGCCTTCCAGCTCGCCGTGGGGAGCGGGTGGCTCCAGCTCCTTCGACGGCGGCACCGCCAGCTCCGACCGCTTCGACCATTCGTAGGCGAGCAGAATGACCGCCTGGGCGAGGTTCAGCGAGCCGAACTCGGGGTTGATCGGCACGGTGACGATCGCCTGCGACAAAGCGACGTCCTCGGTTTCGAGGCCTGAGCGTTCAGGTCCGAACAGGATCGCGGTCCGAGCCGGAGAAGCCGCGATCTGGTCCGCCATTTGCTCCGGGCGTGACAACCGGCATGATGAGATCGCGGCGGCGCACGGTCGAGGCGAAGACCGTTGAGCAATCCGCCACCGCCTCCTGGACCGTATCGAACACCTTCGCCTGCTCCAGCACGATGTCGGCACCGCTCGCGGAGGGACCGGCATCGGGGTTGGGCCAGCCGTCGCGGGGCGCAACCAGCCGCATTTCGGTCAGCCCGAAATTGAGCATGGCGCGCGCCGCCTTGCCGATGTTCTGGCCGAGCTGCGGACGGACGAGGACGATGACGGGCTTGTTTGCGCTCACAGCAATTTGTCGTGGTTCGGCGGCACCGCTTCCTTTTCGACCCGCTCGGCGAATTCGGCGAAGTCGCCGGGTTCGCGGAAGTCCTTGTAGATGCTGGCGAAGCGGATGTAGGCGACGTGGTCGACGGCCTTGAGGCCGGACATCACGGCCTCGCCGATCTTCGCCGTGGTCACTTCGTCCCCGAGCGTCTCCATCTGGCGCTGAACGCCGCTGACCAGCCGGTCGATCTTCGCCGGGTCGACGTCGCGCTTGCGGCAGGCGTGGCCGATGGCTCGCTCCAGCTTCGCGCGGTCGAAGGGTTCGCGCTTGCCGTCCTTCTTGACGACGATCAGGTCGCGCAGCTGGACGCGCTCGAAGGTGGTGAACCGCGCGCCGCAGCCTTCGCACTGCCGGCGGCGGCGGATGGCCACTCCGTCCTCGGACGGGCGGCTGTCCTTAACCTGGCTATCCTCGTGGGCGCAGAATGGGCAGCGCATCAGCGACTTTGGGCATCAGCTATAGATGGGGAAGCGCGCGCAAAGTTCACGCACGCGCCCGTTCACCTCGCGCTCGACGGCGCCGTTGTTCTCCGGCCCGTTCTTCACCAGGCCGTCGAGAACGTCGGCGACCATGTCGCCAATGTCGCGGAACTCCGCTTCGCCGAAGCCGCGCGTCGTGCCGGCCGGAGAGCCGACGCGGATGCCGCTGGTCTTCATCGGCGGCAGCGGGTCGAACGGAACGCCGTTCTTGTTGCAGGTGATGCCGGCATGCTCGAGGCTCTCGTCGGCGTCCTTGCCGGTGAGGCCGAGCGGGCGGAGGTCGACCAGCGCCAGATGCGTGTCGGTGCCGCCGGCGACGAGGTCCGCGCCGCGCTCCTTCAGCCGGTTCGCGAGCGTCTTCGCATTGGCGATGACCGCTTTGGCGTAGGTCTTGAACTCGGGCTGCAGCGCTTCGCCGAAGGCCACCGCCTTGGCGGCGATGACGTGCATCAGCGGGCCGCCCTGAAGGCCGGGGAACACCGCCGAGTTGACCTTCTTGGCGATGGCTTCGTCGTCGGTCAGCACCATGCCGCCGCGCGGGCCGCGAAGGGTCTTGTGCGTGGTCGTCGTGACGACGTGCGCATGACCGAACGGGGAGGGGTGCTCGCCCGCCGCGACCAGGCCGGCGAAGTGGGCCATGTCGACGAACAGGATTGCGCCGACTTCATCGGCGATCGCGCGGAAGCGGGCGAAATCGAGATGGCGCGGATAGGCCGAGCCGCCGGCGATGATCATCTTCGGCTTGTTCTCTTTCGCCAGCCGCTCGACCTCGTCGAAGTCGACGAGATGATCGTCCTGCCGAACGCCGTACTGGATGGCGTTGAACCACTTGCCCGACTGGGCGGGCGGAGCGCCGTGGGTCAGGTGGCCGCCGGCGGCGAGGCTCATGCCCATGATCGTGTCGCCGGGCTGGAGCAGCGCCATCATCACCGCGCCGTTGGCCTGCGCGCCCGAGTGCGGCTGGACGTTGGCGAAGCCGCAGCCGAACAGTTGCTTGGCGCGCTCGATCGCGAGCGTCTCGACCGTGTCGGACGGAGCGCAGCCCTGATAGTAGCGGCGGCCGGGATAGCCTTCCGCATATTTGTTGGTGAGCACCGAGCCCTGCGCTTCGAGCACGGCGCGGCTGACGATATTCTCCGAGGCGATCAGCTCGATCTGCGTCTGCTCGCGCGTCAGTTCGGCCTTGATGCCCTCGGATACCGCCGGGTCGGCGTCGGCGAGACTGCGGGTGAAGAAGCCGTCGGGCTGGACGTCGTTGAGGTTGGCGGCGGAGGCCATCAGGCGGGTTCCTGTTCCGAAGGGTTGGCGAGCTGGTCGACGCGCCGCTGGTGGCGGCCGCCGAGGAAGTCGCTGGTGAGGAAGGCGGTGACGCAGGCCTTGGCCATCTCGAGGCCGATCAGGCGGGCGCCAAGCGCGATGGCGTTGCAGTCGTTGTGCTTGCGGGCGAGCGCGGCGGAGAGCGGTTCCGCGACCTGGGCGCAGCGGCAGGCGGGGTTGCGATTGGCGGCAATGGCGACGCCGATTCCCGACCCGCAAACGGTGATGCCGCGTTCGGCCCGGCCGTCGGCGAGCGCATCGGCGAGAATGGCGCCGTAACGCGGATAATCCACGCTTTCGGGACCGTTGGTGCCGAGGTCGATGACCTCGTGTCCGTCGGCCCGCAGCCAGTCGGCAAGCTGGTCCTTCATCTCGAAGCCGGCATGGTCGGCGGTCATGGCAATGCGCATGCGGACTTCCTAGCGTCCCCCGCCGCAACGCGCCACCGCCCGAGGCCTAAAAGTCGGTCGAATGTTCACGAATGTTCGCGGTGACGGGGCGGGTCCGGAAGTTGACGAAATTGACGATGCCGCACGGCTTTTCGCCGAGACGCAGCGAGGGGTGAGCTGTGACCTTCGTCAGCTTCGAAGGTGACACTGGAGCGGCGCGACAGATGCGAGATCATTTCCGCCGTTGAGCACGTCTTCGGCCCTGTAGGACAGCATTTTCGCTAATGTCTGCTTTGGGTGGAAAGCAGACATTGAGCACTCATGGTTGACCCATTCCCTCCGAGATTCGATGTTCGGGTGAACAGGAGGGGTCAGATGGGTTTAAATAGGCTCGGCTGGGTGCTGACATTGCTGGCTGCGTCTTTCATCGGAGCATCCGCGTCGGCAAAAGATGCAGAAAGACCCAGCGTGAAGTAACCGCCTGTTGGTTCTGACTGACATCGAGGCGGACCCCGACGATACCCAATCGCTTATTAGGCTTTTGCTCTCACTCGAATGAAATCGACTTGGAAGGCCTGATCCCGACTGACATCCGTCCATCAGAAAGCGCGCGTGGCCCCGGGTCGATCCATCGCATTCTCGCGGAATATGCGAAGGTGAGGTCCACTCTCGCCTTGCATGACCCAGCCTTTCCACCTGTAACGAAACTTCAATCGCTCGTTGCTTCGGGGCAGCCGGCGTATGGAATGGCGGCTATCGGACGCGGCAAGGACACCGAAGGCTCAAACCCGGATCATTCGTGCGCTGGAAGCCAGCGACGAACGCCCGCTTTGGGTTGCGGCATGGGGCGGTTCGAATACGCTTGCGCAGGCACTTTGGACGATCCGCAACACGCGTTCGGGGCCGGAGGCGAAACGCCTCATTTCCAAGCTGCGCGTCTATACCATCTCTGATCAGGACGACACTGGCCCGTGGATCAGGAAGGAGTTTCCTGAGCTTTTCTACATCGTAAGTCCGGGTGGTTATGGGGCCGCGACTTGGACCGGCATCAACACCGTGGTCGAAGGCATCGACAACACGACGATTTCAAATGACTGGCTCTCCAAGAATATTCAGCAGGGGCATGGACCACTGGGGTCCGCTTATCCCGATGTAGCTTATGGCTTGGAGGGTGACACACCGACTTTCCTCGGCCTTATCGCCAACGGTCTGAACACGCCCGAGCACCCTGACTGGGGTGGGTGGGGCGGCCGCTATACGCTTCGTCTTCCGGAGCGCAGCACACTTGATCCGAACGGCTTCACCGGCGGGGTTCCCATTCCCCAGGAAACTCGGCCAATCTGGACGAATGCCGTCGTATGCGATCACGCCGACGGTCCGCGAAACCCTACGGCCAAGCCACCGGTCCAGGCGAACGTTCCTTTACAGGCTTTCGCGAGACCCTTTGGCGCTGGCGCGACGATTTCCAAAACGACTTTGCCGCCCGCATGGATTGGACAATTCGAGACCCGGCGAACGCCAATCACCCGCCCGTCGTTCGTCTGCTCACTCGGAAAAGCTGACCGTCCGTTCGGGCGATGCTGTTCCGCTGTCTGCATTAGGCACTTCTGACCCGGATGGGGATAACCTCAGCTACTGGTGGTTTCAATATCCCGAGGCGGGAACCTACGCGGATGCAATCTCCATGTGGGGTGCGGAAAACTGTATGCTCGTGGCTTCACGGCACCGGACGTTGACCGACCACGGAAGCTCATTTTGTCGTTCGCGTAACGGACAAGGGAACGCCAGCGCTAGCCGGTATCAACGAGTGGTCGTGACCATCCTTCCGAAGAAGCTGGCCAGTCGAAACTGACTGTGCGCGCATGGGTAATGGGTCGAAAGCAGACATTAGCCTAAGCCGGCTTCGGCGCTCCGCCCTCCAGCTGCGCCAGCCTCGCCGCCATTTCCTCCATCCGCTGCTGCATCGCGCTTTCGCGGGAGAAGCGGCCGCGGGCGACGCGGAGGGCTTCGGCGAGCGAGGGGATGATCTCGCGGATGGCGTCGATTTCCTGCTTGTTGTAGCGGTTGCCGTCGGAGCGGCGGCCGATGAGCAGGGTGCCGACCGAGCTTTCCTCGTCTTCCAGCGTCAGTTTCTCGATCAGCTTCGGGTCGGCGGCCGACGTCACGTCGCGGGCGGCGATGAGCTCGTGGCCCATGGCCGTGTCGAGGACGATCGCGGACGCGGCGGGGTGAACGGCCTGGTCGATGATCGACAAGGCGCGCGTCGCGACTTCCTCCGGCGATTCCGTCAGGCCCCAGTTCTTGAGCCTTTTGGCCGCGTCGTGGATCTGGTCGAGCGGTCCGCCGAAATGCTTGCGGGTCCAGCCGAGGACCGCGGACTGTGTCGGGGAGAAGATGCCGGCGGCGATGATTGCGCCGACGGTCGTCGCGCCGGCCTCGCTCTCGCGGCCCATGACTTCGGAAATGACCAGCTTCACGAGGTCGGAGCTCGCGGCCCAGACGACTCCGACGATCAGGGTGACCACGGCATAGGCCGCCGAGCGGGTGATCACCGTGTCCGCTTCCCACAGGCGGAAGCGCGTGAGCGCGACGAGCAGGCCGAGCGGAATGGCGGCCATGCCCGCACTGAACAGGACGAGCACGACGAGGCTCATGAGCGGGGTGTAGGTGCTCGCATCGTCGCCGAGGCTCGCGGCGACGATGACCGCGGCGAGGATCAGCAGGAGTCCCGCCGCGAAGCCGAAGCCGGCCCATTTGATCTGCTGGCGGACGATTCCGGCCGGCTCGCGCCGGAAGCGGATGAACTGGGTCGCGAGGATGGCCAGCAGCAACGCGATGCCGAGGATGCCCTGCAGATCCTCGTCCACGTCCGGAGATCGAAACGAAGATCGCGAGCGGGATTCCCAGCGGCACGAGCCAGCGCAGGAAGCGGGGCACGAAGATGCCGTCCGGGAACGACGGCGAGCGCAATCACCAGCAGGTAGAAGAACACCGCCCCCGAGCAGGTCCATGACGATAGCCCCGGTCGGTCCAGAGCCAGAATTGCAGCGGCGGATCGATCGTCGCCGCCAGTGCCACGAACGCAAAGGCGAGGAGCATGGCCACGGGATCGTTGGGACGCCGCAAGGCCAGCAGGAAGCTGCAGGTGAGCAGCGCGGAGCAGGCCAGCAGGCGCGAGGCCAGGCGGGTCCAGATGCGCAGATTGCGTTCGCGCTCGTCCGCCGGAGCGTATGCGCAGTTCGGTGCGCTTGAGCGGGACATCGACGAGGCGTCCGTCAGGTCGTTGAACGGTCATTCGGACGACGGGTCCGGGCGCCTTTTCCAGCAATTCCGCGAGGTCCGCGACGACCGATGTCGGAGGGAACTCGCTTTCCGTCGATGGCGACCAGCTTCGAGTCCGCCGGCACCGGACGCATGCGAGCGTTCCGACGACGAGCTTCGCCCTCGGTGTGACTTCGAAGTCGAGGCCGTGCTGTTCGATCGTCGGCTGGACGGAATAGCTGGCGCGGACGGCGTAGAGGGTGCTGACGATGACGGTCAGCAATGGACAGGCCGAAGAGCAGGATCCAGAGCGGCCGGAGCCAGCGCGCCATATTGTCGGGGATGGCACGCAAGCGCGCTGGCGGCTTCGCGAAGGCGGTTAGAAATCTCGTCACTCGGGCCCCGACACCAACTCATCCGGCGGCGATGGTATCAGGACTTAACGGTGATTTAATAGGGCGGTTGTGAGCGCCGCCGCTCAGGCCGCGAGCTGGAGCTCCAGCCGGTCCCAGATCTCGACCAGGGCCGAGGTCAGTTCGTCCATCATCTCCGCCGTGTGGTGCGGACCAGGCGTGAAGCGCAGGCGCTCCGTGCCGCGCGGGACGGTCGGGTAATTGATGGGCTGAACGTAGAGGCCGTATTCGGCGAGCAGGATGTCGCTGATCCGCTTGGCCCTGACCGGGCAGCCGACGAGCAGCGGAACGATGTGCGTGACGCTGGGCATCAGCGGCAGCTTCGCCGGCGGCGAACTTCGCCTTCAGCGCCGCGGCGGACGCCTGCTGCATGTCGCGCTCGGTCGACGAGGCCTTGAGGTGGCGGACGCTGGCGAGCGCGCCGGCGACCAGCACCGGCGACAGCGAGGTCGTGAAGATGAAGCCCGGCGCATAGCTGCGGATGCAGTCGACGATCGTCTTGCTGGCCGCGATGTAGCCGCCCATCACGCCGAACGCCTTGCCGAGCGTGCCCTCGATCAGGGTCAGGCGCTCCGCGACGCCGTCGCGCTCGGAAATGCCGCCGCCATGCTCGCCGTACATGCCGACCGCATGGACCTCGTCGAGGTAGGTGAGGGCGCCGTACTTGTCGGCGAGGTCGCAGATCGCCTCGATCGGGGCGATGTCGCCGTCCATCGAATAGACGCTCTCGAACGCGATCAGCTTCGGCGTTTCCGGATCCTCGGCCGCCAGCAGCTCTTCGAGATGCTCGAGGTCGTTGTGGCGGAAGACGCGCTTCTCGCAGCCCGAATTCTTGATGCCGGCGATCATCGACGCGTGGTTGAGCGAGTCGGAGAAGATCACGCAGCCCGGGAGCAGCTTGCCGAGCGTCGACAGCGCCGCCTCGTTGGAGACGTAGCCGGAGGTGAACAGCAGCGCCGCTTCCTTGCCGTGCAGCGAGGCGAGCTCGTCCTCCAGCTGGACGTGCAGGTGCGTGTTGCCGCCGATGTTGCGCGTGCCGCCCGAGCCGGCGCCGACTTCGCGCAGCGCCTTGTCCATCGCATCGATGACGTTGGGGTGCTGGCCCATCGCCAGATAGTCGTTGGAGCACCAGACGGTGATCGGCTTCGGCCCGTTGCCGCCGAAGCATTGCGCGTTGGGGAAATTGCCCTTGGTGCGCAGGATGTCGATGAAGACGCGGTAGCGCCCTTCATCGTGAAGCCGCTCGATGGCCGCCTTGAAGATGCTGTCGTAATCCATGATTCCGCTCGGCGGAGCCATTAGCTCCGAGCGTTCTCGGCGAATGCCATTGCGAACGACTTGCAATTAGAGCGTCCGGATTTCCCCAATGCCGTAGCGGGCGAGTGCGCTGAGCATCGGCGAGCGGGGCTCGGCGGTGAAAATCATGACGCCCGGGCTCGGCTCGGCGGGCCAGGGTTGCTCGCGCGTCAGATAGGCGATGCGGCGGGCGATGCCGGGGCCGCCGTCGATCCACTCGACACGTCGGGAAGGCCTCGGTCAGTTCGTCGCGAAGGAGCGGGAAGTGGGTGCAGGCGAGGACACCGACGTCGATCCGGTCGCCATGCTCGGCGTCGAACATCGGCTGGGCGGCGGCGCGGACGGCGTCGACGGTGACGTCGTCTCCGGCAAGCTTCGCCTCGGCGAGATCGACCAGTTCGGGCGAGCCATGGCGGATGATCGTGCAGTCGGCGGCGAACTCGGCCGCGAGATTGTCGACATAGGGCTGGCGGACGGTCGCTTCCGTTCCGAGCACGCCGATGACGCGGGTCTTCGAGATTTCCGCCGCCGGCTTGATCGCCGGGACCGTGCCGACGACCGGCAGGTCGAGCGCCGATCGCACGTGGTCGAGCGCGATGGTGGAGGCCGTATTGCAGGCGATCACCGCCAGCCGCGGATGGAAGCGCTCGACCAGCCGCCCGAGCAGCGCCGGAACGCGGCTGGCGATCTCCTGCTCGCTGCGCTTGCCGTACGGATAGCCGGCATTGTCGGCGACGTAGACGATCGGCGCATTGGGCAGCAGCGCTCGCGTCGGCTCCAGCACCGAGAGCCCGCCGACGCCGGAATCGAAGAACAGCAGGGGCGAGTTCGCGTCCATTGTGGCTGTCATTGCGAGGAGCGCAGCGACGAAGCAATCCATTTGCGCTGATCTGGATTGCTTCGCCGTCGCTCGCAATGACGGTGGTCGAAGGCGCGATATCCATCTGCTACCACCCGCATTTCATGGATACGGAACTGCTTCTCGCCCTCGCGCTCGGCTATCTGTTCGGGTCGATCCCGTTCGGCCTCGTGCTGACGCGGCTGGGCGGCAAGGGCGACGTTCGCGACATCGGGTCCGGCAACATCGGCGCGACCAATGTCCTGCGGACCGGCAGCAAGCCTCTGGCGGCCGCGACGCTGATCCTCGACTGCCTCAAGGCGACGGCCGCGATCCTGCTTGCTCGCCAGTTTTGGCCGGGAACGGAGAATTTCGCCGCGGCCGGCGCGCTCGTCGGCCACCTCTACCCGGTCTGGCTGAGGTTCAAGGGCGGGAAGGGCGTTGCGACCCTGCTCGGCATCCTGATCCCGCTGCTGCCGATCGGAGCGGCGATCTACGCAATCGTCTGGCTGGGCATGCTGCTGCTCATCCGCATTTCGTCCGTTTCCGGGATGCTCGCGGCCGTGAGCGCGCCGGTGAGCGCCGCCGTTCTCGGCGAGCAGCTTCTCTTCCCGATGTTCCTCGGCTTCGCGCTGCTGGTCGTCTGGAAGCATCGTGAAAACATCGTCCGCCTGAAGGCGGGCAAGGAACCGAAGGTAGGAAGAAGACCGCGTGAGTGATGATTTGGTCGACCGGCTCCGGCTGGTCCGTTCGCCCGGCATCGGGCCTGTAACCTACCGCCAGCTCATCGCCCGGTTCGGCTCGGCCGCCGCGGCGCTGCAAGCCGTGCCCGACCTGGCCGCGAGAGGCGGAGGCAAGCCGCCGCGCCTTGCGAGCCGAAGCGATGCCGAGCGCGAGATCGCGCGGGTCGAGGCGCTCGGCGGCGCGCTATCTGTCGCTCGGTCAGGGACTGTATCCGCGAGCGCTGGCCGAACTCGACGACGCGCCGCCGCTGCTGACCGTGAAGGGCGACCTGCAAGCTGCTCGAGCGGCCGCTCGTCGCGATGGTCGGCGCGCGAAACGCCTCGGCGGCAGCGTGCCGCTTCGCGCGGCAGCTGGCCTACGACCTCGGGCAGCAGGGCATGGTGGTCGTCTCCGGCCTCGCGCGCGGGATCGACAGCGCGGCGCATGACGGGTCGCTGCGAAACCGGCACGATCGGCGTCATCGCCGGCGGGCTCGACATCTTCTACCCGCCGGAGAACCAGGCGCGGCAGGAGGCGATGTCCGAGCGCGGCCTGGTCATTGCGGAAATGCCGCCTGGCACCGAGCCGCGCGCGCGGCATTTCCCGTATCGCAACCGGATCATCGCCGGGCTGAGCGCCGGGCACGGTCGTCGTCGAGGCGGCGCCACGATCCGGATCGCTGATCACCGCGCGGCTCGCAGCGGAGGCGGGCCGCGAGGTCATGGCCGTCCCGGGCTCGCCGCTCGATCCGCGCGCCCAGGGCTGCAACCAGCTCATCCGCGACGGCGCGACGCTGATCCAGAACGCCGCCGACGTGCTGGAGGCGGTCCGGCCGCTGCAGCCGCGCTTTGCATCGCCGCGATCCGACTATCGAGTCGCCGGAGCCGCAATGGATGGACGGCGACGGCGGAGCGCTCGGCGCGGTCGAGGAGCTTGCTCGGGCCATCGCCGGTGCCGGTGGACGAGATCATCCGCCTGTCGGGCGTACCCAGCGGCGCGGTGCAGATGGCCTTGCTCGAACTGGACCTTGCCGGCCGGCTCGACCGCCATGCCGGCGGCAAGGTCAGCCTGCGCCCCGCTTGACGAGCCGAATTCCGGCGACCCCCACCTTATACGCGTATGCGTGAGGGCAAATTTTGAAACTCGTCGTCGTCGAATTGCCCGCTAAGGCGAAAACCATCGAAAAGTATCTGGGCAGCGGGCACCGCGTGCTCGCCAGCTATGGCCATGTGCGCGATCTTCCGCCGAAGGACGGGTCGGTCGATCCGGAGCATGAGTTCGACATGCTGTGGCAGGTCTCGCCGGACCGGTCGAAGCAGCTGAAGCTGATCACCGACGAGGCGAAGAAGGCCGACACCCTGATCCTCGCCACCGACCCCGACCGCGAGGGCGAGGCGATCAGCTGGCACGTGCAGGAAGTGCTTCGGCAGAAGAAGGCGCTGCCCAAGGACGTGCAGCGCGTCACGTTCAACGCCATCACCAATTCCGCCGTCACCGAGGCGATGAAGCATCCGCGCGAGCTCGATGTCGACCTGATCGACGCGTACCGCGCGCGGCGGGCGCTCGATTATCTCGTCGGCTTCACGCTTTCGCCGATCCTGTGGCGCAAGCTGCCGGGCGCGAAGTCGGCGGGCCGCGTGCAGTCGGTCGCGCTTCGCCTGATCGTCGACCGCGAGCGCGAGATCGAGATCTTCAAGACGCAGGAATATTGGCAGGTCAGCGCGACGTTCGAGGCGGACGGGCAGCCGTTCACGGCGCGGCTCGTCCAGCTCGACGGCAAGAAGATCGATCGCCTGTCCATCGGCAGCAAGGCCGAGGCCGATGCCGCCAAGGCGGCGGTCGAGGCGGGCCGCTTCACCGTCGCGTCGGTCGAGACCAAGCCGTTCGGCAAGAACCCGCCGCCGCCGTTCACCACCTCGACGGTGCAGCAGGAGGCGGCGCGCAAGCTCGGCTTCTCGGCCAGCCACACGATGCGCGTGGCGCAGTCGCTCTACGAAGACGGGCTGATCACCTACATGCGGACCGACGGCGTCGACATGGCGGAGGAGGCGATCAGCGCCGCCCGCAAGGCGATCGCGAACCGCTATGACAGCGGCTACGTGCCGGACAAGCCGCGCCGCTACACGAGCAAGGCGAAGAATGCGCAGGAAGCGCACGAGGCGATCCGGCCGACCGACTTCAGCCGCGCCAAGGCCGCTTCGGGCGATCATGCGCGCCTGTACGAGCTGATCTACAACCGCGCGCTGGCGAGCCAGATGGCGTCGGCGCGGCTGGAACGCACGACGGTCGAACTGACCGACGGCGCGGGCAGGGCGGTGCTTCGTGCGACCGGCCAGGTCGTGCTCTTCCCCGGCTATCTCGCGCTCTACGAGGAAGGCCGCGACGAGAAGGCGGAGGATGAAGAAGGCGCGCGCATGCCGGCGCTTCGCAGCGGCGATGCTCCGGCCAAGACCGGCGTCGAGGCGACGCAGCACTTCACCCAGCCGCCGCCGCGCTATTCCGAGGCCAGCCTGGTCAAACGGCTGGAGGAGCTGGGGATCGGTCGGCCGTCGACCTACGCATCGATCCTGCAGACGCTGAAGGACCGCGAATATGTCCGCGTCGACAAGTCGCGGTTCATTCCGGAGGAGAGCGGGCGCCTGGTCACGGCGTTCCTCGAACGCTTCTTCGAACGCTACGTCAGCTACGATTACACGGCGGAGCTTGAAGAAGAGCTCGACGACGTCTCAGGCGGGCGGCTCAACTGGCAGAAATTGCTGGAGTTATTCTGGCGCGACTTCCAGCCCAAGGCGGGCGAAGTCATGGAGCAGAAGCCGTCGGAAGTCACGGCGGCGCTCGACGAATTCCTGGCGCCCTGGCTCTATCCGCCGCGCGAGGACGGCTCGCGACCCGCGCGTCTGCCCGGCTTGCGGCAATGGGCGGCTGTCGCTGCGCGGCGGCAAGTTCGGCGCGTTCGTCGCCTGCTCCAATTATCCGGAGTGCCGCTACACGCAGAAGTTCGGCCAGGGCGGCGCGGACGCCGGGCCAGCGAAGGCCCGCAGGATCTGGGCAACGGCATCGAGCTGAAGAGCGGCCGCTTCGGGCCGTATCTGGAGCGGGACGGAAAGCGCGCTTCCATCCCGAAGGACGTGCCGGTCGCCGACGTCGATGCGGAGATGGCGGAGCGATTGCTGTCGCTGCCGCGCGAGATCGGCGCGCACCCGGAGACGGGCAAGCCGATCAAGGCGTCGATCGGCCGCTATGGGCCGTATCTGGAGCATGACGGCAAATATGCCCGACTGAGCTCGACCGCCGAGGTGTTCGAGACGGGCATGAACGCCGCCGTATCCAAGCTGGCCGATGCGGCCTCCGGTGCCGGCCGGCGGCAAGGCGCGTCGCGCGAACCGATTGCGGTTCTCGGAGCGCATCCGTCGAGCGGGCTGGAACTGAAGGTGATGGAAGGCCGCTACGGCCCTTATGTCAGCGACGGGACGACCCATGCGACCCTTGCCGAAGACCGCCGACCCGAAGTCGGTGACGCTGGAGCAGGCGATCGAGTGGATCGACGCCAAGGCGGCCAAGGGCCCGTCGGCGAAAAAGAAGAAAAAGCCGGCGCGGAAGAAGAAGTCCTAGGCCGAGCAGGTCCGGCAGTTCGGGTCCTTCGGCAGGCGGATTTTCCGCCAGTCGAGGCGGGCGCCGTCGAACAGGAACAGGCTTCCCGCGACGTCTTCGCCGATGCCGACGATGGCGCGGATCGCCATGAGCGTGGCGAAGCTGCCGACGGTGGCGGTCAGGGCGCCGAGCACGCCCTGCTCGGCGCAGGTGTCGCAATCGTCGGTGTCGAACGCGTCGCCGACGAAGCAGCGGTAGCAGGGCTTGTCCGCCTCCCAGCCGCGGAACAGCGCGACCTGGCCCTGGAATTGGACGGCGGCCGCCGAGACCAGCGGGATCTTCAGGCGAGTAAGCGTGTCGGCGACGGTCAAGCCGCGTCGCGAAATTGTCGGAGCCGTCGATGACCAGGTCATGGCCCGCGAGCATCGTCTCGGCATTGTCGGCGGTCAGTCGCTGCTGGACGGCGGCCACCTCGACGTGCGGGTTGAGCGCGCGGACGAAATCGGCCGCGAGCTGCGCCTTTGGCTCGTCCCACCTGATCGTCGCGGAAGATGGGCTGACGCTGCAGGTTCGTGCGATCGACGATGTCGTCGTCGATGATCGTCAGGCGTCCGATGCCGGCGCCGGCGAGGCTCGGGATGACCGCGCTGCCGATGCCGCCCGCACCGACGATTGCGACGCTTGCCGCCTTCAGCCTGCGCTGCCCGACGCCGCCGACCTGCGGGAGGACGATCTGCCTTGCGTAGCGCTCCAGCTCGTCGTCGCTGAATTCGGTCACCGTCCGGTGCTTCCGAACCCTCCGCTGCCGCGCGCCGTTTCCTCCAGCTCCTGCACTTCGGTGAAGTGGGCGCGCAGCACGGGTGCGGGCACCAGCTGGGCGATGCGTTCGCCGCGGCGGATCTCGAACGGCTCGTCGCCGAGGTTGGCGAGGATGACCTTCACCTCGCCGCGATAGTCGCTGTCGATCGTGCCGGGCGTGTTGAGGCAGGTGATGCCGTGCTTGAGCGCGAGGCCGGAGCGGGGGCGGACCTGCACTTCGTTGCCGTGCGGGATCTCGATGGCGAAACCGGTCGCGACGGCGTGGCGCTTGCCCGGGTGCAGCGTCAGATCCTCGGCCGCGACGACGTCCATGCCGGCGGCATGCTCGGTCGCATATTGAGGCAGCGGCAGGCCTTCGCCGTGCGGCAGCCGCGTAAGCTTGATCTCGATCATCCGATCTCCTGTGCGACGCGGCGCATGAGCAGCCGCGCGACTTCCTGTTTCGATTCCTCCGGCCAATCCTCGATCCCGTCGGCGGTCACAAGATGGACGCGGTTGCGGTGGCCGCCCATGACGTCGCCGGAAACGTCGTTGGCGACGATCCAGTCGGCGCCTTTGCTCGACCTTTTGGCGATGGCGTTGTCGACGACGCGGTCGGTTTCCGCCGCGAAGCCGACGACGAGGCGCGGTCGCTGCGCGTGCTTCGAAATCTCGGCGAGGATGTCGCGCGTCGGAAGGAACTTCAGCTCGGGCGGACCGTCGCCCTTCTTGAGCTTGGTCGGCGAGATTTCGACGCGCCAGTCGGCGACGGCCGCGACCATGATCGCGCAGTCGGCGGGGAGAGCGGCCATGACGGCATCCGCCATCTGCTCGGCGGTCTCGACGTCGACGCGGTCCACGCCGGCGGGCGTTTCCAGCGATACCGGGCCGGCGACCAAGGTCACGCGTGCGCCGAGTTCGGCGGCGGCGGCAGCGATGGCGAAGCCCTGACGGCCCGATGAGCGATTGGCGATCACGCGCACGGGATCGATCGGCTCGTGCGTCGGGCCGGCGGTGACGAGGATGTGCTTGCCCTGGAGCGTCACTTCGCGCCGAGGAAGCCGTTCTTCGTGAGGAAGTCGACGATCGCCTGCGGCTCGGGCAGGCGTCCGGGGCCGTATTCGCCGCACGCCATCTCGCCCTCGTCGGGATCGATGACCGTGACGCCGTCGACCTTGAGCTGGGCGACGTTCCGCTCCGTCGCCGGATGCTGCCACATGCGGACGTTCATCGCCGGCGCGACGACGACCTTCTTGTCGGTCGCCAGCAGCAAGGTCGTCGCCAGATCGTCGGCGAGCCCCGCCGCCATCTTCGCCAGCAAGTCGGCGGTGGCCGGGCAGACCAGCACGAAATCGGCCGAGCGGCTGAGCTCGATATGGCCCATCTCGATCTCGTCCTTGAGATCCCAGAGCGAGGTGTAGACTTCGCTCTTCGCCAGCGCGCCGAGCGCCATCGGCGTGACGAAATGCTCTCCGCCTTTGGTCAGGACGGGCGTGACGTCATGCCCGGCCTTCTTGAGCAGCCGGACCAGTTCGAGCGACTTGTAGGCGGCAATTCCTCCGCCAACGATCAGCAGTGCGCGCGCCATGATTGCGCAATGCCTCTCCGCGCGGCGGGAGTTGAGTGCGCACAAGAAAAGCGGGGCCCCGAAGAGCCCCGCTTCCCTCAGTCAGCGTGAAGCCGACTTAGCTGCGGGTACGCGACCCGGAACGGCCTGCGCCGCTTCCGGTGCCTTCGCCGGCGGTCTCGGTCGATCCGATCGCGTGATCCGCCTGGATCGAACCGCCCGTGCCGAGTCGCAGCTAACGGGTGCCGAGCCGGCGCCGGCAGTGCCGGTCATCGAGGCGGTGGTCGTGCCGACGCCCGCGTTCGACGCTGCGCCGAGATCGGCGCCGGCGGCGTTCGTAGCCGCCGACGGGCTCCGGCTGGAGCGGCTTCGGCGCCAGCTGTCGAAGTCGCTGTGGAACTGCTGCTCGCGCTCGCGGCAATAGTCGTCATAGTCGCGGTCGAGCTCGGCCAGCTGGCGGTCGCGCCAGCTGCGATAATGATCGTCCTGGCCGCTTCCGAACGAGGTCTGGTTGCCGAAGCCGCCGAGCGATCCGCTCATGCCGCTGCTGTAGCCGAGCGAACCGTCGTCAGTGCCGCGATCCCGATTGCTCTGGCCGCGATTGGCTTCGCCCCAGCTTTGGGCATGATCCTGGCCGCGCGAGCTGCTGCGATCGCCGAAGCTCGAACGGTCGCGGTCGCTCATCGAGCGCCATTCGCCACCGCCTCGCGACGGACCATAGCCGCGGTCCTGACCACGCTCGGAGCCGCTGGAACGGCCGTAGCCGCCTTGAGCCATGCCGCCGAAGCTGCTAGCGGCCTTCCGAGCCTGAGCCATACCCGCGGTCGCGATCCCGGCCAGATTGGCCGCCGGCGTAGCTGCGGTTCTGGTCGCGATCCCACGAGGACCGGCCGCGCTGGCCGTCCGCGGTCATCGTCGTCGCTGAACCAGGACTTCAGTTCCTGACCCGCACGTTCGAAGAATCCGCGATCATCTTCTCGCTCGCTCGGGCCCTGGCCGCCGGAGCGCCAGTTCGAGCGCTCGCGATCTTCGCTGTGCCACCGGTCTCGATTGTTGTCGTCGCTATATCTACCCGCCATTACAGGCCTCCTTTTCCTGGGTGAATCCGTTAGGAATTGGGGCGATGGGCCCACGTGGATTCAACGGTGGGTGAGAGGCGTCGTTCCGGTACGATCAGTGACCTGACCCATTGTCGCGTCCAACCGGCGCATATCGCGGAACCATGGCGTCAAACGCCTGAGCAAGCGTCAGAATTCCAGGTTCAGGAGAGTAGCAGAAATGCCTGCGGCGGCTGCCGCTGCCGCCGAGAATCGCAGCGACGATATGGCCTGCCCATTTCGGCCGTTCGAACACGGCGATTTCCGGAAGCGGCGGAGGAGGTGGGCGCAGCCCCGAACGGCGGATAATATTGGTCCATCCGCTGGATAAGCTCGGGGATCAGCTTGACCGACCGGACGAGCTCCACGAGGCGATCGGCATAATAGGCTTCGGGGCCGAGTTCGGAGCGCAGCCATTCGCGCAGGAACGGCTCGGCCGTCTCCCACATGTTGATGTCGGGATCGAGCGCGGTCGCCACGCCTTCGTTCATCACCATCGACTTCTGCAGCAGCAGAAGGTGCGGCTGGGTCGGCATGTCGAAGTCGCGGGTGATCGAGAACAGGCTTTCGAGCATTCGCCCGACGGAGATCTCCTTGACCGGCAGGCCGCGGATCGGCTCGCCGGCGGCTCGGAGCGCCGTCGCGAATTCCTGCAACGCTGTGGTGCGCCGGGACGTATTGCGCCTCGAAATGGATTTCCGCGACGCGCCGGTAATCGCCGGTGATCAGGCCGTAGAGGATCTCGGCCAGCCACATGCGGGCGCGGCGGTCGATCCGGCCCATGATGCCGAAGTCGATCGCCGCCGATGCGTCCGTCGCGCAGCGCGAACAGGTTTCCGTGATGGAGATCGGCGTGGAAGAATCCGTCGACGACCGCCTGGCGCAGGAAAGCCCGGACGAGGATTGCGGAGAGCGCCTGGCAATCGTGGCCGGCGGCGATCAGCGCCTCGCGGTCGTTGAGCTTGATGCCGTCGAGCCATTCGAGCGTAAGGACCCGGCGGGCCGTGCGGCGCCAGTCGATCTCCGGAATGTAATAGCCGGGCTCGGCGACCATGTTCTCGCGAAGCTCGGACGCGGAGGCCGCCTCGCGCTGCAGGTCGAGCTCGCGCGCGGTCCATTGCTTGAACTGGGCGACGACGAGACGCGGGCGCAGGCGCTGCAGCTCGCCGCCGAAGCTTTCGACATGGGCAGCGGCCCATTCGTAGGTTTCGATCGCCCTGGTGATTTCCTCTTCGACGCCGGGGCGAAGGACCTTGACGGCGACCACCTTGCCGTCGGTCGTGACCGCCTTGTGCACCTGGGCGATCGAAGCGGCGCCGATGGGCACCGGATCGAAGCTTTCGAAACAGCTGGTCGAGCGGCGCGTCGAACGACGTTTCGATGACCTTGCGGATTTGCTCGAACGGCGCGGGCGGCAGATTGTCCTGAAGCCGCGAGAGGTTCTCGACGGCCTTCTGTCCGACGAGGTCGGGCCGGGTCGACAGCGCCTGGCCGAGCTTGATGGCCGCCGGGCCGATCGCCTGCAGCGCCGCGGCATAATCGGGCGTCGGCGGAATACGAACACCGAGGCTGACGAAGCGTGATAAGTCGGCGAACCTGCGGCGGCGTCAGCGGATCCTGCTTGATCCCGCGCAAGGCGCCGTGCCGGGCCAGCGTCCGGCCCCACTTCAACAAACGCCAGAGATGCGTAACCCTGGAGGTCAAATCTTCCACCCGCTGTGGATGGTGACCAGCCCGCCGAGCATCGGCTCCGCCGCCGCGCGGACGAAGCCGGCGTCCGTCACCATCGCGCGGAACTGCTCGGGGCGCGGGAAGCGCTGGATCGAATTCGACGAGATATTTGTAGCTCGCCTCATCGTCGGCGATCGCCTTGCCGAGCTTCGGGATGACGTTCTTCGACCAGGCGTCGTAGAGTTCGGAGAAGCCCGGCCAGTCGCTGCGCGAGAATTCCATGCAGTAGAAGCGGCCGCCGCGCTTGAGGACGCGATGCGCTTCCTTCAGCGCGTCCGGAATGCGCGTCACGTTCCGGATTCCGAACACGATCGTGTAGGCGTCGAAGCTGCTGTCGCTGAAGGTCAGCGCCTCGGCGTTCTCGACCTTCCACTGCAGCCCCTCGAGGCCGCGTTTCTCGGCCCGCTGCTCGCCGACCGCGAGCATGTCCGCGTTGATGTCGGACACGGTCACTTGCGCACCCTGGCGGATCATGCGGAAGGCGATGTCTCCGGTGCCGCCGGCCATGTCGAGGATATGCTCGCCGGCGCGCGGTTTCACCCGGGCGACGAAGCGGTCCTTCCACAGCCGGTGAAGGCCGCCCGACATGACGTCGTTCATCACGTCGTAGCGGCGCGCGACGGAACTGAAGACCTCGCCGACGCGGCGGGTCTTCTCTTCCGGGCTGACGAGCTCCTCGCCGAAATTGACCTTGGGGGACGCCTCTGACATGGAGCGGGGCTCTAGCCGGGTCTCTCGTCATTGCGAGCGGAGCGACGCAATCCAGCGCGGCATCACTGGATTGCTTCGTCACTATCGTTCCTCGCAATGACGCCGGATGCCGGAGCTACCCGAAGTCGAAACGACCGTTCGCGGTCTTGAGCGCGTGCTGGATGGCCGGCGGATCACGCGCGTCGAGATGCGCCGGGCGGACTTGCGCCGGTCATTTCCAAAGGACCTCGGCCAGCGGCTGACCGGCGCCGAGAGTCACCGGGCTCGGACGCCGCGCCAAATACGGGCTGATCCATACCGACCGCGACGACACGATGATCTTCCACCTCGGCATGTCGGGAAGCTGGCGCATCGATCATGCCGAGCTGGGCAAGCACGACCATCTGCTGCTCGAGACGGACGAGGGCAAGACGGCTCGCGCTGAACGACCCGCGGCGATTCGGCTCGGTCGATCTCGTCCCGACCGCGAAGCTCGACCGAATGGCCTGCATTTGCGGCGCTCGGCCCCGAGCCGATGACGATCGAGGCCCGAGAATTGAAGCGGCGTCTCGCCGGCAGAAGTGCGGCGATCAAGCTGCTGCTTCTGGACCAGGGCATCATTGCCGGACTTGGAAATATCTACGTCTGCGAGGCGCTGTACCGCGCCAGAATCCATCCGAAGCGAGCAGGCGGCTCCGTCTCGCTTGAGCGGATCGAGCGGCTGGTGGTCGCCATCAAGGACGTGCTGGCGGAAGCGATCGAGGCCGGGGGGATCGACCCTTCGCGACTTCGTCAGCCCTGATGGCGAACTCGGCTATTTCTCGAAGACTTTCCATGTTTACGACCGCGAAGGTCAGCCCTGCGGGTGCGGCGGGACCGTGCGCCGATTCGTCCAGGGCGGCCGTTCGACCTTCTACTGCCCCGCCTGCCAGAGGTGAGGTTGACGATTCGGGGCTCTATGGCTAGGGGAGCGGGCACGTCGGCGCGGCCTCCGGGCTACGCGCCGCTTTTTCATTGAGCCACAGGGTTTTAGAGGGACATTCATGGCGAACACGCCACAAGCCAAGAAGCGCATCCGCCGGAACGATCGCCGGGCCGCCATCAATCACAGCCGCGTCAGCCGCATCCGGACCTTCGTGAAGGCCGTCGAATTGGCGCTGGACGCCGGCAAGAAGGATGAGGCCGCCGACGCGCTTCGCAAGGCCCAGCCGGAAATGGCTCGCGGCGTTGCACGTGGCGTTTTGCACAAGAATACGGCTTCGCGGAAGTTTTCCCGCCTGGCCAAAAGGGTTGCGGCGCTCGGTTAAGCCAGCGCCTGAGTCCCGCTTCGATACGGGCCGTCGGCAATGCCGGCGGCCCTTATTTTTTGCGCCGTCAAAAAAATGCAGCAATTCCCGCGATTCGCACAATGGTTAATGCGTTTCTAATCAAGAAAATGGCAGTTTTCCGCCAAAACAACGCAAAACTCCCGGGTTTGCGCTGTCAAGGCTGATTATTTCATTCCTGTGAAATATCGCGCTTGAATCAGCGGCTGTAGGCTCGCAAAACGACCTTTCCGGCCGCGAATCTGCGCCGGGGGGCAAGAGAGAAAAGCAGCCTTGGGCGACCGACTCGCGTTGGTCGCAACGGTCCCTTTTTGTCTCTTGCAAACGGGAATGTAGGGGAGGCGCGGACCAGTGCAGGTGCAAAGTTCGGAATCGTGCCAGGAGCGGATCGAAGGGCAAGTTGCTGCACCGCTCGAGGCCGCCTGGGACTCGATCCGGACCGGACTTCGCCGTGACCTTGGTGCGCGTACGTTCGACGGCTGGCTGAAGCCTGCCGGACTTGGCAGTTTCGACCCGGAAAGCGGCGCGCTCGACATCGTCATGCCGAGCCAGTTCATGGCCGACTGGGTACGTTCGCATTTCGGCGATCGTCTCGCGCTCGCATGGAAGACGACTCTTCCGCTGGTTCGCGAAGTGCGGATCATCGCCAGCACCGACGGACCGCGACCGACGCCGCTGCTGATTCTCGAAGAAGCGCCCGAGCCGGCGCAGCGCGGACGCGATCCGTCGGCGCCGAATTTCGATCCGCGCTATCGATTCGAAACCTTCGTCATCGGCAAGGCGAACGAGGTTGCGGCGACCGCCGCGCATACCTTGGCGACCGCGAAGTCCGTCAGCTTCAACCCTCTGTTCATTCACGGCGGCACGGGACGCGGGAAAACCCATCTGCTGCACGCCATCGGCCATGCGTTCCTTACGCAGAACCGTTCCGCACGCGTCGTTTCGATGTCGGCCGAAAAGTTCATGGTCGAGTTCATCCGCGCGCTGAAGGAAAACGACACGATCGGCTTCAAGAGCCGGTTGCGCAGCGCCGATCTGCTGCTGATCGACGACGTCCAGTTCATCGCCGGCAAGGATTCGACGCAGGAAGAATTCTTCCACACGATGAACGAGATCATCACCGCCGGCCGGCGCCTGGTGATCACCTCCGATCGCGCGCCGCAGGATCTCGACGGGATCGCGCCGCGCATCCTGTCGCGCCTGTCGTGGGGCCTCGTCGCCGACATCAATGCGGCGGACTTCGAGCTGCGCTTCAACATCATCGAGACGAAGCTTGCGGCGCTTCCGGCGGTCGACATGCCGCGCAACGTGGTCGAGTTCCTCGCCCGCCGGGTGACGTCGAGCATCCGCGAGCTGGAAGGCGCGCTGAACCGCATCGCCGCTTATGCGATGATGACCGGCCGCGCGATCGACATCGCTTTCGTCGAGGAAGTGCTGGCGAACGTCCTTCGCGCCAACCAGCGCCGGATCACGATCGACGAGATCCAGGCGCAGGTCGCCGAGCATTACCGCATTCGCAAGGCCGAGATGACCTCGGCGCGGCGCGCTCGCGAAGTCGCGCGCCCGCGCCAGGTCGCAATGTATCTTTCGAAGCAGCTGACGCCCAAGTCGCTGCCGGACATCGGCCGTCGCTTCGGCGGCCGCGATCACACGACGGTCATCCATGCCGTCCGCCAGATCGAAAAGCTGCGCGCCGCCGATGCCGAGCTCGATGCCGACATCCGTCTGCTGACGCGCCAGCTCGAAGGCTAATCCCGGGGAGAGGGGCTTCAGTCGCCCCAACGGCTGAAGAACGAGGCCCGGCCGGAGCGATCCAGCCGGGCCTTTCGCGTAGAGCGTCCTTGGCAGAAAGCATAGAAAGGCCCGCCCAACTTCTTCGGCGGGCCTTTTTCGTCGAGGCTCTTAGCCTTTCTTCGCAGGCACCGTGATCTTCACCGTTTCCCCGTTCGTGCCCGGGAAGTTGGTGAACATCGCCTCGATGAGGTTCGGCACGAGCGTGCCCAGCTCGTCGGTCTGCGACCGGGCGCGGGCGCGGCCGTCGAACAGCTGGTACTTGTCCGCGCGGCGGACGATGTCGAGGTCCAGCTGGCTCTTGAACACCGTATAGGCGCGGATCGGATCCGGACCGAACCCGGAGCTATACCAGAACGGATCGTCCCAGCCGTAGTAGAAGGGCGAGCGCCGGCCGCGATAGCCGAAGCGCGACCAGTACGGACGGCCGTAGAACCCGCCGTAGAACGGGTCGTAGAAGCCGCGATAGAATGGGTCGGCATAATAGGAGCGCGCGAACGGATCGACGCTATATTCCTTCGTGCCCTGGTCGACGTTGTAGCTGACCTCGACCAGCATGTCGGCGACTCCCGGCGCGCCGGCAGGCGCGATAGCCCTTGGCCTCCATCTGCGACGCGACGAGCGCCGCGAAGCTGTTGAACTCCAGTCCGGACTGAACGCCCGGCCCCGGGACGACGTAGAAGGTCTGGCCCTGCGGAATGGCGGCCGAATAGCGCGTGACCTTGGTCGGAAGGCCGGTCGCGCAGCCGGACAGGCCGAGCGCGGCCACGCCAAGCATCGCGGCGCCCGCTAAATTACGAATACGCATGAAACACCTCGATTCCCGAAAACCCTTTGGGTTCGGGAATGTTATACCACTCCGACTGGTGAACTGTCGATGAAGCGAGCGTTTACCGGGATAATCCGACCGCGTTGTAAGCCCCTGCAAGGACGGGCTTTCCAAGTTCCGCCGCGCGGCGTGACCCGTCCTGCAGAAGCCGGTCGAGCTCGGCCGGATCGCTGCGCAGTTCTTCGAGTCGCGTGCGCAGCGGATGGAGCAGGGCGACAAGCGCGTCGGCCAAAGCTGGCTTGAACGAGCCGAATCCCTGGCCCGCGAACCGGGCGAGGACTTGCTCGGTCGTCTCGCCCGTGACGGCGCCGTAAATGCCGACGAGGTTCTTCGCCTCGGGACGGCCTTCGAGCAGGGCCGGATCTTCGGGAAGCGGCTCCGGATCGGTCTTCGCCTTGCGGATCTTCTGCGCAATCTCGTCGTCGCTGTCGGTGAGGTTGATGCGGCTCATGTCCGAGGGGTCGCTCTTGGACATCTTCGCCGATCCGTCGCGGAGGCTCATCACCCGCGCGGCCGTGCCGCTGCCGATGAAGGGCTCGGGCGGGACGAACAGGTCGACGTCGTAATCGTTGTTGAACTTGATCGCGATGTCGCGCGCGAGCTCGAGATGCTGCTTCTGGTCCTCGCCGACCGGAACGTGCGTCGCATTGTAGAGCAGCACGTCCGCCGCCTGCAGCACGGGATAGGTGTAGAGACCGACGCTGGCGCCTTCGCGCGACTTGCCGGATTTCTCCTTGAACTGCGTCATGCGGTTCACCCAGCCGACGCGCGCGGTGCATTGCAGGATCCAGGCGAGCTCCGCGTGGGCGGGGATGGCGCTCTGCTGGAACAGGATCGACTTGTCGGGATCGATGCCGCTGGCGATCAGCGCCGCCGCCATCTCGCGGATGTTCGACCGAAGCTCCTTCGGAGCGACGTCGATCGTCAGGGCATGGAGATCGGCGAGGAAGAAGAGGCACTCCGCCTCATCCTGCATGCGCACCCAGCGCAGGATCGCGCCGAGCAGATTGCCCAGGTGCAGGCCGCCGGTCGGCTGGATTCCGGAAACTACGCGCATGGCATCACCATATCGGTCTCGACCTTCTTGCGGCGAAGCAGGACCAGAAGTCTTCGCGGTCCATGCCGCCCGTGATCCAGGCTAGCGGCGAAATAGACCGCATTCCGCCGGCGCCGATCAGCGCGACGGTGCCGAGCAGGCGCTGGCCGATCGAGCCGGAGAAGAGCTTCCGAGAAATTGCGTCCGACCAGCCAGATTGTGACGCCCATCGCCAGCGCCGCGAGCAATTGCTTGCGGACCAGGCGCGTCGCCAGCCAGCCTTCGATTCGGAAATGACCGCGGCGGCGAGGATCGACGTAGAGGGCGATGGCATTGAGCCAGAATGAGCCCTGCCGCGGAGGTCGCCAGACGGAAGGATCGGCGATGCCGACGTCGTCGATCCAGATGAAGTTGGCGATCACGCCAAGCGCCAAAGTGACGAGTGTGATGATGACCGGGGTCTTCATGTCCTTGCGGGCGTAGAAGCCCGGCGCGAGCACCTTGATGATGCACATAGGCCGGAAGCCCGGTGACGAGGATCGACAGGACAGAGCGCCGAGGTCGCGGCATCCTCGGCGGTGAATCGGCCGCCTTCGAACAGGCCGGTCATGATCGGGCCGGCTGCCACCATCAGAGCGATGGTCGCGGGAATGGCAGAGCAGCATCGCAAGCTCGGTCGCGCGGCCCTGGATGGTGCGCCGCCTGCCGCTCTTCGCCGATGCCGACGTGGCGGCTGATGGCCGGGAGGATGGCCGTACCGATCGCGGAGCCGACGAGCGCCAGCGGAAGCTGGTTCAGGCGGTCGGCCTGGCTGAGATAGACGAAGCTGCCTTCCGGCAGTCGCGTGGCGAAGATACGCGTAGAAGAGCTGGCTGATGTAATAGCCGCCCGCGCCGATCGTCGCGGGAAGAGATGAGGATCAGAATCTCCTTCACGCGCGGCGTCATGCGCGGCGGCAGCAGCCTGCAGCGCAGCCCGGCGCGGTGCGTCGCGATGATGCACAGCGCCAGCTGAAGAACGCCGCCGACAAGTACGGCCCAGGACATGGCGACTGCGGTTTGCTCGCCGCCTTCCGGAACGAGCAGCAGAGCGGCGAGCAGCGCGACGTTCAGCAGCGCGGGCGCGAAGGCGGCGGCCACGAAGCGCGACAGCGAGTTCAGGATTCCGCTGAACAGCGAGACCATGCTGATGAAGATCAGGTAGGGGAAGGTGATCCGCGTCAGGAAGACCGTGAAGGCGAACTTGTCCGGGTCGCTCGTCCAGCGATCGCTGGCCACCGCGATCACCACCGCCGGCATGGCGACGACGAAGATGGCCGTGATCAGGACCAGGATCGGCAGGAATACCGCCTGCACTTCTTCGGCGAAATGCTTCGCGTCGTCAGGTCGCCGTCCTTGCCGATGCGCCGCGCGAACAGAGGGCACGAAGCCCTGGCTGAACGCGCCTTCGCCGAGCAGCCGGCGAAGCAGGTTCGGCAGCTGGAACGCCCAGATGAACACTTCCGCAGCCGCGGAGGCGCCCATGACCCGCGCGAACACCATCTCGCGCGCGAAGCCGAGGATGCGGCTGACCAGGGTCAGTCCGCCGATGGTGCCGCCAGCCTTGAGGAGGTTCATTGCCTGGCCGAGCGCCGGATCGTCAGGCGGTCGGGTTCTGGTCGCCTTCCGGCGCCGTCACCTCGTCCGCAGCCGGCTCAGCCGCTGCCGTTCGGCTTCGCCCTGCTGCGCCTGCTGCAGCTGCTGGAGATAGGCGGCGCCGAAGTCGATGCCGTCGAGCAGCAACGGCGGGAAGCCGCAATTCTGCGTCGCCTCGCAGATGATCTGGCGCGCGAACGGGAAGAGCAGGCGAGGGGCTTCGACGAGAAGGAACGGCCCAAGCGCTTCTTCCGGGAAGTTGCGCAGGCCGAACAGGCCGCCGTAGCTGAGGTCGATCATGAACTGGACGCCGCTGTCCGAACGGGCGGAAACTTCCAGCTTGATCACGACTTCATGCACGTCGTCCGACACGCGCTCGACATTGATGTTGAACTGGACGTCGACGCGCGGCTGATCCTGCCATTGGAAGACATGTGGCGCGTTAGGATTTTCGATCGACAAATCCTTGATATACTGACCCAATGTCGCGGCCTGAGGGCCCTCGCTGGGGTCGCCGGAGCCGTTTCCGGGCGTAAGCAAATCCTGGTCGGCCATGTCTTCTTCGCCTTGGTTGATCTGGGAGGTGCGGACCCGCCGAGGACCCGCGCGCGTTTCGCGATGGCCGCCTAGCAGTCGCCCAACGGGCGTGCAATGGCGGCAATGTGCCGAAGCAGGCTTTGAATTGAAAGGTTTCGCGCACTATGTTCTGCTTGAAAATACAAGGATCGGAATCGAAGCGTTGACCGTCATCGTCATTCTTGCCCTGGTCGCATTGTTCATCGGCCTCAGACTCTACAGCGTGCTCGGAGAGCGCACGGGCCATGAGCAGCAGCCGATCCTGAAGCCGGCCGACCCGGAAGCGGTGGTCGGTCAGCAGGTCAACCGCCCGTCCGTCGTGCAGCCGTCCAGCACCGATGCCGGCGACCTTGCCTATCTTCCGACCGCCGGGCCGGGCGTTCGCGCCTTGCTTGCCGCCGACCCGACGTTCGACGTCGCGCGCTTCCTCGAGGGCGGCAAGTCCGCCTACCGGATGGTGCTCGAATCCTATTGGAAGGGCGATGCCGCCGGCCTTCGCCCGTTCGTCGACGACCATGTCTACGAGACGTTCAGTTCCGCCATCGAGCAGCGCGAGAAGGACGGGCTCGTCCTCGACAATCGCCTGGTCCAGGTCGAGCAGGCGCTGATCACCGCGGCTTCGGCCGATCACGATGTCGCCGTCGTCACGGTTCGCTTCGAAGCCGATATCGCCGCCGTCACCCGCAACAAGGAAGGCGAGGTCGTCGCCGGCTCGCTCAGCGACGCAGTGCAGACTCGCGACCTGTGGACTTTCCGCCGCCAGATCGGTTCGCGCGATCCGAACTGGCTGCTGATCGAGACCGACGAGGAAGAGTGAGCTTCGTTCAAGCGCGGGCTGACGCTCGCGGCCTTCCTGGTCCTTTCCGCCTGCGCGTCTCGTCCCGTCGAGACGCCGCCCGTAACTCCTGCACCCGCGCCGGCACCGGCTCCGGTGCCCGCACCGCTGCCCGTTCCGATCGTCCCGCCGCCACCGGCCAATGCGCTGGCTGCAGGCATCAGCCTCGCGGCGGCCCCGCAGTTCGTGACGCAAGTGGACGCCAGCCGGGCGTTGCAGGCATTCCGCGCCAGCTGTCCGGTGCTCATGAGGCGGCAGGATCAGTCCGGCCTCGCCTCGGCCGCGCTTGGGCTGCGGTCTGCACCGAAGCGCAATCCGTCGCGCCTGCGAATGCGGCGGCCTTCTTCCGCGATCGTTTCGACTGGGTCTCGGTCGGCGACGGCAAGGCGTTCGCCACGGGCTATTACGAGCCCGAGATCGCCGGATCGCGCACGCCGCTTGCCCGGCTATGTGCCGATCCATGCGCGTTCCGAGGGACCTGATCCGCTGCACTCGCGCGGACGGCCAGACGGGCAGGGGCCGCATCGACGAGACGGGCGTCTGCGTCCTCTATCATACGCGTGCGGAGATCGAGGACGGCGCGCTTGCCAACAAGGCGCCGATCCTCGCTTACGCCGCCGATCCGGTCGAGCTGTTCTTCCTGCAGATCCAGGGCTCCGGCCGAGTCCGCTTTCCCGGACGGAAGCGTGATGCGGATCGGCTATGCCGACCAGAACGGCCGCGAATATGTCGGCGATCGGACGGCTGCTTCGCGAACGGAACATCCTGCCTGCCGGGCGGGGCGTCCATGCAGGGCATCAAGGACTGGATCCGGACCAATCCGGACGCAGGGCAGGGCGCTGATGCGCGAGAACCTGTCCTACATCTTCTTCCGTGAGCTGACCGGCCCGGGACCGCTGGGCGCGATCAACGTGCCGGTTGTCGCCGCGCGCGACGGTCGCCGCCGATCCGAAGTTCGTTCCGCTTGGCGCACCGGTCTTCCTCGCGCTCGACCGGCCCGAGGCCTACGGCTTCTGGGTGGCGCAGGACACGGGCGGCGCGATCAAGGGCGCCGAACCGCTTCGATACCTTCTGGGGCGCATGGCGCGGAGGCGACGCAGATTGCGGGCGGCATGTCGGCGAAGGGCGTCGCGCTGATCCTCGTGCCGAAGGGCAGCGCGCCGGTCGCCAGATGTCGCGCGCCCTCAACCCTGACGAAGCCGAGCTCTGGGCTCGCGTAACCGCGACCATCCGGCCGCTTTCGCGCGAGCCGCTGAAGCCCGCTCCAGCTACCGAAAAGCCGCCGGCACGCCGGCAATCGTCGCCGGCCAAGCAAAGGCGTCCTCCGCCCAAGCCGCCGCCCGCACCGGTCCGTCCTCCGCGGCCGGGAACGACGCTGGACGGAACGTGGGACCGCAAGCTGAAGCTCCGGCTCGGTCCAGCCTGACCGCGTCGTCGACCTTCACGGCCTCAATCTGGATCGCGCCTGGCAGGCGATCGACATCGCGCTCGAGCAGGCGGAATACGCCGGCGACCGGGTCATTTTGTTAATAACTGGGCACCATCGGCGGGGTGAGCCGCCGGTCCAGCGAGGACGCATCCGGGCGGCCGTTCACGACTGGCTTGCGGTGTCGCGCCACGCAGGTCGTATCGCTGCGGTTCGGGGTGCTCATCCGCGCCATGGCGGGGGCGGCAGCCTCTATATCATTCTTCGCCGCCGGTAACCTTTTCGCTGCACGCTTTCTTAACCGTGCCCTTTTAGACCTCGGTCAATCGGCGCATGGCCGACGCTCGGGGCGAACTCATCACGAATGAAGCCAGGCACGGCCCAGAAGATCAGCAACGCCGTGCTTTCGGGCGCGGCTGGCTTTGCCTCGTTCGTCTTCTCGCTCTGCGCCTTCCTCTACCTCACCAATTTCAACGACCAGATCGTCGCGTCGATCGTCGCCGGCGCCTTCTGCCTGCTGGTCAGCTACATCGCGTCGGAACGGCCCAACAGCGAGAGCGCCCGCGCGCTGGCCGCGCTGGGCGACCGCCTGCTGGCCGTCGAGGATGGCGACCTGGTTTCGCCGCCGCCTGCCGATCGTCCGCCGGAACATGCCGAAGCTGGCGGCGGCGGTGGACACGCTTGTTCGCCGAAGTGCGCGCGTCGATCGAGAATGCCCAGGCGCTGGGCATGTACGACCCGGTCACGTCGCTGCCGAACCGGCTGCATTTCCGTTCCGAAGCCGACAAGCTGCTCGCGGACTCCGCGCCGGGCAGCCAGCTGCGCGATGCTGTTCGTCGACCTCGACCGCTTCAAGATGGTCAACGACAGCCTCGGCCATGCCCGCGGCGACCAGCTGCTGATCATGGTCGCGAACCGGCTGCGCGTCGTCGTCACCGCCGAACTCACCGAGACGACCGGCCGCAGCGCCGCTGCTGGCGCGCCTGGCCGGCGACGAGTTCACCCTCTTCTTCCCCGAGATTCGCGTCGGTGGCAGACGTCGAGCGGGTCGCGCGCCGCATCGCGCGTCGCCATTGCCGAGCCGTTCGAGCTTTACGGGCACAGCGTCGACATCGGCGCGTCCATCGGCGTCGCGCATCGGCCCCGATCACGGCAACAGCGTCGAATCTCTGATGCGCGCCGCGGACATCGCCATGTACCGCGCCAAGGCGCTTGGCGGCGGGCAGCATTGCCTGTTCGACGACGACTCTGGCCGCCGAGCATCAGCACAAGATCGACACCGAAAAGGCGCTGACCGAAGCGGTGCAGCGCGACGAGTTCATCCTGGCGCTACCAGCCGCAGCTGAGCCTGGTCACGGGCGAGCTGCGTCGGCACCGAGGCGCTGCTGCGCTGGACGCACCCGCGCGACGGCCTGCGCATGCCGAGCGAGCTTCATTCCGATCGCCGAAACGCACCGGCCTGATTTCCGAGATCGGCGACTGGGTGATGGCCGAAGTCGCGGCGACGCTCGGCGCACTGGCATCGCGAAGGCTTCGACCGCCGCGTGGCGTTCAACGTCAGCCCGCGCCAGCTCGACCGCGCCGACTTCTTCGCGCGGCTGCGGCAGGCCTTCGCCGAGAATGGCGTGCCGCTCTCGCTGGTGGAGCTGGAGTTCACCGAGACCGCGGCGATGAAGGCCAGCGACGCGGTCATCGCCGAGATCGCAGCGCTGCGCGACGACGGCGCGCGCATCTCCATCGACGATTTCGGCACCGGCTATTCGAACCTGTCGCGGCTGCGCACGCTGCCGATCGACCGGGTCAAGCTCGACCCGTCGCTGATCGCCGACATCGAGAGTCGGAGAAGGCCCGGGTCATCGTCCAGGCGGTGATGCACCTGATCGACGGCATCGGCTGCGAGATCGTCGCCGAGGCGGTCGAGACGTCGGCGCAGGCCGACATCCTGCGCGCCATGGGCTGCCACACGATCCAGGGCTATGTCTTCGCCCAGCCGATGTTCGAGGATGAATATCTGGCCTGGACGCGCGATGCGGCGGGCCGCGCGGGTCGTCGCCTGAACCAGCTCGCGCAGCTCGAGATTCGCTTGACCGGCCCTTGCGGCACGTAACTTGCGCTGACTGCGATCGCTCGTGATTCGAAGCTTCGCTGAACGTGGCAGTCGCTTGTCATCGCGCCGCGCTGGACGTTGCTTCGCCAACGCCGGTCGACCAAGGTCTATCGCCCGCATCGCCGCCGCAGGTCGCAATCCCGACGAAATTGCGCTCACGTCCCGTCAGATCGGGTGCCATGCTCGCCAGAGCGATGCATCGACCTCAATCAGCCTCGCGAACTTCGAGTGATCGGCTTCGAGGCAGATGACGCCTGACGTCATCGGAGCAGTGCGATCGAGATCGTCTTCGATGCATGGCTTCCGACGCAGCATGCGGCAGTACAGCAAGGTCTGATCGGCTGCGTTCCGAGCGCCTTGGTACCGGACTACGATCTCGCGATGCCGTGACATGACGATGCTGACAGCGTCGCGGTGGCTGATCGGCAGTCGAAGCCGTATGGGCTGGGCTGAATGCCGATGCCGGCCGCATGACCTTGGCGATGCGAAATGCAGATCGAAGTGGATCGTGGTAAGTGCATCCGAATTGCAGCGCGCCGTTTACCGTTTACAGACTCTACACGGCACGACGTTTCGCGTCGACGCCTGATGTCGGCTTTCCGCCCAGAGCAGACATCTAGTCAGCCCAGCACCTTCCGCAAAACCCGCTCGTAAATCCGCGACAAGCCGTTCGATGTCCTCGACCGCCGCGCATTCGTCGAGCTTGTGCATCGTGCGCGTTGGGCAGGCCGAAATCGACCACCGGGCATAGCTCGATCAGGAAGCGGCCGTCCGACGTGCCGCCGCTGGTCGACAGCTCGGGCTCGATGCCGGTCTCTTCCTCGATCGCGGCGACGATCGACGTCGTAGAGCTGGCCCGGCGGGGTCAGGAACGCCTCGCCGGAAATGCGCGCGCGGACGGTCGAGCCGGGCGCCTCGCGCTCGGCGATCTCCTCGACCATCCGGACGAGGTCGGCGCCGCGCTGCAGATTGTTGAAGCGGATGTTGAGCTGCGCGGTCGCCGACGCCGGGATGACGTTGCTCGCCTGGGTCGGCGTGCTGACCGCGGTGAATTCCAGGTTCGACGGCGGGAAGGCGTCGGTGCCGTCGTCGAGATGGACGGCGTCGAGCGCCGCGAGCACCCTGCGCCAGCTTCGGGATCGGATTGTCGGCGCGGTGCGGGTAGGCGACGTGGCCCTGCGTGCCCGGCACGTCGATCCACATGTTGACCGATCCGCGCCGGCCGATCTTCACCGTGTCGCCGAGCCGCTCGACCGAGGTCGGCTCGCCGATCAGGATCATGTCCGGGCGGATCGTCGCGTTCCTTCAGCCAGTCGATGATCCGCGGCGTGCCGTAGGTCGCGTAGCCTTCCTCGTCGCCGGTGATCAGGAGCGAGATCGTGCCGCTGCCGCTGCTCGACGCGCGACGACGGCCGCGACGAAAGCGGCGATGGCGCTCTTCATGTCGTCCGCGCCGCGGCCGGTGAGCATGCCGTCCTCGATGACGCGCTTCGAACGGATCGCTGCTCCAGCCGTCGCCGGGCGGGCACCACGTCGAGATGCCCGGCGAAGCCGAAATGCGGCCCGCCTTCGCCCGCGGATCGCGACCATGTTCTCGGTCGGGCCGTCGGGCGGCTCGCCGAGCACGAAGCGATGGACGGTGAAACCGAGCGGCTGCGAGCGCCGCCTCGAGCACGTCGAACACCTCGCCGCTGGCCGGAGTCACGCTCGGGCAGTTGATCAGCGCGTTGCGCAAGCGCGATGGGGTCGACCGACATGTCAGCGGCGTAGCAAAGGAGCGGGCAATGCCCAAGGTCGACCTTCGACGCGATCGAGCAGGTCGAACCGGACCGGCTATCCGCCGCCGTTCGACAAGCCAGGTCGCCGGACGCTGGTACCGACGGATCGCGCCCGCGACCGGGCCTCACCGATTTCGGCGCCAGCCATGTCGTGCTCGAAGCCGGGCGCCTGGTCGAGCCAGCGCCACTGGCACGACGGCGAGGACGAGTTCCTGGTCATGCTGTCGGGCGAGGCGGTGCTGGTCGAAGATGACGGGCGGACGATGCTGAGCGCCGGCGACATGGCCGCCTGGCCGAAGGGCACCGGCATCGGCCATCATGTGATCAATGAGAGCGATGCCGACTGCACCTTCGTCGCGTTCGGCGGCGGGCACGAACACCGGCGGCGGCTATTCCGACATCGACATGCTGTTCACGGCCGACGGCCGCTACGTCCACAAGGACGGCACGCCTTATTAGGCGGCTTCGTGCTCGTACTGCTCGATGACCCAGGGCTCGTCCTGGGCCTTGTCGATCCATTCGTTGACGTGCGGGATGCGACAGCACCGCCTTCATGTAGAGCTCGGCGAAGGGCGGCATCGGGACCGCATAAGTGATGAAGCGCGTGACGACCGGCGCGTACATGATGTCCGCGGCGCACCATTCGCCGAACAGGAACGGCCGGTCGCCGCCGAAACGCGCGCGCGCCTGCGCCCAGAGCTGGAGGATGCGCTCGATCTCGTTGCGGACCTCTTCGGCCAGCGGCTTGAACGGGAAGGTCTTGCGCACGTTCATCGGCAGCTCGCGGCGCAGATTGGCGAAGCCGGAGTGCATTTCGGCGGCCATCGAGCGGGCCATGCCGCAGGCCGACGTCGTCCTCCGGCCAGTATTTCTCCTTGCCGTGCCGGTCGGCGAGAAACTCGATGATCGCCAGGCTGTCCCAGACGACGCAATCGCCGTCCCACAGGATCGGCACCTTGCCGAGCGACGGGGCGAACTCGTCGCCTTCGCGGCGCTTGTCCCATTCCTCGTCGAAGAGCGGGACGACGATCTCCTCGAACTCCTCGCCCGAGTGCTTCACCGCCAGCCAGCCGCGCATCGACCAGCTCGAATAAGCGCGATTGCCGATGATGAGCTTGATCAAGTTCGTCCCCTCAGGATGTCGCGGCTTCCAGGATTGCCGTTCTTAACTCGGCAATGCCGAGGCCGGTTTCGCTCGACGTCGCGATCAGTTGCGGATGCGCTGCCGGATGTTTCGCGGCTTCGGCGATCGTCCGTTCCAGCGTCTTGGCGAGTTCGGTCGGCTTCACCTTGTCGGCCTTGGTCAGCACCAGCTGATAATTCACGGCCGCCTTGTCGAGCATGTCCATGATCTCGACGGTCCACGGGCTTGATCCCGTGCCGCGAATCGATGAGCACGATGGCGCGCCGCAGGACCGCCCGGCCGCGCAGGAAGTCGTTCACCAGAAAGCGCCAGCGCTTGACCAGATCCTTCGGCGCCTCCGCAAAGCCGTAGCCGGGCATGTCGACCAGGCGGATCTGCGGCGGTTGGCCGACGTCGAAGAAATTGAGTTCCTGCGTCCGCCCCGGCGTGTTCGACGTGCGCGCCAGCCCCTTGCGGTTGGTCAGCGCGTTCAGAAGCGAGCTTTTCCCGACGTTCGAACGGCCGGCGAACGCGATTTCGGCATAGGCCGGATCGGGCAGGAACCTGAGCTCCGGGCGCCGACTTCAGGAACTCGACCGGTCCCGCAAACAGCTTGCGGGCCCGTTCGGCCAATTCCGCCTTTCCCGGTCCTCATCCACGTCAGGTCGTCGCCGGATGCGTGTCGGAGAAGTGCAGGCCGTATCTCTTGTACAGCCACCATTGTTGCAGGATCGTCAGGACGTTGCTGGTCACCCAGTAGAGCTGCAGGCCGCTGGCGAACGGCGCCATCACGACGACCATCACCCACGGCATGATCGCGAAGATCTGCTTCTGCGTCGGGTCCATCGGCGCCGGGTTCAGCTTGAACTGCAGCCACATCGTCACGCCGAGCAGGATCGGAAGGACGCCGATGAGCAGGAAGTAGGGCGGCGTGAAGTCGAGCAGGCCGAACAGGTTGATCGGAGTCAGCGGATCGGGCGCGGACAGGTCCTTGATCCACAGGGCGAAGGGCTGGTGGCGCATTTCGACGCGACACGAGCAGCACCTTGTAGAGCGCGTAGAAGATCGGGATCTGCAGCAGGATCGGCAGGCAGCCGGCCGCCGGATTGATCTTCTCCTGCTGGTAGAGCTTCAGCATCTCCTGCTGCAGCTTCGGCTTGTCGTCCTTGTAGCGCTCCTGGATCGCCTTCATCTTCGGCTGGACCTTGCGCATCGCGGCCATCGACTTGAACTGCTTGTCGGCGATCGGGAACATGACCAGCGCGGACGATCAGCGTCAGGCAGATGATCGCCACGCCGAAGTTGCCGATCTGCTTGAACAGCCAGTTCAGCAGGTCGAAAATCGGCCGCATGAACCATTCGAACCAGCCCCAGTCGATCGCCTTGGACAGCTTCGGAATGCCGAGGCCCTCGTAGCGGTCGAGCAGCTTCTTCTCCTTGGCGCCGGCGAACAGCCGGGTTTCGGTCGTGACGGCCTTGCCCGGCTCGACGATCACCGGCGCGTCGGAGAAGTCGGCCTGGTAGGCGCCCGTCGGCGCCCTTGCGGAAAGATGCCGCGAAGCTGCGATTGCCGGCTGGAGCGAGGGCGGTCAGCCAATATTTGTCGGTGAAGCCGAGCCAGCCGCCGCCGGTATTGAACTGCCGGCCGGCCGCTTCCTCGTCCAGCGTGCTGAAGTCGACATCGTAGTTCGCCGCGTCGTTGAAGACGCCGATCGGGCCGACGTGGACGGTCCAGCTGTCGGGATCGGGCGACTTGGTCGGCGCGGCTGATGAGCCCGTAAGGGCGGACGGCGATCGACGTTGCCCGTCGGGTTCGACACGCGCTGCTGGACGGTGAAGAGATAATTGTCGTCGACGTTGAAGATGATCTCGAAGCGCTGGCCGGCCGTTGCTCGTCCAGCTCAGGGTCACCGGCCGGCTCGGAGCGAGGACCGGCGCGCTTGCGGTCCAGCTGCGCGTCGGCGGGCGGCGCCTGGACGCCCTGGCCGCGACCAGCCGAAGGACGCGAAATAGGCGCCCTGTGCGCCAGCGGGCGAAAGCAGACGCACGGGCGGCGAGTCCTTGGCGATGCCTTCGCGCTCGCGAAGCAGCACGAGGTCGTCGATCCGGGCGCCCTGAAGGTTGATCGAGCCCTGCAGCGCCGGCGTCTGGATGCGCACGCGCGGCGTGTCGCGAAGAACGACTGCGCGGTTGCGCATCGCCGCCGGCGTGTTCGGCGCCGGGCTCGCCTGCGGTTTGCGCCATCGGCTCGACCTTGCCGTTCTCCACCTTCACGGGCGGCGGGTTCGACGGCACGAACTTGTCGGACAGGAAGCTCCAGCCCAGCAGAACGAGCGCGCTCAGCACGACCGCGAGGATCAAATTCTTGTTCTCGTTCACTTAGGGTTTGATCCTCAAATCAGGGAACAGGGTCGGGGCCCTGGCCGCCCCAGGGGTGGCAGCGCATGATCCGCTTGAACGCGAGCCATCCGCCACGCGCGGCGCCATAGCGTTGAAGTGCGGTGATCGCATAGGCCGAACAGCTTGGCTGGTAACGGCAGCTGGGCGGAAGCACGCTGCGACGGGCCCTTCTGCCAGCCGCGAGCGATCGAGGATCATGAGCTTGGCGATCACGGCCGCGCCTTTTCCAGAGCGCGCGTGAGATCGTGCCGAAGTTCGCCGAAGGCGCGTTCGATTCCGCCCGAGCGCCCGATCATGACGTGATCGGACCCGGAATGACCGCTCGCAGGAATGATTTCCCGCGCAAGCTCGCGAAAGCGGCGCTTCATGCGGTTGCGCACGACCGAGCCGCCGACCTTCTTGCTGACGGTGAACCCGACGCGCTTGAGCGGATCGCCGTCCTCACGGTTGCGGACGAGAAGGATGAAGCCCGGACGTCGCCGCGCGCCGTCCGGCGTTCGCAGCGAGGAAATCCGAGCGCTTGCGGAGGATATTTAGGCGCTGAGCTTCTTGCGGCCGCGGGCGCGGCGCGAGTTCAGGACCTTGCGTCCGCCCACCGTCGCCATGCGCGACCGGAAGCCGTGCCGGCGCTTGCGGACGAGGTTGCTCGGCTGGAAGGTGCGCTTCATCGCTCATTCTCTCAAAATCTAAAGAAAAAGGGCCGCCGTCGAGGCAGCCGCTGTTGGAGCGGGCCGATAAGGGAGGGCGGGCCGGAAGTCAATTAGCGCTGCGGTCACGATTGGCGCGGCCCTCCCGATCCGCCCAGGTTTCCGGAGGTGTGAGCGGCGGGTCCGGCACCATGTCCTCGACAGTGCCGGTCTCGGCCTCGCTCTGCTCCTTCTGCTCCTTTTCCCGCTTCAGCCGGCGCCGTGCGCTGCGGCGACGAAGAGCCCAGTCCGCCCAGCCTCCCGCTTTCGGCCGCGAGCGCTTGAAGCGAACGTAGTGGCGCTTGGCCCACATGCTGGTCCTCAGCACCATGGCCAGGCCGATCGCGAAGACGAATACGCCGCCCGGACCCGGGAGCGCCCCGACCGGGATGGCCGCGATCATGAGCAGGATGCCCAACAGCGAAAATCGTCCATTCGACCGCGGGATGGTCGAAAAAGGCGCGCCATTGATCCTTGCTGATCATTGCGACGATGTGGGGCAGCACGGCAGTTGCCGCAAGGACTTGCGGTGCGGGCCGACCGCGGGCTAGCAACAGCGTGCCGAGCTAGGGGGGTGTCTGCGTATCGTATTGCTGGACAGTGGCAGGGCCGGATGACGGCCACTGTCGCCACTGTTGCGTTCCTTGGGCTCGAAGCTCGCCCCGTAGAAGTTCAGGTTCAGCTTTCCGCCGGCCTGCCGCGATTCACGATCGTCGGCCTGCCCGACAAGGCGGTCGCCGAGAGCCGCGAGCGCGTCCATGCCGCGCTGGCGTCGATCGGCCTGGCGCTCCCGCCGAAGCGGATCACGGTGAACCTGTCGCCGGCCGATTTGCCGAAGGAAGGCTCGCACTTCGACCTGCCCATCGCCCTGTGCCTGCTCGCGGCGATCGGAGCGGCCGATGCCGAGACGCTGTCGCATTACGTCGTCGTCGGAGAATTGAAGCTGGACGGGCGAATCGCGCCTTCGCCCGGTGTGCTGCTGGCGGCGCTGCAGGCCTCGTCGGAGAACAAGGGGCTGATCTGCCCGGCGTCCCAAGGTGCCGAGGCCGCCTGGGCCGGTGACGTCGAAGTCGTCGCCGCGCCGGACCTGCTTGGCGCTTCTCGCGCATCTCAAGGGTACGTCGGTGCTGACGCCGCCGCAGCCGGGCGAGGCCGAGCCGCCGAGAGGCGGACCCGACCTCAAGCAGGTGAAGGGGCAGGAGGTCGCCAAGCGCGCTCTCGAGATCGCGGCAGCCGGTGGTCACAACCTTCTGATGAGCGGCCCTCCCGGCGCGGGCAAATCGCTCCTGGCAGCCTGCCTTCCGGGCATCCTTCCCCCGCTACAGCCTGCCGAGGCGCTCGAAGTCTCGATGGTCGCATCGGTCGCCGGCGAGCTGGAGGGCGGACGAATGACCCGCCAGCGTCCGTTCCGCTCTCCGCACCACAGCGCATCCATGCCCGCGCTCGTCGGCGGCGGGCTGCGCGTCCGTCCCGGCGAGATCAGTCTTGCCCACCTCGGCGTCCTGTTCCTCGACGAGTTGCCTGAATTCCAGCGCGGTGTTCTGGATTCGCTTCGGCAGCCCCTCGAAACCGGCAATGTCAGCGTTGCACGAGCCAATACTCACGTCACCTTCCCGGCGCGGGTGCAGCTCGTTGCGGCGATGAACCCCTGCCGGTGCGGCCATCTGGGGGATCCGGCGCTTGCTTGCAGCCGGGCTCCCAGGTGCGCCGCGGATTATCAGGCGCGGGTTTCGGGGCCCTTGCTCGACCGCATCGACCTTCATGTCGAAGTGCAGGGCGTTTCGGCCGCCGATCTCACGCTTCCGCCGCCGGCCGAGGGCAGCGCCGAGGTCGCCCGCAGGGTCGCGACCGCCCGTCAGCTGCAGGCCGACCGCTACAACGGCTCGGGCGTCCGAACGAATGCCGAGGCGGACGGCGAGGTTCTGGAGAAAGTTGCGACGCCCGACGATCCCGGACGCAAGCTGCTCGCCGATGCGGCGGCGGCGATGCGCCTGTCCGCTCGCGGCTTTCATCGGGTGCTTCGCGTCGCACGCACCGTTGCCGACTTGGCCGGGGCCGAGCAGGTCGGACGAATCCATGTTGCGGAGGCGCTCAGCTATCGGCGGCAGGCGCCACGGAATTAGGCGAGAAGGAAGATGTTGCGGTCGAGAAACAACAGGCTAGCATCAGCCTGCTTTCAAACAGGGGGGAGCAAATGACGACTGAAATGACGCCCATCAATTGGGCGCTACGCCCGCTTCAAAAATATGCGGACTTCTCGGGGCGGGCACCGAGGGCCGAGTATTGGTGGTTCTACCTGCTCGTGTTCATCGGCTACATCGTCGCGACGATCTTCGACAGTCTCTTGGGGTTCGACGGTGCGGTCGGACCGTATGGTATCGTGACCGTGCTGTTCGGCCTGGCAATGCTGATCCCGTCGATCGCCGTCGGCGCTCGGCGGCTGCACGACACGGACCGTTCGGGCTGGTGGTTGCTGATCGGGCTGGTTCCGCTTGTCGGCGCGATCGTCCTGCTCGTCTTCTTCGTTCTGCCCGGCACGCAGGGAACCAATCGTTTTGGTCCGGACCCTTACGGTGGTGGAGCCTGATAGCAGGCGCGATCTGATTATGTGGGGCGGGCATCAATGGCTCGCTCCACCCATCAGGTTCTAGAGTTTTGGTTTTTCGCCGTCAGTGCCGAAGCTCGGGCAATGCTCGCGACCGAAATGTTCCCGGCCGGGCGGACCCGACTCCGAACGCAGTCTTGGCGCACTCGGTACGGGACTTCGTGTTCTGCAGGTCTTCGGGGAAGAACTTTCGCATCACCATCCATAAGGAGTTACGGCAGCGGCGGTTGACGCAGATTTTACGAACATGGTTTCCACATTTTAAGAACTGTGCGGTCAGTGCGGCGGTGGTTGTCCTTCCGCGACGCCGTTGCTAGCTAGCGGCGGCTACGGGGCCCCTGTGGCGGAATGGTAGACGCGCTCGAACTCAAAATCGAGTTCTTCACGGAGTGTCCGTTCGAGTCGGACCAGGGGCACCAAGCAAGCCGCCGAGCGTAAGGAGGAAATTGCGAACGCAATTTCCGAGTAGCGCGAGAGACGGCGCAGCGCCGGCCGACGACCGCCAAAGGCGTGTCGATCGACGTCACGGATTTACTCCGTGACGGCACGCACAGCCGAAGATATCGTCCTCACATGGACGCGCGCACCACCAAGCAGAAGGCATCGGCTCAGCCGGACGTGCCGCACGCGTTCGTGGAGAGCAGCGCCAAGCGGGATCGGCTCCTTGCGTCCATCGCGCTGATCGCGGGCGTCGGCATCATCATCGCTTTGCCGTTCGCGCTGCGGGCAGGGGCGGAGTTCTTCCTCCCGGTGACGGCGGCGCTGGTCATCGCGATCACGCTCGTGCCGATGCTGGAATGGCTGGAGCGTCGCGGCGTTCCATCGCGCTTCGCGGCCGCGGTTTGCGTGATCTTCTTCCTCTTGCTGGCGTTGTTCGCGGTCGGGTCGATCGTCCTTCCGGCAATCGACTGGGTCGCCCTGATTCCCGAGCGGATTCCGAAGGCGAGGGCGGCGCTCGAACCCGTCCTCGACCTGTACAAGTCCTTCGACCGGTTCATGGAGCGGATCCTGTCGCAGGTGACGACCCAGGACAGCGGCCGGACAGTTCGGGTCGAGACTCCCAATTCGCTGTCGGGCCTGCTCGCCTCGTCGGCGCCGCATCTGCTCATCCAGCTCTTCTTCGCGCTGCTGGTCATCTACTTCTTCCTCGCCGGCTGGACGGCGATGCGGAAGCAGACGATCGTCAGCCGCGGAAGCTTCGAGGGTGCGCTGACCACCGCGCGCGTCATTCAGCAGGTCGTCGACGCGACTTCGATCTACATCGGCACGATCACGCTCATCAACGTGACCCTGGGCGCCCTGACGGCGCTCATCCTCTGGCAGCTCGGCATGGATTCGCCGATCATGTGGGGCGGCATCGTCGCGGTGCTGAACTTCATCCCGTATCTGGGCCCGATCGTCTCGGCGCTCCTGCTCTTCCTCGGAGGGCTGATGACCTTCCCGGACGTCTGGTCCGCGCTGCTGCCGCCGATGATCTTCACGGGGCTGCACATGGTCGAGGCCAATCTCATCACCCCCATGGTCGTCGGCAAAAGGCTGACGATCAGCCCGCTGGCGATCCTCGTTTCGCTGAGCTTCTGGGCGTGGGTCTGGGGAACGACCGGCGCGCTTCTGGCGGTGCCGCTGCTGATCATCATGAAGACGATCTTTTCCGCAGCCGGTACGCCCGACATCGCGGGTTTCCTCTTCGAACACGGCACGTTGACGCATGCCGGCGAGGAAGAGACGGAAAAAGAGGCTGCCGATGTTGACACCCCGCGGGCTGCCACCTAGGTCGCCGCCACGCCAAAAACGCGGGTGTAGCTCAGTTGGTTAGAGCGCCGGCCTGTCACGCCGGAGGTCGCGGGTTCGAGCCCCGTCACTCGCGCCATTCATGGAATTGCGAGACGCCTGAGGCGCCCTATTCGGGTGAGCCGGTCGCCGTTCCGGTCGCGCTTGCGACTTGCGCGGGTGGCGCTGTCTTGCCCAGCGGCTTGTCGTCAGAAGCAGCCATGCCGCCGCCGAGCGTCCAGCGCAGATTGTCCGAAGCCTGCACCTTCTCGACATAAGGCTTGTGCTCGACCTCTTCGGTCGCCTTGCGCGCCGTCATGTTGAAGCGGACGGCCACGCCCTTGTCGCCGCGCATCGACGGCTTGAGCGGGAGCGCTTCGGCGCCCGGTATTTCCGCGATCGCCTTGGCCACGTCGCCGGACTGACCGCGCGTGGCGACGTCGCGCTGCTCGGCCAGGATGGCGGCCGAGCGGAGCGCATCGACGCTGGGCTCGCGAAGGGCGTAGGCCTGCGTGAAGGAAGCGGGGCGGCCCCAATTGCCTGCCCAGCGATAGAAGATGTGCGCGCCAACGACGGCATTCTTGGTCAGCGTCGGCGCCCAGTAGGGCACGACGTAATTGGCGTGATAGTGCGTGGCCGTCCCGACTGGCTTGTAGACGAAGCCCGCGAGCGCCGCTTCCGCGACCGAACGCGCACGCCGCCAGGATTCGGCCATCTGCCCGCGCATCAGCGAGCCGTCGCAGGTGAAGGTGAACTGACAGCCGGTCGGCCGGGTCGAGCCCTCGTAGACGACGCCGCAGACGTCGCAGGGAAGGCGGGATGGCGGACGCGGTTCAGGACGACCTGCGCGACGCCCCGCTGCCCGTCCGTGCTTTCCTGCCCGGCCTCGTAATAGACGGCGCTCGTCAGGCACTCGAGCGCCCGGGTGCGCGTCGCTGCGTCGACCTTGCCGAGCGAGAAGGGCTTGGCGGCCGGGTTCGGACCGGTGTCGAGCGCAATGCCCTGGTTGATCGCCAGCGCCTGGTCGACCGGAAGCTGCCGGACGAGCAGAGGCGGCGGCGCCGGAGGTCCCGGCCGTCGTACCGACTTCGTCCGAAGGTCGGGCGTCGAATAGGCCGAGCCGGCGATCGCCGCGAAACCGGCGAGCGCCAGGGCACCCGCCAGGATCACTTCCTGCGGGCGCTCGCGCCACATCTGCGCGGCGTTCAAGGCGATGGTCTGTGTCACGGGACGCGGTGATATAGTGGAATAATACGCCTGTTTCAATCTCGTCCGTCTCGCCTTTGCCTCCACTGTCCCGTTTGGGACCAGCGCAGCAACGGTTTCAACGGTGCGATCCAAGCTATTCCAACAATTAGATAAAACAGAGCCTGAACGAGGATCGGAAGACGTCCGATCTGGCCCGCGAACGTCGCAATGAGGACCGCCCAGAGCGCGATCAGCAACAGGATCGCGGCAATGCCCGCCGGCCGTCTCCAACTCGGTTCGGTCATTCGAAATCCTCGATGCCGTCGGGGCTGGCGAACCCGTGCAAGGGTATGTCCCACGGCTCCTTGGGAATGACCGTTTCCAGGCGCTGCATCGGCCAGCCCACCCCGATGAGCTTCGCGCCCGATTTCTTCAGCTGCAGCAGGGCCCGGTCGTAATGGCCCTTGCCGCGGCCGAGGCGCGTGCCCTGTCCATCGACCGCGACCAGCGGCACGAAGATGAGGTCCGGCTCCACCGCGGGTGCACGGCGCTTCGGCTGCATCATGCCGAACGGGCCCGGCTCGAGCGGATCGCCCGCGTGAAAGCGAAAGGGCTTGGATGGGTCGGAAAAGGCCGGGAAGGCGACGATTCGGCCGACGGCCCGCGCTTCTTCCATGGCCAGCATCGGGCTGATCTCGGTTCCGAACGGGCGCATAGCCGGCGACGACCGAGGAATGGGCGCAAAGCGACGTCAGATGCTCGGCGAGCTTTCGCTCGAGGATTGCGCGATGCCCGTCGTCCAGCGTGCGCACGAAAGCCTTGCGCGCATCCAGAGCGGATTTGCGCAGCGAATCCTTTGAAAGGTCGAAGGGAAGTGACGGGACCACCGTGGCCGTTTGCCGGAAATCCTCTGACGCCACAAACGTCAGGTGGGAACCATGTGCACCGGACCAGGGTCCGGACAGGGACAGTCCCCTAGGATATTTAATCGCCTCAGGGATTTTCGTGGCTTCGTACCGGGCAGTACCCGTCGAGACCGACTTAGGCGCGCGGCGCCCCATTCTCAAGAGCCGCGGCAAGAGATTCGAGCCGATCCGCTACGCGCTCGGCGCGTTCCGCCAGTGCTGGATCGACCGGTGGCGGCGAAGGCAGCGCACGTCCGTCATCGACAAGTTCGTCCGCGAGCAGGAGCGACGCGAACAGAAGCTGGCGCGCTTCCGACAATGTGCCGAGGCCAGCCAGAGCTTCGCGGCTCTTGGCATCGACCAGCGCAGCCGCCTTGCGCAGCGAATCCTCTTCACCGTCGCGGCAGGCGACCTTGTAGGCGCGTCCGGCGATGAAGACGTCGATCTCGGCCATCAGGCGTTCTCCGCCAGGCGGATGATCTGGTCGAGCTCGGCGACAGCCTCGCGAACCTTGGCGCGAAGGGCTTCATCCTTGCCGTTCTTGTGACCGACCTGCGTGGCTGCGCGCTCGATCCGTGCAAGCGCACGTTCGGCCCGATCCAGCGCGGAAGTGAGACGGCCCTCGTCCATCGCCAATTCCGCTACGCAAGAAGCGGCTTTCCGGCAAGTCGTGAGTGCAAGCAAAAGGGATCCCAAGGTTGACGGTTCACGGCTCACCGGCCAATGGCCACCGCAATCCGCCCCGCCGAATCTCGCGTGGGGGCCGACCCCATAGATGGAGCGCGACTTGCAGCCGAGCCAACGTCACCTTGCCAACGCGATTCGGGCCTTGGCGATGGATGCGGTCGAGGCAGCGAATAGCGGCCACCCGGGAATGCCGATGGGCATGGCCGATGCGGCGACCGCGCTCTTCACACGGCATCTGAAGTACGATCCCGCCGATCCGCACTGGCCGGACCGCGACCGCTTCATCCTGTCGGCGGGCCACGGCTCGATGCTGATCTACGCTTTGCTCTACCTGACCGGGTACGAGCGGCCGACGCTCGACGACATCAAGAACTTCCGCAAGCTGCACAGCCCGACCGCCGGACACCCGGAGAATTTCGAGCTTGCCGGAGTCGAGGTGACGACCGGGCCGCTGGGGCAGGGCGTCGCCATGGCCGTCGGGACCGCGATCGCCGAGCGTCATCTCAACGCCGTCTATGGCGACGATCTCGTCGATCACTGGACCTACGTCATCGCCGGCGACGGCTGCCTGATGGAAGGCGTCAATCACGAGGCGGTCGGTCTCGCCGGACATCTGAAGCTCGGCCGCCTGATCGTCCTGTGGGACGACAATGAAATCACCATCGACGGCCCGACCAGCCTGTCGCGTAACGAGGATGTCGTCGCCCGGCATCAGGCCTGCGGCTGGCATACGGTCGAATGCGACGGCATGAATTCGGACGACGTCTCGCGAGCGATCGAAGAGGCCAAGGCCGATCCGCGCCCGTCGCTGATCCGCTGCAAGACGATCATCGGCTACGGCGCGCCGAACAAGCAGGGCACGGCGGCAACGCACGGCGCCGCGCTCGGCAAGGACGAAGTCGAGGCCGCGCGCGCTCGAACTCGGGCTGGAGCCGAAGGAATTCACGGTTCCCGACGACATCCTGACCGCCTGGCGCGACGCCGGGAAGCAGGGCGCAGGCGCGCGCGCCGACTGGAACGAAGCGCCTCGAGGCCAGCGGCAAAAGCCAGGAATTCCTCGACCGCATCGCCGGCAAGGCCGACGACAGCTGGCTCAAGCCCTACATCGACAGCGTGCTCGCCGACCTGAAGCCGGTCGCGACCCGCAAGGCGTCGGAAATGGCGCTGGAGGCGATCAACCCGGTCGTTACCTCGACCATCGGCGGCTCGGCCGACCTCACCGGCTCCAACAACACGAAAACCAAGGCGCTGCAGCCGCTTACGGCCGACAATTACGGCGGCCGCTACATCTATTACGGCATCCGCGAGTTCGGCATGGCCGCGGCGATGAACGGCATGGCGCTGCACGGCGGCGTGATCCCGTACGGCGGCACGTTCCTGGTCTTCACCGACTATGCCCGCCCGGCGATCCGCCTGTCGGCGCTGCAGCAGGCCAAGGTCATCTACGTGATGACCCACGATAGCATCGGCCTCGGCGAGGACGGCCCGACCCACCAGCCGATCGAGCATCTGCAGAGCCTTCGCGCCATGCCGGGCCTGCACGTCTATCGCCCGGCGGATGCGATCGAGACGGCGGAATGCTGGGCGCTCGCGCTTGCGGCCAAGGAGCCGAGCGTGCTCGCGCTCACCCGCCAGAATTTGAAGCCGGTCCGCACCGAAGCGTCGGACGAAAACCTCTGCGGCAAGGGCGCCTACCGCCTGAAAGCCGCCGACGCAGCCCGCAAGGTCATCTTCCTCGCGACCGGCTCCGAGGTCGAGATCGCGCTCGCCGCCGCCGAACGCCTTGAACAGCAGGGCGTCGGTGCCGACGTTGTCTCCGTGCCCTGCACCGAACGCTTCGACGAGCAGCCTGCCGCTTATCGGGAGGACGTCCTTCCCGACGTCTCCAACCGCGAGATCCTGCGTGTGTCGGTGGAAGCCGGCACGACCTTCGGCTGGGAGCGCTACACCGGGCTTCACGGCCTGCGCATCGGCATCGACCGCTTCGGCGTCTCGGCTCCGGCCAAGGACGCATACGAATTCTTCGGGCTAACCCCAGAGGCAATTGCCACAAGGGTACTCAACCACATGACTCAAAGAGGCATCCAATGACGAAGGTTGCAATCAACGGTTTCGGACGCATCGGCCGCCTGGTCGCTCGCGCAATCCTCGAGCGTCCGGACAGCGGGCTCGAGCTGGTCGCGATCAACGACCTCGCCGACGCGAAGGCGAACGCCTGGCTGTTCAAGCGCGACAGCGTCCACGGCCTGTTCCCGGGCACGGTCGAAGCCGACGGCAACGACATCATCGTCAACGGCAAGCGCATCCACGTCACCGCCGAGCGCGACCCGGCCAAGCTTCCGCATGCGGCCAACGGCGTCGACATCGCGCTGGAGTGCACCGGCTTCTTCACCGACCGCGCCGGCGGCGAAAAGCATCTCGAAGCGGGCGCCAAGCGCGTGCTCATCTCGGCTCCGGCCAAGGGCGCCGACCTGACCGTCGTCTACGGCGTCAACGACGACAAGCTGACCGCCGAGCACAAGATCGTCTCCAACGCGTCGTGCACGACCAACTGCCTCGCGCCGGTCGCCAAGGTGATGAACGACACGATCGGCATCGAGCGCGGCCTGATGACCACGATCCACGCCTACACCAACGACCAGAAGATCCTCGACCAGATCCATTCCGATCCGCGCCGTGCGCGCGCTGCCGCCATGTCGATCATCCCGACGACGACCGGCGCTGCCCGTGCGGTGGGCGAGGTGCTTCCGGAGCTGAAGGGCAAGCTCGACGGCTCCGCGGTCCGCGTTCCGGTGCCGAACGTCAGCCTCGTCGACCTGACCTTCACGCCGAAGCGCGACACGACGCTCGAAGAGGTCAACGGTGCGCTGAAGGCCGCCAGCGAGAGCGGCCGCCTCAAGGGCATTCTCGTCTACACCGACGAGCCTCTGGTCTCGATCGACCTCAATCACAGCTCGGCAAGCTCGACCGTCGACAGCCTCGAAACGGCCGTTCTCGAAGGCAAGCTCGTTCGTGTCGTCAGCTGGTACGACAATGAATGGGGCTTCTCGAACCGCATGGTCGACACGGCCACGGCGATGGCGAAGCTCGGCTAAGGTCTGTCCTACAGGCGCATGCGTTCGACCTATGGCGGTCGATGGACGGGCCGTGATCGGCGGTCAATGCGTCGTGCGAAGAGGCGCTCGTCACTTGTCGAACATTCGGGAACATTCGGCTGCAGATGAGCCAGTTCAAAACTCTCGACGATCTGCCGGAGGACCTGAACGGCAAGCGCGTCCTTGTCCGCGTCGACCTCAACGTTCCGATGGATGGCGCGAAGGTCACGGATGACACGCGGCTTCGGGCGATGTTGCCGACGGTCCTGGAACTGTCCGACCGCAAAGCCATCGTGCTCCTTCTCTCGCACTTCGGGCGGCCGAAGGGCGAGAATCGGCCCGACATGTCCACTGCCCAGCTTGTCCTGCCGGTTCATCGGCTGGCGGGCCGGTCGGTCCGCTTCATCGAAGATTGCCAGGGACCGGAAGCCGAGCGGGCGATCACGACGATGCTTCCGGGCAATATCGGGATCCTGGAGAACACGCGGTTCCACTCAGGCGAAGAGAAGAACGATCCGGAGCTGGCCAAGGGCATGGCCGCGCTCGGCGACTATTACGTCAACGACGCCTTCTCCGCCGCGCACCGGGCGCATGCCTCGACCGAAGGCATTGCCCATATCCTGCCGAGCTTTGCCGGCCGGGCGATGGAGGCGGAGCTCAAGGCGCTGGAACGCGCCCTCGGCAATCCGGAGCGGCCGGTCGCGGCTGTCGTCGGCGGCGCCAAGGTGTCGTCGAAGCTCGCCGTGCTCGGCCACCTTGTCGGCAAGGTCGATCATCTGATCATCGGCGGCGGAATGGCCAACACCTTCCTCGCCGCGCGCGGTGTCGATGTCGGCAAGTCGCTTTGCGAGCACGACCTGACGGGCGAGGCCAACGCCATCTTCGATCGGGCAGACGAGGCCGGCTGCACGATTCACCTGCCTTACGATGTCGTCGTCGCGAAGGAATTCGCGGCAAACCCTGCCAGCCTGCGCACCTGCAACGTGCATGAGGTGCAGGCGGACGAGATGATCCTCGACGTCGGTCCCGCCGCGGTCGAAGCGCTCGCGGACGTGCTCAAGACCTGCCGGACTTTGGTCTGGAACGGCCCGCTGGGCGCGTTCGAAACGCCGCCGTTCGATACCGCGACGGTCGCGCTTGCGAAGACGGCAGCCGCTTTGACCAAGGACGGCGGCCTGGTTTCGGTCGCCGGCGGCGGCGACACGGTTGCGGCCTTGAACCACGCTGGCGTAGCTGGCGACTTTACCTTCGTCTCGACTGCGGGCGGGGCATTTCTCGAATGGATGGAAGGGCGTACGCTTCCGGGCGTTGCCGCACTTGAGCAACAAGGGGACTGAAGATGGCGCAGAACGCAGAAATGCTCGCCAAGGTGAAGAATGCGAACGGATTTCATCGCGGCGCTGGACCAGAGCGGCGGGTCCACGCCGACCGCGCTCAAGGGCTACGGCTACAAGGGCGACGAATGGTCATCGGACGAAGAGATGTACGACCTCGTCCACAAGATGCGCGTGCGGATCATGTCCTCGCCCGTGTTCAACGGCGAGAAGGTGCTCGGCGCCATCCTGTTCGAACGGACGATGGACGGTGAGGCGCACGGCCAGCCTGTTCCGGCCTACCTCTGGAGCAAGGGCGTCGTTCCGTTCCTGAAGATCGACAAGGGCCTCGCCGACGAAGCGAATGGCGTGCAGCTGATGAAGCCCATGCCGGAGCTCGACGCGCTTCTGTCGCGCGGCGTCCAGAAGGGCATTTTCGGAACGAAGGAACGCTCGGTCATCCACCTCGCCAATCCGGCGGGCATCGCCGACGTCGTCGCCCAGCAATTCGAAGTGGCGAAGCAGGTCCTGAGCCACGGGCTCGTTCCGATCATCGAGCCGGAAGTGAACATCAAGAGCGCCGAGCGCGGCGCTGCGGATGAACTTCTCCGCGACGAGATCCTGCGCCACCTCGATCTTCTGCCCGAAGGCAGCGAGGTCATGCTCAAGCTGTCGATCCCCGAGACGCCGGGCACCGTTCGACGCTCTGGTCGAGCATCCGCGCGTGCTTCGCGTCGTGGCTCTTTCGGGCGGCTTCTCGCGCACCGACGCCTGCCGCGACCTCGCCAGAAACCCGGGCATGATCGCCAGCTTCTCTCGCGCATTGCTCGAGGATCTTCGCCAGGACACGAGCGAAGAGGAGTTCGACCGTTCGCTGTCCGAGGCGATCGACGAAATCTACGAGGCTTCGACCGAGAAGGCCGCCGCGTAAGCGTGGACGACGAATTCGATCCGTCAGAGTTTCCACCGCCCAAGCGGACGCAGCCCTGCCGGCTCTACCTCATTTCCCCGCAAGAGGTTGGCGGGAGCTTTCCTGACCGGTTGAAGGCGGCTGTCGGGAACGAAGTCGTCGCTGCCTTCCAGCTGCGCGTGAAAGACGTGTCCGAACATGAGCTTGCGAGGCTGGCCGAGCCGCTGCAGCGCATCTGCGCCGATGCGGGCGTTGCCTTCATCGTCAACGACAGCATGCAGCTGGCCAAGCGCCTTGGCGCCGACGGCGTTCACCTTGGCCAGCAGGACGGCGATATTCGGGAGGCGAGGGCGCTGCTCGGACCGCAGGCGCAGATCGGAGTGACCTGCCACGACAGCCGCCATCTCGCGATGGACGCAGGCGAGGCGGGGGCGGACTATGTTGCGTTCGGCGCCTTCTACCCGACGACGACCAAGCCATCACCTTATCGCCCCGACCCGGCGATCCTCAGCTGGTGGTCCTCGGTGTTCGAAATTCCGTGCGTTGCGATTGGCGGAATCAATCCCGCGAACGCGAAGCCGCTGATCGACGCTGGAGCGGATTTCCTCGCGGTCTGTCAGGCCGTTTGGAGTGTCGACAACCCGACAGAAGTTCTCACTGAATTCAGCGACTTGTTCGCTGACGTCTTAGGACTTGTGGCGGCAAGGACGAGAGAAATTGGCGGAATTCCGCCTGCGTCCGAACAGTGTGGCCGAATTGCACCACTTTTTGGAGTAATCGATAGCAGTCGCGGATTTCACGAAACCATCACGCTTCGTGGCCATTGGAGCGGCGACAAACAAGCAAGGGATGGTTCCAAATGCGCAAATATCTATTCGCCGCTGCCGCGGTGGCCGCAGTCGCTTCGCCGGCCGCAGCCCGTGACGGCTCCGGCTACTTCGGTGTCGAGGGCGGTATCCTCTTCCCGAAGGACCAGGACGCCGACGTTTTCGTCGATTACGAGACGACCACCGTCGGAACGCCGGTCGTCGTCGGCCCTAGCGATACGACGTACAACAACGCGTTCGGCATCGATTACAAGAAGGGCTACGACCTCGACGCGATCGCCGGTTACGACTTCGGCATGTTCCGGCTCGAAGGTGAGATCGGCTACAAGCGCGCCAAGCTCAACGACCTGGAGGTGGACAGCGGGTTCATCTCTTCGCTGAACACGGCGCTGAACCGCCCCGATCGCGACGTCGCTCCCGATCCGATCGGAACGCTTCCGGCGCTCAGCAGCACCGATTTCGACCTCGATGGCGAAGGTCAGCGTCCTTTCGGGCATGATCAACGCGCTCGTCGACTTCGGCAACGAGGACGGCGTGTCCTTCTACGCCGGCGGCGGTTTCGGCCGTGCGCGCGTCAAGACGCTGGGTGAAAGCGACACCGCCTGGGCCTATCAGGGCATTGCGGGCGTCCGTTTCGCGCTCAGCCCGAACATCGATCTGGGCCTGAAGTATCGCTACTTCCGCACCGGCAATCTCGACCTGGCCGACGACACCGGCTTCGTTCATCGACGGCAATGCGGAGACCGTGCTTCCGACGGGCGCGACGGCTCCGGTCGTCGTGACGACGGACGCTGTCGCGTTCGCCGACTTCGAGCAGAAGTTCCGGTCGCACAGCCTCCTGGCGAGCCTGATCTACAACTTCGGCGGTGCCGAAGCGGCTCCTCCGCCGCCTCCGCCTCCGCCGCCGCCCCCGCCGCCTCCGCCGCCCCCGGCGACGCAGACGTGCCCGGACGGATCGGTGATCCTGGCGACCGAGGCTTGCCCGGTTCCGCCGCCTCCGCCGCCGCCGCCGCCGCCGGCGCCAGAGCGCGGATAAGGTATTCCGAGTTGCGTGTGAATCCCGGGCGAGGCACCTGCTTCGCCCGGGATTTTCTTTGTTGTCAGCGCCGCAGCTGGCCGACCATCGATTTGAGCGTCTGAAACCGAGTGTCGGCGTGTCCGTCGATGGCCTGAACAGCCAACGCGTATCTGTCGCCCGCCCTCGCTGGGAAACACTTGTATCCTGCATCGTTGCACCCCCGAACCCTGTTCCATTCGGAGAGTTGCGTGCGTCATCATCGCCTGTTCACCACCGTCGGCCGCGGCGGCGTTCGTTGCCGGGGCTGCCATCGCCCAGTCGACAACCAACGAAGCGCGCGAAGACCGACAGCGGGCTGGGTCGCGCCGGGTACGCCCGGATCGCCGATCAAGGGCGAGCTGTTCCATGCGCAGGTGCTGCTGTCGTCGCACGGCTTTTCCCCGGGCGTCATCGACGGCAGAGAGGACAGTCCTTCGAGACTGAGCGCTCCGCGGCTTCCAGGAGGCGCAACGGCCTGCAAGCTCAGCGGCAAGCTGGATGCGCAGACGCAGGCAGGCGCTGATGAAGGCACAATCGGCCGTCGACCGTGACTGTCAGGCTGAGTGCCGAGGACGTGCGGGGGCCGTTCACCTATCCGATCCCGACCGAAGCCGGAGGACCAGGCGAAGCTCGATGCCCTCAGCTATCGCAACATGCTCGAGAAGCTGGCCGAGCGGTATCACACCACTCCGGAGACGATCGTCGCGCTCAACGGGCCGGACAAGCTGATCGGTGTCGGCCAGCACGCTTCGGCTGCCGAACGTCGTTCCGGCAGTCCCGCGACTATGCGGGCGTACCGGATGAGAAGCAGGCGCAGTTGCTGCGCAGCGCTCAACGTCGAGGCCAATCAGCCGCAGGGCGACTATGTGGTCGTCGACAAGAGCGAGGGCACCCTGAAGGTCTATCGAGGGCGATTCCCTCGGCTCGGGAAGACGATGGCGAGCTCGTCGCGCAATTCCCCGTGACGACGGGTTCGCAGCAGCGATCCGCTGCCGCTCGGCAGCTGGAAGGTGACGACCTACGCCTTCATGCCGCCCTTCCACTATCAGCCGGACCTGTTCTGGGATGTGTCCGAAGAGAAGACGGAGCAGAAGCTTCCGCCGGGACCGAACGGACCTGGTCGGGGTCGCCTGGCTCGACCTGACCAAGGAGCATTACGGCATTCACGGCACTCCCGAGCCGCAGACTGATCGGCAAGCGCGAGAGCCAGTGGCTGCCTGCGCATGACCAATTGGGACGTGATGCGGCTGTCGCGCATGATGAAGCCGGGCTTCCAGGCGATTTTCTCAGCTTAAGGCGGTGAGGGGCAGATGTTCAGGGTTTTCGCGACCGCGGTTGTCACCGCGATCCTGACCAGCGCCTTCTGGGTCTTCGCGTTCAACACCGGAATGTTCTCGACCGCCGAGGCCGGCAAGGTGAGCCGCGTCGGGTGATATTGCGGTCGTCGATCCGGCATCGGGTCCGCCCGTCGCAATCGCGGAAAGCGTCGAGGTCGGACCGGCCGGCCTCGCCATTCCCGGTCGCAGGAGTGAAAGCCGAGCCAGCTCACCGATACTTTCACGCAGGCGCGAGCCGGCGGCGCACGCGTGCACGATGCCATCGACATCATGGCCGACGAGGGAACGCCGGTGATCGCCGCCACGGACGGCACGGTGGAGAAGCTCTTCTTCTCCGACGGGCGGCGGCGGGATCACCGCTTATGTCCGCTCGCCCGACCAGCGCTGGACCTATTATTACGCGCATCTGCAGGGCTATGCGCCGGGCCTTGCCGAGGGGCAGAAGGTGAAGCGCGGGCAGGTGATCGGCCGTGTCGGCCATACCGGCAACGCCAATCCGGAAGGCCCGCACCTGCATTTCGCGATCAACCAGATGCAGCCCGGCGAGAAGTGGCATCAGGGCACGCCCGATCAACCCGTACCCGCTGCTTGCCGGAAAACGGACCAGCGGCTAAGGCCGCCGCCAATCCGCGGGCCAAGCTCGCGGCGGCTCTTTCATCAGTTTCGAAGCAGGTAGGCGATCATGAAGATCAGCGGCGTGGACATCCGTCCCGGCAACATCATCGAATATGAAGGCGGCATCTGGCGCGCCGTGAAGATCCAGCACACCCAGCCGGGCAAGGGCGGCGCCTACATGCAGGTCGAGCTGAAGAACCTCATCGACGGGCGCAAGAACAACGTCCGCTTCCGCTCGGCGGAGACGGTCGAGCGCGTCCGCCTCGACACCAAGGACTTCCAGTTCCTGTTCCACGACGGCGACATGCTCGTGTTCATGGACAAGGAGAATTACGAGCAGGTGTCGCTTGCCGAGGATCTGATCGGCGAGCCCGCGGCCTTCCTTCAGGACGGCATGGACGTGGTGATGGAGCTCTACAACGAGCGGCCGATCAGCGTTCAGCTGCCCGATACGATCGAAGCGATGATCGTCGAGGCCGACGCGGTGGTGAAGGGCCAGACGGCCTCGTCCAGCTACAAGCCGGCCGTTCTCGACAATGGCGTCCGCGTCATGGTGCCGCCGCACATTGCGAGCGGAACCCGCATCGTCGTCGACACTTACAGTCGCGAATATGTTCGCCGCGCCGACTAAGCAGATCTGACTTGGTATCCCACTCCGGCCTTATCACCGTCATGGACCGCGCCGCGCGCAAGGCGGCGCCGCGTCTTCGTCGCGACTTCGGCGAGGTCGAGCAGCTGCAGGTCAGCCGCAAGGGCCCCGCTGACTTCGTGTCCCTGGCCGACAAGCGCTCCGAGCAGACGATCGTCGACGAGCTTCGTTATGCGCGGCCGGATTGGGGCATGCTGCTGGAGGAAGGCGGCGAGATCGAGGGCAATCCGTCCAAGCCGCGCTGGCTGGTCGACCCGCTCGATGGAACGACCAACTTCCTGCACGGCATTCCGCACTTCTCGATCTCGATCGCGGTGGAGGAGAAGCGCCCGGACGGGCGACCGGAGATCACGCATGGTCTCGTCTACCAGCCGCTGACCGACGAAAGCTTCTGGGCCGAGAAGGGCAGTGGCGCCTGGCTTCAGGACCGCCGCCTGCGCGCATCGGCCCGCCGCGATCTGGCGGACTGCGTGATCGGGACCGGCATTCCTCACCTCGGCCGCGGCGAGAGCGCGGAATGGTCGAAGATCTACAACGCCGTCGGGCCGAATGTCGCCGGCGTGCGGCGCTTCGGCTCCGCTGCGCTCGACCTTGCGTGGGTCGCGGCAGGCCGGATGGACGGCTTCTGGGAGGATGGTCTCGATCCGCTGGGACTCGGCGGCAGGCGTTCTGCTGGTGCGCGAAGCGGGCGGTTTCGTCAGCGATTATCGCGGATCCGACCGCATCTTCGAGCGCCGCGAATATATCGCCGCTTCGGGCGCCATCCACAGTCGGCTGCAGAAGCTGATTGCGGGCGCGCTTCGCACGTGATTCCTGGCCGCAGTTGCGGCGGCGGTCCTTCAACCCGCAGACAAGTGTCACCTTCACCGTGGATCCCAGCCATCGCCTGATCGAGGGTCATTGCCAACCGACGGAGTCTACGATCTTCGCTATCCAGCCTGATCGATCGCACAATTGCTCGCCTGCACAGACAGAGCTGCTCGAGGCGACCTTGCAGATCGTAGGCCCGGCCAGTTGCATCCCTTGGCGATTGCCTGGGATTCCCAGCCGCAAGCTGTCTCTGGGTCGCCGCGGATTGTCCTGCACCAACGCAAGTAAAGCCTTCATCACGGCATGTGAACGTTCGTGAGCGCTGCTCGCGCTATGACAGGCGAGGTCGCCTGAGGACCGCCGATCGCCCCGCCGTCCGGCGTCTTCCACCCCGGCGATGATGTCAGCGTCGAATGGCCAAGTCCGTTTCGTCAGCGACAGCCAGCCACTGGCGCAGTTTACCGGCTCGACCTCCAACAGCCGGGCCACTGAGCGGCTCTGATTCCACCGAGGCGTAGATCAAAAGCGGGCAAGGGTAGCTGCTCTGGATCGAGACCGGTAGCCGATTGATCGTCTGCCGACTACTGCCAAGGGCGTCACAGCGAATAGAGCTTTCCAGTCGGGCAACCGAACCATTCTGCAAACGCGACGACGGGCAAGCCGCTTCCGCGGCATCGACGGCATGGTAGCCGATGCGGCATCGACGTATTATGCCGATCTATAACGGTCAGGACTCCGGGAGCGGTGCTCCTGCTGACCTGTCAAAGGCGACGCGATAAGCTACACTCCGTTGATCGACGGGGCACCTCCGGTCGATCCGACCCAGATCGCCACCATGGGAATCTGACTGCTTGTCGTGGCCAATGCCGGTTGGGAAATCGTCCTTCAGAAGGGCGCCCGTGCGTACAGGGGGTCGCGCCAGATCCATGTCCGTTCCTCTGGGTCCAAAACCCTGTCGAAATGACCCGTTAGAAGCCAACGTCTCACGTCGTTGCTCCCCGCAACTCGCTGTCCTAAAGCCCCGCCAAGTTTCGAACCCCGGAGTTTTCCTTGTCCAGCGTAGCTGCCGGATATCTTCCGATCCTGCTTTTCCTCGGCATCGCGCTGGCGCTGTCGAGCGCGTTCGTCGTGCTGCCGATGATCGTGTCGCGCTTCACCGGTTCGCACGCGCCCTATCCGCAGAAACTTGCCGAATATGAGTGCGGTTTCCCGGCCTTCGAGGATGCCCGCGCGCAATTCGACGTGCGCTTCTATCTGGTCGCCATCCTGTTCATCGTCTTCGACCTGGAAGCGGCTTTCCTCTTCCCGTGGGCGGTCAGCCTCGACTTCACCAAATGGCCCGGCTGGATCGCGATGATGATCTTCCTCGCCGAGCTTGGCCTTGGTCTTGCCTATGCGTGGAAGAAGGGAGCGCTCGAATGGGAGTGATGCTCGACCCCCGGCACGACCCGATGCCCACCGAGGAAGAGCTCGCCCGGCTGGCGGGGCTCGTTCCCGGCGACATCGACCGCGCGAAGCTCGAAGAATTGCGGCAGAGTCTCGACGAGAAGGGCTTCCTGGTCACCACGACCGAGGACCTGTTCACCTGGGCGCGCACCGGTTCGCTGTGGTGGATGACCTTCGGCCTTGCCTGCTGCGCGGTGGAGATGATCCACGTGAACATGCCGCGCTACGACCTTGAAAGGTTTGGCGTCGCGCCGCGCGCGAGCCCGCGCCAGTCGGACGTGATGATCGTCGCCGGGACGCTCTGCAACAAGATGGCTCCGGCGCTTCGGCGGGTCTACGACCAGATGTCGGAGCCGCGCTACGTCATCTCCATGGGCAGCTGCGCCAATGGCGGCGGCTATTACCACTACAGCTATTCGGTGGTTCGCGGCTGCGACCGCATCGTGCCGGTGGACATTTACGTGCCGGGCTGCCCGCCGACGGCCGAGGCCCTGCTCTACGGAATCCTCCAGCTCCAGCGGAAGATCCGCCGCGAGGGGACGATCGAACGCTGATGGCCGTCACAGCTCGCTCCACACGTCCCCCAGACCGCTTCGGACGAGGGGGTCATCGACGCCGCGAACAAGGCGCTTGGCGACATGTTGCTCGACGTGAAGGATCACGTCGGCGAGATCACGCTGACCGTTCGCCGCGAAGGCGTGGTCGACGCGCTGCGCGCGCTGCGCGACACGCCGGGGCTCGAATATCAGCAGCTGATGGAGATCGCCGGCGCCGATTATCCGGAGCGGCCGGAGCGCTTCGAGGTCAATTACCAGCTTCTGTCGCTGACGAAGAACCGCCGCATCCGGGTGAAGGTGTCTGACGGACGAAACGACGCCGGTGCCGAGCGCGACGGTGCTGTGGCCGGTGGCGAACTGGCTCGAGCGCGAAGTGTACGACATGTACGGCGTGCTCTTCGAAGGCCACCCGGACCTGCGGCGAATTCTCACCGACTATGGGTTTGAGGGCTATCCGAACCGCAAGGACTTCCCGCTGACCGGCCATGTCGAGCTGCGCTATTCGGAAGCCGAGAAAAGGGTCGTCTACGAACCCGTCGACCTGCCGCAGGACTTCCGCTCGTTCGACTTCCTGATGCCTTGGCAGGGTCCGGAATACGTGCTTCCGGGCGATGAGAAGGCGACGGCCGGAGCAGGCCGGAGCGCCGTCGCCGGCGCCTGCTCCGAGCGCGCCAGCGCCCGCGAACGCCGAAGACCCCGGCCGAGACGCCGAAGACCACCGAGAAGTCCTGCGGAGACCGGCGCAGGGGCGCCGCGCCGACGCCGAGGCGACGAAGGAGGCTCGCAAGCCCGGTCGAGCGCCAAGGCGAAGAACGAAGTCAGCAAGGACAGCAACACGCCCGATCCGAAGCCGAAGGGCTCGGGCCGGCGCCGGCCTGGCGGAGGTGCGGCATGAGCACGCGCACCGTCGAACTGAATGTCGGCGCGCTCGCTGCCGGCACTGCCGAACCGCCCGAGGGCCACAACCCGGGCGACGACCGGCTGAGCAATTACACGATCAACTTCGGCCCGCAGCATCCGGCGGCGCACGGCGTGCTCCGCCTGATCATGGAGCTCGACGGCGAGATCGTCGAGCGGGTCGATCCGCACATCGGCCTGCTCCACCGCGGCACCGAGAAGCTGATCGAGTACAAGACCTACACGCAGGCGCTGCCCTACTTCGACCGGCTCGATTACTGCTCGCCGATGTGCATGGAGCACAGCTTCGTGCTGGCCATCGAGAAGCTCATGGGGCTCGAGATTCCGCTCCGCGCCCAGTACATCCGCGTGCTGATGGCGGAGCTGACCCGCATCTCCAACCACATGCTCAACCTCGGCAGCCACATCATGGATGTCGGCGCGATGACGCCGAACCTGTGGCTGTTCGAAGTGCGCGAGGACACGCTGCAATTCTACGAGCGGGCGTCCGGCGCGCGCATGCACGCCAATTACTTCCGTGCGGGCGGTGTTCGCTACGATCTGCCGGAGAAGCTGCTGGTCGACCTCGGCGACTGGCTCGACAATCGGCTGAAGCTGTTCGAGGACGCGATCAGCCTCGTCGCCGACAACCGCATCTTCAAGCAGCGCAATGTCGACATCGGCGTGGTCAGCAAGGAAGACGCCATCGCCTGGGGCTTCTCCGGCCCGATGATCCGCGCCGCCGGCCTGCCGTGGGACCTTCGCCGCTCGCAGCCGTACGAGGTCTACGACCGGATGGAGTTCGACATTCCGGTCGGCACCAACAGCGATTGCTACGACCGCTTCATGGTTCGCGTCGAAGAAGTGCGGCAGTCGGCGCGCATCATGCGCCAGTGCCTGAAGGAAATGCCGAAGGGGCCGGTCGGGTCGGAGAACCAGAAGGTCTTCCCGCCGAGCCGCGCCGAGATGAAGACCTCGATGGAGGCCCTCATCCACCACTTCAAGCTCTACACCGAGGGCTATCACGTGCCCGCGGGCGAAGTGTACGTCGCGACCGAAAGCCCCAAGGGCGAGTTCGGCGTCTACCTCGTCGCCGACGGCACCAACCGGCCCTACCGCTGCAAGATCCGCCCGACCGGCTTTTCGCCACCTGCAGGCGATGGACTTTCATGATGAAGGGCCACATGCTCGCGCGACGTCCACGGCCGTGCTGTCCGCCATCGACGTCGTGTTCGGGGAGTGTCGGACTCGCTAATGGCCGGGCAGGGCGGAATCATCGACGATCCGGAAGTCCGGGCCCGCTGGGAAGGCTTCCAGTGGACGCCGGCGAACGCGAAGATCGCGAAGGAGATCGTCGCGCGCTATCCGGAAGGCCGGCAGATGTCGGCGTCCATCCCGTTCCTCGACCTTGCCCAGCGGCAGGTCGGGGCGGAGACGAACACGCAGGGCTGGCTGCCGCTTCCGGTGATGGAGTTCGTCGCCAGGGAGCTCGACATGCCGGCCATCCGGGTGCTCGAGGTCGCGACCTTCTACACCATGTTCAACCTCGCGCCGGTTGGCCGCTACCATGTGCAGGTGTGCGGGACGACGCCGTGCATGCTGCGCGGATCGGACGAGGTCTTCGCGGCCTGCAATGCGCGCGGGCTGCAGAAGGGCCACACGACCGAGGACGGGCTGTTCACGCTTTCGGAGGTCGAGTGCCTCGGCGCCTGCGCCAACGCGCCGATGGTCCAGATCAACGACGACAATTACGAGGACCTGACCGAGCAGAGCATGGGCGCGATCCTCGATGCGCTCGCGCGCGGCGAGAAGCCCAAGCCCGGCCCGCAGGTCGATCGGCAGACGAGCTGCCCCGAAGGCGGTCCGACCACGCTGAAGAAGATGGCGGAGCGCAACTACGACTATCGCCCGCAGTGGAACTCGGCAGCCGCCGGAGAGGGCGCGTGAGTGAAGGACGTGCTGAAGATCGTCCTCGCGATCGTGATCATCATCGTCGCCTGGAAGATCCTGAAGGGCATCCTCGGCCTGCTGGTGGGCGTCGCCGTGGCGGGCCTCATCGTCTACGGCGGAATGAAGCTGATCGAGGGGCCGCGAAATGGGTAGCGTGACGCCTCTCTCCGACAAGGACCGCATCTTCACCAACGTCTACGGCTTCCAGGAGCCGTGGCTGAAGGCGGCGCGCGCCCGTGGCGACTGGGACGACACCGCCAAGCTGATGCAGCGCGGCCAGGACGGCGATCATCGAGGAAGTGAAGGAATCCGGCCTTCGCGGACGCGGCGGGGCGGGCTTCCCGACCGGCATGAAGTGGAGCTTCATGCCCAAGGAGCCGAAGCCCGGCAAACCCAACTTCCTGGTCATCAACGCGGACGAATCCGAGCCCGGATCGTGCAAGGACCGCGAGATCATCCGCCACGATCCGCACAAGCTGATCGAAGGCGCGCTGATCGCCGGCTTCGCCATGCGGGCACGCGCCGGCTACATCTACATCCGCGGCGAATTCATTCGTGAAACCGAGACGTTACGGCGCGCTGTTGCCGAGGCCTATGAAGCTGGGCTGCTCGGCAAGAATGCCGCCGGCTCGGGCTAGGACTTCGACCTGTTCGTCCATCGCGGCGCCGGCGCCTACATCTGCGGCGAAGAGACGGCGATGCTCGAAAGCCTGGAGGGCAAGCAGGGCAAGCCGCGCCTGAAGCCGCCGTTCCCGGCGGGCGCCGGCCTCTACGGCTGCCCGACCACCGTCAACAATGTCGAGAGCATTGCGGTCGTCCCGACGATCCTTCGCCGCGGCGGCGCCTGGTTCAAGAGCTTCGGCCGCGAGAAGAACGAGGGCACCAAGCTCTACCAGATCAGCGGCCACGTGAACCGGCCGTGCGTGGTCGAAGAGACCATGTCGATCAGCTTCCGCGAGCTTATCGACCTGCACGCAGGCGGCATTCGCGGCGGCTGGGACAATCTGCTGGCGGTCATCCCCGGCGGGTCGTCCGTTCCGCTCGTTCCCGCGGCGGAGATCATGGACGCGCCGATGGACTTCGACGGGCTGAAGGCGCTCGGCTCCGGCCTCGGCACGGCGGCCGTGATCGTCATGGACAAGTCGACCGACATCGTCCGCGCGATCAGCCGCATCTCCTATTTCTACAAGCATGAGAGCTGCGGCCAGTGCACGCCCTGCCGCGAAGGCACGGGCTGGATGTGGCGGATGATGGAGCGCCTGCGCGAAGGCGACGCCGACGTGGCGGCGATCGACAAGCTCTATGACGTCACCAAGCAGGTCGAAGGCCACACCATCTGCGCTCTCGGCGACGCCGCCGCCTGGCCGATCCAGGGCCTGATCAAGCACTTCCGCCCCGAGCTCGAGCGCCGCATCGCCGAGCGCACGGGTCGCGGCATGCTGGAGGCGGCGGAATGAGCATCGCTTTCATCGCCGGTCTCGCCGTCCTCGTCCTGATCGCGCTTATCGCGGTTTCGCAGCGCGATCGGACCGCGCATCACGCAAATCACGCGACGCCGCGAAACCGAAGATGCGGAAGAACGGTACCGATGCCTAAAGTCACCGTCGACGGCGCGAGATCGAAGTCCGCAGGGCGGACCGTGCTGCAGGCTCGCGAGCTTGCCGGCATGGAGATCCCGCGCTTCTGCTATCATGAGCGGCTGTCGATCGCCGGCAATTGCACGCATGTGCCTGTCGAGGTCGCTCGCTGTACCGCCTAGCCGCATGCGAGCTGCGCTCTGCCGCTGCCGACGTGCTAGTCATCCGCACCGACGCCCCGATGGTGCAGAAGGCGCGCGAGAGGTGATGCGAGTTCCTGCTCATCAATCACCCGCTCGATGCCCGATCTGCGATCAGGGCGGCGACTGCGACCTCCAGTACCAGCCGATCGCCTGCGGCCGCTCTTTCTCTCGCTTCGACGAGACGGTGACGCTGCTTGCACTCGCCAGCTTCGAGCATCGTAGCGAGGCATCCAGGGCGTGGCCATGACCGATTAAGGGACCAGCTAGCTCGTCGAGTGCTGAACGCAAATGTCTACAGTGTATGGCCTTCATCGGAGAATTGCTCGTGTGCTCGGCAGGCCCTGTTGTCTCACGAGCAAGCGAGCGCACGACGCGGCGTGAACAAGCGAAGCACGATCGAGCATGCGACGTGTTCACTTGCCACGCAGATCTGGTCGACTGCGATGCGCTGTGCAAATTCCGCAGGCATCCTTCGTGAGGATGCTCGCCGAAGCAGTTCGAACGCTGCTCGCAGACTGACCAGCGCGGAAGTCGCTTCAGCCTGTGCTGCGATCCAGCCGGTCTGATCGAAGCGCGATCGGTATTGACGGCCGCCACGTCCGTGATGAAGATCGCGATCGACAGCTCGCCGATCGAGCGCGAAGCTGCATACGTCGGCGAGTAGTTTTTCGCGTAAGATGTCGTAAGCATCGGTGCTCGTTTGCCGATCGCTGACGATCGATCCGACATGCCGTGGCAGCGCTGCCAGTTGATACGCACGAGACCAGCACGTCGGCAGTAGCGAGACTGAGGCGAGCGCGGCGTCGCCTTCTCAGCTCGGTGACGGCGTCTGTTCAGGCAGACCTCGCAGTAGCAAACTTCTGGCGATCAGCGTCGGCAGCGCAAGGCGCAGTTCGTCGCTGGCTTTCGCCTCGCACTGCCTCGAGCATGCTGATCAGCGCTGTCGCCAGCGTCGAGCCTATCCTGCACGCGCTCAATGACGTCAACGCGCCAACGCCAAGTCGCGACCGCGATCGTCGACGGGAGGACGTAACTGATGCCTAAAGTCACCGTCGACGGCGCTGAGATCGAAGTCCCGCAGGGCGCGACCGTGCTGCAGGCTTGCGAGCTTGCGGGCAAGGAGATCCCGCGCTTCTGCTATCATGAGCGGCTGTCGATCGCCGGCAATTGCCGCATGTGCCTGGTCGAGGTCGCTCCGGGGCCGCCCAAGCCGCAGGCGAGCTGCGCACTTCCGGCCGCCGACGGGCAGACCATCCGCACCGACACGCCGATGGTGAAGAAGGCGCGGGAAGGGGTGATGGAGTTCCTCCTCATCAACCACCCGCTCGACTGCCCGATCTGCGACCAGGGCGGCGAGTGCGACCTGCAGGACCAGGCCGATGGCCTATGGCCGCCCGTTCTCGCGCTTCGACGAGAACAAGCGCGCGATCGACGACAAGTACATGGGCCCGGTCATCAAGACGGCGATGACCCGCTGCATCCAGTGCACGCGCTGCATCCGCTTCTCCGAGGAAGTCGCCGGCGTGCCCGAACTCGGCATGCTGTACCGCGGCGAGGACAGCCAGATCACGTCCTACCTCGAGAAGGCGGTGACGACCGAGATGGCGGGCAACCTCGCCGATGTCTGCCCGGTCGGCGCGCTGCTGCAGAAGCCGCAGTCGTTCGAGAGCCGCCCGTGGGAGCTTCGCCGCGTCCCGGGCATCGACGTCATGGACGCGGTCGGATCGAACATCCGCTTCGACGTCCGCCAGCGCCAGGTCATGCGCATCCTTCCGCGCGTCAACGACGACGTGAACGAGGAGTGGATCAGCGACAAGACGCGCCACCATGTCGATGCGCTCGTCCGCAACCGCCTCGATCGGCCGTGGGTGCGCGAGAACGGGCAAGCTGCGCGAGGCGAGCTGGAACGAGGCGCTTGGCCTGTTCGCCGAGCGGCTGAAGAAGGCCGGTGCGAGCGTTGCGGCGATTGCGGGCGACCTGCTCGACGCCGAGACGATGTATGCGGCGAAGAAGCTGCTGCAGGCGCAGGGCTCGACCTTGCTCGAAGGCCGCCAGACCGGGCTGACCTATGACGTTTCGAGTCTCGCCGCGGTCAATTTCAACTCGACCATCGCGGGCATCGAGGATGCGGACGTCGTCCTGCTCGTCGGATCGAACCCGCGCTGGGAAGCGCCGCTGGTCAACACGCGGCTGCGCAAGGCGCATCGCAAGGGCGCGAAGGTCTTCGCCATCGGTCCGGAAGCCGATCTCGGCATGCGCGTCAGCTGGATCGGCAACGACCTGAAGCTGCTCGGCAAGCTGCCGAAGGAAGTCGCCGACGCGTTCGCAAGCGCGCAGAAGCCGGCGGTGATCGTCGGCGCGGGTGCGCTTGCTGCGAACGCCCTCGGTGCGGCGCTCAAGCTGGCCAGCTCGCTCAACCTCGTTCGTGACGGCTGGAACGGCTTCAACGTGCTGCACACGAGCGCGTCGCGCATGGCGGGCCTCATCCTCGGCTATGCGCAGAAGGGCGGCATGGCCGACCTCGAGGCCGCGAAGCCGCAAGTCGTGCTGTTGCTCGGCGCGGACGAAGTCGATCCGGCGCGCTTCAGCGGCAGCTTCAAGGTCTACATCGGCCATCATGGCGACAATGGCGCGCGTCAGGCCGACCTCGTCCTCCCGGGCGCGGCCTATGCCGAGAAGCACGGCACCTACGTGAACACCGAGGGCCGCGTTCAACGGAGTGAGCGCGCGGCGTTCGCTCCCGGCGAGGCGCGCGAGGACTGGACGATCTTCCGTGCCGTTTCCGACCTGCTCGGCGTCGCCGCTGCCGTTCGACCGCTTCGACCAGCTCCGCGCGCGGATGATCGAGGAATATCCGCAGCTTGGGACGGAAGGGCTGATCGCCTTCGACTGGTCGCCGCCGAAGCTCGACGCCAAGGCCGAAGGCGCGGTCGTTTACGCGGTCCGCGACTTCTACCTGACCAACGCGATCACGCGCTCCAGCCCGACCATGCACACCTGCTCGGAAGAGCTGGTTCACGGCCGCGCAGTGCAGGAGGCGGCTGAGTGACCGCCTGGTTCCAATCCTTCGGCATCACCTACGAATGGTCGTGGTTCATCGCCACGATCATCGGCATCCTCGTGATCGCACTGCCGCTGATGCTGGCGGTGGCGATGATCATCTATGCCGACCGCAAGATCTGGGCGGCGATCGCGCTTCGTCGCGGTCCGAACGTGGTCGGTCCGTGGGGCCTGCTGCAGAGCTTCGCCGACGGCCTGAAGGTCTTCCTCAAGGAAACGATCATTCCGTCGGGCGCGAACCGCGGCCTGTTCCTGATCGCGCCGATCGTCACCTTCACGACCGCGCTGATCGTCTGGGCGGTGATCCCGTTCGACGCGGGCGTGGTGCTCGCCGACATCAACGTCGGCCTGCTCTACGTGCTCGCGGCCTCGTCGCTGGGCGTTTACGGCGTGATCGTCGCCGGCTGGGCTTCGAACTCCAAATATCCGTTCTTCTCGGCGCTCCGGGCGGCCGCGCAGATGGTCAGCTACGAAGTGTCGATCGGCTTCGTGCTGATCTGCGTCGTGCTCTACGCGAACACGTTCAACCTGAGCGAGATCGTCCTCGCGCAGGAGGGGCACAAGCTGTTCGGCCTGCTGAACGGCTTCGGGTTCAATCCCTTGCTGTTCCCGATGGCGGTCGTCTTCCTGATCAGCTCCATGGCCGAGACGTTCCGCACGCCGTTCGACCTGGTGGAGGCGGAGAGCGAGCTCGTTGCCGGTCACCAGACCGAATATAGCTCGATGGCCTTCGCGCTGTTCTGGCTCGGCGAATATGGCAACGTCATCCTGATGTGCGCGCTCAATGCGCTGCTGTTCTGGGGCGGCTGGCTGCCGCCGCTGAATATCGACCTGATCCCGTGGTTCGACATTCCGGGCATCCTCTGGCTGTTCCTGAAGATGGCCGTCTTCTTCTTCATCTTCAGCTGGGTGAAGGCGACCGTGCCGAGGTACCGCTACGACCAGCTGATGCGGCTCGGCTGGAAGATCTTCCTGCCGCTCAGCATCCTCTTCGTCGTCATCATCTCGGGCTGGCTCATGTTCTCCCGTTACGGAGGCGCAGCATGATCGCGCGCACCATCAAGGCGTTCACCCTCTGGGAGTTCGTGAAGGCGCACTGGCTGACCTTGAAGTATTTCTTCAAGCCCAAGGCGACCATCAACTATCCGTACGAGAAGGCGCCGCAGAGCCCGCGCTTCCGCGGTGAGCATGCGCTGCGCCGCTATCCGAACGGCGAAGAGCGCTGCATCGCGTGCAAACTGTGCGAGGCGGTGTGCCCGGCGCTGGCGATCACCATCGAGGCCGAACCGCGCGAGGACGGCAGCCGCCGCACCACGCGCTACGACATCGACATGGTGAAGTGCATCTACTGCGGCCTGTGCCAGGAAGCGTGCCCGGTGGACGCCATCGTCGAGGGCCCGAACCTCGAATTCGCGACCGAGACGCGCGAGGAATTGCTCTACGACAAGGCCAAATTGCTCGCCAACGGCGACCAGTGGGAACGGGCGATCGCCGCCAATCTTGCCGCCGATGCCCCCTACCGATAAGCGCGCCGAACAGGGTCCCAAGACTTGATTGCACTCATCGCCTTTTACCTCTTCGCGACGGTCATGCTCGCCTCGGCGGTGGCGGTCATCTTCGCGCGCAACCCGGTGCACAGCGTGCTCTGGCTGATCCTCGCATTCTTCAATGCGGCGGGGCTGATGCTGCTCGTCGGCGCCGAGTTCATCGCGATGCTGCTGGTCATCGTCTACGTCGGCGCGGTCGCGGTGCTGTTCCTGTTCGTGGTCATGATGCTCGACATCGACTTTGCGGAGTTGCGGTCGGGCTTCACCAAGAACCTGCCGTTCGGGATCATCATCGCATTCGTCCTGCTGGCGGAAATCATCCTGGCGGTGAGCGCCTGGCGCGCGGGTCCGGCGCTTAGCGGCGCCGCTCCGCGTGAAGCGATCGAGCCGAACATCGTCGGCGCTGGGGCAGGTGCTCTACAGCCGCTTCCTGTTCCCGTTCGAAATCGCCGGCCTGATCCTGCTCGTCGCGATGATCGGAGCGATCGTCCTGACGCACCGCAGCCGCGGCGACGTTCGCGGGCAGAAGGTCTCGCGGCAGGTCGATCGCCGGCCCGAGGACGCAGTGAAGCTGGAAAATCCGGACGTGGGCGGAGGCATGACGCTGTGATCTCGCTGGCCCACTTCCTGACCGTCGCGGCGATCCTGTTCGTGCTTGGCGTGCTCGGCATCTTCCTCAACCGCCGCAACGTCATCCTCATCCTGATGGCGATCGAGCTCATCCTGCTCGCGGTGAACATCAACCTCGTCGCCTTCTCGGCCTATCTCGGCGATCTCGTCGGGCAGGTGATGGCGATGTTCGTCCTGACCGTCGCCGCGGCCGAGGCGGCGATCGGCCTCGCCATCCTCGTGATCTTCTTCCGCCGCCGCGGTTCGATCGCGGTCGACGACGTCAACCGGATGCACGGCTGATGGTGCAGGCGATCGTCTTCCTGCCGCTGCTGGCGGCGATCATTGCCGGGCTTGGCGGCCGCTGGATCGGCACGACCGCGGCCAAGGTCGTGACGACCGGCTCGCTGTTCATCGGCGCGGCGCTCAGCTGGCCGATCTTCATCGGTTTCCTGACCGGCGGCACGCACGGAATATCGTCGCGCCGGTCCTCGACTGGATCCACTCCGGCGACCTGCGTCGTGAACTGGGAGCTGCGCGTCGACACGCTGACCGCGGTCATGCTGGTCGTGGTGACGACCGTCTCCTCGCTCGTGCACCTCTACAGCTGGGGCTACATGGCGGAGGACCCGAGCCAGTCGCGCTTCTTCGCCTATCTGTCGCTGTTCAGCTTCGCGATGCTGATGCTCGTGACGGCCGACAACCTCGTGCAGATGTTCTTCGGCTGGGAAGGGGTGGGCCTCGCGTCCTACCTGCTGATCGGCTTCTGGTACCACAAGCCCTCGGCCAATGCGGCGGCGATGAAGGCGTTCGTCGTCAACCGCGTCGGCGACTTCGGCTTCAGCCTCGGCATCTTCGGCACCTTCTGGGTGTTCGGCACGCTGTCGATCCCGGCGATCCTCGCCGCCGCGCCGTCGATGGCCGGTTCGACCATCGGCTTCGCCGGCATGACGCGCCGACACGATGACCGTGCTCTGCCTGCTGCTGTTCGTCGGCGCGATGGGCAAGTCGGCCCAGCTCGGCCTGCACACCTGGCTTCCGGACGCCATGGAAGGCCCGACGCCGGTCAGCGCCCTGATCCATGCGGCGACGATGGTCACTGCGGGCGTGTTCATGGTCTGCCGCCTGTCGCCGATGTTCGAGACGAGCGCGACGGCGCTGGCGGTCGTGACCTTCGTCGGAGCCGCGACGGCCTTCTTCGCCGCGACGGTCGGCACGGCGCAGAACGACATCAAGCGCGTCATCGCTTATTCGACCTGCTCGCAGCTCGGCTACATGTTCTTCGCGGCGGGCGTCGGCGCTTACGGCGCGGCGATGTTCCACCTGTTCACGCACGCCTTCTTCAAGGCCTTGCTGTTCCTCGGCGCGGGCTCGGTCATCCATGCGATGCACCATGAGCAGGACATGCGGTTCTATGGCGGCCTGCGGAAGGAGATCCCGGTCACCTTCTGGGTGATGCTGCTTGGAACGCTGGCGATCACCGGCGTCGGCATCGCGGGATCGGTCGGCTTCGCCGGCTATCATTCGAAGGACGCGATCCTCGAGAGCGCCTGGGCGAGCGGGACGGTGCACGGCACGATCGCCTTCTGGGCTCGGCGCGATCGCGGCGCTGCTGACCAGCTTCTATTCCTGGCGGCTGATGTTCCTGACCTTCTGGGGCAAGCCGCGCTGGGGTGCTTCGGAGCATATCCAGCACGCTGTCCACGGCGATCACGCGGACCATCCGGACGAAGAGCATGGCGACAGCTCGCAACGACGATGCCATGCCGCCGGAAGGCACGGGCGGCTATCATCCGCACGAAAGCCCGCTGACCATGCTGGTGCCGATCTGCCTGCTGGCGGTCGGCGCGGTCGTCGGCGGGCTTCACCTTCAGCGCACTTCTTCCTGGACTCGGCCGAGTTCTGGAGCGGCAGCGTCGCCTTCGACGAGCATCTGGCGCACGCGATGCACGAGGTTCCGCTGTGGGTGAAATCTGACCGCGACCTTCGTGATGCTGGTCGGCCTCGCGATCGCCTACAACAATTACATCCGCAATCCGGGCGACGCAGCGCGGCTTCGTGAAGCAGTTCGGCGGGATCTACCGGTTCGTGAAGAACAAATGGTATTTCGACGAGCTGTACGACCGCATCTTCATCCGTCCGGCAATCTGGTTCGGCCGTCTGTTCTGGAAGCGCGGTGACGAAGGCACGATCGATCGCTTCGGCCCGCACGGCGCGGCCTTTGCCGTCGGCGTCGGCAACAGGATCACCGCGCGGCTCCAGTCCGGCTATCTCTATTCCTATGCCCTTGTGATGCTCCTCGGCCTGATCGGCGCGGCGAGCTGGGCGATCTGGTGGGCGAGCAAGTGACCGAACTGCCCTGGCTGACCCTGCTGATCGCGATCCCGCTCATCGCGGGCGTCATCTGCCTGTTCGTCAACGCGAACGGTGCGCGCTGGACCGCGCTCATCGCCACGCTCATCGATCTCGCCATCGGCGCCTACCTCTGGTCGGCCTACGACCCGTCGGGCGCGCAATGGCAGTTCGTGGAGAACTTGCCGCTAAGCGGCGGCATCTCCTGGGCGCTCGGCATCGACGGCATCGCGCTCGTCCTGATCATGCTGTCGGTCTTCCTGATGCCGATCTGCATCGGGGCGAGCTGGCGCGCGATCACCAAGCGCGTGCCCGAGTACATGGCGGCCTTCCTGCTGATGGAAGCGCTGATGCTCGGCGTGTTCGCCGCGCAGGACCTGTTCCTGTTCTACGTCTTCTTCGAAGGCGGCCTGATCCCGATGTTCCTGATCATCGGCATCTGGGGCGGCGCGGAGCGCATCAAGGCCAGCTACAAGTTCTTCCTCTACACCCTGCTCGGCTCGCTGCTGATGCTGATCGCCATGATCTACATGGTGATCGACGCCGGCACCTCGTCGATCCCGGCGCTGATGGCGCACGACTTCCCGGTCGATGTGCAGAAATGGCTCTGGCTGGCCTTCTTCGCGAGCTTCGCGGTGAAGATGCCGATGTGGCCGGTCCACACCTGGCTTCCGGACGCGCACGTGCAGGCGCCGACGGCGGGCTCGGTCATCCTTGCCGGCGTGCTGCTGAAGATGGGCGGTTACGGCTTCATCCGCTTCTCGCTGCCGATGTTCCCGGAAGGCTCGTTCGTCTTCATTCCGTTGGTCTTCATCCTGAGCGGCATCGCCGTCGTCTACACGAGCCTCGTCGCCCTCGTGCAGCGCGACATGAAGAAGCTGATCGCTTACTCGTCGGTCGCGCACATGGCGTTCGTCACCTTCGGCCTGTTCGCCTTCAACCGGCAGGGCATCGAAGGCGCGATGATCGTGATGCTGAGCCACGGGCTCGTGTCGGGCGCGCTCTTCCTTTGCGTCGGCGTGATCTACGACCGGCTGCACACCCGCGAGATCGAAGCGTACGGCGGCCTGTCGAACAACATGCCGGGCTATGCCTTGCTGTTCATGCTCTTCACCATGGCCAGCGTCGGCTTGCCGGGCACGAGCGGCTTCGTCGGCGAGTTCCTGAGCCTGGTCGGCACCTACAAGGTGTCGAGCTGGGCGGCGATCGTCGCGACCACCGGCATCATCCTCGGCGCGGCCTACATGCTCTACCTCTACTGGCGGATCGCCTTCGGCGTCGCCCGGACCGAGGGCGCGGCGGCCATGACCGATCTCGACACGCGCGAATGGTGGCTGCTTGCTCCGATCGCGGCGGGCGTGCTGTGGATGGGCGTCTATCCGGAGAGCTTCCTGCGGCCGATCCGCGCGGACGTTGGCCGCCTGCTCGAGCGGATCGAGCGCGCCGCACCCGCTGGTGACATGCATCTGACCCGAGGCAAGCCGCAGCCGCACAGCCGAGCACCACGCGCCTGAGGCAGGACATTGATGAACCAGTTCGCACCTATCCTGCCCGAGGTGATCGTCACGCTTGGCGCCATCGTGCTGATGATGGTCGCCGCCTTCGCCGGGCGAAGCAGCTCGGCCTTCGTCAGCTGGGCAGCCGTCGCCGTCCTGATCGCCGCGACGGTCGCCTTGGCCGGCGCACCGTCCAACGCCGGCGGCGTCTTCGGCGGGTTGATCACGGCCGACCTTTTCGGATCCTTCGGCAAGTCGATCATCTTCCTCGCGTCGGCGGTCGCGATCATCGCAGCGCACGGCTGGTTCGAGCGCGATACCGAGCACGCCCCGGAATATTCGGTGCTGGTCCTGTTCAGCGCCTTGGGCGGAGCAGTGATGGTCTCCGCCACCAGCCTGGTGACGCTCTACGTCGGCCTCGAGCTGCAGAGCCTGTCGGCCTACGTGCTCGCCTCCTACCGCCGCACCGACGACCGCTCGGCCGAGGCGGGTCTCAAATATTTCGTCCTCGGTGCGCTCGCCAGCGGCATCCTGCTCTACGGCATCTCGCTGCTCTACGGTTTCACCGGCACGATGAACTTCAACGGCATCGCCGCCGCCTTTGCGCGCGAAGGCACGGCATCGCTTGGACTGCTCTTCGGCCTGGTGTTCGTGCTGGCCGGCATCGCGTTCAAGATCAGCGCCGTGCCGTTCCACATGTGGACGCCGGACGTCTACGAAGGCGCTCCGACGCCGGTGACCGCCTTCTTCGCCTCCGCGCCGAAGGTCGCCGCGGTCCTGCTCGGCACGCGCATCTGCCTCGACGCACTTGCTCCCGCGACCGATGCCTGGCGGCAGATCGTCATCTTTGCCGCCCTAGCGTCGATCATCCTCGGCGCAGTCGCGGCTTACGGCCAGACCAACATCAAGCGCCTGCTGGCTTATTCCTCGATCAACAATGTCGGCTTCGCTTTGGTCGGCCTCGCCGCCGGGACGCCGCAGGGCGCGTCGTCGGTGCTGTTCTACATGGCCGTCTACGTCGTGATGACGCTCGGCGCCTTCCTCTGCGTCCTCTGGATGCGCAACGAGAAGGGCGAGCCGGTCGAGGATATCGCTGCGCTCTCGGGCCTGTCCCAGACCCGTCCGGCCTACGCCGCGGCGCTCGCCGTCTTCATGTTCAGCCTTGCCGGCATTCCGCCGCTGCTCGGCTTCTGGCCGAAGCTGCTGGTGTTCCAGGCGGCTGTCGATGCCGGGCTTCAACGCCCTGGCCGCCGCAGCCGCTATCGGCTCGGTCATCGGCGCTTATTATTACATCAAGATCGTGAAGGTGATGTACTTCGATGAGGCGGCGGCTCCGTTTGCGCGCCTCAAGGAGCCGGTGCAGGGCGCGCTGATCCTGCTCGCCGCTCTTGCGGTCTCGCCGCTTGGCTATCTGCTGATCGGGCCGCTCAACGGCATCACCGATCGCGCAGCGGGATCGATCTTCTGACCCGAATCCGCATCGTCGAACGCACGGGTTCGACCAACGCCGACCTTCTAGCCGACCCGAGCGCCGTGGAAGGCGACTGGCTCGTCGCGATGGAGCAGGAAGCCGGGCGCGGGCGGCAGGGGCGACCGTGGATTGCCGAAACCGGCAACTTCTTCGGCAGCACGATCGTCGAGCTCAAGCCAGGCGATCCTGGCCCGCCCTCGCTTTCGCTCGCAGCGGGTCTGGCGCTGATCGAGGCGGTGGACGTGGCCGTCCCCGATCAATCGCTGATGCTCAAGTGGCCGAACGATCTGCTTCTCAACAATTCGAAGCTAGCCGGCATCCTCCTGGAACGAAGCGGGGACCGCGTCGTCGCCGGCTTTGGCGTCAATCTCGCCACGGCACCCCGATTGGCGGACCGGGACACGGCGGCCCTGAACGGCGCGCTGTCCCCGCAATCGTTCGCGCCGCTGCTGGCCGGTAGTTTCTCGCGCATGGTCGCCCTTTGGCGCAGTTCCGATCCCGAAAGCTTCGCCCGCGCATGGCTCGCGCGAGCGCACCCGGTTGGCACCCGCCTCACCGTCCATGCTTCAACGGAGGAGAAGGTCGCCGGTACGTTCGACGGAATCGAGCCCGACGGCGCGCTGCGCCTTCGCCGCGACGGTGATGTCGAACTCATCCGAGCCGGCGACGTCGAGTTGTGAACCACCGCGTGGGCAGCTAGGGCGCGGCAATGCTCCTTGCGATCGATGCCGGCAATACGAACGTGGTCTTTGCGCTCGTCGACGGGCGCGAGATCAAGACGCGCTGGCGGATCGCAACCGATCCGCGCCGCACCGGCGACGAATATGCCGTCTGGCTGCACCAGCTTCTTGAGCTCGAAGGCTATGGCAAGGACGACGTGTCTGCAGCGATCATCGGAACAGTCGTTCCGCGCGCGACGCACAACCTGCAAGTTCTCGTCAGCAAGTATTTCTCGGTCGAACCGCTCATCGCTGGCGAGGGGAAGGCCGCATGGCCGATCGCGTTGGACGTCGACGAGCCGCAGAACGTCGGGGCGGACCGCGCGCTGAACGTCATGGCGGCACATGAGAAGTTTCCGGGCGATCTCATCGTCATCGATTTCGGCACGGCGACGACCTTCGACGTCGTGGACTACACCGGCGCCTACAAGGGCGGGATCATCGCGCCGGGCATCAACCTGTCGCTGGACGCGCTGGTGAATGCTGCGGCGAAGCTGCCGCGTATCGCCATCGAAGTTCCGGAGGACAGTCCGTCATCGGCCGCACGACCGACAGCCAGATGCTGACCGGCATCTACTGGGGCTATGTCGCGATGATGGAGGGACTGGTTGCGCGCCTGAAGCGCGAGATCGGTCGTCCGGTAAAGGTGATTGCCACCGGCGGCCTCGCGACCCTGTTCGACAAGAACACCGACCTGTTCGATGCCATTGAACCCGACCTTACGATCCAGGGGTTGAGCCTGCTGCACCAGAAAGTCGCGTCGGCTTAAGATGATACCAGGCGAGGAACTGCTTTTCTGCGCGCTCGGCGGGTCGGGCGAGATCGGCATGAACGTCAATCTCTACGGCACGCAGGGCCAATGGCTGATGGTCGACCTCGGCCTGACCTTCGCCGATCCCGATTATCCGGGCATCGATCTGATCCTTCCCGATCTCGACTTCATCGAGAAGCAGCGCGACCGCCTTGCCGGGATCGTCCTGACCCACGGGCATGAGGACCATATCGGCGCGATCCCGTATCTGTCCGCCGACCTCAAGACGCCCCTCTACGCGACGCCCGTTCACCGCGGGCCTGATCGCCGAGAAGCTGGAGGAGGAGGGGCTCACCGGGCAAGTGAAGCTGAACGTCATCGCTCGCGATGCGACGTTTCGAGATCGGCCCGTTCAAGCTGACCTACATCGCTCTCGCGCACTCCATCCCGGAGGGGAACGGCCTTCTGATCGAGACGCCGCACGGCCGCGTGTTCCATACCGGCGACTGGAAGATCGACGAGACGCCCGTGCTTGGTGAGCCGTCGAGCCACGAGGCGCTCGCAAAGGTCGGCGAAAGCGGCGTGCTCGCCTTGGTCTGCGACTTCCACCAACGTCTTCCAGGACGCGCCGTCGGGATCGGAATCCTCGGTTCACGAGGGCCTGCTGCGTGAAGTGGAGCGCGCGAAGGGGCGGGTCCTCGTCACCACGTTCGCGTCCAACGCAGCGCGGCTGCAGACCATCGGCCGCGTCGCGAACGAGACCGGGCGGCAAGCTCTGCATGGCCGGCCGCTCGCTCGACCGGATCACCCGCGTCGCCAAGGCGACCGGCTACCTGCAGGACTTCCCCGAGACGATCAGCTTCGATGAAGCCATGCGTCTGCCGCGCCGCGAAGTGCTCATCATGGCCACTGGCGGGCAGGGCGAGCAGCGCGCGGCGCTCGGCCGCGTGGCCTTCGGCAACCACGATCTGAAGCTGACCGAAGGCGACACGGTCATCTTCTCGTCGAAGATCATCCCGGGCAACGAAGCCGCGATCGGCCGCGTCATGAACGCCTTGTCCGATCTGGGCGTCATCATCGTCACCGACCGGCAGAGCTCACGTCCACGTGTCCGGCCATCCGGGCCGCCCCGAGCTCGCGCAGATGTACGACTGGATCCGGCCCGAGATCATCGTGCCCGTGCACGGCGAGCCCCGGCATTTGGCCGAGCAGGCCCGGTTTGCGCTGTCGCACGGCGTTCCCGCGCGCTTCGACTGCAGCGCAACGGCGATCTCATCCGGCTCGCGCCGAACGGGCCGGAGAAGCTCGACGGAAGTTCGGGTAGGGCGGCTCGTCCTCGATGGGGACGTCATCCTGCCTGCTGACGGGACGACGATCACCGAGCGGCGGCGGATGAGCTTCAGCGGCCTTGTGACCGTGGCGCTTGCCCGTCGGAGCCGATGGCAAGCTCGCCGGGACGGCCCTTCATTCGCCCGTTCGGGCTGCCGGTCGAAGCGGATCGGGACGATTTCATCGCCGACGCGACCGATTCCGCCGAGCGCGCCTTCGATCCTTCACAGCCCGAGGACAAATTGCGCGAGAATGTGCGGCTGGCGGTTCGGCGCTGCGCGACGGCGTGGACCGGCAAGAAGCCGCTGGTCGAAGTCATGCTCGTCCGCGCGAACTAGGGCCTCCGCTATGAAGTGGACCTCCATCTCCGCCATCTATTTCCTGTTCTTCGCGGCCAGCGTCTTCGTGCTGTTGCCGTTCGGAGTGAAGACCGATGAGGAGGTCGGCGCGGAGCATGTGCCGGGCCAGGCGGAAAGCGCGCCGCATCACCTTCAACCTGAAGCGCCACCTGCTGCGCGCGGCGTTGCTCGCGGCGGTGATGTTCGCCGTCTTCTACGTGAACTGGAGCTACGGCTGGATCACAGCCGACGATCTCGACTTCTACAATTAACCGCAGCGCCTTAGCGGCGCTTGTCGATAACCTGTGCGAGGGCGGCGTAGAGCTTGCCCGTGTCGGACGACATCAGCGTCACGGCGATGATGCCGCCATCCTTGTCCGCCACGACGCGGCGCAGCATCGCCTCGAAGTCGTGGATGTAGCGGTGGACCGCCTGCTGGAACTCCAGGTCGGTTTCGTAGTGCGCCTTGATCGACCGCGTCTCCGAGCCTTCGAGCAGGCGCACGGCGCGGCGAGTGAACACGCCGCGATTGCCCTTGAGGTAGGCGTCCCAGGCCTTCTCATCGACTTCGTCGGACAGGATCTTGCCGACGTCGATCGAGGCGGAGTGCATGGAGTCGATGAGCAGGGCCACGCGACGGGCGAAGGCTTCGCTGTCCTTCTCGCGCTGCTGCGAGTCCGATCTGCTCCATATGCTGCTCGAGCGCCGACGCGGTGCGGCCGATCGAAAGCATCTGCTCGGTCAGGCGGTCCGACGCGGAGCGGGCGGCATCGACGGCGCGGGCGGCGGTCACCTCGACCTCGGCGAGCCTCTTCTCGACCTCATCGCGGATGACCGCCTGAAGAGCGTCGCGGGTCGCTTCGGAAAGCTTCGCCGCGCTCTGCGGCACGACCTGAGCGATGGCCTCGCGGGCACGCTCGGCCGCGTGCGACGCGGCTTCCTTCACCTGGACCATGGCGTCGATCAGCGCCGGGCCGGTCTCGTGGCTGAGGCGCGACGCTTCCGTCTGTGCCTCGGTGATGGACGCCGCCAGGCTGTCGAGGCGCTCGCCGGCGGTGCCGACGCCGGCGTCGAGGCTGGCGAGCAGCGCCGCGAAGCGATCCTGCTGCTCGGCGATTCTCGAGCGGCAGACACTTTGATCCGGTCGCTGGCTTCGATCGCCGCCTCGCGCATCCAGTCGAGCTCGGGCCGAATGCGCTCGGTCGAGCGGATCAGCCGTTCGGCACCGGCCTCGGCGTCCCCGATCGCGATCGAGAGCTGGTCCTTCACGTCCGCTGGTCAGGCGACCGACGTAGTTCTGCAGGGCCGCGGCACGCTCGGCGAGGACTTCGACGGCGCTATCCTGTGCGCCCGTTTCCTGCGGACAGCTGCTGCAGCTCGCCGCGGGCGCGCCCGATCGACTTGACGAAAGCCGCGGCGCGCTGATCGCCGGTTTCGGCAAGGCCGCTGAAATGCTGGTCCAGCTCCATCAGGGCCCGGCCGGTCTCCGCGACGATCCGCTGCGACGCGCGCTCCTGCTCGGCGATGCGCGAAGTCAGGCCGTCGATCGCCGACATTGGCCTGCGACACGTTGGCGGCGAGCGATTCCGCTGCCTCCGAGCCCGTCCGGCCAATGCCGGCCGACGATTGCTCGACGAGCGAAGCGACGGCCGCCGCCTGCGCGTCGATGCCGGAACGGATCTGTTCGAGCGTCGCCGCCGCGCGACCCATAAGGTCGTCCGCACTGGTCGTGAGCCGAAGATTGGCATCACTGATCGCCGTAGCTGCGGCGGTTCCGGAATTCTGAACCAAGGACAGATGCTCGGTCAGCTGCTGGACAGCGGTGGAAACCACGTCTTCCGCGGATCTGGTGCTCGCCGAAAGAGCCGCCATCTGTTCGGCGAATCTTGGCGGCGTGTTGCTCGCGTCTGCGCTCCAGCGGACCGAAGCTCTTTGGCACATGGTCCAGGCCGTCTCCTCTGCACGCGGCAGATCTTCGAGCAGTACTGCAATATCCGTTCGGGCCGATTCCGCGGCTCGATCGAGCGCCACGCCATGCTTGGCCAGCTTGTCGGTGCTCAAGTCCAGCTCGCGCGTGATTCCGCCGAGCTTGCCGGTCGTCTCGTCGCCCAGCTGCATGAGGTTCTGCGCCATCATCGTCAGTTCGCTGCGGCTGTCCTGGATGCGCTGGGAGAGGACGCCGAGCAGTCCTTCGAGCGAGCGTGCTTCGGCGCGCATCTCGATCACCGAGCGGGTGAAACGCTCCGCTTCCTTGCGACGCGTGCGCCCGAACATGATCCAGCACAGGCCGAGAAGGGCCAGGGGCCCGGCCGCCAGTGCAAGCCATTGCGCAACCGCGGGCGATGAAATCGGCTGGTCCGCAAGCGCCTTGCCGGCCGCCCAGGCGATATAGCCGAGCCAAAGAGCAGCAAGGATGACAAGGGCGCTTCCGAGAACCTTGCCGGCCGCCGGCGCCATGGAATTCGGACTGCGCCTGCGACTCCTGCCAGGTGTACGGGTCGAAGGTCGAGATTTCCGGTTCCGCAGGCGGGTCGACGTAATCCTTGAGGGTTGCGGTCGGTTCGGCGCGCTGCGGGTTCGGGTTCATGGTTGGGGAGTTTATCATCTTTGTCAGCCGCGCGAAAGCCGTTACAGATGCGGTTCGGCGTCCGTAACGCGGATGCTGGCGAAAGAACGAACGGGGAGGGCATTCGCTTGGCGCTCGGCGCTTTGATCGGAGCTTATCAGGAAGACGATTCCGGAGGCCTGACGGCCTTGCTTCCGCTCGCCGGCCGAACACTCGTCGAATATCAGGTTCGCTGCGCCGCCGCGGCGGGTGCATCCCCGATCGTCGTGCTGGTCGAGCGCATACCCTTGGCCCTCAACCAGGCCTTCGAGCGGCTGCGGCATGAAGGCGTCAACCTGGTCCTCGTCAGCGACGGCAATGAAGCCGCGACGCGTTTCGAGGCCGGCGAGTTGATCCTGGTCGATCGGCGACGGCGTCGCGCCGCCGCTGGAGCTTCTCACCGACCTTGGCGACGAGGAGGAGGCGATCGTCCTCACCGTTCCGGACGACGAGCGGCATGAAGGCTACGAGCGCATCGATGGCGCTAGCCGCTGGAGCGGGGTCGCGCTGGTCGAGGGACGCACGCTTGGCGCCACGGCGGCAGTTCTTGGGCGACTGGGATCTGCCGTCCACCTTGCTTCGGCGAACCCTGCAAGCCGGCGCGCGTCTGAGGCCGTACGCCCGAAGACCTCGAGCCCTTGCTCGCGCACAATCCCGGCGATCTCGAGCTGTTCGATCGCTCGCTCATCGCCAAGTCGCGCGCCCCGCGGACCGACCTCGCCAGCCGCTACGTCCTTCCGCTGATCGAGGACTTCGCGACCGAGAAACTGATGGAGACGCGCGTCCGGCCGGACTGGCTGCTGCATGCGGCGCTTCTCCTGACGCTCGCTGCGGCCTTCGCATTCACGCGCGGCTGGCTGTGGCCGGCCGTCGGCATGCTGCTGCTGTCGACTCCGCTCGACCTGATCGCGCAGTAGACTCGGCATGCTCCGCCTAAGGCCGCTGCCCGCCGAACGCCGTCTCGCAGCGTCTGCTGTGGCCGGCGTCGGGGCTCGCGCTGCTCGCCCTCGGCTGGTGGGAAACCCGGCATGGGTCGGGCTGGGGAGCCTCGATCACCGCGATCGCGGCGCTGGCTTTCGCGCAGGCTTATCAGATCGAACGGGCGCACACGGATCTCGCCATGCCGCGGCTGGCTCTTGTCTCGGCGCAACGCGATTCTCGGCTCTCTTGCTGTTCGCCCTCGCGGGCGCCTGGACGGGCTATGTCGTCGCGATCCTCGTGCTACGCCGCCATCTCCTTCTTTTTCGTCCAGTATTTGGCGCATCGGCTGCGTCGAGAATTGACGACGCATTAACCTCAATCCGATAATGCCAATCAAATGGTGCCGGACGAATGGCCGATCGCGTCTCCGTCTGAAGATGACGGTGGCTATCCCGCGCGATCCGCGGGCCGACGCCGCTTGCCTACCGTCCGGAAGGATTTCTTCCTCGATCCGCGCGACCGCCTGACCGAGCAGGAGCGCGCGCTGATGACCGCGATGCTCGCGGAGCTTCTCGGCACGATCGCCGACGAAATCCGCGGCGCGCTTCCTCCAGGCTCCGTCGCGGCGAATGACGAGGACAGCCAGCAATTCTTCGCCAGCTGACCTCGGCGGGCCTGCTCGACCATGCCGATCTGATCGCCTTGCTTCTTCGGCGGGCCGACGAGGAGCGCATCGCCAATGCGATCCGCGCCCGATCGAACCCGCGCGGCGGCTTCCTTCAGGCGCTGATCGCGGACGATGACGAGGCGCATTTCCGCAGCGGCCATGGCGCTGATCCTTGCGCGCGGGCGCCGTCGCAATCGCCTCGGCCAGCCGCGGATCGAGTTCGAGGATCTGCCGACGCCGCTCGCTCGAGATGCCTGGCACATTCGGTGGCGGCATGCCTTCGCCAGCACGCCCCGGCGCCTTCCGAAGGACGGACATCTTCCGTTCGCGAGCGGCGCATCCGCGCTGCTTCAGTCGCGGGACGAGAGCAAAGCGGTCGACGGGCTGACCGAGACGCTTGTGAAGACGCTCAATCGCTCCGGACTTCTCGACGAGCGCATCCTCGAGAGCGCGGCGGAGGAGGGCGATGTCGCGTTCCTGGCCTATGCCCTTGCCGAACGCGCAGGGATCGGCGGCAGCAGCGCCTGGGATTATCTGGCGGATGGCGACGGCGGACGGCTGGTGCTTCTACTGAGGCTCGCCGGCGTATCGCGCGAATTTGCGGCCCGGCTGCTGGCCTTGCTTGGCGATCTCGTCGGGATCGGCGATCTCGGAACGGAAATCGGCAGGTTCGATGCACTGGACGAAGCGCAGGCCCGATCGGTCAGCGAATGGCTCCAGCTCGATCCTGGCTATCGTGCGGCCCTGAGAACATTGGGAGGCGACGGTGGCGACCGCTCCTTCTGATCGCGGGCCCGTCCGCGGCCGCCTCGACGGTCACGACCGGCTGATCTCCGCCGATCCGGAGCTCGTCGCGCTGCAGACGGAGGCCGGCTCGCATGTCGGCTCCGAACTGGCGCTTCCGCAGATCATTTCGATCGCCCGGCTGGCCCGAAAGCTCGGCGTGCCGATCTACCGCAATGCGATCGCGGCGGGCGCCGACCATGACGTCGAACTGTGGGTCCGCGCCACGCCGGAAGGCGAAGAAGTCTCGCTTTCGCTCGAACGCTGGATCTATCGCCCGCCCGCGGCGCCGCGCCTCGGAACGCTGGTTCCGCACGAGCAGCAGGTCGATCTTGGCGGGTCGCCCGAGGAATGGGCGGCGAACGAGGATCTTTCCATCGTCTCCATCTCCGCCGGCCTGGCCGAGAAGCTCGGCACGACCGTCGAGGAAGCGATCGGCAAGCCGCTGACCCGGTTCCTCAGGCTGGAGGAGAATGAGGACGGCGAGCTTCCGCTGCTCGTCGCCGCGACGTCGCGGACGGATTTCAACGGGCAGCGCGCACGCGCGCGTCGCGGAAGCGAGGAGGTTCTGGTCCTTCGCGGAACGCCGGTGACTTCGTCCGGACGGCCGCTTTGCGGGCTTCCAGGGCGATGCGTTGGGCGAGGCTGCATCGGCCGTTGTCGGTCACCGCAGACGCGTCGCGGCCCAGCTCGACCAGATCATCGACGAGGCGCTTCGTTCGCCGCTCGATCGAATCATCGAAAGCGCGGACCGCATCGTGCAGCAGACGGAAGGGCCGCTCCGCAGCGACTATGCCGACTATGCGACGGACATCGCAGCGGCGGCGCGCCACCTGCTGTCGGTCATTCGCTCGATGAACGGTGAGGCCGGGCAGGACCAGGACCGCATCGACCTCGCCGCGCTGGCGACCGAAGCGGTTGGCCTTCTCGAGCCGACCGCCCGCGCGCAGAACGTGACGGTCGTGTCCGAGCCGAGCCGCCAGGCGCCGGCCCATGGCGATGCGCGCGGCGTCATCCAGATCCTCGTGAACCTGCTCGGCAATGCCGTGCGCCACTCGCCGAAGGGCGGAACGGTGGCGATCACCTTCGATCGCTCCGAACGGATTCGCGCGCGCCCATGTGACCGACCAGGGTCCGGGCATCGAGCCCGAAGACCAGCAGCGGATCTTCGAGCGCTTCGAGCGGGCCAAGGGCACCGAGGGCGGCACCGGCCTCGGCCTCGCCATCGCGCGCCGGCTCGCCAATTCGATGGGCGGCGACATCAGTCTCGAAAGCACGCCGGGGCAGGGCTCCCGCTTTACGGTTTCCCTGCCGGCGGCCTGACCTCAGCGCTTGGTCGACCGGAACGTAGTCGCGCGCGGTCGCGCCGACATAGAGCTGGCGCGGACGGCCGATCTTCTGCTCCGGATCGGAAATCATCTCGTTCCACTGGGCGACCCAGCCGACCGTGCGGGCGAGGGCGAACAGCGCCGTGAACATGTCGGTCGGGAAGCCGATCGCGTTGAGGATCACGCCCGAATAGAAATCGACGTTCGGGTAGAGCTTCTTCTCGATGAAATAATCGTCCTTGAGCGCGATCTGCTCGAGCTCCTGGGCGACGTCGAGGACCGGGTCGGAGATGTTGAGCTCCTTGAGGACCTCCTCCGCCGTCTCCCTCATCACCTTCGCCCGCGGGTCGAAGTTCTTGTAGACGCGGTGGCCGAAGCCCATCAGCCGGAACGGATCGTCCTTGTCCTTGGCGCGGGCGATATATTCCGGGATGCGCTCCACGCGGCCGATCTCGCGAAGCATGTTGAGCGCCGCTTCGTTCGCGCCGCCGTGCGCCGGGCCCCAGAGGCAGGCGATGCCCGCCGCGATGCAGGCGAACGGGTTCGCGCCCGACGATCCGGCGAGCCGGACGGTCGAGGTCGACGCATTCTGCTCGTGGTCGGCATGGAGGATGAAGATGCGCCGCATCGCCCGCTCGATGACCGGGTTCACGACGTAGGGCTCCGCCGGGACGCCGAAGGTCATCCGCAGGAAATTGCCCGTGTAGGACAAGGAGTTGTCCGGATAGAGGAACGGCTGGCCGATCGAATATTTGAAGGCCATCGCGGCGATCGTCGGCATCTTCGCGATCAGCCGGTGCGAGGCGATCATCCGCTGCTTCGGATCGGTGATGTCCGTGCTGTCGTGATAGAAAGCCGACAGCGCGCCGACGACGCCGCACATGATGGCCATCGGGTGCGCGTCGCGCCGGAACCCGCGATAGAAGTTCGCCAGCTGCTCGTGCAGCATGGTGTGCCGGCTGATCGTGTAGGTGAACTTCTCGAGCTCGTCCTTCTTCGGCAGCTCGCCGTGGAGCAGGAGGTAGGAGACCTCCATGAAGGTCGACTTCTCGGCCAGCTGGTCGATCGGATAGCCGCGATGAAGGAGGATGCCCTTCTCGCCGTCGATGTAGGTGATCGCGCTCTGGCAGCTCGCGGTCGACGTGAAGCCGGGATCGTAGGTGAACATGCCGGTTTCGGCATAAAGCTTGCGGATATCGACGACGTCCGGGCCGACCGAGCCTTCCAGCACCGGATAAGTCTTCTCTCCGGTCGGGGGTACCCAGGGTAACGGTCTTGTCGGTCATTCAGTAGGCTCCAGCATCTGATCTTCTATGCGCGCTAGGCTCTCGCTTTTGCCGAGCAAGGCCAGCACGTCAAAAATTCCCGGGCTTGTGGTCCGGCCGGTCAACGCGGCACGCAGCGGCTGCGCAAGCTTTCCGAGCTTCACGCCCTCGGCTTCGGCCACTTCCCGAACAGACTGTTCCAGCGCGTCATGGTTCCATTCCGCCACCGTCCAGCGCCTTGCGCGCCTTGGCGAGAAGGGCCCGCGCTTCCGGCGTCAGCAGCGCGGCGGCGCCCTCTTCGACCTGCAAGCGGACGGCTCGCGAACAGGAATGTCGCGCCTTCGGCCAGCTGGTTGAGGTCGTGCGCGCGGGCCTTCAGCTCGGGCATCGCCTTCAGCAGCAACGCCTTCTGGGCCGCATCGAGCCCGAGCTTCGGGGCGACCAGCTCGGCCAGCCGCGCATCGTCCGCCTCGCGGATGTAATGGCCGTTGAGGTTCTCCAGCTTCTTGAAGTCGAATCGCGACGGCGACTTGCCGACATGGGCAAGGTCGAACCACTCGATCGCCTGCTCGCGGCTGATGATCTCGTCGTCGCCATGGCCCCAGCCGAGGCGCAGGAGATAGTTGGAGACCGCCTCGGGCAGCAGGCCAAGCTCGTCGCGATAGGCATCGACGCCAAGCGCGCCATGCCGCTTGGATAGCTTCGCGCCGTCCGGGCCGTGGATGAGCGGCACGTGCGCATAGGTCGGCTCCGGCCAGCCCATGGCGCGGATGATCTCCAGCTGCCGGAAGGCATTGTTGAGATGGTCGTCGCCACGGATCACGTGGGTGACGCCCATGTCGTGATCGTCGACCACCACCGCCAGCATGTAGGTCGGCGTTCCGTCCGACCGGAGCAGGACGAAATCGTCGAGCTCGACGTTCTGCACCGCAACACGGCCTTGGACCTGGTCCTCGATGACCGTTTCGCCTTCGCGCGGCGCCTTCAGGCGAATGACGAAGGGCTTGTCGCCCTGATCGCTCGTCGATCGTCGCGCCAGGGGCTGTCGATGCGGAACGGCCGCCGCTCGGCCTGGGCCTTCTCGCGCTGCGCCGCCAGTTCTTCCTGCGTCATGTAGCAGCGGTAGGCGTGGCCGCGTTCGAGGAGCTGGTGCGCGACCTCGGCGTGCCGGGCCCAGAACTGCGACTGGTAATATTCGTGGCCGTCCCAATCGAGGCCGAGCCAGCGCATCCCGTCGAGGATCGCGTCGATCGCTTCCGTCGTGGAGCGCGCCTTGTCGGTGTCTTCGATGCGAAGCAGGAACTTGCCGCCGTGGTGCCGGGCGAACAGCCAGTTGAACAGCGCCGTGCGCGCCCCGCCGATATGGAGGAAACCGGTCGGGCGACGGGGCGAAACGGGTGACGACGGGACTATTCGTACTAGCCAAAATATCTCCGCTTGCGCTCGTGCGCGCTTTCCTCTTTTTTCCATTGTGCAATGCAACGGATGAGCGCCCCTAACATAGCGGGTGCGCATCTTCCACAGCATGCTCGGGGCTATTGGAAGGCGCGTTTTGACGCAGCGCGGGAGGGGGCGGAAGCCTTCCTCGAGCGCGAGCGCGGGCAACTGCCCATCTGGCTGGTGATCGGCTTCGGTGCCGGCATCGCGTGCTGGTTCGCGCTGGATGGTCCTCGGCGAATGGCTGGCCGTCCTTTGCCTTGGCGCGCGCCATGGCCATTGCGGGCTTCGCTTTCGATGGTGGACGGCTGGAGCGCGCCGTCGGCTGGCTGGGGCTTGCGCTGGCGCTGGGTTGCGCCCTCATCTGGGCTACGATCCGAATGGGTCGGAGCACCGCGCCTCGACCGCCCGAAGGTCACGACCTTCGACGCGCAAGGGTCGAGCGGGTCGAGCCGCTCCCGGCAAAGGGAGACCTGCGGCTGACCCTGCTCCCGGTCGGGACAGACCTTCCGCCGCGAGTCCGCGTGTCGCTGAAGGCGGACGACGCTCCGGCGGGAATTGCTGCAGGGGCGACATTGCAGATCCGCGCCCGGCTTGCGCCGCCGCCGCCGATGGCACTTGCCCGGAACGCACGATTTCGCCCGAGACGCCTGGTTCAAGGGGCTCGGCGCGGTCGGCCGCGCTTTGGGGGACGTCGAAGTTGCTCGCAGCCCGGCGAAGCCGAGCGGACTCGATGCGCTCCGCGACCGCCTCGGCCGGCACATTCGCGACCGCCTGCCGGGCTCCGCGGGCAGCATCGCCAGCGCGCTTGCGACGGGCGATCAGGGTGCCGTGTCACCGAGGAAGACGCCGAAGCCATGCGCCGGAGCGGGCTTGCGCACCTGCTGTCGGTCAGCGGGCTGCATATTGCCGCGGTGGTCGGCGCGGCGATGCTCCTGACGCTGAAGCTGCTGGCGCTGAGCGAGCGGCTTGCGCTCCGCTTCAACCTGGTGCTCGCCGCCGCAGGCGTGGGAGCGCTCGCCGGCGTCGCCTACACGTTGCTGACCGGGGCGCAGGTGCCGACGGTGCGCAGCTGCATCGCGGCCTTGCTGGTGCTGGGCGGACTCGCCCTCGGCCGCGACGCCATCAGTCTTCGGCTGGTCGCGGTCGGCGCGCTCATCGTCCTGCTGTTCAGGCCCGAAGCGCTGGCCGGACCCAGCTTCCAGTTCAGCTTCGCGGCCGTCACCGCGATCATCGCGCTCCATTCGTCGGCCTGGGGCCGGCGGCTGCTGGCGCGGCGCGATGAGGGACCGATCGCCGGTGCTGGCCGCACGCTCTTGGGCATGATCCTCACCGGACTTGCGGTTGAGATCGCGCTGATGCCGTTCGCCCTTTATCATTTCCACAAGGCCGGGCTCTTTGGCGTCGCGGCCAACCTGGTCGGCATTCCCGCTGACGACCTTCGTCATCATGCCGCTGGAGGCGGCGGCCTTGTTCCTCGACCTCGGCGGTCTGGGCAGGCCGTTCTGGTGGGCGGCGGGGCAGGCGCTCGACGGCCTGCATCTGGATTGCCCATGCAGTGGCGAGCGCCCGCGGGGCGGTCGACGACCTTGCCGTCCATGCCTGGCTGGGCTTTCGGACTGATGGTGCTCGGCAGCCTGTGGCTCTGCATCTGGACGAGTCGGCTGAGGCTGCTGGGGTTCGTGCCGTTCGCAATCGGCGCGTTCGGGGCGTCCATGTCGCCGGTGCCGGACCTCCTCGTGACGGGCGACGGCCGCCATCTCGCGCTGGTTTCATCCGAAGGCATGCCGATGATGCTCCGCGAGCGAACCGGCGACTTCATGCGCGACCTGATGAGCGAGGCATCCGGCTTCGACGAGGAGCCGGGCCTGCTCGAGGCCGCACCCGGTCAGCTCCTGCTCGCGCGACGCCTGCTTCGCCACCATGCAGCAGGGCGGCCGCGAATATCGAGTGCTCGCGACGCGGACCTCGACCCGAATTGAATGGCAAACGCTCGTGCAGGCCTGTGCCGACGCCGACATTGTCGTGTCCGATCGCTGGCTTCCCCGTAGCTGCAAGCCACGCTGGCTGAAGCTCGACCGGAAGGCGCTGGAAGGAACCGGCGGAATCGCAATCTATCTCGACGACAAGCCGAGGGTCGAAACGGTCGCCGAACGGCTTGGGATCGCACCCTTGGGCCATGTGACGGCCCGCCGCGGATAGCGTTATGGCGCTCGTGGACGTTCTTTCGGGGGAAAGCGTGTGCGGGCAGTCGTTGTGTTGCTGGCGATGTGCGCCGCCACTTCCTCATCCCCGGCACAGCCGGTCGAAACGGCGGTCCAGCCGGAAAAGATGGTCACCACCCCGATCCTTCGAACCCGGCTGACGAGCTCGAACCAGTCGTTGAAACTTCCTCAAGGCGATGCCGAACTGGTCGCGGTCGCCGTCGACATTCCCGCCGGTGGTGCGACTTCCATCCATCAGCACCCCTGGTCCCGCTTTGCCTATGTCGAGAAGGGCGAGCTTCGCGTGCTCAACCACCAGACCGGCGAGTCTCGCGACTTCAAGCCGGGCGAGATCCTGTCCGAAGCCGTGGGCCAATGGCACGAGGGTCGTGCGACCTCCGGCCCCGTTCGTCTGATCGTTTTCGATATCGTTCCGCCAGGTGTCACCAACACGGTCGCGAGACCGACCAACGACAATGAGAAGGGGAATTGAAATGCCGGAATATGTAATCGAGCGTGACATGCCGGGCGTAGGTTCTCTCGGCGCAAGCGACCTCAAGGGCGCGTCGCAAACCAGTTGTTCCGTGCTCCGCGAACTGGGCCCGGAAATTCAGTGGGTCCACAGCTACGTCACCGACGACAAGATCTACTGCATCTACCGGGCGCCCAACGAGGACATGATCCGTGAGCACGCCCAGCGCGGCGGCTTTCCGGCAAACCGGGTCAGCCAGGTCCGCACCATGATCGATCCGACGACCGCCGAATAGGCGCTCAGGAGGCGGGGAGGCTTGCCGTGGCCAGGTCGCGAAGAAGCTTCGCGTCGGCTTCCGGCAGGTCGTCCGGCCTGTAGCTGACGTCCGCGACGCTCTTGCCTGACAGCTGCGAGTAGATGACCAGCGCGGTCAGATAGGATCCGTGCAGGGTCGGATGATTGCCGTCGGTCTCCAGCCGGAACGGCGGATTGGCGTTGAGAACCGATTGCCAGACTTGGCCGACGTTCGCGAGCTGCGCTCCGGATTCTCGCGACAGCCGGAAATGGTCGTTCTGGATCATCTGGTAATAGGCTGAGTGGGATCCAGGCCCAGCGGAAGCGAACAACTCCGGGGAATAATTCCAGCCGACGAACATGACCGGCCGCCCGCCTTTGTCGGCTACCGCGCGGACGAGCAGGGCCCCGTAGTTGTGAAATTCGTTCGATGCGTCGGAGTAATGGCCCGCGCTTCGCTCCTGCAGGACGACATCGTCCCATTCCTCCGCGAGAGCTTCTGGACCTCGGGATCTTCCCAATGCTCGCGAAGCGATCGGCCGGGCAAGGCGTACATGCGGATCTGATATTTCTCGGCCGCGCCGGCGGAGTCGGCCATTTCGCGCACCATGTACGGCATGCCGTAGGGAAAGGTGCGGCTGTTGCCGATGAACAGGATCGATCGCGCCGGACGGCTGTCGAAAGCATCCAGTGCACCAGCCGCGACTTCACGAGCGGGCACGAGTGTTGACGAAGGAGAACCACCCCAGACCGCCGAGCAGCAGGGTCAACACAAGGATTCGAAACGCGTGCACTGTCGCCCCTCCGCCCATCAGCGGGCTCCGAGGTGAGCCATAGCACGATCCAATTAACTAGCGTTTACCGGTCGATAGCGTCGGTCAGTCCGCCCGAATCACTCTGCGGATTGCCAAACCGCCAGTTCGCTCCCGGACGGATCGATGAACTGGAAGCGGCGGCCTCCGGGGAAGGAGAAGATCGGCTTGGCGATGACGCCGCCCGCCTTCGTGACGGCATCCAACGCTGCTTCGAGATCGTCGACGCGGACCACGGGCAGGGGAGCCGCAAGCGCTTCCTCCGGCTGTCCGTTCAATCCGACGTCGACGTCGCCCGTCGTCATGGCCGAATAGTCCGGCCCGAAATCGGTGAAGCTCCAGCCGAAGGCCTTCGAATAGAACCCGCGCGTAAGCTCGTGCGCAGTCGCGCTCGGCAGCTCGATATAGTCGATGCGCGCGCCGGCCACGTCAGTAGCGGCGGATCAGGCCGGCAAGCCGCCCCTGGATGCTCACGCGGCTCTCGTCGTAGCGCTGCGCTTCGTAGCGGGCGTTGGCCGGGTCGAGCCGGACAGTCCGACCCTCGCGGCGATAGGTCTTCAGCGTCGCTTCCTCATTGTCGATCAGCGCGACGACGATCTCGCCGTCGCGAGCCGTGTCGACCTTGCGGATCAAAGCGAAGTCGCCGTCGAGGATGCCTTCCTCGACCATCGAATCACCGGACACTTCCAGCGCGTAATGTTCACCGGGTCCGAGAAGCGCGGCGGGAACGGCAAAGCCTTCCGTGCCTTGCAGCGCCTCGATCGGCGTGCCCGCCGCGATTCGGCCGTGCATGGGAATTTCGATGGTGTCGTTCGCGGCAGCGGGAACGACTGGGCGGGGAGCCGGCGCTGACGGTGCGGCGGAGTCCGGCAGCTTGAGCACTTCGAGCGCGCGGGCCCGGTTCGGAAGCCGGCGGATGAACCCGCGTTCCTCCAGCGCCGAAATCAGGCGATGGACGCCGGACTTGGACTTGAGGTCCAGGGCCTCGCGCATCTCGTCGAAGCTCGGCGACACGCCGGAATCGTTCAGGCGCTTGTTGATGAACAGGAGCAGTTCGTGCTGCTTGACGGTTAGCATCGCGCGGCATTCCCCCTGAAGAACAGACGGGGAACGTGTAGGCAACAAAAAGAATCGCGTCAAGCGGCGAGGATTAGTTTCCGCTGCCCGTGATTTTCGCCTTGGACGTCGCAATCGCCTTGTCGTCGCGCTTCACGCCGACGGTCTGGCGCATCGCGTTCAGCAATTGGGCGCCATATTCCTGCGACAGCGATTGCTGCATTTCCTGCTGCGTCCTTGCGATCAGCTGCGGCTGGTTCAACGCATTGCCGGGAATGATCCGCTTCACCTTCACGACGTAGAAGCCTTCGCCCTTGCCGCCGGCGACCATCCGCGTCTTGCCCTGGCCCAGGCTGAACAGCATCGCGATCGGCGGCGGAACCTGGCCCTGGAACTGGCTGAGCTGGATGCGCCGACCGCCGACCGGCCCGACCTGAACGGGCACGGGAGCTCCCTTGGCTGCATCGGCCAGCGTGGCCGTCTGTCCCTTGCTCGCGATGCTCTGCGCAAGCTGGCGCGCGCGCTGGCTGGCCTGGTCGGCGATCCAGTCCTGCGCGACCCGGTCGCGAATGCTCTGCAGAGGTGCAGGCGCGGCAGCGATGACGCGGGCAGGGGCGACCATGACGTAGCCGCCTTCGTTCGGCAGGGCTTCGACCAGCGGCGGCTCGTTTTCGGCAAGCTCGAAACCGGTCTTCAGCGCGGGGCCCAGGTCGGCGGGGAAGCGATAGCCGGGGTCCGACTGCGACGTTCCGGTGCCGGTGATGAGCGGAGTCTCGGTGACGTTCAGCTTGGCCGCGGCCGCAGCCTCCTGGAAGCTTGCGCCCTCGTCGATGGCGTTCTGCAGCGTGTCGACGACGGCTTCGATGGCCTGCTTGCGCTTGTCGACCGCGAGCTTCTCGGAGATTTCGCTGCGCGCTGCGGCGAGGTCCCGACCGCCGGTGCGCTCGATGCTGTCGATCTTGATGACGTGCCAGCCGTTCTCCGACTGGATCGGTCCGACGATCGCGCCTTCGGCGGCGCCCCAGGCAGCGCCGGCGATCTGCGCATTGGTGACAGACGTGAACTGCTCGCGCGTTTGCGCGCCCGAGCGAAATGTCCGCCGCGCTGAAGCCCGCCGGTGCAGCCGCTGCCGCGAAGGCCTGGCCGCCGCGAATCCGCTGGACGATCGCGTTGGCCGCTGCCTGGTCGGGCACAACCGCCTGCGTGATTACGCGCGTTTCCTTGGGCGCGTAGGTCGCCTTGTTGGCGTTGTAATAATCGGCGATTTCCTTGTCGCTCGGCTGGACGCTCGCGACCTGCTCCGGTCCGACCTTCGCGACACGAAGGACGCGCTGCTCCGGAAGCATGTAGCGGCGCTGGTTGGCCGCATAGAAACGCTGGATGTCCGCCGGGGTCGCATTGAGCCCGGCGCGGAAGGCCTCCGTCGGAACGAACGCCACGTCGCCCTCGCGAGCCTCGAGCAGGATCGAAGCATAGGGGCGCGCCATTCCGACCGGCGCGCGCGCGTTCACCACCGCAGGCGCGATCATCAGCTGCTGGAGAAGGCCGTTGCGGATGATCCAGCGGACCTCCTCGTCGGTGACCCGCTGCTGCTGCAGGAAGGCGCGGTAGGATTGTTCGCTGAATTGGCCGTTCAAGCCCTTGGCCGACGGGAATGTTCGCGATCTGCCCGTCGACGAGCCGCTTCGAAAGGTTGAAATCGAACTTGCTCGCAAAGGCCTCGAGCGTCTCGGCGTCGACCAGCGCGCTGAGCAATTGGTCGAAATCACCGGCGATGGCGGACATGTCCGCTTCGGGATTCTCCTGCCGCGCCTGCGGACAGCCGCCGATCCATCGCGCGGCTCATGTCGCGGTCCGTGACCTCCCGGGACCCGACCTTGACGAGCGAATCGCTGCTGCCGCTGAAGCCGCCGCCGGAAAGGACGTTCTGGATGTCGCCCATCGCGAAGGACGCGACGATGGCGGCGAGGAAAAGCGCCATGATGACGGTGCCGACGGTCGATTTCGACAGCCGGCGGAATGAAGCAAGCATTGAGGTCTCGCGAAGCCGATGTGGACAGCCGCTTTAGGTTCCGCTTTCCCGACCATCAAGCGCCGCTTCCAACAATGCGCCTCCCGACGCTAACGGCCACAGAGTTCGAAAAAGGATGTTCGATGGCGCTGCGCAAATATGTCGTTGGAAATTGGAAGATGCACGGGGTCGCGGCGGACATCGCCGAGATCCGGGCCATTGCCGACGGCGCCAAGGCGTTCCCCGACGTGGATGTCGCGCTCTGCCTCCCGTCGATCCTGATCGAGCGCGCCGCACGGGCGGTCCCGGACCTCCCGATCGGTGCGCAGGACGTTCACTTCGCCGAGAAGGGGGCCCACACCGGAAACATCTCTACGGCCATGCTCCACGATGCCGGAGCGAGCCTGACCCTCGTCGGCCATTCCGAGCGGCGCGAAGGTCATCACGAGAGCGACGAAGTCGTGCGGATCGAAGGCCGAGGCCGCGCTTGCCGCCGGCCTGTCCGTCATTCTCTGCATCGGCGAGAGCCTTGAGGTCCGCGAAGCCGGGGAGGCCGTAACGGACCGTCGAGGCGCAGCTCGATGCATCCCTGCCGCGATGGGACGCGGCAGCCGCCGGCATCCCCGCGAGCTTCGCCATCGCCTACGAGCCGATCTGGGCCATCGGCACGGGCAAGGTCGCATCGCCCGCCGACATTTCCGAGATGCACGATGCCCTGCGCGGCCGACTCGTCGCCGCTTATGGCGATGCCGGGAACCAAGTGCGCATCCTCTACGGCGGTTCGGTCAACGCCTCGAACGCCGCGGAGATCTTCGCCGTCGACAATGTCGATGGCGCTTTGGTCGGCGGCGCGAGCCTTACGCGCTGAAAAGTTCTTGCCGATCGTGGAAGCCGCGGCATCTATTTGATCCGCGTTCAGCCTGCGATCAGCGCGCTGATCCTATGACGTCCTCAACACTATGGGAAAGGAGACCATGAGAACTCTTTATTGCACCATTCGCGCTCGCGGCGATGACCCTCGCAGCGCCGTCGATCGCTCAGACCGCTGGAATGCAGGTCGTGGACACGACCGGCGGTGCCGTCGGCACCGTCGTCAGCGTCAGCGGCGACAATGTCGTCATCAAGACCGACAAGCATCAGGTCGCGCTTCCGAAGACCAGCTTCACCGCGCACGAGGGCAAGCTGCTGTTCGGAATGACCCAGGCCCAGCTCAATGCGGAAACCGAAAAGAGCCTTGCGGAGGCCGCTGCGTCGATCGCCGCCGGTGCCACCGTGAAGGGCACTGGCGGGCCGTCGTCGGGACCATCGACGCGCTCGATGCGGAGTACGGTCACGATCAAGCTGCAGTCGGGCTCGCTGATCCGCGTTCCGCGTTCGGGCGTGGCGGCGGGAGGCGACGGAGTCGTCGTCGGCCTGACCGCCGAAGAGCTCGAGGCGCAGGCCTCCGCGAGCGCGGCGCCGGCCGAGTGATTTAGCCGAGCCGTTGAAACGGCGGCCATCGACAGCTAGATGGCCGCCGTACCTTCCGAAAAGGCCGTCATGTTCAAATTCCTTCTGATCGTTCAGACGCTCGTCGCCGCATCGCTCGTGGGCGTCATCCTGATGCAGCGTTCGGAAGGCGGCGGCCTTGGCGTCGGCGGAAGCTCGTCCGGCTTCATGACGGCGCGCGGCGCGGCGGATTTCCTGACGCGCGCGACCGCGGTCCTTGGCGCTTTGTTCATCATCCTGTCGATCGTCCTTGCGGCAATCGCCGGAACGGCGCGCCAGCCGATCCAGGTCGATACGTCGCTCGCGAATCAGGTCGCCCCTGCTATCGCCGGCGCAGACTCAGCCGGCCCCTGGCGCCCAGCCGGCAGCAGCAGCAGCCGGCCGCTCCAGCTCAGAACGACGCCGTTCCGCTCGCCCAGTAGCGGCAGCCGAATCACTTTTTTTCGCACGCCGGGTTGCGCGTGCGACGCCTTCACCCCTAAGCCCCGACTCCCATGGCGCGGTTTATTTTTGTCACCGGCGGCGTGGTCTCATCGCTTGGTAAGGGTCTCCTCTCAGCCTCTCTAGGGGCGTTGCTTCAGGCGCGTGGCTACAAGGTCCGCATCCGGAAGTTCGACCCCTATCTGAACGTCGATCCGGGGACGATGTCGCCGTATCAGCACGGCGAGGTCTTCGTGACCGACGATGGGGCCGAGACCGACCTCGATCTCGGTCATTACGAGCGCTACACCGGCGTGTCCTCGCGCCAGTCGGACAACATCACCACCGGGCGCATCTACCGCGACATCATCGCGAAGGAGCGGCGCGGCGATTATCTGGGCGCGACGGTGCAGGTCATCCCGCACGTCACCAACGCCATCAAGGAATTCGCGCTCGAGGACACGGATGATGTCGATTTCGTGATTTGCGAGATCGGCGGCACGGTCGGCGACATCGAAAGCCTGCCGTTCATCGAGGCGCTCCGACAGCTGCGTAACGACCTCGGCCGCGACCAGACGGTCAGCGTCCACACGACGCTGGTGCCCTGGATCAAGGCGGCCGGCGAACTCAAGACCAAGCCGACGCAGCATTCCGTCCGCGAAATCTCCAGCCTCGGCGTCGCGCCCGACGTGCTGCTGTGCCGCACCGAAAAGCCGCATTCCCGAGAGCGAGCGCGCGAAGATCGCCTTGTTCTGCAACGTGCCGGCGTCGGCGGTCATCCAGGCGCTCGACGCAACGCTCGATCTACGACGTGCCGCTGCAGTATCACAAGGAAGGCCTGGACGATGAAGTCCTCAAGGCCTTCCGCATCGACGACGCTCCGCGGCCCGACCTCAGCCGCTGGGAAGACATCATGGACCGCCTCGAACATTACGAGGGCGAGGTCACGATCGGTGTCGTCGGCAAATATGTCGGCCTTCCCGACGCCTACAAGAGCCTCAACGAAGCGCTGGTGCACGGCGGCATCGCCAACCGCGCCAAGGTCCACATCCGCTGGCTCGACGCCGAGATGTTCGAGCATCCGGACGCCAACCTCGCCGCGGAGCTCGAGCCGCTTCACGGCATTCTCGTCCCCGGCGGTTTCGGCGAGCGCGGCTCCGAAGGAAAGATCGCCTCGGTCCAGTTCGCGCGCGAGCGCAACGTGCCCTTCTTCGGCATCTGCCTCGGCATGCAAATGGCCTGCATCGAAGGCGCCCGGAACACGGCCGGAATCAAGGAAGCGTCGACCACGGAATTCGGCCCGACGCCGGAGCCGGTCGTCGGCCTGATCACCGAATGGATGAGCTCCGAAGGCCTGCAGGAACGCGCGGCGGACGGCGACCTCGGCGGAACGATGCGGCTCGGCGCCTATCCAGCCAAGCTGGACGGCAACAGCGTCGTCCGCGGCATCTACGGCTCCGACGAGATCAGCGAGCGCCACCGTCACCGGTATGAGGTCAACAGCCACTACATGGAGCCGCTGGAGAAGGGCGGTCTCGTCTTCTCCGGCATGAGCCCGGACGGCCGCTTGCCCGAGATCGTCGAGCGTCCGGACCATCCCTGGTTCATCGGCGTCCAGTTCCACCCGGAGCTGAAGAGCCGTCCGTTCGAGCCGCATCCCTTGTTCGCCGGCTTCATCGAAGCTGCGCTGAAGCAGTCGCGACTGGTTTAGCATCGGCGCCGGCGTTATTGTCCGGCTGGTCTCAAGCGACCTGATTTTGCTAATATCGCTGCCGTTCTCAAGAGAGGAGAACTGGCATGCGTCGTATCATCGTGCTTGCTTTCGCCGTTCTGATCCTCGGTAACGGCGCCGCACCTGTCTGCGGCCGGTGGGTACCGCAAACCAACGGCACAAAATGGCGGGTTTGCACCGACGGGCAGGACGCCCGTTTCTGCGAGCTGAAAGCGGGTAGCAAGATCACGCGTTTCACTTGCGACTGACCGCAAGCAGGACTTTCAGGTAGCGGAATTCGGCTGCGACGCACGGCAGCAGGGTGAGGCGTTGCAGCAGCGATTAACCGTCCCTAATTGCATCCGATGACCAACACCATGTCCACCCGCGTCGCGATTCTTGGCTCGGGCCCAGCTGGCCTGACCGCCGCAATCTACGCCGCTCGCGCAGGCCTTTCGCCGATCGTCATCCAGGGCATCCAGCCCGGCGGCCAGCTGACGACGACGACGGATGTCGAGAATTATCCCGGCTTCCGCGACGTCATCCAGGGCCCGTGGCTGATGGAGGAAATGCAGGCGCAGGCCGAGCATGTCGGCACGCGCATGGTGTGGGATCATATTTCGGCGGTCGATCTCAAGAGTCGCCCGATCCGCCTGACTGGCGACAGCGGCACCCAATATTTCGCCGATTCGCTCGTCATTGCGACGGGCGCGCAGGCCAAGTGGCTCAACCTGCCGTCGGAAGAGCATATGAAGGGCAGGGGCGCCTCCGCCTGCGCGACCTGCGACGGCTTTTTCTACCGCGGCAAGCGCGTCGCCGTGATCGGCGGCGGCAACACGGCGGTGGAAGAGGCGCTCTACCTCACCAACCACAGCCATGATGTGACCCTGGTCCATCGCCGCGACAGCCTGCGCGCGGAGAAGATCCTGCAGGACCGCCTATTCGCCAACCCGCACATCAAGATCATCTGGGACTCGGAGGTCGAGGAGTTCGTCGCTGGAGGCGAGCCGGAAGCGCTCGTCGGGCTCGACATCAAGAACCGGCTGACGGGCGAGGTCGACGCGGTTGCCGGTCGAGGGCGCCTTCGTCGCCATCGGCCACAAGCCGGCGACGGAGCTATTCGCCGATCAGCTGACGCTCGACAGCGACGGCTACATCCAGGTCGAAATCGGCACGACCAAGACCAGCATCCCGGGCGTGTTCGCCTGCGGCGACGTCATGGACAAGATCTACCGCCAGGCGGTCACCGCCGCGGGAACGGGCTGCATGGCCGCGCTGGATGCTGAAAAGTATCTCGCGGCGCAGGAATTCGAAGCGCTCGCGGCGGAGTAAAGCCTTAGCGGCTGCGCAGGCGCTCCACGAACTCGATCAGGCTGCCGAAGCTCGCGAAGTCCTCGGCATCGACGTCATCGTCCTCGATCAGGACCCCGATCCGCTCCTCGAGGGCAGTGAGGAAGTTCGCGACGGCCATCGAATCGAACTCAGGGAGCGATCCGAAAAGCGCGGTCGATTCCGCGAAGCCGCTGACCTGGCTTTGCGCGAGACCGAGGACTTCCGACAGAAGTTCCCGCACGGTCACCTCGGCGATGACCTCGTCGGGGGCTTTTTCGACCTTGTTCAACACGTCCGCGGCCCTAGTCGAAGGCCGTTGTTACGGCAACATCGTTGCGTCGCGCGCTCCGTACAGCAATGACGGCGCGGTGGACGCCCGACCCGACGCCATTTCCGCTCGACTGGCTGGCCAAATGCGGCGTTCGGGGATCGCCGGCGCTGACGGTCGGAAAGGCAACGCTCAGCCTATGCGGAGCTCGACGAGCAAGTCGGCCGCACTGCCGCTGCGCTGCTTGCGCGCGGACTTGAGGCCGGAGATCGCGTGGCCAGCTGGATGGGCAAGACGGAGCTGGCCTGCATCCTGCCGCTTGGCGGCCGCGCGGGCCGGACTTGTCCATGTCCCGATCAACCCCGTCCTGAAGCGCGCGCAGGCCGCGTCACATCCTGGCGGACAGCGGCGCGAAGCTGCTGATTGCGAATGAAGCCCGGCTGCACTCGCTCGAGCAGAGATGATCGTTCCGAAGCTGAGCTCGTCGCGTTGGAGGATGTGGCAATCGCGGCGAAGATGCCCTCTCGCCGTCGAGGCACGATCCGAACGAGCTTGCCGCCTTGCTCTACACTTCAGGCTCCACGGGTAGGCCGAAGGGCGTGATGCTCAGCCATGCGAACATGTGGCTCGGCGCGGTCAGTGTCGCGCACTATCTCCACCTGACGCCCGACGACCGGACCCTCTGCGTGCTGCCGCTGGCCTTCGATTACGGCCAGAACCAGTTGCTCGCGACCTGGGCCGCGGGCGGCCACGCCATCGCCTTCGATTATCTTCTGCCAAGGGACGTCGTGCGCGCGGTCGGACGTCATGGCGTCACGGTCCTCGCAGGCGTGCCGCCGCTGTGGCTCCAGCTCGCCGAAGCTCGATTGGTCCAAGGGAGAGGGTGCCACGCTCCGCACGCTTGACGAACAGCGGCGGCCATCTTCCGGAGTCTGTCGTCCGCAAGCTGCGCTCGCTCTTCCCCGATGCCCGGCTGCACCTGATGTATGGACTGACCGAAGCGTTCCGATCGACCAGCCTCGACCCGGCGCTCGCCGACGCAGCATCCGGACAGCGTCGGCAGGGCGATTCCGTTCGCGGAGGTGCTGATTGTTGGCGCAAGACGGCGACGAAGCCAGCTGCAGGGGAGGAGGGAGAGTTGGTTCATTCCGGCCCGCTCGTAGCCCACGGCTATTGGCGCGATCCGATGAAGACCGAAGAACGCTTCAAGCCGGCCCCGTCCTTCTCCAGATATGGCGGCACGGCGGTATGGTCCGGCGACCGCGCAGTTCGCGGCGAGGACGGCCTGATCCGCTTCCGCGGCCGCGACGACGCGATGATCAAGGTCAGCGGCAATCGCCTCAGCCCAACGGAGATCGAGGAGGCCGCGCTGGCCAGCGGAGCCGTTCGCGAGGTTCTGGCTCTGGGCGTGAAGGACGATCGGCTCGGCCAGGCCGTGGCCCTGATCGCCGTGGCCAAAGGTGAAGACGCCGAGCAACGCCTGCGCGCGCATCTCGCGGCCGAGCTTCCGTCCTACATGCAGCCCAAGCAGATCGTCTGGCGCGACGCTTTGCCATTGTCTCCGAACGGCAAGGTCGATCGGGCAGCGCTGGTGAAGGAGTTCGCATGAAGCCGATGGGTCCGATCCCCCCGGGCTTCACGGGCGACGCCGAAGGCCGGCTCTTGATCGGCGAGCGAACCGTGGACGAACTCGTCGCCGAAGCCGGCGGCACGCCATTGTTCGTCTACGATACCCGGCTCATCGCTCGTCAGATCGACCTTTTCCGCGCAGCAATGCCGCGAGAGGTTGCGCTGCATTATGCAGTGAAAGCAAATCCTTACGCGCCGTTGCTTTCATGGATGGCGGACAAGGTCGACGGCTTCGATGTCGCCTCCGCCGGGGAGCTCGGACGGGTCGCGCATCTCGGTTTACCGATCAGCTTCGCCGGACCCGGCAAGACCGACCAGCAGCTCGAAACCGCAATCCGAGCGGGCGTCACCATCAACCTGGAAAGCGAAGGCGAGGCGGAGAGGGCGCTCGCCATCGCTGCCACCGGCAGCCGCCCGCCCAAGCTTGCGGTGCGCGTGAACCCTCCGTTCGCGCTCAAGGGCGCGGGAATGAAGATGGGCGGCTTGGCCAGCCAGTTCGGCGTTGACCACGACCGCGCGCCTGCACTCATTCGCCGGCTGATCGAGGCCGGCGCCGACTGGCGCGGACTCCACATCTTCACTGGCAGCCAGACCCTCCAGGCCGATGCGCTCATCGAAGCTCAGGCGGCTACGGTTGCGCTGGCGGCGGAGATTGCCGGACAGGCTGGTGCTTCACCGCCGGAGGTGAATCTCGGCGGCGGCTTCGGCATCCCGTATTTCCCGGGCGATCAGGCCTTGGACATCGAAGCCTATCGGAAATTCGCTCGGCAGAGCATTGGAAAACCGTCCGAAAATCCTCGGCGATACCCATTTTGCGATTGAGCTCGGCCGCTGGATCGTAGGCGAGGCGGGCGTTTACCTCACCCGCATCGTCGACCGAAAGGAAAGCCGCGGCGAGACCTTCCTCGTAACCGACGGCGGTCTGCAGCACATGCTCGCTGCGTCCGGCAACTTCGGCCAGCTCCTGCGCCGCAACTACCCCGTCGCCATTGCGAATCGATTCGGCGCGGACGCACAGGAGGACGCCACGATCACCGGTTGCCTGTGCACCCCGCTCGACCTGCTGGCGCACGACGTAGCCTTGCCTCGCGCCGAGCCAGGCGATCTCGTCGCCATCTTCTGCGCAGGTGCGTACGGCCTGAGCGCGAGCCCGCAGGAATTCCTGAGCCAACCCCGCGCCCGCGAAATGCTCGTCTAGGGGTAGACCGCCTCGACGAAATAGAGGCCTTCCGAAGGGGCGTTGAGGCCGAGTTCGGCGCGATCCCGCGCTTCCAGTGCCCGGCGGATATCGTCCGGCTGCCACTGACCTCGCCCGACCAGCGCCAGGCACCCGACCATCGATCGCACCTGGTGATGCAGGAAGCTGCGCGCCGCGGCCTCGACGTGGATTTCCTCGCCCCTCCTGGTCACCTCCAGCCGATCGAGCGTCTTCACCGGGCTTTCCGACTGGCAATGCACCGACCGGAAGGTCGTGAAGTCGTGCCGGCCGACGAGCATTGCGGCTCCCTCCGCCATCGCATCGGCATCAAGCTGGACGGGAATATGCCAAACCCTGCCGCGGTCCAGCGCCGGCGGCGCCCGGCGATTCAGGATGCGGTACAGATACTTGCGCCCGATACATGAGAATCGAGCGTGCCAATCGTCGGCAACCTGCTCGACCGCGAGCACCGAAATCGGATGAGGCCGCACCAGTGCGTTGAGTCCCTCCCGCAGCCTGTGCTCGGTGAGCGTCTTGGCGATGTCCGCGTGCGCCGACATGGCAAGCGCGTGAACCCCGGCATCCGTGCGGCCCGCGCGCATGAACGGCCGTCAGCTCGCCGGTCATGCGATGGATGGCTTCCTCGAGCGCCTGCTGGACCGACGGCCCATGGTCCTGCCGCTGCCAGCCCATGAACGGGCCCGCCGTCGAACTCGATCGTCAGCCGCCAGCGGGTCACTGAAGGATCGTGCCTTCCGCGATCGGAAAGCCGCGCAATAGCTCGCCGACAGTCATCACGCTTCTACCGGCCCGCTGCACCTTCAGCGGCCTGATGTAGCCGGTACCGGCAGCGATATTCAGGCAATCGTCCAGAACCCGCCCGGCTCTCCCGATGCATCCTCCGCCGCAATGGCTTCCAGAAGCTTGATGCGCTCGCCATTCGCTTCGAACCAGGCGCCCGGCGCGGGCGCGAAAGCGCGGACCTGCCGTTCGATTTCCGTCGCAGGTCTTGGTCCAGTCGATCCGGGCCTCGGCCTTGTCGATTTTCGGCGCGTAGGTTGCGCCTTCGGCAGGCTGTTGCTGAGGTCGATGACTGGTTCGATCTTCCAGCCACTCCAACAGCGCTGCCGCGCCTAATTCAGCCATTTCCTGCGTAACTTGTCCGGCGTTCTTGCGGTCGAGCTGCAGCTTTTTCGTGAGCAGCATCGGCCCGGTGTCGAGCCCCTCGTCCATCTGCATGATGGTCACGCCGCTGACCGCATCTCCGGCCAGGATGGCCCGCTGGATCGGCGCTGCCCCCCGCCAGCGCGGCAGGAGCGAAGCGTGGATGTTCACGCAGCCCATCCGCGGCGCATCCAGGATCGGCTTCGGCAGGATCAGGCCATAGGCCGCCACGACTGCCAGATCCGCATCCAAGTTCGGCGAAACGCGCCTGCTCGTCCGCGTTGCGAAGCGTGCGCGGCGTGCGGACCTCCAGACCAAGCTGCTCCGCCCGCTCATGCACCGCGGTCTTCCGGTCCGCCTTGCCCCGCCCGGCAGGCCGCGGCGGCTGGCAATAGACCGCCACGATCTCGTGCCCCGCCTCGACCAGCGCATCCAGCGCCGGCACGGCGAAGTCGGGACTGCCCATGAAGATGATCCGCATCGCGGCGCCCTATGGCGGACGCGGCGGAATTTTCCTACCTCACCTGCAATGGCTTCCGAGGAGATCGAGGCGCTTGCAGGCGCGCTGGCACGGCTGCCGGGGCTCGGGCCCCGTTCGGCGCGGCGCGCGGTGCTGCACCTGATGAAGAAGCGCCAGACCGCGCTGGAGCCGCTCCTGTCGGCCCTGCAGCGCGTTTCCGAGCGGCTTTCGACCTGCTCGACCTGCGGAAACGTCGACACGTCCGACCCGTGCGGCATCTGCCGCGACCCGCGCCGCGACGAGAAAAGCCTGTGCGTAGTGGAGGAGGTCGCCGACCTCTGGGCACTCGACCGTTCGCGCCTGTTTCCCGGCCGCTATCACGTCCTTGGCGGGCGCCTGTCGGCGCTGGAAGGCGTGAGGCCCGAGGATCTCGCCATCGACCGCCTCGTTGCCCGCGTCAGCGCCGGCGGCATCGACGAGGTCGTTCTGGCGATGAACGCCACGCTCGAAGGGCAGACGACGGCCCACTATCTCGCCGAGCGGCTGGAGAAGCTTCCAATCCGCCTCACGCAGCTCGCCCACGGCCTGCCGGTGGGCGGTGAGCTCGATTATCTTGACGAGGGCACGCTTGCGCAGGCTCTCAGGGCCCGCAGACCCATTGCTTGAAGCCACTGGCTGGAAAGACTAAATTAGCCCCATGGCCATTCGTCCGATCGTAGAAGTTCCCGACCCGCGCCTGCGCGAGATCTCCAAGCCCGTCGAAGGCGTGGACGATGAACTGCGCACGCTCGTCGCGGACATGTTCGAGACGATGTACGACGCGCCGGGCATCGGCCTCGCCGCGATCCAGGTCGGCGTGCCCAAGCGCGTGCTGGTGATCGACCTGCAGGAACCGGAAGAAGAGGGCGGCGAGCCCGTCCGCGACCCGCGGGTCTTCATCAACCCGGAAATCCTCACGACCTCGGACCAGGACGTGCCCTACACCGAGGGCTGCCTGTCCGTGCCCGACCAATATGCCGAGGTCGACCGTCCGGACCGCATCCGTGCGCGCTGGATGGAGCTCGACGGCAAGGTCCGCGAGGAAGAGATCGAAGGCCTGTTGGCCGTCTGCCTGCAGCACGAGATGGACCATCTCGAAGGCATCTTGTTCATCGACCATCTGTCGCGCCTGAAGCGCAACATGATCCTCAACAAGCTGAACAAGCTGCGCAAAGAAGGCGTGAAGAAAGCGGCTTAGGCCGCTCGACTCCTCATACCGGTTCGAAGACTGCGAGCGCGGCGTGGCGGCAATCGGCGGCGCATTCGCGGCAGATCTGCGCGCACAGCTTGCAATGCTCGTGATCGTGCTTCTCGCACTCGGCGGCGCAGGCTTCGCAGACGCGGGCGCATAGCTCGAGCACGTCTCTCAGAACCTCTTCGTTCGAACCGCTGCGGCGCAGGGCAACCCGGCAAGCGGCTTCACAGACGTCCGCGCAGTCCAGGCAGCTGCGGATGCACTGCGTCATGTCCATCTTCTCGGCCGAGCAGGCGTCCGCGCAGCTGAGGCACATTTTCGCGCAATACATCAGGTGGTGGACGGCATCGCCGAGCGGCTGGTTCACGTGGTGGCCCTGCACATCGGGGTGCAGTGCGATCATTTTGCGAATGGACATTGAGCTTTCTCCCTCTCTCCCGTGGATAACTCGGAACGTCCCGCTTGAGGAGTGGGTCCAACAGCCTTAAAGTTCACATTCTGTTCCGGGGGAGTCACGGTCATGGATGTGGGGTCCATCATCATCGTTTTGGTCGCGCTGGCAATCGGTGCCGTCATCGGGTGGCTGATCGGCAGCCGCGACGGTGTCGGGGCGAAGCAGACCGTCGACAGCCTCCGCCTGCAACTCGACGAAGTGGTGAAGGAACGCGACGCGAATCGCGGCGCGGCCCAGGAACTCGCGGCGCTTGAAGGCCGTGCAGGACGAGCGCGAGCGGGCTTTCGAAGAGCGCCTGGCCGAACTGACCGCGGCACGCGAGGCTTTGACGTCGCAATTCGCGGAAGTGGGCGGCAAGCTGCTCGAAGGCGCGCAGAAGCAGTTCCTGGAGCGCGCCGACCAGCGATTCCGCCAGTCGGAGGAGAGCGCCGGGACGAATCTCAAGGCACTGCTGCAGCCGGTGCACGAGCGCCTCCAGCGCTACGAAGAGGTCGTCACCAAGGTCGAGGAGGAGCGGCGCAAGGATTTCGGCCTGCTCACCGGCCATATCGAAGCGATGAAGAGCGGGACCGAGCGCGTCTCGGCCGAGGCGGCGAAGCTGGTCAACGCTCTACGCAACGCGCCCAAGGCTCGCGGCCGCTGGGGCGAGCAGCAGCTGCGCAACGTGCTCGAAAGCTGCGGCCTGACCGAACATTGCGACTTCGCGACGGAAGTCAGCCGGTCGGACGACGAGGGCGGACGCCTTCGGCCTGACGTCATCCTGCGCGTGCCGGGCGGGCAGAGCCTGGTGATCGACGCCAAGGTCAGCCTGAACTCCTATCAGGACGCGTTCGGAGCGCGTGGACGAGACGGAACGGGCAGTTCACCTCACCGCGCACGCCGCAGCCATCAAGAATCACGTCAACGCGCTCGGCAACAAGGCCTATTGGGCGCAGTTCGACGACGCGCCCGATTATGTGGTCATGTTCATCCCCGGCGAGCATTTCCTGGCGGCGGCGCTGGAGCAGGACAGCAAGCTGTGGGATTTCGCATTCGAGCGGCGAGTTCTTGCTGGCGACGCCAACCAACCTGATCGCCATTGCCCGGACGGTCGCGGCCGTCTGGCGGCAGGAGAAGCTGGCGAAGGAAGCGCGGCAGATCGGCGAGCTTGGCAAGGAACTGTACGACCGCCTCGCCAAGGCGGCGTCAGGATCCTGCGCAAGGTCGGCGCCGGCCTCAGCAGCGCAGTCAATAATTACAATCATTTCGTCGCAAGCTTTGAGAAGCCGAGTCTCTGGTGACGGCCCGCAAGTTCCGCGATCTGAACATCGAGCCTCGGCGCCCGCGAGATCGAAGTGGTGCCGGCCGATCGAAGTCTCTTGCCGCGCTATGGCAACGAGGACGAACCGTCGCAGATCGCGGCGGAGTAAGCTAAGGCAGCCGTTCGAGACGCGATCGAACCGCTGGCGTTGCTGATGGTGAGCTGGTTTCCGGCCCACGACAGCTGCGCTTCCTGCTGAAGCACGGCCAAGCCTTCGCTTTCGTGCCTGCCCGCCGGGTCCGGGCAGGCCATCTTGGTCGAGATCGTGGGTCCGAGAGCGAGCGTGCTGCCCGTCGAGCTGTAGGGCCCGCTGAAGCGGTTGCAGCCAAACCGCCCGCTCGCGCGTCCGTCCTTGAACTCCATCTGGTACATGTCGGTCCGCGGCGTGGCTTCGCCGTCGATGGACGTCACCTGCCAGGCCGAACCCTCCAGCATCGGAGTGGCCGGAGTTTCCGCCGTCGCACAGCCGGCCAGGGCCGCCGCCAGCGCGACCAGAGCGAACCTAGAGACCGCCGCAACCTTCATACCGCCTCCCATCGACGTCGACCTGCACCCGGTCCGGATAGACCCGGTCGGTGCGGCCGTCCTTACACTGTGAATGGACGACATTCACGCCGATCCGCGGCGTCTGGTAGATTTCGCCGGCGAACCCGATGATCGGCTTCACCGCCGGCTGCAGCACCGGCTGAGCGCCGGGCGCCGGAATGAACGTCAGGAAACGATCGTCGATGATCAGCGTCCAGTCCGCCGACTGGCCTACCGCCCGATAAGGCGGCGGCGCGGGCGGCGGGTGCGAGAGGCAGGCGGTGAGCGAGGCAGCCAGCGCAAGGATCGCAAGACGTTTCATCGGCAGAACAACCTTCCCGGATCAGGCCAGTTCCTTATGCTAGCGCCAGCTTGCCCTAACCTGAAAGGCCATGACCGCGGCGGCGATCGCCGCGTTGAGGCTGTCCGCTCGCCCGGCCATCGGGATCTTCACCAGCACGTCGCACGCATCCTCATACGATTGCGGAAGTCCCTGCTGCTCGTTCCCGATGAGCAGGAAGCACGGAGCGGCATAGTCGACGCCGAGATAATCGTGATCGGTCTGGAGGCTGGTCCCGACCAGCTGCCCGGGACCGCCGCGCAGCCACGGGAGAAACTCTTCCCATGAGGCCTTCGCGACCTGCTGCGTGAAGATGGCGCCCATCGACGCCCGAACCGCCTCGACGGAGTAGGGGTCGGCGCTGTCGTCGATCAGGATCAGCCCGCCCGCGCCGACGGCGTCGCCGGTCCGCAGGATGGTTCCGATATTGCCGGGATCGCGAAGGGCCTGGGCGACGAACCAGATCGGCGCCGCGCCGCGATCGATGGCGTCCAGCGCCGTATCGGGCTGGCGATAGGCCGCCAGCAGCATCTGTGGATTATCCTTGCCCGACGTCTTGGAGAGGATGTCGGGCGTAGTCTCGATCGCGTCGCCGCCGGCCGCTTCCGTCGCGGCGATGATCTCCGCGGCGAGCGGATGGCGCGCGCCTTCGGCCGAGAACATGATGATTTCCGGAAGCCGGCCGCTGTCCCGCGCCTCGGTGATGATCCGCAGCCCCTCGGCGAGGAACAGGCCTTCTTCCTTGCGCGCCTTCTTGTCGCGAAGGGAGCGCAGGCGCTTGACCGTCGTATTGGAGAAGGCGGTGATTTCGCGGGGCATCAGGCGGCCCTATTCCTCGCCAAATCGCTCCTCGACAAGCGTCGCGAGTTTTTCGAGAGCGCCCTCGGCGTCGATTCCGGAGACGTGGATGACGATGGAATCGCCTTTCGCGGCGCCGAGCATCATGAGCCCCATGATGGACGTGCCGCAGACCTTGTTGCCGTCCTTTTCGACCTCAACACTGGCGTCCAGGCCGCTGGCAAGATTGACGAATTTCGCGCTGGCGCGAGCGTGCAGTCCCCGCTGATTGGTAATCAGGATCTCGCGCCGGAGCGCGTTCAAGCGGCCGCTTCCCCGAGGATCTCTGAAGCCACCGAGATATATTTGCGGCCAGCTTCGCGCGCCGCGGCGACGGCTGCGTGAACGCCCATGACCTTGCGGGCGCCTTCGAGGCTGATGAGCATCGGCAGGTTCACGCCCGCGATGACTTCGATGTTCTCGCTCTTCATCAGGGAGATGGCGAGGTTGGACGGCGTTCCTCCGAACAAATCGGTGAGGATGATCACGCCCTTGCCGCGGTCGACGGCGGCGATCGCATTGGCGATGTCCTGTCGCCGCGCTTCCATGTCGTCTTCCGGGCCGATGCAGATGGCCTCGATGGCCTCCTGCGGTCCTACGACATGTTCCATGGCGACCACGAATTCAGCCGCGAGGCGGCCATGGGTCACCAGTACCAATCCAATCATTCTTTCAACTCACTTCCGAAATCGCCGCCGGATACATCGGCTGCGGCGTGCCCCGGATCTTCCTCAATCGTGTCGCTCGGCTGCGAGGAGAGGTCACGGTGGCGGACATTTGGCGAAAAACCGGCGTCACGCAACCGTTGGGCAATCTCCTCCGCAGCGCAGACCGAACGATGCCGCCCCCCTGTGCAGCCGAAGGCCACGGTCACGTAATTCTTGCCGGCGGCCCAGTAGCGGGGAATCCAGTCGGTGAGAAGCGCCTCCAGCCGGCCCATGGCGTCGGTCCAGGCGGCATCCTTTTCCAGGTGCTCGCGAACGGGTTGGTCCATGCCGGTCATCGGACGAAGATCCTCCACCCAGTGAGGATTATCCAAAAAACGCATGTCGAACATCAGGTCTGCTGTCCGGGAGACGCCGCGAGCGTACCCAAATGAGACAATCGTCAGCACCGGCTCGTCGGTGTCGGCCTGGTAGCGGCGGCGGAGTTCGTCCCGGAGCTCGGTCGGCGTGAGGTCGGTGGTGTCGATGATGCTCTCGGCCGCCGCCCTCAGCGGAGCGGTCATGTCGCGTTCCCGGGCGATGCCGTCCTCGGCGGGACGATCGGCGGCGAGCGGATGCCGCCGGCGAGTCTCGTTGTACCGCCGCATCAGCTCGGTGCCGGCGCAGTCGAGATAGAGGATTTCGCCCCGGACGCCCTGGATCGAGTGGATGAGCGCGGGAAGCGCCGCCGCATCGAAGCCCCGGCTCCGCACGTCCATGCCCACGGCGGCAGGCACAAGTCGGCACTGGGTCGATTCGTCCCCGTGAACGAAGCTGTTGAGCAGCGAGACCGGCAGATTGTCGACGCAGTCCCAGCCCATGTCCTCCAGCGCGTCGAGAACGCTGGACTTGCCGGCACCTGACATGCCGGTCACGAGAAGGAGGCGAGGGGGGCTACGGCGAGACGGCACCGCCCCGTCGTTAGAACTTCAGCCCGAGCCGGTCGAGAGCCAGTGCAACCTTCGATGCGGCGGAGGCCGTCTGGGCATCGACGCTGATCAGCGGCAGGTTCACGCCGAGCACCGGGCGTTCGCGCCGATCGTCCGGCAGGCGAACGATTTCGCTGGTCAGTTCGACGTAGAGTGCGACGGGCACGTCGGTCACCGTTTCCATCTCGACGATTCCGACGCCGCGGATTTCCAGCTTGCCCTTGATGGTCGGCGGAGCGCTTGCCACGAGGCGGTTGCCGTCGCGGCGGACGATCGTCTGGTCGTCGCTGACGAGGGTGAAACCGCGATCGAGCAGACGCAGCGCCAGGTCGGACTTGCCGGAGCCGGAAGGCCCCGAGATCAGCACTGCCCGGCCGTCAACCGCAACGGTGCTGGCGTGCGCGGTCTCCGAAGAGAGAATTCGAGTGCTCATAATGCCTCCGCTGCGGGCAGGCGGATGGTGAAGCGTGCGCCCGATGGCGCGTCATCGCGGTCCTGCACGTCAATTTCCCCGTCATGCCCTTCGACGATCGCCCGGGCGATGGCCAGGCCGAGACCCGTGTGCCGCCCGAAGTGCTCGCTTTCAGGCCTTACTGAGTGAAACCTGTTAAAAATGGCTTCCCGCAACTCTTCCGGAACGCCGGGACCTTCATCGTCGACTCGAATGAGAACGGTATCGCCGACGCGCGTCGCCACGACTTCGACGAGGCCGCCAGCGGGCGAGAAACTGATGGCATTGTCGATGATATTGTCGATCGCGCGGGCGAGGCGGCTGGCATCGCCCAGCACGATCGCCGAATCCTTGCGAGGACGGGCGAAAGCAATTCTCGCATCGCCCTTTTCGCGCCGATTCTCCCAGGAGTTGACGAGTTGCTCGATCAACGGGCCGAGATCGACGGGCTCGAACTTCATCCGGGCGAGCTCGGCATCGGTTCTCGCGGCTTCTCCGATGTCGCCGATCAGTCGGTCGAGGCGAATGACGTCATCCTTCGCGACCGCCAGCAGTTTCGACTTGAGGTCCGGATCCTGAACCCTGTCGAGACCGTCGAGCGCCGAACGCAGGGACGCGAGCGGGTTCTTCAGCTCGTGGGTCACGTCGGCGGCGAAATGCTCGATATTGTCTATGCGCTGGCGCAGCGACTGGCTCATGTCCGATATCGACCGGGCGAGGAGTCCGATCTCGTCGCTTCGTGAGGGCAGGCGCGGCACCTTGACCTCGCGAGCGCGTCCGAGCCGCACGCGATGGGCCGCGAGCGCCAGCCGGCGGAGCGGCCGGGCAATCGTCCTCGCGAGAAAGAGCGAGAGGAGAACCGACAGCAGGACGGCGGCGCCCATCGCCACGAACAGGGAACGCCGCTGGCTCCGCACGATGCGCGTGAAATCGCGGTCGTTGGTAGTCAGGAGGACCACGCCCGACTCCATCGGCACTGCCGCCGAAAAGATCGGCGTCAGGTCCGGTGCGTTGCGCGACTTCGTCGTAGTTTTCCCGTTCTTGAGTGCCTGGAGACCTTCCGGCCATGAGGATAGCCGGTCGTCTGCCGGTTCGGCGAAATCGTCCAACGGTTTCGCCCCGACGAGGGCGTTGAATGCGCGATCGACCGCCCGCGCTGCGTCTTTCTGCCATCTCTGTTCGGCGGGATTGCGCAAGCGATAGGTCGGACCGGTCAGCTGCCAGCTGTCGAGAACGCGCGATCCATCCGCGCCGTAGACCCGCACCCTGCTGTCGCTTGCTCTCGCAAGCGTCTCAAGGATTGCAGGACGGGACTGCGTTGGGGTCTTCGCGAGGACGTCGGCGCTCATTTTGGCTTCCCGCCGAATCAGATTCGACGCGCTCTTCGCTGAGCTGATTGCGAAAGGCGTCCAGGTAGAGGACACCGCAGGCGAGCAGGACGATCGTCAGCAGGTTCACCGCCAGGATGCGGTGCGCCAGCGGCAACTGGCCGAACCAGGCGGTCCGCTTCCTATTCATCCTGGAACTTGTAACCCACGCCGTAGAGCGTCTCGATGGCGTCGAACTCCGGGTCGACCGCGCGGAACTTCCGCCGCATTCGCTTGATGTGGCTGTCGATCGTTCGATCGTCGACGTAGACGTCGTCCTGATAGGCGATGTCGAGAAGCTGGTTGCGCGTCTTCACGACTCCGGGGCGCTGCGCCAATGCTTCGAGAATCAGGAATTCGGTGACGGTCAAAGTGACGTCACGTCCGCCCCAGATCACCTTGTGGCGGGCAGGGTCCATGACCAGCCGGCCGCGGTCGAGCAGCACCGGCTCCGGTTCCGGCTCGCTGCTGTTCGTCGAGCCCTTGGCCAGTTCCTGGCGGCGAAGGAGCGCCCTGATCCGCGCGATCAGCAGGCGCTGGGAGAAAGGCTTCGAGATATAATCGTCCGCACCCATCGCGAGGCCGAGCGCCTCGTCCAGCTCGTCGTCCTTCGACGTCAGGAAGATGACCGGCATGGCGCTGAACTCGCGCACGCGGCGGAGCAGCTCCATCCCGTCCATGTGCGGCATCTTGATGTCGAAGACGCCGAGGTCGGGTTGCTTGTCCGCGAAGGCTTTCAGCGCCGCCGTAGGATCGGTGTAGACCCGGGTGACGAAGCCTTCCGCCTGCAAGGCGATGGAGACGGACGTCAGGATGTTGCGGTCGTCGTCGACCAGCGCGATCTCGTTGTTCATGCCCTGAGTTCTGGTCCCGCAACCTTCGTCGGAAACGGCTTAGCACCGTGCCGGAGTGACACAAGGCGGAGCCGGGTCGCTTTGACGAGGCAACCCCTCTGGGGCTATATGCGTCCTACGCATACGTATGCGGCGGCAGGCCAGAACCGGTCGCCGCCGCATACTGCATTTTGGAAAGGGGAGTTTGAGTTGACGGACCGTGTGCCGACCTTCGGCCTGGATGATCAGGGCATCGAGACGACTGCCGAGCTTCACTGGAATCTCGGCACGGCGCCGCTCGTGGAGCAGGCCGTCCAGCGCGGCGAAGGCCGACTGACGAAGGACGGCGCGCTACTGGTCGACACGGGCAAGTTTACCGGTCGCAGCGTGAAGGACAAATTCGTAGTTCGCGACGGCACGACCGAGGACACGATCAACTGGGGTCCGATCAACCAGCCGATGACGGGTGAGCATTGGGCGAACCTGAAGGCCGATTTCATGGCCGCGCTCAAGGAGCAGAAGGAACTCTACGTCGCGGATCTGTTCGGCGGCAGCCAGCCGGAATATCGCGTGAACGTGCGCGTGGTCACGCAGATGGCGTGGCACAATCTCTTCATCCGCACCTTGCTGGTGCGGCCGAAAGCCGATGAGCTCGCCGGCTTCACGCCCGAGTATACGATCATCAACCTGCCCAGCTTCAAGGCCGATCCGGCGCGTCACGGCAGCCGCAGCGACACGGTGATCGCGGTCAACCTGACCGAGAAGATGATCCTGATCGGCAACACCGAATATTCGGGGGAAATGAAGAAGGGCGTGTTCGGCCTCCTCAATTTCCTGCTTCCGGCGCAGGGCGTGATGCCGATGCACTGTTCGGCCAACGTCGGTGCGGACGGCAAGAGCGCGATCTTTTTCGGCCTCTCGGGTACCGGCAAGACCACGCTGTCGGCTGACGCCAGCCGTACGCTGATCGGGGACGACGAGCATGGCTGGTCGGATACGGCGGTCTTCAACTTCGAAGGCGGCTGCTATGCGAAGATGATCAATCTCTCGGCCGAAGGCGAGCCCGAGATCTACGCGACGACCAAGATGTTCGGCACGATCCTCGAGAACGTGACGATGGACGAGGATACGCGCGAGCTGGACTTCACGGACGCCAGCAAGACCGAGAATACCCGCGGCGCCTATCCGATCGAGTTCATCCCGAACACGAGCGAGAAGAACCTCGGCCCTCCGCCGTCGACCATCATCTTCCTGACGGCCGATGCGTTCGGCGTGCTGCCCCCGATCGCGCGGCTTACCCCCGATCAGGCGATGTACCACTTCCTGTCGGGCTACACCGCCAAGGTTGCCGGCACCGAGATCGGCGTGACCGAGCCGACCGCAACCTTCAGCACCTGCTTCGGCGCCGCATTCATGCCGCGCCCCCCGTCGGTCTATGGCAATCTGCTCAAGAAGCGCATCGCCGAGGGCGGCGCGGAATGCTGGCTGGTCAACACCGGCTGGACGGGCGGCAAATATGGCGTGGGCAAGCGCATGCCGATCAAGGAAACGCGCGCGCTTCTGAACGCGGCGCTCGACGGCAGCCTCAATGACGCCGAGTTCCACAAGGACCCGAACTTCGGCTTCGAAGTGCCGGTCGCCGTTCCGGGCGTCGACAGCTCGATCCTCGATCCGCGCAGCACCTGGGCGGACAAGGCGGAATACGACCGCACGGCCGAGAAGCTGGTCGACCTGTTCATCGAGAATTTCGCGCAATTTGCGGACCAAGTGGACGAGGGCGTTCGACAAGCCGCGCCCAAGGTTCCCGCCGCCGCATAATTGCCCGGTCATCAGGATCGGGCCCTCAATTCAGGACCCGATCCCATGACCGAACATTCGCCACGACTTTTCACGACCGACGCCGAGATCGAGCATCTCGGCGAAGGCCTCCTCGCATGCACCGCGACCCGCGAGGAGTGGACGCACGAGGCGCATCTCGCCGCGACGACCTATCTGCTGCTCTGCCGGCCCGACATCGACCTCGACGTCGAGCTTCCGGGCATCATCCGCCGCTTCAACGAGAGCGTCGGCGGAGTGAACAGCGACACCGAAGGCTATCACGAGACGATCACGCGCTGCTTCCTCGACGGAGTGCGCGTCTTCCTCAAGGAGGCCGACGGCGGCGAGCCCCTCCACGAGAACGTGAACGAGTTGCTGCTGTCGCCGATGGGCCGCCGCGACTGGCCGCTGCGCTTCTACAGCCGCGAGCGACTGTTCTCCGTCGAGGCGCGGCTGACCCATGTGGCGCCCGACCTTGAGGGGGTATCGGTTCATAGCGGGCGCTGACCCAAAGTCCCGGTGTCGCCCTCGTTCATTCTCGGCCCATGCCGAATCGGTGAACAGGGAAAAGATTAGTCGGCCCCCGCTTGCGGCAGGCCGAACTAGCTTTTGGCGATAAAGCGGAGGAGTTTTCGGCACTTAAGAGTTAGGACCGGCAGGGCTGGCGGGAGGGAAGACCAATGGCCGAGATTACAAAATTACGGCCCTGATTATTACGAGATACTGGGCCTTACACGGGCGGCCAGCAGCGAGGAGATCGCCAATGCGTTCGCGAAGGAACTGGGCCTGATTCCGCTTCGCCCCTTCGGTAACCTTGCCGCAAGTCAGCGTTGCTTATGAAACCCTTCGAGATCCCGTAAAACGCACGGCCTATGATGCCTCGCTCTCACCTCGGCCCCAGTCGACTCACCCGTTAATCGGGCGTCTGGAGCGCACCCCGTTCGAAGATGGATCGCACGCCAAGACGCGCGACACCAAAGCCAAGCGACGACCGCACAGAAGTTCTTCAATCAGACCCACGCGCCGAGGCAGTTACAGCGCCATCCTTAGCTGCATTTTTGCGCGAGCCAGCGAAGCCAAGCGCCGACGAAAGACAGCCGATACACATAGTTGGAACTGACGGATCGGCACCGCGCGGACCGAATTGAATGGCATGAACTGGAGCGGCAGGCGCGCGTCGATCGCTCGTTGCGCCCCGACGTAGGTGGGCTCGTCATTAATACCGCAGTTGCGGGCGCCCTGCTGCTCGCAATCGTTCTTGGGGCCTGGACGGGGTTGGAATCAGGGAACGACAACGAGCAAGCGCAGGGCGATACGGTCGCCGAGCTTCCTCTTCCATTGGACACGGCACTTCCGACCGCAGAAGCTTTGCCGGACGCCGCTCCAGCTTCGAGCGATAGAGGCGGCGCTACCTGAGCGTCCAAAGCTGGCACCCCCGGTCACAGCGCGGATCGAGCCTGCTCGCCCGCCACTCCAGATTGAACTGCCCGGCGAGAGTTCGGCTGAGGCAGCACCAACCGATCAAGAGACCGCATTAGCCGAACCTGTCGCGGAGGCTCCGGCAGAGGCTGCTGCGGCGGCGCAGCCCGCGAAGCTGCCATTATCCAATGCGGTAATCGCGCGTACGATCGGCCGCATCGGCTACCAGTGCGGACAAGTCGCTTCCACTATCCCGGTCGAAGGTGAAGCGGCTGGGACCTTCAAGGTGACTTGCACGTCCGGGCATTCCTACCGAGCGGCGCCGGTGCGAGGACGCTATCACTTCCGCCGTTTGGGCAGCCGGTAGAGATCAGACCATGGAGCTTGACCGTCAGCCTTAAGCCAGTCGCCTCCCGCACATATTCGTCGACGTTCTTGGCGAGCACGTCCATCGGGACGTTGCCGCCGATGAGCACGGCGTCGTTGAACGCCTTGATGTCGAACGGCGGGCCGAGCGCCGCTTTCGCCTTGTCGCGCTGGCGGTTGATCTCGCTGTGGCCGACCTTGTAGCCGCAGGCCTGGCCGGGCCAGCTGCAGTAGCGGTCGACTTCGCTCCGCACTTCCTCCGCCTTCGATCCGATTTCGTTGACGAAGAAGGCGACGGCCTGCTCGCGGCTCCAGCGCTTGGCGTGGAGGCCGGTGTCGACCACCAGGCGGCAGGCGCGGAAGGCGATGCCCTGGAGGTAGCCGAGACGGCCCGCGGGGAAGTCGTCGTACACGCCGAACTCGTCCGCGAGCTGCTGCGCATAGAGCGCCCAGCCTTCGGAATAGGCGCCGAACGACAGCAGGGTGCGGATCAGCGGCAGCTTGTTGGCATATTCGCCCTGCCAGACGTGGCCGGGAATGGCCTCGTGGTGGGTGAGGTCGGGCAGGTCGAACTTGTTGTGCAGCGACGGTCGTGTGCAGGTTGATCCAGAACTTGCCGGGGATGGTGCCGTCGATCGATCCGGCCCCGCCATAGGCGCCGGGCGCGCCGGGTTCTTCTTCCGGCGGCAGGCGGCGAACTTCGAGATTGCCCTTCACCAACGTGTTGAACATCTGCGGAAGCTTGGCGCGGATGATGCGCACGCGTTCCTGGATGTACGCCATGATCTCGGCGCGGCCCTTGTCGCCGTCCGAGAATTTGTAGCGCGGGTCCTTGCCCAGCGCCTGCATGCGCTCGCCGACCGAGCCTTTGGTGTAGCCGAGGCTCTTGAGGATCGGGTCCATGCGGCCCTGAAGCTCGCGCAGTTCGTTGAGGCCCATCTGGTGGACCTCTTCGGGGCTCATGGTCGTGGTGGTCGAAGCCTTGAGCGCCCAGGCGTAATAGGCGTCGCCGCCCGGCTGAGCCCACATGCCGGGTGCGCTCTTCGCTTGCGCGCGCTGGGCGGTGAGTTCGGCGATCTGGCGTTCGAGCGCGGGCACGACGTCCTGCTGGACGATGGCGCGGGCGCGCTCCGCCCAATTGCCAGGGATGTTCTTTTCGCGCGTGCGGCGTTCGAGGGATTCGACTAGTCCGCCGCCCTTGCGTGCGCCGTCGACGCTCTGCTTCATTTGGCCGAGAGCCTTGTCGAGCAGGAAGTCCGGCGGGACCAGGCCCTTGGCGCGGGCAGCAGCGACGCGCGCCAGCTCGCCATCGAGCTGCCTCGGATAGGATTGAAGGCGCGAAAGATAGGCCTCCGCGTCCGCCGCGTCGTTGATCTGATGCTCGGAGTCGAGGAAGCGCGGCACGTCGAGATAGGCGCCGACGTTCTGGATCACGACGTAGGGCGTGTTGCGCCAGCCGCCGACGGCGACGTCGCCGTAGGGGAGGGCGAAGCCTTCGAGCGCCGTCGTGTAGGCGCTCTTCACGACTTCCACGCTGGTGCGCGTCGAATGGTCGAGCGCGGCCGTGTCGATGGCATTGGCGCGGGCGAGATCGGCACGGATCGTCTCCGCAACACGCTGCTGGCCAGCGGCCGAGCGGTCGGCGAGCTGGGAACGGAGCGCGGCATGCTCGCCCTTGTCGATGCCTAGCGACGTCGCGCTTTCCGGCGAGAGTCGGAGCAAGTTCTCGGCGATCGAGTTCGAGAATTGCCGACGCATTTGGTGCGGGCGCGACAGTTGGCAGGTGGAGCAAGCGCCGTTTCTGGCGCAACGGCCTTCGAACAGGCGGAGATCAGGGGATAAGCGGCACTCGCCGACAAGGCTGCAACCGCCTGGCGGCGGCTCAGAAACAGTTCGGACAAAACTCTACTCCGTCAGATTGGTAAGCTGGCGATCCGGTTCGACCAAAAGGCAATTGCCATCAACCCCGGTTATACGAACGCGCTCGCCAGGACGACCGGGGCCACCGCGCGCACTCCATTCGCTGTCGCCGACGCGGACCCGGCCCGAATGCTCGTCGACCGCTTCGATGACCGTGACGCTCTTGCCGACGAGGCGGGCGCTGCGGTCGTTGAGAAGCGGGTCGCTGCTTTCCGTCGCCGCGTTCGCGTACATGCGCCGGCCGATCATCACCGCCACCAGCGCGTAGATGGTGAAGAGCGTAAGTTGCGCCGGGAGGCCGAGGTCGAACAGCAAGGTGAAGGCGCCTGTCGCCAGCGCGGCCGCGCCGATGAACACCAGGAAGAAGCCCGGCGCGATCACTTCCGCGATCAGCAGCAGGATGCCGCCGATCATCCACAGCCAGCCGGGCTCCAGATCGCTCGGCATCAGCCTTCGATCCTCGGCGCGCCTGGAACTCCGGGCGTCGGACCAACGCGAGCTGTGACATTCGGCTTGGGCCGCTGCGGCGGCTTCGGCGCATCGTCCCCACCGAAGACTTCGCGCGCAAGCTCACCAATGCCGCCGAGCGTGCCCATCAGCTGCGTGGCTTCCACCGGGAAGAGGATGGTCTTGGCATTCGGCGACGTCGCGAACATGCCCAGCGCCTCGACATATTTCTGCGCGACGAAATAATTGATCGCCTGCGCATTGCCGCCGGCGATGGCCTCGGAAACGAGCGTGGTCGCCTTGGCCTCCGCCTCCGCCGCGCGTTCGCGGGCCTCCGCCTCGCGGAAGGCTGCTTCCCGCAGGCCCTCCGCCTGCAGGATGTTCGCCTGCTTTTCGCCCTCGGCACGAAGGATCTCGGAAGCGCGGAGGCCTTCGGATTCGAGAATGGCCGCGCGCTTTTCGCGCTCCGCCTTCATCTGGCGGGTCATCGCATCGACGATGTCGCGCGGGGGGCGGATGTCCTTGAGCTCGACGCGCGTGATCTTCACGCCCCACGGCTCGGTCGCGTGGTCGACGACGGCCAGCAGGCGGGCATTGATCTCGTCGCGCTTCGACAAAGTCTCGTCGAGGTCCATCGAGCCCATGACCGTGCGCAGATTGGTGGTCGATAGGGCCATCAGCGCGAGATAGAGGTCGCTGACCTCGTAGGCGGCCTTCGCGGGATCCATCACCTGGAAGAAGACGACGCCGTCGACCGCGACCATCGCATTGTCCTTGGTGATGATCTCCTGGCCGGGGATGTCGACGACCTGCTCCATCATGTTGATCTTGTGACCGACGCGATAGAAGAAGGGCGGGACGAAGTTGAAGCCGGGATGCCCGACCCGAACGAAACGGCCGAAATGCTCGATCGTGTAACGATAACCCTGGTGGACGATCTTCACGCCGATCATCACGTACAGCAGGGCCAGGACCGCAACCGCGATCATGAACGTCGTCAGCATTTCCTCATCCCCCTTGCATCGCTTTGATGCATATTGCTGTCAGCAGAAGCGGAACGAAAGGAAAATCGGAGTGAGCATCGACCTGTTCGAGGTGCGATCGGTCCTGTTCCTGCCGGCGTCGAACCCGCGCGCCATTGCCAAGGCGCGCGAGAGCAAGGCGGATCTCGTGGTGCTCGACCTCGAGGATGCGGTGAAGCCGGCGGACAAGGACGGTGCCCGCGAAGCTGCGGTTGAAGCCGTGACGTCAAAGTGGCCGATGCCCGTGGCGATCCGGGTGAACGGCGTCGGCACCGAGTGGCATTCCGTCGATCTCGATGCCGTGGCGCGCTCGAATGCGGACATGGCCGTCCTGCCGAGGGCTGCGTCGGCGCATCTGGCTCGCGAGGTTCGCGAAGCGATCGGCAAGCCGCTGCTGGCGATGATCGAGACGGCAGCTGGCGTGCTGGCCGCGCCGGCGATTGCGCATGAAGTGGCTGCGCTGATCGCGGGAACGAACGATCTTTCCGCAGACCTGAGGCTCCCGGCGGGTGCAGGGCGCGCGCCGCTGCAGATGGCTTTGCAGACGGTCGTCGTATCGGCGCGGGCTGCGGGTGTCGCCTGCTTCGACGGAGTGTTCAACGCTTTGACGGACCTCGAAGGATTTGCGGCGGAAGCGGCGGAAGGGCGGCGCATGGGCTTCGATGGCAAGTCGCTCATCCACCCGGACCAGATCGAGCCGTGCAACCGCGCGTTCGGTCCGAGGACGCGGAAATCGAGCGCGCGCGGCGGCTGGTCGATGCCTTCAGCGGAGGTGCGGAGCGCTTCGAGGACCAGATGATCGAGCGGATGCACGTGGAGGCGGCCAAGCGGACTCTGGAGCGGGCTGGACAGCTCTGATCCACGAATGCTGAACCAGATCATCCGCGCCGCATCGACGGCGATCCACAAGGCGATCGCTGTCGGTTGGTTCTTCCGGCGACCGAAGACTTACGGGGCGCACGCCATCGCGCTTACGCCCGAACGACGGCTTATCCTCGTCAAGCTTCGGTACGCGCCGGGATGGCGAATGCCCGGAGGCGGGCGGGACCCGGACGAGCCGGCGTCCGATGCTGCACTTCGTGAACTCCGCGAGGAGATCGGCATGACTTCGCATGGATCGGTCGAGGCGGCGTGCGACCTGGAGGAAGAGGTCGATTTCAAGCGCGACACCTGCTCCCTCGTCATCGTCCGGGACGTCGAATATCGCCCGAAACGGTGGAGCTGGGAGGTGGAGGCGGTTCGGGACGATCCGCTCGACCAATTGCCGCCAGACCTTGCCGCTCCGGCCCGCCGTTGGCTGGAAGCTGTCGCCGCTCGTCTCTAGCCGCCCCTTGGCGAATCGGGTGAAGCTTGGCATGGGCCGATATGGCCGACCTGAACAACGCTCCTGAAATCCCGCTGGGCCTCACCTTCGATGACGTCCTCCTCCAGCCGCTCGAATCGAGCGTGCTGCCGAGCGGCGCGAACACCAGCACATTCCTGACCCGCGAAATCCCGCTCAACATTCCGCTGCTGTCCTCGGCGATGGACACGGTGACCGAAGCCGACATGGCGATCGCGCTCGCCCAGCTGGGCGGGATCGGAGTCCTTCACCGCAACCTGAGCGTCGAGGAGCAGGCCGCCGCGGTCCGCGCGGTGAAGCGCTTCGAAAGCGGCATGGTCGTCAATCCGATCACCATGACGCCGGACCAGACGCTGGCCGAAGCGCTTGAGCTGATGAAGCAGAACCGGATCAGCGGCATTCCGATCGTCGAAAAGTCGGGGAAGCTCTGCGGCATCCTCACCAACCGCGACGTCCGCTTCGCCGAGCATCCGGGGCAGGCGGTGTCGGAATTGATGACCAAGGAGAACCTTGCCGTCGTCGGACTGGGCACGAGTACGGAAGTCGCCCAGCGCATCCTCCATCAGCGGCGCATCGAGAAATTGCTGGTCGTAGACGATCGCGAGCATCTGGTCGGACTGATCACCGTCAAGGACATCGAGAAGGCCGTCGCTACCCCGAACGCCACCAAGGACGCGGAAGGGCGCCTGCGCGCGGCTGCCGCAACGACCGTCGGCGATGCGGGCTTTGCCCGCTCGGAAGCGCTGATCGATGCTGGATGCGACTGCATCGTCATCGATACGGCGCATGGGCACAACACGGAGGTCGCTCGCGCCGTCGAGCGGGTGAAGAGCCTGTCGAACTCGGTGCAGGTGGTCGCCGGCAACGTCGCGACTGGCGACGCAGCCAAGGCGCTGGCCGACGCGGGCGCGGATGCGGTGAAGGTCGGGATCGGTCCGGGATCGATCTGCACGACGCGCGTCATCGCGGGCGTCGGAGTGCCGCAGCTTACGGCGATCATGTCGGCGGCCAATGCGCTCAACGGACGCAACGTCCCGGTCATTGCTGACGGCGGAATCCGGACCAGCGGTGACATTGCCAAGGCGCTCGCGGCCGGAGCCTCGACCGTGATGGTCGGATCGCTCCTCGCCGGTACGGAAGAAGCTCCGGGCGAGACCTTCCTGTACCAGGGGCGCGCCTACAAGAGCTATCGCGGCATGGGCTCGGTCGGGGCGATGGCCCGCGGGTCGGCCGATCGCTACTTCCAGCAGGACATCCGCGACCAGCTCAAGCTGGTGCCGGAGGGGATCGAAGGGCAGGTGCCTTTCAAGGGACCGGTCCGCGAGATCGTCCACCAGCTCGTCGGCGGCGTGAAGGCGGCGATGGGCTATACCGGCTCCGCGACTATCCGCGATCTGCAGGAACGCGCCCAGTTCGTCCGCATCACCAATGCGGGGCTGTCCGAGAGCCACGTGCATGACGTCTCGATCACGCGCGAAGCCCCCAACTATCCCACACGGTAGGTCATGACTCCGGCCGCACGGGTCCAGGCGGCGATCGAGATCCTGGACGAGGTGATCGGTTCGGCCCGCGACGACGGGCCGCCCGCCGACACGATCGTCACGCGCTACTTCAAGACCCGGCGCTACGCGGGCTCGAAGGACAGGCGAGCCGTCCGCGAGCTGGTTTTCCGGGCGATCCGCGCCGTGGCCGAGCGGCCGGTCAGCGGACGGGCGGCCATGCTTGCTTTGGGGGAAAGCGATGCGACGCTGCTCGACCTGTTCGGCGAGACGCGAGGGCCAGAGGCCTTGGGCGACAATGAGACGGTGGCGGAACGCGGTACCGTTCCCAGCTGGCTGGGTGCGGAATTGTCGCCCCTCGTCGGTCTCGAAGAATGGCCGGCCCTGCTGGAGCGAGCGCCGCTCGACCTTCGCGTCAATGTGGCGCGGGTCAGCCGGGACGCGCTCTTGCCGCAGTTCGAAGGGGCTGAGCCGACGCGGCTGAGCCCGTGGGGAATCCGCCTGCCTTCCGACAGCCGCGTCGACGACCATCCGGCGTTCGCTGAGGGCCTGATCGAAGTGCAGGACGAAGGCAGCCAGCTGATTGCGCTTGCCTGCAACCCACTGGATGGAAGCAAGGTCCTGGACCTCTGCGCGGGAGCGGGGGGCAAGTCGCTGGCCTTGGCTTCCGCAGCGCCGGAGTGCGGAAATTCTCGCTACCGACAGCAATCGCGGTCGCCTGTCCAAGCTGGGACCAAGGGCCGAAAGGGCCAAGGCTCGCATCGCGGTCCGGCTCCTGAACCCGCCGCACGAGCTTGAAGAATTGGCCGACGTTCGCGGGCAGGCGGATGTCGTGCTGGTGGATGCGCCATGTTCCGGAAGCGGTACCTGGCGGCGTAATCCGGAAGGCCGCTGGCGACTGACGCCGGAGCGGCTCGACCGCGTCGTAGCCCTTCAGTCGCGGCTGCTCGACATGGCGGCGGAGCTCGTTCGGCCGGGCGGGTGCATCGTCTATGCGGTTTGCTCGCTCCTGTCCCGCGAAGGTGCAGGCCAGATACAGGACTTCCTAAGCCGCCGTTCATCGTGGATTGTGGAGGAAACGCCTATCGCCGCCGGGCGTTTGGATCACGTCGGGAAGCTCCTGACGCCAGGTCACGACGGTACCGACGGCTTTTTCGTCGCACGGCTGGTTCGCCCATGTTAGAACCGCCGGGCCCGAGGAGATGAGAATGCGCTTACTGCCTTCTGTTCTGATTGCCGGTGTTTCGGCGGCCCTGCTTACGACGTCCGCAGTCGGCCAACGGCCGGATGACCAGCTTGCGCCTCGCTCGGTCGAGCTTTTGAAGCAGGGCAATGCGCATCTCGCCGCGGGCCGGTTCGTCGAAGCGGACGAGACGCTCGAAACGGCCCTGGCGGTCGATCCGCGCAATCGCGCGGCCTACAATTCGCTGGCGCGCGTGGCTCAGCGGCAGAAATTGTTCGGCCAGTCGATCCGCTTCACGAAGAAGGCGCTGCTGCTCGAACCGAACGACCGCGATGCGATCGCCATTCAGGGCGAAGCGATGGTCGAGCTTGGCGCGGTAGCCCGCGCCAAGGAAAATCTGGCCAAGCTGCAGAAGCTTTGCCCGAGCGGTTGCACGCAGCTCGCCGAACTGTCGGCGACGATCACGCGCGGACCGTCCGTGGCGTCGGCCAACCCGCCGGTAACACCGAAGAGCAATTAAGCGGGCGCGCGGGCGCCAAGCTCGCGGGCCAGTTGCACGAACTCGTCGACGCTGACCGTCTCGGCGCGTCGCGAGCTATCGATTCCGAGCTTTTCAAGCGCATCCAGGGCGCCCGGCAAGATCCTTCACGCTCGACCGCAGCATCTTCCGGCGCTGCCCGAACGCGGCCTCGGTGAGCTTTTCGAGAATGGCCGGGTTCACGCCCTCCGGCATCGGCTTGGGGACGATGTGCACGACGGCCGACATCACTTTCGGCGGCGGCACGAAGGCCGAGCGGTGCACGCCAAGGACGATCTTCGCGGTGGCGCGCCACTGGGCGAGGATGGATAGGCGGCCGTAATCCTTGCTGCCCGGTGCGGCGACGATCCGGTCCGCTACTTCGCGCTGGAACATCAGGGTCAGCGATCGCCACCAGGGCGGCCACGGTCCGCTCATCCAGCGCAGCAGCAGCGCCGTTCCGACATTGTACGGCAGGTTGGAGACGATGTGCGCTCCATCCCCGGCTTCGCGGCGCTCGTCGATGGTGAGGGCGTCCGCGTCGATCACCCGCAGCTTGCCCGGATAGGCTGCTTCCAGTTCGGCCAAGGCGGGCATGCAGCGGCGATCGCGTTCCACTGCGACGACGGAGGCGCCCGCTTCGAGCATGGCATGGGTGAGCCCACCTGGACCGGGACCGACTTCGTAGGCCGTCTGGCCCTCCAGCGGGCCCGGAATGGCGGCGATCTTTGCGAGCAACTGCCGGTCGAGGATGAAATTCTGGCCTAGCGCCTTGCTTGCCTGGAGCCCGTGCCGCGAAATGATATCCCGCAGCGGCTCCGGCGGCGACGTCACTCCGCCATTTCCCGGTTCGCAGCGCAGAATGCGGCCATCCGGATCGCCGATGCCATTGGTCGAGGGTCCGCGATGTCCTGCCCGGCGATGTCGAAGGCGGTGCCATGATCGGGGGCGGTGCGCACGATCGGCAGGCCGAGCGTGATGTTGACCCCATCCTCGAAATGCAGCGCCTTCAAGGGAATGAGCGCCTGGTCATGGTACATGCAGAGCGCCGCATCGTAGCGAGCGCGCGCCGCAGCATTGAACATGGAATCCGCCGGGTGAGGGCCTGTGACACGCCAGCCTTCGGCGCGAAGCGCGGCGATCGCGGGCTCGATCAACTCAGCCTCTTCGCTTCCCAGGCGTCCGCCTTCGCCCGCATGGGGATTGAGCGCCGAAATGGCGAGCGTTGGATCGGCAATCCCGAAATTCCGCTGAAGTCCGCGCAGGGTGGTTCGCCCGCGCGCTTCGATCAGGGCTGCGGACAGATGGCCCGAAACGTCGGCAAATGGGACATGCGTAGTCACGGGAACGGTTCGCAGGCTCGGGCCGGCAAGCATCATCGCGACGTTGCCGTGCGAAACGCCGCAGCGCTCGGCAACGAATTCGGTTTGGCCGGGGTGCGTGAAGCCGATCGAGTACAATTGCTCCTTGGAAACTGGCCCAGTGACGACGGCGGCCGCGGACCCCGAGCGGGTCAGGCCGATACCGATTTCGAGCGAATCGAGCGAGCAATGCGCCCCGCCGACTGACGGGCGCCCAGGCGTGTCACCTTCGGCAGATGCGATCTGGATGATCGGCAAAGCATAGTCGAATACCGCGTCTGCCTGACGGGGATCGTCGATCGCCTCGATCGGGCCATCCCAGACCAGCGCGATGGAGCGCGGATCCCCGATGGCCGCGAACGGCGGCAAATCGAAATCTGCGCGGCGGTCCCAGCATTTGGCGACGACTTCCGGGCCGATTCCGGCCGGATCGCCAAGTGAGACTGCCAGCGGCCGAGATGGAAGCTGAACCATCAACCCCGCCCTGATGATCGTCGAACTTACCGGAATTCGATTACCGCATCGCGCCTGAGGTCACGAAGGTAACGGCGTGCACGGGTGTTCACCCGCTCTTCGCTGAGCTGGCTGAAGACCTGGTCGAACGTGGGAGCGGTCGGGTCCGATTCGTCACGGCCGCAGATCACGAGCGTGCGAACGCCTTCGTCGATCGAGCCGAAGGGACGTGTGGCCTGACCGACCTGCAGCGGAAGCATGATTTCCTGCAGCGCGGGCGGCAATTCCCGAAGGCGGATCTGATCGCTCTGCACGACTTCGCCGTTGAATTCGGCGGCGATGCGCTCCGCACCGCCGCAACCGCCGACATTCTGGGAAGCCTGCGCGAACCGGGCGACCGTCGCTTCCGCCTGTGCCCGGTTGGTACCGGCCGGGAAGGCGATGGAAACCTGCTTCAGGCTGAGCACGGCATTGCGCGGATCGGCCATCAGGATCTTGCGCGCATCCTGGACGGCGAGGATCGAGACGCCGCCGGGAACCGCGATCGGAGCGCTGATCTGGCCCGGGCCCATGGACCGCAGCACGGAGCCGAGCTGGTCCGGCAGCTGCTCCGGGCGAACCCAGCCGAGGTCGCCGCCGACCGCCGCCGTCGAGGCTTCGGAATATTGGCGCGCATAGCCGGCGAAGGAAGCGCCCTGGCGAAGCTGAGCGATGATCTGGTTGGCGTTGGCCATCTTCTGCGGAACGCTGTCGCTGGTTGCCGACAGGAAGATCTCGCCGACGCGATATTCCTGCGTGCCCTTCGAAGCGTTCATGCGATCGAGGACCGCCTTCACTTCGTCGTCGCCGACCGACACGGAGTTCTCGATCTTCTGCTGCTGCAGGCGTCGCCATGCAGTCTCGCCCTGCGACCTGACGCCGAAGCGAGCGGATCGAGGAGCCGTTGGCCTTCAGATAGTCGGTCAGCTGTGCGGGATTCATCTTCACGCCTTCCGCGACGCGCACGATGGTCCTGTCGATGTCCTTGTCGGTGACCTCGATTTCGGCAGTCTTGGCGGCCTGAATCTGCAGCGTTTCGTCGATCAGATTGCGCAGCACCTGCTGGCGCATCTGTTCGACCTGATCGGCGGGCAATCTGGCCATCGTTGGCGATGGCCAGAAGCGCCAGCCGCTGTTCGATGTCGGTCTGGGTGATGACCTCGCCATTCACGATCGCCGTGGCCTTCACGACCGAGGGCATTGCCTGTCCGAAGATCTGGGGATTGTCCGGAAGCTTCAGCGCGCTCGCGCTGCCGCCGGCGGGGGGAGTCGGGTCGGCTGCATTCTGCGCTGCCGCTCCGGTCGCCACAGCCAGCACAAATGCTGCCGTTGCAAATCGAAGTGCGCGCCGGAAAGAAGTCGAATGCTGCTGGCACTTCCGAAATTCCCTTGTTGTTCAACCGAATGAGCGGATCGGCGTATATTCAGCCCCGCTGAACGCAGGCTTAGCGGCCGAGACCCTTGAGCGATAGCCGGAACGAGAAGGTGCTGCCTTCGTCAAAACCGCCGATCCTTTCATAGTCCCGACGCCACGAGACGCCAAGCGCAATGCACTCGTCCTCGTAATCGAGGCTGAGCCGGTGGCGGACGGGTTCGAACCCGTCCGATACAGACAATGGGTCCTCGCCTTGCCCGGTCAGGTCCAGGACCGTTGAGCCGAATACCGACCAGTGCTTGGCGAACTTGATGCGGGCGGCCGCGCGCAATTCTTCCTTGTCGCGGAGATCCTCGACCGCTTCGTCGATGCCGCGATTGAGGCGGAGATAGCCGATCTGGGCGTAGGTTTCGTCGCTGCCGACCGTCAGGTCGACCTCGTTCCGGCGAACGGCGAGATTGTCCTTGTCGACGCGATAGCGATGCGTGAGGTCGATGAAGCGGCCGTAGCGGACCCGGGTTCGCCCGACGATGTCGGAGACGCGTCCCGAAAGGCCGGTGCCCTCCGGGAAAATCTCGCCCTTCTTGCTGAGCCGATAGCTCTGACCGATCGTCGACATGATCGACAGGTTCGGACGGTCGTAGGACCAGTCGAGGCCATAGGTGATGCGCGATCCGTCTTCCCACCGGTCGTAGCCGGGGAAGCGGTTCAGTGCGAACAGGTTGCTGTCCTCGAGATCGACGGACCGCGCGTCCTCGTTTGGAATGTCGAGGTTGGGCGTCGGCGGCGTCAGGACCATTTGGACGCGCGGAGTCGAGTCGCTGGGTTCCGCCGAAGAGGGGTCCGATGAACGGCCATTTCAGGTCGGCAGCGAGCGCCCCGATCGCCCCGCGCATGCCAGCCGTCCTCGCCGCGATAGAGCGGGACGTCGGTGCTTGCCGAATTGTTGGTGTGATAGACGTCCCCGCGCGCATAGCCGGTCAGGGTCAGTTCCTGGCCCCAGTCGGTTAGCGTCCGAATGTCCCACTTGGCGCTGGCAAAGGCGCGCTGCGTGTCCTGCCCTTCGAGCCGGAGGATGGCGAGGCTGTTCGCCTGCAGTTCCAGCGTGCCGCCAAGCATGGGCGGATCAATCCTGAAGCGAGCGTCGATTGCGGGCAAAGCGATCGGCATCTGCTTCTGGACGTCGTTGACCCGCAGCCCCTCGAATGCCCAGCCGGCGATCGAGATATAGCTGTTGGGGCTGATCCGCTCGACATTGATCGAGCTGCGCAGGCGGTCGTCCTGCGTGATGTCGTAGCGGCGGGCGACGGTCTTGTCGGAGGCGATGCGAGTGAAGCCGGTGATGCTCCACAAGGGATCGAGCTGCGCCTTCCCGTTGGCCTCGAAAAAGGCGCGAATGCCCTTCTCGCCGGTTTCTTCCGGCTCGCCGAGTTCGGTCAGCCGTTCGATGCGGCCGTAAGTCAGGAGACCGCCGAACTGGAAGGCGCCGACGCGGTTCAGTTCGCGGTACTTGGCTTCGATCGGCCGGGCGCAGCTTCGTGTAGAAATGCGGTGTGATCGTCAGGTCGCGGTTGGGCCCAAGCCGCCGGTAATAGGGCAGCGCCACTTCGAAACCGCGCCCGTTCGAGATGCTGAATTCCGGAACCAGGACTCCGCTGATGCCGCCTGCTTCGCCGCCGGTCGCCACGCTGAAGATCGGCAGGAGCGGCAAGGTGACCCCGAAGATCCGCATTCGTCCGCCGCTGAAGCGGACTCGCTGCGCCTTCGGATCGTAGATGACCCGGGCCGCCGTGATGGACCAGCTGGGGTTGCGCGGGCAGCCGGTTTCGGTCGTGACGGGACACGGCGAGTAGATCGGCGTTCTCGAGCGTCGTGAGGTCGCCCGCGCGCTGACCGCGCTCCGCAGCGATGCGTCCGCCGCTTTCCAGCACGATCAGCAGATTTTCGACCGTTCCGTCGCGCAGCGTGTCGGCCAGGACGACATTGTCGCCGATGAGCTTGTCGCCCTCCGGGTTCATCACGACAACGTTGCCCTTGGCGCGAACTTCGCCGGTCTTCCGATTCCAGACGACCTCGTCCGCCGCGACGTGATTGCCGTCGCGCTGCAGGCGGACTGCGCCGGAAGCGGTCACGACGTCCGACTGGCTGTCGTAGGTGACCTGGCCCGCGCTGAACTCGATGAACTCCTCGGTCTCCGGCGTGACACGGGCTCGCGGTCGCCGGGAGCGGGTTCTCGGCGGCGGCGGGACCTGCGCCCTGGCGGCCGCCGGAGCAAGCGCCAGCGGGAGAGCGGTCCACCAGACTAGTCTCTTACGCAAAAGTCGGTCCCGCAGCTTACCCGGTTCAAGATGGCGAGCCTATTGCACCTTGGCCGGAAGTCCACAATCCGCCTTGGAAGCAGGCCCTTTGCTATTGCGGCAGGTGGGTCTTAAGAGACGCTCGCACCCGTCAAATCGATGTACCTTCAGGATTTCTCCTTGATGAAGATTTCTTTTGCCGACACCCGCCCCGACTGGGGATTTCGCGCTCGTGCTTCCCGTCGCCGGCAAGAACCGGATTGCACTGGATAGCCTGGGCGGAGACCGCACTTCGGTTGAGGCCGCTCTCAACCGTCAGCGGTTCGAAGGGGAGGCCGGCAGTGCTGCGGAGCTTTACGTTTCGGCGGAGAGCGGAGTGCGTCGGCTGCTGGTCGTGGGAACCGGCGATGGCAAGGATTCCGCAGATACGGCCGAGAAGCTTGGCGGAGCGATTTCCGGCCCGCCTTCTCACGTCGGGCGAGAAGCATGCGGTTCTCGACATCAGCGCCCTGAAATATGACGCGGATGCAGCCGCCCGGGTCGCCCTCGCGGCCGCGCTCCGGACCTGGCGCTACGACCGCTACCGGACCCGTCTCAAGGACAAGCAGAAGCCGACGCTGGAGCAGTTGACGATCGTCGGCGCACCGGCCGAAGCGGCGAGCCTTGGGAGACGCGCTGGAAGCCGGTTTACGAAGGCGTCTGCTTCACTCGCGAGCTGGTCACCGAGCCGGCGAACATCATCTACCCCGAAACCTTCGTCGATCGCGTTCGCGCCGCCGTGTCGGGCACTGGGCTGGAAATCGAAACGCTGGACGGCGAAGCGATGGGCAAGCTCGGCATGGGCGCGCTGCTGGGCGTGGCTCAAGGCTCGGTACGCGATCCCCGGCTTCTCATCATGCGCTGGAACGGCGGGACCAAAGGCGAGGCCCCTGTGGCCTTCGTCGGCAAGGGCGTGACCTTCGATACCGGCGGCATCTCCATCAAGCCGGCCGCCGGCATGGAGGCCATGAAGTGGGACATGGGCGGAGCGGGCGCCGTCGCAGGCGCAATGCTCGCGCTCGCCAAGCGCAAGGCGAAGGCGAATATCGTCGCGGTCTGTGGGCTCGTCGAGAACATGCCGGACGGCAATGCCCAGCGCCCCGGCGACGTGGTCACCAGCATGTCGGGCCAGACGATCGAGGTGATCAACACCGACGCGGAAGGCCGGCTCGTGCTCGCCGATGCGATCACCTACGTGCAGCGCAACTACAAGCCGACGATCATCGTCGACCTGGCGACGCTGACGGGCGCGATCCTCATCAGCCTTGGCCATGAATATGGCGGTCTTTTCTCGACCGATGACGACCTCGCCAACCAGCTTCTCGGCGCAGGTCAGGCTTCGGGCGACAAATTGTGGCGCCAGCCGATGGCCGATTCCTTCGACAAGCTGATCGATTCCCCGATCGCCGACATGAAGAACGTCGGTCCGCGCGAAGGCGGTTCGATCACGGCGGCGCAGTTCATCGCCCGCTTCGTCGAGAACGGCACGCGCTGGGCGCACCTCGACATCGCCGGCATGGCCTGGTCCGACAAGCCGAGCAGCACCTACGACAAGGGTGCGACCGGCTATGGCGTCCGCCTCATCGACCGCTTCGTCGAAGCGTCGGTGGAGTTGCGCTGACGCCTGAATGCAGGTCGATTTCTACCAGCTCGGCCGAACGCCGCTCGAGCAGGTAATCGCGAGCATTGCCGCAAAGGCTGCTGGCCGAGGGCAAGCGGCTGCTGATCGTCGCGGCTGATGAAGGATTGCTCGGGCGGCTGGATCGAATGCTGTGGGACCAGGGAGCGACCAGTTTCCTGCCGCACAGTCCCAGCGGCGGAACGGACGATGCGCGGCAGCCGGTGCTGCTCACGACAAGCATCGATGCGCCGAACCTCGCCCGGAACATGCTGATCGCCGACGGCGAGTGGCGCGAGGCCGCGCTCAACTACGACCGCGCCTTCTACTTGTTCGATGCGTCGAGCCTCGAAGGCGCCCGGCTCGCGTGGAAGCTTCTCGCGGGCAGGGACGGTGTCGAGCGCCGCTACTGGGCCCAGGACGATCGCGGCAAGTGGGTCGAGAAAGGCTAGAGCCTTGCCGCCGTGGCCCGGCGCGGCTAGGCGCTGCGGCCAATCCCAATCCCGTTCAGACAGGAGACCGCACGGCCATGGCCGCTACGCGCACCTTTTCGATCATCAAGCCCGACGCCACCCGCCGCAACCTGACCGGCGCCGTCACCAAGAAGCTGGAAGACGCCGGCCTGCGGGTCGTCGCCTCGAAGCGCATCCACATGACCCGCGAGCAGGCCGAAGGCTTCTACGGCGTTCATCGCGAGCGTCCCTTCTTCAACGACCTCTGCGACTTCATGACGTCAGGCCCGGTCGTGGTTCAGGTTCTCGAGGGTGAGAATGCCGTCCTGCGCAACCGCGAAGTGATGGGCGCGACCAACCCGGCCAATGCCGACGAGGGCACGATCCGCAAGGAGTTCGCCGAATTGATCGAGGCCAATTCGGTCCATGGTTCGGACAGCGACGAGAATGCGAAGATCGAGATCGACTTCTTCTTCAAGCCTGAAGAGATCGTCGGCTGAGGGTCTAGCCTCGCGTAAACCCGCTGAAACGGAGCGAGCGGCCGCCGAGCAGGCCGCCGCCTTCCCAGCGATAGCTGATCACGTAGGAGCCGGTGGCCGACTTGTCGGCGCCGGCTTCGACATATTTCGACGCGATGCGAACGCGGACGCGATGCGCTCCGTCGCCTTCGGCTGCCTTGTCGCCAAGCGCAGTCTCCAGGTCGCTGGCCTTGAGCTGACCGTCGCTGCCCGCTTCGATCGCGGCGGCTCCGGCGACGGTTACGTCGAGCGATTGGAGGGCGTGGCTGTTCTCGACCGGCGTGATCGTCAGCACTCGCCCGTCGTTTTCCGTCTTGCCGCGCAGGGCGAGGGGGACAGCCTGCCTTTTCTCGACGACCTCCGTCGGGCCCTTGTCATCACCTGACGTCCGCCAGCTCAGCCAGAGGCCGGCCGCCGAGATGATCAAAGCGGCGATTGCGATGGCCTCGCCCAGCGTGACCCAGCGGAGCCGCGCCTTCCTCTGCGCTTCGGTTTCCTGTTCTTTCATCGGCCGCCAGCTTCCAACAAGCGGCGCGGCGCGACAAGCTCCCAACTTTGGGCGAGCCGGTCGGCGACATGGCCCCAGTCGACCCGCGGACGATCGAGGGTGATTCCGACCCAGTCGGACGGGCCGTAATAAGCGGGACGGAAGTAAATTTCGGGCTGATTCTCGATCAACTCGGCCATTTCCTCCTGACCGCTGCATTTCACGAGGACGCCAACCGATTCCTCGCCATGGTGCCGATTCCACATGATGCCGAAGAACTTGCTGTTGCTCTGTGTGCCGACCTTCCAGCCCGGTGAGCCGTGGCTCGTCTGGGGGAAGGTGCCCGGCAGGTCGAGGGCCAGTTCGCCGACCTTCTCGGTGATCCAGTCGAAGTCTTTGGTACGGCCAAGGTAGCGGGCGAGGACCTGAGGGTAGAGTTGATGCTCGGCAATCAGCACGCGGTCCGCGAGCGTCTCAGGCGTGTCGGTGGGCAGTACCGCCACCTCGACCTGACCGAGGATTTCGCCGCCATCGAGGTCTGGCGTTACCAGGTGGACGGTCGCACCCGTCACCTTCTCGCCTGCAGCCAGGCAGGCCTCGTGCGTCTTCAGGCCCTTGTGCTTGGGCAAAAGGGAAGGGTGGATGTTGACGATCCGGCCATCCCATTTCGCGAGAAAGTCATTCGGGATGATCCGCATGAACCCGGCGAGCGCGATGAGGTCTACACCTTCTTTCTCAAGAAGTGCGTGCAAATCATCAAAATACTTAGCTTTATCGTTCGCCGATATCGCTAGCCGGACGACAGGAACGCCTTCCGCCTCGGCCACTCCGAGACCTGGCGCCTCGGGATCGTCGCCGGTGACGAGCGCGACTTCATAGGGGCAGTCGTCGGCTCGCGAGGCGTAGATCAAGGCGGCCATGTTCGAACCGCGGCCGGAGATCAGGACCGCAACGCGGCTGCGCTCAGGCATTGTGCGTGGCGCTCCAGCTGTCGTCCGGGCCCCGGACCGTGCATCCGCGCTGGCCTTCCTCGATCCGGCCGATCCGGAAGACGGTCTCTCCGGCGCCTTCGAGTTCGGACGTCACAGTGTCGGCTTCGCCGCCAGCGACGACCAAGACCATCCCGATGCCGCAATTGAACGTCCGCACCATCTCTTGCGGTTCGACATTGCCGCCCTGCTGCAGGAGCTCGAACAATTGCGGCATTCGCCATGCACCCGCATCCACGACTGCGTGAGAGCTTTCCGGCAGAACCCTCGGAATATTCTCGAGAAGTCCGCCGCCGGTGATGTGCGCCAGTCCCTTGATCCGGCCCGACTGAACGAGCGGCAGGAGCGAGCGCACGTAGATGCGCGTGGGCTCCAGCAGAAGGTCGCCGAGCGATCGCCCGCCCGACCAGGGATAGGCTTGCGCCAAGATCCCAGCCGCGTTCCTGGATGATTCGGCGGACGAGGGAGAAGCCGTTGCTGTGGACGCCCGAACTGCCGAGGCCGAGGATGACGTCGCCCGGGCGAATCTCGGCACCGGTCAGCACCTTGTCGCGATTGACGGCGCCTACGCAGAAGCCGGCGAGGTCATAGTCTCCAGCTGCGTACATGCCGGGCATCTCGGCCGTTTCGCCGCCGATCAATGCGCAACCCGCCTGCCGGCATCCCTCGGCGATCGAGGCAACGACCTGCGTCGCAACCTCGCCGTCGAGCTTCCCGGTCGCGAAATAGTCGAGGAAGAAGAGCGGCTCCGCGCCCTGCACGATCAAATCGTTGGCGCACATGGCGACGAGGTCGATTCCGACGCCGTCATGCTTGTTCGCCTCGATCGCCAGCTTGAGCTTGGTCCCGACGCCGTCGTTCGCGGCAACGAGCAGAGGATCGTCATATCCGGCGGCCTTGGGATCGAAGAATCCTCCGAACCCGCCGAGCTCGACATTGGCCCCCGGGCGCGAGGTTGATCGCGCAAGCGGGCCGATGGCTTTTACGAGCGCATTTCCGGCGTCGATGGATACTCCGGCGTCGGCGTAGGTCAGCGGCTTTTCGGACATCCTTGGCCGCCTAGCCACAAGCCGCTTGGATTTCCACGCCGTTGTCGCCAAAAGCGACCGCCAATGGCTCGTCGCCCCTGGTTCTTTCCTGCTCTTCTCGCGCTCCTCGGCCTTTTGGTGGCCGGGGTCGTCCACGCGCAGATGGAAGCGGGCGACCGCGGAATCGCGCCGATCGACAGCTCCGGAACGCTGGAAATCACCGGCATTCGCGTCGACGTGACCGGCAAGGACGCGCAGTCCGCCCGCTACGAAGGATGGCGGGTCGCCCAGCGGCAGGGCTTCAAGGCGCTGTGGGCCAAGACGAACAATCGCCCGGTTTCCGAAGCGCCGACGCTTCCGGATTCGACCCTCGACGAGATGGTCAGCTCGATCGTCGTCGAGCGCGAGCAGATCGGGCCGACGCGCTACATCGCCAATCTGGGCATATTGTTCGACCGCTCCCGATCCGCCCAAGTGCTGGGCATCGGCGGCGACGTGCAGCGGTCCGTGCCAATGTTGCTGGTTCCGGTGCTGATCACTGCCGGCTCCGATACCTCGGTCGAGCTTCGCAATCCCTGGCAGCGCGCCTGGGCGGAGTTCCGGACGTCGCAGAGCCCGATCGATTATGTCCGGGTCAGCGGGCAGGGCGCCGACCCGCTGCTGGTGAATGCCGCCCAGGCCGATCGTCCCGGTCGCGGCTGGTGGCGGAACATCATCGATCTCTACGGCGCCTACGACATCCTGGTCGCGCAGGTGCAATTCCAGCGCCTGTATCCCGGCGGACCCGCATTCGCGCGCTTCGTCGGTTTTCATGGACCGGACAAGCAGCTGGTCGGCTCCTTCACGATCAGCGCTCCGGCGGGCGCGAGCTCCTTGCAGGTCATGCGCGCGGGCGCCGAACGGATGGATCGCATGTTCGCCGATGCGCTCGCCGACGGCAGGCTCGTCCGCGATCGCAGCCTCGACATCCCCGAACCGCCGCCTCCGCCGGAAGTCGTCGAAGAAGTGCCGGTGCAGCAGGCGCGTCCGTGGGCCTATCAGGTGCAGATCGTCGCGCCCGACGTGAACATCTACAATTTCGCAATGGCGCATCTGCGGACGACGGGCGGGGTCCGGCAGGTCGTGCCGGTGAGCATCAATCCGGGCGGCGTGAGCTACGTCAACGTCACCTATCAGGGTGAGGTCTCCGGCCTGCGGAGCGCTCTGGCGGCACGGGGCTGGAGCGTCGAGCAGAACGGCTATGTGCTGCGCATGTCGTCGGCCGGGAACGCTCCGCCGCCGCTTGCTCCGCCGCCTCCGCCGCAGCCGCAGCCGCAACAGCCCGCGCCGGCCCCGCAAACGACTCCGTCCCAAGCGCCCAGAGGCAACGAATGAAGCGTGGGGCGGACCAGATCGCGCTCCCGCTCGACTGGCCGCAGACTGAAGGCGAATCCCGGTTCATCGTAACGGACGCCAACCGCCAGGCATTCGATCATTTCCGCCGCTGGACCATGTGGCCGGTCCGGGCCACCATCCTCACCGGGTCCGCGAAGGTCGGGCCGGAGCCTCCTCGCCAGGACGTTCGCGGAGCGCGTGGGCGGGCGCGTGATCGATCAGGCGGACCGTGGGGATGAAGAGGAGCTTTTCCACGCCTGGAACGCCGCGCAGGACAGCGGGCTGCCGCTGGTCATGGTTGCCGATGAGGCGCCTCCTGCCTGGGCGCCTAAACTGCCCGACCTGCGGACGCGCCTGGCGGTAACGCCGGTCGCTTCGATCAACCAACCGGACGATCGCCTGTTCGAGGCGCTGATCCAGCTACTGTTCGCCGATCGCGGCCTGCATGTGCCGACCGAGGCGCTGCGCTTCATGACGGAGCGCCTGAACCGCGAATATTGGACTGCCGAGCGGGCAGTCGAGGAAGTCGATCGTTTCGCGATTGCGGAGCGGGCACGGGTGACCATGCCGACGGTCCGGCGTGCGCTCTCACAGGCACGAATGATCGGCGACGCGGCCTAGCCGCAGCTGACGCGCTCGATCTTGTTGTTCGCGTCCAGATAGGCGGTCACGCGGTCCGCGCGGAATTCCATCGTGACCATCGAGTCCTTCGGCACCCAGCGGAGCGCGTTCGCGCCAGACTGTTTCAGCAGTTCCGAGCCGGTCGCTTCCGTCGCGTCCTGACCGACGAAGCTGCTCAGGCCTTCGTCCTTGCAGGCTCCGCCTACAGGTTCCGTCCCTTCCGCCGGGACGGTGCTGCACGCCGCAAGCGCGAGTGCGGAAAGAATGATGGAGCTACGCATCGACAGCCTCAACGACCCTGCTCATCTTCAGTTTCCCATTCTCGATGGCGAAGCCAAGGCGGCCCTCGACGAGGTCGAGCGCGTCGCGGCCGAATTCCTCGAACCGCCAGCCCTGAAGGATGGCGAGATCCTTGCGGACACCGGCGGCGAGCGCTTCCAGATCGTCCGAGCGGGCGATCAGCCGCGGCGCAACGCCCGCTTCCTTGGCGCGGATCTTCAGGAGCAGCTTCAGCAGGTCGCTTACCAGCACCGAATCCTTGGTAAGACCGGGCCGGCGCGGCTCACGGTCGGGCATTTCGTGCGGCTCCAGCGGCTTGGCCGATTCGACGGCCGCCATCAGTCGCGCGCCGATATCGTTCGTCCTCCAGCCGGCCGAGAGACCGCGGACGCGCCCGAGGTCGTCCTGCGTCTTCGGCGGATGCGCCGAAAGCTCACCAAGGGTGTCATCCTTCACGATCCTGCCGCGAGGGATGTTCTTGGTGCGGGCTTCCGTTTCGCGCCATCCGGCGAGAGCCTTCAGGCGGCCAAGGACCACCGGATTGCGGCTCGGAAGCTTCAGGCGCTTCCATGCATCCTCCGGCTCGAACGCGAAGGATAATGGGATTGGCGAGCCGCTCCATCTCCTCGTCGAGCCAGCCGCCGCGACCGGTCTTCTTCAGGCGGGCGAGCAGCTTCGGAAACACCGTCGCGAGGTGCGTGACGTCGGCGATCGCATAATCGATCTGGCGCTTGTCGAGCGGGCGGCGGCTCCAGTCGGTGAAGCGCGCGCCCTTGTCGATGTTGTGGCCGAGCATCGATTCGATGAGGTTCGAGTAGCCAACCTGCTCCCCATGACCGAGCGCCATGGCGGCAATCTGCGTGTCGAACAGCGGCAGGGGCGTCTTGCCCGTAAGATTGTAGATGATCTCGAGGTCCTGCCCGCCGGCGTGGAAGACTTTCACGATCTCCGTATTTTTCACCATCAGGTCGAGCAGGGGCGTCATGTCGAGATCGGCCTTGGGATCGATTGCCGCCGCTTCCTCGGGGCTCGCGATCTGGATCAGGCAGAGGTCCGGCCAATAGGTGTTCTCGCGCATGAACTCGGTGTCCACTGCGACGAACGGGTGCTTGGAGAGGCGCTCGACGAGGGAAAGAAGGTCTTCGGAGCGGGTGATCAGGGGATGAATTTTCATGAGTTCTACCGGGCCTTAGCGGCCTGCCCGCGGGTTGACAAAAGCCTTTCCGCCAGTGAGTGCCGCGACGAATTTCCGCACATCGCTATCGGCAGAGACATGCATCCTTATCGCACCCACAATTGCGGCCAGCTCCGCGCTTCCAACGTCGGGGAAAAGGTCCGCCTTTCCGGCTGGATACACCGCAAGCGGGATCACGGCGGCGTGCTCTTCATCGACCTTCGCGACCATTATGGGATCACGCAGATCGTCGCCGCCGCCGGCAGTCCGATGCTGGAACTGCTGGACTCTCTTCGCGTGGAGTCGGTCGTTTCGGTCACGGGTGACGTCGTCGCTCGCGGGCCGGAAGTCGTGAACGCCAAGCTTCCAACGGGCGAGATCGAGGTCGTCGCACGCGAAGTCCAGGTGCAGTCGGCCGCCGAAGAGCTGCCGATGCCGGTGGCGGGAGAGCAGGACTATCCCGAGGAGATCCGGCTCAAGTACCGCTACCTCGACCTGCGCCGCGACCAGGTGCACCGGAACATCATCCTGCGTTCGGCCGTGATCAGCTCGATCCGCCGCCGGATGATCGAGCAGAACTTCACCGAATTCCAGACGCCGATCCTGACGGCGAGCTCGCCCGAAGGCGCGCGCGACTATCTCGTCCCGAGCCGCGTGCACCCGGGCAAGTTCTACGCGCTCCCGCAGGCGCCGCAGATGTTCAAGCAGCTGATCATGGTCGCGGGCTTCGACCGCTACTTCCAGATCGCGCCCTGCTTCCGCGACGAGGACGCCCGCGCCGACCGCTCGCCGGGCGAGTTCTACCAGCTCGACTTCGAGATGAGCTTCGTCACGCAGGACGACGTCTTCAACGCGATCGAGCCGGTCCTGTCGGGCGTGTTCGAGGAATTCGCGAACGGCCGCACCGTCACTCCGGCGGGCGAATATCCGCGCATTCCGTATCGCGAGGCGATGCTGAAGTATGGCAGCGACAAGCCGGACCTTCGCAATCCGCTGCTGATCACCGACGTGTCGGAGCACTTCAAGGGCTCGGGCTTCGGCCTGTTCGCCGGCCTGGTGGAGAAGGGCGCCGTCGTCCGCGCGGTTCCGGCACCCGGCACCGCCGAGAAGAGCCGCAAGTTCTTCGACGACATGAACGAATGGGCTCGCAGCGAAGGCTATGCCGGCCTCGGCTACGCCACCCGCAAGGGCGGCGAATGGGGCGGCCCGATCGCCAAGAACCATGGCGAAGAGGGCATGAACCGCATTGCCGAGGCGATGGGCCTCGGTCCCAACGACGGCATCTTCTTCGCCGCCGGCAAGGAAGAGGAAGCGGCCAAGCTCGCCGGTGCTGCCCGCACGCGCGTCGGCGAGCAGCTCGACCTGATCGAGAAGGGCTCGTTCCGCTTCTGCTGGATCGTCGACTTCCCGATGTTCGAATACAACGACGACCAGAAGAAGATCGATTTCTCGCACAACCCCTTCTCGATGCCGCAGGGCGAGATGGAGGCGCTGGAGACCAAGGATCCGCTCGATATCCTCGCCTGGCAGTACGACATCGTCTGCAATGGCGTGGAGCTGAGTTCCGGCGCCATCCGGAACCACCGTCCGGACATCATGTACAAGGCGTTCGAGATCGCCGGCTATTCGAAGGAAGAGGTCGACACGAACTTCTCCGGCATGATCAACGCCTTCAAGTTCGGCGCTCCGCCGCACGGCGGCTCGGCTCCGGGCATCGACCGCATCGTCATGCTGCTCGCCGACGAGCCGAACATCCGCGAGGTCATCCTCTTCCCGATGAATCAGAAGGCGGAAGATTTGATGATGAACGCTCCGGCACCGGTCAGCCCGAAGCAGTTGAAGGAACTCGGCATCCGCGTCGTCGATTTGGGTTGATTGTCCTCACTGGCCGAAAGGCCAGCTGGCGACGTGTCGGGCCGCTGTGATTGTCACGAGCGTTCCACCAACGGCTACTACGCGTCGACGAAAAGCAATTGAGGGCAACAATCCACATCCGTAGACGAGGTTTGTGAGAACGATTCGCAATAATCTTCGCTTCGCTCTGCCTGCCGCGGCCCTGATCCTGGCCGGTTGCTCGCAGTCGGAAGCGGAGAATGGGCGCGGTCAGCGCGGTCCGGCGCAGGTCGGCTTCGTCGTCGCGCAGCCGACCTCGGTACCGGTCCAGTCGCTCCTCGGCGGGCGCACGGTGGCGTTCGAGACTTCGGAAGTCCGGCCGCAGGTCAACGGCCTGGTCCGCCGCCGCTACTTTACCGAAGGGTCATACGTCCGCCAGGGCCAGCCGCTCTTCCAGATCGACCCAAGCCTCTATCAGGCCGCGGTCAACGAGGCGCAGGCGAATGTCGCCAACGCTCGTGCGACGCTGGAAGCGGCGCAGGTCCGCGCCAACCGCTACAAGCCGCTCGCCGAGATGGAGGCCATCTCCAAGCAGGAATATACCGACGCCGCGGCGCAGGCCCGGCAGGCGCGCGCGGCGGTCGCCCAGAACAGCGCCGCGCTCGACACGGCGCGGATCAACCTGCGCTTCACCAGCATTCCCGGCGCCGATCAGCGGGCGGATCGGCCGATCGCTCTCGACCGTCGGCGCGCTTGTCACCGCCAACCAGGCGGACCCGCTGGCGGTGATCCAGCGGCTCGACCCGATGTACGTCGACATCCAGCAATCGAGCGCCGACCTGACGAAGCTCAGGCGCGCGGTGGCCGCGGGCGGCGTGTCCGCCGGGTAGCACGCAGGTTCGCCTGAAGCTCGAGGACGGCAGCGACTACGGCTACACCGGCACCGTCCAATTTTCCGAGGTCATGGTGAACGAGAGCACCGGCACGGTGACCCTGCGGGCGCGCTTCCCCAATCCGCAGAACGTGCTTCTGCCGGGCATGTTCGTCCAGGCGCTCTTCACGCAGGCCGTCGACCAGAACGTCTTCCTCGTTCCGCAGGCGGCGGTGCAGCGCGACATCGGCGGTGGCGCCTTCGTCTTCCTCGTCGGCGCGGGCAACAAGGCGGAGCGCCGGAAGGTCGTCGCCGACCGCACCTACGGGACGAACTGGGTCGTCTCGGCGGGTCTTCAGCGCCGGCGACAAGGTCATCACCCAGGGCACGGCGAACCTTCGCAGTGGCGCCGAGCTCAAGCCCGTGCCAGCAAGCGCGGCGCAGCGGATCGAGCCCGGGAAGGCCGGAGCGGAGGCAAACGGCCAGGCCGGGCAGGGGCGCTAGGCCTTGTCCCGGATCTTCATCGATCGGCCGATCTTCGCCTGGGTTCTCGCGATCGTCGTCATGCTCGCCGGCATCGGCGCGATCAGGGCGCTTCCGATCGAGCAATATCCCGACATCGCCCCGCCGCAGGTCAACATCCGCGCGAGCTATCCGGGCGCGTCGGCCGAGACGATCGAGAATAGCGTCACCCAGATCATCGAGCAGCAGCTGACCGGCATCGACGGCCTGCTCTACTTCAGCTCGACCTCCAGCTCGCGCGGCTCGGTCAACATCTCGGCCGTGTTCGAGAAGGGCACCGATCCGGACACCGCGCAGGTCCAGGTCCAGAACCAGGTCCAGCAGGCCATCTCGCGCCTGCCCGCGCAGGTCCAGCAGCAGGGCATCCGGGTGACCAAGTCCAACCCCGACTTCCTGCTGATCGTCGGCATTTTCGACGCGACCGACCAGCGCACGAACATGGATGTCTCCGACTATCTGTCGTCCAATATCCAGGACCCGCTGTCGCGCGTGCCGGGCGTCGGCGACATCAACGTCTTCGGCGCGCCGCACGCGATGCGCATCTGGCTCAATCCGCAGAGGCTCGCGGCCTTCTCGCTGATGCCCAGCGACGTGGTCAGCGCAATCCAGGCGCAGAACACCGAGGTCGCGGCGGGCGAAGTCGGCGGGCTGCCGTCGCCGCAGGGGCAGATGCTCAACGCGACGGTCACCGCCCAGTCGAAGCTGCAGACGCCCGAGCAATTCCGGGAGATCGTCCTCAAGACCGACCCGAGCGGCGCGTCCGTCCGCCTCGGCGACGTGTCGCGTGTCGAGCTTGGCGCCGAAAATTATTCCTCGGTCGTCCGCATCAACCGCCACCCGGGCGCCGGCATTGCCATCTCGCTGGCGCCGGGCGCGGACGCGCTGGAGACCGCCGACCTGGTCAAGGCGCGCGTCGCAGCAGCTTTCAGAGAATTTCCCGGAAGGCCTCGAGGTCGCCTACGCCAACGACACCACCGATTTCATCAAGCTGTCGGTCGAAGAGGTGGTGAAGACGCTGATCGAGGCGATCATCCTCGTCATCCTGGTGATCTTCGTCTTCCTGCAGAACTGGCGGGCGCTGCTCGTGCCGGCGATCGCCATCCCGGTCGTCCTGCTCGGCACCTTCGCGATCTTCTACATCACCGGCTTCACCATCAACACGCTGACCCTGTTCGGGCTGACGCTGGCGGTCGGCCTGCTCGTCGACGACGCCATCGTCGTGGTCGAGAACGTCGAGCGCCTGCTCCACGAAAATCCGGAGCATGACTCCGCGCGAAGCGACGATCGAGTCGATGAAGGAGATCCAGGTCGCGCTGGTCGCCATCGCGATGGTGCTGTCGGCGGTGTTCCTGCCCATGGCCTTCTTCGGCGGGTCGACGGGCGTCATCTACCAGCAATTCTCGATCACCATCATCGCCGCGATGGCCCTGTCGGTGCTCGTCGCGCTGATCCTGAGCCCGGCGCTGACCTCGACCCTGCTTGCGCCAGCGCGAGCAAGGAGCCGGAAGGGCCGAACTGGCTCGACCGGCGCGTTCCGGCGCTCGGCCGGCTGATTCACCGCGGCCGCGACGCGTTCAACAACGGCTTCGACCGGACGGTCGTGCGCTATCGCAGCGCGATCGTCGCGGTGATCGACCGCAAGTGGCTGTTCCTCGGCATCTACGGCGCTGATCGTCGCCGCTTTGATCGTCATGTTCCTGCGCCTGCCGACCGGCTTCCTGCCGACCGAGGACCAGGGCGCGGCGAGCGTTCAGTTCCGCCTGCCGCCGGGCGCCACGCAGGCCCGCACGCTCGAAGTGCGCGACGCCGATCGAGCAATACTTCACCGAGCATGAGGCGAAGAATGTGCAGACCCTGTTTCACCGTCGCCGGCGGCGGCGGCGGCGGCGGCGCCGTGGGTCAGAACACCGGCCAGGGCTTCATCAACTTCGTGCCGTGGGACGAGCGGCCCGGCAAGGAGAACACGGCGGACGCGATCGTCGAGCGCGCCTCGGGCGCGTTCCGCAACTTCCGCGACGCGCAGGTCTTCGCGCTCGTCCCCGGCGCGATCCGCGGCCTTGGCCAGTCGAGCGGCTTCACCATGCAGTTCCAGAACCGCAGCGGCATGAGCCGCGAGCAGTTCCTCGCCGCGCGCGATCGCCTGCTGCAGGAAGCCAATGCAAATCCGAAGCTGACGTCCGTCCGCATCAGCGACCTGCCCGACGTCGCCACCTACAAGATCGACGTCAACCAGCAGAAGCTGACCGCGCTCGGCCTCAACCAGAATGACGTCAACAGCACTCTGTCGACGGCCTGGGGCGGGCGCTACGTCAACGACTTCATCGACCAGGGCCGGGTCAAGCGCGTCTATGTGCAGGCCGACGCGCCGTACCGCGCGGACCCGGCAAGCCTCGGGCAATGGTACGTCCGCTCGACCGACGGCGAGATGGCGCCGTTCTCGTCCTTCGCGCAGACGGGCTGGGCGACCGCGCCGAGCAGCCTGTCGCGCTTCCAGGGCGTGCCCGCCTTCGAATTCCAGGGCCAGCCGGCGCCGGGCGTCAGCTCGGGCGAAGCGATGGACGAGATGGAGCGCCTTGCGTCGGAGGTCGACGGCACCAGCGTCGCCTGGTCCGGCCAATCCTATCAGGAGCGGCTGTCGTCCGGGCAGGCGCCCTTGCTCTACGCAGTCTCGCTGCTCGTCGTCTTCCTCTGCCTGGCCGCGCTGTACGAGAGCTGGTCGATTCCCGTGGCCGTGTTGCTGGTCATTCCGCTCGGGCTGGTCGGGGCGGTGTTCGCGGTCACGCTGCGGGGCCTCGAGAACGACGTCTACCTGCAGATCGGCCTGCTCACGACGATGGGCCTCGCGGCCAAGAACGCGATCCTGATGATCGAGTTCGCCGAGCGAGGCGAGCGGCAGGGCATGCGCGTCATCGACGCGGCGCTGGAGGCGGCGCGAATCCGGCTTCGCCCGATCCTGATGACGAGCTTCGCCTTCATCTTCGGCGTGCTGCCGCTGGCGCATTTCGACGGGCGCCGGCGCCAACAGCCGCATCGCGATCGGCACGTCGGTCATCGGCGGCATGCTGACCGCGACGATCCTCGCGATCTTCTACATCCCGTTGTTCTTCGTGCTCGTGCGGCGCGGAGTGCGCGATGGACTCGCCAGCATCCGGGAACGGATGCGCCGGCGGCGGACAGCCGAAGCGTGAGGAAGTTCGCTGCGTTCCTCGCGCTGATGGCGACGGGCTGTGCGTCGATGCAGCCGGCCTACGTGCGTCCGGATTCCGCGGTTCCGGCATCATGGCCGGTCGGGCGACGTCTATCTGCGGCAATCGGAAGCGGCGCTGCCGGCGGTCACCTATCGCGACATCTTCCGCGATCCCCGGCTGCAGGCGCTGATCGAGCAGGCGCTGGTCAACAATCGCGACCTGATGGTCGCCGCGGCCAACATCGCGGCGGCGCGCGAGCAGGTGCGCATCCAGCGAGCGCAGCAGTTGCCGCAGGTCGACGCAGGCGCGGGCGCCACGCTGAGCGGGTCGGGCTCGGGCTCCGGGGTCGATGAGAGCTATCAAACCGGCCTCAGCGTCCCGAATTTCGAAGTCGACCTGTTCGGCCGTCTGCGATCGCTGACGGACGTCCAGCGCAACCGTTTCTTCGCCACCGAGGCGGCAGCGCGCGCGACCCGTCTGGCTTTGGTCGCGGACATCGCCACGGCCTGGCTGACCTATGCCGCCGATGCGAGCTTGCTGCGCATTGCCGAGGACACGGTTGCAAGCGGCGAGAAAAGCGTCCGGCTGACCCGCGCGCGTCTGGAGGGCGGAATCGCGCCGCGGACCGACCTCCGGCAGGCCGAGCAGATCCTCGAAGCCGCAAAGGCCGACGCCGCCGACCAGAGGACGGCGCTCGCACGGGACGTGAACCTGCTGCAATTGCTGGTCGGCGCGCCGATCGATCCGGAGCTGCTGCCCGCTTCGATCGATCAGGCCGCTCCGACCGTGGCGGAGCTTCCCGCCGGGCTCGATTCCCAGATCCTGCTGCGGCGCCCCGACGTGGTCCAGGCCGAATATGAATTGCGAGCGGCGAACGCGCAGATCGGTGCGGCGCGCGCGGCTTTGTTTCCGCGCATCTCGCTGACGGGGCTGCTCGGTTTCGCAAGCACCGCACTGACGGGCCTGTTCAGCGGCGATTCCCTTGCCTGGAGCGCGAGCGGGGACGCGACCTACACGATCTTCCAGGCCGGAGCCGGCCGCGCCAACGTGCGGCTGACCGAGGCTCAGAAGGCGGCGGCAGTCGCGACCTACCAGCGGACGATCCAGCAAGCCTTCCGCGAAGTAGCCGACGCGCTCGCCCGCCGAGGCACGATCGGTGAGCAGCTGCGTGCGCGCCAGGCCCAGCGGGAGGCGGCGGCGGACAGCTTTCTGCTGACCGAAGCGCGCTATCGGAACGGCATCGAGAGCTTTCTTGGGAGCCTCGTGGCGCAGCGTTCCTATTATACCGCGCAGCGCGAGCTTGTGCTGAGCCGGCTGCAAACGTCAGCGAACCTTGTCGAACTCTACCGATCGCTCGGCGGAGATTCGTCGCTGAGCGGGCCGGCTACAGAGACCGCAGCGCCGTAGCAGGCCGAAGCTTCAGCAAGGGCAGGGCGCTCAGCAAAGCGATGCCGATCGTCAGCACGGCCCCCGCCAGCAGTGTGGCGATCACGACGGGCCAATCCGGCTGCCAGGTGAAGTCGAAGACCTGCACGATGACGTACCATGCGCCGAGCAGCCCGAGCCCGAGCGAGATGCCGGTCACCACGACGGCAAGCAGCCCATATTCGAGCGCCTGGACCGCAAGGATCTGAAGCCGCGTCGCGCCCAGCGTTTTCAGGATCACGCTGTCGTAGGCCCGCGCGAGATGCGATGCCGCCAGCGCGCCGATCAGGACCGCCAGACCTGCGAGCACCGCGACGGAAGCCGCGACCAGGATGGCGACCGACATCTGGCCGAGGATGGTCGAGACTTCGCCGATGATCTCGCCGACATCGACGATCGTCGCCGATGGGAAATCCTTCAGCAGCGCGCGCGAAATGCCGCTCTTCTGCGCCGGGTCCACGTCGAGCGTCGCCGCAAGGTTGTGCGGCGCGCTGGCAAGCGTCGATGGCGAGAAGACGAGGATGTAGTTGAAGCCCATCGTGTCCCAATGGATTTCCCGGAGGGAGGCTATGCGCGCTTCGATCTCGCGGCCGAGCACGCTGACGGTGAGCGTGTCGCCGACGCCCAGGCCGAGGATCTCGGCGGCCTCCCGGTCGAGCGAGACCAAAGGCGGACCGCGATAATCCGCCGGCCACCATTCGCCTGCGGCAAGCTGGCTGCCCTCCGGAAGTGTGGGGCTGTAGGTCACTCCACGCTCGCCGCGCAGGAACCACGCGCCTTCCGGCAATTCCTTAAGATCCGCGACGCGGGTCGACCCGTAGGCGGTGATGGTCCCGCGAAGGTTGGGCACGATGTTGACGTCGGCCCCGGGCGCCTGGCGGCGGACGATGTCCTCGAAGGCGCGCGCGGCGGTCGGACGGGATGTCGAGCACGAACTGGTCCGGCGCTCTCGCAGGAACGGTGCGTGCGATCTCCGCCGAAAGGCTCGTCTGGATGGCGGCGATGGAGACGAAAAGCGTGAGCGCCAGGCCGAGCGCGGTGACCAGGCCGACGGTCTGCGCTCCAGGCCGGTAAAGTCCGCTGACGGCCAGCCGTACCAGCGGGCGCTTGGGCCGCGGAATGGATCGGGCCGCGAGCCGGACGAGGGCGCCCACCAAGGCGAGCAAGAGGATGACGCCGATCACTGCACCGAGCACCGCCGCAGAGAACAGGGGCTCCCGAGAGGTGCCGAGAGCCAGAGCAAGCGACGAGACCTGCCCCCGCAACTGCGAGCAGCACGGCCCGCCAGCCGAACTTGCGGCGGCGCGCCACGGTTTCCCGGAAGAGCGATGCCACCGGCTGCATCCGCGCTCGCCCAAGCGGCGGCAGCGCGGAGATGAAGGCCATGAGCATGCCGTACGCGGCGCTCGTCAGAAGCGGCACAGGGTACAGTCGGAAGCCGGGCTTCACCGGCAGCAGGTCGCCGGCGATTGCGATGACGATGGCCGGAAGCGCCGCCCCGACGATCAAGCCACGACAGCACCGCCAGCAGCGTCACCATCCCGATTTGCAGGAAGTAGACTCGCCCGATGTCGCCGGACGCGGCGCCGAGCATTTTCAGCGTTGCGATGCCGTCGCGCTTCCGCCGCAAGTAGGAGCCGACGCCATTGCTGACGCCGATGCCGGCAATGATCAGGGCGGCGAGCCCGATCAACGTCAGGAACTGGCCCATGCGCTCGAAGAAGCGGCTTGCACCTGGAGCCGCGCGATCGCGGTCGCGAAATTCCCAGCTTGCGCTCGGGAAGCGGTCGCGAAGCCGATCGATCACGGACTGCGGCGCGACCCCTTCCGGCAATCGCAGGCGATACTTGCTGGTGAAGAGGCTGCCTGGCTGGACCAGGCCGGTGCGGTCGAGTCCGTCGAGCGAGACGATCGCGACCGGCCCTAGAGTAAAGCCTTCGCCGACGCGGTCCGGCTCCTCGCCGATGATGCCCGCGACCCGGAAATCGGCATTGCCGAAGCGCAGGACGTCGCCACGCCTTATGCTGAGCCGTTCGGCAAGCTCCGGCGCGATCAAGGTCTGGCCGGGCGCAACCTGGCTCACGCGGCGGCCGTCGGCCGTCAGCACGCCGTAGAGCGGATAAGCCCCGTCGACACCCTTCAACTCCGTCAGAACGGCCGACCCGTCGTCGCCCGCCCGGGCCATGACGCGCATTCGAAGGGTCTCGCTGACCTGTCCTTCCGACTGCATGGCGCGCAATTCATCGGACGAAGCGCGGCGCTGCGTCATCGATACCTGCAGATCGCCGCCGAGGATTACCCGGCCGCGATCGGCGATCTCGCCGGTGATCGCCGATGTCAGGCTCCCGATCGCAGCCAGAGTGGCGACGCCGAGGAAGATGCACAGGAAGAGCAGCCTGAGCCCGCGCAGGCTGCGATGGAGGTCGCGTTGGGCCAGGTTTCTCGCGAGGCGCCAGGGAAGGGCGCTCATGCGCGGCGATCCGCGACGACCCGCCCGTCGTTCATTTCGAGAATTCGATCGCAACGTTCAGCGAGCGAGGGATCGTGCGTGATGATGATCAGGGTAGCGCCCGGCAGCTTCCTTGCGGGCGAAAAGGACGTCGATGATCGCCGCGCCGGTCTTGCCGTCCAAATTGCCGGTCGGCTCGTCCGCGAACAGGATCTGCGGTCCCGGCGCGACTGCGCGAGCGATGGCGACCCTTTGCTGCTCGCCGCCGGACAATTGGGCCGGATAGTGCGACAGGCGATGGCCAAGGCCGACGGCCTCAAGCTCGGCGCGAGCCTTGTCGAATGCGTCCGCGGCACCGGCAAGCTCCAGCGGGACCGCGACATTTTCGAGCGCCGTCATGGTCGGGAGCAGGTGGAACGACTGGAGGACGATGCCGATGCGCCCGCGCCGCGCCCGCGCCAGATCGTCCTCGTCGAGCGACCCGAAGTTCGTGCCCGCAACGTGCACTTCGCCGCCGGTGACCCGTTCCAGCCCGGAAAGAATGGCCATCAGCGAGGACTTGCCCGACCCGGAAGGGCCGAGGATGGCGATCGTCTCGCCGTTCTGGATGTCGAGATCGATGCCCTTCAAAACGTCGGTCCGCGCTTCGCCCGTACCCAGCGACAGCGTGACATTGCGCGCACTGATCGCGATATCCGGGATGACTTCTGCGCGCATGAAGGGAACCTCGAAGGAATGAAGATGGTGCGGCGATATGTTGGTCTATTGCTGATTCTTCAATTGGCAGTCGCCTGTTCGCAGGAGGCGACGCCCACTGCCGAGCGGCAAAACGCGAATGCCGTGGCCAGCAGCTCGGAGCAAACCGCGCCCGAAAAGCTGGTCCTCGCCTTCGGGGACAGCCTGTATGCCGGCTATGGACTGAAGCAGGATCAGAGCTTCCCGGCGGTGCTCGAACGGGAGCTGGAGGCGAAGGGCATAGCTGCGAAAGTGGTCAACGCAGGTGTTTCCGGTGACACCACCGCCGGCGGCAGGGCGAGGCTTGCCTTCACGCTCGATGGGCTGGAGCGGAAGCCTGACCTGGCGGTCGTCGGCCTTGGCGCGAATGACGCCTTGCGCGGACTGGATCCGGCCGAAACGCGCCGCAACCTCGATGCGATCATCGGCGAGCTCGACAAGCGCGGCATCCCCGTCCTGATCACCGGGATGATGGCGCCGCGGAATCTGGGAAGCGATTACGTGTCGAGCTTCGACGCGATCTATCCGGCGCTCGCCAAGCAATATGACGCCAAGCTCGATCCGTTCTTCATGGAAGGGGTGATCACGCGTCCGGATCTGCTCCTTAGCGACGGTATGCATCCGAACGACGCAGGCGTCCGCGTCATGGCCGAGCGTATCGCGCCGATGGCTGCGGAACAGTTGAACGAGAAGACTTCCGACTGAACTAGGCTGCCGGACGCCTGAGAGACCTGACGCGGGCCGGGCCCTCATCCTGATTGAGGTTCGAATGGCCGGGCAGGGGCTCGTGCATCTGCATGAGGGAAGCGGCCAGGGCCTCGTCGTCGCTGGAGCAAACGCCGAGGACCAGCGCCTCGGCGCAGTCCTCGGCCGCGACGTAGGCATGGCCCATGTTCGAATCGATGTAGATCGCCTCGCCGGTCTTGAGCGTCACCGGATCGTAGAATTCGGTGTGCACGACGATCGTGCCTTCGAGCACGTGGATATATTCCTCGCCCGCATGGCTCACGAGGTCGCCGAATTCGCTGAGTGACTTGGCGCGGATGCGGGTGAGCACCGGGACCATCCGCTTCCGGCGCAATTCCGTGCAGAGATAGTAATAATCGTAATTGGGCGTGGTCACGCGGATCGCGTCGTCGAGCCGGCCGATGCTTCGGCGGGCGGTCACGCTTTCCTCTTCCGGCTCGGCTTCGGCGAACAGTTCCGAAATGCGGATCTGCAAATTCTCGCTGAGCTGCAGGATCTTGTCGTAGGTCAGGGTGAGGCGGTCATTCTCAACCTTCGACAAGGTCGAGACGGGAATCCCGCTGCGCTCGCTCATTTCGCGCAGGGTCCAGTTCCGATGCGCCCGCAGCTCCTTCAGGATCCGGCCTAGCGTGGGGCGCTCGTTCAACGATCCTGCTCCTGTAATCGAATTGACAATTTTCTGATCAGGCTCATTATGGCCTCATTAGACACAATTGGCATGATAAGGCGATTTGGCTCGATTGAGCAAATCCCTGACTAAGGGGAAGAAAATGGGCAAATTGGCTGCGTTCGTGGCGGCAATCTTTGGCCTCGCGATTCTCTCAAGCGCCAGTGCGCAGACCGTTACACCGACGCTCGGTCCCAAGCCAACGCCGGTTGCGGACGCCCGGACGGTCGAGACAGCCGCCCCCGTCGCGCAGCCCGCGCGGTTCCGCTCAGCTGACGGCGCAGGACCTCAACGCCTGGCTCGACGGGTACATGCCGATCTCGATCGGACGTGCGAATATCCCGGGCGCAGTCGTCGTCGTCGTGAAGGACGGCCAGATCCTCACCAGCCGCGGCTACGGCTTCTCCGACGTCGCGAAGCGGAAGAAGGTCGATCCCGCGACGACCATGTTTCGCCCGGGCTCCATCTCCAAATTGTTCACCTGGACCGCGGTCATGCAGCAGGTCGAGCAGGGCAAGCTGAACCTCGACGCGGACGTCAACACCTACCTCGACTTCAAGATTCCGCCGCGGAACGGCAAGCCGGTCACGCTGCGCAACATCATGACGCACACGGCGGGTTTCGAAGAGCAGGTCATGGACCTGATCGCCGTCGACCAGAAGAAGTACGTTCCCTACGACCAGATCCTGAAGCGCTGGGTTCCGAAGCGGGTTTATGATCCGGGCACGACGCCGGCCTATTCGAACTGGGCGACGGCGCTTGCGGGCTACATCGTCAGCCGCGTCTCGGGCGAACCGTTCGAAACCTACATCCAGAATCACATTTTCGCGCCGACGGGAATGAGGCTTTCCACCTTCGCGCAGCCGCTTCCGGCGAACCTGAAGCCCTTCATGGCGGAGGGCTATCAGGACGGCGTCTCCAAGCCCTACGGCTTCGAATATGTCGGCGTCGCGCCGGCGGGCAGCCTTTCGGCCAGCGGCGACGACATGGGCCGCTTCATGATCGCCCACCTCGCCAACGGCGGACCTCTGCTCAAGCCGGCGACCGCCCAGTTGATGCATTCGACCGCGAACGAGCCGATCCCCGGCGGGCAGAAGATGTCGCTCGGCTTCTACCAGTCGAACATCAACGGCCATCCGGTCGTGTCTCACGGCGGCGACACGGTCGCATTCCACAGCGACCTGCACCTGTTCCTGAACGACGGCGTCGGGCTCTACGTGTCCTTCAACAGCGGCGGCCGTGAAGGTGCGGCGCAGGCTCTGCGCGGCGCGCTTGTTCGAGGAATTCGCCGACCGCTATTTCCCCGCGCCTGCGGACACCCGCAAGCTCGACGACAAGACGGCCCGCGCGAATGCCGAGAAGCTGGCCGGAACCTGGTCGACATCGCGCCGGTCCTTCTCCAGCTTCATCAGCATTGCCGACCTGATCAGCCAGACCAAGGTCAGCGTCGGTGAAAATGGCGAGCCCGTCGTTGGCGGCGGCATCTTCAACGGCTTGGGCGGACAGCCGCCCAAGTGGGTCGCGACCGGGCCGATGCAGTGGCGCGATCCGGACAGCCACGAAACGCTCGTCGCCAAGGTCGTGGACGGCGAGGCCGTGCGCTTCAGCCTCGGCAATATCGCGCCGATCATCGTTTGGGACCGCACGCCCTGGTACCAGAACAGCACCTGGCTGCTGCCTTTGCTGTACCTGAGCCTCGCGGTCCTGTTCCTGACGGTATCTGTTCTGGCCGGTCCGGGCGGTCGTGCGGAAGCGCTACGGCGGCACGCTCGGCCTCGAAGGCCGCGAGCTGAAGGCCTATCGCTACAGCCGCATCGCGGCGCTCGCGATCCTCGGCACATTGATCGGCTGGGTGTTCGCCATCTCCGCGATGTTCAGCGATCTCAACCTGCTCAGCGCCAGCTTCCTGCCGGTGGTGATCACGCTGCAGGTCATCACGATCGTCGCCTTCATCGGCGGTTTCCTGGCGATGCTTTGGTACGCCTGGACGGTCTGGAAGCGCGCAGGCGGCTTCAAGGCGACGTGGAAGGCGAAGCTGTGGAGCGCCTTGCTCGTGCTGTCGGCCTTCACGGCGCTGTGGGTGGGCTTCATCTACCACCTGATCGGCATCGCGACGAAGTACTGATGGGGCAGACGCTAGCCTATCGCGTCGAGACGCACCCACTTGCGGCGCCGTTCCGCATCTCGGGCTATGTGTTCGAGGCGTCGGACCTGGTGGTCGTCGAGCTGGACGATGGCCAAAACCGCGGACGCGGCGAGGCGGGCGGCGTCTACTACATGGGCGACGAGGCACCGCAGATCGTAGAGGCGCTCGAGGCGAACCGAGCGGCGATCGAAAGCTGCGGCAGCCGGGAAGAGTTGCGCCAACTCCTGCCTGCAGGCGGCGCCCGCAATGCCGTCGATTGCGCCATGTGGGAGCTCGAAGCGAGCCGGCTCGGCATCCCCGCGTATCGGATGGCGGGAATCGATGCTCCCCGTCCGCTGATCACCACCTTCACGCTCGGCGCGGACACGCCCGAGGTGATGGCGCAGGGTGCCCGCAATTATGCCACGGCGCGTGCGATCAAGATCAAGCTGACGGGCGAGCTCGACCTCGACATCGCCCGCGTCCGAGCGGTTCGCGAGGCGCGTGCCGACGTCTGGATCGGCGTCGACGCGAACCAGGGCTTCGGCATCGCCGATCTTCCGGCGCTCGTCGCCGCGATGGTCGAGCAGAAGGTTTCGCTGCTCGAGCAACCGATCGCCCGCGGGCGCGAGGCGGATCTTGAAGGCTTCGAAAGCGCCATCCCGCTGGCGGCGGACGAGAGCGTGCTCGGGCTTGCGGACGTGCCGGGCCTCGTAGGCCGCTTTCAGACCGTCAACATCAAGCTCGACAAGTGCGGCGGCCTGACCGAGGCGCTGCTGATCGCGGCAGAGGCCCGCAAGCTCGGGCTCGGCGTCATGGTCGGCAACATGGTCGGCACCAGCCTCGCCATGGCGCCTGCCTTCATCCTCGGCCAGTTGTGTGACGTCGTCGACCTCGACGGTCCGACCTTCCTAAAGCAGGACCGCGTGCCCGGCGTCGAATATCGTGACGGGGAAATCTGGTGCCCCGACGACGTGTGGGGCACCCCGGCCGCGGTGCTTGCTGCATGAGCCGTGAGGCCAACTGGTTCGGTCAGCCGCGCGGACTGACCATCCTGTTCCTCACGAACATGTGGGAGCAATTCTCCTACTTCGGCATGCGGGCGCTGCTCGTCTATTACATGACGACGACGTTGCTGTTCGATCAGGAGAAATCGTCCAGCATCTACGGCTTCTACACGGCCTTCGCCTATTTCACGCCGATCGTCGGTGGCGTGATCGCCGACCGCTGGCTGGGCAAGAAGGCGGCGGTGATCATCGGCGCCAGCGTCATGGCCGCCGGCCATTTCATGATGGCGTTCGAGACCCTGTTCTATTTTGCGCTGGCGACGATCGCGCTGGGCAATGGCCTGTTCCTGCCGACGCTGCCGAGCCAGATCAACGACCTGTACGGACCCAAGGACCCGCGCCGGCCGTGGGCGTACAACGTCTATTATGTCGGGGTGAATGTCGGCGCGTTCATGGCGCCGCTCGTCTGCGGATATCTCGGCGAGACCTACGGCTGGCATTACGGGTTCGGCGCGGCGGGCGTCGGGATGCTCGCGGGCTTGATGATCTACCTGTTCGGGCAGCCGTATCTGCCGAAGGAGCGGGCCTTCGTTACCGAGCCGGTGCAGGACGCTCCGCGCACGACGCGCGGCCGCGACACCTTCCTGCTGCTGCTCGCGATCGGACTGGCGGTCACCGTTTTCCGCGGAGCCTATGAGCAGATCGGCAACACCTTCGCTCTGTGGATGCGCGACGATGTGAACCGCACCATCGCCGGCACGGAAATTGGCGCGGCGATGTGGTTCTCGCTCAATCCGCTGCTGGTCATGATGATGACGCCGCTGCTGCTCGCACGCTGGCGTCGCCAGTCGCAACAGGGTCGCGAGCTCTCCGTGATGCACAAGATGGCACTGGGCTCCATGCTGGTTGCCGCGTCCTACCTGCTGGTTGCTCTCGCTGAAGTGCTGACTGGCGATGCACCCGCGCACTGGGTGTGGCTCCTGTCCTTCTTCGTCATCTTCACGCTCGGCGAGCTCTACATCCTGCCCAACGGGCTCGGCATCTTCGCGCGGCTCGCGCCGCCGAAGCTCGGCGCAAGCACGGTCGCCGCCTGGTACTTCGCCATCTTCACCGGCAGCCTTGCCGCCGGCCAGGTCGGCCGCCTGTGGAGCAGGCTCGATCACGTCGCCTTCTTCGTACTTGCTCGCGGGCATCGCGATCCTCGTCCGCAGTGCTGCTCTTTCTGCTCGATCGCCCGGCGAAACGTGTCCTGGCGCACACGGCGCAGGGCGATGGCGCGGACCTGACGGACGTGCCGGAAGGGCTGGCGAGGCCGCAAACGACATGAAGATTTTTAGGCGCCGGTTCGGCGCAGCACGGGTCGCTGAGCGGCCGATCAATCAAGGGGGAATATCATGAAGAAGCTCGGTTCCGCATCACTGATGACGTCGGTAGCGCTCGTTGGTCTCACATTTGCAGGCACGGCCAACGCGCAGGATGCAGACAGGCTCCGTCGCAGGCCGCAGATCACGGACGTCCGACGCCGACAATGGCGAAATCATCGTCACCGCGCAGAAGCGCGAGCAGGCGATTGCTCGACGTCCCGCAGTCCATTTCAGTCGTCAGCGGCGAGACTCTCGAGAACCTGCACGCGACCCGTTTCTCGGATTATCTCACGCGGCTTCCCAGCGCGAACGTCGTCGAAAATCAGGCCGGCACCTCCCGAATCGTTCTTCGTGGCGTCAACACGGGCGGCGTCGGCGCGACGGTCGCGACCTATGTCGACGAAACTCCCTTCGGGTCGGCAACGGCGCTGGCGAACGGCGCGGTTCTTACGCCGCGATATCGATCCATTCGACCTCGAGCGGGTGGAGGTCCTGCGCGGACCGCAAGGAACCCTTTACGGCGCCAATTCACTAGGCGGCCTCGTGAAGTTCGTGACCGTCGAACCCTCGTCGAGCGCATTCGGAGGCGCGGCGGAACTCGGTGTCGAGGGCGTCTCGCATGGTGACACGGCTTGGTGGAGCCGCGCGGCAGTCAACGTCCCATTGTCCGACGAGGCGGCCTTCCGTGTGAGCGGCTTTTATCGGCAGGACCCCGGTTACATCAACGATCCCAACCTCGGGAGCGATGTGAACGACGGTAAGTCCTACGGCGGTCGATTGTCGTTCCTGGTTCGGCCCACCGACAAATTGACTATCCGGACGTCGGTCCATCTGGAAAATATCCGAAGCGATGGGACGAACGAAGTCGATCTCGATCCGGTCACGCTGAAGCCGGCCTACGGCAGCCTCAAGCACTTGCGCGTCCTGCCTACGCCGAACGACATCGACTACCGGATTTACAACGGAACGATCGAATATGATTTCGGCTCGGTTGGGCTGATGTCCTCGACCAGCGTGGGCACGCTCGACCAGACGGCCGCCGTCGATGCCAGCAGCCAATATGGAGCTTTGCTGACCGGATTCTTCGGTGTCCCGCTGGGGGCCGCCGTCGATCAGGGAATGACCCAGCGGCGCTTTACCCAAGAGGTGCGGCTGGCGTCGACAGGCAAGCAGACGTTGGAGTGGGTCGTCGGCGCCTTCTACACGCGAGAGAAGAACGAGCTGACGCAGAACCTGTACGGAGTGGACGCTCTTACCGGCGACCTCTTCGCCGGTCTTGACGGCCTGGTCCTTGTCGCGCTGCCATCCCGCTACAAGGAGTATGCGGGCTTCGCGAACCTGACCTGGCATATTTCACCCAAGTTCGACCTCACGGCAGGCGGCCGATACAGTCACAACAAGCAGTCGGTCGTGCAGGAAACCGACGGATTGCTGGCTGGCGGATTCAGCAGCTTCGATGGAGATTCGTCGGACAACGTCTTCACCTATTCGGTCGCTCCGACGTTCAAGCCCAACGAAAACACGCGAATCTATGCGCGCGTAGCGAAGGGTTATCGTCCGGGCGGACCCAATGCCGTTTCGCCACTCGCTCCGGATGGCGTGCCTCGGCAATTCGGTCCCGACACGACGACAAACTACGAAATCGGCGTAAAGACGCAGTCAGCGGATCGGGTGTTCGCGCTTGAAGCCAGTGCGTTCCTGATCGACTGGAAAGACGTGCAGTTGCTTGCGCAAGTCGGAGACTTCGGCGTCAATACCAATGGCGGGGACGCGCGCAGCAAGGGCTTCGAAGTGACGGGCAGCTTCAATCCCACCAGGCAGCTTTCGCTCTATGCGAACGGATCTTACGTCGACGCCTATCTCACGAAGGATGCTCCGCCGATCGTCGGTGGTCTCAAGGGTGATCCGCTGCCCTACAACCCGAAAGTGCAGTTTACGATCGGTGCCGAATATGAGCATCCGCTAAGCGACACGATGACCGGCAGGGCAGGGATCAGCTGGCACCAGACGGGCAAAAGGTACAGTGACTTCGACGCGGCAAACGGACAGCAGAAGCTGGACTCGTTCGAGCGGATCGACGCGCATGCGGGCGTCGACTTCGGGCGGTATCGCGTGGATCTGTTCGCGCGCAATCTGACCGATGCTCGAGGGATCACGAACCTTGGCTTCTTCGGCGACGTCAACGGAAACCTTGCCGCGTCGGTCATCCGTCCCCGCACGGTCGGCATTGCGTTCAGCGTTCGCCAGTAGGTGCCCGTGAAAACCACTCGACTGATCGGATCGTGATGGAGGGGGCGGAGGTGCGGCCGCGCGCAGCAGTGATACCGGATCTGCCGGTCGGCCATCTGCCGCGACCGTATCTCCTGTTTTTGGGCGATACGGTCGAGCCGGGGTTCGCGAAGACGGCCTTCGGGCTTCGCGACTGGGCGCCGGAGCTGTGCGTCGGGGAGTTCGCTCTGCCCGAAGCGAAGGTGACGACCGGCCTGCCGGAACTCACGCCTATCGGAGGCGGCAGACCGGGGAGCACGAGCGCTTGTGATTGGCGTCGCCAATTCCGGCGGCTTCATCGCGGAGTCCTGGGTTCCGCCGTTGCTGGAGGCGCTCGAGGCGGGGCTGGACATCGTCAGCGGGATGCATGCCAGGCTCGGGCGCATCCCCGAGCTCCGCTACAGTGCCGAGCGACTGGGCAGGCGGCTGATCGACATTCGGACTCCGCCTGCAAACATTCCGGTCGCTACGGGACTGAAGCGCAGCGGCAAGCGCCTGCTGACGGTCGGCACCGATTGCGCACTTGGCAAGAAGTACACGGCTTTGTCGCTCGCCCGCGCATTCAGCGGGCGAGGGGTCGATACGGACTTCCGGGCGACGGGCCAGACCGGGATCATGATCTCCGGGGGCGGCATTCCGATGGATGCGGTCGTTGCGGACTTCGCTGCCGGAGCCGCTGAGATGCTGAGCCCGGCGGCGGCACCGGACCACTGGGACGTGATTGAAGGCCAGGGCTCGATCCTTCATCCAGCCTATGCCGGTGTGTCCCTGGCGTTGCTCCACGGTAGCCAACCCGATGTCTTCGTCGTTTGCCACGATCCGACGCGCGACCGACTGCTCGGCGACGAAGAGTTTGCGGTTCCGAGTGTGGACGAGATCATCCAGCTGACGATCAGCCTCGGGCGGCGCACCAATCCGGCGATCCGGTGTGGGGGCATCGCGCTCAATACCTCGGCCATGTCCGAAGCGGAGGCGGCCGCTGCATGCGCCGCCAGAGTCTGCGCGCCTCGGACTGCCGGTCGCCGACCCGATGAGGGGCGGGGAGGCCTTTGAGCGGCTCGTCGACGAGTGCCTCAAAGCGTGACCGCAGCCGCGGAGCACAGCTGGTTCAAACGCATCCTGTTGCCCGGCCTGGCGCTCAAGGCCTTCGTGATCGGCGGCGGCTATGCGACCGGCCGCGAGCTGGCGGAGTTCTTCCTCCCCGCAGGCCCGCGCGGCGGTCTTATGGCCATCGCCTTCGCGACGGTCGTGATGAGCGTGCTTTCCGTGATCACCTTCGTTCTCGCCCGGCGGCTTCAGGCATTCGATTACCGGACCTTCTTCAAGCGTATCCTCGGTCCGGGCTGGGTAGTCTTCGAGATCGCTTACCTGCTGCTCGTCGTGCTGATCCTCGCGGTCTACGGCGCGGCCGCCGGAGCCATTGCCGCCGCCGTATTCGGTGCCCCTGAATGGGCGGGAACGGTCGCGCTGATGCTGGGAATCGCCGGCGTCGTCGCCTTCGGGAACACGGCGGTCGAGCGCCTTTTCGCCGACGTTTCCTACCTGCTGTACGGCGTCTACGCGCTCTTCATCGTCTTCGCGTTCGCGAGCTTCGGCGACCAGATCGGCCCTGCGTTCGCGGCGCACACGCAAACCGAAGGCTGGGCGATGAACGGCCTGACCTACGCGAGCTACAACACCGTCGGCGCGGTCATCATCCTGCCGGTGCTGCGGCACCTCATGAGCGACCGCGACGCCGTGGTGTCAGGCCTCATCGCGGGGCCGCTGACCATGCTTCCGGCCTTGCTCTTCTTCATTCCGATGGTGGCCTTCTATCCCGCCATCCAGGATGCGCCGCTGCCGTCCGATTTCCTCCTGCAGCAGATGGGGCAACCCTGGCTGCACTATCTGTTCCAGGCGATGATCTTCGCCGCGCTGCTGGAGAGCGGAACGAGCGCCGTGCACGCGATCAACGAGCGCATCGGCCATGCCTGGCAGGCACGGCGCGGGAGCGAGCTGTCGCACCGCGCACGCCTGACCATTGGCCTCGTGCTGCTTGCGGTCTGCATGTTCGCGGCGGGCCGCTTCGGTCTCGTTGCGCTGATCGCCAGCGGATACCGCGCGATCGCTTACGTTTTCCTGGCGCGTGTTCGTCCTGCCGCTCCTGACGATCGGGGTGTGGAAGATCCTCCGCAATGAACGTGCGGAAGACGATGTGGCGTTGAAGGGGGAAATCGCATGAAGCTTCGTATTGCTCTGATCGCGGCATCGGCGCTGGCCGGCGCCGCGCATGCCGCGCCCCCGCAAGGGTTCGAGCAAAGGGTCGAGAAGCTTCGCGCAGAATATGGCGCGCCGGGCGTGACCATCGCCATCGTGGAAGGCGGCCAGACGGCGCTGGCGAAGGGTTGGGGCACGACCCTGGTCGGCACGCAGCAGCCCGTCGGCCCGCGCACCATCTTCGCGACTGGATCGACGGGAAAGGCGTTCACCAGCGCTGCGCTCGCGATCCTCGTCGACCAGGGGAAGATCAAGTGGGACGACAAGGTCATCGACCACATGCCCGACTTCCGCATGTGGGATGCCTGGGTGACGCGCGAGATGACCATCCGGGACCTGCTGGTCCATCGCAGTGGTCTCGGCCTCGGCGCCGGCGACCTGCTGTTCGTGCCCAACAGCAATCTGCCGCGCAAGGAGACGGTGCAGGCGGCTTCGCTACATCAAGCCGGCAACCAGCTTTCGCAGCGCCTACGCCTACGACAACGTCCTCTACATGGTCGCTGGGCAGCTGATCGAAGAGGTCAGCGGCCGCACCTGGGAGCAGTTCGTCCGGGACGAGATTTTCAAGCCGCTCGACATGGACGAATCCACCGTCTCCGACCGCGAGTTCCAGTCCACCGCGGACCGGGCGCGGCCGCACAGCCGTTCGGGCGGCGGGTTGGTCGGATTGGGCACGCTCAAGCCGCTGGATGAGAATGCGACGCTAGCGGCGAATGCGGCACCGGCTGGCGGCCTGTCGATCAGCGCCGACGACATGACGCATTGGCTGCTGACCCAGCTTGGCCGCGGGAAGATTCCGGGCAGCGACAAGCGCCTGTTCTCCGCAGAGCAATCCGCCGAGATGTGGAATGGGCTGGTTCCGCAGCCGATCTCGCCCTTGCCGCCCGAGTTCAAGCCGACCGAGCCGAACTTCGAGCTCTATGCGCTCGGCTGGGACGTGCGCGATTATCGCGGCGCCAAGCTCATCTGGCACGGCGGTGCGGTGTTCGGATCGCTTGCCGCCGTGGCGCTGCTGCCGGAACAGAATGTCGGCATCTACATCGCCACCAACAGCGAGGAAGGGCAGATCGTCCGCGGCCTGCTTTACGAGCTGCTCGATCATTATCTCGGCGCGCCGCAGTCGAACTGGCCGGAGAAGTTCCACGCCTTCCGCCAGAAGCGCCTCGCCAACGCCGCCGCGCAAGTCGCCAAGCAGACCGCTCAGCCGGCAAAGATCGGTCCGTCGCTGGCGCTCGATCGCTATGCCGGAGACTATGCCGACCCCTGGTACGGCACGATCAAGGTCCGCCGGTCAGGCAAGGCGGCTCGCGATCCAGTTCCCGCATTCGAAGGGGATGGATGGCCCGCTGACGCATCATCAGTACGACACCTTCCGGACCAACCCGTCGCTGGACTGGATCGAGCCGGCCTACGTCACCTTCGCGCTGGACGCCGACGGCAAAGTCGACCGCATCACGATGAAAGCCGTCTCGCCGACCGCCGACTTCAGCTTCGACTACCACGACCTGCTGTTCACGCCCGTCGCCGCGAAGCAGTAAGCCCACGTTTGAGGGGAATGGTGGACGCACTAGGGCTCGAACCTAGGACCCGCTGATTAAGAGTCAGCTGCTCTACCAACTGAGCTATGCGTCCACTGCCGTTAGGCGGATGCTCCGGCGGTTAGATGCTCGCCCTGAGCGGCTGGGCCGGTAGCATGCTGAAATTTGGTGCGCAACCGCTGGATGTCAATCGAACTAGAGAAGTCGCGAGGTCGTGCGTTGCTGCCGTTCGAGGGCCATCAGCAGGCCGAGGCACAGCATTACGGTCATCACGGCCGATCCGCCGAAGCTGACGAGGGGCAGTGGAACGCCGACGACCGGCGCCAGGCCCATGACCATCAGCAGGTTGATCGACACGTAGAAGAAGATCGTCGCCGAAAGGCCGGCCGCCGCAAGCTGCGCAAAACGGCTGCGGGCGTTGTTGGCAACGCGCATTCCCCAGCGGATGACGAAGGCGAACCCGAAGATCAGCAGATGCACCGCCGACCATGCCCCACTCTTCGACCATGGTCGCGAACACGAAGTCCGTGTGGCCCTCGGGAAGATAGTCGAGGTGGCTCTGGCTGCCCTGAAGATAGCCTTTGCCGAAAATGCCTCCGGACCCGATGGCGATCTTCGACTGGCTGATGTGATAACCGGCCCCCAGCGGGTCGCTTTCCGGATCGAGGAAGGTGTCGATCCGTTTCTTCTGATAGCCGTGGAGGAGTTGATACACGATAGGAATTGCGACGGCTAAAGCTGCTCCAGGTATAAGAAAAACCCGGAATGGAACGCCGGCAACGAACATCACCGTCACGCCGATGAAGGTGACCATCAGGGCCGTTCCAAGGTCCGGCTGAAGGATGATCAGCGCCGCCGGGAATCCGATAAGCGCCGCGGCTGGCCAGATCGCGCGCCACTTGCGGATGTCGCCCGCTGGCAGGAGCTCATAGAAACGCGCCAGGACCAGCACGATGCCCGGCTTCATGAACTCGCTCGGCTGCAGGCGGATGAAACCGAGGTCCAGCCACCGTTGTGCGCCCTTGCCGACGAACCCCAGCATCTCGACCAGGACGAGCATGACCGTAACGGCGATGTAGATCGGAAAGGCGACCTTCTTGATCGTCGATTCGCTCGTCCACGACATGGCGATCGCGACCGCCATGAAGAAGAGGATCACAATCGCCTGCTTCGTCGCCCAGGGCTGCGCAGCGCCGCCAGCCGCTGAATAGAGCGTGGTAATGCCGATGCCGGCGATTCCGACGACGAGGAAGATGAGCCGCCACGGAAGCTTGGCGAGTGGCTGCGGGATGATCGCCGACGAGATCATGCCGTCCTCGCTGCCGCTTCAGCCGCGGCCTGGACGGCGTTGGCGCGGCGGGCAGTTCGCTCGGCAAGCGTTCCGCCCCATTGCTCCTCCAGCGCGTGAAGCGACTTCAGCGCCAGCTGGCGGTCGTAGAGGAAGGTCAGCACGTCCTTGGCGACCGGTGCCGCCGCGCGAGCGCCGCCCATGCCGTGCTCGATGACGACGGCGCCGGCGTAGCGCGGCTTGTCGAAGGGAGCGAAGAAGACGAACAGGCCGTGGTCGCGGTACTTCCAGTCGCCGCTTTGGCCACGTTGGCTGCCGACGATCTTGCGAACCTGCGCTGTTCCGGTCTTGCCGCAAAGCTCCACGCCGGGAACCTGGAGCCTGCTGGCGCCTGCGGTGCCGTCTCCATTGACGACCTCCCACATGCCACCACGCACCGTCTCCAGATGCTTGGGATCGATGCCAAGCAACGGCGCCGGTTCCCGGCCGATGCCGAGAAGGCGAGGGGCGATATCCCGCCCACCAGCGATGCGGCCCGCCATGACTGCCAGCTGCAGTGGATTGAGGATCAGGAATCCCTGACCGATCGACGCGTTGAGCGTATCGGAAGCCGTCCAGTCGGGCCGTTCAAGAAAGCCCTTTGTCTCGTGGAAGCGCCGGTTCTTCCACGCACTGTCGGGAACCGTCCCATAGCTTTGGCTGACGACCGGAAGATCGAACTTCTCGCCGAGACCAAGCTGGCGCGCCATCACGGCGATCTTGTCGTACCCGACGCGGTGACCCATTGCGTAGAAGTAGGTGTTGCAGCTCTTTGCAATCGCCCTGCGCATGTCGACGGACCCGTGGCGGCCGAGGCAGCGGAAGAAGCGATTTCCCAGGCGATAGCCACCCGGACAATGGATCCTCTCCGTCGGATCGACGCCATGCTGAAGCAGCGCCAGCGCGTTCATCGGCTTGATCGTCGATCCCGGCGGGTAGAGCGCGTTGAGCACCTTGTTGACCAGCGGACGTCGCGGATCCTCGGACAAGAGTGGTCCACTCCGTGCGGCCGATGCCGTCGGAAAAGCTGTTCGGGTCGTAGGCCGGCATCGACACCATGGTGAGGATATCGCCCGTCAGGCAGTCCAGGATGACGCAGGATCCGGATTCCTCGCCGAGCCGGCGAGCCGCAAATTCCTGCAGATCGGAGTCGATGGCGAGCCGCACGGGCGCGCCGCTGCGGTCAGGCTTGGGTTCGAGCTCGCGGACCAGCTTGCCACGCGCGGTCAGTTCGACGCGCTGGCCGCCAGGTTGACCGCGAAGTCGCGGTTCCAGCGTCTTTTCAAGGCCTTCCTTGCCGATCTTGAATCCCGGTGTGATGAGCAGCGGGTTTCGTTCTTTCTCATATTCCTTGGCCGATGCGGCACCGACGTAGCCGACCAGATGGCCGACCGCCGGGCCGTCCGGGTAAAAGCGTGAGAAGCCGCGCATCGGGTTGACGCCCGGAAGCTCGGGCAGCCGCACCGTCACCGCGGCATATTTGTCGAAAGGAACGTTCTCGGCGACTTCGATCGGCCGATAGCCTTGCGCCTGCTTGAGCTCCCGGACGACGCGGTCGACGTCGTCCGCGCTCAGTTCGAGCAATTGCTGCAACGTGCGGAGGGTCGCTTCCGGGTTTTCCAACTGGTCCGGGATGATGTCGACCCGGAAATCGCTCCGGTTGATGGCGATCGGCTTGTTGTTTCGGTCGACGATCCACCCGCGGCGCGGCGGAACGATGATCAGCTGGACGCGATTGCTTTCGGACAGGAGCTGGTAGTGCTGGTTCTCGGCGACTGCGAGCCAACCGAGCCGGCCGAGCAGCAATGCTCCGATTGCCGTCTGGGCGCCGGCGGCAATGGCCATGCGCCGCGAAAAGGTCATCGACTGATGAACGGACGTGAAGCGCTTCTCCATCTTCATCGCCCGAGCCTCCAGCGATCCAGGCGCGACACGAACCATGCGACGACCGGGAAGGAGAGGATCGAGATCAGGAGCGGCGGAGCGACGACGACGAACGGCAATGACGCGCCCATGACCTGGGCGACGCGCCACTCCGCGGCTTCATTCGCCAGGAGCAGCAAAGCGGCGAAGATCCATTCGAGCCAGTAACCGCGCCACATCGTTCGCCTGTCCGACAGGTCGAGCAACATCATGGCAGCGGTCCAGACGGCAATGGAGAGGCCGACCGGGTGACCGGTGACGAGATCGTTGAACAGGCCGAGCGGGGCTGCCCACCAGGCTGGAAAGGCGTCCGATCGAAGGAGGCGCCAGCCGATCAGGACGAGGAAGCCGAAGTCGGGGTACCAGCCGCTGGTCGAAACGATGGGCAGTGAGGTCAGAAGGCTCGCAAGCATCACGGAGACGGCGGGCAAGTAGCGGGCTCCGGCAACCGGTCCCTGGCCGATGGCGCGTCTCTGGGCGAGCGCGGCGCGGACCATTATTGCGCATCCGCGGGGCTGCCCGCCTCTTCCGCAACCGCGGCGGGCTCATAGGGCTGTTCGACCATGGCGAAGCTGATCGAGCTGGGGTCGGCGAGGGGCCGTGCGATCGCTCCGTCGTCATCCAGCCTGACCACTCGGGCGATCGGAATGAGGGGCGGGTAAAGCCCGCCGGTGCCGGATGTGATGACGATATCGCCGCGCTTGAACGGATTTTGACCCACTTCGAGCGGCCTCAGGTCGATCGTCCCGTCGCCGCGGCCTTGGCTGATCACGGGCTGGCCGCCGCGCAGGATCCTCGCCGGCACGATGCTCGCACGGTCGGAAATCAGCAGGATGCGCGACGCCAGGGCGCCGGAATCGATTACGCGTCCGATGAGGCCCTGAGCGGAGCGCACCGGCATTCCGACACGGACTCCATCCGCCGTCCCTGCGGAGAAGATTGCGTAACGGCGAGGACTACTGAAGGAGGAACCGACGATCCGCCCGCTAGCGACCGTCGAGCGGCTATGCTCGCGGAGCTGGAGCGCGGCTTTGAGCTCGCGGTTTTCCTGCGAGATCGCTTTCGCTTCGATGATCCGCTGCAGCATCAGCTCGCGTTCGCGTTTCAGCTGCGCATTCTGGTGCGCAGCATCCCAATAATTGCCGGCGCCGGTGAAGATACCGCCGACCGTTGCGGTCACTGCCCGGAGCCCGGACGTGACCGGCGCGGTCGCATCCAGCGCGACGCCTCTCACCGAAGCATAGCTCTTTGGCGCAACCAGCGACAGCGCGAGGAGGACCAGCCCGATGACGAGGCCGGCGACGGCCAGCAGGAAGCTGAAGAACAGCCCATATTGCGCGCGCCGGGACCAACCTGGGCGCGGCCCTCCCGGCGGCGCCATTTACCGAAACCCTCTAAGCCGTCTGAAGAACGCCGCGGAACTGCTCTTCCTCAAGCGCTCGTCCAGTACCGAGGGCGACGCAGGTGAGCGGATCCTCGGCGACCGTCACAGGAAGTCCGGTTTCGTCGCGAAGCACCTCGTCGAGGCCCTGCAGCAATGCGCCGCCGCCGGTCAGGACGATGCCCTGATCGCAAATGTCGGCGGCAAGCTCTGGAGCCGTATTCTCGAGCGCGATGCGGACGCCTTCGACGATCGTACCCACGGGCTCCGAAAGCGCTTCGGCGATCTGGCCCTGGTTGATCGAGATTTCCTTCGGAACGCCGTTCACCAGGTCGCGGCCCTTGATGTGGACCGTCTTGCCGATGCCGTCGACCGGCGGCTTGGCGATGCCGACTTCCTTCTTGATCCGCTCGGCCGTGGCTTCGCCGATCAGGAGGTTGTGATTGCGGCGGACGTAGGAGCTGATCGCTTCGTCCATCTTGTCGCCGCCGACGCGCACCGAGGTGGTGTAGGCGAGGCCGCGAAGCGACAGCACGGCGACTTCCGTCGTGCCGCCGCCAATGTCGACGACCATCGACCCGATCGGCTGGGTCACCGGCATGTCCGCGCCGATCGCGGCCGCCATCGGCTCCTCGATCAGGTAGACGGCGCTGGCGCCGGCATTCGAGGCGGCGTCGCGGATCGCGCGGCGCTCGACCGAGGTGGAGCCCGACGGCACGCAGATCACGATTTCCGGGAAGCGCCAGGCGCGCATCTTGCCGCCGTGCACCTTGTGGATGAAGTGCTTGATCATCTGCTCGGCGACATCGATGTCGGCGATGACGCCATCGCGAAGCGGGCGGATGGCCTCGATCTGATCGGGCGTCTTGCCCATCATCAGCTTGGCGTCGTCACCGACGGCCTTGACCTTCTTGACCCCGTTGATGGTCTCGATGGCGACGACGGACGGCTCGTTAAGGACGATGCCGCGGCCTCGAACATAGACCAAAGTATTGGCGGTCCCGAGATCGATCGCCATGTCGTGCGACATCCATTTGAACCAGCGCGTCCAGAACATTCTTCCCCGTCTCTCGCCCTTTGCTCGGTCATCGTGCAGGACTGGCCCCGCAGATTAACCGGCCATTAAACTCATCCCATTGAATGCTAACTGAATTTTTCGCAGAAATCAGCGCTTCGCTGGCTCGGTGGTAATCGGCTAGGATTGGTTAACATGTCAATAAGAAGGCTGCCATCCGAGCTCGTGAATCGCATCGCCGCTGGCGAGGTCGTAGAGCGCCCTGCAAGCGCCCTCAAGGAGCTTGTTGAGAACGCCCTCGATGCGGGGTCGACGGCGGTGCGGATCCGGCTGATCAACGGAGGCCTGGAACTCATCGAGGTCGCGGATGACGGCTGCGGGATGTCGCCCGACGACATGCGGCTCGCGCTGGAGCGCCACGCGACGTCGAAGCTGCCCGACGACTTGCTCGACCGGGTGACGAGCTTCGGCTTCCGCGGCGAAGCCCTCCCTTCGATCGCGAGCGTGGTCCATCTGACGCTCGACAGCCGGGTCCGCGGTGCGGATGGCTGGCGCATCGAGATCGACCATGGAGCAATGGTGGGCGAGGGGCCTGCCTCGCTTCCGCCTGGCACATGCATTCGCGCCGAACGGCTGTTCGAGAAGGTGCCGGCGAGGCGCAAGTTCCTGCGCAGCCCGCGGGCCGAATATGCCGCCTGCGTGGATGCGGTGAAGCGGCTCGCCATGGCGCGAAGTGACGTCACTTTCACGCTCGAGCACGACGGACGCCGCATATTCTCGCTTCAGCCTGCCACGCCGCCGCAGCGTATTGCGGAGTTGCTGAGCGCCGAGCTCGACCGCAACGGCATCGGGATCGACTGCGAGCGCAACGGCATGGGCCTGACGGGCGTGGTCAGCCTGCCGACGTTCAACCGTGGCCTGGCCGACCAGCAATATCTCTTCGTCAACGCCCGCCCGGTGAAGGATCGCCTCCTCGTCGGCGCGCTGCGCGGTGCGTATCGCGACCTGATCGCCAAGGACCGGCATCCGATCGCCGCGCTTTTCCTCTCCGTTCCGCTGGAGGAAGTCGACGTCAACGTCCACCCGGCGAAGACCGAGGTCCGCTTCCGCGATCCTTCCGCCGTTCGCGGCCTGATCGTCGGCGGACTTCGGGCCGCCCTCGACGAGGCGAGCCAGAAGAGCGCGACGCGGGAGCAGGCGGCCGCGCCTGTCCTGTGGACGACCAGCGCGACTTACGATGAGCAGCTGAACCGTGTCCCGCAGCCGCCTGCGCAGCCTCAATGGGCTCCGTCGGGAGCCGCCAGCATCGTGGCCGAGGCCCGGGCCCTGTTCGACTATGCCCCCGCCGCCCGCGCCGAGCCGGCAGTCGCGGACGTTCCGAAATATCCTCTCGGCGTGGCGCGCGGGCAGGTCTCCGCGACCTACATCGTCGCCGAAGCTGAGGACGGGCTGGTGATCGTCGACCAGCATGCGGCGCACGAGCGGCTGGTTCTGGAGCGGATGCGCGCCGCTCGCGAAGGCGGCACGATCGCCCGCCAGCCCTTGCTGATGCCTGAGGTCGTGGAGCTGGATGAAACGGATTGCGACCGGATCGAAGCCGCGGCGGAAGAACTCGGCGGTCTCGGCCTCGAAGTCGAACGGTTCGGCCCGACGTCCGTCCTGGTCAGGGCCACACCGGCCGCATTGGGCAAGCCCGACGTCCATGGACTGCTTCAGGACCTGGCGGCGGAATTGGCCGAACTCGGCAGCGCCTTCTCGCTTCAGGAGAAGCTCGACCATGTGGCGGCGACCATCGCCTGCCATGGCTCGGTCAGGGCAGGGCGCGTGCTCTCCGTTGCCGAGATGAACGCGCTCCTGCGGGAGATGGAAGTCACTCCGCGATCCGGTCAGTGCAACCACGGCCGCCCTACCTGGGTGAAGCTGGGGCATGCCGAAATGGAGAAGCTGTTCGGAAGACGCTGAAATCCGCCGTTTTCGGGCGACAATGCCGGTTCGGCCTGCTATCGTCGCGCACACGCCGAAAGGAGACGCATCATGGACGACACCGGCGCAACTGCGGGCGATCGCATCTACTTCGCGCAGCGCGCTGCCGAGGAGCTCGAATTGGCCATGTCGGCCAAGGACCATGAAGCGGCGGAAGCGCATCGCAAGCTGCAGCGCGTCTACACCGAACGCGCTTCGATCGGCGGCCGCTCCACGGAAGTCCGCGAGCAAATCGGCTAGTTGCCGCCCAATCGCTGCAGGTCTTCGAACACGCGCTCGATCGGCTTTTCGCCTGCTTCGGCCCGCGCCTTCTCCAGCAGAGGGTAGCCGCTCTCTTCTTCTTTTCGCAGCGCTTCCGCGAACCTACCACTGCGCACCTCGGCCAGGACTTCGCGCATCTTGGCGCGGACGCTCTCGTCCACCACGCGCGGACCACCTAAAGCTGCCCCCAGCTCCGCAGTGTTGGAGATAGCTTCTCGCATGCCCGCGATTCCGCGTTTCTCGATGAGTTCGGCAAGCAGCTTCAGCTCGCCCACGCATTCGAGGTAGGCGACCTCGGGCGAGATGCCGGCCTCGGTCAGCGTTTCGAATCCGGCGATGAGGATTTCGGGAACGGCGCCCCACACGACCGCGCCCTCGTTGAACAAATCGGATTCGCATTCCTCGGCAAAGCTCGAGGCGATGAGGCCGGCTCGCGCGCATCCGATCGCTTTTCCGTAGGCTAGAGCGATTTCCCGAGCATGGCCGCTCACGTCCTGGGCGACGGCCCACAGGCCAACCATGCCCTTGCCCTGCTCGTAGAGGGACCGCAGCGCCGTTCCCGGACCCTTGGGCGCGACCAGGAAGACGTCGAGGTCGTCTCTCGGCCTCAGCATTCCGAAATGGATGACGAGCCCGTGGCTGAAGCCGATCGCGGCGCCTTTTGGAATGAGCGCCTCCACCTCGCGGTAGATGCCCGCCAGCGCTTCGTCTGGCGCGAGGAACATGATCACGTCGGCTGATGCCACGGCCTTTTCGACAAGCTCGACCGTCAGGCCCGCTTCCTCGGCTGCGTTGGTGCTGCCGGAAGCTCCGCGGAGACCGACAACGACGTCGATGCCGCTGTCCTTCAGATTGAGCGACTGCGCGCGACCCTGATTTCCGTAGCCGAGGACCGCCACCCGCTTGCCCGCGAGCGCGGCCATGTCGATGTCGGCATCGCGAAGCAATTGCATGGTCGTTCGCCTAGTCCCTCGGTCCAAGCAGTGCCAGCGCCTCGGCAAGGTTGGCCGGGTCCAGCGGTTCTCGGAACCGCGGCCAATTCTCCGGCGGTTGATGGGCGAACCAGGTGTACTGGCGCTTGGCGTAGCGCCGCGTCGCCTGCTGGCCTGCCGCAACGGCTTCATCGCGGGTCAGGTCTCCTTTCAGCCATGCGGCAATCTCCCGGACGCCGATCGCCCGCATGACCGGCAGGGCAGGGTCGAGATTGCGCTGGAGGAGTGCCTCAACCTCGGCGGAAGCACCGGCATCGACCATTTGGGCGAACCGGTCGTCGCATCGTCGGTAAAGCCAGTCGCGCGGCGGAAGGAGAAGTAGCGGGCGCAGCGTGATCTGATCGCCGATGCCGCCTTCGCGCTCCTTCTGCCATTCTGAAAGCCGCTTCCCCGTGGAAAGGACAACTTCCAGCGCCCGCGCGACCCGCGTGGTGTCGGCGGGGTTCAACTTTTCCGCAGCTTCCGGATCAAGCCGGGCAAGCTCTTCGTGATTTTCCTCGACTGGGCGCGAGCGAACTTGCTGGCGGATTTCCGGGTCGATCGAAGGGACGGGTGCGATCCCGTCGAACAAGGTGCGAAGGTAGAGCCCGGTGCCGCCGACGAGGATCGGCAGGCGGCCCGCCGCATGAATTTCGGCGATCTCGCGCTTCGCCATCGCGGCCCAATCGGCAGCGGAGCAGGGTTGGGCTCCATCGAGGACGCCATAGAGCCGGTGGTCGGCGCGAGCTCGCTCCTCGGCAGAAGGCGCCGCGCTCAGGATCGGCAGGTCGCGATAGATTTGCGCGCTATCGGCGTTGACGATTACGCCGCCACTTTGCACTGCAAGCTGAAGTGCCAGTGCCGACTTGCCGCTCGCGGTGGGGCCGGCAATCAGCGCCACGGGAGGACGAATGGCCATTGCGACCCTGATAGCAGCCGGACGGCTTGATGACAGGCTGATCGACCGCGCTCTCGGTTCGCTCCGCGAAATCGATCCGAACGCGGCCTTCGCCGGCTGGGTCGACGAGGGGGACGCGGTGGACCTTCGCGTATCGGGCGACATTCGTGCGATCCGCTGGGCGCTCGACGGGTTGCCGGAGGTCGACGTCTTCGTTCAGCCCGAGGAATATCGGTTCAAGCGATTGCTCGTCGCCGACATGGATTCGACGATCGTCGGGCAGGAATGCCTCGATGAGCTTGCCGATTTCGCCGGACTGAAGCGCGAAATCGCCGAGATTACCGAACGGGCGATGCAGGGGCTGCTCGACTTCAAGGCCGCTCTGCGTGAGCGTGTCGCTTTGCTGTCGGGCCTCGATGAAGAAGCGATCGGCCGTTGCCTGGCGGAGCGGGTGGTTCCCAATCCGGGTGCCGCCACCCTGGTCCGCACCATGCGTGTGGGCGGCGCGCGCGCGATCCTCGTTACCGGCGGATTCGTCTCGTTCGCCGATCCGATCGCAAAGATGCTCGGTTTCCACGCGGTCCGCGCGAACCGTCTCCTGTTCGATGGCGGCCAGCTCAGCGGGTCCGTCGAGGACCCTATCGTGGATGCAAAGGCCAAGCGCGACGCCTTGATCGAAGCGCGCGAGGAAATGGGCATTCGTCCGGAAGAGGTCCTGGCCATCGGTGACGGCGCCAACGACAAACTGATGGTCGAGGAGGCGGGCCTCGGCGTGGCCTTCCGCCCGAAGCCCGCTCTGGCGGAAGTCGCGGATGCGCGGCTCGACCATCACGGTCTCGACGCCTTGCTGTGGGCGCAGGGCATTCGCCGGCGCGACTGGGTCTCGAAGTAGGGCCTACTTGGCCGCTACGGGGAAACAGGCCTGCCCGCGTGCCGAAAGCGCGCTGCAGGCGGCCGCTGCTGCACTTTTGCTGGGGTAGGGTCCGACCTGGAGCCGGGTGACGGCGCCCGCGGGGACCAGGAATTGCCGGCGGCCCGCGATCGGAGCGCTTCCGGATAGGCGTCGGAACAAGGCTTCCGCAGACGATCGCTGCGAGAAAGCGCCAAGCTGGATCCGCCAGCCGCCGCTGTCGGCAGCCGAAGGCGCGGCGCTCTTGGCGGCTGGCGGAGTTGCGCGGTCGATCGTTGCGACCCTTTGTGGCGCTTTCGTCTTCGCCACAGTCTGTGTCTTCGCCTTTTGCATTGCCATGGCCACGCCCTTCTTCCGCTGCGCAAGCGGGAGGATCTCGTCCATCTGGGCGATCGTGCTTTTTGCCGGCTCGAGGCCCTGGGCGGCAGCACGGCTGACGTAGGCGTATCCCAGAACCGGGTCCTGAGCGATGCTGTCTCCGTTGAAGAGCGCCGTGCCGAACACGAGCATTGCGCGGGCGTCGCCCTTTTCCGCCGAGCCCTTCAGCCAGCGAAGCCCCTCCGCCTGATTGCCGTTCTGAAAGAGAAGCAGCCCAAGCGTCGTCTGGGCATCGACATGACCTTTCTCCGCCGCGCGTTGGAGCCAGGTCTGCGGCGCTGCTCAAATCGACCAGGACGCCGCGGCCCATGCGATAGGCCTGCCCCAGGTTGAAGGAAGCGTCCGGATCGCCGGCTTCAGCCAGCGGGCGCCAGATCGCCACTGCGCCGACGTAATCGCCACGCTGCCACGCCTCGATCCCCGCCTTTACGCTTTGAGCGGCCGCCGGCGCCGCCAAGAATAGCGATGCACAGGCGAGAATTGCGCTCCAACGGCTTGCACGCATTTTTCGCGACTCCCTGTGCACAAGCGTAACCTCGCGACCAACAGCCGCAACAGGCTCTTGGCAATGTTAACCAGATTTTAGCGCCTTGAGTGCCACTCCCAACACAGAATTGAAGGCATTGGGCGAGGGGAAAAGCATGCGCGTTCTGGCTATGGCATCGCAGAAGGGCGGGTCGGGTAAGACGACTTTGTCCGGCCATCTCGCGGTGCAGGCGCAGCTGGCGGGCGCAGGCCCGGTCTGCCTTATCGACATCGATCCGCAGGGCAGCCTTGCCGATTGGTGGAACGAGCGCGAAGCGGAAATGCCCGCTTTTGCCCAGACCACCGTCGCCCGTCTCGCTTCGGACCTCGAAGTTCTTCGCCAGCAAGGTTTCCGCCTTGCCGTCATCGACACTCCGCCGGCCATCACCATGGCCATCCAGAGCGTCATCGCCGTTGCCGAATTGATCGTCATTCCGACTCGTCCGAGCCCGCATGACCTTCGCGCCGTCGGTGCGACGGTCGATCTTTGCGATCGGGCCGGCAAGCCGCTCATCTTCGTCGTCAATGCGGCGACGCCGAAAGCCAAGATCACCTACGAAGCGGCCGTCGCGCTTTCGCAGCACGGCACGGTCGCTCCCGTCACGCTTCACCACCGCACCGACTTCGCCGCTTCGATGATCGATGGCCGCACGGTGATGGAAGTCGATCCGAAGGGCCGTTCGGCTTCGGAAGTGGTCGAACTCTGGGAATATATCTCGGACCGTCTCGAAAAGAATTTCCGCCGCACAGTGTTCGCGGCTCCCGGGGCCGGCGCCGCCGCTCCCGTTTCGCCTCGCCCGGTTGGCGGCTTCGGCCGTCGAGTGGCCGGCTAGTAGGAGGCGCAGCAAGTGATGTCCGAACCGAAGCCTTTCGCTTCACTCTCTTCAGGATTGCTCGCCCGCAAGGGTGGTGCTCGCCCTGCCATGCGTCCCCAGGGTTTCGGCCAGATCGGCGGAAATCTCGAGGATCTCGGCTGGAACGACATGGGGTTCGAAGCGCCAAAGCCCGTCGAGGCTCCGCGCGATCTCGAGCATGACGCGTTCGGTGAGCCGATTGCAGAAAATCCGGCGCTTCACGGCCATGCCGGCCTGACGCCCGTAAACTCGCCTGTGCATTCGCAGCAGGCGGAGATTGCCGATCGCCTGCAGGATGCAAGCGATGAGGGCGACCAAGCCGATGAAACGGCCGAGATCGTCGAAGAAAATGCTGAGCTGCCGGTGCAGCCTGTCGAAGCAAGGGCCCAGATGTATGTGGTGCCTGCCGCTCCGGCTCCGGTGGCTCGTCGTGTCTCGAGGCCGCGTGCGGCCCCGGGCGCCAAGGGGAAGGCTGCGTTCACTCTCCGACTCGATCCGGAGCGTCATCTGAAGCTGCGCCTGGCCTGTGCCGTTAGCGGTCGCTCGGCCCAGCTTCTTGTAACCGACGCTCTCGATCAGTTCCTCGATGGAATGCCTGAGTTGGAGGCAATGGCTCAGAAGGCCAAACGCAAGGGGTAAGGCATTATGAAAACGCTCCGCTTGGGATCCGCAGTTTCGGCCATCGCTCTCGCGAGCATGATTGCCGGTTGCGCATCCCCAATGTCGCGGAGCGCCTCGGTTTCGAAGGGCAAGGCACCTGCTGCCTATGGCCTTCGTGCACAGATGGCGCTTGGTTCTGGCGATTATGCTTCGGCCGTCACTCTGGCCGAGCAGGCGGCGGAAGCGACGCCGCAGGACGCGAATATTCGCAGCCTTCTCGGCAATGCCTATTTTGCCGGCGGCCGCTTCGCTTCGGCAGAAGCGGCCTACAACGACTCGCTGTCGCTTGTTCCGGCTCAGCCGCAAATCATCCTGAAGCGCGCCTTGGTCCAGATCGCCCTCGGCAAAAACGACGCCGCGATCTCCGGCCTACAGGTCGCCCAGGGCATGATCGATCCCGCCGACCTCGGCCTTGCGTTGGCACTCGCCGGACGTCCGGACGAAGCCGTCCAGATGCTGGATGTTGCGGCTCGTGCGGAAGGCGCCGACTCTCGGGTCCGTCAGAACCTCGCGCTTGCCAACGCCCTCGCAGGGAATTGGGAAGCTGCCCGTATCATCGCTGCGCAGGACCTGACGGCGGACCTCGTCGATGCGCGTGTCCAGCAGTGGATGTCGCTCGCGAAACCCGCTCACAGCTACGACCAGGTCGCGGCGCTCATTGGCGTCACGCCGGTAGCGGCCGATCCTGGCCAGCCGGTGCGACTGGCACTTGTCCAGACCGACACCCGCGTTGCGCAGGCCGCTCCTGCACCGCTGCCGGTGGAGCAGGCCGTCGTCGTTGCGGAAGCTCCCGCGTACGTAGCTCCGGTCGCCGAACCCGTTGCGTTTGTTGAGGTGTCGGCACCGGCTCCGGTCGCCGCTCCGGAACAGCCTGCTTTCGATCCGCTGGCCGCGGTCGCAGCAGTCGCTTCGGAGGCGAAGGATGCGGTCGTGGAGTTCGCTTCGAACCTCACTTCCACGCCTGAGCCCAAGGTGAAGAAGGCCGCTGCCAAGGCTCGTCCAAAGGCGTCCGCACCTTCGCTCGGAAGCTCGAAGGCCCTCGTCCAGCTCGGCGCCTACAGCTCGGAAGCGCGCGTGTCGGCGGCCTGGGCAACGCTGTCGAAGAAGTATCCGAACCTGCGCGAATATTCGCCGATGGTTGCCCGCTTCGATAGCCCGCGCGGTACCGTGTGGCGCCTGTCGATCCGCGGCTTCGACAATCAGCAGGAAGCCGTTGCCCGCTGCCAGACGCTGCGCGGCAAGGGCGGAAGCTGCTTCGTGCGTTCGACTGCCGGCGATGCGCCGGTGCAGTTCGCTTCGCGCTGATCAGACCAGCGTAAGCATCTCGAGGCAGGCCATCCGCATGGCCACGCCTGCCTCGACCTGAAGCAGGATCAGGGACCGTTCGGGATCGTCGGCGACTTCGTCGGCGATCTCGACCCCGCGATTCATCGGTCCGGGATGCATCACCACCGCATTGGGCGCGGCCGAGGCCAGGCGCTCTGACGTCAGCCCATAGCGCGAAAGATATTCGCCCGGTCCGTCGCCCAGATCCTCTTCCAGCCGCTCGCGCTGGACCCGAAGCATCATCACCACGTCCGCACCGGCGATCGCTTCGTCGATCGATAAAGCAGGGACGTCTTCCGGGACGAGCGATGGCGGACCGCCCAGCCGGACCTCCGCGCCCAGCCTCGGCAGAAGCTTGGCGTTGGAGCGGGCGACACGGCTGTGACGGATATCGCCGCAGATCGCGACCTTCAGCCCCTCGATCCGGCCGAGGCGAACCTTCAGCGCAAGCGCGTCGAGCAAGGCTTGCGTCGGATGCTCGTTGGTCCCGTCCCCGGCGTTGATGATGGGGCAGTCGACCAGCTCGGCCATGCGGGCGGGGGCGCCGTTCTCGCGGTGGCGGACGACGATGCAGTCGGGCCGCATGGCGTTGAGCGTGCGCGTGGTGTCCTCGAACGTCTCGCCCTTCTTGATCGACGATTGTTCGACGGGCAGGAAAACAGGCGCCGCGCCGAGGCGGTGGGCGGCGGCGGCGAAGGACATCGCCGTCCGCGTCGAGTTTTCGTAGAAAAGGTTGAAAACCAGCTTGTTCTGCAGGTCTTTTGTCTCGCCGCGTGAAGGCGAGCGGTTGGACTTGAACCAGGTTTCCCCACGACTGAGCAGCCGCTGGATCTGCGTGTCGTTCAGCGAATCAATGGAGATGAGGTTCACGAGCGCTGGGCCTAATGCTGCTGGGGCAAATTCGCCAGCGCATCGATCGCGCCTTGCAGTATGTGCGCCGCGGCGAGGGCGTCGACCTTCTCCGCCCGTTTGGCCCGGCTGACGTCGGCATCGATCATCGCCCGCTCGACCGCCTGGGTCGACCAGCGCTCGTCCCACAGGAGGATGGGCAGGTTCAGCGGCGCCAGATTGCGGGCGAAGGCGCGGACCGACTGGGTTCGCGGAGAGTCGGTCCCGTCCATGTTCAAGGGCAGGCCGACGACCAGTCCGCGGATCGCCTGTTTCTCGACGAACTGGGACAATTGCTTCAGATCGTTGGTGAACTTGGTCCGCCGGATCGTTTCCGCTGGCCCGGCGAACGACCAGCTCGCATCGCAGGCTGCGAGGCCGATGGTCTTCGTTCCGACGTCCAGTCCGGCAAGCTTGCCCGGCTCGACGGCCGCCGCGAACTCGGCCGCGCTGGCGGTGATCAGCGTCGCCAAGCCTGCATCCTCCGCTCGGCGTCGGCCCGGATGGCCGACCAGAACAAGGCGTAGTCATAGACGTGATAATTGTTGCCGGGCAGGACGAAGGGCCCGAGCTGCGGAATGTCCCCGTCCAGCAACAGCAGCCCGCCCTCGCAATGCGCACCGACGCGGCCAGGCTCGAGAACGGCCTGCTTCAGGTCCGCCGACGGAACCAGGGTCCCGGCATTGGCCTGCGGAGGCGCGCTTCCGTCTTTCGTCCCGGTCAGCGGATTCACGCACAGCATGTCCTGCCGCTTGCGCTCGATCCCGGTCGGGCCCTTCGTGTCTTCCCACGCATCCATGATCAGGTCCGGATTGGCCGGCTGCCCGAAGCTCTGCCAGGAAAGGACGCAGCCCGTCTGATCGGCGGTGGAGCAGGGCTGAAGGCCCATTGCGGGCAAATCGGCCGTGGTGCTGAGCGGCCAGCCAACGACATAAGCGGCGACGAGGCGGCCCTTCAGCTGCGGTGCGCGCTCACGGAGGAGGCGCGACAAATGCAAAGCGCCCTGGCTGTGACCGGCGAGGATTAGAGGGCCTTCGGGATTTCGCTTCAGGAACTCGTCGAACGCCGCCGCGACGTCCGAATAAGCGAGGTCGAGCGCCTTCTGCGCGTCCTCGCTCTTCAGAAGGAATGCGCCATAGGCGGCCTGACGGTAGCGCGGCGCCCAGACCTGTCCGGCGCTGGTCAGGGCAGAGGCCTGGCTCTGGACAAACAGGCTGGCGCGGCCGTCGCTGTCGCCGTTGCCCGAGAGCGGCGCATTCCATCGATCGCGCTCAAGATAGGTCGTGGGGTGGACGTAGAAGATCGCGGCCTGTCCGGCGGCTGGGTGGTACGCCGGATGGCAGCCACTCGGACGGATTGGCCGGAATGTCAGGTCGCGCGATCCAGCTTTCGGTCTTCGCATAGTCCGGGCCACTGGATGCCGGCGGCGCCTGGAAGTGTCCGCTCGGTGTCGCGGTCTTGATCAGCACCTGCTGCCCGAACTGAAAAATCGCAAACGCCGCCGCGACGAACAGCAGGGTCAGGATGAAGACGAAGATCAGGAAACGGCGAGCGCACATTGGCCGGGCGCTCTATTGAGCGCGCGAGTGGCGGGCAACACCCAAGGTCGCGGGAGCGGCGCCCTTGCTCGGTTACGGACTGCGGGAGGCAAGCACGGGGTGCGGATGCAGGACAGCAAATGGGACAACGTCTGCTCTCCTCCCATCGCGGACATTGCGCAATGTCAGTCCCTCGACGGATTCGGAATCAACGAAACCAATCGCCCCTGCGTTCGATTAGCGCGTCTGCTTGATCAGATTACGGGCCGTTGACGGTGCCTCGCAAAATTGTTCACGATGCCACCTGCTGAAGGAAGCAGCAGACGAAAAGCCGAGCGCGAGAGCAACATCGGCCATGCTCAACCTTGAATCGCCTAAGTGCTCTGCAACCAGGGATCGCCGAAGCCGGTCGAGGAGCTCGCTGAATTGCGTTCCTTCGGCGTGTAGTCGTCGTTGAAGGGTCCTCACGTTGACACCGAGCGCGTCGGCAACCGCCGTGACGGATGCACGCTGTTGCGGCATCAGCATGATGAGTGTCGCCTCAATCTCTCCAACGACACCTCGCTCTTCCGGATCGATCAGGGATTCGACGAGGCGCCGGGCATGGAGTGCCATGACCGGGTCCGAATTTGGGTTGACTGCATTCAGTTCAGTCGCATCGATTGAAATGCCCCAAGGGTCTGCGTCAAAGGCGGCCGGACACGCAAAAATGCGGGCGTAAACCTGCATCTCCGATTCCTCCGGAGCAGCGTAGGGGAAGCTGATCTGAAGAGGCCGCCAATTCGACGCGAAGACGGTGCGGCAAGCTTGATGCAACACGGCGATCGCAATGTCGCCGGCCTGGCGATGAACTGCCGGGGATCCGAACACGAACCGGGCCGTCAGCAGAATTGTTCGGTCCAGTTGTTGCTGCAGATAAACAAGAGTCGGATTTAGTCGCAAGCGATAGGTGCTCAGGATTTCGAGGGCGGCGCCCAGCGTGGGCTGGTGAGCGAATAATATGCTCAACAATCCGACATCCCCGAGCCGCCTGTGTTCGACCATCCGCAAGCCGAAGGTCGAGCAATCGGACTGTTCAGCGCTGCTCTCAAGCAGGGTAAATGCGGCCAGCGCTGGAATGGGCTGTTCCGGGTTTCGCAGCATCGATCGCGTCAGCCCGGCACGGCGAAGCAAGGACATGGTGTTGAGGCCGAATTCTTCAGCAACTTCGAAATAGCCGGTCAGTGCCGCCGCGCGCACGAGTTGCATGATTTCTGCCTTGTCGCGATTCGAATAGCTGATGTCGTGCTTTGCACACCTAGTTTAACGACTGCTCTCTGCAACAAAGACTTCAGGCACGGCGACCGTCTGGCTCACTCTTGTGGATAAGGGTTTTCCCTAATTCCCCCTATGTCCTCGTTCGGAATAGCCATCCCATCAGCCGTAACGAGTAAGCACTCGGCCCGCGTGAGACGCGCCAGGCGCGACAGTGAAGGACTCGCCAGCATGTACTTTACAGACGACTCATTGCTGCCTGAGAACCAGGCCCCGCTCATCATTACGGCCGCACCCTACGGTCCCGTTTGGCTTCCGGAGGATTTTCCCGAGGACATAGACCTGAGCTGGGACGCGCAGGTCCAGAAGGTCGTCGACTGCTACAATGCCGGAGCGACGATGTTGCACATCCATGTGCGCGATCCGGAAACCGGTCATATTTCCAAGAATTTCCAGCATTACAGCGATCAGATTGGTCGCCTGCGCAAGGCGGTCCCGAAGATGATCCTGCAGGTTGGGGGATCGATCTCCTTTGCACCGCCCGCGGATGGCGAACATGCGCAATGGCAAGGATACGACACCCGCCACATGCTGGCCGACATCAATCCGAAGCCCGACCAGATCACCGTGGCGATCGGAACGTCACAATGGGATCTGACGTCTCTTACCAAGATGCAGGATTGGCCCCCGCGGCTGGCCAACGACCAGGCCATGTGGGCCTTTTCGAATATGGCAGTCGACGCGCTTCCTGATTTTTACATCGAACATCTGAAGCGTTTGAAGGCGGCCGGGATCCAGCCTTACTTCGCTTTGGGTCACGTTCACGGCCTGGAAATCGTCGAGCGGCTGATCCGGCGCGGACTTTACATGGGTCCCGTGAACGGATTTTTCAGCATGGGCGGGGGCGGGTCGTGTGGAGCCAATCCGTTCGACTGGATGGAACTCGTGCGCCGAACCCCGCACGGCTCCGTGTTCACCTACCAGTCGATGTTCCGGCTAACCTATCCACTGGCCGCGATCATGATTGCATTGGGGCAACACACCAGGGCGGGCATCGAAGAAAATCTTTGGGACACCACGCCCGGCAAGCGGATCACGACCATCGGAATGATCGAAAAGAATGTCCGCCTGGCAAATGAGCTCGGGCGACCGATCGCAACGGCGGAACAGGCCCGAGAAATCCTCAAGATTGGCGTGACCTATAATTCGGTGGAGGAAACCCTGCTCAAGCTCGGGTTGCCGCCCAACCGCCAAGGCGGCCAACAGGGGTTCGTCGGATATGAGACTTCAGGCGGGAAGATCATGCCTGCGCAGCCCGGTACGTCCGATGGGCACCCGGTGGTCTATGAATCGGCGGGGTGAGCCGTTTGGTGCTGCCGCAGCGATCGAAAGGCTATTGCGGACCATTGGCGCGAGGTCAGGACGGGCGTAAAGTCGTAGCCGACTAAGCCGCAGGGGGCATCGAATGGCGACCCTAGTCGAACAGCCGTCTTCCTTTTCCACCGGCGACGAGCGCTTTTTCTTGCGCGCCGCAATCGTGATGACGATCGTCATCGTTGCCGGCTTCTCGTTGCAGCTCGCCATGGGCTGCTCGACCTTTGGTTCGCCCGTGCGGGTCCACGTTCATGCCGTGCTCTTCATGGGCTGGGTCGCGATCTATCTGACGCAAAACGTGCTGGTCGCCACGGATCGTATCCACCTACACCGCCGGCTGGGCTGGTTCGCGGCTGCTTGGATGGTCGCAATGGTCGTCTCCGGCTTTTTCGTGACCGTTTCGATGGTTCGGGCCGGAACGGTGCCGTTCTTCTTCCAGCCGGTTCACTTCCTGATCTTCGATCCCGTGGCGGTGCTGACCTTTGCCGGATTGACGACCGCGGCGATCCTCCTTCGCCGGCGAACCGAGTGGCACCGGCGGCTGCACTTCTGCGGGATGACGATCCTGCTTGCTCCAGCCTTTGGCCGGCTGTTGCCGCTGCCGTTGTTGCAGCCGTGGTCTTGGGAGGCGACCTATGCAGTGATCCTGCTGTTTCCGCTGGCGGGTGTCTGGGCCGATATCCGGCGCAGCGGGCGGGCGCATCCTGCGTGGAAATGGGGGATCGGCACGATCGTCGGCTCGCTGCTGTTGACGCAGGCGATCACCTACAGCCCAGTCGGCGTGGCCATTTACGACGAGGTGACTGAAGGCTCGCCCGGCGCCGCGGCCGACCCCCTCGCATTTCAACCGCCGCCGGAGGGGCCGCTGATGACCGGGCGTACCTGACGCCTGCTCTTCTCAGAAGATCATTGCTGACGTTCGATCGCGCACTTAGTGGCACAATCGTGGATGACGATCTCTTCGAGATGCCGGCGGAGGTGGACGTCCAATTCGTCAAGGTTGGTGGGCAAATCCCTGTCATTCTGATCGACGGAATCTTCAAGAAGCCTGATCAGATCCGCGAGGCCGCGCTTAAGCTTCCGTATTCGCCGCCGCCTTACCCCTACCCAGGCAAGCTGGCCGCTATCCCCGAACCGAACCGTTCACTGTCCGAGGTGCGGCGCAAGATGCTGAATCTCGTCAACAGCCAGTATCTCTCACGCTTGCCGATAGCGAAGGACGGCCGCCGCATTCCCGCATTTCGGCAGCTGCACACGGATTTCGCCGTGGTGGACGTGCATCCCGACGACCTTAGTACCGCACAGCGACTTCCTCATACCGACCCGGTCCCAGTGTTCGGCCTCGTCTATTTGAACCGCGAGGAACGGGGCGGAACATTGTTCTTCAGACAGAGGGGCGACCCGGAAGATGGGCAAGAGGGCGGTTACCTCACTGCGTCCAATGATGCCTTCGAGCTCCTTGGGCGCATCGAACCGGCCTACAATCGACTGGCCATCTATCCGGGTTTCATTCCTCATTCCGGCGAAATCGCTGGAGACTGGATACGCGGGCAAGATCGGTTCCATAGCCCGCGGCTGACGCAGAGGCTGGTATTCCTGTCGTAAATTCACCTTAGGGAACGGCGCCACGCTCCGCTGTCTGGCGCCTGCTCAGCAGCAGTGCTGCCAACCCAAGCGCCGCCACCACGTCGTATGATCCGCAAAACGCCGGCCACCATTGGGGAGCGCCCGGTGCAGCCAGGAAGGCATGTCGAACGAAGTCGAACGCGCCGTGGAGCGCCAGCCCGGCGGCTACAATCCAGAGGCTCGTTCTGAAACCGATTGCGGCCACGGCTGCGAACACAGCGAAGAATGCGATTTCGGGAACCAGGCCGCGACCGCCAGCCATGATCGCAAACAGAACGTAGAGAGAGGCTACGACCGTCAAAACGGTCGCGTAGAACGCCCGGTCGCGGTCGTAGCCGATGATGTGCGCGAACAGACCCACCGATGCGGCGAGAACCGATCCTACGCCGAATGCCGTAAGGAGTGTTTCGCCGATCATCGTCTGGGTGGAGGCTGCTGATGGTCGGCTACGGCGTAGGCCGTCGACGACGCATCGTCGGACGTGGAACTGGCCAAGGCACTGGAACCGATCAAGACGCAAGAGAGCGCAAACGTGAGCTTCTGCAATGCAATCATTTAAGTCCCCGGTTTCGCCCTGAGTGCGGCCTTAGCAGACAAGCGTGCCGACGTCCGCTGCCCCGGACTCGTTGAACTGCGTCATCGCGGCGCGTAGCGCTGGAACGTGAAACCGAAGCTCCTCACGACGATGCGCGACTATTCCTGGCGCATGTTCCTCGGCGATTCCGTCGCGGGGATCACCGTTGCCTTGGTCGCGCTCCCCTTGAGCATCGCAATCGCAATCGCATCGGGCGCGGATCCGAGGGCGGGGCTGGTGACGGCGATCGTCGGCGGGTTCCTGATCTCGCTGCTCGGCGGAAGCCGTGTCCAGATCGGCGGTCCGACGGGGGCGTTCATCGTCGTCGTCTACGGGGTCATCGCGGAGTATGGCTTCGATGGCCTCCTGCTCGCGACGATGATGGCGGGCGTGATCCTGGTCATCGGCGGGCTTGTGCGGGCGGGCCGCTTCATCGCGCTCGTGCCCGAACCGGTGATCGAGGGTTTCACGGTCGGCATCGCCCTGATCATCGCGGTGAGCCAGCTCAAGGACCTGCTCGGACTGTCGGCAGTCAAGGTCCCCGCCGACCTGGTGGAGGCGCTCCCGGCGCTCTGGGCTGCGCGAGGAGCCGTCAATCCCACCGCATTGCTGCTGGGCTTGATGGCGATTGCCGGCATTGCCTTGCTGCGCCGCCTGACGCCGAACTTGCCCGGATCGCTGCTGGTGATCGGCGCGGCTTCCACTGCGGTGGCGGTGTTCGCATTGCCGGTCGACACCATCCACTCGCAATTCGGCGCTTTGCCGGTTGGATTGCCGACGCCGTCGCTGCCTCATGTCAGCATTGCCCGGATCAGCGAGTTGCTGCCGTCCGCTTTCGTGATCGCGTTTCTGGCGGGCGTGGAGTCGCTCCTGTCGGCGATCGTGGCGGACCGCATGATCGGCAGCACCCATCGCTCAAACGCGGAGCTGCTCGCGCAGGGAGCGGCCAACATCGCTTCACCCTTGTTCGGCGGATTGCCGGCGACCGGAGCGATTGCGCGCACGGCAACGAACGTTCGTGCAGGCGGACGCACCCCTGTGGCGGGCATCGTCCATGCGATTGCCATCCTCCTGATCGTGCTCAGCGTCGGATCACTGGCCGGCTACTTGGCAATGCCCGCCCTCGCGGCGCTGCTGATCGTCACGGCCTGGCTAATGAGTGAGCCCGAACGCTGGGGCGAGCGGATGAGGCTGCGGGCCGGCGACCGAAGGCTGCTGTTCCTGACGATGATACTGACGATCTTGACGGACCTGACGATTGCCATCGCGGTGGGTACGGCCGCGGGACTCGCCCTGCGCCTCTCGCGGCGGGATGCCGAGCCCGCCGATTGGACGCCTTCCGACCGAACGAAACTGTAGATCCGTTTAGCGGTCAGCCGGGAACAGCCACCTTGAAGTCAGTGCTCCCAAGCGCCGCGCCTGTCAGCTGTGCGGCGATGAACAAAGGTACGTCGCGCGGGGGCGATTCCGGCGAAGGTGTCCGTCAGGCTTCGGGCAAGCGTGATGGCCGGATTGGCGAAGCTGGTGGAGGAGGTGAACCAGTAAGCCGCGGTGATGTAGAGGGCCACGGATGCCGGCACCCATTCACGGCGGTGTTTCACGGTTCCGAGAATTGTCAGGATGAGGCCGAAGGTGGCGATCGTCTCGCCGGCAAACTGGCCTAGGCCGGTTCGAGACTTCGTCGACCATTGCAGGATCGGAAGGTCGAACATCAGGTGCGCGGCCCACGCACCCAGGATTCCGAACGCAATCTGTGCGGCAATGTAGGCCGCCGCATCCGCCCGGCTCAGTTCCCGCGCGGGATGCGGCGACGAGGCTCACGGCCGGGTTCATGTGTGCGCCGGAGATCGGGCCGAGCATCGTGATGAGCACGAACAGGATGGCTCCGGTCGCGATCGCATTGGCGAGGAGTGCGACGGCAACGTTCCCGCCCGCCAGCCGCTCGGCCATGATCCCGGAGCCGATGACGCAGGCGAACAGGAAGAAGGAGCCGACGCCCTCCGCGGCCAGCCTTCTGCCAAGGGGCGGCACGTCAGGCTGCGTGCTGGTCGGCTTGGCGGCCAATCTCTCGCAATCGGGTCTGGAGGCTCAGCTCGTCGATGCTCTCGATCGGCAAAGAGAGGAACAGGCCGATGCGGCGCTGGAGCGCATGGAAGGCGTCCCGGAAAGCCTGCGGCTGCCGGTCGCCTTCTATCGCCGCCGGATCTTCGATGCCCCAGTGCGCGGTCATCGGCTGGCCCGGCCAGATGGGGCAGGTTTCGCCGGCGGCATTGTCGCAAACGGTGAACACGAAATCGAGCGGCGGCGCGCCGGGCGCGGCGAACTCGTCCCAATTCTTCGACCGATATCCCTCCGTCGGAAAGCCGAGCTCGTCCAGCAGGCGGAGCGCGGCGGGATGGACCTGGCCCTTCGGCTGGCTTCCGGCCGAGAAGGCCCTGAAGCGGCCGGCTCCGTCCTTGTTCAAAATCGCTTCCGCCAGAATCGAACGGGCGGAATTCCCCGTGCAGAGGAACAGGACGTTGTAGATCCTGCTCATGCCGCCCTCGGTGTGTCGACGGCAGGGCTGTCGCCGCAGCGACTTTCCACGCCGGAGCCGCAGTCGGCTCCCTCGCAGCAATTCTCCATGAGGTAGGCGACGAGGGCATTCATCGCGGGATAGTTGGCCCGGTAGATGAGCGACCGGTGCTGGCGTTCCTGAAGGATCAGCCCGGCATTCCGCAGCTGGGCGAGGTGGAACGACAGTGAACTGTTGGGAACGCCGAGCGCGTCGGCAATCGCGCCGGCGGCCAAGCCCTTGTCGCCCGCCTGGACGAGCAGTTTGAACAAGGTGAGCCGGTGTTCCTGCGCGAGGGCTCCAAGAGCTTCGATTGCGGAGTCGGCTTTCATGGCTTTCCTCATTTCCACGAGACTCGAAATGTAGAAATCGCGTGTCGGAGTCAAGCACCTTTCCAGTATATTCGAAATGACGGGCTAGGCCGCTTGCCGCTGGGGAGGGGCGCGGCTATCGCCCGCCGCAATGTCAGTCACGAACGAACAGGTGCGGCACATCGCCAAGCTCGCCCGCATCGCGATGAGCGATGAGGAGCTTGAGCGGATGGTGCCCGAGCTCAACAGCATCCTCGGCTGGGTCGAGCAGCTCGGCGAGGTGAATACGGACGGCGTGGAGCCGCTGACGGCGGTCATTCCGAACACGCTTCGCCTGCGCGAGGACGCCGTCACCGATGGCAACAAGCGCGACGACATCCTCGCCAATGCGCCGGTCGCCGAGCATGGCTTCTTCGCCGTGCCCAAGGTGATCGAATGAGCGAGCTGACGTCACTGACGATCGCGCAGCTTCGCGACGGATTCCGTGCGGGCGATTTCTCGGCTCGCGAGGTTGCGGAGCAGTATAATGCGGCGGTCGCGGCGGGGCGGGCGCTGAACGCCTATACGGTGGAGACGCCGGACGACGCGCTTGCTGCGGCCGATGCGGCCGACAAGGCGCGGGGGAACGAAGAGCTGGGATCGCTCGCGGGCGTGCCGCTGGGCATCAAGGACCTGTTCGCCACGCGACGGCGTGAACACGACTGCGGGCAGCAGCATCCTCAAGGACTTCAAGCCCCGGTACGAGAGCACGGTCACCGAGAATTTGCGCAAGGCCGGCGCGGGCATGCTCGGCAAGCTCAACATGGACGAGTTCGCCATGGGCTCGTCGAACGAGACGAGCACCTACGGGCCGGTGATCTCGCCGTGGCGGCGGAGCGACGGCGGCAATGCCGCGCTGGCACCGGGCGGGTCGTCGGGCGGATCGTCGGCTGCTGTCTCGGCGGGGCTCGCTCCGGCGGCGACGGGCACCGACACGGGCGGTTCGATCCGCCAGCCTGCGGCCTTCACCGGCATTTGCGGGATCAAGCCGACCTACGGGCGCTGCTCGCGCTGGGGGATCGTGTCCTTCGCCAGCTCGCTCGACCAGGCGGGGCCGATGGCGAAGACGGTTCGCGACTGCGCGATCATGCTGGAAGCGATGGCGGGGTTCGACCCGAAGGATTCGACGTCGCTCGACCTGCCGGTGCCGAAGTGGGAAGCGGGATTGTCCAGCGATCTCAAGGGCAAGCGCATCGGTATTCCCAAGGAATATCGCATCGATGGCGTGCCGGACGACATCAACGCCTTGTGGGATCGCGGCATCGAGTGGCTTCGCGACGCGGGTGCAGAGCCGGTCGAGATCAGCCTGCCGCACACCAAATATGCGCTGCCGACCTATTACATCATCGCTCCGGCCGAGGCGTCGTCGAACCTCGCCCGCTATGACGGCGTTCGGTACGGCTTGCGGGTCGAGGGCGAGGGCGGGCTCGACGCGATGTATGCCGCGACGCGCGCCGCCGGCTTCGGCGCGGAGGTTCGCCGCCGGATCATGATCGGCACCTATGTGCTGTCGGCGGGCTTCTACGACGCCTATTTCACCAAGGCGCAGAAGGTGCGGACCCTGATCAAGCAGGACTTCACGGACGCGTTCGAGAAGTGCGACCTGATCCTGACGCCGACGGCGCCGTCCGCGGCGTTCGGGCTGGGCGACAAGACGGCGGATCCGCTGTCGATGTATCTGAACGACGTGTTCGCGGTTCCGGCGAGCCTGGCGGGTCTTCCGGCCATGTCGGTTCCGGGCGGGCTGGACGAGCAGGGGCTTCCGCTCGGCCTGCACCTGATCGGGCGCGAGCTGGACGAGCAGGGCGTGCTCAATGCGGGGCTGGCGATCGAGGAACGTGCGGGCTTCACCGCGAAGCCGCAGAGGTGGTGGTAATGGCTGACGCAACCGCACCCTTCCGCATCAAGGGCGAGAACCGGGCGAGTGGGAGGTCGTGGTCGGCCTCGAAGTCCACGCGCAGATCACGGCGACGGCGTCCAAGCTGTTCTCCGGTGCCGCGACGGCGTTCGGCGCCGAGCCGAACACGCAGGTGTCGCTGATCGATGCGGCGATGCCGGGGATGCTTCCGGTGCCGAACCGCGAGTGCATCCGCCAGGCGGTGCGCACGGGCATGGCGCTCGACGCGAAGATCAATCGCTGGAGCCGCTTCGACCGGAAGAACTATTTCTACGCCGACCTTCCGCAGGGCTATCAGATCAGCCAGCTGTTCCATCCTTTGGTGGGCGAGGGCGAGGTCGAGGTTTTTCTCGACGAGAAGGACGAGAGCAGCGCCAAGCGCATCGGCATCGAGCGCATCCACGTCGAGCAGGACGCGGGCAAGCTGATGCACGACCAGAACCCGACCATGTCCTACGTCGACCTCAATCGCGCGGGCGTCGCGCTGATGGAAATCGTGTCGCGGCCTGACATGCGTTCGCCAGCGGAAGCAGGGGCTTATCTCCGGAAGCTGCGGGCGATCCTCCGCTATGTCGGCTCGTGCGACGGCAATATGGAGGAAGGCTCCATGCGCGCCGACGTCAATGTCAGCGTGCGCAAGCCGGGCGATGAGTTCGGAACGCGGACGGAGACGAAGAACGTCAATTCCGTGCGCTTCGTCATGCAGGTCATCGAATATGAGGCGCGGCGCCAGGTCGAGGTGCTCGAGGAGGGCGGCTCGATCGTGCAGGAGACGCGGCTGTTCGATCCCGATCGCGGCACGACGCGCACGTTGCGGTCCAAGGAAGATGCGCACGATTATCGCTACTTCCCGGACCCGGATCTGCTGCCGCTCGAACTCGACGATGCGTTCCTTGAGGAGTGCCGTGGCGTCGCTGCCCGAGCTGCCGGACGCCAAGCGCAAGCGGTACGAGGCTCTTGGCGTAACGCCTTACAACGCCAGTGTTTTGACCGCCGAGGTCGAGACGGCGCGCTGGTTCGACGCGCTGCTCGATGCTGGTGGCGCAGCCCGTGCAGGGCGCGAACTGGGTCGTCGGCGAATTGTTCGGCGCGCTCAATCGCCTGGGCAAGGACATCGAGGATTCGCCCGTTAGCCCGGCGCAGGCGGCGGAATTGCTCGGGCTGGTCGCGGACGGCACCATTTCCGGCACGATCGCCAAGCAGGTGTTCGAGATCATGCTCGAAACCGGCGAAGGCGCGGCCGAGATCGTCGAGAAGCGCGGTCTCAAGCAGACCTCCGACACCGGCGCGATCGATGCGGAGATCGACAAGATCCTTGCCGCCAACGCCGACAAGGTCGCCGAGTACAAGGGTGGCAAGCAGGCACTTGTTCGGCTTCTTCGTCGGCCAGACGATGAAGGCGATGCAGGGCAAGGCCAATCCGCAGGTGGTCAACGAGCGGCTGCGCGCTAAGCTCGACGCCTGATACCGCGTTCGAAGGGACGAACATGCTGAGACTGGCGGCATTCCTGGTAAACCTGCTCGCCGCCGCCTCGGCCCCGGCGCAGGCGCCCTTGCCGCCGCCGGCTCCGCTCAAGGCCGGCGCTCCCTCGCTCGTCGTGGTCATTTCGGTCGACCAGTTTTCCGCCGATCTGTTCGACGAATATCGGCCGCATTTCACCGGCGGGCTGGCGCGGCTGTGCGAGCGGGACGGCGTTCCGCAACGGCTATCAGGCCCACGCGGCCACGGAGACTTGCCCGGGCCATTCGACGATCCTGACCGGTTCGCACCCGACGCACACGGGCATCATCGGCAATACCTGGGTCGACCAGTCGGTCTCCCGCTCCGACAAGACAGTCTATTGCTCCGAGGATGAGCGCGTCGCGGGGTCGTCGACCACCAGCTACACCGTCTCCGCGATGCATCTTCGCGTCGCCGACGCTGGGCGACCTGCTGAAGCAACGTTCGCCGCAGAGCCTCAACGTCGCGGTGGCGGGGAAGGATCGCTCGGCGGTCATGATGGGCGGGCACACGGTCGACCAGCGCTGGTACTGGAGCGGCAAGAGGCTTTGCGACCGACAACAAGTCGGCGCTGGTCCCTGCAACGATCACTCGGGCCAATGCCTCCCTTGCGGGCGTGCTTGCCACGGCGCGGCCGCCGCTTGAGTCCCCACCGCTCTGCCAGGGCAAGGCGACGCCATATGCCGTTTCGCCGACGCTGACCGTGGGCGCAGGGCGCTTCGGTCGAGCCGCCGGCGACATGCGCGCGTTCCGCGCGTCGCCCGAATATGACGGCGCGGTGCTCGCGGTCGCCGCGGGTCTCGTGCAGGAGCTGAAGCTCGGAGCCGACGCGGCTCCGGACGTTCTGTCGGTCGGGCTTTCCGCAACCGATTACGTCGGCCACGGCCTCGGCTCCGGCGGCGAGGAGATGTGCCTGCAACTGCTGTCGCTCGACCGCGACCTCGCCGGCTTCTTCCAGGTGCTGGATGCGCAGGGCATCGACTATTCGGTCGTCCTGACCGCCGATCATGGCGGCATGGACATTCCCGAGCGTCTTCGCGCCAAGGGCGTCGCCAGCGCCGTTCGGGCCGATCCGGCGCTCGAGACCGCGGAAGTCGGAAAGGCGCATCGCGGCCAAGCTGAAGCTGAGCGGCCCGGCGCTGCTCGGCGATCTCGCGCAACGATGTGTGGATCGATCGCGGGTTGCAGCCGCGGGACCGGACCCGCGTCGAGAAGGAAGCCGTGGCCTACTTCAAGGCGCATCCGCAGGTGGAGAAGGTCTTCACCAAGCGCCAGATTGCCCGAATCCCGCTGGCAACGACCTCGCCGGACAAATGGACGGTCGGGGAGCGCGTTCGCGCCTCCTTCGATGCAGAGCGCTCGGGCGACCTCTATGTCGTGCTGAAGCAATATGTGTCGCCCATCGTCGAGCCGGGCGTCGGCTATGTGGCGACCCATGGCAGCGTCTGGGACTACGACCGCCGAGCTGCCGATCCTGTTCTGGCGGAAGGGCATGCGGCCCAACGACCGGCAGGACCATATCTCGACCGTCAACATCCTTCCCACGCATCGCCGCCCAGATTGGCCTTGCGCTTCCCGGCGAATTCGATGGAAGATGCCTGGATGGGGTTGAGGGAGTTGCTTGCCCGGTCCGCTAGAGCATTCATTTGCTTGGACTTTTCCGCATCTTTCACTTGCCATTCAGAATTTCGTAGGGCAGGTTGGGTCGATAGCGGTGAGCGCGCTCGCACACCGGGGGAGTTGGCGATGGGGAAATACGGTCTAGCGATTGCGCTGGCGGCCAGCGTGGCGGTGTCGGGTTGCGTGCAGTCGCGGCAATATGCGGACGTTCAATTCACGCCGCCGCAGGGCGATTACCGCCTGCTGGTGATGCGGCCCGACGTCACCGTGAACTCACTGATGACTGGCGGGATGGCGGAACCGCGGGCCGACTGGACCGAGCAGGCGCGCGGCAACATCATCAACGCCCTTCGGACCGAGCAGGCCGGACCGTGGCGGCAAGGTGCTCGTGCATGGCGCGCCGGAACGAGCTTCCGAACGTCAGCGCCGAGGAAATCGCCGATCTCGAGCGGCTTCACTTTCGCGGTCGGCAATTCGATCGCGCTTCACAAATATTCCGGCGCGGCGCTGCCGACCAAGCGCGGCAAGGGCCTGGAATATACGCTCGGCGAAGACGCCGTCTCGCTCGGCCGCCGCTCCGGCTACGACTATGCTCTGTTCCTCTACGCGCAGGACAATATCGCCTCGACCGGACGAGTCGCGCTTCAGGTGCTTGGCGTCGCCGGCTGCTTCATCGGATTCTGCGCGCCGAGCGGCGGAAGCAACCAGTTCGCCTATGCCTCGCTCGTCGATCTGAGGACCGGGCGAGGTCGTCTGGTTCAACGTGCTCTCAGACCGGAAGCCAGCTTCCGGGCGTGAAGTTCGGCGACATCCGAACGCCGGAGGGCGCGTCGCAGATGGTCGAGCGGCTCATCGGCCGCATGAAGCCTGGCCGCGAGGTCCGCGAAGCGCAGGCGAAGGAGAAGAGCTGATGTGCATGCGCTGCGCCGAGATCAGCCGCCGCTCCCTGCTCGTCGGAGGAGGCGCCGTCGCTGCTTCCATGGCTACCGGTATCGCCCAGGCCCGGACCCGTCCCGCCGACATGGTCCCGCTGATCGGTCCGGGCTTCAAGCCGACGGACGAGGACGAGAAGGGCATCTGGCAGCTGATGGACCGGGCCGAGGAGGAGATCTCGGGCTCCAACCTGCTGGTCAAGGATCCGGAGCTCATATCCTACCTTCAGGGCATCATCGGCAGCGTCGGCGGGCCCGCGGCGAAGGACATGCGCATCTATCTGGCGCACGTTCCCGATTTCAACGCGATGATGTTCCCGTCGGGCTTTTCGGTGATCTTCACCGGCCTGCTGCTGCGCATGCGCAACGAGGCGCAGCTTGCGGGCGTGATCGCGCACGAATCCGGCCACTTCCTGCGCCGGCACATGATCCGTTCATGGCGCGACCAGAGGAAGAAGACCGACCTGTTCGCGATCGGCGCGATGGTCGCGGGCGTCGGCGGAGCGGCCGGCGGCGTCTACCTCGGCGACTATGTCCAGCTTGCGCAGCTCGGCACGATCCTTTCGCTGTTCTCCTACAGCCGGGCGATGGAGGCCGAGGCCGACGCGATGGGCGCGCGCCTGATCGCCGAGGCCGGCTATCCGCCGATCGAAATGGCGAACGTCTGGGATCAGCTGATCGGCGAGGAGGATGCAAGCGCGCGCTACCGCCGCAAGCACCGCCGCCGTGGAACCCTGTTCGACACGCACCCGTCGCCGACTTCGCGCATGGCGGACCTCAAGCTGTCCGCCGCCGAAGTCACCGTCCCGGGCCGCGCCTACGACAACGGCCGCGCGCGCTATCTGTCGAAGATCGCGTCCATCCGGCAGATGCTGCTGGACGACCAGGTCAGGCTGAACGACCCGGGCGCGAGCCAATATCTGCTCAACACGCTGGCGCTCGACGGCTGGAACGGCCTGCTGCGCTATTATGAGGGCGAGGTCTGGCGGCTCCGCAGCCGGGCCGGCGACGATGCCCGCGCGGCGCAGAGCTATGCGGTCGCGGTCGCCTATCCGGACGCGCCGCCGGAAGCGTGGCGATCGCACGGGCTGGCGCTCTACAAGGAAGGCCGCAGCGGCGAAGCGAAGGCGGCGCTCGGCCGCTACCTGCAGATGAAACCGGGCGCTCCCGACGCGCCGTTCATCCGGCAAATGGTCGGTTGAGGAGCGTGACGATGCGCAAGATGAAACTTGTTCTGACCGCGGCCATGCTCCCGCTGGCCGCCTGCAGCACGGTGGGCGAGGGCACCGACTTAGGCGCCTACTCGCTCGTCCGCGTCAAAGCAGACGAACGTCGGCAACGGCGCGATGACGGTCCTTCCGCCGCGGCCGTGGAACAGGCAGCGCGAGATTCTTCTTCTTCGACAGCATTCGCTGGGTCGAGGACTGGACGCTCAACGGCCCGTATCTCGACGGCATCACCTTCGTGTCCGGCCTGCCGCACAATCGAATATCTGGTCCGTCAGCGGAAGAGCGACGACCGGCAGGTGCCCAAGTTCCGGAGCAACATGACGGCCCCGGAAATCGCGTCGATGCTCGAAAGCGCCTTCCGGGTCCGGGGCGGCGCGATCGAGTTCAAGACGCTGAGCCTGCAGCCGCGGCAGTTCCTCGGCTATCCGGGCTTCCAGTTCGATTTCGAGCATCTCGACGGCGACGAGCTGTGGCGCAAGGGCAGGGCGGTCGGCGCCGTGATCGACGGGCGGCTGTACCTGATGCTCTTCGACGCAACGCGCTCCCATTATTACGGGAACGCGCTGCCCGATTTCGAAGTGATGGCGACCGGCGCCCGCACTGCGGAGCCGGGCCTAGTTCAGCCGATCGGCGGGTGGGGCTCGGCGACGGGTTGGTGCCTGGCGCCGGAACGTCGATGTCGCGGCTGGACGGGCGGCTCCTCCTGCGGCGCGGGTGTCGGCTGGCCGGGCTGCGACGGCTGGGGCTGCTGCGGTTGCGGGGTCTCGGGTGGTGGTTGCTGTTGCCATGAGATGTCCTTTCGCCGTGAAGAACGCGGCAGAGCCCATAGCAGTTGCCCCTGCGGCGATCCTTGCTATAGCCGCGCTCCAGCATCGCGCTCGGCTCGTCCGGGCACGGTGTCCCGCGCGCGCGTGGCGGAACTGGTAGACGCGCTGGATTTAGGTTCCAGTGTCGAAAGACGTGGGGGTTCGATTCCCTCCGCGCGCACCATCCGTTCATCGGGCGGAAGCAGACAATTTTTGACGGGATTGAACAGTGATCAAGACGGTTGAGACGGAAAATCAGGGCCTCAAGCGGGCGTTCATGCTGACCATCCCCGCGAAGGATATCGACGCCCGCGTGGACCAGGAGGTCAAGCGCATCGCTCCGCAGGTGCGCATGCCCGGCTTCCGTCCCGGCAAGGTTCCGCCGAACCTCATCCGCAAGATGCATGGCGAAGCGATCCAGCAGGACGCGCTGAACAATGCGGTCCAGGCCGGCGTCCAGCAGCTGCTGCAGGAGCAGAAGCTTCGTCCGGCGATGCAGCCGCAGGTCTCGCTGAAGGAAGATTACCAGCCCGGCCAGGATGCCGAGGTCAGCGTCAGCCTCGAGGCGCTTGCCGGAAATCCCCGCCGCCAACATCGATGGCCTGAAGCTCGAGCGGCTCACGGTCGAGAGCGACGACAGCGCCGTCGACGAGCAGCTTCAGCGTCTCGCCGGCGCCAACAAGAACTGGACCGACGCCAAGAAGGGCCATGCCGCCGCCACCGGCGACCTGGTCGTGATGGACTTCGCCGGCAGCGTCGACGGAACGCCGTTCGAGGGCGGAACCGGCAGCGACATGCAGGTCGAGCTGGGCTCGGGCCAGCTGATCCCGGGCTTCGAGGAGCAGCTGGTCGGCGCGAAGGTCGGCGACGAGCGCGAAATCAATGTGACGTTCCCCGACGACTATCCGGCCGAAAAGCTGAAGGGCAGCCGCGGCAGTCTTCGCCGTAACGGTCAAGGGCGTGAAGATCGCCGGCGAAGTCCAAGCTCGACGACGATTTCGCGAAGACCGCTCGGCCTGCAGGACCTGGAGCAGCTCAAGGGCATCCTTCGCGACCAGCAGCAGCAGGAACTGAACGGCCTGACGCGCACCCACATGAAGCGCCGCCTGCTCGACGAGCTGGCCAGCCGCCACTCGCTTCCCGGTGCCGGAATCGATGGTCGACGCCGAATTCCAGAACATCATGCAGCAGCTTCGCCACGAGGCGAGCCATGAGACCGACCCGCAGGCCGCGCTTGCCGAGATCGAGGGCGAAGCCGACGAATATCGCGGCATTGCCGAGCGTCGCGTTCGCCTTGGCCTGCTGCTCTCCGAAATCGGTGCCGCCAACGGCATCGAGGTCAGCCAGCGCGAGATGAACCAGCTGATCGGCCAGGCGGCGTCGCAGTATCAGGGCAAGGACCGCGACCGCTTCATCCAGTACGTGCAGCAGGAGCCGATGGCGGCCGCCCAGCTTCGCGCGCCGCTCTATGAGGACAAGGTCGTCGACTTCCTCTTCTCGAAGGCGGAAATCACCGACCGCGCCGCGACCCGCGCCGAGCTGGAGGCCGATCTCGAGGCCGAGGAAGGCCATGTGCACGGACCGGGCTGCGGCCATGACGTCCCTGCAGCCAAGCCCGCCAAGGGCAAGGCGAAGGCCGCCAAGGCGAAAGCTGAAGCTCCGGCCGCGAAGGCCGAGGCTGCTCCGAAGCCGGAGAAGCCCGCCAAGGGCAGCGGTCGAGGAAACCAAGGCGGACAAGCCGAAGCCGGCCAAGCCGCTGAAGGAAGGCCCCGCCGCCAAGGCCGCGGAAGCGAAGCCGGCAAGGCCGCCGAGGCAAAGCCGGCGAAGGCCGCGAAGGCTGCTGCTCCGAAGGCCGAGGCGAAGAAGCCGGCACCCGCCAAGAAGGCTCCTGCCAAGAAGGGCAAGTAGCCGCCTGATCGCATAGGCTTGTCGAACAACTGCACTTCTCTTTAACCATATTGGGAGAAGTGCAGGGCCTCGACAGGCTCAGCCTGCACGGCTTTTAGGGGGAACATGGCCGCCAAGCAGCAACCGCGAATTGCCGTGCTCCTGCCTTGCTACAACGAGGAAGCGGCGATCGGTGCGACGGTGGAGGGATTCCGCCAGGCGCTGCCCGGACGCGGTGATCTACGTCTACGACAACAACAGCCGCGACCGCACCCGGGAGATCGCCGCTGCCGCCGGCGCAGTCGTCCGCACGGAAACCCAGCAGGGCAAAGGCTGCGTCGTTCGGCGCATGTTCGCCGACGTCGAAGCCGACGTCTATCTGATGGCCGACGGCGACCTGACCTACGACCCCGCGTCCGCGCCAGCAGATGGTCGACACGCTTATTGTCGGAGCAATTCGACATGGTGGTCGGCACGCGCAAGCATGACGCGTCGGAGGCCTATCGCGGCGGCCACGTGCTCGGGAACCGGCTGTTCACGCGGCTGCTGGCGGGCCTGTTCGGCCAAAGCTTTACCGACATTTTCTCCGGCTACCGCGCATTTTCGCGACGCTTCGTGAAAAGCTTCCCGGTGCTTTCGCAGGGCTTCGAGATCGAGACGGAGATGAGCGTCCACGCGCTGGAGCTCCGGATGCCGGTCGGCGAGATCGAGACGCGTTACCTGGCGCGGCCCGAAGGTTCGCATTCCAAGCTTTCGACCTTCCGCGACGGCTGGCGCATCCTGAAGGCGATCCTCACGCTCTACCGGACGGAGCGGCCCGTATTGTTCTTCGGCGGGATTGCGGCGCTGCTGCTGATCGTTGCCGTGATCCTCGCGGTGCCTTTGGTCTTCACCTATCTCGAGACCGGGCTGGTGCCGCGGTTTCCGACCGCCATCCTCGCGACCGGCATGACCATCGTCGCGGTGCTGTCGTTCTTCGCCGGCCTCATCCTCGACACCGTCACGCGCGGGCGCCGCGAGATGCGCCGGCTGGCCTATCTGGCGCTGCCTGCCCCCGGAAGCGCTTGAACCTTGCGCGGTTCCGCCCGATGTAGGTGGCACAGTCACAAGGAACCGCTTCACGTGCTTGATCATCAGGACATCGTCTCGCAGCTCGTACCCATCGTCATCGAGCAGTCGAACCGCGGCGAACGCAGCTTCGACATCTATTCCCGCCTTCTTCGTGAGCGGATCATCTTCATCACCGGACCGATCGAGGACCACATGGCCTCGCTCGTCACCGCGCAGTTGCTCTTCCTCGAGTCCGAGAACCCGAAGAAGGACATCTTCATGTACATCAACTCGCCGGGCGGCGTGGTCACTGCCGGCCTCGCGATCCACGACACGATGGCGTACATCCGGCCCAAGGTCGCGACGGTCTGCATCGGCCAGGCGGCGTCGATGGGCAGCTTCCTGCTCGCGGCCGGTGAGCCGGGCATGCGCATCGCTCTGTCGAACAGCCGGATCATGGTCCACCAGCCGTCGGGCGGCGCCCAGGGCATGGCCGCGGACATCGAGATCCAGGCCCGCGAGATCCTGCGCATGCGTTCGCGCCTCAACTCGCTGTACGCAAAGTACACCGGCCAGCCGATCGAGGCGATCGAGAAGGCCATGGACCGCGACAAGTTCCTGGAGGCTGACGAAGCCAAGGAATTCGGCCTGATCGACGAAGTGTTCGAGAAGCGTCCGGAGCAGGGCGAGGACGCTGGTACCGGCGCCGGAGACGTCTCGCCGGCCTAAGCAAACGAACGGGGAGGGGGAGATGGCGTTACGACTGCCGCTGGCACTTGCCTGCGCGTTCCTGGCCGCTTCCCCCGCCTTGGCCGAAACCGTCGATGTCCGCGCGGGCCGCCTGATCGATCCCGAGACAGGCCAGGTCAGCACCGACCAGCGCATCCGGATCGTCGACGGGAAAATCGCCGGCGTCAGCCCCTGGCGAGCCGATGGTGGACCGGCGACGGTCGACTGGTCTGGCTTCACCGTCCTTCCCGGGCTGATCGACCTCCACACGCACATCGCCGACGGCTCGCAGCAAGGCAGCGACCCGCTCGATCCGTTCAAGCAGAGCGAAGCGGCAACGATCCTGAAAGCGGTGCCCGCGGCCAGGACGATGCTCAAGGCCGGCTTCACGACGGTTCGCGACGTGGGCGTCTATCGCGGCCTTACGGACGTCGCGCTTCGTGACGCAATCAATGCGGGGGAGATCGAAGGCCCGCGCATGTTCGTGGCCGGCGGATACATCACGACGCCGGGCGGCGGCGGGGAGATCGACGGACTGGCTCCCGATTTCGATGTGCCTGCGACCTTCCGCATCGGCGTCGTCCGCAATGCCGACGAGGCGAGGGACAAGGCGCGGTACCTGCTCGATCATGGGGCCGACTTCATCAAGCTGATCGCGACGGGCGCCGTCCTCGCCATCGGCAGCCAGCCCGGCGCGCTCGAGCTCAGTCCGGAAGAAATGAAGGCCGCCTGCGACGAGGCGAAGCTGCGCGGAAGCTATTGCATTGCCCACGCCCACGGCGCCGAGGGCATCAAGGCGGCGATCCGGGCCGGCGCCCGCACGATCGAGCATGCGAGCTATCTGGACGAGGAGGGCATTGCACTGGCCAAGAAACACAATGTCTGGCTCGACATGGACATCTTCAACGGCGACTGGATCGAGGAGGTCGGCACCAAGGAAGGCTGGCCCGCCGAGTATCTTCGCAAGAACCGGGAGACGACGGACATTCAGCGGCGCGGATTCGCGGCGGCGGTGAAGGCCGGCGCGAAGCTGACGTTTGGCACCGATGCGGCCGTCTACCCTTATGGCCTCGGGGCAAGGCAGTTCTCGTACATGGTTCGGTACGGCATGAGCCCGCTTCAGGCCATTCGCTCGGCCACCACCGAAGCGGCGCGCGCGCTTGGGAAGGAAGGCGAATTGGGCACGCTTCGGCCGGGCGCGTGGGGCGACCTGATCGCGGTCAAGGGCGACCCTCTCGCGGATGTGAGCAGGTTCGAGCACGTCGAGGGCGTGATCAAGGGCGGTGCTCTGGTCCGTTAGCGGCGCCACTATGTCGGCGGGGCAACAGACGGGAAAAACCCATCAATCTCCGTGGCTTTTGTGTTAGGCCGTTCCCGCCAAGGCCCTTGTCGCGTTCACCATGGCAATCCATATTCGGGACAGAAACGATTGGTCGGGGCCGGCGTTAACCGCGAAGCTAGATTGATTGTGTAATAAAGAAGGCTAGCATGGCCTTCGAGAGGACGGTCCTGCGCGGCCGGTTGAACAAGGACTTAGATGACCAAGCTTTCAGGCAGCGACGGCAAGAGCACCCTCTACTGCTCCTTCTGCGGCAAGTCGCAGCATGAGGTGCGGAAGCTGATTGCCGGACCGACGGTGTTCATCTGCGATGAATGCGTCGAGCTCTGCAACGACATCATCCGCGAAGAGAGCAAGTCCGCGCTGGTGAAGACCCGCGACGGCGTTCCGACGCCGGCGCGAGATCTGCAAGGTGCTGGACGATTATGTGATCGGCCAGAGCCGCGCCAAGCGCGTTCTCTCGGTCGCGGTGCACAACCATTACAAGCGGCTCAACCATGGCGCGAAGACGGGCCAGGAAGTCGAGCTCGCCAAGTCGAACATCCTGCTGATCGGCCCGACCGGCTGCGGCAAGACGCTGCTGGCGCAGACGCTGGCGCGCATCCTCGACGTGCCCTTCACGATGGCGGATGCGACGACGCTGACCGAGGCCGGCTATGTCGGCGAGGACGTCGAGAACATCATCCTCAAGCTGCTCCAGGCCTCCGACTATAATGTCGAGAAGGCGCAGCGCGGCATCGTCTACATCGACGAAATCGACAAGATCAGCCGCAAGTCGGACAATCCGTCGATCACGCGCGACGTGTCGGGCGAGGGCGTCCAGCAGGCTCTGCTGAAGCTGATGGAAGGCACGACCGCTTCGGTTCCGCCGCAGGGCGGCCGCAAGCATCCGCAGCAGGAATTCCTGCAGGTCGACACGACGAACATCCTGTTCATCTGCGGCGGCGCGTTCGCGGGTCTCGAAAAGATCATCGACGACCGCATGCAGGGCAAGTCGATGGGCTTCGGCGCGCACGTCGCGGCTCCGGAAGAGCGGCGCACGGGCGAGACGCTCGAGCACACCGAGCCGGAAGATCTGCTCAAGTTCGGCCTGATCCCCGAGTTCATCGGCCGCCTGCCGGTGATCGCGACGCTCGAGGACCTCGACGAAGAGGCCCTGGTCAAGATCCTGGTCGAGCCGAAGAACGCGCTGGTGAAGCAGTACGCCAAGCTGTTCGACATGGAAGACGTCGAGCTGGAGTTCACCGAGGACGCGCTCGGCGCGGTTGCCCGCAAGGCGATCGACCGCAAGACCGGCGCTCGCGGCCTTCGCTCGATCCTCGAGGGCATCCTGCTCGACACGATGTTCGACCTGCCGTCGATGGACGGCGTGGACGAGGTCCATGTCGACAAGGAGGTCGTCATGGGGACCAAGGAACCCGTCCGCGTCTACGCCAAGAAGGGTAAGGCGGGCGACGCCGCGTGAGCGCTGAGCTTGCCGTCGGCGATCGCGTCGCCGGCTTGCTCAACTTCCTTCCCAGGCAAATTCGGGAGCCGCGAGCGGCCGCTGCTCGCGCTTGGCGTCGCATGGCTGCTGACTTTCCCCGTGAGCATCGGGCTCGCCGGCGATCGTCAGCTACCTTTTCCCGGGCGCCCAGCAGCCGGAGTTTCCGATTTGCCGGCCTGACCGCCCTGTTCCTGCTCGTCATTTTCGCGCCGGTCCTGGAGACGCTCATCATGGGCGGAGTTCTGCTGGTGCTGCTGCGCTTTCTCAGTCCCTGCGATGGCAGTCCTGGTCAGCGCGCTCGGCTGGGGCATCGCGCATTCGCTGGGAGCGCCGACCTGGGGCCTCGTGATCTGGTGGCCGTTCCTGATCTTCTCGACTTTGTTCGTCACGTGGCGCAGCCGGAGCCTCTGGCTCGCCTTCGCCATGCCGGCGATCGCGCACGCGCTGCACAACCTGCCCAGCGCGATCCTCGTCGGTTTCACCGACCTGGTCTGATCACTCGCCGTCGAGCGGGAGCGTATCCACTTCTTCGGGCACGTTCAGTCGCTCGCGAATTGCCTTTTCTTCGTCTGCATCCGGCGGCTGGAAGAGTTGACCGTCCGGGCGACAGCGCCTCGTCGGGAATGCCGGGGCCGGTGCCCGCGATCGTCTCGTTGAGCGGGCGGTCGTTGGGTCCGTTGCTGATCTTTTCGCGATCATCGGCCATGTCGGCTCTCCTTTCGCTTGCCGCCGTTCAGCGAACTTCTCACCGCGATTGTTCCGGCCATTTGTTGCGCCTTAACCGGGTGCCGCCCATATAGGCTGACATATGACACGCTTGCTTCCGATCCTCCCGCTTCGCGACATCGTAGTATTCCCGCAGCGGATCGTTCCCCTCTTCGTCGGCCGCGAAAAGTCGGTCGCCGCGCTCGAAGCGGCGATGACCGCCGACAAGGAGCTGTTCCTCGTCGCCCAGCTCGATCCGAGCGAGGACGATCCCGATCGCGACGCGCTTGTACGATCTCGGCGTCATCGCGACCGCCATGCAGCTGCTGAAGCTGCCGGACGGAACGGTTCGGGTCCTCGTCGAGGGCGTGAAGCGCGCCCGCCTGGTCGGGCTCGTCGCCGAGGATGGCTACATGGCCGCCGAGGTCGAGGAAGTGGAGGAGGAGCCGTCGGACGGCCCCGAGGTCCAGGCCCTGATGCGCTCGGTCATCGACCAGTTCGAGAATTACGCGAAGCTCAACAAGCGCCTTCCGCCGGAAACGGGCATCCAGCTCGGCGAGATCGAGGATGGCGCGATCCTGGCCGACGCCGTCGCCTCGAACCTGTCGATCAAGGTCGCGGACAAGCAGGCGCTGCTGGGCGAGCTCAACCCGTCGCGCCGGCTGGAGATGGTGTTCGCCTTCATGGAGGGCGAGCTCGGCGTTCTGCAGGTCGAGAAGAAGATCCGCAGCCGCGTGAAGCGCCAGATGGAGAAGACGCAGCGCGAATATTACCTCAACGAGCAGTTGAAGGCGATCCAGCGCGAGCTTGGCAACGAGAGCGAGGAGGGCGGCGACGAACTTCAGGAGCTCGCGAACAAGATCCGCAAGACGCGCCTGTCCAAGGAAGCGCGCAATCGCGCCAATGCCGAGCTGAAGAAGCTTCGGGCGATGGCGCCGATGTCGGCGGAAGCGACGGTCGCCCGCAATTATCTCGACGTCCTGCTGGGCCTGCCTTGGGGCAAGAAGTCCAAGCTGAAGAAGGACATTGCCGAGGCGCAGAACGTCCTCGACGAGGACCATTACGGCCTTGAGAAGGTCAAGGACCGCATCGTCGAATATCTCGCGGTGCAGGCCCGCACCAACAAGCTGAAGGGCCCGATCCTGTGCCTTGTCGGACCTCCCGGGCGTCGGCAAGACGTCGCTCGGGCGCTCGATCGCGCGCGCGACGGGCCGCGAGTTCGTTCGCCAGTCGCTGGGCGGCGTCCGCGACGAAGCCGAGATCCGCGGCCATCGCCGGACCTACATCGGCTCGCTGCCGGGCAAGATCGTCTCGAACCTGAAGAAGGCTGGCACGTCCAACCCGCTCTTCCTGCTCGATGAGATCGACAAGCTCGGCCAGGATTTCCGCGGCGATCCGGCGTCGGCGCTGCTGGAGGTTCTCGATCCCGAGCAGAACAGCAAGTTCCAGGACCATTATCTGGAGCTCGATTACGATCTGTCCGACGTGATGTTCGTCACCACGGCGAACTCGCTCGACATGCCGCAGCCCTTGCTCGACCGCATGGAGATCATCCGGCTCGAGGGCTACACCGAGGACGAAAAGGTCGAGATCGCTCGCCGCCACCTCATCCCGAAGCAGATGGAAGCGCACGGCCTCAAGGACAACGAAGTCGAGTTCAGCGACGAGGCCCTACGCGGCATTCTTGCGCTTCTACACGCGCGAGGCGGGCGTTCGCACGCTCGAGCGCGAACTGGCGAAGATCGCCCGCAAGGCGCTTCGCCAAATCCTTGAAGGCAAGTATGAGAGTGTCGTCGTAAACGACGATAATCTCAACGATTTCCTTGGCGTACGCCGCTACCGCTACGGCGTCGGCGAAGAAGAGGATCAGGTCGGCGCGGTCACCGGTCTCGCCTGGACCGAAGTCGGCGGCGAGCTGCTGACGATCGAGGCGGTCACGGTTCCCGGCAAGGGCCAGATCAAGACGACCGGCAAGCTCGGCGAAGTGATGCAGGAGTCGATCCAGGCGGCGATGAGCTTCGTGAAGGCCCGGGCCCCGGCCTATGGCGTGAAGCCGTCGATTTTCGCCCGCAAGGACATTCACGTCCACTTGCCGGAAGGCGCCGTGCCGAAGGATGGCCCGTCCGCGGGCATCGGCATGGTCACCGCGATGATCTCGACGCTGACCGGCATTCCGGTTCGGCGCGATGTCGCCATGACCGGCGAAGTCACCCTGCGCGGCCGCGTTCTCCCGATCGGCGGCCTGAAGGAAAAGCTGCTCGCGGCGCTTCGCGGCGGGATCACTACGGTGCTCATCCCGCAGGAGAATGAGAAGGACCTGGTCGACATTCCGGCGACGTTGAAGGATCAGATCGAGATCGTGCCCGTGGAGCATGTCGACGAAGTGCTTGCGCGGGCGATGACTCAGCCGATGCAGCCGATCGAATGGACCGATGCCGACGAGCATGCGGCCGAGCCGCCGCTTCGCCGGTCATTCGTCCGAAGGTGAGACACCTCTGCGGCACTGACCTTTACTTGTGTCTAAAGTCTTGCCTTAAGGTTTGGGCGCTCGCGGGCGAGTCTCGCGTATTCCGGGGAGAGCCGACCGATGAACAAGCAGGAACTGATCGGCCATGTCGCTGATCGCGCCGGCCTCAGCCGGAACGATGCAGCCCGCGCGGTGGAGACGATGCTCGAAGTCGTCACGTCCGCACTGAAGCGTGGCGATGAGGTTCGGCTTGTCGGTTTCGGCAATTTCTCGGTGACCCGCCGCAAGGCTTCGACGGGGCGCAATCCGCGTACGGGCGAGCCGATGCAGATCAAGGCGAGCGCGCAGCCCAAGTTCCGCCCGGGCAAGGTCCTCAAGGACGCCGTTCAATAGCTGGACTTGGACGAAGCCGGCACTATATCCGCGACTTCCCGAGACGGCGTGGGCGCGTAGCTCAGCGGTAGAGCACACCCTTCACACGGGTGGGGTCACAGGTTCAATCCCTGTCGCGCCCACCACGCTTAGGTCCGGTTCTACTCCAGATAGGCGGGCTGGAAGCTCGCTACGCGGCGCATTTCCGACCAGTCGGTGAAGGTGATGTCGCGCCCGGTGCGCTCGATCAGGCCTTGCCGTTCGAGGTCCGCCATCACCCGGTTGACGTTGACCGACGTCTGGCCGGTGATCTCCGCAATCTGCTGCTGCGTGAACGGATTGCGAAGCGGTTCGTTCGGGAACGTTCGTCCGGCTCCGCACAGCGGTTTCGCACAGCAGATGAGCGACGCGAGCGGTTGAATCGCGGCGGCCGCAATTGACCAGCCATTCGTAGCCGATCGCCTCGTTGCGCTGGGTCAGGCGGAAGAAAAACTTCTGGATTTCAGGATATTGGTCGACGATCTTCGCAAGATCCTTCGCGCTTCCGATCATCACCTCGCTGGGAATGACGGCCTGGATTCCGTAACTGGCCTGCGCGTCGCGCGGCAGGATGCCCTCGCCGGCGAAGCGCAGCGCCACGATCTGCCGCCGTGCCCGAGCTGTCGACCTTGTATTTCGAAAGAATTCCCGAGCGGACGAACAGGACTTCGTCGCGCTGGAACGCCGGGTTCACGGAAAGGGCGGCGGGGATCGACCTGCACGACCTTGTGCGGCATGCGGTCGAGCTGATCCGCAAGCTCTTCATCGAGTCCAGCCGCGATCAACGTGTCGCGAAGCGAAACGCCAGATCCGGCGGCCTGCCCCGAGCGGCGACTCGCCAACATCTTCGTTCTCCCCTTCGAAAAAGGATGCGCCTCTGAAACGATCTTAGCAAACTTAAAATGGGCCTATCTTCACCCATATTGATCGAGCGAATTTAACGCGCGCTGACGACACGGGTCGCAGGACGGGGCTCGCTTGCGTTCGCAAGGCGCCAACCCTAAGGAGCGCGCGCGTCCGGAATGAATTCGTTTTGGCGCGTCGTGGCGATCGTAGCTCAGCTGGTTAGAGCACCGGTTTGTGGTACCGGGGGTCGCGGGTTCAAGTCCCGTCGGTCGCCCCATTTCTTGACGTTGATCGGACCGTTTCCAGCATATGACTACACCATGGGGCTTCGAAGATTTCGACGCGCACGAGGACCTGCATTTCATCACCAATGAGGAATGCGGCCTGAAGGCCATCATCGCGGTGCATTCGACCCATCTCGGCCCGGCAGCCGGCGGATGCCGCTTCTGGCGCTACGAGGATGAGGCGCAGGCCGTGACCGACGCGCTGCGGCTGTCGCGCGGGATGAGCTACAAGAACGCCATGGCCGGCCTGCCGCTCGGCGGCGGCAAGGCCGTGATCCTGGCCGACGCCAACCGCACCAAGACGCCCGAGATGCTGCACATGTTCGGCAAGGCGATCGACCATCTGTGCGGCCGCTACATCACTGCCGAAGACGTCGGCATGAGCGTCGCCGACATGATCGAGATCCGCCGCAACACGCCATTCGTCGCCGGCCTACCGGTCGAGGACGACGAGGTCGGAGGCGATCCGGGCCCGCACACGTCGCTCGGCGTCTTCCTTGGCATCAAGGCGGCCGTTCGCCGGGCGCTCGGCAAGGACAGCGTCAGCGGCCTGCACATCGCGCTTCAGGGCGCGGGAAGCGTCGCGACAGGCGTCGCACTTCACGCCGCGAACGAGGGCGCCCGGATCTCCATCGCGGACGTCCATGAAGACAAGGCGCAGAAGCTGGCCGACGCCTGTGGCGGCAAGGTCGTTGGCGCGGACGAGATCCTCAGCCTCGAGGCCGACGTGCTGAGCCCCTGTGCGCTCGGCGCGATCCTCACCGAAGAGAGCATTTCTGCCCTCAACGTGCCGATCGTCGCGGGCGGCGCGAACAACCAGCTTGCAACGGCCGAGGACGGCAAGCGCCTGCAGGCTCGCGGCATCCTCTACGCGCCCGACTATGTGATCAACGCGGGCGGGATCATCAACGTCTGCATCGAATATCTGCGCAGCGGCGACGCGAGCGTCGTGCGCGAGAAGATCGAAGGCATTCCCCAGCGGCTCGAGCAGATCTGGGCGGAAAGCGCCGAAAGCGGGCGCGACCCGGCGTCCGTGGCGGATGCCATGGCCCAGCGCCTCATCGGCAGGGGCTAGGCGACGCCGTGCATCGCTTTGCCAATCCGGCAAGGTTCCTGAAGTTCGCGAGGCCCGCGACCGTCTGGCTGTTCGTGATTGGCGTCATTCTGACCGGCGTCGGCCTGGTCGGCGGGCTTGGTTTCGCTCCGCCCGATTATCTGCAGGGCGAGACCGTCCGCATCATGTACGTCCATGTGCCCTCGGCCTGGCTGGGCATGGGCGGCTGGACGGGCATCGCCATCGCGTCGATCGCGCAACTCGTGTGGCGGCACCCCTTGGCCGCCGTTGCCGGGCGAGCCCTCGCTCCGGCGGGCGCGGTGTTCGCGGCGATTTGCCTGCTCACGGGGTCGATCTGGGGCCGGCCGACCTGGGGCACCTGGTGGGAATGGGACGGGCGGCTGACGTCGATGCTGATCCTGTTCTTCCTCTACCTCGGCTACATCGCGCTTGCGGCTGCGGAGCGGGAGCGGGGCGGAGAAGGGCGCATTGCCGCCTTGTTCGGGCTGATCGGCGCGATCAACCTGCCGATCATCCATTATTCGGTGCTCTGGTGGCGCACGCTGCACCAGGCGCAGAGCTTCGGCACTGCGAGGTTCGGCGATCGATCCTTCGATCCTGTGGCCCTTGCCGCTCGCGACTCTCGGCTTTTCGCCTGCCTGTTCGGCGCGGCGGTGCTGATGCGCATGCGGGCGGAGCTCGCGGAGACCAAGGTGGAGGCGCGCATGCGCCGGGCGGCGGCGGAATGAACCACTGGTCGTTCGTCATCGCAGCCTACGTCATCGCGATCGGTGGGACCGTGGCTTTGCTCGCCTGGGCCTATGTCACCATGCGGCGGGCGGAGGCAGCCGCAGACGAACTGAAGCGCAAATGATCGCGCGCCCCAAGCACCAGAGGCTGGTGCTCGTCATCCTCGCGATCCTCGCTGTGCTTGGCGCCGTCCTGCTCGCCATGTGGGGTCTGCAGGACCGCGCGGCCTATTTCTACACGCCAGCCGACATCGCTGCCGGAAAGGCGCAGCCGGGGCGGGCCATGAGACTGGGCGGAATGGTCGAGAAAGGCTCCGTCAAACGTGACGTCGACGGCGTCACGACGCGCTTTGTCGTCGAGGACGGCGAAGCGCGCGTGCCGGTCACCTATCGCGGCATCCTGCCCGACCTGTTCCGGGAAGGCAGCGGCGTCGTCGCAGAGGGCAAGCTAGGCAGCGGCAACACCTTCGTCGCCGACAACATCCTCGCCAAGCATGACGAGCGCTACATGCCGCCGCAGCTTGGCAACCAGCAGGCCGAGCATCAGGCCGGGCAGACGCTGAAGCGATGACGGCGGAGGCTGGCCTCGCCGCGCTGTGGCTAGCGGCCGCGCTTTCGCTGCTCGGGCTCTTCCTCAGCGTCCTGCACGTTCGCGGCAAGCTCGAAGCGGACCGGACGGTCCGCGCGCTGGCCGATCGTTCAGGGCCTGCTGTGCCTGTTCGCCTTCGCGATGCTCCTCATCGTCTTTGCGCGAACCGACCTTTCCGTCCTGCTGGTCGCGGCGAACAGCCACAGCGCGAAGCCCTTCGTCTACAAGATCGCCGGAGCGTGGGGGAACCATGAGGGCTCGATGCTCCTGTGGGTCACCGTGCTTGGCCTGTCCGGCGCTGCGATGGCCGTCTTCTCGAGGCGCTTGCCGAGCAGGACGCTGATCGCGGCGCTCGGCGCGCAGGCGGCGCTCGCGCTGGGCTTCCACGCCTTCCTGCTGCTCGCATCGAACCCGTTCGCGCGGCTGAACCCGCCGGCGCCGGAGGGACGGGGGCTCAACCCGCTGCTGCAGGATCCCGGCTTGGCCTTCCATCCGCCGACGCTTTACCTCGGCTATGTCGGGCTGTCGGTGGCCTTCAGCCTCGCCGTCGGAGCGATGCTCGCCGGCGAAGTCGACCGGCAATTGGCGCGAGCGATGCGGCCCTGGGTTCTCGGCGCGTGGATCTTCCTGACGCTGGGGATCACCGCCGGCAGCTACTGGGCCTATTACGAGCTCGGCTGGGGCGGCTGGTGGTTCTGGGACCCGGTCGAGAATGCGTCGCTGATGCCGTGGCTGGCGGCGACGGCGCTGCTGCACTCCGTCGCCGTCCTGGCCGCGCGCAATGCGCTGAAGGCGTGGACGATGATGCTGGCGGTCATCGCTTTCACCATGTCGATGGTCGGGACCTTCCTCGTCCGATCGGGCATCCTGACGTCGGTGCATTCCTTCGCCGTCGATCCGACGCGCGGCGGCTTCATCCTCGCCTTGCTCGGCATTTACGTGACGGCGGCGTTCGTCCTGTTCGCGGTGCGCGCCGGCACCTTGCGCGAAGGCGCGCCGTTCGAGCTGGTCAGCCGCGAGGCGGCGATCGTCGTCAACAACCTGCTGCTGACGGTCATCCTCGGCATCGTGTTCATCGGGACGCTCTATCCGCTGATGGCCGAGGCGGTGACCGGCGAGAAGCTGTCGGTCGGAGCGCCCTATTTCAACGCGGTGGCCGGTCCGCTCGCCATCTTGCTCGGCATCTTGCTGGCCGTCGGCCCGTTGCTGAGCTGGCGAAGCGAGAGCAGGCCGGTGCTGCGCAAGCTCGCGCTACCCGCGTTGTTCGCAGCGACGGTCCTGGTCATCGCCTTCCTCGCCTGGCCGCAGGCGACGATCCTCACCAAGCTTGGCCTTGCGCTTGCCGCCGGGCTGATCCCGGCATCGCTCCTGCCGCTGATCGGGCGCAATCCGCTCAGAACGCCGCTTGCCATCTGGGGCATGGCGATCGCCCATCTGGGAGCGGGCGTGGCGATCGCCGGCATGGCCGCGGACAGCGCCTTCACGACGGAAAAGCTTACGGCCGCACGCCCCGGCGAGACGGTCGAGATCGGACCCTGGCTGGTGAAGTTCGAAGGCGTGGCTCCCGTCGCCGGTCCGAACTGGACGGCGGTCGAAGCCGAGCTTCGGGCGTCGCGCGGCGGCGGCGTCGAGGTGTTGCGCCCGCAGACCCGGTCCTTCAGCAATCCGCCGACCGAGACGAACGAAGCCGCGATCAAGACCCTGCTCGCGGGCCAGCTCTATACGGTGATCGGCCAGCCGGACGCCGAGGGGCGTTGGCAGCTCCGCCTGTGGTGGAAGCCGATGGTGACCCTGATCTGGCTCGGCGGCGCCCTGGTCGGGTCTCGGCGGATTGCTCGCGCTGCTCGGGCACGCTCGCCGCGCCTGGCGCAGGAGGGCGTTCGCATGAGCCGCGCGCTTCGCCTGCTGCCGATCATCTTCATCGTCTGGGTATTGGGCACGTTCGCCTGGAAGCTGATCCAGCCGTCGGACACGACGATCCGGTCGCAACTCGTCAATCGCGAGGTGCCGGCGTTCGAATTGCCCGCCGCGCTTCCTGGCGCGCCTGCCTTGCGGTCCACCGACCTCGCAACCGGCGAGCCGCGCCTGCTGAACCTGTTCGCGAGCTGGTGCGTGCCCTGCATCGCCGAAGCGCCGGTGCTCGAAGACTTGCAGCGGAGGGGCGTGAAGATCGACGGCATCGCCATCCGCGATACGCCGAGCGCCGTGGCCGCCTTTCTCGACCGCCACGGCAATCCGTACGCGCGGATCGGCTCCGACCGGAACAGCAGCGTCCAGCTGGCGATGGGGTCCGTCGGCGTGCCGGAGACCTTCATCATCGACGGCAAGGGCGTAATCCGCTTCCAGCATATCGGCCCGATCAAGCCGGAAGACGTGCCCGGCATCCTCGCCGAAGCTGGAGGAGGTGCGGTGAGGCTGTCTCGCCGCCCTCGCGCTGGTGCTGGCGACGCCGTTGCTCGGCGCAGTCGAACATGCCGCCGTCCTATTGGGCGTATCGCCAGCTGCCCGACGCAAGGCAGGAGGCGCAGGCCCAGGCTCTGATGCAGGAACTGCGCTGCCTCGTCTGCCAGGGGCAGTCGATCGCCGATTCCGATGCGGAGCTTGCCGGCGACATGCGCGACCTGGTCCGTCGCCGCATCGCCGCAGGCGAAAAGCCCGGCGAGATCCGCGCCTGGCTGATCGATCGCTACGGCGATTGGGTCAGCTATCGGCCGTCGGCGGCACCGATCGCCTGGCCGTTGTGGGCGGCGCCGATCGTTCTGCTCATCTTCGGCGGGGCGATGGTCGCGGGCCGCTTGAAGAGGAAACGGTCGTGAACGGCTGGTTCGCGCTGCTCCTGCTGATCGCGGCCTCGCTTGGACTCTTCTGGGCGCTGCGGGTGAGGGGCGCGATGTTGCAGCTGGTTGGGGCGGGCCTGCTCTTCGGCGCCGCCGGTTATGCCGTGAGCGGTCGGCCAAGCCTCGAAGCATCGCCGCGCGTGGCGGAACAAGGCGCCGCGCCCATTCCGCTGACCAACCTCCGCCACGCCTTTTTCGGACGGTTCGGCCCGACCGAGCATTGGCTGCTGATCTCGGAATCCTACGCGCGCCGCGGCCGTACGCAGGATGCCGCGGGCGTCCTTCAATCCGCGGTCCGCGAGCATCCGGGCGATCCGGTGCTGTGGATCGGGCTTGGCAATGCGCTTGCCGATCATTCGGGAATGCTGACGCCGGCCAGCGAGCTCGCCTTCCGGCGCGCGAACGAACTGGCGCCCGATCATCCGGCGCCGCGCTTCTTCTACGGGCTCGCGCTCGCACGGTCGGGCGACGCGAAGGACGCCGTCGCGATCTGGCGCGAAATCCTTGCGAAGGCGCCCGCCGATGCCGGCTGGCGCCCGTTCGTCGAGGATGCGGTCGCGGCCCTCGAAGGACCGCGCCGCCAGCAGCCTCAGGCCGCGACCGGCTCGTAGGGCAGGTCGAGCGCTTCGGCGACCGCCTGGTGGCGGATCTTGCCGCCCGAGACGTTGAGACCGTTCGCGAGGTGCGGGTCCTGCCGCATCGCTTCTTCCGCTCCGAGGTTCGCGATCTTCAGCGCGAAGGGCAGGGTCGCGTTGTTGAGCGCGAAGGCGCTGGTCCGCGCCACGGCGCCGGGCATGTTCGCGACGCAATAATGGATGATGCCGTCGACCTCGTAGACCGGGTCGGCGTGCGTCGTGGCGTGCGACGTTTCGAAGCAGCCGCCCTGGTCGATGGCGATGTCGACGAGCACCGAGCCGCGCTTCATCGTCTTGAGCATCTCGCGCGTGACGAGCTTCGGGGCGGCCGCGCCCGGAACGAGCACGGCGCCGATGACCAGCTCCGATTCCGCGACCGCATTCTCGATCGCTCGCCGCGACGCGTAGGCGGTCTTGATCTGGCTCGAGAAGAACATGTCCAGCTCGGCCAGCCGGTCGTTGTTGATGTCGTAGATGGTGACGTCGGCGCGCATGCCGGTCGCCATCTGCGCCGCATTCACGCCGGAGACGCCGCCGCCGAGGATCGCGACCTTGGCCGGGGCAACGCCGGGAACGCCGCCGAGCAGGACACCGCGGCCGCCCTGTTCCTTTTCGAGGTAGTGCGCGCCGACCTGGACCGACATGCGTCCGGCGACTTCGCTCATCGGCTTGAGCAGCGGCAGGGCGCCCGTGCGTGACGTCACCGTCTCATAGGCGATGCAGGTCGCGCCGGACTTCATCAGCCCTTCGGCCTGCGGCTTGTCGGCGGCGAGGTGGAGATAGGTGAACAGGATGTGCCGCGGTTCGAGAAGCTCGATTTCCTGCGCCTGCGGCTCCTTGACCTTCACGATCATGTCCGCCGCCTTGAACACGGACGCGGCGTCCGGAAGGATTTCGGCGCCGGCCTTCTTGTAGGCGCTGTCGGGGCAGTCGATGCCGTTGCCGGCGCTCGCCTGGACGAACACCTGGTGTCCGGCGGCAACGAGTTCAGCCACCGATGCGGGCGTCATTCCGACCCGATATTCGTGAACCTTGATTTCCTTCGGCACCCCAACGCGCATTATTCGTTCGCTCCGCTCATGAAGTTTGCGCGGGCCTATAGACGTGCAATCCGGGCTTGTCCCCCACCATCGGCACGCCATTTGCGGCGCTCTGCCTCCGGTGCTAGTGCGGCGCGCCGTCGTTCGGATGGCGGTGCGGGGGCACCAAGGATGCGGGTTCGCAGTCGGTCCAGGCAATTGTCATTTAGATGAGCGTAACAGCAGAGGGGACGGCCGAAGCCGAGGCCCCGCACGGACACGTCGCAGGGTCATGCCCAGGGATCGCTGGCCAAGCTGGCGGTCGGCGCGGTCGGAATCGTCTTCGGCGACATCGGTACCTCGCCGATCTACGCCTTCCGCGAGACCTTTGCCGGGCATCACACGCTCGCCCCGGACCAGCTGCACATCCACGGCGTCCTGAGTCTCATCTTCTGGTCGATGATGATCATCGTGACGCTGAAATATGTCACGATCATCATGCGCGCGGACAACAAGGGCGAGGGCGGAAGCCTTGCCCTGCTGGCCCTGATCAATCGCGAGATCGGCACGGGCAAGAAGAATGGACGAGCGGGATCGTCCTGCTCGGCGTTTTCGCCACGGCCCTGTTCTACGGCGACTCGATGATCACGCCGGCGATCTCCGTTCTGTCGGCGGTCGAGGGTCTGACGACCGTCCAGGCGAGCTTCGAGCCGTTCGTCATCCCCATCGCGGTCGGCATCCTGGTCGGACTTTTCGCGATCCAGTCGCATGGCACCGCGCGGGTCGGAGCCTTGTTCGGGCCGGTCATGCTCTTCTACTTCGTGACGCTGGCGGTGCTTGGCCTGATTCACGTCGTCGACCGGCCGCAGATCATCCTCAACACGATCAATCCGCTGGCACGCCCTGCGGTTCTTCCTGATCGAACCGGATCGCGCGTTCCTTGCGCTGGGATCGGTGGTCCTGGCGGTCACCGGCGCCGAGGCGCTGTACGCGGACATGGGTCATTTCGGCCGCCGCCCGATCAAGGTGGCGTGGATCTATTTCGTCATGCCCGCCCTGCTGCTGAACTACATGGGGCAGGGCGCGATGCTGATGAACCAGGACCCGGCGCAGGCGCTCGAGACGGTGAAGAACCCCTTCTTCTACCTCGCGCCCGACATGCTGCGCCTGCCGCTCGTGCTGCTCGCCACGTTCGCGACGATCATCGCCAGCCAGGCCGTCATCTCGGGCGCATTCTCCGTCACTCAGCAGGCGATCCAGCTCGGCTTCATGCCGCGCCTGCGGATCACCCACACGAGCGAGAGCGCGGCCGGGCAGATCTACATCCCGGTCATCAACTGGGCGCTGATGGTGATGGTGATCCTGCTCGTCCTGATGTTCGGCAGCTCGTCGAACCTGGCGGCAGCCTATGGAATTGCGGTGACCGGCGCGATGCTGATCGACGCGGTCCTCATCTCCGTCGTCCTGCTCGGGCTGTGGAAGTGGAACCGGCTCTTCGCGGTCGGGCTGCTGGCGCTCTTCTTCACCGTCGACCTGGCCTATTTCGGCGCGAACATGCTGAAGGTGCCGGACGGCGGCTGGTTCCCGCTGCTGGTCGGCGCCGTCGCCTTCACCATGCTGACCACCTGGGCCAAGGGCCGGCAGCTGCTGCTGTCCCGGATGGACGAAGCGAGCCTGCCGATGGAAATCTTCATCAAGTCGGCGGCCACCAGCGCGACCCGCGTTCCGGGTACCGCCGTCTTCATGACCAGCTCCGCCAGCGGCGTCCCGCATGCGCTTCTGCACAACCTCAAGCACAACAAGGTGCTTCACGAGCGCGTCATCCTGCTGACCGTGAAGATCCAGGACGTGCCCTATGTGCCGGAGGAAAAAAGGGCCGAGACGCAGGACTATACCGCGGGCTTCTACCGCGTGATCATCCACTATGGCTTCATGGAAGACGTCAATGTGCCGGCCGAGCTGGCGCGGCTCGAGGGCTGCGGGCCCGCCTTGCAAGATGATGGACACCAGCTTCTTCCTCGCCCGGCAGACGCTGATCGCCTCGTCGCGGCCGGGCATGGCGGTGTGGCGCGAGAAGCTGTTCTCCTGGATGCTGCGCAACGCGGAAAGCGCGATGGAGTTCTTCAAGCTGCCGACCAACCGCGTGGTCGAGCTGGGCAGCCAGGTCGAAATCTGAACCTTCGCCGGGCCCCGCGCATTGCGGCGCCATGGCTGACAGCATTTCCTGGGTTGCGACCGTCGCGACCATCATTGCCGCGTCGATGACGGCCGCGAACCTCGGGTCGCGGATCACCGGCTACGGCTTCTGCGTGTTCCTGGTGGGATCGCTTTGCTGGCTCGCGACCGGGCTGATGACCGGGCAGCCGGCGCTGGTCTGGACGAACATCGTCCTGACCATGCTCAACATCTTCGGCATCTGGCGCTGGCTGGGCAGGCAGGCGCGGATCGAAGACGGCGCGTCGACCGCCGCGGCCGCGAGCGAGGAGAGCGGCCGGGCGAAAGCCTGTTTCCAATCTCCCTTCTGACCAGCGCGCCGGTCGAAACGCGCTCGGGCAAGTCCCTCGGAACCTGCGTCGACGCCATGGCCGGATGCTCGGGCGGCGGGCTGCGCTACATCGTCGCCTCGGAAGGCGGCCTTGCCGGCGTGGGAGAGACGCTGCGGCGCATTCCGTGGAAATCGGCTACGGTCGATCAGGGAAGGGTCGTGCTAGGGCAGGACCGTCTCAGCGGATTCGAGCAGATCGAAAAGGATCAATGGCCAACGAGCTAAATCGACCGTTGATCGTGACGGCGGAGCTGGGGACGGACTTCGGCTGGCTCGAGGATTTGCGGCAGCGGCACTTCCCGCCCGAGCGCAACCAGCTCCGCGCGCATCTCACGATGTTCCACGCCATCCCGCCCTCGGCGGAGGCCGAACTGCGCCGGATCCTGCAGAGCCTTGCCACGCGAGCCTCAGCCGCAGGCCCGGATCGCCGGCCTGATGAACCTGGGCGGCGGCGTGGCCTTCCGCATCGCTTCCGATGAGCTGGACGCGATCCGCGCGGAGATCGCGTCGCGGCTGCATGGCCTGCTGACCGCGCAGGACGCGGCGGGTTGGTCCGCTCACGTCACCATCCAGAACAAGGTTTCGCCTCGCGACGCAAAAGCCCTGATGGCGTCGATCGGCGTACGATACGACGGGCGGCCGCTGGATCTGCCCGCGCTGGGATTGCACCGCTACCTCGGCGGCCCGTGGGAGACGCTCCGGACGTTCCGGTTCAGGGGCTAGCTGAGGTCGCCGATCCCGTCGCAGCTCAGTTCGAACGCGGCGAGGCCGGATTCCAGGACCGAGGCCAGCATCGGCATTTCCATCAGCTCGTCGATGGCCGCGGAGCTGCCGTCGCGGGTGAGGTCGTTGGCTTCCTCCATCGCCTCGTCCCAGTCGCTGGCGTCATAGGTGCCCTGTCCGACCCAGCAGAAGGCGACGACTTCCGCCAGCTGGTCCTCGCCGAGATCCTCGAAGACCGCCTTCAATTCTTCTTCGACGCTGTCGTTGATCGCATCGTCGAGGACGGAAAGGGCGCCTTCATCTTCGTCGTCGACATTGTCGGCGGCTTCGTTGCCGTCATAGTCGGTCGGCGTCTGGGCCTCATACTCCCGCGCCCGAAGAATGATCCGGCAAAGGGTCTCGAGCGGGGTCAGCGGGTCCATCAAATTGCCTTTCGATTATGCCGCTTGAACGAGAACATCCGTAAGCGGTTCCTCGCGTTGACCGACACAATGCACACACCTATATGGCCGCGGCGCCACCTGCCTAGCGGGTCGCGGCAATCAAGCCTTCCGGGGCGGAGTAGCTCAGCTGGTTAGAGCAGCGGAATCATAATCCGCGTGTCGGGGGTTCAAGTCCCTCCTCCGCTACCATCTTGCAAAGACTTGGGTCGCTAATGTCTGCTTCGGGTGGAAAGCGGACATAGCAAGCGATAGCGATCCGGCATTGCGGTGGACATGCAGGCGGTGCACGATGAACGCTCGTGATCAGATCTTCGTCGCACGCTGATCGCAAGTCGTACCGTCGCAATGATCGAGGAGCCAGCGTTGCGTATGAAGGCGCATGCCCAGTTGCCGATGCAGTGGCAGCCATGCGGGACGGTCGACGAACGTCGGCATCAGGCGTTATTCGCTCGCGTTGACGCCAATACTCGACGGACGTCGCGTGGCAGCGAACGATAACTCTGTCGGCAGGATTAGGCAGCCCGAGGCCCGGTCACGCGCGTTGGATGCTGATCGCAGTGACTGCCGCTGTCGATCGGCCTTGATCTGCAGTATGACGCCCACACATTCCAGCTTATCGATGACGGGCAGCTCCTCGAGGCCAGTGTCAGCTTTGGTCGAAAGCAGCATGAGCCGGCATTCTAGCGGGCGAGCGCTTGCAATATCCTGGTCGTGCACGCGACCTGCCAATCCGCCTTATCTCGTCAGCGTCCCAGCACCTTTCGAAATTCCCCTATTGGCACGACCTGGAGGCCAGCACACGTGTCCCGCATAGTCGCGATGGACACTCCGCAGAACTCAGCCGCCGCTTTCAATCTCGCGTGTCCTGCGTTGCCATTTTGCCTCAGCAACAAGAAGCTTCGACCGATCCATCGACTAGCCCAAGTCGCACGCGTCTCATGTCGCCATGAGCTTAGCTGCCAGTCATGCTAACTGTCCGAATGGCTCGAAAGCGGACACGCCAGTCGCGTTCAGGCGATCCAGCTCCTCGAACTCGCGAAAACCAGTGCCCTCAATGGCGAGCGCCTCGGATTGCTGTTTCTCGCCAGTAGCGCGCCAGCCCGAGCTCCTCGCTCAAGGCGCTGAAGCGAGGATCCCTACGAACGGCCGCCAATGGAGGCATGAAGAGCCATTGTGTTCGGCACCAGCTAGGGGAATTTGCGACGAAGCTGCGGGGAACGATTGGGCGGCTCGGCACGAGGGGGCCCTTGGACAGCAACAAAGCCTCGATGACCTGGAAAGCAGCGTCGATCTCACCAAGCTGGCTAAGCACCATCGCGGCATAAGTCGCCTGGCCGGGATTGCGCCTCGCCGCGGCCAGGTTCGCCTCTCTGGCCTTCTCTACATTCGCACGGCTCGGGTCTGCGAAGGCCGCCAGCGTCGGCAGCCATTGCTCGGGCTTGGCAGGATGTGCATTTCCCGCCGGCCCGCCCGCATCGCTCAGCATCGCCGCCGCCGCCCCGGTCCGGCCGCTGAAGGCAAGGATCATGAACCGTGCGTTCCAGACCAGGGCGTGCCTTGGCCACAGGGGCAGCAGCCGCTCGCTCAGGCTCAGCGCCTCGGTAGTTCGACCGGCTGTCCAAAGTCTGAGCGCCCGCCGCCATAGCGGGGTTGGCGAGCTTGGCGCGGCGGCAGCCGCCCGTTCGTTGTACACCCACGACTGCGATGTGCGCCCTGCAGCCTGAAGGAACGACGTGAGGCTGCCCAGGACATGGACGTTGGCCGGCGCGGAGGCCCGGAGAGCTTGCAGCCGGCTTTCCATTTGCGACCAATCGATGCTGCCGGCATTGATGTCGATCAACGCGAGACGCGCATGAGGTTCATTCGGATCGATCCGCAGCGCAGCTCTGGCGGCCTTTTCGGCAATTCGCAGAGTCTCGCCGGCATTGGTGCTGCCGCCGTTGAACGCGCGGGTCTCTTCAGCGAGCGCCACAAGCCCAAGCGCCTTGGCATTTTCGGGATCGATCTCGAGAGCAGACCGTAAAGGCGGCAGAGCCTCGCCGGCTTCGAGCGGGACTGCGTCACGCAGCAGAACGTCGCCGCGTTCCACCCAATGCGCGACCTCTTCGCTGGAATTGCGCCTTGCAAGCCACAATCCCGCGCCACCGAGCACAAGCAAGGAAGATGCGCCGGCGGCGATAAGCAGCCCGCCGCGTGGTCGATGGCACGCTGGCGACGGACGGTTCGACGATCAATCTATAACCGAGCCGGGGCACGGTTTCGACCTGCACCTCGCCGCCGCCGGTGCGTTCGAGTGCTTTCCGGAGACCTCCCACGAGGCGGTTGAGACTGTCATCACCGACCTGCGCGTTGCCCCACAAATGGTGGAACAGCTCGCGCCTTTGCAGCACCTCTCCCTGGCGGTCGATCAGATGCAGGAACAGCTGCATGACGAGCGGTTCTACTTGTGTCTCGCCGTCCGGACCCGAAATGCGACGAAGTACGGGATCGATTGTCAGCCCTGCTACGCGAAGAGGAAATGTTGCTGATGCGTTCATCAGTTCCTCCGGGTTCATCGGCAAATCATCGGCTGCTCATCATGGTCTAATCGCCGCCGACCGCCAAGTCCTCACATTTGAGTCTATTTAAGACCGGGCCTGGCTGCCTCCGCTCGTACGGCCAAGTTAACCGGCTCCGACTTCGGGCGAGAGGATGAAGTGATGACTAAGAGTTTAGCTCTCGGCGCATTTACTGCCGCCATGCTTGCCGCCACGCCCGCACTTGCCGGGGAGATTACCGGCAATGGGAAGGAACTGACGCTCAACGGGAAGTCCGCTTGCGCCTTCTCCGGTTATAACGACACGCCGAACGGCCTGTGGCTGCCAATCGGACCCGGCGGAGCGCTCGTCCAGGTCGATCCGGGCGGAAGGACGCAGTCCTACGGTTCGTTTCTCAGCGACGGCTTCCTGGCGAGCCCGAGCGATCCTTCCGGGCGTGACGCCATGGGTGGCTTTCCGGGCGAAAGCTGCAACCCAAGCGATCACGACTAAATCCAAGCCAGTCAGGCAGAACTAAGGGGGCGCGGGCGACTGCGCCCCCAATTGCCGTCGGAACGATCCCGGTCAGTCGCGGCGTTTGCGTCCCAGGAGTCCGATCAGGCCGACAAGGCCGATCACGCCCCACGGAAATCCGCCGGACCTGCGCGCCGGCGCCGGTTCAGCCGCTGGTACGGCTGCAACATCCGTGGTCACGGGCGCAGGAACTGCCGCGAGGTCGTTCGCGACCATCGCGCCATTGTCCGCCGGCACTGCGACAACTTCATTCGTCTCTACGGCGTTTTCCGGAGCGGCCTCATTCTGGGCCAGGGCAGGGGCCGCCGCCAAAGCGGCGGCCAGCACAAAGCATGTCACTTTCCTCATGTTTGTCTCTCCCACGCAATCGCAGCTAGTCGACCGAAGCCGGGTGATAGCTGTCTTCGCCATGTTCTTTCTTGAGGCCGAGAAGTCCCAGCAGGCCCAAGGCGCCAAGCAGATCGAACCAACGGAATATCGGGCGGGCCGCTGCGCAGGCGTTCCTGCGTTTCGGTCCGGATTCCGGATTCGTTGGTTTCCTGTGCCTGCGCAGCAGGGGCCGCCAAGGCCGCTGCAGTGAGCATGCCGAGCATCCACCGAGTTCGCATGGTGCCCTCCTGTCTTGCGCTGATGATGCGCGCAAAGCGCAATACCACCGTATGCGCCTTGCATTCCAACAGGCTAGCATTTCCGCCAAAAAGCAAACGCCCGGGCCGCTTGGCGACCCGGGCGTCCTGCGTGACGATTGCTCGTCAGCCCCCTTGGATTCTTGCCGCGTCCCGCTCTCGCGCGTCGCTGCAAGCTCCCGACATCGGCCCCAAGGGGCAGCCTGCCGGAAGAGCTGCAAGCTATGCCGCCGGACGCACCCTTGTCACCTGCTTAAGCAAAGTAGGGCAGCTTTTGAGTACCGCCTGTGACCGTCGAGCCACATCGGCTCCGGCGAGGCCGCCGGATTGCGCTCACCGTCGGAGCGCCCTAGGGCACCGGCTCCAGCGTATCGAGAGGCCCTGAATTGCGCGTTTCCCGCTATTTCCTGCCAGTTCTCAAGGAAAGTCCGTCGGATGCGCAGATCGTCAGCCACAAGCTGATGCTGCGCGCCGGTCTGGTCCGCCAGACGGCTGCCGGCATCTACGCCTGGCTCCCGATCGGCTTCCGAGTGCTCCAGAAGATCGAGCAGATCGTGCGCGAGGAGCAGGATCGCGCCGGCGCGATCGAAATGCTCATGCCGACGATCCAGTCGGCCGACCTGTGGCGCGAGAGCGGGCGCTACGACGCCTATGGGCCGGAAATGCTGCGCATCCGCGACCGGCACGACCGCGAGATGCTCTACGGTCCGACCAACGAGGAAATGCTGACGGCGATCGTCCGCGACGAGCTGAAGAGCTATCGCGAGCTTCCGCGGACGCTTTACCACATCCAGTGGAAGTTCCGCGACGAGGTTCGCCCGCGGTTCGGAGTGATGCGCGGCCGCGAGTTCCTGATGAAGGACGCGTACAGCTTCGACCTCGACGAGGAGGGCGCGCGGCAGAGCTATTACACGCAGCTTCTGGCCTATCTCCGCACGTTCCAGCGCATGGGCATCCAGGCGGTGCCGATGAAGGCCGCGTCGGGACCGATCGGCGGCGATCTCAGCCACGAATTCATCGTTCTCGCGCCGACGGGCGAGAGCGAAGTCTTCTACGATGCGGCGTTCGAGGAGTTCGACTGGCAGCAGTCCGGTCTTCAGTATGGCGACGCGGAGGGTCTGCAAGGCGCTCTTCGATCGCGTCAGCTCGACCTATTCGGCTACCGACGAGACCCATGACGAGGCGCGTTGGGGCGAGATTGCCGAGGACCGCAAGCGGACCGGCCGCGGCATCGAAGTCGGGCACATCTTCTATTTCGGCGACAAATATTCGGCGGCCATGGGGCTCAAGGTCTCCGGCCCGGACGGCAAGCCGGTCGTTCCCGATGATGGGCAGCTATGGCGTTGGCGTCTCCCGTCTCGTGGGCGCGATCATCGAGGCGAGTCACGACGATGCGGGCATCGTCTGGCCGGAAGCCGTGGCGCCCTGGAAGGTCGGCATCGTGACGATGCGGCAGGACGATGAGCCGAGCGTCGCCGCTGCGGAGGAGCTTTACGGCAATCTCCAGCTAGCGGGCGTCGAGACGGCCTATGACGACCGCGACGAGCGGGGAGGGGCGAAGCTCGCGACGATGGACCTGATCGGCCTGCCCTTGGCAGGTGATCGTCGGCCCGCGCGGAATTGCGTCGGGCACGGTGGAACTCAAGCGCCGTTCATCTGGCGAGAAGCATGAGCTCAGCGTGGAATCCGCACTCGCGAGGCTGACCGAATGATCCTGAACCGGTACGAGCGCACCGTCGCTCGCCGCTATCTCCTGCCGGGCCAGGGCGAGGGGTTCATCTTCCTCGTCGCCTCGATCAGCCTGGTCGCGGTCGCGCTGGGCGTCGCCGCCCTCATCATCGTCATGAGCGTGATGAACGGCTTCCGCGCCGAGCTGTTCGACAAGATCGTCGGCCTCAACGGCCATGCCATCGTGCAGGGATATGAGGGCCGGCTGACGAACTGGCAGCAGATCGCCGACAGCGCGCGCAAGCTTCCGGGCGTGACGTCCGCCACGCCGCTGATCGAGCAGCCGCTGATGGCCTCCGCCAACGGCCGCGTCGAAGGCGTGCTGGTGCGCGGAATGCGGCTCGAGGACATCCGCGGCAATTCCGTCATCAATTCCAACGTGAAGTCGGGCAACATCGCGGCGATCACGCCGGGCAGCAATCGCGTCGCGATCGGCTCGAGGCTTGCCGAGACTCTCGGCGCTTACGTCGGCAGCGAGATCCAGCTGATCAGCCCGGACGGCCGCTCGACCGTCGTCGGCACCGTGCCGCGCATCGTGACGTACCAGGTCGGCGCCATCTTCGAAGTCGGCGTCTACGATTACGACAAGGCCTTCGTCGTCATGCCGATGCAGGACGCGCAGACGCTCCTGCTGCTCGGCGACGAGGTCGGGATGATCGAAGTCCAGACGACCGATCCCGACAAGGCCCGCGAGATCCTCGCGCCGTTGGGACCGCTGGTTCAGGGCAGGGGCATGATCGTCGACTGGCAGCAGATGAACTCCGCTCTGTTCGAGGCGCTGGAGATCGAGCGCATCGCCATGTTCGTCGTCCTGTCGCTGATCGTCCTCGTCGCGGTGTTCAACATCCTCTCGTCGCTGATCATGCTGGTCCGCGCGAAGACCCGCGACATCGCCATCCTGCGGACCATGGGCGCGAGCCGGCGGAGCATGATGAAGGTGTTCGTGACCGTCGGCGTGACGATCGGCTCGCTCGGCATCGTTCTCGGCCTCATCCTCGGATCGATCTTCCTTTTCTTCCGGCAGGGCGTGGTGAACTTCATCCAGCTCATCACCGGCCAGAACATCTGGGATCCGTCGGTGCGCTTCCTGACCGAGCTGCCGTCGAAGAGCGATCCGTTCGAAGTGACGGCGATCATCCTGATCGCCGCTCATCCTGTCCTTCCTCGCGACCCTCTATCCGGCGTGGAAGGCGGCGGGCGACCGATCCGGTCCAGGTGCTTCGCTATGAGTGAGCCGGTCCTTTCGACGCGCGGTCTGCGCCGAAGCTTCACGCAGGGTGACGTCACCATCGACGTCCTTCGCGGCATCGATCTTGACGTCATGCCGGGCGAGATCGTCGCGCTCGTCGGCCCGTCCGGGTCCGGCAAATCGACGTTGCTGCAGGCGGTCGGTCTGCTGGAGGGCGGCTTCGAGGGATCGATCCGCATTGCCGGCACGCGAGGCCGCCGATCTCGACGACGACGGCCGCACGGAGCTCCGCCGCGATGCGCTCGGCTTCGTCTACCAGTTCCACCACCTGCTGCCGGAGTTCAACGCGCGGGAGAACATCGTCCTTCCGCAGCTGATCCACGGCGCCGACACCGAAGCGGCGCAATGCCCGCGCGGAGCAATTGCTGGGCGCCCTCGGCCTCGGCGCGCGCCTGGATCACCGCCCGTCGAAGCTGTCAGGCGGCGAGCAACAGCGCGTCGCCGTCGCCCGGGCGCTGGCGAACAAGCCGCCGCTGGTCCTCGCCGACGAGCCCACCGGCAATCTGGACGAGAACGACGGCCGACACCGTCCTCGCGCGAATTCCTCTCGCTGGTCCGGGGCGAAGGCAGCGCAGCGCTGGTGGCGACGCACAACGAGCGGCTGGCCGCGAAGATGGACCGCGTCCTTCGCCTCCACGAAGGACATCTCGAATAGTGGAGCCGGATCGGGACGAACGCGTTGGCGGTCGGATGCAACGTCTCAATCCCACCGTCCTCGCCGCCATCGCGCTCGGCGCGCTGATCCTGCTGATCGTCGGGATGATGGTGATCGGCAACCGGTCGAGCGAGGACGATCGCCTGACCAATGAGGCGACGCGCATCGCGCGACGACCCGGAAGCCCGCTGCGCCAGCCAGGCGACCTACGACCTCATCAAGCGCGACCTGTTCCGGCGCGCCTCGTCACTTCGCGGAAGCGAGCAGGCCGCGTTCGACTCAGTTGCCGGCATCGTCGTCCATCCGCGTGGAAGCGCCCGCTGCTGCGGGACGAGGATGCGGGTATCGGCAGCGTGACCTGCAACGCGACCGTATCAATCGACCTCCCACCCGGCCTGGCGGTGGTCGGCGGGCGCCGCACACTCAGCGCGGATGTGCTCTACACCATCCAGCCGGCCGCGGACTCCAGCGGAGATGTCCTCACCCTCTCCAATGCGGAGGAAATCGTCACGCCGCTTGCAACGCTCGGGCGCACGGCCCCGGTCGAGGCCGACCCGCTCGCGAACGCGGTCGAATGAAGTTGCTCCGGTCGACCCGCTGGCGCCGACGGTCGAGCCGGCTCCATCGACGTCGGAGCCGATCGGGCAGGAACCGGCGACCGCCGCGCGGGCCCAGCCGAGCTTCAACTGCGCCAACGCCCGCACCCGCGGCGAGATCGCGGTGTGCAACGACGACGGGCTCGCGGCGCTCGATCGCCGGATGGCAGCGCAGTTCGGCAGCGCCTTGTCCGATGCGGATGCCGAGAACAGCGCAGCCTGCTGACCCGCACTCGCGACACGTTCCTGCGCTACCGGGATCAATGCACGGACAATGGCTGCGTTGCTGAAACCTATCAGGGCCGCATGCGCGAAATCCGCGACATCATGACCGGGACCTGGCGAGCGTCGCGTTAGACGTTTCGTCGAACAGCGCTTGCCAACGGAGCGCTATTCCCGCTGACTTGCAGGCGGGAGGACACAATGACGCGCTTTCATCGACTGGTGCTGCTCGGACTGACGGCAGCCCTCGTTCAAGCCCCGGCGGCAGCGCAGCCCGCGCAAGGCTGCAAGACTCCGCAACATCGCCAGTTCGACTTCTGGGTCGGCACCTGGGACGTCTCGCCCACGGGCCAGGACAAGGTCGTCGCCCGCAGCCTGATCGAGAATCTGTACGGCGGCTGCGTCATCCGCGAGAATTGGATGCCGGTCAGCGGAACTGCCGGCGGAAGCCTCAACACTTTCGATCCCGCCGACGGGCGCTGGCACCAGGTCTGGATGGACGCCTCCAACGCGCGCGTCTCGTTCGATGGGGAATTGGTCGACGGCAACATGGTCCTGACCGGCGACTGGCGCGGTGCGCAAGGACCGGGGAAGGACGGCCTTGTCCGGATGACCTACAGCAGGCTGGAGGGCGGAGCGGTCCGCCAGTTCGGGCAGATTTCGACCGACAAGGGCGCGACCTGGAAGCCCTTCTTCGACTTCACCTACCGGCCTGTCCCGCTGCCCAAATAATCTGTGGAAAAGGGGCCGTCGCAAGCCTTCCAATACGCGCGGGAACGCCCATAGTTTTCCCGTGACTCAGCCCTACGTTCCGCTTCGCGTTTTCTCGTCTTTCACGATGCTCGAAGGGGCGATGGAGCCGAAGGTGATCGCGGAGCGCGCCGCGAAGCTCGGCTTTCCCGCGGTCGCCCTTACCGATCGCAACGGGCTCTACGCGGCGATGGCCTTCACCGAGGCCTGCATCGCCAAGGGCGTGCAGCCGATCGTCGGCGCCATGCTGGCCGTCGCGCGGCCGCCGGAAACGGGCAGCGATGGCGTCGACTGGCTGGTGCTGCTGGCGAAGGATGAGACAGGGCTACGGCAACCTCTGCCACCTGGTTTCCTCGGCGCACCTCGATCGCCCGGTCGAGCTCGACCCGCATGTTCCTTTCGCTGCGCTGGAGAAGGCGAACGAGGGCCTGATCGCGCTGACGGCGGGCTCGGAAGGCGCGCTTGGCGCGGCTGCTTGTCCGATGGCCAGAAGGATCAAGGCCGAGATCTACCTCGACCGTCTGCAGGCCCTGTTCCCCGACCGGCTGTACATCGAGATCATTCGCCGGAACGACCCGGTCGAAGAGGCTTCGGAAGATGCGCTCGATCGAGCTGGCCTTCGAGCGCAATCTGCCGCTCGTCGCGACCAATCCGGCGGCTTATTCGGATCCGAGCTTCCACGCCGCGCACGACGCCATGCTGTGCATCGCGCAATCCGCCTACATCGAGAGCAACGATCGGCAGACCTCCTCGCCGGAGGCGTGGCTGAAGGACTCGGCGGCGATGGCCGAGCTGTTCGTCGACTTGCCCGAAGCGCTCGCCAACACCGCCGTCATCGCCCAGCGCTGCGCGGTGGGCGCACCGAAGCGCAGGCCGATCCTTCCGCGCCTGTCGGATCAGGAGGATGAGCAGCTTCGCGCCGATGCCCATGCCGGCCTCGACCTGCGCGCTCGCCGGCCGCAGCGAGGAGGACAAGGCGCGCTACCGCGAGCGGCTCGACTTCGAGATCGACGTCATCACCCGCATGGGCTTTGCGGGCTACTTCCTGATCGTTGCCGACTTCATCAAATGGGCGAAGGCGCACGACATTCCGGTCGGGCCGGGCCGTGGTTCGGGCGCGGGCTCGGTCGTCGCCTGGGCGCTGACCATCACCGACCTCGATCCGCTGGCGCTCAACCTGCTGTTCGAGCGCTTCCTCAACCCGGAACGCGTGTCGATGCCCGACTTCGACATCGACTTCTGCGAAACGCGGCGCGACGAGGTCATCTCCTACGTCCAGCAGAAGTACGGCCGCGACCGGGTCGCGCAGATCATCACCTTCGGGCGCCTGAAGGCGCGCGCCGTGCTCAAGGACACGGGCCGCGTGCTGCAGATGAGCTACGGCCATGTCGACCGGCTCGCGAAGCTGATCCCCAATCATCCGACCGACCCGTGGACGCTCGAGCGGTCGCTGAACGGCGTTTCGGAGCTGGCGGCCGAGTATAAGGCGGAGCCGGACGTGCGGCGGCTGTTCGACCTGGCGATGAAGCTCGAGGGCCTGCCGCGCCACGCCTCGACCCACGCGGCGGGCGTGGTGATCGGCGACCGGCGGCTCGACGATCTCGTCCCGATGTACCGCGACCCGCGGTCGGACATGCCGGTCACGCAGTTCGACATGAAATATGTCGAGGCGGCGGGCCTGGTGAAGTTCGACTTCCTCGGCCTCAAGACCCTGTCGGTGCTCAAGGAAGCCGAGCGGCTGCTCGCGGAGCAGGGCGTCGAGGTCGATTTCACCAAGCTGACCTGGGACGATCCGGAGGTCTACGAGCTGCTCCAGCGCGGCGACACGGTCGGCGTGTTCCAGCTGGAATCGGAGGGCATGCGCCGAACGCTGGCCGCCGTCCGCCCGACCGGCTTCGGCGACATCATCGCGCTCGTGTCGCTCTATCGGCCGGGCCCGATGGACAACATCCCGATGTTCGGCGACCGCAAGAACGGCCGCGCCGAGCTCGCCTATCCGCATCCGATGCTCGAGGAGGTGCTCAAGGAGACCTACGGCATCTTCGTCTACCAGGAGCAGGTGATGCAGGCGGCGCAGGTGCTCGCCGGCTACTCGCTCGGCGAAGCCGACCTTCTGCGCCGCGCCATGGGCAAGAAGATCCAGTCGGAGATGGATGCGCAGCGCGCCCGCTTCGTCGAGGGCTGCGCCGCGCAACGACATCAGCGCCGGCCAAGGCGTCCGAGCTGTTCGACTTGATCGACAAGTTCGCCGGCTACGGCTTCAACAAGTCGCACGCCGCCGCTTATGCGCTCGTCGCCTATCACACGGGCTGGCTGAAGGCGCACCACCGGCCCGAATTCTACGCCGCGTCGATGAGCTTCGACATGACGCAGACGGACAAGCTGTCCTTGTTCGTCGAAGACATGCGCCGGGGCGAGATCGAGTGCCTGCCGCCCGTGCATCAACGCCAGCCAGGCGGCATTCTCGGTCGAGGACGGCAAGGTTCGCTACGCCTTGGGAGCGCTCAAGGGCGTCGGCGAGAAGGCGATGGAAGCGCTGGTCGCGGAGCGCGAGGCGAGGGGCCCGTTCAAGTCGCTGGACGATTTCGCCGAGCGCATCGATCCCGCGTCTGCTCAACCGGCGCCAGATCGAAAGCCTCGCCGCGGCAGGCGCATTCGATGCGATCGCCCCCGACCGCGCGGCCGTCTATGCCTCGGCCGAGACCATCCTGGCGCACGCATCGCAGCGCGGCCGAGCAGCGGACGAGCGGTCAGCACGGCCTGTTCGGCGGCAGCGCGGCGTCGCGTCGCGCCGATCCGCCTGACGCAAGACGGAGCAATGGTCGCTGGCCCAGCGCATGGCCGCCGAGCGCGATTCGTTCGGCTTCTATTTCTCGGCGCATCCGGTCGACTTCGCACCGGCATTTGCTGGAGGCGCAACAGGGCCAAGACGTTCGCCCAGCTCGCCGACGTTGCCGATGCCGGCGGAGGGCCGGGCAGGCGGCGACCATGGCCGGACTGGTCGAGGAAGCGCGCTGGCGGACGTCGGCCAAGGGCCGGCGCTACCTGATGGCGACGCTCAGCGATTCCTCGGGCCAGTTCCAGGCCAGCATCTTCGACGACGAGGCGAGCGCGGCCGTCGAGGCGGCAGCCAAGGCGCAGACCTGCGGCCTGCTGACGGTGGAGCTCGACAAGCGTCCGGGCGACGAACTGCCGCGCGTCGCGATCAAGCGCTTCCAGCCGCTGGAGACTTTGGCGAAGCGGACTCGGCTCCAGATGGAGATACGCGTTTCGACGCCGTCGCTTGTGCCGGCGATCGCTCGCGAGCTGTCGAATGCACGCGGAGGCGGCGGGATCGTTCGCCTCGTCCTCCCGCTATCGACGGGCGGCGAAGCGGTCGTCATCGGCGGGCCGCGACTTCACGCTCGACGCGGAGCTCGAGGCCCGCATCGAGCGCATCACAGGCGAGGGGAGCGTCGACCTCTCCGTGCAGGAGCCGCCGAAGCTCGCCCTCGTCGGCTGAGGCTCAGGCCATCCAGAAGCCGTCGGCGTTTACGAGGCCGGTGATCTTCTTGTTCTGCGCGTCCGTCAGGTTCTGCTTGAAGGACGGGAAGACCTCTTCCTCCTCCATGTGCGCGTGCTTCGAGACGAGCGCGCGGAACTCGCGGACCTTTTCGAGCCAGTTCGGAGCGCTCGGGCCCATGTTCTTGAGCTCGTAGATGTAGGTCTTGATGTAGCCGTGCTCGCCTTCGAGATGGTCGGCATCGACGGCGAGGTTGGCCTCGCGCAGCGCCGGATAGACGACCATTTCTTCCTGGTGCGCATGCTTGTCGAGCGCATGGGTCAGCTTCATCAGCAGCATGCTGCGCTTCCAGGTCTGGGTCTCGTCGGTCGCCAGCATCTTGTCGAAGATGCCGAGCGCCATTTCATGCTCGGCGGCGAGAATGTCGTCCCAGTCGCCCGCAGCGGCTTCCATGCCCTGCATCAGGAACTTGCGGCCGTAATTGGCGGCAAGCCCGATCGCCATGCCCGCGATCGCCGCACCGACGACCGGTCCGGCATTGTCGCCCCACGAAAAGGCGCTGCGCTCGCTCTGCGGCTGCGCGTCGCTGTTGCGACGAGCTGCGGCTCGCCGGAACGATTGCTCGACGAGGAGCGGCTTTGCGTACGTGTAGCCATTACAAGTCCTCCGTTTGTGTTTGCGGTCAGAACGGAGAGAGGGCGTCGGTCGTTCCTCTGCCCGGCGCAAAAACCTCTGCAATACAGCCTATTGGACGGGCTCTGGCGGCGGTTCTTCGGTCGTCGGCTGGAGGCGAGGCCGACGTTGGCATCGGGCACCGACGGGTCCGGATCCGGCGCGGCCTGTGTCGTCGGGGCTTCGGGCTCGACCGCAATGATCGGCAGTTCCTCCACGGCCTCGTTGAGCGGCGGCAGCGGCTTGGCGCTCTCATATTCCTCGCCCGGCAGCTGCCTCGGCGCCTTCGTCGCCGGAGGAGCCTTTTCCTTCGGCGGAACCACGTCCTCGTAGACGCAGGCGTCCAGCCCATCGCGGCCGACCACGCCGATCCGCGCGCTGATCGTATTGCCGTAGCGGCGGGTGAAGCCCTTCGGCGTGACGGCACCGCGCTTCTTGGGCAGCGGAAGGACGGCGGCGATCCGCGCGGCCTCGAGTGCGGCTCATCGCGCTCGCGTCATGGTCGAAATAGCGCTGCGACCCGGCGTTGACGCCGTAGGTGCCGATGCCGGTCTCGGCGAGGTTGAGATAGACCTCCATGATCCGCCGCTTCGACCAGAGATTCTCGATCAGGAAGGTGAACCAGGCCTCCAGGCCTTTGCGGAAATAGCCGCCGCCCTGCCACAGGAAGGCGTTCTTCGCGGTCTGCTGGCTGATCGTCGAGCCGCCGCGGATACGACCGCCCGATGCATTTCTTTTCATCGCATCTTCAATGGCTTCCACGTCGAAGCCGTTATGAGTGCAGAACTTGCTGTCCTCGGCGCCGATCGCTGCTCGCACCATATCGCGATCGATCTGATTGATGCTCATCCAGTCCCGCGTCGCCCCGCGCCCGGCGACGATGTCGCCGAGCATCGTTGCGGTGATCGGCGGGTTCACGAACCGATAGGCCAGCACCCACAGGACCGATCCGATCAGGAAGACCAGGACCAGCTTGACCAGGAAGCGGATGATCCGGCCGAACAACGAGCCTGAACGCGGTCGCCTGCGCTTGTAGCGTGGAATGCTGCTCTTCGGTCTTCTGGCCATCGCGCCTGCCTAGCCGCGGGCCGCGCGCAATGCCAAGTCCTCTCCTTGCCGCAGTGCAGCAGGGCATTTACATGCCGTTACGATGACTTCGACGAACGATATCCGCCGCTCCTTCCTCGAGTTTTTCGAGAAGAACGGCCACGCGCGCGTGCCGTCCGCGCCGCTGGTGCCGCATAACGACCCGACCTTGATGTTCGTGAACGCGGGCATGGTGCCGTTCAAGAACGTCTTCACCGGCCTCGAGACGCGTCCCTATTCGACGGCGACCAGCTCGCAGAAGGCCGTTCGCGCCGGTGGCAAGCACAACGACCTCGACAATGTCGGCTACACCGCCCGCCACCATACCTTCTTCGAAATGCTCGGGAATTTCTCGTTCGGCGATTATTTCAAGGATCGCGCGATCGAGCTGGCGTGGAACCTGCTCACGAAGGAGTGGGGGCTGAGCCCGGACCGGCTGACGGCAACCGTCTATCACACGGACGACGAGGCCTTCGACCTGTGGAAGAAGATCGCCGGCCTGCCGGAAAGCCGGATCATCCGGATCCCGACCAAGGACAATTTCTGGGCGATGGGCGACGACGGTCCCGTGCGGTCCATGCTCCGAGATCTTCTACGATCATGGCGATCATATCCCCGGCGGACCTCCAGGCACGCCCGGATGAGGACGGCGATCGCTTCGTCGAGATCTGGAACCTCGTCTTCATGCAATATGAGCAGGCGGCGGGCGAGATCGTCTCCGAGCTGCCGAAGAAGAGCATCGACACCGGCATGGGCCTCGAGCGCGTCGCGGCGGTGCTTCAGGGCGTCCACGACAATTACGAAACGGACACGTTCAAGGCGCTGATCGAAGCCTCGATCGAGCTGACGGGCAACAACTCGCCCGACATGGCAGCAAGCCATCGCATCATCGCCGACCATCTGCGCACGTCCGGCTTCCTGGTGGCGGACGGCGTTCTGCCGGCGAATGAGGGCAGGGGCTACGTCCTGCGCCGGATCATGCGCCGCGCCATGCGCCACGCTCACCTGCTGGGCGCGAGCCAGCCCTTGATGCACCGGCTGGTGCCGGCGCTGGTGACGGAGATGGGCGCGGCCTATCCCGGAGCTGTTCCGGGCGCAGCCGCTGATCGAAGCAACGCTCGCGCAGGAGGAGACTCGTTTCCGCCAGACGCTGGCGAACGGTCTGCGGCTTCTGGACGAAGCGACTGCGGACATGACTGAGGGCGGCAGCCTGCCTGGCGAGACGGCCTTCAAGCTCTACGACACCTTCGGCTTCCCGTACGACCTGACCGAGGACGCTCTTCGGGCTCGGGGGCTCAGCGTCGACCGGGAGGGCTTCGATGCCGCGATGGCCCGGCAGAAGGCGGCCGCGCGCGCGGCATGGAAGGGGTCCGGCGAGCGCGCCTCGGACGAACTCTGGTTCGACCTCGCCGAAGAGTTCGGAAGCACCGAATTCACCGGCTATTCGGGCGACCAGGGCGAGGGCGTCGTCCTGGCCATCGTCAAGGACGGCAAGCGGGTCGAAAGCGCCAAGGTCGGCGAAACGGTCGAGATCGTCCCGAACCAGACGCCATTCTACGGCGAGAGCGGCGGGCAGGTTGGCGACGCCGGAAAACTGACGTCGCTCAAGGGCTTCGTCGGAGAAGTCGAGGATACGTCGAAGCCGCTTGGCCGGCTTCATGTCCTCCGAACCGCCGTCAAGGCGGGCGAGATTTCGGTCGGCGAGACGATCCATCAGGCGGTCGATGCGGAGCGCCGCGACCGCACCCGGGCCAATCATAGCGCGACCCACTTGCTGCACGCCGCGCTGCGCCACCGGCTCGGCACGCACGTCACGCAGAAGGGCAGCCTCGTCGCGTCCGATTATTTCCGCTTCGACTTTTCACACCCCAAGGCTCTGACCCGCGACGAGATCGAGCAGGTCGAGGCCGATGTGAATGCGCAGATCCGTTCGAACGAGCCGGTGACGACCCGGCTGATGACCCCGGACGAAGCCATTGCGGCGGGCGCCATGGCCCTGTTCGGCGAGAAATATGGCGACGAGGTGCGTGTCCTGTCCATGGGCCGGGGTGCGGAGGCGGACTATTCTGTCGAGCTGTGCGGCGGCACGCACGTCCGGGCGCTGGGCGATATCCAGCTGCTGAAGATCATCGGCGAAAGCGCGGTGTCGTCGGGCGTTCGCCGCATCGAGGGGCTGACCGGCGAGGCGGCCCGGCGATGGCTGACGGATCGCGACGCCAAGCTGCGGGAAGCGGCTGCCACGCTCAAGTCTTCGCCCGACGAAGTGCCGGCGCGCATAGCGTCGCTGGTCGAAGATCGGCGCAGGCTCGAACGCGAACTGGCCGATGCGAAGAAGGCGCTGGCGATGGGCGGCGGCTCCGCCAAGGCCGAGGCTGCCGGACCGGAGGAGATCAACGGTCACAAGTTCCTGGGCCAAGTCGTCGAGGGGTTAAATCCCAAGGACTTACGCTCGACAGTCGATACGATGAAGCAACGCGTCGGTTCCGGCATCGCGGCCCTGGTCGCGGTCAACGAAGGCCGGGCGAGCGTCGCGGTTGGCGTTACCGAAGACCTTGCCGGCGAGATCAGCGCGGTCGACCTGGTTCAGGCGGCGGTGTCCGCGCTCGGCGGGCAGGGCGGCGGCGGTCGGCCCGACATGGCGCAAGGCGGAGGACCGGACGGCGCGAAGGCACAGGCAGCGCTCGACGCGGTCAAGGACGCCCTGGGGAAAGTCGCCGCCTAGCGCTCGTGAACGGTTTCGATACCATGGGCGTGACAGGTTGCCGGGTCGAAAGAGGGAACCATGCTGACCGAACTCACACTGCTTCTGCTGGCTGAAACGGTAACCATCACGACCGCCGACCGGATTGCCCGGCCAGCGACGCCGATCGCCGCAGATCGAGACCATCGCCGTGCGCATCTCGTCGCCGCAGGGTGTCCTTTGGCAGGGCAATCTTCGGGTGGGGGCCAATCAGGGCGCCAGCTATTCGCAGAATCTGTCGCAGGCCTCGCCAGATCAGTGCCCGCCGGGATCGCCGTACGACCGGTCCGAACGCAGCTCGATCAGCTTCAACCTCTATGTGCAGAACTATGGCAACGCGACACCGAGCTATCGCTTCGACGCCAGCTGGGCGCGCCCGGTTGTGAGCGCCGATTGCGGAGAGTCGGGCACTCGGACTGTGCAGATCAGCCAGGCGATCGTCCTCCAGCCCGGCCAGACGACCATGACCGAGGGCGATGCGGGATTGCGGGTCGAACTGACGCGCGGCCGCTAAGAGCGGCTCAGGCGTCGCGCAAACGCCGCCGGCCAAGCCGCGGCTCTGCCTCCATCTCCGCCTGCGCCATGATTTCGCCGCGCAGTTCGGACCGCTTCTCGTGGATGCTGGCGATGACCGGCCCCATCGCCACGCCGATGTCGACCAGAACGGCTTCCGAAAGCTGTAGGGACGCTTCCAGCGTTTCCGGAACGGCGTCGGTGACCCCGGCCTCGTAGAGCTTGGCGGCGTGATCCGTGTCGCGGGCGCGGGCAATGATCGCGAGATCGGGAAAGGTCGTGCGAATGCGACGGGCCAGGCGCGCCACGAGGACGGGATCGTCCATCGTCAGGACCAGAGCTGCCGCGTCTCCCAGCTTCAGCTTGTCGACCAGTTCGCCCCGCGCCACATCGCCGAAAAGGATGGAGTAGCCCGCCTCACGTGCAGCGATGACGTTGTCGATGTCGCTGTCGACCGCGAGGTAGGGCTTCTTATGCTCGCCGAGCATGTCGGCGACCATTCGCCCGACACGGCCGAAACCGAAGACGATCGTGCGGCCCGTGGCCTCGTCGTCGGGCACTTCCATCGTCTGCGGATCTACGCGGCGAGCGGCCACGCGGCCGAGCATCGCGAGGAGCGGGGTGATCGTAAGGCCGATGGCGGTTGCCGCCTGCCAGAAGGTCGCCGAGTCCTGCGTAATCACGCCAGTCGTGGCGGCCGCGCCCAGCAGGATGAGTGTGGTCTCCGACGGCGATGCCATCAGCAACCCAGTCTCTGCGGCTACGCCCACCCGAGAGCCGCTCACGCGCAATAGCGCACCTGTGACCAGGGTCTTGACGAGAAGCACGCCGAACAGAGCCGCCAGCAGCTCAGGCCAGATTTCAGCGATCTGGCGGAAGTCGATCCGCATGCCGACCGTGATCAGGAAGATGCCGAGGGCGAGTCCGCGGAACGGCGCGGTCACGACTTCGACTTCGCTGCGATAGTCGGTCTCGGCAATCAGCACGCCGGCGATGAGCGCGCCGAGGATCGGCGAGAGGCCGACGGCTCCGGTCGCAAGGCTCGCGAGGATCACGACGAGCAGGCTGACGGCGAGGAAGAGTTCGGGGCTTTTCGTTCTCGCCGCCTGGGCGAAAAGCGACGGAAGGGCGAGCCGTCCGATGAGAAGGAGCCCGGCAATCACCGCCGCGCCTTTCCAAACCACGTCGAACAATCCGGTTGCGGCGCCGACCGCTGCCGTGCCGAACAGGAAGAGAAGGGGGACGAGCGCCAAGTCCTCGAACAGGAGCATGGCGAGGGCTGCCTTGCCGACCGGGCTGGTCGTTCCCGCGATGGGTAGGACGAGTGCCGTCGAAGACATTGCCAGAGCGAATCCGAGAGCGATCGCGCTCTGCGGCGGCTGGCCCATGACGAAGATGGCACCGCCGATCAGAGCGGCGCCGGCGAAGAGCTCAGCCGCGCCGATTCCGAACACTGCCGTCCGCATCTGCACCAGGCGGCGGAAGCTCAGCTCCAGCCCGATCGCGAACAGGAGCAGGATGATGCCCAGCTCCGCGAAGGGATCGACGGCATGCGGGTTGGAGATGGCGAAATAGTTGAGCCACGGGTTCTGACCGGTCAGGCTGCCGAGACCCGACGGGCCGACGATCATTCCGACGAGGATGAAGCCGATGACCGGCGTAATCCTCAGCCGTGCGAACGCCGGGATGACGATCCCCGCCGCACCGAGGATGACCAAAGCGTCGCTGAAACCCGAAGTGCCGAACCCTTCCTGCATACGGGCTTTAGAGCAGGCGCTTCGGAAATCTGTCACCCTGACTCGGCGTTGAAACGTTCACGCCGTCGATGGAGGAAATGATGACCAAGCAACTGAAGTCCGGAGACCGCGTGAGCTGGAAATCTCACGGCGGGACGGCGCACGGAAAAGTGGTGAAAAAGCTGACGTCCTCGACGCAGATCAAGGGCCACAAGGTCGCGGCGTCGAAGGAAAATCCGGAATATCTGGTCGAGACCGAGGAAGGCAAGCAGGCGGCGCACAAGGCCGAGGCGCTGACCAAGGCCTGACCGCGTTCCCATTCGACCGTCACGGCTGTAAGGCCGTGGCGGCATGACGTCGGATCGCGATGCGGACCTGATCGTCGTCGGCGGGGGACCCGCGGGCGTGATGACCGGACTGCTCTTTGCACGGGCAGGCTGCCGGGTCCGCATCCTCGAGAAGCACAAGGACTTCTTCCGCGATTTCCGCGGAGACACGGTGCATCCGTCGACGATGGAGATCCTCGACCAGTTGGGGATGCTCCAGCGCTTCCTGCAGCGGCCGCATAACAAGGTTGACCGCGCCGAGCTTCAAATGGCGGGGCGGCGTTGGACCATCGGCGACCTGTCGCACCTCGACACGGCCGCGCCCTTCATTGCCATGATGCCGCAGTGGGAGTTTCTCGACTTCCTGCGCGTGGAAGGGCGGGCATTTCCAGGCTTTCAACTGGACATGGAAGCGCCGGTCGCGAGCTTCATCGAAGAGAACGGTTCGGTCGTCGGCGTCCGGCTGACGGACGGGACGAGTGCTTCGTGCGCCGTTGACGGTCGCGGCGGACGGCAGGGCTTCCATTGCCCGTGCACTTCTTCCGCTCGAGGATCTGGGCGCGCCGATGGACGTCTTCTGGTTCCGAATTGCCAAGCCGAGGAGCGAGAAGGGCGCGCTTCGCGGCAATGTGGAGCGCGGGCGGCTGCTCGTGATGATCGACCGCGGAGATTATTGGCAATGCGCCTTCCTGATCCCCAAGGGCGCGGCCGAGGCCTACCAGAAGCGCGGGAATCGACGCGATCCGCGAGGAGGTCGCCAAGGCCGCGCCGGACGGATCTCGAATGTCGCCGAACTGGACGAGATCAGCGACCTGCATCTTGCTGACGGTGAAGCTCGACCGGCTGACGACCTGGCATCGGCCTGGACTGCTCGCGATCGGCGATGCCGCTCACGCCATGTCCCCGATCGGCGGGATCGGCATCAACCTGGCCGTTCAGGACGCGGTGGCCGACCGCGAACATCCTGGCCGGACCGCTAGCGCAGGGCGAGAACGTCGACCCGCTGCTTCACAAGGTACAGGAGCGCCGGCTATTTCCGACCCGGGTCATCCAGGCCGGGCAGAAAGCGGCGCAGGATCGCGTCATTGGGCGCCTGCTTCAGGGCACGGAGCCCATCCGCAAGGCGCCGCTCATCGTTCGGCTGTTCGACCGCTATCCCGATCCTGCGGCGGATACCGGGCCGGATCATCGGCCTCGGCGTCAGGCGCGAGCGGGTTCGCTCTCCGCTGGCGCCTGCGTGCGGACGCCATGACCGTCTCGAGATTGCTCACGATCTTGTCGAAGAACTGCTCGGTGGTCATCCACGGCTGATCCGGGCCGACGAGGATCGCGAGATCCTTGGTCATGTGACCGGCCTCGACCGTATCGATGCAGACCTTCTCCAGCGTCTCGGCGAAGCGGACGACGTCGGGCGTCTCGTCCATCTTGCCGCGGAACTTGAGGCCGCCGGTCCAGGCGAAGATGGACGCGATCGGGTTGGTCGAGGTCGCCTTGCCCTGCTGGTGCATGCGGTAGTGGCGGGTGACGGTGCCGTGAGCGGCTTCCGCTTCGACCGTCTTGCCGTCCGGCGTCATCAGGATCGAGGTCATCAGGCCCAGCGAGCCGAAGCCCTGCGCGACCTGGTCCGACTGGACGTCGCCGTCGTAATTCTTGCAGGCCCAGATGAACTTGCCGCTCCACTTGAGGGCGGAGGCGACCATGTCGTCGATCAGGCGGTGCTGATATTCGATCCCAATCTCTTCGAACTGCGCCTTGAATTCGCTGTCGAAAATCTCCTGGAAGATGTCCTTGAAGCGGCCGTCATAGGCCTTCAGGATCGTGTTCTTGGTCGACAGATAAACCGGCCACTTCCGGTTGATGCCGTAGTTGAAGCAGGCGCGGGCGAAGTCGCGGATGGACTCGTCCAGGTTGTACATGCCCATGGCGACGCCGGCGCTCGGGAAGTCGAACACCTCATGCTCGAGTTTCCTGGCCGTCCTCGCCTACGAACTTGATGGTCAGCTTGCCGGGGCCGGGCACCTGGAAATCGGTCGCCTTGTACTGGTCGCCGAAGGCGTGACGGCCGATGACGATCGGGTCGGTCCAGCCCGGAATGATCCTCGGGACGTTGGAGATGACGATCGGCTCGCGAAAGACGACGCCGCCGAGGATGTTGCGGATGGTGCCGTTGGGCGACTTCCACATCTTCTTGAGGCCGAATTCCTCGACGCGGGCTTCGTCCGGGGTGATGGTGGCGCACTTCACGCCGACGCCATGCTTCTTGATCGCCTCGGCGGCATCGACCGTGATCTTGTCGTCGGTCTCGTCGCGCTTCTCGATGCCCAGGTCGTAATAGAGCAGGTCGACGTCGAGATAGGGCAGGATCAGTCGTTCGCGAATCCACTGCCAGATGATGCGGGTCATCTCGTCGCCGTCGAGCTCGACGACCGGGTTCTTCACCTTGATCTTGGTCATGCGCTTCCTGCTTTTCAGATTTGGCGCGGCATTAGGACGCGGGTTCCGATCAGGCAACCGCAGCGTTGTGCGACCGGACCGTCGTAACTAAGGGAGTGCGCATGCCATCATTGGACAAGCCCGGCGGCGCCACTCACGACCACCGTTAAGTGGCGCTTCCCCTCGACCCATCCCGAAGGCCGCAAGTTCGCAGCCGGCTTCGGCAGCGCTCACGCTTTTTGCCTTCCTGATCGGCTGGGACTGGATCGGCTGGCTGCTCGTCGGCCTGACCGTATGGGTCTTCGCCTTCTTCCGCGATCCCATTCGCGTCACGCCGCGCGGCGACAATTTCATCGTCGCGCCCGCCGATGGCCTGATCACGATGATTTCGAAGGTCCCGCCGCCACGCGAGCTCGAAGGCGCGGAAGGGCTCGCGGACGCAGAATATACGCGCGTGTCGATCTTCATGAGCGTGTTCGACGTTCACATTAACCGCTCGCCCGGTCAGCGGACGCGTGCGCAAGGTCGCCTACATCCCGGGCAAGTTCCTCAACGCCGACCTCGACAAGGCGAGCGAGGACAATGAGCGGCAGCATATCGTCGTGGAAACTGCGGCAGGGGTCGCGGATCGGCTTCACGCAGATCGCCGGGCTCGTCGCACGCCGAATCCTGACCTTCGTTCGCGAGGGCGACCAGGTCGAAGCGGGCGAGCGGGTAGGGCTGATCCGCTTCGGAAGCCGCGTGGACGTCTATCTGCCCGCAGGCACCGGTCCTCGCGTCATACTGGGGCAGCGTGCGATCGCGGGTGAAACCGTCATCGCGGAGCTGGGCGTTCCAGACAGAGCTGGTCGGGGTCAGCCAGTAATGGACGAACCGGCGGAGCCGCAGCGGCACGGAATTCCGTTCCGTGCGATGATTCCCAACGCGATCACGCTGCTCGCGCTTTGTTTCGGCCTGACGGGCGTTAGCCTCGCCATCGGCGGCGAATGGGAGAAGGGGATCGGTTCGATCGTTTTCGCCGGTGTGCTGGACGGGTTCGATGGCCGGATCGCCCGGCTGCTGCAGGGCGCAGAGCAAGTTCGGCGCAGAGCTGGATTCTCTGAGCGACAATATCGCCTTCGGGACGGCGCCGGCGCTGATCCTCTTCCTCTGGTCGCTGCAGACCGCGCCGCGGTTCGGCTGGATTGCCGCATTGGCGCTCGCCGTCTGTTGCGCGCTTCGTCTTGCGCGGTTCAACGCCAGGATCGACGTGGCCGAGCAGCCTCACAAGTCGGCAGGCTTCAATACGGGCGTGCCGGCGCCGGCGGGGGCGGGGCTCGCTTTCATCCCGATTTTCCTATGGCTGATCACAGACAATGAACTGTTCCGCCGATGGGAACTGGTCATGCCGTGGACCTTGTTCATCGCGGCCCTGATGATTTCGAGCCTGCCGACGTTCAGCTGGTCTTCGATCCGGATCCGCAGCAGCTTTCGCCTGTTCGCTTTGGCCGGGATCGCGCTTGTTGGCGCAGCTTTGATCCGTGCGCCTTGGATCACCTTGCTGATCGTGGCGCTGCTTTATCTGGCGATGCTTCCCGTCGCCTACGCTTCCTATGCGAGGGTCAAGCAGCGGCGCGTAGCTGCGGCTGTGCCCGCATCGGCTGGCGGAGCGATGCCCGAGCGCGGCTAGGCCGAGAGCGGATCACCAACGACGTTCCAACCTTCGCCGGCTCTTCGCCGCGCAGCGCCATGGCAATGCGAGACTTCGAATGGCTCAGGATCTGCGCAACCACGACGGCCGCCAGCCAGAGGACGAGTAGGAAAGCCAGGGTAGCGAACGGTGCAAGCATGAGCTTCGTCCCTTGTTTGGCGGCAGAACCGCAACGGACCTGTTTTGTTCCGTTTTGTAGTCTGCCAAGCTGCTGGGACGACCGAATGTTCCTCTTTTGTTCTTCTAAGTCAAGAGGCTTCTCACAAACTTCCTGTGCCCTTGATACCGGGACGGTCTTCCGCTAACTGGCGCGCCATCCCACAGGCGGAGCTTACATACCGGTGCCATCCGAAAGGGTGGTGACACGGCTCCGCTGAGGCAAAACCGGAAGGAGACTAACTATGGCGACCAATGTCGTCACGATGCAGCAATTGCTCGAAGCCGGAGCGCACTTCGGCCACCAGACCCACCGCTGGAACCCGCGGATGAAGCCGTACCTTTTCGGCGACCGCAATGGCGTCCACATCATCGACCTGTCGCAGACAGTTCCGCTGTTCGCGCGTGCCCTCGACTTCGTAACCCAGACCGTCCAGCGCGGCGGCAAGGTTCTGTTCGTCGGCACGAAGCGCCAGGCGCAGGACGCGGTTGCGGAAGCGGCCAAGACGTCCGGCCAGCATTTCGTCAACCACCGCTGGCTCGGCGGCATGCTGACCAACTGGAAGACGATCTCGAACTCGATCAAGCGTCTCAAGACGCTCGAAGAGCAATTGTCGGGCGAAACCGCTGGTCTGACCAAGAAGGAAGTCCTTCAGCTGACGCGCGAGCGCGACAAGCTCGAGAAGTCGCTGGGCGGCATTCGCGACATGGGCGGCCTGCCGGACATCATGTTCGTCGTCGACACCAACAAGGAAGAGCTGGCGATCAAGGAAGCCAACGTCCTTGGCATTCCGGTCGTCGCGATCCTCGATTCGAACAGCGACCCGAGCGGCATCGCCTTCCCGGTTCCGGGCAATGACGACGCCAGCCGCGCGATCCGCCTCTACACGGATGCGATCGCCCAGGCCGTCGGCAACGGCCGCGCCGGTGGCGCCGCAGCTCGTGGCGAGGACATCGGATCGATGGCCGAACCGCCGGTCGAAGCCGCGCTGGAAGCGTAAGCTCGCGCTCCTGCACAGGCAGGAGCCCAGTACCTATATTGAAGTCTGACTGGGCCCCTGCCTCCGCAGGGGCACAAGGAAGGAAGAAGACATGGCTGAGATTACGGCCGCCACCGTGAAGGAACTCCGCGAGCGCACCGGCGCCGGGATGATGGATTGCAAGAAGGCGCTCGCCGAAACCAATGGCGACATGGAAGCCGCCATCGATTGGCTGCGCGCCAAGGGCCTGTCGGCCGCCGCCAAGAAGGCGGGCCGCACGGCCGCCGAAGGCCTCGTCGGCGTCGCCGTCGAAGGCAAGCGCGGTGCGCTCCTCGAGGTGAACTCGGAGACCGACTTCGTCGCCAAGAACGAGCTGTTCCAGGACTTCGTTCGCAACGCAGCGCAGATCGCTCTTCAGAAGGGCACGGACATCGACGCCATTGCGGCTGCTGATTACCCGGCTGGCGGAACGGTTTCCGAAGCGCTGACCAACAATATCGCGAAGATCGGCGAGAACCAGTCGCTGCGTCGGGCCGCGATTGCGGAAGTGACCGAGGGCGTCGTCGTTCCTTACGTCCACAACCAGGTCGCTCCGGGCCTCGGCAAGATCGGCGTGCTCGTGGCTCTCGAGAGCGCGGCTCCGGCTGAGACGCTCAATGCGCTGGGCAAGCAGATCGCGATGCACGTCGCAGCTGCGAACCCCCTGGCGCTCAACGCCGACGAGCTCGATCCGGCGCTGGTCGAGCGTGAGCGCGGCGTTGCGATGGAAAAGGCGAAGGAAAGCGGCAAGCCGCAGAACATCGTCGAGAAGATGGTCGAAGGCGGCCTGGCCAAGTTCCGCAAGGACAATGCTCTGCTGTCGCAGCTGTTCGTGATGGACAACAAGACGCCGGTTGCCGAGGTCATCGCCCAGGCGGCGAAGGACGCCGGCACCGGCATCGTGCTCAAGAGCTTCACGCGCTTCCAGCTCGGCGAAGGCATCGAGAAGAAGCAGGAAGACTTCGCAGCGGAAGTTGCCGCTGCTGCCGGCGCTTCGAAGGCCGAGCCGGTCGCCTGAGCCAATTGCGCTTGGCTGTTGGAAAATGGGGCGGGCGCGCTAAAGCGTGTCCGCCCTTTCCATATCCGAAGGATTCCCAGCCCGAATGACCCGACCGCGCTTCAACCGGATCCTGCTGAAGCTTTCGGGCGAAGCCTTGATGGGGCAGGGCCAGTTCGGCATCGATCCCGTCGCGGCCGCCGGCCTCGCGAGCGAAATCTCGGACGCGAAGAGCAAGGGCCATGAGCTCTGCCTGGTCGTCGGCGGCGGGAACATCTTCCGCGGCATGGCGGCAGCCGCGAAGGGTTTCGACCGCGCGACTGCCGATTACATGGGCATGCTGGCGACGGTGATGAACGCGCTGGCGCTGCAGAATGCGCTGGAGACGCAGGGCGTCGACACGCGCGTCATGTCGGCGATTCCGATGGCCAGCGTCTCGGAACCCTACATCCGCCGCCGGGCTTTGCGTCACCTGGAGAAGGGCCGGATCGTCATTTTCGCCGCGGGCACCGGCAATCCCTATTTCACGACCGATACGGCGGCCGCGCTTCGGGCGGCGGAAATGGGTTGCGACGCCCTGTTCAAGGGCACGAGCGTCGACGGCATCTACACCGCCGATCCGAAGAAGAAGGCCGACGCGACGCGCTACGACAGCCTCAGCTTCAACAAGGTCTTGAGCGACGACCTCAAGGTGATGGACGCATCCGCCGTGGCCCTGTGCCGCGACAACAATATTCCGATCGTGGTCTTCAACATCCGCCAGCCCGGTAACCTCGCAGAGGTGATCGAGGGCCGCGGGACGGCCACTATCGTCCAAGGGGAGTGATAATGACTGCGAGCATCGACAAAGCCGACATCCAGCGCCGCATGCATGGTGCCGTCGAGGCCCTGAAGCACGATCTTACCGGCCTTCGCACGGGTCGCGCATCCACTGCCTTGCTCGATCCGATCCAGGTCGAGGTATACGGCGCGAACATGCCGCTGAACCAGGTCGCGACCGTGTCCGTGCCCGAACCGCGCATGCTGTCGGTGCAGGTGTGGGACCGCTCGAACGTTCAGCCCGTCGAGAAGGCGATCCGTTCAGCAGGTCTTGGGTCTCAATCCGATCACGGACGGACAGATGATCCGTCTGCCGATCCCTGAACTGACCGAGGAGCGCCGCAAGGAACTGGCCAAGCTGTGCGGCCAATATGCGGAGAAGGCGAAGATCGCGGTCCGCAACGTTCGCCGTGACGCGATGGAGCACCTCAAGGCCGACGAGAAGAAGCACCAGATCAGCGAAGACGAGCGCAAGCGCCTCGAGACCGAGGTGCAGAAGCTGACGGACGAGACGATCAAGGAGATCGATATCGCCGCGGAAACCAAGGAACAGGAAATCCTTGGCAAGTGAGCCCCGCCGCCGCGCCGACTAAGGAAAAGCGGCCCGCCGAGGGCGGGTCCGTTCCTCGTCACGTCGCAATCATCATGGACGGCAACGGCCGCTGGGCGAAGCAGCGGGGGTTGCCGCGCGTCGCCGGCCATCGCGCCGGCGCGGAAGCCGTGCGCCAGACCATGCGAGCGGCTGTAAAGCACGGCGTCGAAGTCCTTACGCTTTATGCTTTTTCGTCGGAGAACTGGCGGCGCCCCGAGGAAGAGGTTTCCGATCTCAAGGGCCTTCTCGGCTTTTATCTGGAGCGGGAACTGGATTCGCTCGCGAAGGAAGGGGTGCGGCTCCGCCTGATCGGCGACTACAGCAAGTTCGGACCCGATCTCTCTGCACGCCTCGAGAAGGCCATGACCCAGCTCGAGGCCAATGCGCGCCTGACGCTCGTGGTCGCCTTGAATTACGGATCGCGGGCCGAGCTGGCGGACGCTGCCCGCAAGCTTGCCGAGAAGGCGGTTGCGGGCGAGATCGATCCGGCGACCATCGACGAGGCGGCGATCGCCGCTGAGCTGGACACGCACGGCCTGCCCGAGCTCGACTTGCTGATCCGCACATCGGGCGAGGTCCGGCTTTCCAACTTCCTGCTCTGGCAGGCGGCCTATGCGGAAATGATCTTCACGCCGACGCTCTGGCCCGATTTCGGCGAAGAGGAATTCGCGGACCTGATCGAACAGTACGCAGCGCGCGACAGGCGGTTCGGGGGCCGGTGAGCGAGCTAGTCACCCGCATTCTGACCGGCGCCGCCCTGATCGTCGTCGCGCTCATGGCGGCGGTGGTCGGCGGCTACTACTTCGCGGTCCTGGTCGCAGCGGCCGCGACCGCGATGCTCTACGAATGGTTCCGGATCGTCCGCGGCTGGGGAGTGGGCTGGAAGGTCGCCGGCTTCGTCTACTGCCTGCTGCCGGCGATCGCACTGCTGTGGATCCGCGACCGAAGCGGGGATCAGGGCCTGTCGCTGCTGTTGTGGGTGTTCCTGGTGACCTGGGCCACGGACATTGGCGGCTATTTCGTCGGTCGGCGCTTTGGAAAGCGCAAGCTCGCGCCATCGATCAGCCCCGGGAAAACGGTCGAAGGCCTATGGGGTGGCGTTGCCGCTGCGGCCTTGTTCGGAGCGGCATGGGTCGTCGCGACCGACCTCAACCGTGCGCTCATCCTCCTTGCACCCTTGTTCGCAATAGCTGCCCAAGGCGGCGACCTCTTCGAAAGCAAGATGAAGCGGCAGGCGGGGATCAAGGATTCCGGCGACTGGCTGCCCGGGCATGGCGGCATCCTCGATCGTCTCGACGGTCTGGTTCCGGTTGCAGTCCTGACGTTTGTCGCACAGGTCTCGGGCCTGGCATGAAGAAGGTCTCCATCCTCGGAGCGACGGGCTCGATCGGCCAATCGACCCTCGACCTGATCGAGCGCTCTCCCGACCGATTCGAGGTCGTTGCGCTCACTGCCTCGGTCAACGCGGCCAAGCTTGCGGACGCCGCCCGCAGGACCGGGGCAAAGCTGGCCGTGATCGCGGACGAAAGCCGGCTTCCCGAGTTGGAAGCGGCCCTACGCGGCACTGACTGCAGGGCGGCCACCGGCGCGGATGCCTTGATCGAGGCCGGCACGGGCGACGCCGACCTGGTCATGGCGGCAATCGTAGGCTGCGCGGGCCTCGCTCCGACCATGGCGGCCGTAGAGGCCGGCAAAACGGTCGCTCTCGCCAACAAGGAGGCGCTGGTGACCGCCGGCGACCTGATGACCGACGCAGCCGCGAAGAGCGGAGCGCGCCTCTTGCCGGTCGACAGCGAACATAACGCCATCTTTCAGTCGCTTGCGGGCAGCCGCATCGAACAGGTCTCAAGGATCATTCTTACAGCGAGCGGCGGTCCGTTCCGGACGACGTCGACCGAAGATATGCGCGTGGCGACTCCCGCGCAGGCCGTGGCCCACCCGAATTGGAGCATGGGCGCGAAGATCTCGGTCGATTCCGCGACTTTGATGAACAAGGGGCTCGAATTGATCGAAGCCCATTATCTGTTCGGATTGCCCTCCGAGCGGATCGATATCCTCGTCCATCCCCAATCGGTCATCCATTCGCTGGTCGAATATGTGGACGGTTCGGTCCTTGCTCAGCTCGGTTCGCCGGACATGCGAATCCCGATCGCTTATGCCCTCGCGTGGCCGGACCGGATGCCGACGCCGGCCCAGCGGCTGAACCTCGTGGACATCGCGCGTCTCGACTTTGGAGAGCCCGATCTCGAGCGCTTCCCGGCATTGCGCCTTGCTCGCGAGGCGCTTGAGGCCGGCGGATCGGCACCTGCCGTGCTCAACGCCGCCAATGAAGTGGCGGTCGCGACCTTCCTCGACGGCCGCATTCAGTTCCCGGACATCAGCCGTCTGGTGGAGTCCGCGCTTCGAGCGAAACGAAAGACCGGGACCGCAGTCCATCGAAGATGTATTTGAAATCGACCGCGAAGTGCGCAGGGACGTAACCATGCTCATCGAGGAACTCTGCGCCTGATGCTTTCGCAACCGCCCATCTGGCTGATCCTGATCGCTTTCGTCTGCGCGCTCGGCCCGCTCGTGTTCATTCACGAGATGGGCCATTATCTCGTCGCGCGCTGGTTCGGGGTCGGCGCCGAGACATTCTCGATCGGATTCGGGCGCGAGATCACGGGCTGGACCGACAAGCGCGGCACGCGCTGGAAGGTCGGCTGGCTTCCGCTCGGCGGCTACGTGAAGTTCATCGGCGACGAGAACGAGGCGAGCACGTCAGGCGATCTGTCACAGCTTTCACCGGAGGACCGCGCCAGGAGCTTTCATCTCAAGCCGGTGTGGCAGCGATTCCTGATCGTTCTTGCGGGTCCGGTTTCGAACTTCCTGCTCGCCATCGCGATTTTCGCCGTCTTCTTTGCTGTCTTTGGGGCGCCGCGAACGCCTCCAGTTGCGGGCGCCATCCAGGCAGGCAGCGCGGCTGAGGCGGTCCGGATCCAGCCGGGCGACCGCATCCTGTCGATCGGCGGGCGCGAAACGCCGACCTTCGAAGAACTCCGCAACTATGCCGTCCTGCGGCCAGGGGAGGTGGTCACCGTTCGCTTCGAGCGGGAACGGCGGATCCATGAAGTCCGTGCCACCCTCGGCACGGAGATCGAGAAGGACCGCTTCGGCCAGACCTACAAGAGAGGGCTTCTGGGCGTTTCGCCGGTCGGTGCGGTGTTCGAGCCTGTTCCGCCGCTTCAGCTCATCCCGAGCGCGACGGCCTATGTCGTCAAGCTGACCCGAACGATGCTGGACGCACTCTGGCAAATCATCACCGGGACGGCGCTCGATCAAGGAATTGGGCGGGCCGTTGAAGATCGCCCAGGTGGCCGGGCAGCAGGCTACGCTTGGCCTGCGTATCCTTCGTCAGCCTTGTCGCTCTGCTTTCAATTAATCTCGGATTCATCAACCTCTTGCCAGTCCCCATGCTGGATGGTGGACATCTCCTCTTCTACGGAATTGAGGCGGCGCGGCGTCGGCCAGTCAGCCCGCAGGCTCAGGACTGGGCGTTTCGCGGCGGCCTCGCGTTCATCCTGGCCCTGCTTGTTTTCACAACCGTCAACGATTTGGGGTCGTTCGGCGTGTGGGAACGGCTTGGGCGCTTGATTGGCTAGGACGGTTAGGGCAGGGCTGCACACCATTCGAGCGGACCGCCGGGAGCGGCCGCTGATTCTTGCATAAAGAGGCGGGGAGCGCGTGATTTCAAAGCGTAATATTGTTGGCAAGCGCGCAGGCGCCGTCTTCCTGGTCGGAACCGCTCTGGCCGGATGGTCGGTCCCCGCGACGGCGCAGACCCAGCCGTCCGACCCGCTCGCGGCGCAGCCCACGACTCCGCCACCCGCAACGCCGCAAACGCCGCCGGCAACTCCGGCACCGGCCACGACGACTGCACCTGCACCCGCCACCGGCAACTCGCGTTGCCTGCTCCGCAAGCCACCGGGCACCATCCGTTCGATCGCGGTGCGCGGCAACCAGCGTCTCGAGCCGGACACGATCCGTGCCTACGCAAATCTCGCTCCGGGCCAGAGTTATTCCGCCGAGACCCTCGATGCAGCGCTGAAGGAGCTCTACGCGACGGAGCTTTTCTCCGACGTCGTCATCACCGGTGCCGAGACGGGCAATATCGTCATCACCGTGACCGAGAACCCGGTCATCAACCGGATCATCCTGGAGGGCAACAAGCGCATCAAGGACGACAAGATCGTCCCTGAAATCAAGCTGAAGCCTCGCGAAATCTTTACCCGCTCGAAGGTCCGCGCGGACGTCGAACGGATCATCGAGCTGTACAAGCGCCAGGGCCGTTTCGCTGCGCGGGTCGAACCCAAGGTCGTCAACCTCGAGCAGAACCGCGTCGATCTCGTTTTCGAGGTCTACGAGGGCGACAAGTCCAAGGTCCGCAGCATCAACATCATCGGCAACGAGGCGTTCAAGGATGAGCGCCTGCGCAAGGAGATGTTCACGCGGCAGGCGGGCGGCGTTCTCGGCTTCCTCAAGTCGAACGACAGCTACGATCCGGACCGGCTTGCGGCCGACCAGCAGAAGCTGCGCGCCTTCTATCTGACCGAGGGCTATGCCGACTTCCGCGTCGTCTCCGCGCTTGCGGAGTTGACGCCCGACCGGCGTGACTTCGTCATCACCTACGTCGTCGAGGAAGGCCCGCGCTACAAGTTCGGCGCGATCGAGGCGGAAAGCGCCCTTCGCGACCTTCCGCCGGACATCATCAAGCGCACTGTCGGACTTGCGGACGGGCGAATGGTTCGACGCGAAGCAAGTCGAAGACGCCGTCACTCGCCTCAACGAGGTAGCCGGCGTCCTTGGCTACGCGTTCGCCGACATCAACCCATCCTACGAACGCAATGCCGAGAAGCGGGAGATGGGCATCAGCTTCCGCGTCGGCGAGACGCCGCGCAACTATGTCGAGCGCATCGACATCGCGGGGAATACCTCGACGCGCGACAAGGTCATCCGCCGCGAGTTCCGCGTCAACGAAGGCGACGCCTTCAACTCCCTGCGGGTCAAGCGCTCGCAGGATCGCCTGCAGTCGCTGGGCTTCTTCCAGGAAAATCTGGAGATCAAGCAGACCGAAGGCTCGACGCCGGACAAGGTCGTCCTCGGCATCAACGTCGAAGAGAAGTCGACCGGCGAGCTCCAGCTGTCGGCAGGCTATTCGAGCCTCGAGAAGTTCATTCTCGCTTTCTCGATCGCCCAGCGGAACTTCATGGGCAAGGGCCAGGAGCTCAGCGCGGGCTTGAACTGGTCGCGTTACTCTCAGCTCGGTCCAGCTGGGCTTCGTCGAGCCTTATCTGTTCGACAAGCAGATCCTGCTCGGCGGCGACATCTTCCGCCGCGATTACAACAGCTTCAACTATGTCGGTGGCGAGCGGAACACGACCTACTCGCAGACCAGCACGGGCACGGCGCTTCGCCTCGGTTTCCCGATCACCGAGTACATGACGCTTCGGCACGCGCTACTCGCTCATCATGGACAATATCACGCTCGACGAGGATATCTTCTTCAGGGATCCGGACTTGATCGCGGATCCGGATGGCAACGGCCCGCTGACCGGCAGTAACGGCCCGGAGCCGCTCCAGTGCGATCCGGCCCTCGCCGGCCAGTACCTTTGCAACGAACTCGGTAAGCGCCTGACGTCGTCAATCGGCTATTCGGTAGTCTACAACAATACGAACGGTATCCGGCCGACGCGCGGCCAGGCGATCGTCCTGTCGCAGGATTTCGCGGGTCTTGGCGGCGATGTGCGCTACATTCGTTCCCGTCTTACGGGCACCAAATATTGGGGCTTCGGTGGCGGCTTCGTCTTCTCGGCTCGAGCGGAGGGCGGTTACATCCACGCGCTCGAGCAGTCGCCTGGTCCCTACGAGGATGCGATCCGCATTACGGACCGATTCTTCGGCACCCAGCTTCGCGGCTTCGATATCCGCGGTATCGGTCCGCGAATTCTGCGCGAGAATTACAATGCCGACGGCACGATCTCCGAAGACGACCTCGTCAGCGATGCCCTGGGTGGCCGCGCCTACTATATGGGTCGCCTGGAGCTTGAGCTTCCGACGAGCTCGTCGCTGCGCAGCTTCGGCCTGCGGCCTTCGGCGTTCGTCGATGTCGGGTCCGTTTGGGGTCTGAAAAGCCCTGAGCTGGTCGACGTGGCCAAGGTCTGCCAGGCAACCGGCCTGGAGAACAAGCAGATCCCAGGCGGGAGCACCAATCTGAGCTGCACGCAGTTCAACACCGGTGGTGTAACGGCATATTCCGATGTCAATTCCGTCCCCGGCGTTCCGCGAGCGCTTTGTCGGCAATTCGCCGAAACCCCGTCTCTCCATTGGTATCGGCGTCAACTGGGTTTCGCCTTTCGGGCCGCTCAGGATCGACCTCGCGAAGGCGATCCTCAAGCAGGAAGGCGACGACACCAAACTCTTCAGCTTCAACGTAGGAACACAATTCTAATGCGTAAGAACATTCTATTGGCAGCGATTGCTGCGAGCATGATTGCCGTCCCGACAGCCGTTTCGGCGCAGCGCCTCCCGGCGACGGTCGTTGCCGTCGTCGACACCGGCAAGATCTACAGCGACTGCACGGCCTGCGCCGCGGCTCGCACGCAGCTGCAAAGCCAGGCAACGGCGCTGCAGACGCGGCAGAAGACGCTGACGGATCAGCTCCGACCGAGGGCAGCAGCTCGAGACTGCGGTTGACGCGCTGAACGGCAAGCAGCCCGACGCCGCACTTCAGGCCCGCATCAAGGCGTTCCAGACAAGGAGCGCGGCGCGCAACAGGAGCTCCAGACGGGCCAGCAGCGCTCCAGTCGACGCAGGCGAACGTCCTGCAGTCAGATCAACGACGCGCCTGAACCCGATCATCAACCAGGTCCGATGCCGCGCCGCGGCGCCAACATCGCGATGCGAAGTCGATGCCACTCTGGCGCACGCGGCGACGGTGAACGTCACGGCCGACGTTCTGGCCCGCCTGAACGCCGCTCTGCCGTCGGTCAGCGTCACGCCGATGCCGCAGCAGGCACAGCAGCAGCCGCAGGGCCGCTAAGAATGACGGAAAGCGCCGCCCTCGGTCCGCTCGATGTGAAGCGGGTGATGGCGGCGCTTCCACATCGCTATCCAATGCTGCTGGTGGACCGGGTCGAGAGCATCGAGCCGGACCACAAGATCGTCGCCATCAAAGCGGTGACGATCAATGAAAGCTTCTTCCAGGGACATTTCCCGGGGCGGCCGATCATGCCGGGCGTCCTGATCGTCGAGGCGTTGGCGCAGGCTGCCGGCGTCCTCGCGGTCGAGTCCCTCGGCCTCGCGAACAGCGGCAAGCTCGTCTATTTCATGGCGATCGACGGCGCGAAGTTCCGCCAGCCGGTCGAGCCGGGCGTGCTGCTCAAGCTCGAAGTCGAATTCGTCCAGAAGCGGGCGAGCGTCTGCAAGTTCGCCGGGCGCGCGACGATCGACGGCAAGCTCGCCGCCGAAGCGCAATTCACGGCGATGATCGCCGACCCGCCGCCCGCCTAAGCGGACTCGCGTTATTTTCCAGCCCGGACCGGCTCTGGCGATGCGGAAGGCCTGCTCCAGGGCAGCCGAGCCGAGCATTTCCGTTGGGCCGCCATCGGCGGCGATTGCGCCGCCATCCATCAGCAGAACCCGGTCGAAAGACCCGACCTGATTGAGATCGTGAACCGAAACCAGCGCCGCACTCGCCATTGCTGCCGGTTTCGTCTCGAAGAATCTCCAGCGTCCGTATGACCCAGTAGGGGTCGAGGTTCGACAGTGGCTCGTCGAGCAACAGCAGCCGTGGCCTCGCGGCTAGCGCGCGGGCGAGAAGTACCCGCGACCGCTCGCCGGTCGACAGCTGATTGACCGGTCGGTCGCGCGATCGGCTCCAACTCCAGAATGGTGATCAGTTCCTCGACCCTGACCGGGGTCGGGGGAGGGCAATCCAAGCGCGATCACATCACGCGCGGCGATCGGCCAGATCAGGCTGCGTGTCGCGGGCAAGAACGACAAGAGCCGCATTCTCCGCGCCGGCGAGGCGGCAGAAACGTCCTCGCCGTCGATGTCGGACTTTCCCCTCGTCGGCTTCGATTCCGGCGATCGACCGCAAGAGGCTCGTCTTGCCGGCTCCATTCGGGCCGATCACGGCGATCATCTCAGCCGGACCGCATTGCAGGTCCGTCGGCTGCAGCCTTCCTGCAAGGGCCAACCCGCGCGCATCGAGCAGAGACGTCATGACGCCACCGTCCTGCGCATCCGAATGACGATCCAGATGAAGAGCGGGGTGCCGATTGCTGTCGTGACCACACCCACCGGAATGGCACGTCCCGCTGGGGCAAGGCGCACCAGTAGGTCGGCGCAGAACCAGAAGCAACGCGCCAATCGCCGCGGCAGGCAGGAGCGCCCGGCCCGGATGCCCGCGCGTCAGCGACCTGGCCGCATAGGGCGCTATGAGGCCGACGAAGGCGATCGCCCCGCATACCGAAACGCAGGCACCAACGGCGATCGCGGTCAACGCCACGACTTCGGCTCCCAAGCGACGCGGCCGATAGCCTACCGATGCCGCCACGTCGTCGCCGAGAGCGAGCATGTCGAGCGCGGTGCTGCGGCGAGCGAGCAGGGCGCAGGCCAGTCCCGCCGGCACCAGCGCCGCAGCCGCTTGCGGTAGGCTGCGGTCGACGAAGCTGCCCATCAGCCATTCGAAACTGTCGTAGAAAGCGAAGGGCGAGGGCGCGAGGGCGAGGAGGAGGCTGGTGCAGGCTCCTGCGGCCAGCGCGATCGCTATGCCCGCCAGCAGAAGGGTCGCCGTCTCACTGCGCCGTCCGGCGACGGCGAAAAGCGCGATCAAAGCCAAGGCCGCGCCGATGGCGCCACAAGCCGCAAGGCTGAGAGGACCGGATATCCCCAGCCAATAGGATCCGGCCACGGCGCCCAGCGCAGCTCCGCTGCTGCTTCCCGTGATGTCGGGCGAGGCGAGAGGATTGGCGAACGTCGCCTGCAGCGCCGCACCGGTCATTCCGAGAACTGCCCCGTAGCCGAGCGCCAAGAGGGTCCGTGGCAGGCGAAGCTCTTCAATCACCAGCCAGGCCAGCGCCGGATCCGATTGCCTTAACTCGATCAGGCTGCCGAGGGGTGTAATCAGGCTGAGCGCCGCCGCGGCGATGAGGCCCAAAACCAGCAGGAGCCACGCGAGCCTCATCGCAACGCCCTGAGCCGCTCGACTTCGGCAATGACGAGGGGGCCCATGCACGTCCACGCCCGTCCGTCCGCCTCGACGCGCTTCGACTTGGCATTGCGGACGATCGGGTGGTTCAGCCATGCCACGCCGCGCGACATTTGCCCTGATCGATAGCGGCTTTGCACAAGCACTGCCGGCGGCCGAACGAGCAGCGTTTCGAGCGATACCCGATCGCCGCTGAGCGGCCGTTGCTGCAACCCAGCCAGCCGCATCCAGTCCGCGCCGACCGAAGGAGACCCGATCGTTTGACCGCCGCCCCCGATCCAGATTGCGTCAGCGGCTCTATTCGGCTTGTCGGACTGCAACTGCCGAAGGCGACGGAGCCAAGGTTTTGCCCGCGCAGGGTCGCCCAGCGCAGCCGCGGTCGCACGGAAGTTGAAGGCTACATCGTCGATTGCGCCCACGGGCCGCAGGTCGACCGCGCGGATGCCGAGCCTTCGGGCGATCAACGACGTCGCTCGACCGCCGCCGCCCATGGTGAGAACGACCTTCGGTTTCCCGCCGATCACCTGCTCCAGCGAACCCCGGTTCGAGTGATGCCGCCTCGCAATCCTCCACAAGGGCGATTCCTGCGGATCCTGCGAGAGGAAGCTGACGCTCGCGATCTCCTGCGGCTTGGCCAGCAGCAGGAGATACTCGTCCGTGCAGAGGTTGAGGGAGGCGATGCTAGCTGCCGCCAGCAAGCCGGATACCGGCATAGACGCTCCTCCCTTCCGTCCGATAGCCCAGCGCGTCCTGGTAGCGTTCGTCGAACGCGTTGGCTGCGCGGGCGAAGACCTGAACTCTTTTCGAGACGTCGAATGCGACGCGTGCTCCCGCGAGCCAGTAGGAGTCCAGCGTCACCCGCCGAAAAGGAAAGCTCTCGAAGTCCGTGTCGATGCGGTCGCCGGTATAGGCCAGGGAAGCGCCGTAGGTGATCCGCCCGACACGACCGTCTGCTGCTATCGATCCGCTGTGCTTTGGCCTCCGCGCTTCGCGCAGCAGGCGACCGCCGTCGCCCGGTTCGCTGGCCTTGAGGTACGCATAGTTGGCCGAGAGGCGGAGTTGCTCCCCGAGCGACCAATCGACTTGCGCTTCGAGGCCTGATCGACGGCTCTTCTCCTCCCGGTTCGCGGTACTGGAAAGAAAAGTGTCGGGGTCGAAAACATCGACGATCTCGTCGCGAAGGCGCTGCCGATAGGCCGTGAGCGATGCACCAAGCGGACCCTTCCGATAGCGGAGCGACACTTCGAATCCGCGTGAACGTTCCGGCTTAAGTGCCTCGTTTCCAACGAATGAACCCGGGAAGAAGCCGTACAAATCGAAGAAGGTCGGCTGGGCAATGCCTTCGCCATAGGATGCCGCGAGCGACACGCCCGAGCCGACATCCGCAAGCAGGGATGCCCGCAGGGACGTCGTGTCCTCGAACCGATTGAACATGTCGCGGCGGACGGCGACGTCGGCCACAATGGGACCGGCGTCTGCTCGCCACTCCGCCGTGAGACCTTGATGCTTGCGGTCGCGGTCCTGGTTGGAAGCGCCGCCATAAATCACGTCGCTGGCTTTGAATTCCTCGCTGGCGCCGTCGAAGGCCAGGATCAGGCGATGCTCGATCGCTGACGTCTGGAAGCGGTACTGGGCCTGCGCGTCGATGGTCGACCTGCGGCCAGAAGTCCGATTGATTTCAGCGTCGTCCAGGAGATTTCGATTGCGGGACGACAGGATCGATGCGCCGATGCGCCCGCTCCACGCCGAAGCGGCGTCCCCGAAATCGCCCCAGATCCGACCCGCCGTCAGCCGGTTACGGCTGCTGTCGAGCGTGTCGGCGTGGAGAAAGGTCAGCGGATCGTAGCCATCGAACTCGCTTCGCCCCGATAGAGCGAACCCGGCGACGCCGAGCTTAAGGGCAGGAGCGGCCTGCCAGACTCCGCGGACACGGCCCGACAGGTTTCGGTAGCCGTCCCGATCACCGTCTCCGTCGAACGCATCGATGCCGTTGGAACGTTGGTATCCTATGCCTCCTGCGAGGCTCAGCATTCTCACTTTTCAACGTCCCGGACGTCGATGCTCGCCGGAAGCCGAAAGAGCCCGCCTCCGCCGCAGCGGCATAGCCGTCTGCGATGGGGTCGACCCCGTCGACGGCAACGACACCCCCGACGGCTTCCGAGCCCCAAAGGGCCGACTGCGGACCTCGGACAACTTCGATCCTGGATGTGACGTCACTGTTCAGAAGCTCGAACCGAGGCTGGTTGCCCGTGGCCGGATCGTTGGCGCGAATGCCGTCGATGAAGAGCAAAGTGTGATTGTTCTCCGCGCCGCGGATCCGCACCTCGGTCAGCGATCCTGCCGGCCCGGACGTCGCGACCGACACTGACGGCGTCAGGCGCAGCAGGGCAGGGACGAGCGGCTCGCCCAGCCGTTCGATGCTGCGGCCGTCGATAACGGTCACGCTGGCGGGGGTGTCGGCCGGCCTCTTCGGGCGCGCGCTCGGCGGTGATAACGATTTCTGTGCTTGGGACTGCGTCGATCACTTGATCCTCCTTTGACGAACAGTCGTCGCGGAGGATGCGCGGCATCCACGCCCTTCAGCTGGTCCCGGCTGGAGAAACGGACGACGGACCAAGGCAAGTGTCTGACTCCCACCCAGATGCGGGCGGATACAGTTGCGGGCACAGCGCCGGTTTTGCACCGGCTTCCTTCTTGGCCGGCGGCCGTAACCGCCGGACCTCGATCCGATGGCGGGACTAGGGGCGGGCGCTCAGGCTTGTCAATCGCGGGCCTGTCGCTTAAGTGCGCGCGACATTCCCGGCAGCTGGTCGGAAACCAGCGCCATTTCAAGGAACTGACAATGAAATCCGGTACCCACCCCGACTATCACAACATTACCGTCCAGATGACCGACGGCACGACCTTCCAGACCCGCTCCACGTGGGGCAAGGAAGGCGACACGCTGCACCTCGAGATCGACCCGACGTCGCACCCGGCCTGGACCGGTGGACGTGGCCAGATGCTCGACACGGGCGGCCAGGTTGCCCGCTTCAACAAGCGTTTTGGCGGTCTCAGCCTCGGCAAGAAGTAAGCGGTGACCCAGGCGCCGGTACTAGAGACCGAGCGCCTGCGCTTGCGGCCTTGGCGGAAGGATGACTTCCGCCCTTACCACGCGCTCCTGCAGCATCCCGAGGTGCATCGGCACTTCGGGCCCGAGCCCATGGGCGCGGAGGAATGCTGGCGCCGCTTGCTGGCGGCTGTCGGCGGCTGGCAGTTCAACGGCTTCGGCACCTGGGCCGCCGAGCGCAAGGACGACGGCAAGCTCGTCGGGAGTGTGGGCATCTTCACCGGCCTGGCGCGACTGGAGCCGGAATTCGGTGAGGAGCCCGAGATGGGCTGGATCTTCGCTGCCGAAACACATGGGAAGGGAATGGCCTCGGAGGCGTGCCGCGCTGTGCTCGACTGGACCGAGGCGAACCTTGAACCGACGCCGATCTGGGCGATCATCGCTCCTGCGAACGAGCCGTCACTGAAGACTGGCAGAAAAGCTTGGCTTCGAGCGCGTTCAGCGAGACGCTTTATCACAACGACCCAACGGTCGTCCTCAAGCGGCCGGCCTGGTAGTCTACCAGCCGCCGCCGCCACCGCCGCCGCCGCCACCCCCCGAAGAATCCGCCGCCGCCTGACCCGCTCGACGAGCCCGGAGCGCGTCGAGGCCGAACTCAATGTGCTCGCGAGCGAACGAGCCGATCGCGCTTGTGAAGCCAGTCGCATCGTTCCAGGGCGAGCCAGAGCCGCTGTACCAGGCGAAGCCCTGCGCGCCGGCTTGGCCGACTGCGGCCGCCGCGAGAACGGACGTGAAGCGATCCGCCCAACGGTTTTCGACGTCGAGCGCGACCGCATAGGGCAGATACTTCTCGAAGAGTTCGGGCGTGTCCGTCGGGGGGTGCATGCGGTCGAGCCGTTGGCCTCGGTGACGGACAGATATTGCTTGAAGCCCGAATGCGGTCGATCAGCTTTTGCCCCTCGACCGTGGGTGATGGCATCCACCATAATGACGAAATCACCAGTGGAAGCCCAATTGCCAGGGGCAGGAATGGCCAGAAATTGCCTTCCTCAAGCGCTCGTCCAAGCAGAGGCGCTCCGCTGACGACCATCAGCCCGATCAGGCCGACCCCGACGGCGCCGACTATCAGCGATTTTCCCCTCATGTTCCCGAGTGCCGGCACGAACCTGAAGATCAGGCTGACGGCGAAGACTGCGAAGGGCAAAGCAATGCGCTCCGATCCTCCGGCTCCCCAGCTAGCAGCTGCGCCGGCGGCCATGACCACCGCCAGGAACAGCCCGATCCCGCCGATGATCCACGCCCAGTTGCGGAAGAAGAGTTTCCCGTCGAAGCGGCCGGACAGCGCCTTGTCGATTGCCTTTTGGGCTGCGCTGAAAGCCTCATGGTTCTTGTTGTCGGCTTCGATTGAGCCCGACGGATAGGGAATTAGCGCGGTAAGGAAGCTTTCTTCTTCGGAGGAGGCCGCGCCCTTCGACGCATTGGGTGTTCGAGAGATTGTCGTTGTCGATGACGAGAAGAATCCGCCTTTGTCCTTATCGATGCGGATCTCCCCCTGAACGCCGAGGCTGACCAAGGTCGACGACATGGTTCGCGGATCGGTCTTCTGCTTCATCATGTAGCGCACCGCCGCAGGCGACATGTCATCGGGCGGCGCGAACAGGGGAACCATCGTTCCGGCGTCCGGATCTCGGCCAGCTCTGGTCCACGCGATCCAGTAGTAAGCGGCCATCGCCCATAGCCCGAGAAGTGAAATCAGGGACGCGCCGTAGCGAGCGAACCAGCCGCTGAATTTTTCGCCCTGACTTGGAGCGTCGACGACACCCTTTGGCCAGGCAAGAGCGACCGTGAAGCCTTCTTCCGGTCCAAGCGGCGCCGTAGTGACGATGGTGGCCTGTCCGGGCTCCTCCGAAAGCAGTCGCGCCGACTGCCCCTGGCTGCCTTCGCGTCCGGTGTAATAGGCCTGCTGCGTGAACTTCACGGGCTGCGGCAGTCTTACGGTGACCTCGGCGGCGTCGATCGGAAAGATCCAGCCGTTGCCGGTGACGTTCCAGTATAGCTCGTCGAACTTCTCGAAGCGGCCCAACTCCGCGTCGTGCGCGATAGTGGATCTGGTAGACGTGCGGGCCGGGCGACACGTAGCTATCGGGGTCGCCAAGCTTGATGCGCGCGCCGCCGTTGATCGATTCCTCGGCTGTGCCGGACGGGCTGTCCGTCGAGGCGTTGCGTCGATCGAGCTCGAAGCCGACGCGAACATAGCTGCCTTGCGGGATGCGGTAACGGAGGGGGAAGTCACGGAAGATGCCGTGATTGATGCGGATGTTTTCGACCTTGACCTCGATCGTCTCCGTGACGTCGAGCGATCCGTTCTTCTGGACCGCGATATCGCTGCGGAACGATCGTGATCCGCTCTTCAGCGAATGCCGTCCCGGCGTGACAGGAGACAGAGCGCGGCGAGCGCCGCACGGACCCAACCTCCAATGGTCATCGCCGCTAGCTCGCGCGATTGAAATCGACCTTCGGCGCGCTCTGGATCGCCGGATCGTCGTCCTGATAGAATGGCTCTTCAGTGAACCCCATCGGCCGCGCGATCAGGACCGGCGGGAAGCTTTGGACGCTGGTGTTGAGGTCGCGAACGGTCGCGTTGTAATAGCGCCGCGCGCTCTGAAGCTCGCCCTCGATGCTCGCCAGCTGGTCCTGCAGCTGGAGGAAGTTCGTGTTGGCCTTCAGCTCCGGATAGGCCTCGGCGACCGCGAACAGCCGGCCGAGCAGGCCGGTCATCTGCGCGTCGGCCTGAGCGGTGGCTTCGACGCTTCCGGCCTTGGTCGTCGCAGCGCGGCCTGCGGTGACCTCCTCGAAGCACTTCGCGCTCGTGGGTTGCATAGCCCTTGCACGGTCTCGACCAGGTTCGGGATCGAGATCGGCGCGGCGGCGCAGCTGGACGGTGATCCCGCTGAAGCCTTCCTTGACCAGCGCGCGCAGTCGGACCAGCCGGTTGTAGATGCCGATCGCGTACAACAGCAGCAGGACGATGACGCCGAGGATGACCCAGCCGAAGATACCCATGAAATCCCCCTGATTGCCCGGGCCGAGCATAAGGGGTTACGGCTGTTCCCGCTAGAAAGCGGAAATGCCGGTGATCGCGCGGCCCATGATCAGGGCGTGGACGTCGTGCGTGCCCTCATAGGTGTTGACCGTCTCGAGGTTGGCGGCGTGGCGCATGACGCTGGAATTCGGCGCTGATGCCGTTGCCGCCGTGCATGTCGCGGGCGATGCGGGCGATATCGAGCGCCTTGCCGCAATTGTTGCGCTTGATCAGGCTGATCGTCTCGGGGATCAGCTCGCCCGCCTCGAGCCGGCGGCCGACGCGCAGCGCCGCCTGCAGGCCGAGCGTGATCTCGGTGACCATGTTGGCGAGCTTCAGCTGGACCAGCTGGTTGGCGGCGAGCGGGCGGCCGAACTGCTTGCGGTCGAGCGTGTATTGCCGGGCGGCGGCATAGCAGGCCTCGGCGGCGCCCATCGAGCCCCAGCCGATGCCGTAGCGGGCGCGGTTGAGGCAGCCGAACGGGCCCTTTGAGGCCCTCGACGTTGGGCAGCAGCGCGTCCTCGCCGACCTCGACCTCGTCCATCACGATCTCGCCGGTGATCGAGGCGCGAAGCGACAGCTTTTCCTTGATCTTCGGCGCGGTGAGGCCCGTCATGCCCTTTTCGAGCACGAAGCCGCGGATCTTGCCGCCATGCGCTTCCGACTTCGCCCAGACGACGAACACGTCGGCGATCGGCGAGTTGGTGATCCACATCTTGGTGCCGGTGAGGCGGTAGCCGTTCGCGGTCTTCTACGGCGCGGGTGCGCATGCCGCCCGGGATCGGAGCCGGCAGTCGGGCTCGGTCAGGCCGAAGCAGCCGACCAATTCGCCGCTGGCCAGGCTTGGGCAGATATTTCCGGCGCTGCTCCTCCGATCCGTAGGCGTAGATCGGGTACATCACGAGGCTCGACTGGACCGACATCGCCGAGCGGTAGCCGCTGTCGACGCGCTCGACGGCGCGGGCGATCAGGCCGTAGCTGACATAGCCGAGGCCGGCGCCGCCATATTCGTGCGGGATGGTCGCGCCGAGCAGGCCGAGCTCGCCCATTTCGCGCAGGATCTCGCGGTCGAAATCTCTCGTCGAGATAGGCGTCTGGTGACGCGCGGCTGCAGCTTGTCCTGGGCATAGCCCTCGGCCGTGTCGCGGACCAGCCGCTCCTCGTCGGTCAGCTGGTGCTCGAGGTCGAACGGATCCGCCCAGTCGAACGGCAGGATTGCAGGCTCGTGTGAGCGTCCGCCTTGAGTGATGTGCCACGCGGGTACCCTGCGCGTGATGAAGTCGCGGGCTCCTTAGCCGCTGTCAGTCCGGCTTCGCCACCCCGCGCCGCTGCCGCTGCCGCCGAAGCTCTGCTTCAGCGTCAGGCCGAAGTTGCGATGGCGGTTGCGCTCGCGAAACTCGTCGATGACGCTGGTCCGGCGTCGGCGCGGTTCGGGCGGAACAGCAGGCGGTTCGCGATTGCCGCTGGTGTCGAACAGCATTGTCGACGTCGAGCGTGATCGACGTGCGCGCGGTCGGCCGATATTCGACGAACGCGGTGCCGTAGGGGCCGCCGTTGAAATTGGTGTCGAACTCGTCGGTGCGGAAGAAGGTGAAGCGGTCGCGGTCGTTGACCGACGAAGCCGTAGGAGAAGTTGCCGGCGTCGCGGCGGACTTCGACGCTCCACTGCCAGTCGGGGAAGAAGTCGCTGAAGTTGCGCGTCTCGCCGGTGATCGGGTCCTCGACCCGGGTGCGCTGGACTGTGCCGGTGAACTTGGCGCGCAGCCCGTTCCAAAGCTGCGCGAGCGGCGCATCGACGGTCAGCTCGGCGAAGCTGCGCTTGCCGGTGCCGAGATTGCCCGGCGCGTCGAACGCCATTGCCTTCGTCGTCGCAGATCAGGATCCGGTCCTGCAGCATGCTGACTGCGGTCGTAGCCGACGTCGAGCTTGACCAGGCCGTCGCCGAGGAGCGGATGCTCGACCGTCGCCGCGGAACTCCCAGGCGCGCTGCGGCTCGAGATTGGCATTGCCGGCATTGACGCGGTCGGTCGACAGCTCGGCGACGCTGATGAAATCGTAGAAATCGAGCTGGGCGACGGTGCGGCGGACCGACAGCTGCGTGTGCCAGCCGTTGCCGGGCTTCCAGTCGACGCGTCAGGCTGGGCTTGAAGAACTTCAGCGTGCGGTCGGCGATCGGTGTCGCCGCGCACCTTCAGGTTCGAAAATTCGTAGTTGAGGCCGCCATCGACGCGGAGCGTGGGCGACAGTTCCGGCCGACGCTGACGTAGACCTCGCCGCGCTTTTCCTTGACCTTCGCCTGGTCGATCGGGAGGTCGATGCGGACGCGCTCGCCGTCCTCGTCGAATTCGAAATAGCTCGACTGTCGCTGTCGAGCGTGTTGAGCGCGGCTTCGGCGCCCGCCTCGAACGAAAAGCCGGCCAGGTTGGCGCGGGTCCAGCTCAGCCGGCCGATGGTCTCGTTGCGCCTGCGCTTCTGGCAGTCTGTTCGAAGCCGCCGATCACCGACGCACTGTCGTCGATGCAGCCCGTCGCGCAAGCGATAGCGTCGAAGTCGTCGCGCTTGCGGCGGGTGGCGAGGCCGACCAGCTTGATCGCGCCGCCGGCCAGCGGACGGGTGACGTCGCCGCCCAGCTCGAAGACCGGGTTGTGGTAATCCTGGATCAGGCTGTCGTCGCGCTGGCCCGTCGGCCGGCGTGACGCGGTTGCGCTGCGTGAGGTCGAAGCGGCTCGGCTACCAGCGCGCGTTGAGGCGGATAGGCGTTGTCCGGCCTCGCTCCAGCGCCCAGCTGCCGGACAGATAGGGATCGCGGTTGAAGTAGCTGTTGTACTTGCGCCGGAACTCGACCAGCTCGCCGGTCTCCGCGATCGATGAGCGTGTCGGTGCCTTCCTCGAGCTGCTTGTTGCGACCGGTGCCGGCGGACAGGTTGAAGGTCGACGCGCCGCGGCGGATCAGCGCCGAACCCGAGATGTCCGTGTTGATGTAGCCGGTGTAGCGGCGCGCGGCCGCAGCGGTGACATTGCCGTCGATCCCGCCTTCTGCCGACAGGATGATGTTGAGCACCTGGCTCTTGCCCGCATATTCCGAGCCGTAGAGGTCGCCCGGCCCAACCTCGACGCGGACGACGCGCTGCGCCGGAATGCGGGCGAGGGTCACTTCCAGCGATTCCGCCTTGGAGCTCGGCCGCGCGCCGTTGATCACGACATTGCCGGCAGCGCCGGCGAAGCCGCGGACGTCGACCTGGCCCAGGTCGGACTGCGTAGCTCCGAGATCGAGCTGGAAGCCCGGAACGCGCCGGACGATGTCGAGCGCGGTGCTCGGCGCGTACTGCGTGAAGTAGGCTGCTTCGTAGCTTGCGACGCGCGAGGGCGTTCCGCCCATGGGCGCCGCTGTCGTCGATTGCGAATTGCTCGAGCTTGGTGCCTGGGCCATTGCAAGCTCCGGACTTCGCGAAGGCCGTCACCGCTACGCTACCGAGCAAAACGGCCCGCACCATCCATGTCCCCCTTTGATAGGTCGGTGCAGCGGCTAGGGCAGGGTCGATGATCGAGCCACGTGGGTTCGATCAATCGACGAACGGTTCGACCAGAGCCGCTGGTAGATCGCATGGGCGGCTAGACTGCTGATTGTTGAACGCACGTTCTACACTCCACGGCGGTTCGCATTGCCGATGAGTGCGCCGCCCCTGTCAAAACCGCGGGGGTGAAGCGTCAATTCCTCGTCAAAAGTGTCTTGGGATCACATAACCCAGTCTTCGCGGCTGAGCATGGGAAGACCGGCCTTCCGCCTTTCGGAGTTGAGGGCGGTGCGCTGTCCCATTTTCGGAGCCCGCATCTGAAGTCAGGTTGTTCCCCACAGCCGCCAAGTTCGGCGCAGAGGAATCCGTAGCTTAGCGCAGAAATCGGCTGGTTTACCGAGTTTTTGATTTGCTGCCGTGGCGGATGGGGTGGGATTCGAACCCACGGTGGGCTTGCACCCACGGCGGTTTTCAAGACCGCTGCCTTAAACCACTCGGCCACCCATCCTTCGTTCAGCTTTTGCCGCTATCGCGTGTCGGGATGGGACGTGCAAGGCGTGCGGCGAAGCCGACTGGCGCTACAGGGCGTTTGGGCCGTAGCCTCGCGGATCTGGTGGGAGTGTCGAATTGCGATTGATTGGTGCCTGGATCACGGCGGCTAGCGGAGCCTTGGCTTTCGGTCCTGCGGTGGCGCAGGTCGATCCGCTGGCACCGATGCCGCGGACCGTGACTGTGCAAGCCCAGGCGCAGCCTGCGCCGCGATACCCGACGCTGCAGCCCGTCCAGACCGCGCAAGCAGTGCCGTCCGGCCTATGCGCAGCCGACCGGCTTCGCTGCCTATAAATTGTATCTCGCCGGCCGCGCGCGGAGCGAAGGGGTTCGCGAAGCGACGATTCAGGCGAACGTTCCGGGGCTTGAACTCAACACCCGCGCGATGGAACTCGACCGAGCCCAGCCTGGCGGCCCGCCGAACAGCACCTACATCCCGCCCTTCGCCCCGTATCGGGTGCGGCACGTCACTTCGGACCTGATCCGCCGCGGACAGGCGCGCTACGCGTCGGTCTACGGCAATATGACGCGGATCCAGGCCCGCTACGGCGTAGATCCGGGCGTGATCATGGCGATCTATGGCCATGAGACGAGCTATGGCGCGGTGGTCGGCGGATTCGACCTGCTCGAAGCGCTCGCCAGCCTTGCCTACGAGGGGCGGCGGCGGGCCATGTTCGAGACCGAGTTCGTCTCCGCGCTGAAGCTGATCGACATGGGCGTGCCGCGCTGGCGGCTGAAGGGCAGCTATGCCGGAGCCACCGGCTATCCGCAGTTCATGCCGTCGGTCGTCCTGCGCCTCCGCGCGGATGGCGATGGCGATGGATATGGCGATATCTGGCGCAGCGAAGCGGACGGGCTCGCATCGATCGCAAACTATCTTCGCAATGCAGGCTGGAAGCCGGGTGTCCCTTGGGGCGCTGCCGCGCGAGTACCGGCGACGCTCAATCGGGCAGCGATCCGGTCGACGCTAAGAGCCCCACGGTGTGAGCGCGTCTACGCCCGCCACAGCCGCTGGCTGACCGTAGCCCAATGGCGCTCGCTCGGCGTGGTCCAGTACGGCAATCGTCTCCGCGACACCGAGGTCGCCAGTCTGATCGAGCCCGATGGACCGAATGGAACGGCCTATCTGCTGACCGGCAACTACCGGGCGATCCTCGATTATAATTGCTCGAATTTCTACGCGCTCTCCGTCGGATTGCTGGCTGACGCGATCGTGCGGCGCTGAACCCTCTCGCGCGAGCGGAATCGCGCCGGTAGGAAGGTCTTCCAACTAGCTCAGCAGGACGAACCCCGAGTTGATGAAACGCGCCATTATCCTTGCCTCCGCCGCCGCCTTGCTCCTGACCACGACGGCGACCGCCAAGGCGCCGCCCTTCGAGACTCCGGCTCCGGTCGCCTATCTGATCGATCTGTCGTCGGGCGCGGTCCTGCTTTCCAAGGATGCAAACCGCCGAATGCCGCCGGCATCCATGGCGAAGATGATGACGACCAACGTCGCCTTCGAGCTGATCGATCGCGGGGAATTGCCGCTCAACAAGATGTGCACCGTGCGGCCCGAGACCTGGCAGAAATGGCATGGTCCTCAGGCCGGCTCGACCATGTTCCTGTCGCCGGGCGAGCAGGTCAGCGTCGAAAACCTTCTCCACGGCATCGTGACGCTTTCCGGCAACGACGCCTCGGTGGTCCTCGCCGAGTGCATCGCCGGCACCGAGGAAGCCTTCGCCAATGTCATGAACGAGAACGCCAAGCGCCTCGGCCTGACCAATAGCCGCTTCGGCAACTCCAACGGATGGCCGGACGAGGGCAGGACGTACGTCACCGCTCGCGATCTCGCGGCGCTTGCTCGCGCGGAGATCGAAAACCATCCCGAACTTTACAAGAAGTTCTATTCCCAGACGAGTTTCACCTGGGGCAAGACGCTCGGGTCGGGCGCCAATATCACCCAGGGCAATCGCAATCCGCTTGCTTGGCCGGGTCGCAGGGGCCGATGGGCTCAAGACCGGCCACACCGATGAAGCGGGCTATGGCTTCACCGGCTCCGCCGAGCAGAACGGCCGCCGCCTCATCATGGTCATCGCCGGGCTCGACAGCTTCAACAAGCGGATCGAGGAATTGGTGCGCCTGATGCAGTGGGGCTTCAACGCCTGGCAGTCGAAGCCCTTGTTCAAGAAGGACACGAACGTCGGCTCGGCCAGAGTTCAGCTTGGGAGCGAGAGCGAAGTATCGCTGGTTGCGCCGCGCAACCTTGCGGTGACCATCCCGGCGGGCGTGCTGTCCAAGACGGGCGCAATGAAGATCCGCTATAAGGGGCCCGTGAAAGCGCCGATCGCCAAGGGCCAGCACATCGCGGACCTGGTCGTCGCCATGCCGGAGGGGGAACAGGTCATGCCGCTCGTCGCCGGCGAGGCGGTCGAGCAGGCGGGCTTCTTCGGACGGGCATGGATCGGCCTCAAGCAGCTCTTCGGCATGGCGTGAGCGCGCCCGCTCGCTTCATCACGCTCGAAGGCGGGGAAGGGGTCGGCAAGTCGACCCAATTGAAGGCGCTCCATTCGGCACTTTCCGTGCGCGGCATCGATTGCGTCCTCACTCGCGAGCCCGGCGGCAGCGATTCCGCCGAGGCGATCCGCAACCTGCTGCTCACCGGACAGGATGCGGGTGTGTCGCCAGAATCCGAGGCGCTGCTTTTCGCTGCGGCGCGCGCGGATCATGTCGAGAAGACGATCAAGCCGGCGCTCGCGGACGGCCGCTGGGTGCTAAGCGATCGTTTCCTCGATTCATCCCTCGCCTACCAGGGAGGCGCCCTCGGTCTCGGAATTGAGCGGGTGCGCGACCTCTATCGCTTTGCTTGCGGAGATTTTCTCCCGGATCGGACGCTCGTCCTGATGCTGGACGGAGCTGAGGGCGCGGAGCGGGCGAGGGCTCGCGATACGGACGGTGCAGACCGGATCGGCGGCCGATCCGCGGAATATCATCGCAAGGTCGATACGGCCTTCCGAACGATCGCCGCGACGGAGCCCGAGCGCGTCCGGCTGATCAATGCCTCCGGCTCGCCGGAAAATGTCACCGCCAAGCTCGTTGAAGCGCTGAAAGACCTGCTGCCGTGATCGTCGGGCAGGATCGCGCCGTCGATCAATTCGCTTCGGCGTGGAGGAGGGGTGCCCTCCATCACGCCTGGCTGCTCGCGGGACAGAAAGGCGTCGGCAAAGCGACGTTCGCTCGAGAGGCCGCGACGCGCGTCCTTGCCGAGGCTGCGGGGCCGGCGGTCGATGCTCCCGGGCTAGACACGCCGGAGGATCATCGCATTGCCCGGCTGGTGGCGGCTGGAAGTCATCCCGACCTCCGCTGGCTCGAACGGCTGGTCAATGAAAAGACCAGCAATCTCGCGCGCAACATTTCGGTCGATCAGGTTCGCTCGCTTGGCGACCTGTTCGACCTGACCCCGGCGCTGTCGCCCTGGCGCGTGGTAGTGATCGATTCGATCGACGATCTCGAAAAGTCCGCGGCGAACGCTCTTGCTGAAGATGCTCGAGGAGCCTCCGGCGAACACGATCTTCTTCCTCGTCAGCCATGCGCCGGGTCGCCTGCTTCCGACGATCCGGTCGAGGTGCCGCAGGCTCGATTTCCAGTCTCTCGACGATGACGCCATGAAGTCGGTGCTCGCCAAGGCCTTGCCCGACTTGAAGGACTTCGAACGCGATCGGGCCATCGCAGCAGCGGGTGGCTCGGCGGGCAGGGCGATGTCCCTGGCTGCGCTCGACCTCGTCAGCCTGGAAGAGAAAGCGCTCAGGATCCTGCGTCAGGGCGATCCGACCAACAAAGGCAGGTCTGATCTGGCCTCCGAGCTCGGCAAGCGGGGCGCGGGTGACCGCTATGCCGCCTTCCTCGAATTGATGCCGACGATGATCGCTCGTGAGACCCGGGGGCTGACTGGAGCGCCGCGTCGATCGAGCGCTGGACGCATATGCCCGGACGCGTGAGCTGGTTGCGGTCGCGCCTCGGCTTTCGCTCGATCCATCTGCGACCGTGTTCCAGCTCGGCGGCATCCTTGCTTCGGTCGCCGACCCGCTTCCTTGAAGCGGTAAACCGCCGCCGCTAGGGCGGATGCATGGGCGAGCCGTTCTACATCACCACCGCGATCAGTTACCCGAACGGGCGGCCGCACATCGGCCATGCCTATGAGGCGATCGCCGCCGACGTTATCGCGCGCTTTCAGCGAGCGCAGGGCCGCGACGTGCGTTTCCAGACCGGTACGGACGAGCATGGGCTGAAGATGGCCCAGGCGGCCCGTGCGGAGGGCGTCGAACCGCGAGCGTTTGCCGACAAAATGTCGCGTCTTTTCCTTGAGATGTGCGACGTTCTTAACGTTTCCTACGATCGATTTCATTCGAACCTCTGAGCCGGAGCATCATCGCGCAAGCCAGGCGATCTGGCGGGCCATGGAGGAGAGGGGAGACCTCTATCTCGACCGGTATGAGGGTTGGTACTCGGTTCGCGACGAAGCCTATTACGACGACGGAGAGCTGACGACGGCCGAGGATGGGACGAAGCTCTCGCCGCAGGGCACGCCCGTCGAATGGACCGTCGAGGAGAGTTGGTTCTTCCGCTTGTCCAAGTACCAGCAGCCGCTGCTGGACCTGTATGCGGCCAAGCCGGAATTCATCCAGCCGGAGAGCCGCCGCAACGAGGTCGTGCGGTTCGTCGAAGGCGGGCTGAAGGACCTCAGCATCTCGCGGACCAGCTTCGACTGGGGCGTGCGCGTGCCGGGCAGCGACAATCACGTCATGTACGTCTGGCTCGACGCGCTGACGAACTACATCACCGGCCTCGGCTATCCGGACGAGACGGAGCTGTGGAAGCGCTACTGGCCCGCCGACGTCCACCTGATCGGCAAGGACGTCGTTCGCTTCCACGCGGTCTATTGGCCGGCATTCCTGATGTCGGCGGGCATCGAGCTGCCGAAGACGGTCTACGGACACGGCTTCCTGCTGAGCCGCGGCGAGAAGATGTCGAAGAGCGTCGGCAATGTGGTCGATCCATTCTCGCTTGCCGAGACGTTCGGCGTCGATGCCCTGCGCTACTTCCTGATGCGCGAAGTCACTTTCGGGCAGGACGGAAGCTATAGCGCTGAAGCCATCGTGAACCGCGTCAACGCGGAACTGGCGAACAGTTTCGGCAATCTGGCGCAGCGAACATTGTCCATGATCTTCAAGAATTTGGGTGGCGTACTTCCCGCGGCTGGCGAAGCAGCCGAGGACAAGGAACTGCTCGCTAAGGTCGATGCCGCCTGCGCCGAACTATCCGACAGATTTGGCCAGTTCGCCTTTTCGATCGGTCTCGATGCCTGGATGAGCGCAGTGTTCGCCTGCAATGCATATGTGGACACAGCGGCACCTTGGGCTCTGCGTAAGACCGACCCGGATCGGATGGCAGAAGTGCTGGGAACCCTCGTCGTCGCCGTCCGCAAGCTTGCCGTGGCGGTGGCGCCGGTGGTTCCGGAGTCCGCCGACAAGCTTTTGACATTGATCGACAGCGGCCGCGACGGTCAGCCGATCGGCCAGCCGCAGCCGCTCTTTCCGCGCCTCGAGTTGGAGGAGGAAGCGGCGTGAGGCTGATCGACAGCCACTGCCACCTCAATTACGCCGGCCTCGCCGAACGCCAGGACGAGGTGCTCGACAACGCTCGGGCGAGGGGCGTCGCGGGATTTCTCAACATCTCGACCCGGCAAGGCGAGTGGGGTGACGTTCTAGGCGCCGCGGAGCGCAACGCAGACGTCTGGGCCACGGTCGGCGTTCACCCACACGAAGCCGACGCGCATCCGGACCTGGGCGCGGCGGCCCTGGTCGAAGCCGCATCACATCCGCGTGTGATCGGCATCGGCGAATGCGGGCTCGACTATCATTACGACAACTCCGAGCGCCCGGCGCAGCGCGAGCGGTTCGAAGCGCATATCGAGGCGGCCCGGCAAACGGGCCTGCCTCTCGTCGTTCACACTCGCGACGCCGAGGACGATACCGCCGAGATTCTCGGCCGCGCCGTGAGGGCGGGGGGCGTAACCGGGGTGCTCCATTGCTTCACCGGCACCGCAGACCTTGCGCGCAAGGCATTGGATCTCGGCTTCTACATCTCGCTCTCGGGCATCGTGACCTTCAAGAGCGCCCGCGACCTGCAAGAGACGGCGAAGATGCTTCCGACGGACCGAATCCTCGTGGAGACGGATTCGCCTTTCCTCGCGCCCGTCCCGCACCGCGGACAGACCTGTGAACCCGCCTTCGTGGCCGACACCGCAGCCTTCGTTGCCGACCTGAGGCAGGAATCTCCCGAGGCCTTGGCCGAAACGACCACGGACAACTTCTTTCGACTGTTCTCCCGGGCGACTGCGTGAAGCTGACGATCCTGGGTTGCGGCACATCGACAGGCGTACCGCGGATCGGGAATGACTGGGGCTCTTGCGACCCTGATGAACCCCGCAACCGCCGGCGGAGAGCCTCAATCCTGATCGAAAGCGGCGGGAAGCGCCTGCTCGTCGACTGCGGCCCCGATCTGCGCGAACAATTGCTCGCCGCTGAGGTCTCCGATCTGGATGGCGTCATCATCACGCACGATCATGCCGATCACTGCCACGGCATCGACGACCTCCGGCCAATCTCTCAGGCGCGCGGAGAGCCCGTACCCGTCTATGCCCGCAGGACTGTGCTCGAGAGGCTCGCAGCTCGCTTCAGCTACATCTTCAAGGGCAAGGATCTTTATCCGGCTGTGGCGCGAGCCGGTGGCGCTCGATGACGAACTGCCGCTTGGCGATGCGCGAGTCCGCTTCGTGGATCAGCCGCACGGAGGCATCACTTCGCTCGGGATCCGCTTAGACGAGGGCGATCGCTCGGCCGTCTACGCGATCGATTTCCATGACCTGACAGACGACATGCGGACGCTTTACGAGGACTGCGACGTATGGATTGCCGACTGCCTCGGCCGCCGACCGCACCCGACGCATGCCCATCTAGACGCCGTGATTGAATGGGCACGGGAAATGCGGGCGGGGAAGCTCTATCTATCGCATATGAACAACAGCATGGATTACCGTACGTTGCTGGACGAACTTCCGGAATGGGCGGCGCCGGCGCATGACGGGCTGGAGATCGAGCTTTCATGAGCGATGACGGCGGCTACGCCATCTATTACATCCTGCTGATCGTGCTCGTCGCGAGCTCGCTGATCGGAATGCGTATGCCTCTGGGCAAGGCGCTTAAGATGGTGCTGGCCTGGGTCGCGATCTTCGGCGTGGCGTTCATTCTCTTCTCATTCCGCAGCGAATTCAGCAGCATCGGACAGCGGCTTCGCGCCGAGGCTACGGGAACGCCGATCGTTGCCGGAGAGGCGATCCGCATTCCCATCTCCGACGACGGCCACTTCTGGGTCACCGCGAAGCTCAACGGCCATGACGTGCGTTTGATGGTCGATAGCGGAGCTTCGATCACCACCGTGTCGAGAAACATCGCAGAGTCCGCGGGACATGCCGACGGACGGTTACAAGGGCATCGTCAACACCGCCAACGGTCAAGTCACGGTCACGAGGAGCCGCGCCGACCTTCGCCTGGCGTCGATCGAGCGGCCCGAACTCGCCGTCCACATCAACGAGGCGGACGACGTGAACCTCCTCGGCATGAACTTCCTGTCATCGCTCAATGGCTGGCGCGTCGAAGGCAATTACCTGGTGCTGCAGCCGTGACGAACAGCATCATGCTCGGCAGCCTGTACATTCTCATGGCGGCGATGCTCGTTCTCGGCGCCTTGATGTCGCGGCGAGAACGTCCGGCGCGGCTGCTGACCATGGCGCTGGCCTGGATCGCGATTTTCGGCGGCGGTTTCGTCCTGTTCACGTTTCGCGACGACCTTGGCTACGTCGCACAACGCCTCAGAGCCGAAGCGACGGGCCAGCCTGTCGTTCAGGGCCGCGAGATCCGGATTCCCATGGCGATCGACGGTCATTTCTGGGTCGACGGGGTCGTAAACGGCCGCAGCGTCAAGTTCCTGGTCGACAGCGGCGCGACCATGACGACGATCGGCCGCGGGACGGCCGCGGAAGTCGGCGTTCGAGCCAGTCCGAACCGCAACCAGATCGTCCGAACCGGGAATGGCTACATCCGCGTCGCCACGGGTCAGGCGGAACGTCTGGAAGTCGGCGACATTCAGCGGACGAATCTGCCGGTGCACATCGCGGACGGTGAGGATCTCAACGTCCTCGGCATGAATTTTCTGTCCTCGCTGCAGCGATGGGGAGTGGAAGGGCGCTGGCTGATCCTGGTCCCCTGACCCATGTACAGTTTTACATAATACATATTATCATACTTTCGGATTGAGGCGGATTGTAATGATGGAGAAGCCCTCTTGAGCCTTGAGCGCCTCATCGAGATCATGAAGCGCCTTCGCGATCCGGCGACGGGCTGCGAATGGGATAGCGTGCAGACATTCGCGACGATCGCGCCCTACACGATCGAAGAAGCGTACGAGGTTGCGGACGCGATCGCCCGCGACGACATGGATGCCTTGGCGGATGAGCTTGGCGATCTGCAGCTCCAGGTCGTGTTTCATGCCCGGATGGCCGAAGAAGCCGGCAAGTTCACGCTCGACGACGTCCTGAACCGCATCTGCGACAAGATGGAACGCCGCCATCCGCACATCTTCGGTGATGCCGAGCATGGCGGCCATCACCTCTGGGAAGTCATCAAGGCCGAAGAACGCGCCGCGAATCCCGACAAGAGCGCGTTGGCCGGCGTTGCGCTCGCCCTGCCGGCGCTGGAGCGCGCCGCAAAGCTTCAGCGGCGCGCGGCACGGACGGGCTTCGACTGGCCGGACGCGTCAGGTCCCCGAGCCAAGATCGACGAGGAACTCGCCGAGCTTGGAGCGCGAGACCGAGCATCCGCGCATGCTGGAGGAGATGGGCGACCTCCTATTCGCTGTCGTAAACCTCGCACGGCATCTCAACATCGAACCTGAAACCGCTTTGCGCGAAGCCAATCGGAAGTTCGAAAAGCGCTTCCGCGCAATCGAGCAGGCGCCGGGCTTTAAGGACTTGCCGCTGGAGCAGATGGAAGAACTTTGGCAGCGAGCCAAAGCCGATCAGGCGGACTCCATCGCCTGAAAACGCGCCCAATTATCCGGCGACAATCGCACCGACACTTCCAACGCATTTGCCATCGACTCGCTGGTCGATGACTTCACCACGAGAGTGCAGCCACGCCAGGCGCTCGCCCTGGCTGGTCTCAAGCCGGATCTGGTGGACCTCGGTCTCGCGCTGAAGCTCTTGCGAGATGCGCTCGCGAAGGTGATCGACGCCCCATCCGTTGATGGCAGAGATCGGCACGACGTCTTCCCGCCGCTCGGCCTCGGCAAGCAAGGCCTGGCGATCCGGCTCGCTGAGCAAATCCACCTTGTTCCAGGCTTCGAGCCGGGCAGGCCCCTCTCCCTCGCCGACACCGAGTGAGGTCAGCACGTCCTCGACATCCTCCGCCTGCGCCTCACGATCGGGATGCGCCATGTCGCGCACGTGGATCAGCAGGTCGGCCGATGCGACCTCCTCCAGCGTGGCACGGAAGGCCGCGATCAGTTCCGTCGGGAGGTCCGAGACGAAGCCGACCGTGTCGGAGAGGATCGCCTTGTCGAATCCCGGCAGCCTGATGTTGCGCATCGTCGGATCGAGTGTGGCGAAGAGCATGTCCTCGGCCAGGACGCCGTCGCCGGTCATCGTGTTGAAAAGGGTGGATTTCCCTGCGTTCGTATATCCGACGAGGGCGATCACCGGCCAGGGCGCGCGCTGGCGCCGGCCGCGATGCAGCGCGCGCGTCCGCTTCACCTGATCAAGCTCACGCCGAATGCGCGCCATCCGGTCGCGGATGAGCCGCCTATCGGCCTCGATCTGCGTTTCACCGGGACCGCCGAGGAAGCCGAAGCCGCCTCGCTGCCGCTCAAGGTGGGTCCAGGTGCGGACCAAGCGGCCGGCCTGATAGTCCAGATGCGCCAGCTCGACCTGCAGGCGCCCTTCGGCGGTAGCCGCCCTCTCCCCGAAGATTTCGAGGATGAGGCTGGTTCGGTCGATGACCTTCGCCTTGACCTGCTCCTCCAGCGACTTCTGCTGAACCGGCGACAAAGGCGCATCGACGATGAGCAATTTGGCATCGTTTTCGCGCGCAAGCTCCGCGATCTCTTCGACTTGCCCCTTGCCCAGCAAGGTCGCCGGTCGGATCTGCCGAAGCCGAAACGCCTTGCGCGCCACCACGTCGACGCCAATCGCCCCGGCGAGACCTTCGGCTTCTTCAAGCCGAGCCTCAGTCGATCGTCGCGCCCCCTCCCCGACTTTCTCGGGGACGACGACGACCGCCCGCTCGCCGCGAGCGACATCGTTCTCGGTGTCGTAGAAGGTCAAGCGCCCGGCTCCTCGCCGCTATGATCGCCTAAATCGAGCGCATGTGGCGGCTGCAAGGTAGAGATCGCGTGCTTGTACACCAGCTGCAGTTGGCCATCACGCTCCAGCACGACCGAGAATTGGTCGAAGCCGAGTACGTGCCCCTGAAGCATGACCCCGTTCACGAGAAAGAGCGTCATCGGGGCCTTTTCGCGCGCTGCCGCCGCAAGGAATACGTCCTGGAGCATTGCACGACCGGCAACCTGCTTCTCGGGGCCGAACTTGAGATCGGCAGGTGCCCGCTGCGGCATGATCGTCGAGATCGAATGCTTGTAGACCAGCTGGGATGCCGAATCTCGACGCAGGAGCAAGGAAAAGGCGTCAAACCAGGTAATTACGCCCTGAAGCTTCACGCCCTTCACAAGAAAGACGAGCGCCGGCGACTTCGCGCGTCGAACGCTGTTCAGGAACTGGTCCTGCAAGCTCAGCGGCTTTTCCGGCATTCTCGAGTCTTCACTCTTCTCCTTCGCGCTTATCGGCGATGCCCAAAGCCTTCAGCTTCCGGTGCAATGCCGAGCGCTCCATCCCGATGAACGATGCGGTTCGCGAGATGTTGCCGGAGAAACGGCGGATCTGGATTTTGAGATATTCCCGCTCGAACGACTCCCTCGCCTCTCGCAGCGGGCTCCCCATGATGGTCAGCGTCGCGCTCGAAAGCCCGGTCGAGCCCTGATTGTCGAGCACTTCCGCCGGCAGGAGATCGATGTCGATGCAGCACGACGTCGCCCGGCGCCAGAATGACGGTGCGCTCGATGATATTGCGCAATTGGCGGACATTACCCGGCCAGTCGTGCGCCTGAAGCGCCGCAACCGCTTCATCTGAGAAATTGGGCGGTGCAAGGCGTCGATCGGAAGCGAAACGAGCGAGAAAATGATTGGCGAGTTCCGGAATATCCTCGCGCCGCTCGCGCAGAGCCGGAATACGGACCGGCACGACATTCAGGCGATAGTAGAGATCCTCCCGAAAACGGCCGTTTGCGATCTCGTCCCCCAGCGTACGGGACGTCGCCGAAAGGACCCGCACGTCGACCTTGATCGGCCTCTGCCCGCCCATCCGATGATAGCTCTGGTCCGTGAGAACGCGCAGAATCTTCCCCTGCGTCGTCAGGGGCATGTCGGCGATCTCATCCAGGAACAAAGTGCCGCCGTGCGCCTGCTCCAGCAGGCCCGGACGGGCGACACCATCCGCCTCGCTACCGAACAATTCCTCTTCGACGCGGTCCGGGCTCATCATCGCCGAGGAGACGACGATGAAGGGAGCCTTCGCGCGGGGGCTCCACTGGTGGATCATGCGCGCGGCAATCTCCTTGCCGACGCCCGCTGGACCGGTGATCAGCACGCGGCTGCCGGTTGGTGCCACCCGCTTCAGCGTCGCACGGACATTGTTGATCGCGACCGACGCGCCGTGGAGCTGGTCGTCTTGCCCGACCTGCTGGCGCAGGGTCTCGTTCTCGCGCCGCAGACGCTCCGTTTCCGTGGCGCGCGCGACCAGATGAACCAGCCGCTCGGCCTCGAACGGCTTTTCGATGAAATCGATGGCCCCTTCACGGACCGCCGCGACCGCCGTGTCCAGATTGCCATGGCCCGAGATCATGAGCACTGGCAGGTTCGGATCGCGGCGCTTGACCTCCTGGAGGATCTGCAAGCCGTCGAGCCGCGAGCCTTGCAGCCAGACGTCGAGCAGGACCAGCGAAGGGCGCCGCTCCTCGATCGCTTCGAGGGCGGCGGTGCTGTCCGCGGCCGTGCGGACCGTGTAGCCCTCGTCCTCCAGCACTCCGCTGACGAGCTCGCGGATGTCCGCTTCGTCGTCGACCACGAGAACTTCAAGCGCCATCCGTTACTCCACCGTCATCGATTGGGCCCTGTTCGTCCCCGTTATCTGAATCCTCGCTTGCCGCAGGCGCGTCTTCGGACCCCAGCGCGGCCAGGCGATGCGCGTCGAAGGCGATCCGCACGTGGGTTCCCCCGCCCGGCCGATCGAGGAATGCAATGTCGCCCAGATGCTCCTCGACGATCTTCTTCACGATCGCCAGCCCCAGGCCCGTGCCGCGCACGCGCGTCGTCATGTAGGGCTCCGTCAGGCGTTCGCGATCCTCCGGAAGGCCGACGCCCGTATCCATGACGTCGATGATCAGCTGGCCGTCGTCCTCACGGATCTTGAGATCCACGCGGTCGCCGGCGAGATTGTGCTCTCCCCTGCTCCGGCGAGCCTCGATCGCCTCGACGGCATTCTTGACCACGTTGCTGAGCGCTTGCCCAAGCTGCCGGCGGTCGCAGACCATGTCGAAATCGCCTTCCGGCGGCTGCAGTCCAAAGCTGATGCCCGGATGCGCGACCTCGTGAAGGAAGAGCGACTGACGCGCGATTTCGTGGACGTCCTCGTGCCGGAACACCGGCTTCGGCATCCGCGCGAAATTCGAGAATTCGTCGACCATCCGTCTGCAGGTCGCCGACCTGCCGGACGATCGTGCCGGTCAGCCGCTCGAAAGTCTCGGAATCCGACACGATCTCCTTCCCGAACCGGCGCTGGAGCCGCTCGGCCGCAAGCTGGATTGGGGTGAGCGGATTCTTGATCTCGTGCGCGATGCGGCGCGCAATGTCGGACCATGCGGCCCGACGCTGATCGGTCAGTTGGTCTGTGATGTCGTCGAAGGTGATGACCGCACCTTGCTGATAACGCACACGTTTTACCGCAAGAGTGCGCTGGCCGTTCTTCGAGGTAACGATCACGTCGGCCTCGCGCTGCTCGCCGTGCATGAATTCGTCGAGCTCGCCGGACACCTCCGCGAGCGCAACGCCTTCAAGCGTTTCCTGCTCGTGCTGAAGAGGCTTTCCGCCGAACGATTGATGAGCAGGATCTTGTTGTTGGCATCGAGCGCGACGACGCCCGCCGTTACGCTGGACAGGACTGCTTCCGTAAAGGCGCCGCGCGTTTCCAGTTGCGCATTCGCGGACATGAGCGCGGATGTCTGCTCGTCCAGCCGCCCGGTCATGCGGTTGAACGCGCTCGCCAAGAGTCTGAATCTCGTCCTCGGTCTTCGCGACCGTGACCCGCGCGGAGAAGTCACCTTCCTCAATGCGTCCGGCGGCGGTCACCAGCTGCGCAACCGGTCGCACCAGTCGATCCGCGAGCTTCAGCGCAGCGACAATCGCCAGGCCTACGACAAGCAGTGAAACGACCAGCAGCGCGCCATTGAACCGCAGTTGGTTCAGCCTCGAACGGGCGAGAAGCGCGCGATACCCTTCCAGGACCTCATTGGCGCGATCGATCTGTTCCTGGAACTGAGGCTCGAAAACTCGGGCCGCGTACAGATACGTGTTCGGGCCGTAATCGAGGCGGGTAAGTGCACCGATGCGGTCGCTCGCGTTGACCGAAATGACCTGACTATCCCCGAGCTGCTCAACTGCGGAGGCGGGAATGTCGTTGTTGAGAGGGCGATCGTACGGATTGACCAGGGCAAGCGTACGGATCTGCTTGTCCTCACCATAGGTGAAGATGATCGCTTCAGAGAGGTTTCGGTTGAGGACCTGGTACCTGGCGAAAGCATCGCCGAATTCCGGATCGTCGATGGGAATCTGCCGCAAGTATCCGGCCAAGTCGCCGCTTGCCGTTAGCGTTGCGCCCGCCACGCGCTCGACCTCGTTGTCATAGGTCGTACGGGCGAGCTGGACGCTGTTCTCCAACATCCCGCGTGCGCGATCCGAGAACCAGAATTCCAGGCCGCTTTGCAGCAGCAGCGACGCCAGGATCGCAACCATGACCGTCGGAACGGCCGCCAAGATAGAGAAAAGGGTGACCAGCCGTGCGTGAAGCTTGCCGCTGCCCAAGCCCTCCCGCTCCGCACGCTGACGAGCAACGCGGCGCGAATAGAGAACCATCAAGGCGATGGCAGGAATGAGGTTGCCTACCAGGAGAACCGCGATCAGCGGCGGTGAAAGAAGCGACCCCGGCTCGGCGCCGCTCGTCAGTACCCAGATCGTGAAGGCGACTGTTGCTACAAGGACTGCGGCGACGCCAAGCGTCGCGAGTTGCGACACGCGTCCGGTCGCCCGGTTGCGAGCGAGCCAGGTGGCGAAGTCGTTCCTATTCAACTGCGAATCTGCGGCAGGCGCGTCCACGTGGGTCGCCTAGCACGGTAGTTGCACGAAAAACACAGTTGCTGAATCGTCTCAGCCGCTTTTTTCAGGCTGCAGCCCGCGACAGCCAGGGCAAATAGAATTCGCGCAGCATGGAGACGACCACGCGCGGGTCGTCCTGCTGGTTTACCTTGTTGCGAAGCTCGGCCGAGCCCGGAAGGCCCTTGGTGTACCAGCCGACGTGCTTGCGAGCGAGATTCACGCCCGTGTGCGAGCCGTAGAGCGACAGCATGTCGTCATACTGCTCGAGCATGGTCGATAGCTGCTCATCCAGCTCCGGATCGGGCTTCGACCCTCCCCCGCCGAGTTCGGCCATGGCCTGACCGAGTAGCCAGGGTCGGCCGTAAGCGCCGCGACCGATCATCACCCCGTCCGCGCCGGACTGGTCGAGCGCAGTTCGCGCATCCTCGATCGAGCAAATGTCGCCATTGGCGATGACCGGCAGCGAGACCGCATCCTTCACCTTGCGGATGAAGGCCCAGTCGGCGCTCCCCTTGTACATCTGGCAGCGCGTCCGCCCGTGAACCGTGATCATCTTGATCCCAAGGTCCTCGGCAATTCGCGCGAGTTCCGGGGCGTTGAGGCTCGAATGATCCCAGCCCATGCGCATCTTGAGCGTCACGGGGATCTTCACGGCCTTCACCGTGGCTTCGATCAGGGCAGCGGCAAGCGGCAGGTCGCGCATGAGGGCCGAGCCGGCGTCGCCGTTGACGACCTTCCGCACCGGGCAGCCCATGTTGATGTCGATGATCGCCGCACCGCGCTGCTCGTTGAGCTTCGCCGCCTCCGCCATGACGTGCAGGCTCGCAACCCGCGAGCTGGAGCGACACCGGCTCCTCCATCGGGTCCCACAAGGCCTTCTGGAGCGACTGGCGAGTCTCGCGGATCATCGCCTGGCTGGCGATCATCTCGCTGACCGTGAGGCCTGCCCCGTAGCGCTTCACCACCCGCCGGAACGGCAAGTCGGTGACGCCCGTCATCGGCGCCAGAATCACTGGCGACGCGATCTGGACGGGGCCGATCGAGATGGACTTCAGTTCGGTCATGGGTCGGGCGCATGTAGGGGAACTGCCCTTGGCGGACAAGGCAAGCGGCCCTAAGCCCCCGCGACATGACCGTCACAGCCCTCATCGTCGCCGCCGGGAAAGGCGAACGCCTGGGCGGAGACGTGCCCAAGCAATATCAGCCGATCGGCGGCAAGCCCGTTCTTCGCTGGGCAGTCGAGGCGATGGCGCATCACGCCGTCAATCGACCAGGTTCGCGTGGTGATCGGAGAAGGCCAGCAGGACCTTGCGCAGCGTGCCCTGCAAGGTCTTGAACGTCGGCGAACTGGTCGCGGGCGGAGCGGAGCGCTCCGACAGTGTCATGAATGGCCTGCAGGCGATCGGCGAAGGTGCAGTCCTCGTCCACGACGCCGCCCGTCCCTTCTGTCCGCCTGCCGTCGTCGATCGGCTCCTTGGTGCGCTCGAAGGCAACGACGGCGCCGTCCCGGTTCTTCCGGTCGCGGACACGCTGGCACTTGGCTCGAACCTGTTGGAAGAGCCTGTCGACCGCGCCCGCCTCCTCCGCATCCAGACGCCGCAGGCTTTTCACGTGGAAGACCTAATCTATGCCTACGAAGAAGCGGGCCGGAAGCCGGCGACCGATGAATCCACGATCATGCTGGCCGCGGGGCTGAAGGTGGCGACAGTGGAAGGCGATGCAATGCTGGAAAAGCTGACGACGCCGGCGGACTGGGCCCGCGCCGAGGCGATGCTTGCCTCGCGACTGATCCCGCGCACCGGAATGGGCTTCGACGTCCACGCGTTCGAGGGCGAAGGTCCGATCATGCTTGGCGGCATCGCCGTGCCCCATTCGCGGGGACTTGCCGGGCACAGCGACGCGGACGTCGTCCTTCACGCGATCACGGACGCTCTGCTTGGCGCGGCCGGCCTCGGCGACATTGGTGAGCACTTCCCGCCTTCGGACGCGCAGTGGAAGGGCGCCTCGTCGGACCTGTTCCTCAGGCATGCGGCGGACCTCGTCGCCGCACGCGGCGGGATCATCGATCATGTTGACGTCACCGTCATCTGCCGAGGAGCCGAAAGTCGGTCCGCATCGTTCAGCCATACGGGCGCGAGTTGCGGAGATCCTTGGCGTCGGTTGGAGCAGATCAGCGTGAAAGCGACGACCACCGAAGGACTGGGTTTCACCGGAAGGCGCGAAGGCATGGCTGCCCAGGCGGTGGCGAGCATTCGGATGGAGCTGAACCGGTGAAGGACTATCTGCTCCCTAAAGAGCTGATCGAGCAGGCCCGCCAGGTCGTCGAGGCCAATCGCGCCGCCGGGAAGCGCATTTCGGTCGCGGAAAGCTGCACCGGCGGATTGGTCAGCGCCGCCATCACCGAGATCGCCGGCTCGTCCGACGTGTTCGAAGCCGGCTATGTCACCTACTCCAACGCCGCCAAGATCGCCGACCTGCATGTCAGCCAGGAAGTCGTCGAGACGTTCGGCGCCGTCAGCATAGCGACGGCCTGGGCGATGGCGCGGGGCGCCCTGCAAGCATCCGACGCCGACATCGCAGTCGCGATCACCGGTATTGCGGGCCCGCGCGGCGGAAGCGCGAGCAAGCCGGTGGGCACGGTTGTCTTCGCTCGGGCAGAGCGCGGCAAGGACCCGTCGCAGATCGTGGCGGACCAGAAGTTCTTCGATGAGCCCAATCGGGCGGGCGTGCGGCTTCAGGCCGCGCTTTGCGCGCTCGAACTATTGATGCCGTAGAGAACGGCTGCCCGCTCCTCGAACGCCTTCGTCATTCGCCTCAGTGCGCGGTCGAACATCTGTCCGGCGAGAGCTTCGAAAATCCGCGAGCGGAATGCGAAATCGACCGAGAAGCAGAGGTTCGTTCCTCCGTCGTCAGCGGGTTCGAACCTCCACTCGTTGTGAAGATACTTCAGCGGGCCCTCGACATAATCGACGAGGATCTTGTTCGGCCGCTCCTTCACGACACGGCTCGTGAAGCGCTCCTTGAACGCGTTGAAGCCGACCACGAGGTCGGCAACTGTTTCGGTCGGACTTGAAGAACGGACCCTAACCGCAACGACCCACGGCAGAAATTCGTCGTAGCGACTCACGTCTGCCACGAGGTCGAAGAGCTGCTCTGGCGAATAAGGAAGATGCTTCTTCTCGGTGTGACGCGGCATCAGCCGTTCGCTCGCTCCAGTTGGGCGTTGCGAGCCGCCTGCATCTTCTTGAAGTCGTCGCCCGCGTGATAGCTCGAGCGCGTCAGCGGCGACGCGGCCACCAGCAGGAAGCCCTTGGCGCGAGCGATCGCGGCGTAGGCGTCGAATGCCTGCGGAGTGACGAACTCCTCGACCTTCGCATGGCGCGGGGTCGGCTGCAGATACTGGCCCATGGTCAGGAAATCGACGCCGGCGGAGCGCATGTCGTCCATGACCTGGTGAACTTCGAGGCGCTGCTCGCCCAGGCCGACCATGACGCCCGACTTGGTGAAGATGTGCGGAGCCTTGCGCTTCACGCTCTCCAGCAGCCGAAGCGACGCATAGTAACGCGCGCCGGGCCGGATCGTCGGATAGAGCCTCGGCACCGTTTCGAGGTTGTGATTGTAGACGTCGGGACCGGCATCGACGATCGCCTCTACGGCCGTCTCGCTCTTGTTGCGGAAGTCCGGCGTCAGGATTTCGATGGTCGTGTTCGGCGTCCGCTTCCGCAGCGCCTCGATCACCTTCACGAATTGCGATGCGCCGCCGTCCGGCAGATCGTCGCGGTCGACCGACGTCACCACGATATGCTCCAGACCAAGCTCGGCCGCGGCGACCGCGACGTGCTCCGGCTCCAGCGGATCGACCGCCCGCGGCATGCCGGTCTTCACGTTGCAGAAGGCGCAGGCCCGCGTGCAGGTGTCGCCGAGGATCATCACCGTCGCGTGCTTCTTGGTCCAGCACTCGCCGATATTCGGGCAGGCCGCTTCCTCGCACACGGTCGCAAGTCCGAGCGAGCGCATGAGATTGCGCGTCTGGGCGTAGCCGGGGCTGGTCGGCGCCTTCACCCGGATCCAGTCCGGTTTGCGTTGACGGATTGCCGGCGCGTGTTCGGTCATGAGGGCCAGATAGCGATTGCCCTCGCGGCTTGCCACCCCTGCCCTGCTACGGCTAGCGGGCGGCCATGACGCGCTTCACCAATCTGGTCGACGGTTATCGCCGCTTTCGTAAAACGGAATGGCAAAGCGAGCGCGGCCGCTGGAGCGAACTCGCCGAAGGCCAAAGTCCGAAGGTGATGGTCATCGCCTGCTCCGACAGTCGGGTCGAACCCGCGATCATTTTCGACGCCCGGCCGGGCGAAATGTTCGTGGTTCGCAACGTAGCCGCCCTCGCGCCGCCGTTCGAGACGACTCCGGGCTATCACGGCGTCTCCGCCGCCCTGGAGTTCGCCGTGACCCAGCTGGAGGTCGAGGAAATCGTGGTTCTCGGCCATGGGCTGTGCGGCGGCTGCGCGGCGGCCCTGACCGGCCAGTTCGATGGAGCCGAGCATGGAGCGGGCCACTTCATCGCCAGCTGGGTGAGCCTGCTCGACGAGGCGCGCGATTTGGTGACCGAGAAGCATGCAAAGCTCGACGGAGCGGCCTTCGTCGAGATGGAGTTGCGGGCAGTGCAGGTCTCGCTCAAGAACCTGCGCACCTTCCCCTGGATCGCCGAACGTGAAACAGCCGCGAAGCTTGCGCTCCACGGCTGTCACTTCTCCATCAACGATGGAAAACTTTACGTGCTCGACGAAGCGGAAGGTGTCTTCCGCCCCGCCTGAGCCTTCAGACTAGCAACGGGTGTTGTAGTCGTAGATCGGACGACCCTGCTGGTCGACGTAATAGCAGTAGCCGCGGGTATCGCGATAATATTGGCGATTGTTCACGACCGCGCCGAGAACGCCGCCGAGAACCGCGCCGGCAACTGCACCGCCGACCGGGCTGACACCCGGAATGACCGCGCCGGCGACTGCACCGCCGGCACCGCCAATCGCGGCGCCGGTCGCAGCACGGCGAGCCTGATCGTTGTTTCCCCCACCGTAATAGGGATCGTTGTTATAACCATACGGATTGGTTGCGCATGCGCTTACGGCGAAACTCGCCGCAAGGGCGGCACTAAGTGCAATTTTCTTCATGACTGATCCTCCAAGCCCGTTATTCCTCCCAATGCGGGTTCAATTGCTCGAACAGGCGTTTCGTTCCCGCATCGATCCTATAAGAGACGCGACATGAACGACAGGCACGACGAACGGGAAGATAATATCGCGCTGCTCATCGACGCGGATAATGCCAGTCCCGAGCATCTGGATGAAGTCCTCCTCGTTCTCGGCGAGCTGGGTGCGATCAACGTCCGCCGTGCCTACGGCAATTGGGCAAAGGTCAGTCTCAAGGGCTGGGGCAATCTCACCGGCATCCATTCCATCGTTCCGATGCAGCAATTCGACGTCGCCAAGGGCAAGAGCGCGACGGACATGCGCATGACGATCGATGCCATGGACCTGCTTTATCGAGGTCATGTCGACGGCTTCGGGATCATGTCGAGCGACAGCGACTTCCTGCCCCTCGCCCAGCGCATCCGCGAGGAAGGCCTTCCGGTCTACGGTTTCGGTACGGCCAAGACGCCGCTCGGCTTCCGCCAGGCCTGCACGCGCTTCTTCGACGTAGCGGCGCTTGCATCTCCCGCACGACGAGCAGTCGGCCGCACAGCCGCAGGCGGAGTCGGCGAACGCCGTCGACCCGGAGCTGATCGAATTGCTCGGCTCGGCTTACAAGGCGTCCAAGCGCGACGACGACGGCTATGCCTCGCTCTCCGAGCTCGGTCAGCGCGCGACGGCGGTTTCGAGTTTCGCGGCGCGCAATTACGGCTTTACGCGCCTGTCGGACCTCATTCGGTCCGTGCCCAATTTCGACGTTCGAACTGCTCCCGATGGAAGCCTTTCGGTGAAGCGGCTGCGCTAAGGCACCCGGTCTCAGCCTAAAGCAATTCCAGCGTCAGGCTGACCTCGTCTCCGGCGGCGATGTCGGCGCGGCGGCGCACATCCGCTTTCACAGGCAACAGATAGCCGCCGCTCTTCTGCGGAAAGACCGAGGTTCGCCAGGAGACTTCGCCGATCGTCGCCTCGACGCGAACGGAGCCGAAGCCGCCGCGATGGATCAAGCTGTGGGCGCGAATTTCGTCCGAAAGTTCCTCGGGCACGGTCACAAAATGCCAGCTGGCCGATTTCGCCAGTCCACAGCCAAAGCGGTGCGATGACTTGGATCACGTGACTAGACCGCAGGAACGGCGGCCGAAGCACGCTTGAGCCGCAGCCGGTTCTCGCGGAGTGCTGTGTAAAGGCCGCTGACGGCAATCAGCGCAGCCCCGGCAATCGTGTGCGTGCTCGGTACGTCCGAGAAGAGCATCCAGCCGTAAGCGGTGGCGGCGACGATCTGGAGATAGTCGAACGGCGTTACGACGGAGACGGGCGCTCGAAGCGACGCCGTCATCAGCAGCTGCCCCAATCCACCGGCGAGCCCACCGGCTAGTACTATGCCCATTGCCTGTGCGCTGTGCCATTCACCGAAGAAGGGCATCACGAGACCACCGACCAGCACGCCTGACACGGCGAACCAGAAGACGATGGCGGAAACGTTCTCGCTTCGCTGAAGGTGGCGAAGAGTGGTGGTGACGCCCGCCTGCCCGACGGCCGCAATCAAGGCGATGATGACGCCGAGCAGCGGCAGGCTCGACCCTCCCGGACGTGCGACGATCAATACGCCGATGAAGCCCAGGAGCACCGCCGACCAGCGGTGCACGCCGACATGCTCCTTCAGGATCAGGAACGACAGGATCGTCGCGAAGATCGGCGCGGTGAAGTTGATCGCCGTCGCATCGGCCAGCGGCAGCAGGATCAGGGCCTGAAAGGTCAGACCCATCGAGAGCAGCCCAAGGCCGCACCGCCAGACATGCGCAAGCGGTCGGTTTGGCCTGAGCGCCGCGAGGCTCTCTTGCTTCAGCACCCAGAACAGGATGACCGGCAGGCTGAACAGCGAACGATAGAATACGAGCTCAGGTGCATTGAGCCCCTGCTCCGACGCCAGCTTCAACAACGCGCCCATCGTCGCGAAGCTGAAGCCCGACCCGATCCGGCAGAGGATGCCGCTGGCTACATGCTCATGGTCATGCGCAGCGGCGTTCTCCGCCATGCGGACTACCTCGTCAGCTTGCGATACGTCGTCCGGTGCGGCCGGGTGGCTTCTTCGCCCAGGCGACGGACCTTGTCTTCCTCATAGGCCTGCGAAGTTGCCCTCGAACCATTCGACCCGGCTGTCGCCTTCGAACGCGAGGATGTGCGTGGCCAGGCGATCGAGGAAGAAGCGGTCGTGGCTGATGACCACGGCGCAGCCGGCGAAATTCTCGATCGCTTCCTCAAGCGCGCCCAGCGTCTCGACGTCGAGATCGTTGGTCGGCTCGTCGAGCAGCAGCACGTTGCCGCCGCGCTTGAGCATCTTGGCGATGTTTACGCGGTTGCGCTCACCGCCCGACAGCTTGCCGACGTTCTTCTGCTGGTCCTGGCCCTTGAAGTTGAAGGCGCCGACATAGGCGCGCGTCGACTGGTCGTGGCCGTTGACCTTCATGTAGTCGAGCCCGTCCGAAATCTCTTCCCAGACGTTCTTCTTGTCGTCGAGGTGGTCGCGGCTCTGGTCGACATAGCCGAGGTGGACCGTCGGACCGATGTCGATCTCGCCCGCGTCGGGCTTCTCCTGGCCCGGTGATGAGCTTGAACAGGGTCGACTTGCCCGCGCCGTTGGGCCCGATGACGCCGACGATGCCGCCCGGCGGAAGCGTGAATGACAGGTCCTCGAACAGCAGTTTGTCGCCATAGGCCTTGGTGACGTTGTTCGACCTCGATGACCTTGCCGCCCAGGCGCTCGGGCACCTGGATGAGGATCTCGGACTTGCCGGGACTTGCGTTTCTCCTGCGACGCGACCAGTTGGTCGAACTTGGCGATACGCGCCTTCGACTTGGTCTGGCGGGCCTTGGCGCCCTGCCGGATCCACTCGAGCTCGTCCTTGATCGCCTTCTGGCGACCGGATTCCTCGCGCTCCTCCTGCTCGAGGCGCTTGGCCTTCTTTTCCAGGTAGGTCGAATAATTGCCTTCGTAGGGGAAGTACTTCCCGCGATCGAGCTCGAGGATCCATTCGACGACATTGTCGAGGAAGTAGCGGTCGTGGGTGATCATCAGGACCGCGCCGGGATATTCCTCGAGATGCTGTCTCGAGCCACTGAACGCTTTCCGCGTCGAGGTGGTTGGTCGGCTCGTCGAGCAGCAGGATCGAGGGCTTCTGGATCAGCAGCCGGGTTAGCGCGATGCGGCGCTTCTCACCGCCGGACAGGCTCTCGACCGGCCAGTCGGACGGCGGGCAGCGCAGCGCCTCCATCGCGACCTCGAGCTGGTTGTCGAGCGTCCAGCCGTCGACCGCGTCGATCTTGCCCTGAAGCTCGCCCATTTCCTCCATCAGCGCGTCGAAGTCGGTGTCGTCCTTCGGATCGCCCATTTCGGCCGAGATCGCATTGAAGCGGTCGACCATGTCGGCGACTTCGCGGGCGCCGTCCTTGACGTTCTCGAGCACATTCTTGCTCGGGTCGAGGTGCGGTTCCTGCGGCAGATAGCCGACCGTGACGTTCTCGCCCGGCCAGGCCTCGCCCTGAAAATCCGTGTCGATGCCGGCCATGATCTTCATCAGCGTCGACTTGCCGGCGCCGTTCGGGCCGACGATGCCGATCTTGGCGCCGTGATAGAATTGCAGGTTGATGTGGTTCAGCACCGGCTTCTGGGCGCCGGGGAAGGACTTCGTCATGTCCTTCATGACATATGCATATTGGGCGGCCATGGGGTCGCAAGCTTCCTTCGAGTTCGGGATTTAGCCGCGAGTTAGGCGATAGAGGGCCGAATTTCCAGCCCGTCAGTCGCGGCCGATCATCTCCTCGACATTCGCGAAGCTGTAGTCCTTGAACCGCTGGCGAAGCTGGAGCTTCGATAGCTTGCCGGTGGCCGTGTGCGGCAGATCGTCCACGAACTCGATCGCATCGGGCATCCACCAGGAGGCCACGTGCTTTTTCAGATGGTCGCGGATCTCGGCCTCGCTGACGTCACTTCCGTTTGCGCGGACGACGCAGAGCAACGGCCGCTCGTCCCACTTGGGATGCGTGATCCCGATTGCGGCAGCTTCGGCGACGCCCGAGCAGCCGACGGCGGCATTCTCCAGCTCGATCGAACTGATCCACTCCCCGCCCGACTTGATGACGTCCTTGGAGCGGTCCGTGATCTGGATCGTGCCGTCGGGATGCATGGCCGCAACGTCGCCGGTGTCGAACCACAGCTCGTCGTCCGTCGCGTCCTCATCGGCCTTGAAGTAGCGCTTGATGACCCACGGGCCGCGACACTGCAGCCGCCCCGACGTCTCCCCGTCGCGCGGCAGGACGTTCCCCTCATCATCGACGGTGCGCAGTTCCACGCCGAAGGGCACCCTTCCCTGCCGGGCGATGATCTCGACCTGTTCCTCGTCGCTAAGCTCGTCCCAGCCGGCAGGCGGAGCGCCGCAGGTCCCGATCGGCGACGTTTCCGTCATGCCCCAGGCGTGGCCAACCTCGACGCCGCGAGCGCGAAGCCAGCGGATCATTGCCCGCGGCGCCGCCGAGCCGCCGATGGTGACCTGCTTCAGATCGGGGAACGTCTCGCCGGTCCGTTCGACATGCTCGATCATCGTCAGCCAGATGGTCGGGACGCCGGCGGAATGCGTGACGCGCTCTTCGCGGAAAAGCTGGCACATCCGCTCGGGCCGATAGTCCGCGGACAGCACGAGCTTTGCGCCCGTCGCCGCGCCGGCCCACGGCACGCCCCAGGCGTTGGCGTGGAACATCGGCACGATCGGCAGAACCACCGCCTGCTTGGACAGCCCCATGATGTCCGGGCTGAGCTGCGCCAGGGTGTGCAGCATCGTCGAACGATGCTCGTAAAGCACGCCCTTCGGATTTCCGGTCGTCCCGCTGGTGTAGCAAAGGCCGAGCGGCGCTCGCTCATCGCCGTCGATCCACTGATAATCGCCGTCTTCCGCTTCGATCCATTCGCGGAAGCCTGTCCCGAGCGAAGCCGAGGGGCCGCTCTCGCCTTCGGCTGGATCGAAGCAGATGTAATGCTCGATCGTCTTCCACTTCGGCTTCATCTTCTCGACGAGCGGCGCGAAGACGCGATCGTAGAGAAGTACGCGGTCCTCGGCATGATTGGCGATATAGTCGAGCTGATCCTCGAACAGCCGCGGATTGATGGTGTGCAGCACGCCGCCCATGCCGGCAGTGCCGTACCAGGCGATCAGATGATGCTCGTGATTCATCGCCAGCGTCGCGACGCGGTCGCACGGGCTTGATCCCGAGCCGCTCGAGCGCCTGCGCCATCTTTCGCGCGTCGCGGGCGACGTTACCCCAATTGGTCCGCGTTATCCGACCGTCCGCCCAGGCCGTGACGATTTCGCCATCGCCATGCTCGCGTTCGGCATGGTCGACGAGGCGCGTGACGCGCAACGGCCAATCCTGCATTGCTCCCAGCTGCACCGCTGTCTCTCCCCAATAGCAGCAACAGCAGTGTGAACTGTCGGGGTGCAGCCGACAACAGGTTCGTTTTAGCTACGGATCGAGGCGCTCTAGAAAGGAAGCTTCATGCCCGGCGGAAGGGGCAAACCGCTGGTCACCTTCTGCATCTCCGCATTGGCGGCCTGGTCGGCCTTGGCGCGCGCATCGTTGAGGCCGGCGGCGATCAAATCCTCCAGCATCGCCTTCTCGGACGGCTGCAAAAGGCTTTCATCGATGTCGACGCCCAGGATCGTGCCCTTGGCGGTTGCGCGGATCTTTACGAGCCCGCCGCCGGAGACGCCTTCGACCTCGATGCTCTCAAGGTTTTGCGTGGCCCTCTGCAACTCCGATTGCGCGTTCTGCGCCATTTCCATGAGCTTGTTCAGGTCTAGGTCGGGCATGTCTCAAGCGCCTTTCGTGGAAGCAAAGGATTCGAGCGTGGCATCGGGGAACGCCTCGAATGCCGCGCGGACAGCTGGATCGGCCAGCACTTCGGAGCGAACGCGCTCCTCGGCCATTTTCTCCTGATCCAGCAAGGAAGGTTCGCCAGGTTCGTCCGAAAGCGAAACCTGCCACGTCTTGTCGGTGGCCGACTTAAGCGCCGCGGCGAGTTCGCGCGGCCAGTCGGTTCCGAGCGGGCGCGTCGGCTTCAGCACCAACTCCGGCGGAGCGTAACGCACGAGTCCAACCTGGTCGTGCAGCTGAACTGCCAGCTGATGCTTGCCGCTCTTCTCAAGGAGTTCGATCAATCCGTTGAAATCACCCGGGAGTTGCGCCGTCGGTGCGCTCGGTCTCGACGGTGCAACGCTTGACCGCGGACGAGGTGCCGGCTTCGCCCGAAAGACGCGAGAGCACGCTGGCCGGATCGGGCAAGTCCGCGGCGTGGATGAGCCGCAGGAGCGCCATCATTGCCGCTTCGCGAGGGTCCGGAGCGACCTGCACGTCGGAGAGACCCTTGAGGAGCATCTGCCAGATGCGATGGATTTGGCCCCACCCGAGCTGCTCGGCCAGGCGTTCGGCGGCTTCCCGCTGCTCGGCGGGAAGTGCCTCGGCGGTCGCGCCGGCCTTCGTTCGGGTAGCGAGGTGCAATTCCTCCATCAGCCCTCGAAGAAGTGACGCCGGATCCATGCCCAGATCATGCGCTTCATCGAGGTCGCCGAGTGTAGCCGCCGCATCGGCAGACAGAACATGCTCGAGCAGGCGCCGGATGCGCCCGCGGTCGGCGAGGCCGAGCATGTCGCGTACCTGCTCGGCCGTGACTGTGCCGCCCCCGTGCGCGATCGCCTGGTCGAGGATCGAGAGCCCGTCGCGAGCCGAACCTTCGGCGGCGCGAGCGATCATGCGCAGCGCGTCTTCCTCGACCTCGACGCCTTCTTTCTTGGAAACTTCGGCGAAGTGCGCTGCCAGCTTCTCAGCCGGGATGCGGCGCAGGTCGAAACGCTGCGTCCGCGACAACACCGTCAGCGGAACCTTGTCGACTTCGGTTGTCGCGAACAGGAACTTCACATGCTCAGGCGGCTCCTCAAGAGTCTTCAACAACGCGTTGAAAGCATTCTTGGAAAGCATGTGAACTTCGTCGATGATGTAGATCTTGTAGCGCGCGTTGACCGAAGCGTAGCGGACGGCGTCGATGATCTCGCGGACGTCGTCCACACCCGTGTGTGATGCGGCGTCCATTTCGATCACATCGATGTGTCGTCCCTCGGCGATCGCCTTGCACTGCTCGCAGACGCCGCAGGGGTTGATCGTTGGCCCGCCCTGCCCGTCTGGACCGACGCAATTGAGCGCCTTGGCGACGAGGCGAGCGGTCGACGTCTTGCCGACGCCACGAACGCCGGTGAGCAGGAAGGCATGAGCGATGCGGTTGCGCTCGATCGCATTGGCGAGCGTCTGAACCATCGCGTCCTGGCCGATCAGCTCGGAGAAATTCTGCGGCCGGTACTTCCGTGCAAGCACGCGATACGGAGAGGCGGCGGCAGCCTTCTGCGGCACCTCAGGCAAGTCGAGGCCCAGGCCAAGCGATTCGGGTTCGTCCATCAACAGTGGTTTAGGGGCGAGAGGGTGTCAGCGCCAATGCCTGGAGGTGGGAGCCGAACGACCCGAGACGAAATCGTTGTGGCTGCTTCCTTCCGGATCTGACCAGGTTGGCGACAGCCTCGTCCGCCCGACTCCCGCGGCGCATATGGGTGAAGACCTTGTGCCGCGCAAGTTTGCCGGAGGCTCAACGTCCCTTCACTAATCATTCACGCGGCCTACAGGATGGCTATCCGCATGATCTTTCTCTCCGCAATCCTTCCGATCCTCGCTGCCGCTGCGCAAGCCGACGAACCGGTCACGGTCACTGCATATCCCTGGGCGCCGTTCATAAGCCCAATGGGCGAGCCCTTCCGCGGCCGCTCCGGACGAAACCTTTGCACGCTGGTTTCACCAGGCTGACGGCAACCGGGACGGCAATCTGACGCCCGACGAGATGCGGGCCGATGCCGAACGCTTCTTCGCCGTGCTCGACACTGATCGGGACGGCCGGATCGGTTCCGAAGAACGCATGGCGTACGAGGCGACAATCACCCCCGAAGTTCAGGTCAACTCGGCCTGGAAACGCACCAGGCAGGAAGCGGCAGAAGCGCGGGCGAGGGAAAATCCTGATCGCGACGACCGGCGATCCCGAAATACCGATCGACGGGTATCAACTGGACGGCCTGCAGGGCGCCGCCCGATACGGCTTACTCAATCTCCCTGAGCCGGTTTCCGGTGCGGATGCGGATTTCAATCGGATCGTCACGCTGGACGAATTCAGACACGCCGCCTCGTACCGATTTCAGCTGCTGGACAGCAACAGATTGGGCTATCTGACGATGGAGAGCCTGAGGATGCTGCTGCCCTCCCGGCCGAAGGAGGGCCGGCGCGTCAAACGTCCCAAGAATGCCGTCGACACGCGGATTGGCGTTCCGCTTCCTGTCGGAAATTAGGACTGACTTTCATCAGCCGTAGAGCCAGTTCTTCGCGCCCGCGGGGATACGAACGCTGAGGGATTCCAACTTTTCATCCAGGATGATCTGACAGGCCAGCCGCGATGTCCGGGTGGCGTGCGAGGCAAGATCCAGGAGATCCTCCTCCTCATCGCTGGCGCGCGGAAGCTTCTCGAAGTCGGCCTTGTCGACGATCACGTGGCAGGTGGAGCAGGCCATCACGCCTTCGCAAGCGCCTTCGAGCGGCTGCTTGGCCGCCCACGCGACGTCGAGCAGGCGCGACCCAGGTTTCGCTTCGATCTCCTTGTCGAGTGTCCCGTCAGGCTTGTGGAACCGCACCTTGATCACGCTGCTAAGCCCTGCTGATCGCGGGCGGCAGTGTCGATACGGCGAACCGCATCGATAAGCTCGTCCTGGCGGGTGTATCGACCGAAGCCAAGGCGGATCGACGAGCGGGCCTCTCGATCGGAGAGACCGACCGCGCGAAGCACGTGGCTTGGGCGCCCTGACCCGCTTGCACAGGCACTCCCGAGCGAAAAGGCGATATCGCGAAGGTCCGAGATCAAACGCGCCGCGTCGAGGCCGTCGTGCCTGAGGTTCAAGTTTCCACGATAGCGCTGCTCTGAGCTGCCGTTGACGGTCCAGCCGGGGCTCAGCTGACCCAGCGCAGCATTCCACAACGCCTCGACGTGAGCATGATCGGCATCGCGCCGCTCTGAAGCCAGCTTCGCCGCGGCTCCGAACCCCACGCACAACGCCGGCGAGAGCGTGCCGGACCGGATGCCGAGTTCCTGCCCTCCGCCATGAATCAGTGGCGCCGGCTCGGCGCCCGTACGCATCCACAATGCTCCGATTGCCTTCGGCCCGTGAATCTTGTGCGCGGAAACGGCGACCAGGTCCGGTCCGTCGGGAATCGACAGCCGTCCGAACCCCTGCACCGCGTCGCAGAGCATCAGCGCGCCGGCTTCGTGGGCGATGCGTGGCGATCTCCGCGACCGGCTGAACCACGCCGATCTCATTGTTGACCAGCATGACGGCAACGAGAGCAACCGTCTCATCCACGGCCGCCCTGACATCCTCCAGATCCACCAGGCCGCCGGAATTCACCGGTAGGCGAGTGACCGCATAGCCCTGCCCTTCCAGCCACTCGCACGTGTCGAGCACCGCCGCATGCTCCGTCGCGACGGTGACGATGCGCCGTCGCGAGGGCGGTGCCCTTTCCATCGTGCCCTTCAGCGCCCAGTTCAGCGCCTCGGTGGCGCTGCCGGTGAACGCGAGGCGCCCGCCGCTCAGCCCGATGGCCTGCTCGACCTGCTTGCGCGCGACTTCAATTGCGGCGGCGGCTTCCCGGCCCCAGCGCGAGGGAGAATGGGGATTGGCGAATTTATCCTCGATCCACGGCCGCATCGCCTCCGCGACTTCCGGAGCGACGGGCGTGGTCGCCTGGTAGTCCAGATAGATCATGCCGCCCTCGATGACGCACGCTCGCGGATCCCCCGCCAGGCGGCAACGAAGCGCTCGATGTCCGTCTCGCTCGTCTGCGGTCCGAAGCTGACCCGGATCACGGTCGATGCGATCTCGGCGGGGATACCCATGGCTTCGAGCACCCGGCTCGGCTTCATGCTACCCGACGAGCAAGCGCTTCCTGCAGATACCGCGATGCCGGCAAGGTCGAACTGAACCAACTGGCTCGCGCTGGCGACGCCGGGCATCGCATAGGCGCCGATCGCCGCGCTGCGCTCGACCTCCGCGGCGATGACCAAGCCGCCGCTAGCAACGAATTTCGTCCTCCAGCTGCGTCCGAAGCTTCTCGAGACCCGGCATTGCGTCGGCAAATGCACGCGACTTCAGAGCAGCAGCGAAGCCCAGCGGCCGCCGGCAGATTCTCCGTGCCGCGCCTGTAGCCTCTTCTCCTGTCCGCCACTGGCAGCGAGATTGGCGATATCCTTGACGAGCAAGGCGCCGAAACCCGGCGGACCCCCGACCTTGTGCGCGGCTACCGCAATGAAGTCTGCGTCGGGCAGCTCCCGCTTCCCCGCACCTTGCGCACAATCGGCAAGCAGGAGCGACCCGGCCTCCCGAACGCGCTCCGCGATGCTGGCAAGCGGCTGAACCACGCCGGTCTCATTGTTCACCTGCTGGATCGCCACGAGCGCCGGCCCATCGAGCGCATCCCAATGTCGACCAGACCGTTCGAGTCCACCGGAAGCACCGCAGCCCCCGGCATCGCGGCGCCCACCGCGTCGTGCTCGGTCGCTCCATAGGCTCGCCCGCTGACCTTTGCTCGAGCGGCCGCGATCGCGATCGCCTCCGTCGCGCCGGAGGTGAAGATGATGTCATGACGCCAACCCAGAGCATCGGCTACGTCTCGCCCGCGCGCGCTCCAGCGCCGCCCGTGCCGCTCGGCCGTCGGCATGCGGCGAGCTCGGGTTCGCCCAGGTCTCCAGCGCATGCGCGATCGCCTCGCGCGCCTCGGGGAGCACGGGCGTCGTCGCTGCATGATCGAGATAGAGCCTGTTCTGCGCGGTCAAACCTGGCGTTTCCTGCTGATTGCTACTCCAAGCGCCTTGCCTATATAGGAGCCGCCGCCGCTGCGCACCCGCGCTAGCGGCTCACTGTCGTTACGCGAGCACCAAAGCAATCCATGCCTGAAGTCATTTTTCCTGGTCCCGAGGGCCGCCTCGAAGGTCGTTTCCACCCCGGCACGCGCCCGCGCGCGCCGGTCGCCATGATCCTGCACTCGCATCCGCAGGCGGGCGGGACGATGAACAACAAGATCGTCCAGCTGCTCTATCAAACCTACGTGAAGCGCGGCTTCGCGACCCTGCGGTTCAATTTCCGCGGCGTCGGCAAGAGCCAGGGCGTGTTCGACAACGGCATCGGCGAGCTCAGCGACGCGGCGTCGGCGCTCGACTGGGTGCAGCAGATCCATCCGGAAGCGGAGACGACCTGGGTCGCCGGCGTCAGCTTCGGCGCGTGGATCGGCATGCAGCTCCTGATGCGCCGCCCGGAGATCAAGGGCTTCATCTCGATCGCCCCGCCGGCGAACATGTACGACTTCAGCTTCCTCGCGCCCTGCCCCTCGTCGGGCATCATCATCCAGGGCGAAGCGGACGAAGTCGTGACGCCAAGCGCGGTGCAGAAGCTCGTCGACAAGCTCCGGACCCAGCGGCACATCACGATCCATCACGACACGATCCCGGGCGCGAACCACTTCTTCGCGAACGAGCTCGACCTGCTTGATGAAGAGCGTCGACGATTATCTCGACATGCGGCTGGCGACGGACAAGCCGGCGCCGGCGATCACCAAGCGCTAGATCGCTCAGACAATCAGCCACGTTCACGACGAGCACGGCCGCGGCAACCGAGCATCAGGATGCCGCGGCCGCGATCTTCCTTGCGGCGGACAAGCTTGATTCCGCCGAGAACGAGAAGGAAGGCTGCGATCATCCCGATCGCCATCATCGTCGCGCCCAGGCCTTCCAAATCACCTCTCCCGTTTCACTAAGACTTAACCGCTTCGGTGCAGAATAGCGCCATGCCCATAGCTGAGCAGCAGGCCCGCCTAGAAGAGGCGTTCGACAGGATCGAAGAAACGATCCTGCCCTGCATCGCCATGATGCTGGAAACGCTGCTGGAAGCATCTGAAGGCGTCGCCAACACCGATCCCAAGGCGCTTGCCGCCGAATTGCAGACGCTTGCGGCCGAGCTGGAGGAGCTCACCCGCGCCGTTGAGCGCAGCAGCCCGGTGCATCTGGAGCCCGGCGAATATAAGACGGCGGCCGCCTAGGCTTCTTCGCTGACGATCTGCGCATGAAGCGCCGGATCGACGTTGCCTCCCGACAGAACGACCACCGTCCCCTCTTGCGGCTCAACCTCACCCGCCAGCAGCGCCGCGAGTGCAACGGCGCCCCCAGGCTCCACGACCAATTGGTGATTCTCGCCACGCCCATCGGACCGCCTCGCGCGTTGCCGCTTCGCTCGCCGAAAGCGCCTCGCGCCTGCCGCTCCTGCAGGATGGCGAACGTAATCGGCGACACCCGCGGTGTCTGAAGCGCATCGCAGATGCGTCGCTGGAGCGTCGGAGCCGACCGGCACGATCTCGCCCAGTTCCAGCGAGCGCCGCATGTCGTCCCAGCCTTCCGGCTCGACGATCACGATCTCTGCATCCGGACATGCCAGCGCGATGCCCGCAGCCAGCCCTCCGCCGCCGCAGGGAATGATGATCCGGCGCGGCGGCTCCGGACATCTGCTCCAGGATTTCGAGGCCCACCGTCCCCTGCCCGGCGACGATATGAGGATCGTCGAAGCTCGGGACGACGGTCGCACCGCTTTCGGCGGAGATCCGGGCGGCGATGTCCTCCCGGCTTTCGCGGTAACGGTCGAAGAAGATGATCTCCGCGCCCTCGGCTCGCGTCCCCTCGACCTTCACCGCCGGCGCGTCGCTCGGCATGACGATGACCGCGCGGATGCCGAGGCGTTTGGCCGCAATGGCGACCCCGCGCGCGTGATTGCCGGAGGAAAAGGCGACTACCCCCTTCGCCCGCTCGTCCTCGGAAAGCTGCAGCAAGCGGTTGCTGGCGCCCCTCAGCTTGAAGGCGCCTCCTGTCTGCAGATTCTCGCATTTGAGCCAGACTTTTCGCCCGCCGACTTCTGATTCGACCAGCGGGGTCCGCTCGACAGAGCCGGCGATCCTCTCCTGCGCGTCGAGCACGTCTTTGCGGGTCACTTGCGAAGTCATGACAAGCCTTTGATTTTTCTAGCTGTTCCGATCAACCGTTGCGGAACGGCGACAAATGTTCCCTGCGATCGAAAGCGCAGGCCAAAAAACCTTTACTTAAGGGTACCCCCTACATATATCGCGCTTCCGCTGCCCCATGGGACTTCCAACCGCAAGGCAGCTCCTTCGTCGAACTACCCAGTTGGAGGTCCCTTGAGTTGCACAAGCATCATAGCGCGCTGGGGCTAGCTGCCGCCCCTCTCGGCCCGGTTGCCGACATCGCAATGAGCCGTCCGGTCCAGCCGGTCACGCTTCTTCGTCCGCATGCTGCGCGTCGCGCGGCCCGCTTCTTCGTGGATAATTTCCCGGGGCGGTCGCTGTACGCGGTGAAGGCGAATCCGTCGCCGACCCTGCTGCAGATCCTGTGGGAAGAAGGCGTCACGCACTTCGACGTCGCGTCGATCGGCGAAGTGCGCCTGGTCCATGAGACGCTGCCGGACGCGGTGCTCTGCTTCATGCATCCGGTGAAGGCCGAGGAGGCCATCGCCGAAGCCTATTTCGAGCATGGCGTGCGCACCTTCAGCCTCGATACGCTCGATGAGCTGGAGAAGATCGTTCAAGCGACGTCGACGGACGGCGTTGCGGCGACCGATCTCAACCTGCTCGTCCGCCTCCAGGTCAACAATGAGCATGCCAAGCTCAGCCTTGGCGCGAAGTTCGGCGCCCAGGCGGACGAGGTGAAGGCCTTGCTCTTCGCCGCTCGCCAGGCGTCCGACGCTCTCGGCATCTGCTTCCACGTCGGCAGCCAGGCCATGTCGCCTGCCGCCTACGCCGAGGCCATGGGCCGCGTCCGCGACGCGATCGTCGAAGCCGCGGTCACGGTCGACATCGTCGATGTCGGTGGCGGCTTCCCGTCGACCTATCCGGGCATGGAGCCGCCGCCGCTCGAGTCCTACTTCGAGATGATCCACTCGGCGTTCGAAGCGCTGCCGATCAGCTATTCGGCTGAGCTGTGGTGCGAGCCGGGCCGTGCCCTGTGCGCCGAATATGCCAGCCTGCTGGTGCGCGTCGAAAAGCGCCGCGGCAGTGAGCTGTACATCAACGACGGTGCCTACGGCGCCCTCTTCGATGCAGCGCATATCGGCTGGCGCTACCCGGTGCAGCTGATCCGCGAGGGCGGTTCGAACACCCGCCCGATGGATTTCAGCTTCTACGGACCGACCTGCGACGACCTCGACCACATGACGGGGCCGTTCCAGCTTCCGGGCGATGTCGCTGCCGGCGACTATATCGAAGTCGGCATGCTCGGCGCCTACGGCTGCGCGATGCGCACCGCCTTCAACGGCTTCGGTGCCGAACGCACCGAGATCGTCGACGATGAGCCGATGGCCACGCTCTACGGCGGCCAGATCGCTCGGTCGAACGTGGTCACGCTGTAACCGAATCTTCCCTCCTGCCGCGTGCAGGAGGGATTTCGCCGCACTGCGGTTGGGGTGAGGCTGTCCCCCGCTAAGCAAAACGACATGCCCTTTTGCGATGCCGAGCCTATAGGCGCGGCAATCTACTGGAGCATGACATGACGACCGATACTCTGAACAAGGTTCAGGACGCCGAACGCATCAACGACACGCGCAAGGCAGAGCTTCTGTCTTCGCCGGTCGAGCACATCGACATCACCAAGTTCGATGCGCGCCCGATCATCGAGTCGATGGGCAAGATGAGCTTCACCAGCCGCGACCTCGTCGCGCGCGACCGGCATCTACAACCAGATGCTCGAGGACAAGGATTGCTCGATCATCCTCGTCGTCGCCGGCTCGACCTCGGCCGGCGGCTGCATGGACCTCTATGCCGAGCTCGTGAAGTCCAACATGGTCGACGCGATCGTCGCCACCGGCGCCACGATCGTCGACATGGATTTCTTCGAAGCGCTTGGCCACAAGCACTACCAAGCCAATGAAATCCCTGACGATGATACGCTGCGCTCGCTCTACATCGACCGCATCTACGACACGTACATCGACGAGCAGCAGCTGCAGGATTGCGACTTCACGATCGGCAAGATCGCCGACAGCCTGGAGCCGCGCGCCGTACTCCAGCCGCGCCTTCATCCGCGAGATGGGCAAGTGGCTGAGCGAGGGCAACGCGAAGAAGGAGGGCAGTCTCGTCCAGCTCGCCTACGAGCATGACGTGCCGATCTTCTGCCCGGCGTTCGTCGACAGCTCGGCGGGCTTCGGCCTCGTGAAGCACCAGGTCGACGCGATGAAGCGCGGCGGCCACTACATGGTGCTCGACGCCATCGCCGACTTCCGTGAGCTGACCGACATCAAGATCAAGGCCGGCACCACCGGCCTGCTGATGATCGGCGGCGGCGTTCCGAAGAACTTCACGCAGGACACGGTCGTCTGCGCCGAGATCCTCGGCCACGACGATGTCGAGGTGCACAAATATGCGGTGCAGATCACCGTCGCCGACGTCCGCGACGGCGCCTGCTCCTCCTCGACGCTTCAGGAAGCGGCGAGCTGGGGCAAGGTCTCCACCGCGATGGAGCAGATGGTGTTTGCCGAGGCGACCAGCGTCCTTCCGCTCCTCGCCAGCGACGCCTGGCACCGGGGCGCCTGGCGCAATCGCGAGAAGCGCCGCTTCGCCAAGCTCTTCGACTGAGCTCGAACAGGCTCTTCGACTAGGATTGCCAAGCGTAACGAACTGAAGCAGCCTCCCTTGGAAACAGGGGAGGCTTTTTCATGGAATACAGCCCAATTCTGGCGCCCGTCGTGGCGCTGGTGGCGTGGACGCTGGTGATGCTCGTGTGGCTCGCGATCGCGCGTCGCAAAGCATTCGCCGCCATGGGGATCAGCTGGAGCACGATCCCGCGCGGATCACGCGGCGCCAACCTCGATGGCAAGGCTCCGGACGAGGCCCAGTGGCCGGCCCACAATTACAACCACCTCATGGAACAGCCGACGATCTTCTACGCGATCGCGCTGACCCTCGCGATGATGGGCATGGGACACGGCATCAACCTATGGCTGGCGTGGGGCTATGTCGCACTTCGCGTCGTGCACAGCATCGTCCAGTCGACGATCAACATCGTGCCGATCCGCTTCACGATCTTCTTCCTGGCCACCTTCTGCCTGCTCGGCCTGACCGTGCATGCAGGCCTCCGCATATTGCACGATTGCTTCGGCTGACCTTTGCACGCTGGAGCGTCTGACGACCGGATTGCCTTTCTCGCGCGAATCGCGCCGCTGTTCGCGCTTGCCTACGGCCTGTTCTGGCTGCTGCATCTCGAGATCGGTCAGTCAATTCCGCGAGACGGCACCACGCTCGTCGTTGGCCGCGACTTCCTGAACTTCTGGATGGCGGGGCGCCTGGCGTGGGACCCGGACCCGCAGCGCTTCTACGATCTCGCGACCTACCAGGCCGAGGTCGCGAAGGTCACGGGCCCAGGATACCTCGGTCAGGTCTGGTCCTACCCGCCGAGCATCATGCTGCTGGCGGCCCTCTTCGGTCTGATGCCCTATCTCCCGGCGCTCATCCTCTGGTCCATTATCGGCCCCGCGATCCTCTATTTCGCGCTGAGAAATTGGATTCCCGACAGGCGGATGCTCATTGCCATAGTCCTGTGCCCTGCAGCGGTCTTCGGCCTCATCTCCGGACAATTTGCGTTCATCGCTGACAGCCCTCATCCTGACCGTTCTGAGATGGCGGGATGCACGTCCCTGGGCTGCGGGTGCCCTGCTTGGCCTGCTGACCCTGAAGCCGCAGCTTGGCCTCTTCTTCCCGATCATGCTTATCGCCTGTCGCGACTGGCGAGTCATTGCCGGCGCGGCGGTTTCCGCGCTGGCGATCGCGAGTGCCACCGCCGTCATTTGGGGTCCGGAAGTCTGGACGGCCTATCTGACGCAGGGAATCGCCACGCAGTCGCGGGTACTGGCAGACCCCGAGGTGCTGGCCGGCCCGTTCATGCCGACCGTGCTGATGAACCTCCGCAGCGCCGGAGTATCGGTCGATACCGGACTTATCGTCCAGAGCTTCGCAAGCCTCTTCGCCGCAGGCCTGATCTTCTGGCGTTTCTGGCGGAGACCGCCCGCCGACGACTGGAACGCCAATGCGATCTTCCTTGCCGCTGCGCTTTTCGGCACCCCCTATTTGCTGTCCTACGACACGCTTCCGCTAACGGCGGCGGTCCTTCTCGCTCTGCCAATGGGCAATGTTGGACGCCTGCTGACGTTCGCGGTGTGGGCGCTTCCACTGTTGCAATTGGTCTTCGGCAGCGCCGGCATTCCCGGACCGGCGCTGATCCCGCTGGCTGCGGCGCTTTACTTGCTGAAGCACCCCGCCAGCTCGACATGCGTCGACCATCGGAACTGACCGACGGGCCTTACCCAGTCGAGCCGGTAGCCTCCATCGACCAATAATCGGGCGTCCCTTGCGAACGTGGCCGGGTTGCAGCTGACATAGGCTATGCGCCGTACGGCTGACGCGGCGACCTCGCGCACCTGTGCTTCCGCGCCGGCCCTCGGCGGGTCGAGAACGACAGCCTCGAAGGTCTTGAGTTCGCTTGTATCCAAGGGCCTTCGATAGAGGTCGCGATGCTCCGCGGCGATTGCGGGAGCGGCCCGTTTCAATGCGAGCACCGAGTCCCGCGATGCCTCGGCTGCGTACACCTTGCCCGGCAGGGCGACGGCGAATGTCCCGAGACCTGCAAAAAGGTCAGCGGTGCTGCCTGAGTTGCCGACCGCTTCTCGCACGCAGGAAACCAGCGCATCCTCGCCATCTGCGGTGGCCTGAAGGAATCCGCCGACCGGAAAGCCGACGGACGTGCCTGACAATGTGATCGTGGCCGGGTTGGGCTCGTATAACGCTTCGGGTCCCAGTCCCTGGTCGATCGACAAGCGCGCAATGCCGGTGCTTTTCGCAGAAGGCGGTGAGCGCCTCCATCGCCTCGTAGCCTTCGGGCTCAATCCCTTTCACCAAGAGATCGGCACCCTGGTCTACTAGCGTCAACTGGATCTCGGCCGTCCTTCGCGGCGCGAGAAACCGCGAGAGAAGCCCCCGCAGCGGCGCAACCAGATCGAACAGCTCCCGCCGCAGGATGTGATCCTCCTGCATGTCGACGATCCGGTGCGACTTTGCGGCGTTGAAACCGATCACGGCGCCCTGTCCGACCCTGAGCGCGCGCAGGCTGGCCCGTCTTCGGCTGTTGGGCGGCGACAGGTGAGGGTCGCGTATCTCGCATTTCAGCCCATGCTGATCGAGCGCAGTCTCGACCCGCGAAACCAAATAGCCGCGATACGCCTCGTCATCGACGTGCTGGAGCTGGCAACCTCCGCACTCAGGGAAATGGCGGCATGGCGGCTTTTGGTGATGCGGACCCAGACGCGAGCGTGCCGTCGTCTCCGACCGTGTCGCCGGGAACGCCGAATGCGACATGCCTTCCACTCGCAGTAACGCCATCCCCGCGAGCGGCGATGCGGACGACTGCTTCAGGCATCCAGCTGGTCAAACGCGGCAGGGATCGCGTGCGACGAGATCGTCAGCGATCATTCTGGGTCCGGCGATTTCCGCAGCTCGGCCATGCAACCAGACGGCGGCGCAGGCGGCTTCGAAACCTGCGAGACCCCGGGCGCGCAATGCCGCAATCATGCCTGCAAGCACGTCGCCGGTACCCGCCGAAGCCAGCCAAGCCGGCGCAGGCGGAGCAAAGCCAAGTCGGCCGTCAGGCGCAGCGACCAAAGTATCCGGCCCCTTGTAGACGATAACCGCTCCCGACAGCCGTGCGGCCTCCACGGCCCGCTCGGCCTTGGAACCCTCCAGCTTGCCGAACAGCCGCTCGAACTCGCCCTCGTGCGGAGTCAGGATCGCGTCCTGGCCGCGAAGACGCTCCGGCTCGCCAAGATGCGTGATTGCGTCGGCATCGATCACCTTCGGTGCCCGCGACGTCAGGGCCAACGTCAGAACTTGCGGGATGTCCCCAAGCCCAGGGCCGACGAGGATGCAACCGATGCGTTCGTCGTTGAGCTCGGCCGTGTCGGTTTGCACGATCGACGCGGGCAAGCCGTCGATGCGAAGCGACGTGCTAACCCGGACATAGCCAGCGCCAGATCGAGCCGCCGCCTTCGCCGCAAGGGCGATCGCTCCCGGCATCTTTCCGGCAAGGGCGTGGACCAGTCCCCGCGAATATTTGTGCCCGCCGGGGTCGAGCGGCGGCAAGTCCGGCGTGCCGATCTCGTGCCAGTCGCCCGAGGCTTCGACGCCAATGTCGGCGAGAACGACTCGCCCGCACTTGTGCATCGCGGGAAATAGCCGATGGGCGGGCTTCAGGGCGCCGAAGGTGACGGTCAGATCGCAGGCTGGAGCCAGGCTGAGTTCGCGCCCGGAATCGCTTTCGACGCCGCTTGGCAAATCGCAGGCGATCCGGACCTTTGCTTCATTGCTCAGTCTGGAAAGCTGTTCCAGTACTGAGACTTCCAGTCCCTTCTTGAGGCCCGTACCAAACAGGGCATCGATCAGGAGAGGCGCAGCCTTCGTCGTTGGACCGAGGGTCTCGACCTCGCCTTTCCACTGGCTCACGCGCCCACTTGCCCGCGTCGCTTTTCGGCTCGGCGATCGCAGCGACGCGAACCTCGACGCCACGTTCGACGAGATGCCTCGCCGCCACGTAACCGTCGCCGCCATTGTTACCGGGGCCGACGAGGATCAGCGCCGGCATCTTCCCGGCATAGCGATACGCCGCCTCGGCTAGCGCAGCGCCCGCGCGCTCCATCAACGTCTCGACGCTTGTGCCTGCGTCGATCGCGCGCTGCTCGGCGGCGATCATTTCGGCGGTGGTCAGGATCGGTCTCACGAGCGCGCCTTAGCGCAGGAAGCTTGCGAGCCGCCACCATTCGCGAGGAACTGCCACTTCGGCCTGGTCGCGCGTCGCTTCGCTGTCGAATATTGCAAAGCAGGTCGCCCCGCTTCCCGACATGCGCGCAATTTCGACTCCCGGTTGCACCGAAAGCCAGGCGAGGACGGTGCCGATCAGTGGAACCTGCTCGATTGCAGCGGCTTCGAGGTCGTTGCGGCCAGCGCGCCAATCGCCGAGCGGGCCCTTGTCGACGCCGTTCCAGGCCGCGAACACGTCTGCGGTCGAAAGCTCGGCGCGAGGGTTCAGCAGAAGCACCGGCTTTCCGCTGACGCCGGCATCGACAAGCTGAAGCTGGTCCCCCGCCCCTTCGCCGCGAGCCGTCAGGCTGAACAGGCAGGCCGGCACGTCAGCCCCGAGCGTCGGCGCGACCTCCGTGGCATGCGCCGGGTCGATGCTCCAAAGCTGTGTCAGCAGGCGGAGTGCGGCCGCAGCGTCAGCAGAGCCGCCGCCGATCCCCGAAGAGACGGGAAGATTCTTTGTCAGCGTGAGCGCCGCGCCTTGCTCAACTCCGGCGGACTGCTGCAGCGCTCGAGCCGCACGCATCACCAGATTGTCCTCGGGCAGCACCCAGATCGGCGGCGAATGGACCGGCGACCTCAAGCGAGAGCTCGTCAGCCGGAACAGCGGTCAACACGTCGCCGTCGGTGCAAAAGGCGAAGATGGTCTCGAGGCGATGGCGTCCGTCCGGCAGCTTGCCCCTCACATGCAGCGCCAGGTTGAGCTTGGCGGGCGCCGGTTCCTTTAGCTGCATCAGGGCGCGGCGCTTGCCGGAGTCAGCCCCGTCTCGATCTTCGCCTTCAGCCGCGCGGCAACGTCATCCTCCGCCGTCACCAACGCGGCGGACCAGGCGTAGCGCGCTTCGAACTTGTTGCCGGCGGCATAAAGCGCGTCGCCAAGATGCTCGTGAATCTCGGCCTGAGTGGGATCGTTCTTGGCCGCACGAGTCAGGATCTCGATCGCCTCCTTGGTACGGCCGCGCTTGTAGACCGCCCAGCCCAGGGAGTCGGTGATCGAGGCATCGTCCGGCGCCAGCGCGCTGGCCTTGCGGATCATCGCTTCCGCTGCATCCAGATCCTCGCCGCGCTCAAGCTTGGCATAGCCGAGGAAGTTGAGGATCAGCGGCTCGTCCGGCGCCAGCGCCAATGCCTGCGTCAGGAGTTGCCGAGTTTCCGGCCAACGGTTCGCCTCTTCCAGCGCGCTCGCCTGCAGCAGAAGCAATGGCCAGCGCTCTTCCGCGGAACCCTTGCGCAACGAATTGATACGCCCGGGCGTAGGCGGCGGCCGCCTGCTCGTGACGCTTCATGTTCGCGAGGACGTCGCCGAGGCGCGCGAAGTCGCTGACGCCTGCACCATCCGCGGAGGCCGCACGCTGCGCAATCTGAAGGGCCTCAGCCTGCCGATCGGCGCCGACCAACGCCCTCGCCTCGGCATCGCGTGCCTGCAGGGATAAAGGATCGCTCGGCGGAACGGAGCGAAGCGCCGCGAGGGCATCGTCAATGCGATCGTTTCGCGCGAGCATCAGCCCGAGCATCAATGACGCCGCGCTATTCTCCGGCGCGGCGTAGCGCGCGACCTGAGAAAGAGCGATCGGCATCTTCTCGTTGCGCAGCCGGTTAAGCTCCGCCGCGAGGACGATCAGCATCTCAGCGAATGCCCGGCGCCCATTGTCGATCGCGACGCCGCCGGCCTTGCCCTGGAGCACACGCTCGCCGGGCCGGCTTGCGGCCGTGCCCAGGCCTTGCAGGACGGCAACGGCGCGAGCGCGATCATTGGCCTCGAGATAGGCATCGGCAAAGGCGAAGCGCAGCCGCGATTCACGTCCGCCGGCAGTCTTCAGCACCTGGTCCACCAGCGGCTGGGCCTCGCTCGTTCGGCGGAACTTGAGCAGGATGAGCGCTCGATGCTCCGGCACCAGCGCCGCCAGCATGTTGCTGCTGGTAATCCGGTTCAAAGCCGCAAGAGCGCGCGGCAAGTCGTTCGCATCGGCCGCAATCCAGGCATCGACGAACGGCCGTACGAAGCCGACATCGCCCGCCTCCGAAGGCGTCTGCAGCAAGGAAGTCGCGCGCGAATCGTCGTTGGACCGCAGCGCCTCCGCCACCTGCAGCATCCGCGCCTCGATCGGCGTATCCGCCGGCTGAAGCGTACGAACCAGTCGCAAGGCAAGCTTCATGTCGCCGGCATTGATCGCCTGCGACAGGGCCTGCTTGGTAACGGTCTGGTTGGCGACGCTTCCGTCTACCAGTTGCGCCAGAAGCTGCGCCGACCGCGAATGATCGCCGTCGATCGCTGCGGCGCGCGCCTCGAGATAGGTACGCGCGGCATTGGATGAGCGCGCGACTGCCTGCGCAGGCGTTGGAAACAACAGGGCCGCGATGACAATTGCGCCGGGCAAGGTTTTACATGTTCGGATAATTCGGTCCTCCACCGCCTTCTGGCGTAACCCAGTTAATGTTCTGGGTAGGATCCTTGATGTCGCAGGTCTTACAGTGGACGCAGTTCTGGGCATTGATCTGAAGCCTGGGGTCACCGTTCGAATCCTCGACGAACTCATAGACGGCTGCCGGACAATAAAGCCTTTCCGGCCCGTCGTAGAGCGCCAGATTGACCTCAACCGGTACGGTCGGGTCCTTTAGCGTCAGGTGAACGGGCTGGTCTTCCTCATGGTTGGTGTTCGACAGGAACACCGAGGTCAGACGGTCGAAGGTCAGCACGCCGTCGGGCTTCGGATAGTCGATCTTCCGGACGTGGTCCTTGCGCCGCAGCGTCGTGTTGTCCGCCTTGTGCTTCAGCGTCCACGGCAGGCGAATGCCAAGCTGCGCGAGCCACATGTCGAAGCCGGCGTAGAGCGTCCCGAACACCCCCCCGAAGTGGGCAACGGCCGGCTGGGCATTGCGCACCATGCGCAATTCCTTGTCGACCCAGCTTGAACGAAGAGCCGTCGGATAGGTGTCGAGCACATCACCCGAACGGTCCTTGCCGATGGCCTCGAACGCCGCCTCGGCCGCCAGCATCGCCGACTTCATCGCCGTATGCGTGCCCTTGATCCGCGGCACGTTCACGAAGCCCGCCGAACAGCCGATCAGCGCACCGCCCGGGAAAGCGAGCTCGGGAATGGCCTGCCAGCCGCCCTCGTTGATCGCCCGCGCGCCGTAGGACAGGCGGCGCCCACCTTCGATCTCGGCGCGGATCGCCGGATGGGTCTTCCAGCGCTGGAATTCCTCGAACGGCGACAGGTACGGATTCTTGTAGTCGAGCGCGACCACGAACCCGAGCGCGACCTGGTTGTTCTCCTGGTGGTAGAGGAAACCGCCGCCCCAGGCCTCCTCAAGCGGCCAGCCCTGCGAGTGGATCACCCTGCCCGGCTTATGCTTGTCGGCAGGAACCTCCCACAACTCCTTGATACCCAATCCATAAACCTGCGGTCCGGACTTGTCGCGCAGGCCGAACAGGCGGGTCAGTTCCTTGGTCAGGCTGCCGCGCGCACCTTCGGCGAAGAAGGTGTATTTGGCGTGCAGTTCCATGCCCGGCTGGTAATCCGGACGGTGCGAGCCGTCGCGGGCAATGCCCATGTCGCCCGTCGCGACGCCCTTCACGGAACCGTCTTCGTTGAAAAGGACCTCGGCCGCCGGGAATCCCGGGAAAATCTCGACTCCCAGCTCTTCCGCCTGCCCCGCGAGCCAACGGCAGAAATTGCCGAGGCTCAAAGTGTAAGTGCCCTTGTTCCGCATGAAGGGCGGCAGGGCAAAGTGCGGCATCGCCCACTTGCCCGTCTTGGTGAGAACCCAGTGATGGTTCTCGGTGACCGGAACGGTGAGCGGCGAGCCCTTGTCCTTCCAGTCGGGGATCAGCTCGTCGAGCGCCTTGGTGTCGATGACCGCGCCTGACAGAATGTGCGCGCCGACCTCGCTACCCTTTTCGAGAATGCAGACCCCGATTTCGCGCCCGGCTTCGGCGGCAAGCTGCTTCAGACGGATCGCGGCGGACAGCCCCGCAGGACCGGCACCGACGATCACCACGTCATAGGCCATGGATTCGCGTTCGCTCATCGACTCCCCTCGTCGCGCAGCCGGGGCGGCTCGCCTGCGATAGCCCTGCTTTTCCTTGACCGCGCCGTCAATGCTAGTGGAGAATCCGCGACATGGGTGGGGAGCACGACCGCTTGACTGCGGCCGAGGCTGCCAGCGTGCTTGGCTGGTGGATCGAGGCAGGTGTCGACGTTGCAGTCCAGGACGCGCCGCGCGCTTGGCTCGGCGCCAGCACTGGTGCGCCGACGATGGAAGCAGTGCCCGAAGTCACCACGGAAGCCCCTCCCGCCCTGCCGGAGAGCCTGGAGGCATTCCGCAGCTGGCTGGGCGAAAGCCCGTCGCTGCCACTCGCCAAGGGCAATAGCCGTCGCGCGCTTCCCAAGGGAGCGGAAGCGGCCGAAGTCATGCTGCTGGCCGACATGCCGACGCCCGAGGACGTTTCCGAGGGCCAACCGATAGCGGGACAGGCCTGGGAGCTGACCGAGCGCATGCTCGCGGCAATCGGCTTCTCTGCAGAGCAAGCCTACGTCGGCAGCCTCACCTGCTTCCACAGCCCCGGAACGCGCCTTTCCGGTGACGATCTCGAAGCCTGCGCGGCCATCGCCCGGCGGCACATTGCCCTCGCCAAGCCGAAGCGTCTGCTTCTGCTGGGTGACGCGACCAGCCGGGCCCTGCTCGGCAAGCCACTCACCGCTTCGCGCGGTCACGTTCACAAAATCGAAGGGGTGCGCGCGGTATCCACCTTCCATCCGAGGTTCCTGCTCGACCGTCCGTCGAACAAGGCCCTCGCATGGCGCGACCTTCTGCTTCTGATGGAGGAAGAAGTTTGAGCATTCATCTGTTGCTTGCAGCTGCCGCAGCCGTGGCCGTGCAGAGCCCGGATCCGCTCGCTCCGCTCTCGACGCAGCCGGCGACGGCGGCTCCGCCCATAGTCGCGCCGGTCAATCCCGCGCCCCAAGCCGCGCCCGTCACGATTCCCAATGTGGCTCCGACCTTTCAGGTCGGCCCGCCGCAGCCCGTCACGGTCATTCAGCAGCCGGTTCTCGTGCCGCAACAGCCGGTCGTCGCGGTTCGGGTGCCGCGCAATTGGGCAGAAGTCTTCTCGGCGATCCGAGGCGTCGCGGTGGGCGGAAGCTCAGGCAGGCATTTCCTCCCTTCCGCGGAGCGAACTGACGCCGGTCGCTCGGGCCGAGCTCTACACCGCAAAGGGCTCGCCGGTCGTCTCGCTCGCACAGATCCAGGGCCTCCTCGCCGAGGCGCCCGACCTGCCGCAGGCCGACCAGCTTGCCCGAATGGCGATCGCTCGCGGCGCAACGACCGCACCGGAATACATTCGCCGGCGGCAAACGACCTGGCTCGGCAATTCGCCCAGCCGGTCGAAGGCGAGACCGATCACCGGCGAGCCGCAGGCCGACCAGCTTCGCTCGCAGCTCGATCCGCTGATCAAGGCCGACGACGCGATCAACGCCGAGCTGCTGTTGATGCAGACGGCGCCGTACATTTCGTACGAAGCGCGCGCCGAAGCCGGGCAACGTGTCGCCTGGTCCTATTATGCCCTCGGCCGCGATGCCGACGCGCGCCGCGTTGCCGACACGTATCGCGCCGGCGCCACCGGCGATTGGGCAAGCCAGTCCGCCTGGGTCTCCGGCCTTGCCTCCTGGCGGCTCAACGACTGCAATGCAGCCTCCAACGCCTTCCGCGAAGTCGCATCGCGCTCGGTCCAGCGCGAGCTTGGCGCTGGCGGCTATTTCTGGGCCGCGCGCGCCGAGCAGGCCTGCCGCCGTCCTCAGGCAGTTGAAGGCGCTGTTGAAGGCCGCGGCCGCGTCGCCGGAGAGCTTCTACGGCCTTCTCGCCCGTGAAACGCTCGGCGCGGACAAGCGGCTTCCGCGCGATGCCCACAACGGCATCAGCCGCGTCGAGGACGCCCCCAACGTCCGCCGCGCCGAAGCAGCTGGTGCAGCATCGGCCAGCATTGGCTCGCCGAGTCCATGCTCAAGCATCAGGCGCAGATCGGGCGGCCGCAGGAGCATCACGGCCTGATCGAGGTCGCCAAGCGGCTCGACCTGGCTTCCGCCCAATATTGGCTCGCGCACAACGGCCAGAGTGGCGCCGTCGTCGACGCCATCGATCGTTACCCGACCCCGCGCTGGAGTCCGCGCAACGGCTGGCGGATCGATCCGGCGCTGGCGCTCGCGCACATGCGGCAGGAATCGAACTTCCGCGCCGACGTCGTCAGCCCCGCGGGCGCCGTCGGCCTGATGCAGGTCCTTCCGACGACCGCGACGCAGATGGCCCGCCGCAACGGCTATGACGCGGGCAGCCTCTTCGACCCGACGGCCAACATCGAATATGGCCAGAGCTTCATCGAGACGATGCGCGTCTCCGGCGCGACGCAGGGCCAGCTTCCGAAGGTCATCGCCGCATACAATGCCGGACCGCTGCCCGTCTCACGCTGGGCGTATATGGCGCCGAGCGATCCCCTGCTGTGGATCGAATCCATCCCTTATTGGGAGACGCGCTATTACGTGCCGTCGGTCTTCCGGAACCTCTGGGTCTACCAGGGCCTCGCCAATGCCGAGACGCCGACGCTGACCGCGCTTGCGCAACATCGCTGGCCGGCGTTCCCGACCTCGCGGACCAACCTCGCTCAGGTCGAAGCGATCAAGCCGGTTGCTGGGCCCTAACCTCCAGGCTCATCTCCGCGTTCAGAAGCTTCGAGATCGGGCAATTCTTCTTCGCGTCCTCGGCAAGCTCGCGTAGCCGGGCATCGTCCAGCGCCACGTTGGCCGAAAGCGTCAGGTCCGATCGCGAAACCTTGAAGCCTTCGCCATCCTTGTCGAGCTTCACCCGCGCCTCGGTCTCGAGCGTGCCGTCGGTGATGCCTTCCTTCGCCAAGGCGAACGACAGGGCCATGGTGAAGCAGCTGGCATGCGCCGCCGCGATCAGCTCTTCCGGGTTGGTTCCCGGCCCATCCTCGAACCGCGTGTTGAAGCCGTACTTCTGATCCTTGAGAACGCCCGATTGGGTCGAGACCCAGCCCTGCCCTTCCTTGCCCATACCCTGATATCGAGCGCTCGCCGTCCTGGTGATCATCCCGCTTCTCCTTGCTTGCGACAGTCTGTGAACAACCGTGCGCGTGATTGTTTCCGCCCTAACATCTCGAAACTGTGTTCTTGTTATGTTCTGCGGTCAGGCATAGGATTTCCTCATGCCGGTCGAGTTCGATCAAAGGGCGCGGAGCGACGCGCAATGCAACCCCGACTCGCTTCAACCTGAAGGAGCGGATCGTCGAGGGCGAATGGCTGGACAGCGTCGAAGCGCTGGACGGCACGCCGAAGCGACGGACGACGGTCACGATCGAGCGTCCCAAGACCATCCTCACCCGCAACCGCTCGCCGGACATCGGCTTCGACCGGTCGGTAAACGCCTTCCGCGGATGCGAGCACGGCTGCATCTACTGCTTCGCCCGGCCCACCCACGCCTATCACGACCTGTCGCCGGGCGTGGACTTCGAAGTCCCGCCTGTTCGTGAAGCCGAATGCCGCGCAGCTGCTGCATGCGGTGCTGTCGCGACGGGGATACGAATGCGCGCCGATCGCCATGGGCACGAACACCGACCCCTATCAGCCGATCGAAGACCGGTGGCGGGTGACCCGTTCGCTCGTCGAGCTGCTGGTGGAAACGCGGCATCCCTTCTCGATCACGACCAAGTCCGACCGGGTCCTGCGCGATCTCGACTTGCTCAAGCCGGCAGCCGAGCTCGGCATCGTCTCGGTTGCGATTTCAGTGACGTCGCTTGATCCGAAGACCGCCCGAACGCTCGAGCCGCGCGCGCCCGCGCCACATCGGCGGATCGCGGCGATCAAGACGCTCAACGAAGCCGGCGTCCCATGCCACATCGCGATCGCACCGGTCGTGCCGCAGGTCACGGACCATGAGCTGGAGGCGATCGTGGAGGCAGGCGCCAAGGCCGGAGCGCGCGGCGGTTTCTATCTGCCCGTACGGCTGCCGCACGAAGTCGCGCCCCTCTTCCGTGCCTGGCTCGACGAGCATTTTCCGGACCGCGCGAGCAAGGTGATGGCGACGATCCAGTCGCTCCGCGGCGGCCGCGACAACGATCCCAGCTTCTTCACGCGGATGCAGGGTCAGGGTCCGTGGGCCGACCTGCTGCGCACCCGCTTCGAGAAGGCGGCCAAGAGGTTTGGCCTGCCGGCATCGAAGTTCGGCCTCCGCCGCGATCTCTTCCAACCGCCGCAGGGAGATCAACTGCGGCTCCTCTGAAAATCGAAGCGGAGCCGAAACGGCCCAAGCGGCGTTAGTGCGAAAAGGGAGGAAGATTATGCGCATTTTGATAGCTGTTCCGCTGCTTCTGCTGGGTGCCTGCAACGTCGATCGCGACGCCGGCAACGACACGACCACCGTCTCGTTTGACGAAAGCGCCGCCGCCAACACCGCTGAAGACGTCGGCCAGGCGGCCGAGAATATCGGCGGCGCGATTGCCGCTGACGTCGAGCAGACTGCCGACAAGGTCCAGAACAAGGTCGGCGACGTCGATGTCGACGTTGACGTCTCCCGCAACGGCGACGCTGACGCAAACGCACAATAAGCCGCCTCTAGCGGTTGTCCCCTACGGCGCTCTTGTGTAGCAGGCGCGCCGTCGGGGAGTGGCGCAGCCTGGTAGCGCGTCTGCTTTGGGAGCAGAGGGTCGCAGGTTCAAATCCTGTCTCCCCGACCATTCAATCGGCGACTGGCGGGCTCGAAATTCCCTGCACGCCCGCCTGGAACGCGAAAAGCGATCCGGCGAGCGGCTGCAGCGCGAGCTTTTCCGGCGCGAGGTGAAGCTGCGCCGTCGTTGCGAACGCGGTGTCCAGGTCCGGACCGCCGAACGCGATCTTGGTGATGCTCGAGACCGGAAAACGCACTCGCTCGAGCAGTTCGCCCGCGGGCGAATATCGGCGTACCTCGGATCCGAAGAACAGGCTGATCCAGATGCCGCCTTCGCTGTCGACCGTCGGGCCGTCCGGCTTCCCGTCGCCGTCGTTGATCCGCACGACGAGTTGGGATGGGCCAAGAACCCCCGCCCCCATGATCTCACAGGCGGAGATCGTCCCGCCGAGCGTATCCACCCAGTAGAGCGTGCTTCCCATCCGGTGATATCGCCGGTCCGTTAGTGATTGTAATCGAAGTGAGATTCGTTCGAGTCAGCTTCCCGCGATGGAAGCAGTAGAATGCTCCTGTCGAGTTCTTCTCCGTATCGTCCATCGTCCCGAACCAGAGCCGGCCCTCCCGGTCGACCACGCCGTCGTTCAAGCGGTTGTCCGGGCTGCCCGGCTCGACTTCGACCAGCAGCTTGAACTTGCCCTTCTTCGGATCGAAGTGGTGGAGCCCGCTTTGCAGCCCGGCGATGAAGCCGCCGCTCTTGGCCGGAAATACGAAGCCGACCTGCTCGGGCGCGTCCCAGCTCTTGCCTTGGGCAGTGACCGGGTCGAAGCGGTGGATCTTCTGCTGCTTGATGTCGACGAACCACAGCGCCTCGTCGCGCTCTACCCAGACGGGCCCCTCGCCCAGCGTGGCGCCGACTTCCCAGACCAGATGCGCTTCTCGGCTCATGCTTCCTCCGACTAGGCTGCGGGCTCGGCTTCCAGTTCACGCAGGCTTCGGCCCCGCGTCTCACGCCCTGCATAGGACACGAGCGCAGCAGAAAGCACCATCGGCGCCGTCAGCGCCAGTGCCGCGCCGATCAATGTCGGGATGAAGCCAAGCAAGGCAAAGGCCTGCACGGCGACTCCTCCAAACTTGCTGCTCCCCGCGATCAGCCCCGTCGCGCGGCCCCGTACTCCCAGAGGGTAATTCTCCGCCGCATAGGGCAAGAGCACCGCGATCATGCCGTTGGAACCGACGATCAGCAAAGCGATGATCGTGATCACCACCACCTCCGACTGCAGCATCCGATCTGGCAGCAGGGCGCCGATAAGGCCGACCAAAGTGACCAGGATGGTGCCGACCAACGTCCACTTGCTGCTCCAGCGGGCATAGGCGACCGCGGTGATCAGGATGACCGGCAGGCGACAAGGGCCGAACTGGCGATGATGCCGCTGGCCAGGGCCGAACTATATCCACGCGCCTGAAGGTCGGACGGCAGCCACAGGAGCAAACCGAAATTGATGAAGCTCCACGACAAAGCAGTCACGACGAGCGCGGCCGTGAGCTTGGCGTGCCGCTGGGCGGCCGGGATCGCGTCTGTCGGCAGCGCCACGGGCCTCGCCTTCGCTTCAATCCCGTATTTCCGCTTCATATCGTCGATTTCGGCGGTGCGGCCTTGCTCCGCCAGGAACCGCGGCGATTCGGGAATGAACCGCGCCAAGGCCAGCAGGAAAATGCCCGTCGGAAATCCCTGCAGCCAAAGCACCCGCCAGCCGAACAGAGGCTCGAACGCATGCGCTGCCGCGCTTGCCGCGAGATAACCGCCGATGAGGCCTGTTCCCCCGACGAGGACCAGCACCCAGCTACGATGCTTCGGCGGCATGATCTCGGCGAGCAAGGTGTACACGACCGGGCAGCATCCCACCCGCGGAACAGCCCATGAGAAAGCACATCAGCAAGTTGAGTTCGAATGACGGCATCGCGCCGCAAATCGCTGTGGATACGAATAAAATCGTCGAAAGCAGGATCGACACGCGGCGACCGTAAATGTCGGCAAGCCAGCCCCAGACGAAGGATCCGACGGTCGTCCCGGTCAAGGCGACGAAGGGCAATAGCGCCGCGGTCGATTTCTCGAGGCCATATTCGTCGCGCATGCCCGGAATGACGAAACCCAAAGTGGCCGGCTTCATCACGTCGATGATGAGACCGAGGGTCAGGACGAGCAAGACCGCGGCATGCCAACGGTTGAGCGGCGTCGTATCGGGCGCCTCGAAATTCGTGCCGGCATGCGACCCATGCGGCGTCCGATGCTTCGGCAGAGCGCCGTAGATGGCAGCGGGAACGCCGAGGATGATCAGCGCCATGCCGAACCACATCTGCGCGTCCATCGGCATGCCCGCGAGGTGATTGCCCATGCTGTGCGCCATCGCCAGCATCGGCAGATGAAGCACCACGCCTAGGCTGATCGCCGCACAGGCGCCCCAGAATATCGGCGCGCGCTCACCGATAATCGACGGGCGCTTGCTCCCCCTGCTTGCCATTCAATCCGTTCCGATGATCAAGGGTGAGTGCTGGCGAATGCGGCCGCGGCGCCGAACAGGCCCGGCTGCGGATAGGTAATCACCTTGACCGGCATCTCGTCCATCATTCGCTCGAAGCGGCCCTTGGCGATGAAACGGTCGCGGAAGCCGGAACGCGGCAGATAATCGACAAGCCGAAGGCCAAGGCCGCCCGCGAGCACGACGCCCTGCGCTCCCTGCGCAAGCGCAAAATCGCCTGCCGAAGCGCCAAACACCAGGCAGAATCGATCGAGCGCGGCGGAAGCCAAAGTGTCGGTGCCCGCCAGCGCCACAGTCCACAATTCCTTGTCTTCCATCTGCGTGAACGGCCGCTTCTCGATGGTCGCAAGAGCCTCATAGATGTTGTGAAGGCCCCTGCCGGACAGGAGCCGTTCAACCGACACCCGCCGGAAATTCTTGCGCAGATATCCGAGGATCTTGTCCTCGAGCGGGATCGAGCGGGGCCCAGTCGATATGGCCGCCCTCGGTCGCGATCACCTCGTGCGAGCCGTCCGCCTTCTGCAGGACGCTCGCAACACCCAGGCCGGTGCCTGGTCCGACGATGGAGTTGATGCCGACGCTCGGCAGATCGCGCTCCGGGCCGCAAACGTGGCGATAGGCCGACTGGTCGAAGCCCGCCACGGCATGACCGATCGCCGCGAAGTCATTGACGATCACGAACTGCTCGACGCCCAGCCGCTCCTCCATGAGCGCGGGGCGAATGACCCATGGATTGTTGGTCAGCTTAAGGACCTCGCCGCCGACCGGCCCTGCGAAAGCCATTGCCAGCTCCTTAGGAAGCGGCTGATCGATCTGGCGGCCGAATTCCTGCCAGGCATGCTGGAAGCTCGAGAATTCCGCCGTCTTGACCGTCACCGGATCGCCAAGATGCACGACGCGGCCGTCTTCGATCGACGCCAGCGCGAAGCGCGCGTGCGTTCCCCCGACGTCGGCTGTCGCAATCTTTCGCATCGGCACCACTCTCCCCGTTCGCCTGGAACGGGCGCTCTCGTACTAAGCTAGTGCATCAGCCGCCAGTGCCGATCTTCAGGCGGCGTCCTTCTCCTCCTGCGAGCATGTCGTAGCGCGCCTGTGCGGCATGGATTTCGCTGACATTGTCGAGCGCCCATTGCGACAATGCGCAGATCGGCCCCTGGAGCGAATGGCCCAGGTCGGTGAGCGCATAATCGACGCGCGGCGGGATCGACGGGGTCACGGTCCGGCTGACCAGCCCGTCGCGCTCCAGATTGCGCAAGGTCAGCGTCAGCATGCGCTGCGAAACCGCCGGAATTTCCCGTCGCAACTCGTTGAAACGCTTGCCGCCCTCGGCGAGCGTGGAGACGACGAGGACGCTCCACTTGTCGCCGATGCGCGACAGCAGTTCGCTGATCGTCTGGCAGACGGGGCTGTTCGGGTCCTTCATTCTTCGCCTCCGGTTACACCCATGTTCGTGGGCCACATTGTTGTGCGCCCGGCACAAAAAAGTGCGTTCTTGCGGGTCAATTTCTTGTGGTTACTTAGGGTGCCTCGGTAACAAATCCATACCAAGGAGGCAATAGTGACCATCCTGCATATCGACAGCAGCATCACCGGCGAGAACAGCGCGAGTCGCGCGGTCAGCAGATCCATCGTCGACCAGCTGAAGTCGGCCCAGTGGGGCGAGGAGATCGTCTATCGCGACCTCGCATCCGAACCGCTTTCCCACCTGACGCTTGCGGCTTTCGCCGACTCGACCGTGCTCGACGAATTCCTGGCGGCCGACACGATCGTGATCGGCGCGCCGATGTACAATTTCACCCTGCCCAGCCAGCTCAAGGCCTGGATCGACCGCATTCTCGTGGCCGGGAAGACCTTCCGCTACACGGAGAACGGCCCGGAAGGCCTTGCCAAGGGCAAGCGCGTGATCGTCGCCCTCGCTCGCGGCGGCATCTACGACAGCGGTTCTCCCGCAGCGTCGCTCGAGCATCTCGAGAGCTATCTGCGCGGGGTCTTCAACTTCATCGGCATCGAGCCGGAGTTCGTCGCGGCCGACGGCCTCAACATCAGCCCCGAACACCGGGAAGCTTCGATCAAGCAGGCGCTCGGCGAGACGATCCGCCTGGCCGCCTGAACTCAAAGTCCTCGGCCGCTCGCTCCCGGCGGCCGAGGGCTATCTGAGCATCCATTCCGCAAGTGCATCCAGCGCTTCGCCCTCGGCATCCGCGCTGGTTCGGCCGCTTCTGGCAGCGACCTTGAACGAATGATCGGCATGCTCGACAATGTGCAACGCAGCCCGGTCGCCCAGTCCGGCGACGACCGGCTTCAGAAGTTCCAGCTCCGCAAGGGCATCGCCGGCTGCCCGAGACGAACAGCATCGGCACTCCAACCTCGGCCAGGTGCGCTGCCCGCTCGATCCCGGGCTTGCCTGCGGGATGAAGCGGGAAGCCGAGGAAGGCCAGGCCCTGAACGCCGGGCAATGGCTCCGCAGCTTGCGCCTGGGACGTCATGCGCCCGCCAAAGGAGCGCCCGCCGGCAAAGATCGGCAAGCCGTCAGCGACTTCGACCGCCCGCTCGGCTGCCGCACGCACCGCAGCATGGGCGAGCTTGGGAGCGTCGGGCCGCTTCGACCCCTTTTCCGCGTACAGGAAATTGTAGCGCAGCGTCGCGATCCCGCGTGCTGCCAGCCCCTCCGCATTCGAAGCCATGCTCTTGTGGGCCATGTTCGTCCCTGCCCCATGAGCGAACAGGTAAAGTGCCTTCGCTCCCGCCGGACGAAGCAGCAGCCCGGACACACTCTCCGAGCCGACCGGAATGACGATCTTTTCAGGGTCCATGCGGCCGATTAGCGCATGCGGCGCAAAAGTCCGGAAACTGGTGGGCCCGGAGGGACTCGAACCCCCAACCTAGCCGTTATGAGCGGCCGGCTCTACCATTGAGCTACAGGCCCAGCCCGGTCACACGGCGTTAGCGCCCGCTGTAGGCCGGACGCAAGCTAGCTCCTGCGGCGGGGCAGCACCAAGGCGAGCTTTTCGCCCGTCAGGCGCAGATCGCCCCCGGCAGTCTGTGCGATCCCGCGGGCCAGCTTCAACGAGAAGCTGCTCGCGAGGACGTCGGGCTCGCCGCCGTCCTTGCCGAACAGCTGGGCGTCGCTGAGCCCGCGCAGCGCCTGCGGAAGGTTCAGCGTGACGAGGCATTGGCCGACATCGCAATCGACCGCGATCACCAGCCGCTCGCGCTGCGTCGCAACGTCGATCAGCGCCGAGCAGAAGCGCCGCATGAGCCGCTCGAGGACGACGCGGTCGAGGCTGCAGATCGCCGGGCTGCGCGAAGGTACGATGTCGAGCCTGCGCGCCGCGAAAGGTGGCGCGGTCCTTGAGCTCCGGCGCAAGCCCCAACAGCAGCTGGTTGAGATCGGTCGAGCCGTCCAGTGCAGCCGGTGAAGACCGCAGCTGTGCCGCGATATCGAGATCCTCGATCGCCGAAAGAAGCAGCCGCGCCTGGGCGACGATTTCCGCGGCGCGCTCGCGATAGCTGTGGTCGGCGGGCCCGAGATATTGCCCATCGATGATCTCGGCGAACCCGATGATTGCGGTGAGACGGCGTGCGCAACTCATGGATCAACTCGCGCAAGGCGGCCTCGTCCAGCGGCTCTTCCTCGGCCGGAGTGGACACTTCGGTCTCCTCCATCGAGGAACGCATCGCCACGCCGCGATAGCCGGCAAATCGTCCGTCGGATGGCTCGAACGCCGGCACTCCGCTGAGCTTCCATTCGCCTGCCGCCGGTCCCTCACCGGAAACGGTCAAAGCGGCATCGCGAAACGGTGCGCGGACTGCGAACGCGCGCTGGATCCTTTGGTCGACGCCATTGTGCTCGCCCGGATTGGCGAGTGACCGGCCGATCAACGGTCCGCGCGGGACACCTTCGACCCAGGCGATTTCGCCGGACGGGCCGCATTCCCAGCGAAAGAGCGGCGAAGGGCCGTCGGCCACGCTCCGCGGTGCGGCCGCGGCCTGCGGCTGAGGTTGCGGACGAGCGAACTGACGCTCCTGACGCAAATGCTCGATGCGGGAGAGCACCTCGCTGATCGAGGGGATCGGTCCCGCCGGGCCGGCGTGAGCAGGTTGCTGGCGTTGGCACCGGCTCGGGCGCGGGCTCGGGCTCTGGCGCTCCGGTTCCGGCTGCAACGACCTGCTCGGGCGGAACGGGTTGTGGCGCCGGTTCGGGGCCGGGCTCCGGCTCGGCAACCGGCTCCTGCTCACCGACCGGCTCGAAGACCGCATATTCGGGCTCGGGCGGTGGCGGTGCGGTCGCCGCCCAGGCAGGCAATTCGGGATAGAGCGAGCGGATGAAGCGGGTGCTGTCCGCGCTCGCCGTGGTCAGGACGTCCTTCCACTGCGAAGGCTGGAGCGAAGCGGCGGCGAGGACGGGCGCCGCGACGGCCACGCTGTCGGCCGCGAACAGGATGACCAGGGGAAGCGGAAGCTGCGGACTGGCAACGGCTCGGGCGGCTGCCGAGCGAAGCTGCTGATCGATGTCCTGGGCGTCGGTGAGGATTGCGGCGAGCGCCCGCTGCGCCAGCGGCGACGACAGGTCGGATGCGCGCGCGAGAAGCTCGACCAGCTGACGCCAGCGGACGGCGCGGTCGTGCGCGTTGAGGGCCGGCTGCGCCAGCACCGTGTTCAGGCGATCATCGAATCGCAACGCAGACCATCCGCTTCCTTAAAGACCGGTCAGCCACCGTTCTCGTGGTGCGCGGTCCTAAGGAAGGGGCTGTTGCTTAACCATCCCGATTTGGGACAGGCCGGACGTCGAAAATCAGAGCCGGGAGCGCCTTAGTCAGCGCTCCCGCCCCGAAGTCTCAGGCCTGGGTCGCCAGATAGGCGAGCCAGTATTTCGCAATATCGGTGCGGGGCCCTGTGACTGCGCTCAAAGCCGCCGTTGCGCCCGCCTTGTCGCCTGACCGCGCCAGGGCCATGCCGAGGTGCAGGTTGGTCAGGCTGGCGTCGGCCCCCGGACGCTTCAGCGCGGCGCGGTAGAGCTCGGCCGCCTTGTCGAAACGGCCGTAGCCGTAGAGCAGGTCGCCCGTCGTCAGCGCACTCTTGGCAGTTCCGCCCGCCAGCGCCTTCGAAGCCGCGGCGTCGAGGGTAGCTTCTTCACCCGCACGACTTCTGGGCTGGCCTGCGGGATCATCTCCTTGAACGGCGACTTCTTCGGATCGACCGCGCCCGCCGCGATGCCTTCATCGAGCACGACCTTCGCTTCGCCTGGATAGCCCTTCATCAGGGCCGCGTAGGCGTAGCGATCATAGTCTGCCTTCGCCGTTCATGGCCTTCGCCGCGCGCGCAAGCCGGAACAGGTCGAGTGTCGTCTGATCGTCGACATTGTTCAGCTGGCGATAGATGCCGAGAGCATCCCGCCAGTTGGTGGCGGATGGATAGGCCGCGACCCACTGCCGGCTCAGGTCCTGCACCACCGGCATCTTCGCCTTGTAGGCCGCGGAAATTGCGCGCTTGTAGACCTCCTCCGGCGGCTTTCCGCCGTTCGCGCTGCCCTGGGCGATGGCTTTCTGCAGCTCCGCGACCGCCTCGGCCGGGGTCGCGGTTACCGACTTGGCTTGTGCAAGGAGGGTCGAGGCCTCCGTGTTCGTGGGCTGGAGCTCGACGGCCTTCTGGAAGGCGGCGATGGCCTGCGGGAACTGCTTCTGGTTGTACTTGACCTTGCCCAGCGTCGTGTAGGCGGTTGAGAGCTGATCCTGCGGAAACACACCGGTCGCGATCATCGCCTCCAGCGCGGTCCCCATTCCCGCCTCATCCTTCGCGGCATTCGCCGCCTTGAGGTCGATCTGGGAGGCGAGGAAATGCTCCTCGGGCTTCTTGGCTGCTGCGTGTGCCGCGGCGGATATGGCCGGATAGCCCGCAGTGTCCTTTGCGTCGAAGGCGGCGACCTGCGCCTTGTAAGCTGTCGCGAACTCCGGCGAGATGTTGATCTTCTTGTCGCCGAGCGTGACGATTGCCCCGCCTTTCTGAGGCTTGTCCTGCTTCTGCTCGGCTCGCGGCTGCGGCGTCTGCTGCTGTCTCGGCGGCGCGCTATAGCCATCCCTCGCGCTGCGCATGAGCGGCGGTTGCGAGTGCCGTCGAGGCGGCAAGGGTGATGCCAAGCATCTTGATCGTCGAATTCACTCTTGCTCTCCCGCACGCCATGGACCGGCGCTTTCGAATGCTGTGCCGAGGCCAATAAACCTCGGCAGTTGTCACGCCAAGCCGCTGCGCAATCGCGGCTGAACGCCAATTGAACTTTTTTCGAGAGTTTCTGCGCTTGCAGGGCTCGCGAATTAACTTCGGATAAGGTCCGCCGGTCTTGGACTTGGAGTATCAAATCCCGGGGCCCGCCACCTCCTTGGCATCGACACCTCAGGAACTTGGCGGGCTCCAACCTCTTGAAGCGGCTCAGTCATCTCCAGAGACTGGGCCGCTTCAATCTTTTCAGGGCCTGGTGCGAATGATTTTCCTCGCGCGTACGCACGCGCGCGGGGTGGTTTGCGGGTTCATATTGGGCTAGGCCTTCCTATGTGGGGGTAAGCGCCGTGCAAAGCGGCGAATCCTCCCGCGTATCCGCTTAGACAGACCTCACAGGATCATCACACTTGGCCACCGAACCGCCCGCCGAACTTTCGGGCCCGACCGACGGCAGCGACATCGCTCCGATCTCCATCGTCGACGAAATGAAGACCAGCTACCTCGATTACGCGATGAGCGTGATCGTCAGCCGCGCGCTGCCCGACGTGCGCGACGGCCTGAAGCCGGTCCACCGCCGCATTCTCTACGCCTGCCAGGAAGCCGGCTACGTCGCCGGGCGGCCCTACCGCAAGTCGAGCCGCATCGTCGGTGACGTCATGGGTAAATATCACCCGCACGGCGACAGCGCGATCTACGACGCCCTCGCCCGCATGGTGCAGCCGTGGTCGCTGCGCGTTCCGCTGATCGACGGCCAGGGCAATTTCGGCTCGATGGATCCCGATCCGCCCGCGGCCATGCGGTACACGGAAGCGCGCCTGGCCAAGGTCGCGAACTTCCTGCTCGCCGACATCGACAAGGACACGGTCGACTTCACGCCGAACTACGACGCGTCGGAGCGTGAGCCGCAGGTCCTCCCTGCCCGCTTCCCGAACCTGCTCGTCAACGGCGCCGGCGGCATCGCGGTCGGCATGGCGACGAACATCCCGCCGCATAATCTCGGCGAAGTTCTTGCCGCCTGCCGCGCCTACATGGACGACCCGGCGATCACGACCGAAGGCCTGATGGAGCATGTGAAGGGCCCGGACTTCCCGACCGGCGCCTTCATCCTCGGCCAGTCCGGCATCCGCAGCGCCTACACCACCGGCCGCGGCTCGATCATGATGCGCTCGCGCTACAAGATCGAGGAAGGCCGCGGCGACCGCCGCTCGATCGTCCTCACCGAAATTCCCTACCAGGTCGGCAAGTCGGGCCTGGTCGAAAAGATCGCCGAAGCCGCCAAGGACAAGCGCATCGAAGGCGTCTCGGACATCCGCGACGAATCGAATCGCGAAGGCGTCCGGGTCGTCATCGACCTGAAGCGCGACGCCACGCCCGAAGTCGTGCTCAACCAATTGTGGCGTCACACCCCGGCGCAATCCTCCTTCCCGGCGAACATGCTGGCGATCCGCGGCGGCCGCCCGGAAACGCTGGCGCTGCGCGACATCATCGAGAGCTTCGTCAAATATCGCGAGGAGGTCATCACCCGCCGCTCGAAGTTCGAGCTGCTGAAGGCCCGCGAACGCGCGCACATCCTGCTCGGTCTGGTCGTCGCCGTCACCAATCTCGACGAGGTGGTGAAGCTGATTCGCGGATCGGCCAGCCCGGCGGAAGCGCGCGAGAAACTGCTCGCCCGCAAGTGGCCGGGCGCCGAAATCCGCCCGTACATCGCGCTCGTCGAAGCCGTCGAGCCGCAAGGCAAGTCGGAAACCTACCAGCTCTCCGAAACGCAGGTCCGCGCGATCCTCGAGCTTCGCCTCCACCGCCTGACCGCGCTCGGCCGCGACGAGATCGGCAACGAGCTCAAGGGCCTCGCGGATTCGATCGGCGAGCTGCTCGAAATTCTCGCCAACCGTGCCCGCCTCTACGAGGTCATGCGCGAGGAGTTCGACGAGGTCGAACGCGAGTTCGCGACGCCGCGCATGAGCGAGCTCGCACCCGCTGCCGAGGGCATCGAGGACGAAGATCTGATCGAGGTCGAGGACATGGTCGTGACCGTGACCATGACCGGCTACATCAAGCGCACGCCGCTCGCCCTGTTCCGCGAGCAGAAGCGCGGCGGCAAGGGCCGCGCCGGCATGCAGACCAAGGACGAGGATGCGGTCACCACCCTCTTCGTCACCTCGACCCACAATCCGGTGCTGTTCTTCTCCAACCTCGGCCGCGTCTATCGCATGAAGGTGTGGCGCCTGCCGGAGGGCGGGCCGAACACCAAGGGCCGCCCGATGATCAACCTCCTGCCGCTGGCGGCGGGCGAGACGATCTCGACCGTGCTTCCGTTGCCCGAGAATGAGGACGAATGGGGCGGCCTGCACATCATGTTCGCGACGGCGCACGGCACCGTCCGCCGCAACAGCATGGCCGCCTTCACCAACATCCCGACCGCCGGCAAGATCGCGATGCGCTTCGGCACGTCGGCCGTCGAAGGCGCGGACAATGGGGACGAAAGCGAAGAGCAGCTGGATCTCAGTGATCGCCTGATCGGCGTCGAACTTCTGACCGAGGAAGACGACGTCCTTCTCGCAACCCGCAACGGCAAGGCCATCCGCTTCCTCTCGACCGACGTCCGCGAATTCCAGTCGCGCACGTCGACCGGCGTACGCGGCGTCCGCCTGCTCGGAAACGACGAGGTCATCTCCATGTCGATCCTCCGCCGCGTCGGTACGACGCAGGAGGAGCGCGAGGCCTATCTGAAGTGCCCGCCGTGGCGCGAGCGCGAGGACGTCGAATGCACGCTTCCGCCGGAGCGCGTCGCGGAGATGGCGGAGGGCGAACAGTTCATCCTCACCATCACCGAGAACGGCTACGGCAAGCGCACCTCGGCCTATGAATATCGCCGCACCAATCGCGGCGGCCAGGGCATCACCAACATCGACACGTCGGAGCGCAACGGCGGCGTCATCGCCAGCTTCCCCGCTCATACCGGCGAGCAGCTGATGCTGATCACCGACCAGGGCAAGATGATCCGCACGACGGTCGGCGACATTCGGGTGATGGGCCGCAACACGCAGGGCGTGACCATCTTCAAGGTCGCCAACAACGAACATGTCGTCGGCGTGGCGAAGATCGACGAGAGCGACGAGGAAGAGATCGAACTCGACGGCGGCGACGAAACCGCGCCGGAAGAAGGCGCCGTCGTCGGCGAGAGCGAGCTTGATCGGCCAGCCGATCCGGAAACCGGCGACAAGTAGCATCAGGTCGTCCGGCCAGGAGGACAAAGTGCGGAACGGCGATGGGTCCGCTCGCGTTCGTTGGTGAAACGAAAGCAAGGAGGAATTCATGGCCCTTCCCCATCGCGCTCTGGTTCTTGTCGCTGACGGAACGAAGGTTCTCTTCCTTCGCAACCACGGCGATCAAAACCTGATCGACCTGCGCACGGAATCCCATGACGCACGCGAGGACCGCAAGGACCGCGAGATCAAGACCGACGCGCCCGGCACGAACAAGCAAAGCATGGGCTATGGCCGGCCAGCGATGGATGAAACCGACTTTCACCAGCAGGAGGAAGATCGCTGGGTGAAGGACGCGGCCGAGGAACTGAAGAAGCGCGCTCTGCGAAACGATTTCGAAGCGCTTGGCGATCATCGCCCCGCCCAAGGCGCTCGGCACATTGCGCAAGGAACTTCACAAGGAAGTCGAGCGGCGGATCGTCCTCACGCTCAACAAGGAAATGACGGACCGGCCCGATCCCCGACATCGAAGAGCTGCTGGTCGGCGAGGCCGCACCGCCGGCCTGACTCCGTAGCATGGGGTGTGTTGCTAAGATATAGCACCCAGTCCCATCCGTTCGTCCCGCCATTGGCCGATTTGTCGGCCACTCCTCTGTGCTCGTCGAGTTGGCATGGTTCTTGAAGAGATCTCCGCGCAGCAGCCTCGCTGCGAAACAAGGAGATCCGTATGACGATCATGACGACGATTGTGGCAGTGGCGCTCGGTCTCGCCTCGATAGGCCAAAACGGCAGGGTCGAGCTGGTTGGCGCGCAAGACATCAAGTCGATCGGCCGCTATTCCGAGACTGTGGACGACACGGGCACGACCCACTTGCGGGGCGTCAATCGCCGGACCGGCGAATCATTTCACATCACCGTAAATCCCTTCGGCCGCGTCGAAGGTGCGGTCGGCGAAAAGGTCGTGAGCTTCCACGTCAGCCCGGCGAGCTGAAGCGAACGTCAGGCGTAGAGGTGCACAACCTCGGCGTCTGGCGTTGCCGCCGACAGCAGCAGCGTTCGGTGGCAGCCGCCAGGGTCGCGCTCGTAGCAAAGAACCGCGCTAGGCGTCTCGCGCGCCAGCTCGACCATCTGCGCCTCCTGGGCGATCGCTTCGGGGAGTTCGAGCTGGCCTGCGTAGATCCGCTCCAGCTCGGCCTGCTTTCCAGCCCGCGCGGCGGCGCGACCGTCGGCAGGCGTTCCGAGCGCGCGCAGGTGAACATAGTCGATCCCGACCTCTTCGAGCGCGTTCCGCAGAGGCGTCTTGGAAAATCCCGGCCGCCGGGAATTCGGCACGGCGCGAACGTCGATCACGCGTTTCACACCTGCCTCCTGCAGGGCCGCGAGGAACTCGCCCACCGTCGTGCCTTCATAGCCGATGGTGAAGATGCGCATGTCAGTTGCTCTTGGGCGCCTCGGTCGCGGGCGCTGAAGCGTCAGCTGCAGGCGGCATTTCCCAGACGCGGACGTAATCGACCTCGAACTTCTGCGGCAGCGAGGCGTCGTCGATGCCCTTCGATCCTGCCCAATCGCCGCCCATCGCGAGGTTGAGGATCAGGTAGAAAGGCTTGTCGAACGGCCAGGCGCCGCGATCTCCCGGGCTCGGAATTGCGAACGCGCATGTACGCGCGGTCGTCGACGCCGATCAGGATTTCATCCTCGGTCCAGGACAATTGATAGCGATGAAAGTCGCTGCAGCTGGTCGGCAACGGCTTCTGCGCACCGCGGCCGTTCTGTTTCGTATGGTTGTATTTCCCGGTGTGCAGGTTCGCATGAACGACGCCGGGCTGCGCGCCGATATGCTCGAGGATGTCGATCTCGCCGCCCTGCGGCCATTGCTCATTGCCGATCGGCATCATCCAGAAGGCGGGCCAGCTACCGCGCGTGCAGGGCAGTTTCGCCCGCGCTTCGAAGAAGCCGTACTGGAAGGCGGCCTTGCCCTGCGTAACGATCTTGGCCGAGCTGTATTTCTGCTTCCCCCAGTCCGGAAACTTGCGGATCTCCTGCGGATCCTTTCGCAGCTCGATGGTCAGATTGCCCCCACCGACCCGCAGATTCTCAAGCCGGTTGGCCGCGTAATATTGCAGCTCCTTATTGTACCACCCCTCCTTGTTGCGCGACGTGTCGTACTGCCATTTCGACGCGTCGAGCCTCGATCCGTTGAACTCGTCGGACCAGAGCACCCCGTCCAGATGCGCCGGCATGGGCATGTCGACGGCATAATTGTTGGCGGAGAGCGAAGTCTCCTGAAGCGCGGCGGCGGCTAGCAATAGACTGAGCATAGACTCCCCTCACGGTCTCAGAAACTCATTCTTCGGCGTAGCAGACCGCCTCGATATTGGCACCGTCCGGATCGAAGACGAATGCGGCATAATAATTGGGTCCGTAATGCGGCCTCAATCCCGGAGCGCCATTATCGCGCCCACCCGCCTTCACCCCGGCGGCGTGAAAGGCGTCGACCTGCTCCCGTCCGTTCCACCCGGAACGCGACATGCGTGCCTTCGCCGGGCCGTTCCTGGTCGGCGATCCAGAAGATCTTCTCATCCCCGGCGCCGAAGCCCAGCGCCGTTCCGCCGCTTTCAGTCTGATCCGGTCCCACCTCCATGTTGACGGACATGCCCAACGCGCCGAGCGCCGCCTCGTAGAATTTGCGCGACCGTTCGATGTCCGAAACGGCAATTCCCATATGGTCGATCATCTTGCGCTCCTGCGACTGAGGTCTACGGAAACGCGCTATGTCGTTTGACGTTCACATCATCGGCGGCGGGCTGGCCGGGTCCGAGGCCGCCTGGCAATTGGCCGAGGCCGGGCTTCAGGTGCGTCTCTCGGAAATGCGCGGCGGCGGGGACATGACTCCGGCGCACGAGACCGACCGCTTCGCGGAGATGGTCTGCTCGAACAGCTTCCGCTCGGACGATGCCGAGAACAATGCCGTAGGCCTGCTCCACCAGGAGATGCGCGCGCTCGGCTCGCTGATCATCCGGGCGGCGGACAAGCATCGCGTTCCGGCGGGCTCCGCTTTGGCCGTCGACCGAGACGAGTTCGCGGCTGAAGTGACGAAGGCGATCGAAAGCCACCCCAACATCAGCGTCGTTCGCGAGCGGATCGACGCCTTGCCCGACCACCCGACCATCATCGCGACCGGTCCGCTCACGGGATCGAAGCTTGCGGAAGCAATCGCGGCCGAGACCGGGCAGGACGCCCTCGCCTTCTTCGACGCCATCGCGCCGATCGTTCACCGCGACAGCATCGACATGGACGTCTGCTGGATGGCGGCCCGCTGGGACAAGGGCGGCAAGGACTACATCAACTGCCCGCTCGACAAGGCGCAGTACGAAGCACTTCGTCCAGGCGCTGCGCGACGGCGAGAAGACCGAGTTCAAGGAGTGGGAGAAGGACACGCCCTACTTCGAAGGCTGCATGCCGATCGAGGTCATGGCCGAACGCGGCGTCGAGACGTTGCGCTTCGGACCGATGAAGGGCGTCGGCCTCGACAATCCGCGCACGGGCCGCTGGCCCTACGCCTGCGTCCAGCTACGCCAGGACAATGCGCTCGGCACCTTGTGGAACATGGTCGGCTTCCAGACCAAGCTGAAGCATGGCGAACAGGTCCGCATCTTCCGCACGATCCCCGGCCTGGAGAATGCCGAGTTCGCGCGGCTTGGCGGGATCCACCGCAACAGCTTCATCAACTCGCCGCGCCTTCTCGACGGCGAACTGCGGCTGAAGTCGAAACCGAACATCCGCTTCGCCGGCCAGATCACCGGCTGCGAGGGCTATGTCGAAAGCGCGGCGATCGGCCTGATCGCGGCGCGTTTTGCGATTGCCGAGCGCAAGGGCGAACGGCTCACTTCACCGCCTGCAGGAAACCGCGCTCGGAGCGCTGCTGGGTCACATCACCGGCGGAGCGGACGCGGAAAGCTTCCAGCCGATGAACGTCAACTTCGGCCTGATGCCGCCAATCCCGGGGCGATCGAAGAAGGCCGACCGCAAGAAGATGTACACCGAACGCGCCCGCCAGAAGCTCGCCGAATGGCTGGAGCGCGAGAAGCGTCGCCGAGCCCGCCTAGTTCGCGAACTCGATCGTCGAGATCAGTTCGGTCATCCGGAACAGCCGCGCCTGGATCGCCTCCGGCACCGTATCCGGCAGCATGTCCTCAAGCGTGTCCCGCGCCTGGAAGTAGCTGGCGTTCACGCGAACCAGCTCCATCGACCAGTCCGGAAAGCTTCGCGCATCGACCTTGCGCTGGTCGCGCATCTCGAAGCCGGTGTGGCGCGGATCCTTCCGAAGACGCTCGACCAGCTCCTCGATGGCCGTTTCCGAGCCTTCGATGATCTGCAGGAAATGCGTGCCGTTGAAAACGAGCAGACCGGTGATCCCCTCCAGCGCGTTCGCCTCGCGCGCGGAGCGGTGAATATCTTCGAGGTCGGACGTCTGGAGGTCGAGACGGGCAAGGCTGGTGTACGTCACCGAGGTAAACTTCATGCCGCTCCGATACGGACCTTTCGTCCGGCCTCAAGCCGGTAACGTCGGATTCAAGACAGAATTAACACGAACAGCGCTTTTTCTTCGGCGGAGGTGGCGCGGTGGACGCATATTCCGCCGGCGCTGAGCCAATCCGAGCGGTCCTTGTCCGCCCCAGCGAACTTGCCGATCGTCTTCACCGCCCACTCTTCGAACGCCAGCTTGCCGTTCCCGTTCTTGTCGAGCTTGGCGAACGCCTTGCGGCGGGGCGCGAGCAACTCTTCCCGCTCGATGCGGCCGTTCTTGTCCTTGTCGGCGCGGGAGAAGCGCTTCTCCTCGCGGCTCTTCGGGCGTGGCTTCGGGCGGGTCGGCAGCGCGGACTGGGCGACGAGCGCCGGCGTCGCCATTCGTGCGGGCGGCGCTTCGGGCAGCAAGGGTGTCTTGTGCGGCGCGGCTCTGCCAGAAGAGGAAGGCTCCGGTCAGGAGCAGGAAACAGGCCGCAGCCCCGGCAAGAAAACGCGCCAAGGCGGTACTCCTTCAACATTAGGAGATTCGGCGTGGCGAAACTTGCGTCCGAATTGGATGGTGTCAACCGCGCGGATGCGGCCGGTCCAGCGATGGCGGAGCAATGCCGCAAGCGCGCGGCCGGGCGTCGCCTCAGGCTCGAACGGCGGTCCACCGCGGGCAAGGTCGCGTACGGCCAGTGCCGCGAACGCCGTCAGAGGCCGCAGCGCTCGGCGGAACCTGTGACCCCGCCCATCGCGATGATTTGCGCTCGTTCGAGAGATCGCGGAGGTTCTCGCCGAGCATGCATCGACCACCGGCGAACAAGCGCCCCGGCGGCCTCGAGCATCGTCGTGATCGCCGTGCCAAGCAGCCGCGCCCCCGAGCCCGAACAGTTCCGCGCCGCGATCTTCAGGCCGACCAGACGTCGGGCTCGGTCTTCCAGAAAGCATCGCCCAGCCGCGCCTCGAGCTTGGCCAGGTCCGGCACCGCTGATCGCCTCGGGGAAGCAGTTCGCGAGCGACGGCCCGCAGCCGCGGCTCGGCCGGCACGCAGTGCCCTGATCCAATTCCTCCAGCCGCTCGCGCCACCAAGCCAGCTTGATCGCCGCAAGCGCAGGCTGCGTTGCTCGGCGCGACGACATCGCCCATCGCGTCGATCGATATCGAACAAGCGCATCGAACGCCGGCCTGAGATCGGCAGGCCGAGTACGAGCCTGACCAGATCCCGGTCGCGCCCGTTCAGCGATAGCAGACGGCCTTTGCCGCTGCGACGACGTCCGCGGCCTTGATCAGCGCCAGCTTCTCGAGGTTCGCGGCATAGGGCAGCGGCACGTCGACATTGGTCACGCGAAGCACCGGCGCGTCGAGATCGTCGAAGCCTTCGGTCATGGCGATTGCGATGATCTCCGAAGCGATCGAGCAGGTCGGCCAGCCCTCTTCGACGACGACCATGCGGTTGGTCCGCTTGAGGCTTTCCAGCACCGTCGCCTTGTCGAGCGGCCGCAGCGTGCGAAGGTCGATGACCTCGGCGTTGATGCCCTCGCCCATCAGTTCCTGCGCCGCTTCCAGCGCGACGGCCGACGCCGATCGAATAGCTGACCAGGGTCACGTCCTTGCCCGGGCGGACGATGCGCGCCTTGCCGATCGGCAGGACGTAATCGTCGAGCTGCGGCACATCGAAATGCTGGCCGTAGAGCAGCTCGTTCTCGAGGAAGACGACGGGATCGTCGCTGCGGATCGCCGCCTTGAGCAGGCCCTTCGCGTCCGCCGCGCTGTACGGCGCGATGACGATCAGGCCCGGAACGCTGGCGTACCACGGCCCGTAGTTCTGGCTGTGCTGGGCGCCGACGCGCGCGGCGGAGCCGTTCGGCCCGCGGAACACGATCGGGCAGCGCATCTGCCCGCCCGACATGTAGTTCGTCTTCGCGGCCGAATTGATGATGTGGTCGATCGCCTGCATCGCGAAGTTGAAGGTCATGAACTCGACGATCGGCTTCAGGCCGCCCATCGCCGCGCCCGACCCGAGCCCGGCAAAGCCATATTCGGTGATCGGCGTGTCGATGACGCGCTTGGCGCCGAATTCCTGCAGCAGGCCCTGCGTCACCTTGTAGGCGCCCTGATACTCGGCGACTTCCTCGCCCATCACGAAGACGCGCTCATCCTTGCGCATCTCCTCCGCCATCGCGTCGCGGAGCGCATCGCGCACCGTCGTGCTGACGAGCGGAGTGCCCTCGGGCATTTCCGGCGGATCCTGCGTGTTGGCGACGTCGGCGACCAGTTCGCGGGCCGCCGTATCCATCTTGTGCGGGGTCGGCGTAGCCTCGGCCTGCTGCGACGCCGGTTGCTCGACCACGGCTTCAACCTTCTTCGGTTCCTCGACCTGCGCCGGCGCGGCGGGCGCGTCGCTAACCGTCTCTCCATCGGCGGCGAGGATGGCGATGGCCTGACCGACCTTTACGCCGTCCGTCCCCTCGGCAACGAGGATCTTGGCGATCTTGCCCTCGTCGACCGCCTCGAATTCCATCGTCGCCTTGTCGGTCTCGATCTCGGCGAGAATGTCGCCCGACTTCACCTCGTCGCCCTCTTTCACGAGCCACTTGGCGAGCGTGCCTTCTTCCATCGTCGGCGACAGCGCCGGCATCTTCAGCTCGGTCGCCATCAGTAGGTCCCCACCAGCACGTCGGTGTACAGCTCCTCGGGAGCAGGCTCGGGCGCCTCTTCGGCATATTTGGCAGCTTCGACCACGATCTCCTTGATCTCCTTGTCGAGCGCCTTGAGCTCCTCTTCCGTCACGCCCAGCGCTTCGAGGTCCTTGGCCGCGCGGTCGATCGGGTCGTGCTGCTCGCGATAGCCCTGCACTTCCTCCCGCGTCCGGTACTTCGCCGGATCGGACATGGAGTGGCCGCGATAGCGATAGGTCATCAGCTCGAGGATGATCGGCCCCTTGCCGCTGCGGGTCCATTCGAGCGCCACCTCGGCCGCGCCGCGCACCGCGAGCACGTCCATGCCGTCGACCTGGATGCCGGGAATGCGGAAGCTCTCGCCGCGGCGGTAGAGCAACGGCTCGGCCGACGAGCGCTCGATGCTCGTGCCCATCGCATATTTGTTGTTCTCGATCGCGTAGATGACCGGCAGCTTCCACAGCTCGGCCATGTTGAAGCTCTCGTACACCTGGCCCTGGTTGACCGCGCCGTCGCCGAAATAGGTCAGGCAGACGCCGCCGTCGCCGCTGTACTGGTGCTTGAGCGCGAGGCCCGTGCCCAGCGACACCTGCGCGCCGACGATGCCGTGACCGCCGTAGAAGCCGTGGTCGACGCTGAACATGTGCATCGACCCGCCCTTGCCCTTGGAAATGCCGGCGGCGCGGCCGGTCAGCTCGGCCATGATCACCTTCGGATCGATCCCGTAAGCGAGCATGTGCCCGTGATCGCGATAGCCGGTGATGACGCTGTCCTGCCCGACCTTCATCGCCGACTGCAGGCCGACCGCGACCGCTTCCTGGCCGATGTAGAGGTGGCAGAAGCCGCCGATCAGCCCGAGCCCGTAAAGCTGGCCCGCGCGCTCCTCGAAGCGGCGGATGAGCAGCATCTCGCGGTAGAATTGGAGGAGCTCGTCCTTCTTCGCCTCATAGCGCTTGGGCTCGGACGGACGTTCGCGGTTCGGCAGGGACGGAGCTGCGCCGGCAGCGGCTTTGGCTTTGGTGGAACGCGCCACGTTCATCCTCTTTATCGCGCGGTTTGAATGAGCGCCGCGTCTATAGGTTGCAGGTTCCAGTGCGGCAATGCGGCCGTAGCGTCAATCAATCGCCGGCGACGAACGCCGTGATCTGCCAGCGGCCGTCGCGCTGGCCGAAGATGATGCGATAGTCGATGAGGCTGCGCGCCTGTTCGGTGGAAACGAACCCGTCACGGCCCTTCGGCGTGCGCACCCCGATCCAGGAGCCGCCGTCATGCTCCACCTCGGAAAGGACGGTCCAGGCCGGCAACCGCATTCTCGCCACCGCTTTCGCGTCCGGCTCGCTGCGCAGCACTGCGCCCGGGAGCGAGGCCCAGGTCGAGAAGCCGTCGAGCCCGTCTCCGGTAACGAACATCGCCGGGATCGCCCGGTAAGGCTTGCCCTCGCCATCCACGGCCTGGGCACAGCCGAGCCGGAGCGCGCTCCCGAGCTCAGCCCAAAGCAATTCCTGGTCCTGTTCCGACGCCGTCCAATAGTCGCTGAACCGCTCGCGGCCGGACCGCCCTCCGAAGCTGACCCTCACGTCCTCCGACATGAGCGAAATCAGTCCATCGAGATCCCGTGCGACGACGGCCTTCTGAAGCTGCTGGCGAAGGCGAGTGAACTCCGCGTCACCGCGGCACTGCTCGACGGGCGGCAGGTTGACGGGCGCCGCAACGGCGAGGGCAAATGCAGTGAAAAGCACTAGTTGAGCGGGACGATAACCTCGTCCGGGCGGACCAGGCCGAGATCGCGGCGGACAAGCTCATCGGCAATGTCCGGATCGGCCTTGCGCGGATCGAGGAGCGCGGAACGATGACGCAATTGCTGACGCTCGGCCTCGAGCTCTGCCAGCTCCATCTTCCGGGCCTGCAAGGTCGCGGTTATATCCGCCCCAGGCGAGCAAGCCGTTCGGACCGGCGACCGCATAGCCGGCGAAATTGCCGACGACGATCAGCGCCAGCGCGGGCCAGAAGACCCGGCGCATCAGACCGAAACTGCGAGCTGCTCCCCCCATCGATTCTTAAGAATCACGAAGGAGTCTGTGAACGCAAGGGAAAAGAGCCCTTTGGTGGATAATCCTGTGGATTAGGCAGGCTTGTATGCCTTCAATGCCGCAATCCCCGGATAACGCGCTGTATCGCCTAGCTCTTCTTCGATCCGGAGAAGCTGGTTGTACTTCGCCGTCCGGTCGGAGCGCGCAAGGCTGCCCGTCTTGATCTGTCCGCACGACAAGGCGACCGCGAGGTCGGCGATCGTCGAATCCTCGGTTTCGCCCGAACGATGCGACATCACCGCCGTGTAGCCGGACGTCTGCGCGAGCCGCACGGCGTTGATCGTCTCGGTCAACGTGCCGATCTGGTTGACCTTGACCAGGATCGAATTTGCAATCCCATCTTCAATGCCTTGAGCCAGTCTCTTCTCATTGGTTACGAAGAGATCGTCGCCGACGAGCTGGACGCGATTGCCGACGCTGTCGGTGAGCGCCTTCCAGCCTTCCATGTCGTCCTCGCCCATTCCGTCCTCGATCGAGGCGATCGGATAAGCGTCGGCCAATTCGGTCAGGTAAGCGGCCATTTCGACCGGCGAGAGGCTCCGTCCCTCGCCCTCAAGCTCGTACTTCCCGTCCTTGAAGAACTCGGTCGCGGCGCAATCGAGCGCGAGCACGACGTCCGTTCCGGCTTTGTATCCCGCCGATTCGACCGACCTGAGGATAAAATCGAGCGCTTCGCGTGCGGAAGCGATGTTCGGAGCGAAGCCGCCCTCGTCGCCTACGGCTGTTGCAAGGCCCGCCTTGTGCAGCGCCGACTTCAGCGAATGGAAGATTTCCGTCCCGCAGCGCAGCGCCTCCGAGAAGGTCGGAGCGCCGACCGGCATGACCATGAATTCCTGGAAGTCGATCGGATTGTCCGCATGCGCGCCGCCGTTGAGGATGTTCATCATCGGCACCGGCAGGATGTCCGAGCTCACCCCGCCGACATAGCGATAGAGCGGCGTGCCCATCGCGTCCGCGGCGGCCTTGGCCGCCGCAAGACTGACGCCGAGAATCGCGTTCGCGCCGAGCCGAGCCTTGTTGTGCGTTCCGTCGAGCGTGTTCAGCGTCAGATCGAGTTCGGCCTGGTCCTCGGCTTCGAGCCCGACGCACCGCCGAAGCAATCTCGCCGTTGACGGCCTGAACGGCCTTTTCGACGCCCTTGCCGCCCCATCTGCTCTTGTCGCCGTCGCGAAGCTCCACCGCCTCGTGCGCGCCCGTCGAGGCGCCCGACGGGACCGCCGCCCGGCCCATGCTTCCGTCTTCCAAAGTGACGTCAACTTCCACCGTAGGATTGCCGCGGCTGTCGAGGATCTGGCGGGCGTGGACATCGACGATCGCGGTCATGCTAATCCTTCTTTCGGAAACGTAATGATTTGGAGGCGCGCTGCACCTATAAGCGGCGCGTCGGGCCGTGCAACTTTCGCTTCCGCAAACAGGAACGAGGGCCGCGCTGCCGGGTTGAGAGCGGACAAGGAGGACTCGCACATGGGCGATAACAGAACCGACCTACCCGAAGGGACCGACGCGGTAATTGCCGGCGCATCGAACACGGATGACGACGCCGGCGCTCTCACAACGGAGTCCACATTGGTGACCGAAACCGATCTCCCCGCACCTCGCGACGATTTGCCCACAAGCGGCGCTCCGGACACTGGTATGCGTCAGCGCATCCGCGACGGCGGCGAACGGCTGTCGACGGAAGCCGGCGACCGTGCCCGCGGCTTCGTCAGCCAGGGCCTCGAACGCTCGGCCGAAGCGCTTACGAACGTCAGCAGGATGGTCGGCGACACCGCCGACGGCATCGAGGAACGGCTGGGCGCCGAATATGGCGACTATGCCCGCCGGGCCGCCTCGGCGATCGAGAGCACGGCGAACAGCTTGGCCTCGAAGGATCCGGACGAGCTGATCGAGGACACGCGCAATTTCGTGCGCAACAGTCCGGGCGTAGCCATTGCCGGCGCCGCCATCGTCGGATTCGTCGTCGCTCGGCTGTTCAAGTCGGGCTTTGCGGGCAGCCGCACCGACGACGAGGCCTGAGCCGAGGAGTTTCGCGTGTTGAAGCCGCCGAACGATCCTGACGCCGCACCGGGCGACAACGACCGCCCGGTCGGCGAGCTCGTCCACGAGTTGATCGAGGACGGCAAGGCCTATGCGCGTGCCGAGGTCGGGGTGGTGAAAGCCATCGCCGCAGCCAAGGCGAACGCGCTGAAGCTTCCAGGGATATTGTTCGGCGTCGCATTCCTGCTGTCGCTCGCGGCAATCGTCGCTCTGGCAGTCGGCGTCGCGATGGCGCTTGCCACGATGATCGGTCCGCTTGCAGGCGGAATTGCGGCGTTCCTGCTGTTTGCTGCCGTAGCCGGCGGTCTCGCCTGGTACGGCGCGAAGCGTCTGAGCGAGGACCTGTGAAGCCGGACGCGCCACAGGTTGCGGCAGCCCGCATCGAAGCCGAGCGTACCCGCGCTCGGCTGATGGACACGGCTCACCGCCTGCAGGCGCGGATCAGCCCCGGCGCGCTCGCATCCAGTGCCTGGCAGGGGGCGAAGGAAAAAGGCGCTGACATGGCGGAGACTGCGGTCGATGCCGTTCGGAAACGGCCGATTGCCGCAACGGGCGTCATCGCCGCAATCACCCTGTTCCTGGCACGCGAACCCCTCTTCGAACTCGCCGAGAAGCTGTCCGACAGCGTCAAGGGCGAGAAGACCACAACCAAGAAGAAATCCACGGAGAAAGTCGCATGACGGATACTCGCACCGAAGACATGGAGAACAGCGGTCGCTCGACCCCGCGCCAGCGCGCGATCGATGCGTACGGCAGCGCTCGCGAACGCGTGAGCGGCGCGGGCCGCCGGGCCGGCGATGCGCTCGATGAAGCCCCTCTGGTCGCCCTCGCTGCCGGTCTGGCCGCCGGTGCTGCCATCGCCGCCCTCCTTCCCGCGTACCCGCACCGAGGACCGGCTGCTGAAGCCGGTGACCAACCGGGCACGCGAGACGGCGCAGTCCGCCTTTCAGGCCGCCAAGGACGCGGGACGCGAACGGCTCGACGAGCTGGGCCTGACCAAGGACCGTGGGTCGGACGCAATCCGCTCGATCATCGACGGCGCGCGCGATGCGGCCAAGGCTTCGGCTCAGGCTGCCGTGGGCACCTACCGCAAGGGCGAATGATGACCCTCCTGGCCGGTTCGCAACGCGCAGAAATCCTGCTAGCGGACCGGCCATGAGCAAGCTTCACCTGGTGTTCGGAGGCCGCGTCAAAGATCCGCAGGGCCTCGAATTCGTCGATCTCAGCGCCATCGACTTCGTCGGTCTGTTCGAAAGCTACGCCGAGGCGGAAGACGCCTGGCGCGGACGCGCGCAGCGCACGGTTGACGATGCCGAGATGAAATATGTCGTCGTCCACCTGCACCGGCTGCTCGAGCCGGAAAGCGACAGCACCGTCTCCGCTTAGGCCTTGCGGTAGCGCCAAAGCAGCAGGGGCCGCTGCAGCAACAGCCCCGCGACGAAACCGCCAATGTGCGCCGGAGTCGCCAGCAGGTAACCCTGTGTGCCGGCAAGAAGGCCGGTCATCATCTGCAGCACGACCCACGCCGCGAGCAGCCATAGCGAGTTGAGCGCCCGATTGAGGCCCGGCGAACTGACCAGACGCTTCTGCTCGCCGAAGCTCAGTGCGAACGCGCCGATCACGGCGCTGATGGCCCCGCTGGCGCCGATCATCGGCGTGGGGGACATCGGCGAAGCCAGCCACTGCGCAACGGCGGCCGTGAAGGCGCCAACCACATAAAGGAAGACGAGCGGTCCTGCGCCCAGGATGCGCTCGACCTTCGTTCCGCACCAGACGAGCATCAGGAGGTTGAGCGCCACGTGCAGCGCCCCACCATGCACGAACGTCGATGTGAGTGGTGTCAGCCACGCCGGAGGCGCCGCGTAAAGCGTCGGCACGCCGGTGAAGCGCGCCGGAATGAACCCGAACGTCATCGCGGCCCAACCGTCACGCCCGACCAGCGCGACCAGCAGCCACGCCACGCCGGTGACGATCGAAATGATGACCGTGGCGGTTTTGGGAATGCGCATCAGCGCAGCACCGCTCAGATGAACTCGATCTTCTTGATCTCGTAGTAGCGGTCGCCCGACGGGGTCGAGACCTCCACCTCCTCGCCGACCTGGCGCCCGATCAGGGCGCGGCCGAGCGGCGAGTTGAAGCTGATCTTGCCGTCCTTGGCGTCCGCCTCGCTCTGGCCGACGAGCTGGTAACGGACCTTCTTCTCGTCCTCGTCCAGCAAGGTGACCGTCGCGCCGAACACGACCTTGTCGCCCGACAAAGTCGTCGGATCGATGACCATGGCGCGGCTCAGCTGGTCGTCGATGTCGGCGATCATCGCCTCGATCTGGCCCTGGCGCTCCTTGGCGGCGTGATATTCGGCGTTCTCGGAGAGATCGCCATGCGCGCGCGCATCCTCGATCGCCTGGACGACTTCCGGACGCTCGATGGTTTTCAGCTGGCGCACCTGATCGCTCAGCTTGCGATGGCCTTCGGGCAGCATCGGTACCTTGTCGGCACTTGCCATTATAGTCGGCCTTTCCTCTTCAAAACGCCGCCCGCCGCGCCCTTCCTTAAGGGTCGCGAAGCCGGGCGGATTGTCAGGTGAACTCTGGTTCAGGAAGCGGAATAATAGGATTGGAGCGAGCGGACTTCAAGCGCATGCCCCCGCATGGCCTCGATAGCCTGTGCAGCGGCCAGGCTGCCTGCCGCCGTCGTGAAGTAGGGAACCTTGCGAATGAGTGCCGTCGAGCGGATCGACGTGCTGTCCTTCAGCGACTGCCAGCCCTCCGTCGTATTGAAGACCAGCTGCACCTCGCCATCCATCAATTTGTCGACGATGTGCGGCCGTCCCTGCGCCACCTTGTTCACGCGCTCCACTGCAAGACCCTTGGACGCGAGATGCTCGGCGGTGCCGCTGGTCGCGATGACCTTGTAGCCAAGCTCCAGAAGCTTCGCGACGGCGGGCACGATATTGTCCTTGTCGGCATCCTTCACGGAGACGAACGCCGTCCCCTTGTCCGGCAGCGCCATGCTCGCCCCGATCAGCGCCTTCCCGAACGCCAGCCGAAATTCACTATCGATTCCCATCACTTCGCCGGTACTCTTCATTTCCGGTCCAAGGACGGGATCGGCACCGGGGAAGCGAGCGAACGGGAAAACCAACTCCTTGACGGCGATATGCTTGATGTCGCGAACGATCGGCTCCTGATCGGCAAGCCGCTCGCCCGCCATCACACGGGCGGCGATCTTCGCGACCGGCACCCCGATCGCCTTGGCGACGAACGGCACGGTGCGGCTGGCGCGCGGGTTGACCTCGATCAGGTAAACCTCGTTCTCCTTCACCGCGAACTGGACGTTCATCAGCCCGCGAACATCCAGCGCAAGGGCCAGTTCGCGCGCCTGGCGCTCGATCTCGGCGACGATCTCGTCAGACAGGCTGTGCGGCGGGATGGAGCAGGCGCTGTCGCCCGAATGCACCCCCGCTTCCTCGATATGCTGGAGGATGCCGCAGACGGTCACGTCCGTGCCGTCGCAGATGGCGTCGACGTCCACCTCGATCGCATCGCGCAGATAGCGGTCGATCAGCACCGGGCTCGATCCCGACACCGCCACCGCCGTCGCGATATAATGGTCCAGCTGCTCCGGCCCCTCGACCACCTCCATGCCCCTGCCGCCGAGCACGTAGGAGGGGCGCAGAAGCACCGGATAGCCGATGCGCGACGCAACCTGCACCGCTTCGTCCCGGCTGCGCGCCAGGCCATTCTCGGGCTGCTTCAGGCCAAGCTTGTCGACCAGCTGCGCGAACCGCTCGCGGTCCTCGGCCAGGTCGATCGAATCCGGCTTGGTGCCGAGGATCGGAATGCCCGCAGCACTCAGGTCCGCCGCCAGCTTCAGCGGCGTCTGCCCGCCGAGCTGAACGATCACGCCCAGCAGCTCGCCCTTCTCCGACTCGCGCTGGACGATCTCCAGCACATCCTCGGCCGTCAGCGGCTCGAAATAGAGGCGGTCGGACGTTTCCGGGTCGGTCGACACCGTCTCCGGGTTGCAATTGACCATGATGGTCTCGAACCCCGCACCATTGCGGCCGAGCGCGAAGGCGGCGTGGCAGCAGCAATAGTCGAACTCGATGCCCTGCCCGATCCGGTTCGGACCGCCGCCGAGGATGACGACCTTCTTGCGGTCGCTGATCTCCGCCTCGTCCTCGGGCTCGCCGAACAAGGGCGCCTCGTAGGTCGAATAGAGATAGGGCGTTGCCGCATCGAACTCGGCGGCGCAGCTGTCGATGCGCTTGAACACCGGCCTGACGCCAAGCTTGATGCGGTGAGCGCGCACTTCGGCTTCGGTCACGCCGCCCGTGATGGCCTTGAGCGCACTGTGGACGATGCCCGATCCGTGCGCAGCGACCGCCTCGCTCATCTCGCGGTCCATATTGGCCGAGCGCAAGCGCAAGCTGCGCCAGCCGTGCGTCGGAAAAGCCCATGGCCTTCAGCCGCCGCATCTCCATGGCCTCACGCGGCAGTCCCTCGCGCCGTACCTGCGCCTCCGCATCGACGATCTCCTGCAGCCGCTGCAGGAACCACGGGTCGAAGCCGGCAATCTGGTTGATCCGCTCGACCGTGAAGCCCTGCCGAAGCGCCTCTGCCGCCACCAGCAGCCGGTCCGGCGTCGCCTTGGCCAGCGCATTCTCGATGACGGCAGGATCCGCGCCGTCGAACTGGTGGACGCGGTCGAGCCCGCAAAGCCCCGTCTCCAGCCCACGAAGCGCCTTCTGCAGGCTCTCCGCGAAGGAACGGCCGATCGCCATCACCTCGCCCACCGACTTCATCGATGTGCTCAGCAGCGCCGGCGACCCGGCAAACTTCTCGAACGCGAAGCGCGGGATCTTGGTGACCACATAATCGATGGTCGGCTCGAAGCTCGCCGGCGTCGCTCCGCCGGTGATGTCGTTCGAAATCTCGTCGAGCGTGTAGCCCACCGCCAGCTTCGCCGCGACCTTGGCGATCGGGAAGCCCGTCGCCTTCGACGCCAGCGCCGAAGACCGCGAAACGCGCGGGTTCATTTCGATCACGACCATCCGCCCGGTCTTCGGATCGACTGCGAACTGGACGTTGGAACCGCCTGTTTCGACGCCGATTTCCCGCAACACCGCAATGGAGGCGTTGCGCATGCGCTGATATTCCTTGTCGGTCAGCGTCAGCGCCGGCGCGACGGTGATGCTGTCGCCCGTATGCACGCCCATCGGGTCGATATTCTCGATGGAGCAGATGATGATGGCGTTGTCGGCGCGGTCGCGCACGACTTCCATCTCATATTCCTTCCAGCCGAGGACCGACTCCTCGATCAGCACCTCGGTCGTCGGGCTGGCCTCGAGCCCGCCGCGAACGATCGCCTCGAACTCCTCGCGATTGTAGGCGATGCCGCCGCCCGTCCCGCCAAGCGTGAAGCTCGGCCGGATGATCGCCGGCAGCCCGATCGCCTCCAGCGCCGCCCAGCCGTCGTCCATGCTGTGCGCGATCGCCGAACGCGGGCTTTCCAGCCCGATGCTGTCCATCGCCTCGCGGAACTTGAGCCGGTCCTCGGCCTTCTCGATCGCCTCGGCATTGGCGCCGATCAGCTCGACCCCGAGCCGCTCCAGCGTCCCGTCCTTCGCCAGCGCCAGCGCAGTGTTCAGCGCCGTCTGCCCGCCCATCGTCGGCAGGACCGCGTCCGGCCTCTCCTTCTCGATGATCTTGGCGACGAACTCGGGCGTGATCGGCTCGATATAGGTCGCGTCGGCCAGCTCCGGATCGGTCATGATCGTCGCCGGGTTCGAATTGACGACGATGACCCGATAACCCTCTGCCTTCAGGGCCTTGACCGCCTGGCTTCCGGAATAATCGAACTCCGCCGCCTGGCCGATGACGATCGGCCCGGCGCCGATGATCAGGATCGAGGATATGTCGGTGCGCTTGGGCATCAGACGGCCAATCCTTCGGCGTTGACGAAGACCAGCCGCAAATGCCGCTCACGCGCCCAGCGGAGGACACATGCGCGCTCTTCGGCCGTCGCGCCGTGCCGGATCATGAACAGCAATCTTTTCTCGCTTTCGTCCTGGAACAGTTCGCCAAGCGCGAGCCCGCATTGCCGGGTGACGCCGTTGAGTTCGGCCTCGCTGTGCATCCGCGCGGTGACGCAGCCGGCAGAGCGCAATGCGCAGCGACTGACATGCATCGAACTCGCCGGCGCACTTACTCTCCGATGTCGCGATGGAACGCCTGGCGTTCGACAGCTTGACAGCTCCGAATTTCGATGCCATCGCCGACTTTGGTCAATGATGCTGACGACCTGCAATCGGCGTAGAGCTCAATTCTGCCTGGTAGCGCTCCGTGATTGAAGCGAAGCTCGATCGGCATCCGGTCGGCATGAATGACTTGCGTCTGAGCCGCATGCTCGCACTTCGGTCGGAAGACGAATGGCCTCGACAAGACAGACTTCTGGCCTGCCGTGTGCGTCGTTCCGATAGACCGCACAGCTATGACATCCTCGGGCAAGCTGACGCGCTGACGCCGAAGACGCTCGTCATGAGGAGCCGTAGCGCCGACCGCAGCTTAGCAAGAGCAAGCAATCGCTCAGCTCACTTCATCGCCCCGACGAACTTCTCGAACAGATAGAAGCTGTCCTGCGGCCCCGGGCTCGCCTCCGGGTGATACTGCACGCTGAACGCCGGCCGATCGGTCAGCTCGATCCCGCAATTGCTGTTGTCGAACAGCGAGACGTGCGTTTCCCGCACATTCTCCGGCAGCCCCTCGCGCTCGACCGCGAAGCCGTGGTTCATGCTGGTGATCTCGACCCGGCCGTCCTCCAGCCGCTTCACCGGATGGTTGGCGCCGCGATGGCCCTGGAACATCTTGCTCGTCTTGCCGCCCACCGCGAGCGCCAGCATCTGGTGGCCGAGGCAGATGCCGAACAAGGGCTTCTTCGTCTCCAGCATCTGCCGGATCACCGGCACCGCATATTCGCCCGTCGCCGCCGGATCGCCGGGCCCGTTCGACAGGAAGAAGCCGTCCGGCTCGTGCGCCATGATCTCTTCGAACGTCGCGCTCGCCGGCACCACCGTCACCCGCGCGCCGGCCTCGACCAGATTGCGGAAGATGTTGCGCTTGTTGCCATAGTCGACGGCGACGACGTGCGGGCGTGAACTCATCGTCGGCCCGCCCAGCTCAGTAGCCATCCCTCGCCCCACTGCCACCGGCCGCCGGTCCAGCGCTCGATCTGCAGCCGGCTGACGTCCTTCGCCAGATCCATGCCCTCGAGCCCGGCCAATCCGCCGCCAGCTTCTGCAGCCGCTCCAGATCGAACTCGCCCTTCGCGTCATAGGCGATGGTGACCGTCGGAGGCCCCTCTTCCCGCACCAGCTTGGTCAGCGCGCGCGTGTCGACGCCGGAGATGCCGATCCGGCCCCACTTGCGCATCCAGTCCGCGAAGCCCTCGCTGGCGCGATAATTGCTCGGCTCGGTAACCACCTCGCGCACCAGGCAGCCGAGCGCATGCGCGTCCGCCGCCTCGACGTCCTCGTCGTTCGCGCCGACATTGCCGATGTGCGGAAAGGTGAAGGCGATGACCTGCTTCGCGTAGGAAGGATCGGTCATCACTTCCTGGTAGCCGGTCATGGCGGTGTTGAAGCACAGCTCGCCGACCGCTTCGCCCTCGGCTCCGAAGCCCTTGCCCCAGACGACGCGCCCATCGGCGAAGACCACGACTCCCGTCGCGCCCTTGGGTTGCGGCGCGGACATGGGTCGGGCGTCGGCCATCGGCGGGAGGAGCCTTCCGTGAGTGTTTTGCAGCGATGTCGCTAAGACGTTGCCGCTAGGCACATATGCGCGCCGGGTCAACGCTGGTCAGGGCCGAAATGCGTGGCTAGTGCGTTTCCATGATCCGCGACGACATCAAGACCGCCCTCGTCACCGCCATGAAAGGCGGCGACAAGCCCGCCACCGGCACCATCCGCCTCATCCAGTCGGCCATCAAGAACCGCGACATCGAGCTGCGCACGTCCAGCGCGACGCCCGACGACGATCTGCTGATCACCGAAGTGCTGCAGAAAATGATCAAGCAACGCCGCGAATCCGCCGATCTCTACCGCAAGGGCAACCGCGAAGAACTCGCCGCGACCGAAGAAGCGGAAATCGCGGTCATCGAACGCTTCCTGCCCAAGCAGATGACCGACGAGGAAGCGAGCGCCGCCATCCAGGCGATCATCGCCGAAACCGGCGCGTCGGGCATGAAGGACATGGGCAGCGTCATGGGCGAGGTGAAGGCGAAGCTGGCCGGGCAGGTCGATCCGGCGAGGGCGAGCGCGATGGTGAAGGCGGCGCTGAGCTAGTACAGCGAGATAACGCCTGAGCTTGACTCTCGACCAGCCAGACCTTCGTTCGTCCCGAGCGAAGTCGAGGGGCGCTGGCACAACATCCGATGCACTTCTGGGTCTACATCCTCCGGTGCAGCGACGGCTCGTACTACACGGGCCACACCGACAATATCGATGGCCGCCTCGCCAGCATCAGGCAGGGAGATGGTGGCGATTGGACAAGGCGCCGCGCGGCCGGTTGAACTCGCCTGGTGCGAGGCTCTCCCGACGAGGATCGAAGCACTGGAAGCCGAACGCCGCATCAAGCCTTGGTCCCGGGCCAAGAAAGAAGCCCTGATCGCCGGCGATTGGGCGAAAGTTTCTCGATTTCGCTCGTCCGCCGACACGAACGCCCCTCGACTTCGCTCGGGACGAACGAGAAGGTTCGTCGAGAGCACGAATGGCAGTCAATGACCCTCTCCCCCGCCTTCCTCGACGAACTCCGCGCCCGCACCCTGCTCTCGGCGGTCATTTCGCCGTCCGTCAAACTCCTCCGCGCCGGGCGCGAGTGGAAAGCCTGCTGCCCGTTCCACAACGAAAAGACGCCCAGCTTCACGATCAACGACGAAAAGGGCTTCTACCATTGCTTCGGCTGCGGGGCGCACGGCGACGCGATCCGCTTCCTGACCGACGCGCGCGGCCTGCCGTTCATGGATGCGGTGAAGGAGCTCGCCTCCAAGGCCGGCCTCGACGTCCCCGCGCCCGACCCGCAGGCCCGCGAGCGCGCCGAGCGCACCTCCACGCTGACTGACGTCATGGCGGCGTGCCAGAAATGGTTCGCCGAGCAGCTCGCCGGCATCGAAGGCGCCGACGCCCGCGACTATCTCAAGAAGCGCGGCATCGAGCCGGCCGCCGTCGCCCGCTTCGGCATCGGCCTCGCCCCGGAAGGCCGCAACAAGCTGAAGAGCGCCCTCTCCCACCTCGGCGAGGACAAGCTGGTCGAGACCGGCATGCTCATCAAGAACGACGAGGGCGAGACCTACGACCGCTTCCGCGGCCGCCTGATGATCCCCATCCGCGACGCCCGCGGCCGGGTGATCGCGTTCGGCGGCCGGATCCTCGGCCAGGGCGAGCCCAAATACCTCAACTCCCCCGACACGCCGCTCTTCGACAAGGGCCGCACCCTCTACAACCTCGACCTCGCCAGCCCCGCGACCCGCACGGCCAAGCGGCTGATCGTCGTCGAGGGCTATATGGACGTCATCGGCCTCGACCGCGCCGGCATCGCCGAGGTCGTCGCCCCCAACGGCACCGCCGTCACCGAGGCGCAGCTCGAGCGCATGTGGCGGCTCGATCCCAACCCCATCCTCTGCTTCGACGGCGACAGCGCCGGGCAGAAGGCCGCGATCCGCGCCGCCGCCCGTGCCCTGCCCCACCTCGGCCCCGAGCGAACCCTGCGCTTCGTCGAGCTTCCCGCCGGCCAGGACCCCGACGATCTCGTCCGCAGCGGCGGCCGCGAAGCGGTCGAAGCCCTGCTGGAAACCCCAGAGCCCCTCGTAGACCGCCTCTGGCGCCACGAGGTCGCCGCCCAGCCCCTCACCACGCCGGAAGCCCGCGCCGGCCTCCGCCAGCGCCTCATCGAGCATTCGCAGTCCATCCACGACCAGGCGCTCGCCCGCCTCTACCGCGACGACTGGCTCCGCCGCTTCAGCGATCTCGTCCGCCCGCAGCAGGATTACGCCCCCCGCGCACCCCGCCGCGAATGGAAGAAGCAAGGCGGCCGATTCGTGCCCCCCGAAAAGCGCCCCGGCGACGTCATGCGCCGCATCAGCGCCGGCGGCATCGGCGTCGAGCATGCCCGCGCCCTCATCCTCGGCTTCACCAATTTCCCGGAGGCGCTGCACGACCATTGCGAGCAGCTTGCGACCCTCCCGATCCGCGAAGCGCCCCTCGCCCGCATCCGCGACCGGCTGGTCGATGCGGCCGTTTCTGGGGAAACGCTTGATCGCGAGGCACTTGCTACCATATTGCGGGACAGCGGAGCGGCGGCGGACCTGGAGCGAGCGCGTCGAGCCGGTACAATGGCTTTTTCCTTCACCCGCAGCGACACGGCGCCGGACCGGGCCGTTCGCGACCTCGGGACCGCGATCGATGCGTTGATGGCGGACGGGGAGATCGGCGCAGCCCTCGCGGCGGCGACCGAGCGATTGAAGGAAGGCGAAGAGGATGCGTTCGAGGAGCAGCGTCGGCTGCACTCGCAACGTGAGGAAATCAAGGAGCGGCTGGCGTCCCTCGCTGGCAGCGACTAAGCGGCGCCAAAGATTACAAGGGCCACCATGGCGAAGAACGAAGCAGTAGAGACCGAAGCACAGGACAGCGGCGACGCGCCGCTGATCGACCTCAACGACGCGACGATCAAGAAGATGATCGCCCGCGCGAAGAAGCGCGGCTTCATCACCATCGACGAGCTCAACGAGGCCCTTCCGCAGGACCAGATGGCGTCCGAGCAGATCGAGGACGTCATGTCCGCGATCAACGACATGGGCATCAACGTCGTCGAGAATGAGGAAGCGTCGGACGACGACGAGGAAAAGGAAGAGGAGCAGCGCCGAGGACGAGGTCGATCCCCTCGACGACGGCGGCCCCCGCCCTGCCGCGGCGACCAAGAAGGAGCCGACCGACCGCACGGACGACCCCGTCCGCATGTACCTGCGCGAGATGGGCGCCGTCGAGCTGCTCAGCCGCGAAGGCGAAATCGCCATCGCCAAGCGCATCGAGGCCGGCCGCGACATCATGATCTGGGGCCTGTGCGAAAGCCCCATGACCTTCAACGCCATCATCGGCTGGTCCAACGCCCTCAACGAAGGCCGCATGCAGCTGCGCGAGATCCTCGATCTCGAAGCCATGCTGTCCAAGGGCCCGACCGCCGAGCAGATCGCCGCGAGCGAGGAAGGCGAAGAAGGCGGCCGAGGGCGAGATCAGCGAGAAGACCGCCGGCCCGACCATCAAGGAAGAGGAAGACGTCGCCGACGAGCCCGAAGAGGGCAAGAACGAAGACGACGAGGACATGGTCGACCGCCGCGCCAAGCCGCAGGTCGGAAGAAGAGGACGACGAGAACGCCCTCTCGCCTCGCCCAGATGGAAGAAACCCTCAAGCCGCAGGCGCTCGAGAAGTTCGCGACCATCACGTCCCTGTTCAAGAAATTCTCCAAGCTGCAGACCGCGCGCCTCGACGCGCTCGGCAGCGGCACGGAATTCCCCGCCTCCGACGAGAAGAAGTACCAGAAGCTCCGCGAGGAGCTCACCGCCGAGGTCGAGAGCGTCCAGTTCCACGGCGCCAAGATCGAATTCCTGGTCGAGCAGCTCTACAGCTACAACCGCCGCCTGATGGCGCTTGGCGGCCAGATGCTGCGCCTTGCCGAGCGGCACCGCGTCCCCCGCCGCGCCTTCCTCGAAAGCTATACCGGCAGCGAGCTGGACGACAGCTGGCTCGACCGCGCCGCCGGCATCGACAAGAAGTTCGCCGCCTTCGCCGCCGCCGAGCGCGAAAGCGCCGAGCGCATCCGCACCGACATCAGCGAGATTGCGCAGCAGGTCGGCACCTCGCTGCCCGAATATCGCCGCATCGTGAACATGGTGCAGAAGGGCGAGCGCGAGGCCCGCATCGCGAAGAAGGAAATGGTCGAGGCCAACCTCCGCCTCGTCATCTCCATCGCCAAGAAGTACACGAACCGCGGCCTGCAGTTCCTGGACCTCATCCAGGAAGGCAACATCGGCCTGATGAAGGCGGTCGACAAGTTCGAGTACCGCCGCGGCTACAAATTCTCGACCTACGCCACCTGGTGGATCCGGCAGGCGATCACCCGCTCGATCGCCGACCAGGCGCGGACCATCCGCATCCCGGTCCACATGATCGAGACGATCAACAAGCTCGTCCGCACGGGCCGCCAGTTCCTGCACGAGACCGGCCGCGAAGCGACCCCGGAGGAGCTCGCCGAGCGCCTTTCGATGCCGCTCGAAAAGGTCCGCAAGGTGATGAAGATCGCCAAGGAGCCGATCAGCCTCGAAACGCCGATCGGCGACGAGGAAGACAGCCACCTCGGCGATTTCATCGAGGACAAGAACGCCGTCATCCCGGTGGACGCGGCGATCCAGTCGAACCTCAAGGAAACGGTGACCCGCGTGCTGGCGTCCCTAACCCCGCGTGAGGAGCGCGTGCTGCGCATGCGCTTCGGGATCGGGATGAACACCGATCACACGCTGGAAGAGGTCGGGCAGCAGTTCAGCGTGACCCGCGAGCGTATTCGGCAGATCGAGGCGAAGGCGTTGCGGAAGCTGAAGCATCCGAGCCGGAGCCGGAAGATGCGGATCGTTCCTCGACCAATAATGGGCACGTCATCCCGGCCTTGAGCCGGGATCCGCCTTCTCTTCGCCGCCCGTAGGCCGGATCAACGCGCACCCGACGACCCACCCGCCTGCCCCGCAATCGGCAGCCGATCGAATCCAAAGTCTTCGGCCAGATCACGCCACGTAGGATTGGCGGCGTTGATCAGGTCGTACTTCCACGCGCGCGGCCAACGCTTGATCCTTTTCTCCCGCAGGATCGCCGACTCCATCGTCTCGTGAACCTCGAACCAGACGAGCCGCTTGATCCCATATCGTTGGGTGAAGCCCCGAACGACCTCTTCCCTGTGCTGCCATACTCGGCCGAGCAGGTTCGAAGTCACCCCTGTGTATAGGGTGCTGTGAGATGCCCTCGCGAGGATGTAGACGCAGGGCTGCCAATCATCGGTCACGGATCACCTGAAGAACAAGGCAGATGCCGGATCAAGTCCGGCATGACGAAAGACGTGACCCGCCACCCTAACCGTCGTCCCGGCCTTGAGCCGGGATCCGCCTTCTCGTCAACGCGAATGAAATTGGCAGTTCACTCTGTGTATTCGTTACAATTGTGACCGCTGCCGACGATATCTCGGACTTTGGACTGTGCGAAGGCACGAGCGTCAGCTTCGCTTACTCCTTGGAACTTCTGATAATAGGCACCGAGTTCCGTCACCGCCGCCGTGACGGTCACGGACGACACGCCCTTCAGTCTAGGCATCGACGCCGTACGCTTGCTTCCGGCTGCTCTCGCGAACTCAGAAATTTCACTAGAACTCGCCACGCGTGCGCTGTTCAACGCGAAGCCATAGCTCCGGTACGCAGAGAAACGGATCGACCCTTGGCAGTTCGGCCAGCTATTGTTGATCGCAGCATTCAGTCGGGCGAATGCCGGGAGCGGCGGTAGGGTTTCCTCGCAGTCCGGATACAAAATGAAATTGTCCAGCGTACTTCCAAAAATCGCATTCGAGGCTTCCAGAAGTTCCGGACGGCGGATTACGGCGGCACAGGGTAGCAGTCGTGGTGTCGGGCCAGATCGCAAATACGCCGAAGTTACCTGCAGAAATTGGATGAAGTTCTGATCAGACGTAAGCGCATCCTCTAGCTTTTTGATTCCAGCATCGGTGAGAATGTCTCGACCGTACCCCAGATCAGCGTCGGCTTCGAACTAGTTGAAATATGGCTGCAGCAACTTCTGCATACGGCCAGTCTGAAGCGAAATCGACGGTTGGTCTGCAAATGCGATGATCGCTTCGTAGAGCGGCGCCGCTTCGGGATCGAGCTTACGCAATGTCTCAAGTGCTAACCGGCGTTCGGTGAACAGGGTGGCGACCGCCAGTTCTTGGTTTCGGTCCTTGTAATAACTGGTGAGACATTCGGCACGAGATTTGTAGACGAACCGGTCAGGTTCGCTGCAGCTCTCCCGCTCCTTCAGCCACCTGACTTGTGCCGCCGCTTGACTGGAAGCACCACGCCCAAAGGCGCTCGTCTTGGCTGCGAGGTACAAAGTAGCCATCGTGGCATCGGCTGCCGAAAGCTCGGGGCTATCGCAGATCGTGTGCTCGACAGCGGTAGTTCTCTTGGAGCAATCGAAGCTCGGTGCAGGCGCGGCAGCGCCGGAGACTAGAAGAAATGCCAGGAACATAATTACCCCCAGCGCCCGAGAGTGTCCGACGGAGTGTGGGTATGCAAGATAGCGCGCGCAGCGCCCTCACCAGCTTGTGAACAGGCGGGACCTCACGCTGGAGCCGATCGATGACCGCGAAGTGGACGGTTACGGGAGCAAGCTTCGGCTTGTGCTGTTGGTGACACTCGTTTGCGAGGGGGGCTGGCGAGACGCTACGAGGGTGGGAAGCAGCCGTGGCGCTAAAGACTCAAGTCGTGACTGGTTGACCTCGAACGACGCGACTTCCGGTGCAAGCCGTGAACAAAGGTCTGCCTACCCTAGCCTGACAAGGCCAAGCGGGCCGCCTCCAAGTTCCTCAAAGCGTCTTCGCGCAGGAAGAACTGGGTCTTCGATATGGCAAAGGGCTGGCCGTTGGCGTGAGTAATGTACCAACGCCACATCCACCCGTTGTCCATATGAATAAACCATTGAAGGTCGTCCATTGGCTGCTCCTTGAAAAAGGATGTGCCAAAAGCTTCGCTGCCTGCGCGTGGAGCATCTTCGATGAGCCGGCATCTCGCGTCTGGTATCAGGCCTAAGCCTTACGTTTCCGCCAGCGAGCCCGCGCTAAACCCGACAACTCTGGTCAGTCAGTTTGAAGCACGAAGCAGTTGTGATCCTCGCTACGTCATTGCTGATGCCCTCCAACCGTACGGCTTACACCGGACGCAGAACATTACGTGAATCTAGAGGCAGAACAAGCAGGGAACATTCGTTTATCCCCAGAATTGTCACGGGAGTAAATCCCGTGACGTCGGACGCGTCTCGCGGCGCGGCTTGGGCCGCTTGCTCGCGCGCCGGCCCAACCGTGCTACTGCTGGCAAATGAAGCTGCGTGATTACTACTTCGGTCGGCCGATCACGCTAGTCTCGTCCCTGGCGCCCGACGAGATCAAGCTGCGCATAAAGGCTGCAACCAAGGGCAAGTGGCTCTCGCTACCGAAAGGCCCGGCAGGCGGCATTCGCTGGGGGAGGATCCACCTATATTACGGGAGGCACATTTCCGTCGATTACAACGCGAAGCCAATTTTGGTCGGACCGGTCGAACGGACAGCCACCGGTAGCGTGATGCCGCTCGTCTACCGAGGCTCTAGCTGGTGGCGGCTATTCTTCGTTCTCTTCTACGTCTTCATTGTCGCGCTGACATTGTTCTTGGCGATCAAGGGCACCCAACCACCTTTGCATGGCGCGGAGAGGCTGGGCCCATTCCTGATCCCTCTCCTGATGGCCGCTGCGCCGTTCGGTTTGCACTACTTCGGCACCCAACGATCGGATCAGGAGTTCGAGGAGCTGATAGAGTTCCTGGAGCGCGTGGCAGAGGCAGAGCCGTCACGGGAGTAAATCCCGTGACGTCGGACGCGTCTCGCGGCGCGGCTTAGGCCGCTTGCTCGCGCGCCGGCCGGCATTCACCGTCTCTACGCGCTGCTCCCGATTGCTCCGCATTCGCTCCCTTGCGCTCGGCAGTTCGGGCTGTCCTACAGCCCCCATTTTGTGCCTTAAGCTGGCGGATGCCAAAGCAGACGATCTTCGCGCCGCTTCGCCCTCAACCGCCCGCGTCGTCACCCGTCGTGACCGTGAACATTCGTGAACATTCGCGGACGGCCGCGGTCCGCAAAGGTGACAGCTGTCACCCTCAAACCGCGCCCGCCCCTTCCGCAAAATCCGCGCGGCACAGTCAATTTGGTCAACTTCGGCCCGGGGCCGCGCGGTCCTGTCAGCCGCCCGACTTCGCGGGGCGGAGGCGGACGACATTCTCGTCCGTGGCGAACAGGGCCGCCAGTGCCGCGGCAATGTCCGCCTGGCCGAAGGGCTTGGCCAGCCGCGGCAGGTTCAGCACGTCGTCGCTGATCCCGGTGTAGCCCGTGATGATCAGGATCGGGATGCTCGGGTCGATTTCCTTGATCCGCTCCGCCAGCTCGGCGCCGTCCATCCGCGGCATCTTATAGTCGGTGACGACCGCATCCACCTCCAGGCCCTCGCGCAGCTGGTCGAGCGCTTCCGCCCCGCTTTCCACCTCGGTGACCTGGTGGCCGAGCTCGCGGATCAGCTCCGCGGTCGCGAAGCGGACGAGGTCCTCGTCGTCGACCAGCAGGACCGACAGCTTGCGCCCCATCGTGCGCGACGCGCCGATGACCGGGATGCTCGCCTCGGCGGCGTCCCTCCTGGCGACCGGCAGATAGAGGTCGGCCTGGGTACCCTTCCCAAGCTTGCTGGAAATGGCGAAGCCGCCGCCCAGCTGCGCGGCAAGTCCGTGCACCATGGACAGGCCAAGCCCCGTGCCGCGTCCGATTTCCTTGGTCGAATAAAAGGGCTCGACCGCGCGGGCGAGCGTCTCGCTCGACATGCCGCAGCCCTCGTCGATCACCGAGAGCCGCACATAGTCGCCGGGCGGAAGCATCGGGACGGTCCCCTTGCGCGCCGTCTCCTTCCGCGCCGCGATGATCAGGCGTCCGCCCTCGGGCATTGCGTCGCGGGCGTTGACGCAGAGATTGAGGATGGCGAGCTCGAGCTGGTTCGGATCGACGACCGCGAGCGGCAGATCGTCCTCATGCTCCAGCTGGATTTCGATGGTCGGTCCGATCGAGCTGGCGATGAGATCGCGCATTCCCGGCGATCAGCCGCACGATGTCGATCGCGTCGGTCTGCAGCGACTGCCGCCGGGCGAAGCCGAGCAGCCGCTGGACCAAGGTCCTCGCCCGGTCCGCCGCCTTCAGCGCGTTGCCCAGCAACCGGGCAGCGCGCGGGTCCTGCTCGCCATATTGCTTGTGCAGCAGGTCCAGCGCACCCGTGATCGGGGTCAGCAGATTGTTGAAGTCGTGCGCGACGCCGCCCGTGAGCTGCCCCAGCGTCTCCAGCTTCTGCACCTCGTGAAGCTGCGCCACCGCCGACTCATGCTCCGCCGTCCGCTCCTCGACCCGCCGTTCGAGATCGATCGCCAGGTCGTTGAGCTCCTTCAGCCGGGCGCGCGCGTCATATTGCCGGCGGCGCCCGCGCAACGCCGATTGCGCAAGGCTGACGAGCGTCGTCGGGTGGAACGGCCGTTCGAGAAACGTCGCATTGCCCAGCAGCTCGAGAAAGCGGGCGGCCGCCGGATTTCGCTCCAGCCCGCCGCCGCGCTGGGTCAGCAGCACGAACGGAAAGTCCGACCATTCCTCCTGCGCCGCGATCCATTCCGACAAGCCATGCAAGGGCGCGCCCGCCAGCGCCTCCTCGGTAACGACCGCAAAGCCTGCGCCGGCGCCCAGTTCATCCACCAGTGTGCCGACGTCGGTCACGACGGCGCTTCGCAGGCCCGCCTCGTTCAGCATCGCCGACGCGACCAAGGCGTCGCGGCCCTGCGGAGCAAGGATCAACGCCCGTTCAGAGACGCTCGAATCCATCAGGCGGTGCGCTCCAGCAGGGCCTGGGATTCATCCATCAGCTCGGGAACTCCGCGAAGCACGCCCTGGAAGTTCATGAGCGGCTGGCCGATCGTGATGCCCTCGACTGTCGATCCGGTACTCGCGGATCGTGTCCTCGTGGGCGCCCGTGCGCTTCTTGATGACCGAAATCGCGCGCCTGACCCGCCCGCGCGCCTCGAAATAGCGCAGGAGGACGACGGTGTCGGCCAGGTAGGTCACATCGACCGGCGACTTCATGTCGCCGACCAGCCCATGCTGCGCGACCGTCAGGAAGGTCGATGCGCCCTGGCGGTTCAGATATTGCAGCATCTCGTGCATGTGCAGGATCAGCGACTGCTCCTCCGGCATCGCCGCCTGATAGCCGTTGAGGCTGTCGATCACGACCGTCCGGGCACCGCTTTCCTCGACGCAATGCCGGACCCGCGCCGAAAGCTCGCCCGGCGTCAGTTCGGCCGCATCGACCTGCTCGATGATGAGACGTCCGCTGTCGACCATCTCCTGCAACTGGATTCCGAGGCCCTTCGCCCGCTCGAAAAGCAGGCCAAGTTCTTCATCGAACACGAACATCGCGGCTTGCTCGCCACGATGGATCGCTCCGACGACGAAATGGAGCGCCAGCAGCGATTTGCCGGTGCCCGCCGGGCCAAGGATGAGCACGCTGGAGCCCGCGCTCGACACCGCCGCCCAGCAGCGCGTTCAGCTCGACGGACTCGCTCGGCAGAACCTCCCGCTTGAACGAGCTCCGATGCTCGGCCGAAACCAGCCGTGGAAAGACGCGCACGCCTCCGGTGTCGATGACGAAGTCGTGGTTCCCGCCGCGATACCGCTGCCCGCGATACTTGATGACCCGCAGCCGGCGGCGTTCCGCGCCATATTCGGGCGAAAGCTCCTCCAGCCGGATCACACCGTGCGCGACGCTGTGCATCGTACGATCGTTCGCTTCGCTCGACAGATCGTCGAGCATCAGCACCGTCGCGCCGCTGCGCGCGAAATAATGCTTCAGCGCGAGGATCTGGCGGCGATACCGAAGCGACGATTGCGCCAGCAACCGGATTTCGGACAGGCTGTCGAGCACCACCCGAACCGGCTTCACCTTCTCGAACGACTCGAAGATGCGCCTGGTCGTTTCGCCCAGTTCGAGGTCCGACGAATACAGCAGGCTCTGCTGCTGGTCCTCGTCCAGAAGGCTCTCCGGCGGAACGAGTTCGAAGAGGTCGATCCCGTCCAGCGACCATCCGTGAGAGGCCGCGCTCGCCCGCAATTCGTCCTCGGTCTCGGACAAGGTGATGTAAAGGGCACTTTCCCCTCTGGCGGCGCCCGCCATGAGGAATTGGGTCGCAATGGTCGTCTTGCCCGTGCCCGGACTGCCTTCGAGCAGGTACAGGCGCCCCCGCGCCAGTCCTCCTGCCGTAATATCGTCCAGTCCTTTTACCCCCAGCTCGGCTTTCCCGCTGGTTTCCGACAAGTGAATCTCCGTGATTCTCGAATATAAGTTAGGATGCTCAACACAGCAGCTTCCATTACGCTCCCGAAAATATGGCGCGCCGTTTTGTCGTGAAGATCGCGCGCTCCGGCAGGCGGGTTTCTGCCAATTCGAGCCGCTCACCCTTCATTCATGCCCCTGGCCTGCTATGTGCCGCACGCGACACTGACTTCCGGACTTTCGCTGACAATTGCTCGCCTACCAGGCCTCTTCCCCGCTGCGCACAACGCCGCTGCGCCGCCGCGCGTCGGGGCTGACGCTCGCGCTCGCGATCAACCTTTTGCTCCTGCTCATCCTGCTCACGCTCGGCCGGGGCCAGGAGCGCCGCCCGAAGCTCGGCGAGGATGCGCTGGTGGTGGACCTAATCGCGGGCGCGCGCAGCGAGTCTCGGGCGGAGGAACCCAATGAGGCCGTCCGCACACCTCCCGAAGACCGAGGCGAAGCCGCCGCTTCCCAAGCCGAAGATCGTCCTCCCCGTTAAGCCGAGCCTCGCGCCGCCGAGCGAAAAGCCGTGGATCGAGATGAGCAAGGCGGAAATGGCGGCAGCGGACGTCCGCAACCTACCGAAGGTGAGCTGCGGGCTCCGGCGCGGGTGACAGCGAGGAGGTCGGCCGCGGGCCCAATGGCGAAGTGCTCTACGCCGCCGAATGGGCGCGGCGACCGACCGACACGGAGCTTGGCGGCTACCTACCCCGGAATGCGCCCGATGGCTGGGGACAGATCGCCTGCCGAACGGTTCCGGGCAATCGGGTCGAGGATTGCATCGAGATGGGCCAGTCCCCGCGCGGCTCGCGGCTCGCAAGCGCGGTTCGTCAGGCTGCCTGGCAGTTCCGCGTGCGCCCGCCGCGCAAGAACGGACAGCCGCTCGTCGGCTCCTGGGTGCAGATCAGGATTACCTACCAAGGCGTCACACGCGAGGAATAGCTTGGCTCGAGATCGGTTATCCTTCTCGTGCCGCTCAGATCCCGCCGTGTCTTATGAGCGACCAAGCTTACGATTCCGGTAACCAATTGCGTTGGGGTCGCGCTAACCCGCGACTCGTAAACAGGGTATCAGCAGCGCAGCCACGGCGTATTTCGAGGCGGCCCTGCCGGAACGACACAGGAAGCCCTGCCTCACCCTTCGCCTTCCCCAGCAGGCAGGGCTTCCACCCTCCCCCAGATCAGACTTCAGCGGCGGCTCCCGCGAGCCCTTCCCCAAGGCGCGTTGCATGTAGACGTTGTCCAGCCAACGCCCGTGCTTCCAACCGACCCCGTAGGCCCGGCCCACTTCGCGAAAGCCGCAGCGGGCGTGGACTCTGACCGAAGCCGGCTCCGCGCCGCCGATCACTCCGATCATCTGCCGGAACCCGCACGCCTGCGCCCTGGTACATAGCTCTTCAAGCAAGGACGTGCCCACGCCCTTTCCGCGCTGGTCCGGATGAACGTAGAGGCTGTCCTCGGCCGTCCAGGCGTAACCGGCCCGGTCGCGGATCTGTGTCGCATACGCAAAACCAGCGACCTCTCCGTCCTCGACGTCGACGATATAGGGCCAACCAGCCGCTTCGACGGCTGCGGATCTTGGCCACCATGTCCTCGGCGGGCGGCGGCTCGAAGTCATAGGTCGCCGTCCCGTGCAACACATGGTGCGCGTAGATCGCAGCTATAGCCGCAGCATCCGATTCCCGAGCGTCTCGGATCATGCTCGCGAGAGTCTCACGTGCGCGCTCCCCGCGCAATGTGAGTTCTTGGCTGGAGAACTTCCCTCTCCGTTAACCGGAATCCTTGGCACCGGCTTAAGGCGCGGCCGGTAAACCGGCACTTGTCCTGACGTCGCTCTGTCCAAATAGAGCTTGGGACCAGTGGACACCGAGTTAGGGAAGCCCTGCCCCACCCTTCGCCTTCCCCGGCGGGCAGGGCTTCCTCTCTCCCTCAATCGACGGTCGCAGCCTCGTTCTGCTCCAGCGAAATTTCGCCTTCGTCATATCCGTCCCAATAGTGCAGCCGCTGCGCCTGGACCTTCACCAGCGTCAGTCCCGGCGTATCGATCCCATCCTTGAACCAGGCGTCGAGATCCTTCGTCCAATGCTCTGCGAAGCGACTCTTGTCCTGGATAAGCTCCGCTCGACCTTCGACCGTGATGAAGAAGGGCTTCATGTTGAGCATTCCCGACTTGGCCTGATACGTCAGACCCACATTCTGATCGCGACGGATGTCGCTGACCGTGCGGGTATCGTCGCAAGTGAAGAAGTAGCTGTCGCCGTCATAGTCGACCTGGCGATTGTTGCTCATCGGACGACCGGCGAGCGCGCCGCCCTCGGTGCGGGTCGAGAGGACCGCGAAATCGATGTCGCGCATCTTCTCCGAAATGTCGGTCAGTTTAAGGTCGGCCATATTGTATCTCCCGTGATTGCCTGACGGCAAAACGCGGCAGCGGCAGTCGATGTGCCAAGCTACGGCACAAAGTCCGTAGCAGGTCGTGGGATTTCCCAACTTTCGGTGGGCAGAAGTCCCAAACTGTCCAGTCCGGGCATCACGGCGATCGAGAAAACGGCCAAAAAGACAGCTTCCCTTAATCTGGCATGGTCATTGCATTTCACTCGGCATGGAACGGGCGAGGCCCGCGAAGCCAAAGGGAAGACCAATGCACGCCAATCAGACCGTCGCTCATCAGGCCGAATTCGAAAACACGGGTCATCCCGACAGTCTCTTCGGCATCTGCCAGTCGATCGGCGAGCATGTGGGCTTCAACCCGCACTACCTGCGCATCTCGCTCTTCATCCTGATGCTATTCAATCCGATCGCCATGGCTTGCACCTATGCCGGACTGGGAATGGTCGTCGGCCTATCGCACCTGATCTTCCCGAAGTCCGGAAGAAAGCTCGTGGAACGCCGACGCAGCCGAGGTCCAGAATTTCGAGCGCGAGCTGATCGCCGCCTGAGCAAAGATCGTTACGGCATAAACCTCCTCTTTACGCCCTTGCGCTACGGTCGACGAATTAGGGCTTCCGCCCTGACCGTAGTGAGGGGAAGGGGATGGCGATCAATCGGTCCGTCGGCCGTACAGCGGTCAGCGTTGCCGAGGCGCATCTGGCGCGCGTCGCCGCGGACGGATCCTCACGTCATCGTCACCTGACTGCCCTTCTGGAAGCTTCCGGACTGAATTCGTCGCGCGACCTCGCCGATTGCGTGCATCTGCTCTGCGGGCTGCACGGAAGTCCTCCGAGCCTGGTCGAGCTTGCGTACCGCAATGCCGAGTCGGGTCCTGCACGCGACTGGCTCGCTCGCGCGGCCGAAGCCTTTGAACGCGAGCGCAATTTCCTTGTCCGCCTCACGTCCGCCGTCGGTCCGCTTCCGAGCACGCCCGGCGCCGCCGAGACGGAAGCGACCATGAATGCCCAGCGCAATGCGCTGGAGATCCTGGCTACATCGGAGCGGCAGGGTTGCGCGCTTGGCGCGGCTGCGGCTCTGGTCGGCGACTGGTGGCCGATCCGCCGACTGCTCGATCGTGCCGCATCGCGCGCCGGTCTGGACTCGCCGGCACCCGCTCTTCCCGATGAATCGTCGATTCAGGCTGCAATCGATTCGGCCTACGACACGCCGGCCAGCGAACGCGCGCTCGGCTTCGGCAGCGAGCAGCTTCTGCTCCAGCACCGCGGACTGTTCGACCTGCTCGAAGCCCGCTCGGAAGCTCGCCGGGACTATTAAGAGAAAGGGCCCTGCCGAAGCAGGAGCCCTGTTCGTCCTTGACCAGTTGCAGAACCGATTCGCGGCGATCAGTCGTCGCGGTAGGCGAGCTCGTAATTGCCCCAGCGGCGACCCTTCACCCACAGCGGAACGAAGACGTTCTTCACGGGAATGAACTTCTCGCCCAGCTCCATGCGGTAGGTCGCAAGCATCGCCGGCTTCTCGCTGACGATGGCGGCCGCGGTCGTTTCGTCCATCATGATCCGCTTGTTGCGGCAGTGGGCATCGTTCCACAGCGGGTCCAGGCCCGGCGTGTGGCTGCGCTCTGTAAGGTGGGTCGGCAGATAGCCGTTCACGTCCGTGATCGCTGAACCGATCAGGCGCTCGTCGTTGGACTTGATCCGATCGAGGATCGGCCGGACGTAGCGGTCGGCGAAATCGCAGAAGCGATTGTCATATTGCTCGGGGTTCGATCCCTCGATCAGCCGGTATTCGCGGTCGAAGACGTCGCTCATCGCGATCTCGCCCGACTCGATGCCATGCTCGATCGCGGCCTGGATGGAGCGCATCGTCTCCTGGGCCTTGAGGATGAACGGCGTGTCGTCGATCTCGGCGCCCGAATTGGCAAGCGTGTCGAGCATCGTGTTCGACAGCATCTCCAGATGCTCGAGGCGCTTCTGCGCCTGGAGCAGCTGGCTGCCGTTGTTGCGGGCATCGCCGGCGAAGTCGGTCAGGCCGGCCTTCACGCGGTCGACGCTGGTCTGGATCATGCTGGTCGAGTGAGCGATGCCCTCGGTCTGGCGATCGACCATCGTGACGATTTCGGAGACTTCGCGGACCGTCTCGCTGATCTGGCCGAAGCCTGACTGGGCAGCGCGGCTGCGCTCGACGCCGGTCTTGATTTCGGTGGTGACTGCGCCCGCCTCGCGAGTGAGCTCGCCGATGGTGGAGGCGATCTGGCTGGTGGCGGCGCGAGTGTCGTGCGCAAGCTTCTTCACCTCGGCGGCGACGACGGCGAAGCTGCGGCCTGCATCGCCGGCGCGCGCAGCTTCGATGGTCGCGTTCAAAGCCAGCATGTTCGTCTTGCGGGCGATCGTCTCGATGGTCGAGGAGACCATCTGAACCTGGTTCATCGCCGAAGCGAAGCCGGCCATGCGCTCGCCGAGTTGCACGACGAGGTCGGTCAGTCCCTTGAAGCCTGCGATGGTGCCGTCGATGGCTTCGCGGCCTGCTTCGAGCTTGGCGCGTGCCTGGTCCGAGAGCAGCCGGGCTTCATCGGTCGAATCGGAGACACGTGCCTGGTCGGCGAGAAGGCGGGTCGTCACCTCCTCCAGCTGGTCGAGCATGTTCAGGTGCGTGGTGATGCGCGTGCCGACATCGCGGACGTAACCGGCGACGTCGCTGCATTCCATGGACAGGGAGCCACAATCGCGCGCGACGCTACGGATCGCGTTTTCAGTGACTTCCTCGATACCGTGTGTGGCCATGGACGCGCCCGCTCCCCAAGAAACTTGTGCAAGCGGGATAGGGCACAGCCCCTACTCTTTCGTTAACCACGCCCTCAGTAGCGGAGGTAGGGTCTCGACGAGCCTCTTCCCACGCCTGCTCGTCAGGAATTGTGAGGGCATCGAAGATCGTCGGGCGTCGCGCTCACATCGTCGACCCATTCGCGCAGCAGCGGCGAGCCGTTGATGACGTCGATGGCGAGCTTGTCGAATTCATATTCGTACGGGAAGTCGCGCCAGAGATCGTAGTCCGGATAGAGCTTGCGGATGGCCTTGAAGGCCAGCGCCTGCACCCGCCACGGCTTGAAGTAGATGTGGTCGTAGAACGGCCCTTCGGCGTGGATGTGGACGCCGTTGCAGAGCTTGCCGACATGCTTGTGAAAAGTCGGCTCGAACCAGATTTCGCGGAGCTTGCAGCCTTCGAGCCAGCCGGGCGCGAGGGCGTGCATCTGGGCGATGACCTTGCCCGCCTCGATGTCGGGCGCACCGAAAATCTCCAGCGGGCGGGTGGTGCCCCTGCCCTCGCTGAGCGTCGCGCCTTCGAGCATGACGGTGCCGGCATAGGCGCGGGCCATGTTGAGGTTGGCGGCGTTCGGGCTCGGGTTGATCCAGATGCGCTCGGACGGCCAGCCGAAGCCGGGGCCTTCGTCCGGGTGCCATTCCAGCATCTCGATCACGCGATAGTCGACGTCGAGCTTGAAGCGGTCGATGAACCAGGCGCCGAGTTCGCCGAGCGTCAGGCCATGGCGCATCGGGATTTCCGCGGCGCCGACGAAGCTTTCCCAGCCGGAGCGCAGGATCAGGCCTTCGACGGGACGGCCCGCCGGGTTCGGGCGGTCGAGAACCCAGACGCTTTTGCCGTGCTCCGCGGCCGCTTCGAGGATGTAGAGCAGCGTCGTCACGTAGGTGTAGATGCGGCAGCCGAGGTCCTGCAGGTCGATCAGGATCGTATCGAACGTGCCCATCGACTGCCCGGTCGGACGACGAACCTCGCCGTACAGGCTGAAGACCGGAATGCCGTAGGTCGGATCGGTGAAGTCCGGCGACTCCATCATATTGTCCTGAAGGTCGCCGCGGACGCCGTGCTGCGGACCGAAGACGGCGGAGACCTTCACGCCCGCCGCGAACAAACGCGTCGATGCTGTGCGTCAGGTCCTTGGTGACGGAGGCGGGATGCGCCAGCAGCGCGACGCGCTTGCCTTCCAGCGGGCGGCGCAATTCCGGGTCGGCAAGCAGCCGGTCGATTCCAAACAGGCTCATGCGTGCTGCTTAAGGAAGCCTCGCGACGAAGCAATCCGGGTGATGGAAATCGGGCTCGGACGCGGGGTGGGCCAGCGCCCAGTAGGACTTCGTCCCGTCCTGTTCTTCCAGCACCGCCGAAAGGGCGAGCTCCCAGTTCGTCGCGGCATCCACGGCGACGGTCGCTCCAAGCGTCCACCAGGTGAGATTGTCTTCCATCCGGATGTACGGCGGGGCTCCGACTTCCGCCTCCGTCATGCCGTCCCGATAGCCGGTAAAGTCATAGGCCGCCCAGTCTCCGGACGGCGCGAAATTCCATTCCTGATACCGTTGCTCGCCTGCGGGACGGAAGAATGCTTCGAAGCAAGTTGTCTTCCAAAGTCCATCGGCACGCGCCGGCTCGGCAGTCTTGGGGATCACGAAGCGATCTGCCGGGGCTGCGACACCGAACCAGATGTTCGTCGTCGCCATGGCTCCAAATGATGCCGCGTGATCGACGGTCGCCCAGACCTTGACGTTGGGATTCCCGGGCGGAGTGGCCGGATGACAGATGAGGTTCAGCTGCACAGGCGCTCGGTAGCAGGCCGGCATCGTTAGCGCTAAGCAACAAGCATGAAGATGCTCCGCTCTTCTTAGCCATCGTCCTGATCGCTTGTGCACAGATCGCGGTGGCGCAGCCCGCGGCCCAATCTGATTTGAAAGCTTGGGACGCAGTCGGCCGCATGGGAATAGGCGTGAACATCGGCAACACGCTCGAGAATACGGCGACTTGGGAGACGGGCTGGGGCAACCCGCCGATCACCAAGGAATTTGTCGACAGCCTCAAGGCTCAGGGCTTCAAAACGGTTCGCGTGCCTGTCGCTTGGGATACTTACGCCCAGAATGGAAAGATCGATCAGGCGAAGCTTGACCGCGTCGGTCAGGTGGTCGACTGGATCACGTCAGCCGGGATGTTCTGCGTCGTCAATATCCACTGGGATGGCGGATGGATCGATTCGGGTGACAAGAAGAAATTCGGCAAGACCTATCGGACGTTCACTCCGGAAGCCGAGCAGAAGTTCAAGAGCTACTGGACCCAGATCGCCAACTATTTCGCGAAGAGTAACCAACAGCTCATCTTCGAAGGGCTCAATGAAAAGTCGAACTTCGACGGGACCGGATCAGAGGCAAAAGCCTATGCGACGCTGGGTCACGTCAATCAGATCTTCGTCGATACGGTGCGAGCGACCGGCGGGAACAACGCGAAGCGCCTGCTCATCATCGGCGGCTACAACACGGATATCGACAAGACCGCGACGGACAAATTTGTGATCCCGCGCGACACTGTGCCGGACAAGTTGATGCTCTCCGTGCACTATTACACGCCATGGCCGTTCGCCGGCATGACGAAGGACGAAAGCTGGGGGAAAATGCGCATGACGTGGGGCACGCAGGACGACCTTGCGGAGCTCAGGCGCAACTTCGACAAGTTGGAGGCCTTCTCGAAGAAGAGGGACATCCCTGTCTTCCTGGGCGAGTTCGGAGCCGATAATTCCAAGGATCCGCGTTCACGCGCGAAGTGGTTGTTGTCCGTGGCGCTCACCGCCCAGTCGAGAGATATGGTGCCGGTTCTCTGGGACACCGGTCAGGATGTTTCGCGGAAACCTCCGTTTGCCATCAGTGACGAACTCTCCTTCGTCCTGAAGGAGGTCCGCAAATTCAACGAACAGAGCGCTTCTGCCACGGGCAAGTGACCTTGTTGCGTCCGGCCATGCAATGCTAGCTGCGTGGCGATGACGACTTACAGTTCCTCCCTGCTGCGCCTGCTCGACGAGCGCGGGTACATCCACCAGCTCACTGACGCCGAAGCGCTGGACGCTCTTGCGAGCAAGGAGATCGTCACCGGCTACATTGGCTTCGATGCGACCGCCCCGAGCCTTCACGTCGGCAGCCTCGTCCAGATCATGCTGCTGCGGCGACTGCAGGAAAGCGGGCACAAGCCGATCGTGCTGATGGGCGGCGGAACGACCAAGGTCGGCGATCCAACCGGCAAGGACGAGAGCCGCAAGCTGCTGACCGATGCGGAGATCGACGCGAACATCGCCGGCATCCGCAAGGTGTTCGAGCGATTCCTGACCTTCGGCGACGGCCCGACCGACGCGGTGATGGTCAATAACGACGACTGGTTGAGCAAGCTGGAGTATGTCCCGTTCCTGCGCGACGTCGGGCGGCACTTCACGATCAACCGCATGCTGACCTTCGACAGCGTGCGCATCCGGCTGGAACGCGAGCAGCCGCTGACCTTCCTCGAGTTCAACTACATGATCCTCCAGGCCTACGATTTCCTGGAGCTGTCGCGGCGGCACGGTCTTCGGCTGCAGCTCGGCGGGTCGGACCAGTGGGGCAATATCGTCAACGGCATCGAGCTGACGCGCCGCATCGAGGGCACCGAGGTGTTCGGCGTCACGACGCCGCTGATCACCAACCCCGACGGGTCGAAGATGGGCAAGACAGCGCAGGGTGCCGTCTGGCTCAACGAGGAGCAGCTGAGCCCCTACGATTACTGGCAGTTCTGGCGGAACACAGACGACGCCAATGTCGGCAAGTTCCTGCGGCTGTTCACCGACTTACCCCTGGACGAGGTCAGGCGGCTCGAAGGTCTGCCGGGAGCCCAGATCAACGAGGCGAAGGTCGCCCTAGCGACGGAGGCCACGGCGATGCTTCATGGCCGCCAAGCGGCGGAGGCTGCTGCGCAAACGGCACGTGATACCTTTGAAGGCGGCGGTGCCGGCGATGACCTGCCGACCCTGTCCGTTGGCGAGGGCGTGAACATCGCACATGCGCTGACGCAACTTGGCTTCACGCCCTCGAACAAGGAAGCAAAGCGGAAGATCGCGGAAGGCGCCGTGCGGCTGAACGATGAAGTCGTGGAGGACGCCGCGTTGGTGCTGACGGTCAGCGGCGATCCGGTGAAGCTCAGCCTTGGCCGCAAGAAGCACGGCCTGCTCGTCGCCTAGCCACTCCTGATCAGGCCCACGGCCTGATCGCGTTCGAACAGATAGAGGCAGATGCGCGCCGCCTGTCCGCGCGGGCTGGCGAGACCTCCGTCGCGGTCGAGCAACAGCCTTGCGTCGCTCTGGGCAACCGACGCGAACTCCTCGACGTCCGCAACCCCGGCGACCCGAAAAGCGACTTCGCCAGACTGGCGCGTGCCCAAGATCTCCCCGGGGCCGCGCAGGCGCAGATCCTCCTCGGCGATGCGGAAACCGTCGTTGGTCTCCCGCATCAAGGCGAGGCGTGCACGGCCGACTTCGGTCAAGTTTTGGCCGCGGATCAGGAGGCAGGTGCTCTTGCCAGACCCGCGCCCCACCCGGCCCCGAAGCTGGTGGAGCTGCGCAAGGCCGAACCGCTCGGCGCCTTCGACGATCATCAAGGTCGCGTTGGGAACGTCGACCCCGACTTCGATGACTGTCGTGGCAACGAGGACCGCCAGCTCGTTCGCCGCGAAGCGCGCCATGACGGCGTCCTTCTCGGGACCCTTCATGCGTCCGTGGACGAGACCGACCTTGTCGTCGCCGAAGCGCATGCGCAGGATCCGCGACCGTTCCTCTGCGGCCGCGGCATCGCTCTTCTCGCTCTCCTCCACCAGCGGGCAGACCCAATAGGCCTGGCCACCGCTCGCGAGGTGACGGCCCAGGCCGTCGACGACCTCGGTCAACCTTTCCTCGCTGATCACGCGGGTCTCGACCGGAGTTCGACCCGGCGGCATCTCGTCGATGCGGCTGACGTCCATTTCGCCATATTGCGTAAGCGTCAGCGTGCGCGGGATCGGCGTCGCGGTCATGACCAGCAGATGCGGCGGACGTTCGGCCTTCGATGCGAGAAGCAATCGCTGCGACACGCCGAAGCGGTGCTGCTCGTCGATCACGGCGAGGCCCAGGCTTTTGTATGCCACCTTCTCCTGGAAGATGGCGTGGGTGCCGACCAATATGTCGATCGATCCGTCGGCGAGACCCATCAGCACGGATTCCCGCGCCCTGCCCTTTTCCCGACCAGTGAGGATGCCGACGCGAACGCCGATGCTGTCGAGCTGATTGAGCAAGGTCGCATGATGTTGCCGCGCCAGGATTTCCGTCGGCGCGAGCAGCGCCGCCTGAGCGCCGGACTCGATCGCCGTCAGCATGGCCATCAGCGCAACCAGGGTCTTGCCCGACCCGACGTCACCCTGCAGCAGCCGAAGCATCGGTGCGCTCTGCGCCATGTCGCCGCGGATTTCCTCGACCACCCGGCGTTGGGCTCCGGTCATTTCGTAGGGGAGCTTTAGTTTCGCGATCAGGCTGCCGTCGCCGGCAAGCGGCACCCCGCGGTGCCGCCGCGAAGCCTGCCGCAGGAGCATCAGCGCAAGCTGGTTTGCGAACACCTCGTCATAGGCCAGCCGCCGCCTCGGGTCCGCCGTACCCGGATCGCGATGGGCCTCGGCGATCGCGGCACGCCATGGGCGCCACGCCTCGCGGGCAAGCAAGGTCGGCTCGATCCATTCGGGCATTTCCGGCGCCCGCTCCAGCGCGGCCACCGCAAGCTCGCGGAGGCGCTTGTTGGTCATGCCCTCGGTCAGGCCGTAGACTGGCTCACGGATCGAGAGCTCCGTCCCCTTGTCCGCCGGCATGACCTCGGGATGGATGATCTGCCATTCGTCCCCATACGCCTCGAGCTTTCCGGAGACGGTGCGCTTCTCGCCCATCGGCAGGCTCTTCTTCGCCCAGCCGGGATTGTTGAAATAGATGAGGCTGATGGTGTTGCCGTCCGCGTCCGAGGCAAAGACACGCATCGGTCCGCGCCCCGAACGCGGCGATCGGGTATCGAACGGCACAAGGTCGATGATGACATTGCAGCCGAGAAGGCTGGCGCTTGCCGCGTTCGTCCGCACGCGCTCGATCACGCCCGTCGGCAGATGGTACAAAAGGTCGATGGCGCGGGTGATGTCGAGGCGCTTCAGCACCTTGGCGACCTGCGGCCCGACGCCGGGCATCGTCTCGACTTCGGCGAACAACGGATTGAGAATTTCGGGCCGCATCAGCGCACGCCCATCAGCAGTTCCGGATGCTTTTGGAAGTGGGTTGCGATGGAATCGAACAGATCCCGCGCCGGTGGCCGCCGGAGGACCGCACGTCGTCCGATCAAATAGATCGGCACGTCCCACTCCTCCAGCGGCGGGAAGCATCGGACGACCTCCGGGTCATCGTCGCCGATCGTGCAGGGCAGAGCGGATATTGCGACTCCCGATGCGATCAGCGACTTCACTGCGCGATAATTGTTGCACCGCGCCGGCGGCGGGCCGGAACCCGAAAGTGATTCAAGCCAGAGGTAGATCGGAAGGGTCGCCGGTACACCTCCGATCAAGGCGATCGGATGGCCCGCGACTTCCTCGGGCGAACCTGGCCGATCCGCTTCGGACATCTGTGCCGAAGCATAAATAGTCCAACCGCTTGGCGGCAGCTCGTGCACCACGATCTCGTCGCTTGTCGGGCGATCGCGGCCGCGCACGCCGATGTCGGCTTCGCCCCGCGCCATGTCGTAGATGTGGTCGCTGGCGAGCAATTGGGTTTGCACGCGCGGCCAGCGTGACCGGAACTCCCGCAACACCGGGATCAGCAACTGCTCGAAATGATCGAGGAAGGTCAGGCGGATGAGGTTCAGTTCAGCGCCCGTCAGAGCGTCGACCTCGGCAGTGAACTCGCAAACGGATCGCTCGATGCGCTGGGCCGAAGCATGAAGGGCATGTGCTGCGTCGGTGGGAAGAAGGCCCGTTGGACTCCGTTCAAACAGCACCAGACCGAGATCCTGCTCGAGCGCTGCGATGCGCCGGACAATTGTTGGCTGGCTAACCCCTTGAGAGCTGGCAGCGCGCCCGGTCGTACGCTCACGATAAAGCGCCAGGAATACGCCGATGTCGTCCCACGAAAACATCGGTCGAGAGCTATTCACATCTGCATAGCCCGTTGCAAGCATTTCGATTGAGTAACGACTTTTCGAGGCGTAGCGGCGCCCTCGCAAAAGGAGCACCACGACATGTTGAAAGTTGCATTCGGCCTCGCGGCTGCGTCCGCGAGCGCTTTGCTGTTGGCGAACACGGCAGAGGCTTCACCCACCCCGATCACCGAGCCCACGCTGGAGCAGGTTCGGGCGGCGACCGAGCGTTTCCGCGACGTTAAGGTCGCGCTGGCCGAAGGCTATATCGCCGACCCGGGCAACATCTGCGAGACCGCGGACATGATGGGCAAACCCGCCGAACTGGGCGCGATGGGCATCCACTACTTCCGGCCCGACATGCTCGGCATTTCCGGACCGCCGAACCCGCGGGTCGACGGCAATGGAACTCACACCGATTTCAACAAGCCGTCGATCCTGATCTACGAGCCGCAGGCGGACGGCTCGCTGCAGCTCGTCGCCGTGGAAAACCTCGTTTTCCAGAAGTCCTGGCGCGAGGCGGGCAACACGAAGCCGCCGAGCTTCCACGGCGTCGAATGGGACACGATGCAGGACGATCCGGCGACCAAGATCGACGAGGCTCACATGTTCGAGCCGCATTACGATCGGCACGTCTGGCTTTATCGCGACAATCCGAACGGCGTGTTCGCGCAGTTCAACCCGAATGTGAGCTGCAAGGCGCACAAGAACGCGCACGCGCACATGGAAACTGCGTCCAAGTAAGTCACGGACCGGCCTTCCTTTGAGGGCCGCCCGCGCCTACATCGCGGGCATGCTTCCAGACGAGGAATTCAAGACGCCTGCACTGGCGCGCGCACCATCGCGGCACGCGCGAGGCGGACATGCTCATCGGCGGGTTCTTCGACGCGCACCACGCGTCGTGGAATGCCGATGAGCGCGCGCTGTTCGCCGACCTCCTGGAAGAGCAGGACGTGGACATCATGGCCTGGGCCATCGGAACCGCCGAGGCGCCGGAGCGCTTCGCTGGTCCCATGATCGATGCCCTGAAGCGCCTGGACTACGTTCGGATCGCGCGATGACGGACACGCTGCAGCAAGTCCTCCGCGCCAAAGAGTCGATGACCCTGGCGGGAGTGCCGACGGGGTTCCTGCCGGTGCTTGCGGCGGATCTGGCGCGGGCGGCACACGGATCGTCAAAGGGCGGCCGGGCGGTCCTGATCGCGTCGGACGAAAGCGCCATGCGCGCGCTCGCGGACACAGTGCCCTTGTTCGCCCCCGAGGTGGAGGTCCTGACCTTCCCCGCCTGGGACTGTCTGCCATACGACCGTACGTCCCCGGCCCTTCGGGTCATGGCCGAACGCCTGGCCACCCTGAACGCGTTGCAGGCCAAAGCGAGTGGTCCGCAATTGCTCGTCGCGACCGAAAATGCGGTCACCCAGCGGCTGCTCACGCCCTTCCGCATCCGGCAGTTGACGCAGCGGATCGAGTCAGGAGCGCGGATCGACAGGAACCAGCTGATCGATCAGCTGAGAGCGCTCGGTTACGAGCGGGTCGAATCGGTCGCCGAGCATGGCGAATATGCCGTTCGCGGCTCGCTGATCGACCTGTTCCCCGCCGGCGAGACCCATGCGCTCCGTCTCGATTTCTTCGGCGACGAGATCGAGAGCCTGCGCCGCTTCGATCCTGCGGACCAGCGTTCGACCGACCGCGCCGATGCCTTCACCTTGATGCCCGCATCCGAGGCGCTGCTCGACGAAGAGACCATCAAGCGCTTCCGGTCGCGCTATCGCGAGACGTTCGGAGCGACGGCCACGGGCGATCCGCTCTACGAAGCCATTTCGGACGGCCGCCGCATGAGCGGCATGGAGCATTGGCTCCCTCTGTTCGAAGAGCGTCTTACGACCGTCTTCGATCATCTCGGCGAGAATGACCTCATCGTGCGGGACTCCGGCGTGGACCAGGCGCTGGCCGCGCGCCGGGAATCGATCGACGACTATTATGCCAATCGCAGCAAGACCAATTCGGGCGAGGCCGGAAGCTATCGGCCGCTGAAGCCCGACGCCCTCTATCTGACCGAACAGGAGTGGACGCAGGCGGTCGATGACCGGCCCATCCATCTCACCTCACCGTTCCCGGAGCCGGAGAGCGCGCGGATCCTGAGCTTCGGCGTCGACCCGGCCCGCGACTTCGCGCCTGAGCGAACGCGGCAGGACAATGTCTACGAGGCAGTCGCCGCCCATGTGAACAAGCTCCGCAAGAGCGGGCACAAGGTCGTGCTCGCAAGCTACACGCGCGGCGCACGGGAGCGGCTTTCAGGCCTGCTGCACGACCACGGCCTGAAGTCGCAGAAGCTCGTCGACAATTGGCAGGAAGCGCTCGGCAGCAAGACTCAGCCGGCGCTGATGGTGCTGCCGCTGGATCATGGCTTCACCGCGCCGGACGTCGCCGTCCTCACCGAGCAGGACATGCTCGGCGACCGGCTGGTCCGGCGGCGCAAGAAGCGCAAGGGCGCCGCGGCGTTCCTCTCCGAGCTTGCGACGCTCACGCCGGGCGATCTGGTCGTGCACAACGATCACGGCATCGGCCGCTACGAAGGGCTGCAGTCGATCATGGTCGGCAAGGCGCCGCACGACTGCGTGGCGCTCGAATATAATGGCGGCAACAAGCTCTACGTCCCGGTCGAGAATATCGACCTGCTGACCCGTTACGGCAGCGAGAGCGACGGCGTTGCGCTCGACCGGCTGGGCGGCGAGGCGTGGCAGCGGCGCAAGTCGCGGATGAAGGAGCGGATCCGCGAGATTGCGGGCGAGCTCATCAAGACGGCGGCGATGCGGGCGACGCGTCCGGGCACGGTGATCGAGCCGGACAGCGCCTATCCGCAGTTCGTCGACCGCTTCCCTTACGAAGAGACCGACGACCAGGATCGCGCGATCGAGGACGTGCTCGCGGACCTGGAGTCGGGCAAGCCGATGGACCGGCTGGTTTGCGGCGACGTCGGCTTCGGCAAGACCGAGGTGGCGTTACGCGCGGCCTTCGTTGCGGCCATGTCGGGAATGCAGGTCGCGGTGGTTGCGCCGACCACCCTCCTCGCCCGCCAGCATTACCGGAACTTCGTCGAGCGGCTTGAGGGCTTTCCGATCAGGGTTGGCCGGCTGTCGCGGCTGGTGCCGACCGCCGAAGCGAAGAAGACCCGGGAAGACCTCGAAGCCGGTCAGGTCGACATCGTCATCGGGACGCACGCGATCCTCGGGAAAGGCGTGAAGTTCAAGAAGCTGGGCCTCGTCATTGTCGACGAGGAGCAGCACTTTGGCGTCACGCACAAGGAGCGGCTGAAAGCGCTGAGGGCCGACGTCCACGTCCTGACGCTGACGGCCACGCCGATCCCGCGCACGCTGCAGATGGCGATGAGCGGATTGCGCGAACTGAGCGTCATCCAGACGCCTCCGGTCGATCGGCTCGCCATTCGCACCTACGTTACGCCGTGGGATCCTGTCGTCGTCCGCGAAGCCCTGCTCCGCGAGCATTATCGCGGCGGGCAGAGCTTCTTCGTCGTTCCGCGCATCGCCGACCTTCCGGACATGGAAGAATGGCTGCGCGAGGAAGTGCCGGAGGTGAAATCCGTCACCGCGCACGGGCAGATGGCGCCGACCGAAGTCGAAGAGCGCATGAGCGCCTTCTACGACCGGAAGTACGACGTTCTGCTGTCGACCACGATCGTCGAGAGCGGCCTCGACATCCCGAGCGCGAACACTTTGATCGTGCATCGAGCCGACCGCTTTGGGCTTGCGCAGCTGTACCAGCTTCGCGGCCGCGTCGGCCGCGCGAAGATCCGCGCCTACGCCTACCTGACGACGCAGGCGGACCGGTCGATCACCGAAACGGCGGAGAAGCGCCTGCAGGTGCTCGCGAACCTCGACAGCCTCGGCGCGGGCTTCCAGCTCGCCAGCCACGACCTCGACATTCGCGGCGCGGGCAATCTCCTTGGCGACGAGCAATCGGGGCACATCAAGGAAGTGGGCTTCGAACTGTACCAGTCGATGCTCGAGGACGCGATCGTCGAGCAGAAGGCCGGCGGCATCCCGCGGCGCGAGGAGTTCACGCCGCAGATCAGCGTCGATGCGCCGATCCTCATCCCGGAAACCTACGTGCCCGATCTCGACCTGCGCATGGGCCTGTATCGCCGCCTGGGCGAACTGGACGACAAGCAAGGCGTGGAATCGTTCGCGGCCGAAATGATCGACCGCTTCGGCGCGCTTCCGGACGAGACCCAGAACCTGCTGAAGATCGTCGAGACGAAGCTTCATTCGAAGAAGGCGATGATCGCCAAGCTCGACGTCGGTCCGAAGGGGGCGCTGGTCACCTTCGCCGAAAGCGGGTTCCCGGACCTGTCCGGGCTCCTGGCCTACATCGACCGGCTGAAGGGCACCGCCAAGCTACGGCCCGACAGCAAGTTGTCGGTCAGCCGCGACTGGCCGACGGCCGAAGCCCGGCTCAATGGGGCCTTGCAATTGTCGACGGGCCTGGCGCGGGTGGCGGCAGCCGCGCGAACGGACGAAGGAAGCCGCCTAGGCGGCGTTCGCCTGCGAGACGGCAACGAAGCGTGCGAGTTCCTGCTCGTCGAGCGCGCCGGCTCCCAGGAACCCCTGGTAGAGCTCGCATCCCCACTCGGCGAGCAGGACGAGCTGCGCGGTGCTTTCGACGCCTTCCACCACGACCGACAGACCGAGATCGCGGGCCAGGCCGAAGATCGATTTGACGACGATCCGATCGCGCTCGCTGGTGCTAATCCTCGAGATCAGCCCGCGATCGATCTTCAGCGCATCGAGAGGCAGGCTGCCGAGATAGGCGAAGCTGGCATAGCCGGTCCCGAAGTCGTCGAGAGCGACCTTGATGCCCGCCTCGCGAATCTTCTCGAGATTGCGTGCGACGGCTTCGAGATCGCTGAGGAGGACGTTCTCCGTGATCTCGATCGTGACCCTCTTGGGATCGATCCCGGCGGAGCCGACGCTCTCCAGGAACCAGGCGACAAAGCCTTCCTGCACGATCTCGTCGGGCAGCAGGTTGATCGAAATAGCGAGGCGCCGCAGCGGCCCTTCCCATGCCGCTGCGGCGCGAAGCGCCTTGGTTTGCACCAGGCGCGACAGGCGCTCGGACAGGCCGGCAGCTGCCGCTCGCGCGAACAACTGCTCGGCACCGGCGACACGGTCCCAACGGGCGAGCGCCTCGGCCCCCTCCACTGCGCCTGTCGAAGGATTGATCTGCGGTTGGAACACCACCGCAATCTGCTGATGAGCGATGACGGCGGCGAGCAAGTCGTCACGCCGCCTGCGCGGAGCGGCGGTCCGCCGTTCGTCCGCACGCTCTTTGGTTTCTACGCCATCCCGCTTGTACATGAGGCTTGGCTAGCGTCGGCCCGGCGCGCCCGATACCGGCCACCAAAGCCCCGACCCACAACGGGACAGTGGCGTGCCCTTGAGAAATGCCTATGTTCGGGCGGCGAAAGGAAAGCTGCTTGAGCGCTGACGCGGCCAAAGTCGGAGGTGGCGAAGGCAAGGCCGATCTTGCCGGGCTGAAGATCGGCCTGCTGTCCTCGCATACCGAGGTCGCGAAGGCCGCCGAGGCCATGCTGCGCCGCCGCTATAGCTGGGCCGACCCGGAAGACGCGGATACGTTGGTCGCGCTCGGCGGCGACGGCTTCATGCTGCAGACGCTCCACCACATGCTGGACGAGGGCTCTCCGAAGCCCGTTTTCGGCATGAACCGCGGGACGGTCGGCTTCCTGATGAACGAGTGGCGGCTGGACCGGCTGGCCGAGCGCATCGCCGGAGCGAAGGCGATCCGCGTCGCGCCACTGGAGATGCGGGCCACGACGGTTGCCGGCGAAACGTTCCGGCACGCGGCGATCAACGAAGTCTCCCTGCTGCGCGAAACCCGGCAGACGGCGAAGATCGAGATCCTGGTCAACGGCCGCGTCGCCCTTCCGGAACTGGCCTGCGACGGTGTGCTGGTGGCGACGCCTGCCGGATCGACCGCCTACAATCTGTCTGCGCGAGGACCGATCTTGCCGCTGCAGGCCAAGATGCTCGCCTTGACGCCGATCAGCCCGTTCCGGCCCCGCCGATGGTCCGGCGCCATCCTGCCCGACGACACGGCTGTCTGTTTCCGCATTCTGGAAGCCGCGAACCGCCCGGTTTCCGCTGTCGCCGACCAGTTCGAGGTGCGCGAAGTCTCGAAGGTCGAAGTCGCGCTCGACCGCGAGCGATCGCTGACCCTGTTGTTCGATCCCGGAGCATGCGTTGGACGAGCGCATCGCCATGGAACAATTCGCCACCTGACAGGGCTTTCGGCCTTGCCTTTAGGTCTGGCTTCGCTATCTAGCCGCGACGCTTCGGCCCTGAAGTGTTCCCCGGTAGCTCAGCGGTAGAGCGTTCGACTGTTAATCGAATGGTCGCCTGTTCGAATCAGGCCCGGGGAGCCATTCCTTCATGCGCTCTGAGATGACGAAGCGGCCGGGCTTACGCCCGACCGCTCCGGCGAGGCGCGTTCGTGTCTGGGAAGACCACCCCGCGCCATTTCAACGGCTGTTGTTTCCGGCGGCTCCACGGCGTCCCGCCGAGGGACAAATCGCGAAATCAGCCTTCGATCGCCGCCATCAGGCTGGCGTTGCCGCCTGCCGCGGTCGTGTCGATGCAGGTGACGCGTTCGGTCGCGAAGCGCGCGACATAGTGCGGCCCGCCGGCCTTCGGGCCGGTGCCTGACAGGCCCTCGCCGCCGAAGGGCTGGCTTTCGACCACGGCGCCGATCTGGTTGCGGTTGACGTAGAAATTGCCGACCCGAGCGCGCTGCTCGACGAAGTCGCGCGTGGTGTCGATGCGGCTCTGCAGGCCGAGCGTCAGGCCATAGCCGGTGGCGTTGATGGCATCGACGACCTCGCCGAGCTTGTCGCCGGCAAAGCGTATGACGTGAAGGATTGCGCCGAAATTCTCGCGATTCAATTGGCTTAGCGACTGGATTTCATAAAATGCGGGAGCGACGAAATAGCCGTTTGCGGCTTCCTTCGGTGCCTTCAATCGGCAGATCTTCTTCGCATTCTTGTCGAGCCACTCGATGTGGTCATCGAGCGACTTTCTTTGCGGCCTCGTCGATCACCGGGCCGACGTCGGTAGTCAGGTCGCTCGGATCGCCGACAGTCAAAGTCTCCATCGCGCCGGCGATCATTTCGATCATGCCGTCGGCAACGTCTTCCTGCACGAACAGGACTCGCAAGGCCGAGCAACGCTGGCCCGCGCTCTGGAATGCCGAGGAGATGACGTCGCGGGTCACCTGTTCGGGCAGAGCCGAGCTATCCACGATCATCGCATTCTGCCCGCCGGTTTCGGCGACGAACGGGATGATCGGACCGTCGCGCTCGGCCAACGTGCGGTTGATCGTCCGCGCAGTTTCGGTCGAGCCGGTGAAGACGACGCCCGACAGCAACGGATGCGCAGTCAGCGTGCCGCCGACAACGCGGCCTGAGCCCGGCGCAAGCTGGACAATGTCCTTGGGAATGCCCGCCTCGTGCATCAGCTCGATCGCCAAGGCGCCAATCAGCGGCGTTTGCCCGGCTGGCTTTGCGATCACTGCATTGCCAGCGGCGAGCGGCGCGGACACCAAGCCAGTGAAGATGGCGAGGGGGAAATTCCAAGGCGAAATGGCCGCGATCACCCCACGGCCGTGCAGGCGCAGCTCGTTCTGCTCCCCGGTCGGGCCCGGAAGCGGAAGAGGCCTTGTGAACTGGCGGCGCGCTTCGGAAGCGTAGAAACGCAGGAAATCGACCGCCTCGCGCACCTCGAGCACCGCGTCGACCAGGGTCTTCCCGGCTTCTCGAGTGCAGAGCGAGAAGAACTCTTCCGCATGCTCTTCGTAGAGATCCGCCGCGCGTTCGAGGAGCTTCGCCCGCGCTTCGCCGCCGAGTGCATCCCAGGCAAGCTGTGCTGCGTGCCCGGCGCGAACCATTCGGTCGACTTCGTCTGCCGTCGCTTCGAATGTCGTGCCGACGGTGATCCGATTGTCGTGGGGCGAGACGATCGGCCTGCCCTCGCCCTTTCCGATACCGGGCTTCGCGGTCCAGCTGCGCGCCTCGAGCGCTTTCAGCCGCTGCATCAAGGGCTCACGCACCAATGGGTCGCTGAGGTCGACACCAGCACTATTGCGGCGTCGCGGGGCCGAACAGCTCGCTCGGCAGGACGATCTTCGGGTTCCGCTTGGGCTCCAGCGCTTCCAGGTCGGAGACCGGATCGCGCACGAGGTCGTCCAGGCTCAGATGCTCGTCGGCGATGCGGTTGACGAAGGAGGAGTTGGCCCCGTTCTCGAGCAGGCGGCGCACGAGATAGGCCAGCAATTCCTTGTGGCTGCCGACTGGCGCGTAGATGCGTACTGGCGTGCGGGCATCGCCGATCGCCTCTTCGAGCCTCGCCATTTCTGCGTAGAGGCCCTCGCCCATCCCATGGAGGCGCTGGAATTCGAACGGCGTCTTGCCCGCGAGCGCCTTTACGGCGGCGATGGTGTTCGCATTGTGCGTGGCGAACGCGGGATAGAGGACGTCGCTGCCGGCCAGCAGGATCTTCGCGCAGGCGAGGTAGGACACGTCCGTCGCGATCTTGCGCGTGAAGACCGGATAGTCTGGCAGGCCGGCAACCTGCGCCGCCTTGATCTCAGTGTCCCAGTAGGCGCCCTTCACGAGCCGGACCATCAGCTTGCGGCGATGAGCGCGAGCGGCCGCCACGACCCAGTCGCAAAGTGGAGCGGCGCGCTTCTGGTACGCCTGGATGGCAATGCCGAGACCGCCCCATCCGTTCGCGAACAGGCTGTCGTCGGCGAGCAATGCCTCCAGCATGTCCATCTGGAGCTCGAGCCGATCCGCCTCCTCGGCGTCGATCGTCAGGTGAACGTCGGCCGCGCTGGCCTTTGCCGCAAGTTCGCGCAGGATCGGGAGGATGTAGGCCTTGGCCTCCTCCGCGTGGCTCCATTCGTAGCGGGGATGCAGCGCCGACAGCTTGACCGAAATGCCTGGGGACTGCGCGAAGCCCCCCTTCGCCTCCTTGGCGATGCGGTCGAGCGCGTTGCGGTAGGCTTCGGCGTATCGTTCCGCATCTTTCAGTGTGCGGGCAGCCTCGCCCAGCATGTCGAAGCTGTGCGTGAGGCCTTCTTCGCGCTCCGGCTTGGCGCGACGCAGTGCTTCGTCGATCGTCCGTCCGAAGACGAAGTTGCGGCCGAGGATCTTCATCGCCTCGCGCACGGCGGTCCTGACGACCGGCTCGCCGAGGCGGCCCACGGCGCGGCCCAAGGCGGCACGCCAATTGTCGCTGCGGTCGTTGGCGCCTTCGAGCACTTTGCCCGTCAGGAGCAGCGAGAAAGTCGCGGCATTGACGAAGGAGGAGTCCGACCGGCCCATCTTGTCCGCCCAATCGGGGCCCGAAAGCTTGTCGGCGATCAGCTCGTCGGCGGTATGCGCGTCCGGAATGCGCAGCAGCGCCTCCGCGAGGCACATCATCGCAATGCCCTCGTCGCTGCCGAGGTCGTAGGCGTGAAGGAACGCGTCGAGGCCGGACGGCTTGTGCGCCCTGACGCCTTTCACCAGCGCGCGGGCAGTCGCCGTCGCTTCGCCGAGAGCTTCAGGATCCAGCCGGGCCTGCCGCAGGCGCTCGCCGACGACCGTCTCTTCGTCGGCGCGATAGGCAGTCCTCAGCTGCGAACGATCGGCCACGGCCGCCCCGCGCTCGGCCGTCAGGCCAGCTGCCCGTGACAATGCTTGAACTTCTTGCCCGAACCGCACGGACAGGGCGCGTTGCGGCTTGCCGGCTGGCCGACGGCATCGCCATTCTCGTCCGCCGGAAGCTCCGGCGTCGGAATGTTCAGCGACGAAATGCCGAGGTTCGAAAGGAAGCTCGACGGATCGATGTCCGCGGTATCGTCCTCACCCGAAAGCGGGTCGATATGCTGCGTGATGAAGTCAGGCAGCTCCATCGGCGGCGGCACTTCGAACTGCACCTGCACGCGCATCAGCACGCGCGTCACTTCCTCGCGGATGGAGATCAGCAGCCGCTCGAACAGGAGGAAGGCCTCCTGCTTATACTCGTCGATCGGCTTCTTCTGGGCATAGCTGCGCAGGTGGATCACGGCGCGGAGGGCATCCAGCGTCGCCAGATGCTCCTTCCAGATAATTGTCGAGGGTCTGGAGAAGGATGTTCTTCTCGAGCATCGTCCAGCGTTCCGGATCGACGTCGGCCATCTTCGCGGCCATCGCCTCGTCGGCGAGATCCTGCAGGCGCTCGATGATGAGCTTCCTGCTCAACCGCTTCTTCCTGCGAGCCATTCGTCGATCGGCGGCTGCAGACCGAAGACCAGGTCGACGCTCTCCTTGAGGCCCTCGACGTCCCACTGCTCCGGATAGGTGCCGGGAGGACAATGCGCAGTGACCAGCGAAACAGCCGTTTCCGCGCGCATGTCGATGACCACGTCGTTGACCGTCTCGGCATCCATGATGTCCGAGCGCTGCTCGTAAATGACCTTGCGCTGGTCGTTCATCACGTCGTCGAATTCGACGACCTGCTTGCGGATGTCGTAGTTGCGCGCCTCGACCTTCTTCTGCGCGGTCTCGATCGCCTTGGAGATCCACGGGCTGACGATCGCTTCGCCATCCTCGAGGTTCTTGTTCATCAGCCGCGCGAACATGGTCTGCGGCCCGAAGATGCGCAGAAGGTCGTCGTCGAGGCTGAGATAGAAGCGCGACAGGCCGGGGTCGCCCTGACGGCCTGAACGGCCGCGAAGCTGGTTGTCGATGCGGCGGCTTTCGTGGCGCTCGGTACCGAGGACGAACAGGCCGCCATTGTCGAGCACGCGCTGCTTCTCTTCGGCGATCTCGGCGACGGATTTTTTGCGCCTGCGCCTCATATTCCGGCGTGCCGGCGACGAGATCCGCGAACTCGTCCTGCATCCGGAATTCGAGGTTGCCGCCGAGCTGAATGTCGGTGCCGCGGCCAGCCATGTTGGTCGCGATGGTGACCGCACCCATCCGGCCCGCCTGAGCGACGATGTGCGCCTCGCTCTCGTGGAAGCGGGCGTTCAGCACGTGATGCTTGATGCCTTCGCGCTGGAGGAATTCGGACAGCATCTCCGACTTTTCGATGGACACGGTGCCGACGAGGACCGGCTGCCCTTTCTCCTGCCGCGCGCGGATCTCGATCGCGATGGCGGCGAACTTGTCGGTGATGTTCTTGTAGAATTCGTCGTCCTCGTCGATGCGCTGCACCGGGACGTTGGTCGGGATCGACACCACGTTCATGCGATAGATGTCGAAGAACTCCGGCGCTTCCGTCAGCGCGGTGCCGGTCATGCCCGACAGCTTCGGGTACATGCGGAAGTAGTTCTGGAAGGTGATCGACGCGAGAGTCTGGTTCTCGGCCTCGATATTGACGCCTTCCTTGGCCTCGACGGCCTGGTGAAGCCCGTCCGACCAGCGGCGTCCGTCCATCATTCGGCCGGTAAACTCGTCGATGATGACGACCTTGCTCTTCCTTCACGATATAGTCGGTGTCCCGCTTGAACATGACGTTGGCCTTCAGGGCCTGGTTCAAGTGGTGGACGACCTGCGTGTTGGCGATGTCGTAGAGGTTGCGGCCCTCGATCAGGCCCGCTTCCTCGAGCATCCGCTCGGCCTTTTCGGTGCCGTCTTCGGTGAGGACGACCGACTTCTGCTTTTCGTCGAGCTCATAGTCCTCGGCGACGAACGTCTTCACGATGGCGTCGACCGACTTGTAGAGGTCGGACTTGTCGTCGGTCGGGCCGGAGATGATGAGCGGCGTGCGCGCTTCGTCGATCAGGATCGAGTCCACCTCGTCGACGATCGCGAAATTGAACGGCCGCTGGACCATCTGCTCGCGCGAGTATTTCATATTGTCGCGGAGGTAATCGAAGCCGAGCTCGTTGTTCGTCGCGTAGGTGATGTCGGCTTCGTAAGCTGCGCGCCGCTCGTGATCGGCCATGTTCGGCACGATCACCCCGACGGTCAGGCCGAGGAAGCGGTAGATCTGGCCCATCCATTCCGCGTCGCGGCGGGCGAGATAGTCGTTCACCGTGACGACGTGGACGCCCTTGCCGGGAAGCGCGTTCAGATAGACGGCAAGCGTGGCGACGAGCGTCTTGCCCTCGCCCGTCTTCATCTCGGCGATCTCGCCGCGATGGAGCGCGATGCCACCGATCAGCTGGACGTCGTAGTGCCGCTGGCCGAGCGTACGCACCGCCGCCTCGCGAACGGTGGCGAACGCCTCGGGAAGCAGATCGTCGAGCTTCGTGCCTTCGGCCAGGCGACGGCGGAAGATCTCGGTCTGGCCGCGAAGCTCCTCGTCCGTCATCGCGGAGATTGTCGGCTCGAACCCGTTTACGGCGTCGACATATTTTCCAAGGCTTCGGACATAGCGGTCGTTGGACGATCCGAAGATACTCTTGGCCAGTGCGGCGATCATGGAAATCCTTTACGTGCCGGGCGCTTGGAAAGGGCCTGAACGACTGCCCCCAACAGCCGGCAAACTGTGCCGGCGATGTAGGCAGCGCCCTAGGCCTAGTCAATGAAAGCGCACGCTCTTACGGCCCGCCGAGGGTGCGGCGCTGTAGGCGGGAGAGCCCCTTTAGAGGTTACCCTCGAGCCACTGCTGGATCTGGCTGCGCGGAGCCGCACCGACCTTCTGAGCAACCGGCTGGCCGTCCTTGAACAGGAGCATGGTCGGGATGCCGCGAACGCCATAGCGGCCCGGCGTTTCCGGATTTTCGTCGATGTTGATCTTGGCGATCGTGACCTTCTCGCCGAGCTCGGTCGCAATCTCCTCGAGCGCCGGAGCGATCATTCGGCACGGACCGCACCATTCCGCCCAGAAATCGACGAGGACCGGTCCCGAAGCGCCGAGGACATCATCCTGGAAGCTCTGGTCGGTGACGCTCTTGGTGGCCATTTCACTAATCTCCGTAACAGATGTTTAACGCTCATATGGGGTCGATGTGCCGACGCCTCAACTATGCAGTTCGAAAAGCTGTGGGCCGCTGGTGTAGAGCAAGGCCGCGCGGATTTCGCGACCCGGAAAGATGACCCGCAAGCGCCTTGGTATAGGCGCCCATCTGCGCCTTGTGAGACGCCGGAATTGCGCCCTCCGATTCCGGCACGCGGCCGGTCTTGAAGTCGATGACGGAAATCCGGTCCGGTTCGACCAGCAGCCGGTCGACGGTTCCGGCGACCACGATGCCGTCCGGCAGGGTCGCGGCAAGCGGCGCTTCCGCAAGCGAGCCTTCGCCGAACAAAGCGGAGAAACGCGGGTCCGAGAGCACTTCGCAGACGGTGTCGGCGATCTCCTTCCGGGCGGCCGCATCGCTCAGCCCGGCGGAGCGTTCGAGCCAGCGAAGCGCGGTCGCGTGCCTTTCGGCGGCTCGCGACCGGCGCAAGGCGCTCCAGCAGCTGGTGGATCAAGGTCCCGCGTTCGGCCGCGGCTCGCTGGTTCTCGCTCGGCGGCGGAGCGGCCTCGGTGTCCTCCGCAATGGCCGAAGGCGCGAGCGGCTGCGGCGGCCGCGCCTCTGGCGGTGCGGCGGTCGTGGCCCAGGCCGGGATCGCTGGGGGCGCCAGGGCGATCGGCGGCGGCCTTCGCCTTCACCGGACCCGCCGGGACATTGCCCTTGTAGCGCAGGATCTCTCCCCACGCGGGATCCGCCTCCGGCTGCGCGCCGAGCGATACGAGCGCCCGCTCGACCCGCGTGTGCCAGCAATTCTCCGGCCGCACGCCGTCCTTCGTCTTCGGCTGAAGACCGGCGATGACCAGCCGCTCCTCGGCGCGGGTCAGTCCGACGTAGAGCAGCCGCCAATGCTCCTCGAGATCGCGGACCTCCTCCGCCTCGATCAGCTCGAGGAAGGGTGACATCCGCTCCGCCTTGCGCGGACGGATCAGCGGCACCGTGCCCGCATCCGGCACCGGAAAATCGAGCGTACGCGATACGCCGCCGAGCCTCGCCGGATCGGCGGTCGCGTCGGCGAGGATGACGACCGGCGCTTCCAGGCCCTTGGCGCCGTGAACGGTCATCACCCGGACGGCATTCATCGGCGCCGACGGGTCGCGCTTGATCTCGACCTCGCCGCGCGCGAACCAGGCGATGAAGCGGTCGAGCGAGGCGATTTCCTGGTGCTCGAACTCGAGGGCGCTTCCGAGCAGTTCGTCGATCGGGTCGCGCGCCGCCATGCCAAGCCGGCTGTACAGCTTCCGCCGTCCATCCATCGGACCCGACAGGATCGTTTCCAGATAGCGATGCGGCGTGGTGAAGTCCGCCATCGCCAGCAAGGCGTTGAGGCTGGTCGCGGGCCTCCCGGAACTCGGGACGCGTGTCCGCGCGCTCGCCGAGCCGCTGCCACAGCGCCGTGCCCCTTGCGATCGTAGGCAAGCTCCAGAAGCAGTTCCTGGCTCCAGCCGAGCAGCGGCGAAACCAGCAGGTTCGCGAGATTGAGATCGTCGAGCGGCTGAACGGCGAAGGTGATCGCCGCGAGCAGATCCTTGACCGCCAGCGGCTCCTGCAGGTGCAGACGGTCGATGCCGGCGACCGGCACGCCTTCCTCGAACAGGCGGGCGACGATCAGCGAGGCAAGCTCGCCGCGACTGCGCACGAGGATCAGGACGTCGCCCGCGCTGAGCGGACGCTTGGTCTTGGCAAGGATCGGCGCTTCGTCGATCCAGCGACGGACCTGCTGCGCGATGGCGCTGGCGTAGCGACGGGCGTCCTCGCCCAGCCACCCCTCCTCGCCTTCGTCCTCTTCCTCCCCGTCTTCGACGGCGAAGGGCTTCCACAGCTCCACGATGCCGGGGCGGGCGTGGAAATGCGCCTGGTGCCGGTTCGGCTGCTCGGGAAGGCCCATGTTGCGATAGCCGACGTCGGCAATGACGGCATCGACGACGTCGAGGACCGCCGGCGCCGACCGGAAGCTCGCCTCGATCGAGAGGTCGCGGAATTCGAGTGCGGCACCCGCCCGCGCATCTTCGTCGGAGGTGAGCAGCGAGGCCGACTGCTGGCGAACCCATTCGCGAGCAAGCTTGAACTCCTCCGGGTCCGTGCCCTGGAAGCCGAAGATCGCCTGCTTGAAGTCGCCGACCATGAAGATCGTCCGGCCCACGGCCCTCGTACGCGCCGGCTCCGGCGAAGAATTCCGAGGCGAGCGCCTGCACGATCTCCCACTGCTCGCGGTTCGTGTCCTGGGACTCGTCGACGAGGATGTGATCGGTGCGGCGATCGAGCTTGTAGCGCACCCATTCGCCCATTCCCGGCGTGGCGAGAAGCTGCCGCGTCCAGGCAATCAGGTCGTTGAAGTCGGCGACTCCGGCGCTTCGCTTCGCCTTGGCGTAAGCGGCCGCGAAGGCCTGTCCCGCCCGCAATCCGGCGGCCATGTCCGCCGCCAGGCGAGCGCCATTCTGCACCGCCAGCAATTCGCCGACGAGAGTCGCGATACGCCCGGCATAGACCTCGTAGTTCGGTTCGGCCTTCTCCTGCCCGGCAGAAACCCGCGGGGTCGCCTTTTCGGTCAGGACCACCTTGCGCAGCGTCGAAAGCTCGGCCGCGCGCTCGATCGGCGTCAGCGCGAGCCAATTCTCGATGTCCTTGGCAAAACCGAGACCGGTCTGCGCGCCCCATTTGCGATTGGCCTCGGCAATCGCCTCCAGCAGGTCGCAGTCGAACCGTTCCTCATGGCAATGATGGGTAAGGAACTCTTCGACCGAGCCGTCGGGCAGGTCCATCAGGCGCTTGAGGAACGGCTCGATCAGCTCGGCCGGACCCAGCTTGGCCATCGCATCGGGCACGCGGGCACAGCGCATCAGATAATCGACCGCGCCCTCTTCCCCGAGCCGCAGGCTGAGGCACTGCACGTCGCCGATGAGTTGCTCGTTTCCGTGCGCCTCCGCGTCCGCGAGAAGGTTGGCGAGCGTCGTCCGGGCAAGCTCCTGCTCCGCCCGGCCCTCGATCGGCTGGAAACCGGGCGTGATCCCGGCCTCCGCCGGAAACGCCGCGAGCAGCGCCTGCGCGAAGCTGTGGATGGTCTGGATGCGAAGGCCGCCCGGCGCCTCCAGCACCTTGGCGAACAGGCGCCGGGCCCGTTCCCTCGTGGCAGGACCCGGATCGGCTCGAAGCGCCATGAGATCGGCGCCGAGCTCGGCATCCTTCATCCGCACCCAGGCCGCGAGACGCGCTCCGATGCGGTTCGCCATTTCCGCCGCGCCGGCCTTGGTGAAAGTCAGGCACAGGATGGCCTCGGGATCCGCCCCGTTCAGAAGCAGGCTCAGCACGCGGCCCGTAAGCACCTGCGTCTTCCCCGAGCCAGCGGATGCCGACACCGACGCATGCACGTTGGGATCGACGGCGGCGGCCTGCGCGCCCTCCAAAGTCGGCAGCGGCTTGAATCGTGCAACCATCAGGCCGCCGCTTCCATTGTACCTGCGGCGCTCATAGATGAGCGCACGAGGATTGGACTGAAGAGGACGGACATGGCCGACGAAAGCGACAGTGACGACGCCAGCGAACAGCGCCGGACGAAGCTCGTGAAGGCCGGCTTCGCGGTCGGCATCGGCTCGGCGGCCATTGTCGCCGCCTTGCTCTACGCCTCCAAGGTCAAGAAGAAGCCGCGCTAGGCTCATCTGCGGCCGTACCATTCTTCCAGCCGCATCAGCTGGTCGTAGTCGCCGTAGGGCGCGTAGGCCGGATGCAGCTTCGCTTGAAGGCTCTGTCGCCCGTCAGCTAATCGCGCGCAACCGCGGTGAAATTGCGCCGCGCGTGATCCAGAAATTCGTCCGGACCCATTTTCTTGTCGGGTCGAACGCACCTGCCGAACTCATTGCGATACTTGCTCAGCGACCAATATTCGTGGGCCCGCGACCGCCCGGAAATGCCCTCGAACCCGCCCGCTTCCGCGATGAGCCCGAGCAATCCCAGCTGCAGCGAAAAGCCCTCATCCACGGCCGTTTGCGACGGTGCCTTGCCGGTCTTGTAGTCGACGATCGCAATGCCGCCGACCTCGAAGCGGTCGATGCGATCGGCCTTCCCGTGAAGCAGGACGCCCGCGATGTTCGCCTCGCCCTTCTTCTCCGCCGCGATCGGGCGGCGGCCCGAGCGCCTGGTTCGTCGCTTTCCTGCTCCTCGATCCAGCGGATCGCCTCCATCAGGCGCGGCTGCCACAAGCGCCCGAAGCATCGGGTGAATGGTCTCGCTGACGAGCAGCGCGCGGGCCCGCGCCATGAGCTTGTCGGGGTCGCAATCGTCCTCGCTCAGCCATTCTTCGAGCACCTTGTGGACCGCCGTCCCCTTCCACGCGGCACTATGATCCGCGTCGACCGGGTCGATGCGGCGAACGCCGCAGGACTTCCTGGGCATAAAAGGCGAACGGGTCGGCCTTGAGCCGATCGACCGACGTGACCGAAATCTTCTTCGGCCGCTGCTCGAGTCGAGGCCTCGGCTCCGGGCGGTCGACCGGCTTCGGACGGCCGGGATTGTCGAGCGTCAGTGCAAGCCGCTCAAGCCTCGTGTCATGCGCCAGTCCGCCGGTCATCGCCTGCAACCGCAGCCACAGGCGCGATGCCACCGTCGGCGAACGGCTGTCGCGCCGCGCCCGGGTAATCAGCACTTGCGGGGCGCCCAGGGCGCTGGCGAAGTCGTGCGCCGACAGGCCTACGCGGAATTCCAGCCCGGGCAGGCCGAGGTTCGCGCGAATCTTCGGCGCAAGCCACGGGTCGGGCGCCGGAAGCGCGGGCCAGACGCCCTCGTTGAGGCCGCCGAGGATCGTCAGGTCGGCCTGCTGCAGCCGCGCCTCCAGCAGGCCCCAGATGAACACGCGGGGATGTCCGCCATAGGGTGGCCGGATGCGAACTCCGTCGAGAAGTTGGCGGAGGATCGGAACGGCGTCTGCGGGCGCGACCTCGCAGGTCCGTCTGCCAGCGACTGCACGTCCGCCAGCAGTTCCGCGACAGCGCGGCCCGCTGAACCCGACCAGGCGCGATCGCCTGCAAGCTGTCTGTGCCGCGGCGGTAATGCACTTTGCGATGGCCGCCAGCGTCTGCGCACCGGCGAAGGCGTCGAGATCGGCCAAGCTGCGGTCGAATGCGCTTCCACGCGCGTTCGGCACACCGCCTTATCCGCGAAGATGCGTATCGATTCCTTCCAGACCGCCCGCCGGCCTGCGGGCCACGCAGGGCAAGGTCGAGCAGGCGGACGTCGTCCATCCACTTGCGCCGCTCCTCGCCCTCCCCGCCGACCAAAGGATGCTTGAGCAGAGCGAGCAACGGGACCGGCGCGAAATCCTCCGCCGCTGCCGACGCAATCGCCAATAACAACGTGCCCGGCGCCAGCTGCGACAGCGCCCGTCCCGCGCTGTCGTCGGCTTCGATCCCCCAGCGGCCGAGAAGCGCGGAGACGCGCTGCGCCAGGATGCGGTCGGGCGTGACCAGCGCCGCCGTTCGTCCGGGCGTCTCGAGCGTTTCGCGAATGGCCATTGCGATTGCCTGCGCCTCGGCTGCCGGGTCCGGCAGCTCGGCGGCGCGAATCCCGGTCAGCCGTCGCTCGGCGGGCTTCAGGCCATTCCATTTGTCGCTGAAATCCGCAGCGGTCATCGCGTGGGCGATCGCTCGCGTCCGGACCGCCGGCGATGCCGCGCGGCCCGAGGATGGCCAAAGCTGCACCTCGCCGCGCGCCACGCCGATCCGGTCCAGCAGGCGTCTTCAAGTGGAACTGCGGATGCGTTTCCTCCGCTCGGCCGCTGTCGTCGGGGCCAAGCGCTTCCCATTCCTCGTCCGGCATGGATGCAGGAAGGCTGAGGCCCGGAAGCACGACCATTCCTCCGGGCATTCGCGCAACCTGATACAAGAAGCGCAGCGATCGCGGGCGCGGCGGTGGTGATACCTGCTGCGACGGTGAAGCCCGCTGGCGGGCGCTCGCTCCAGCGCTCCGCGGTCTTCCGCAGGAGGCGGTTGCGGCGGTCGGTCAGGTCGATCCTGCCGCGCTCTGCGAGGAGCGACGGCCACCGGTCGAGCACCGCACGGAATCGTTCCAGCGCCTTTTCCCAGTGCCGCGCCAGTTCCGGGGCGTCGGCGACAGCATCGGCCAGCTTGCCTCGGGTCGACTTCCTCGATGATCAGAGCGTCGATCGTCCGTGCCAGCTCCGCCGCCGAGCCTCAAGGCCTCCGCAGCGGATTCCTCCGGCTTGCGCACGAGCGCCGCGAGCATGGCCATACGCTCAAGCGGATCGATGGCGGGCGGCGACCGGTTCGATGTCGTCGGCCGGATCGAGCGCTCCGCCGACCCTCTCATCGAGTTCCGGGTCGCCGATCGGGATCAGCCGCGGCAGCAACAGGCCCGATCCGCTTGCACGGACGAAAGCCTCGGTGAGCGTCCGGACCGCGCGATTGTTGGGAAGCAGGATCCGGCCAGACGCCAGTCCCAAGGAGTCGGAGCCGAACTTGGCGATCAGGCCCGCAGCAAGGGAGTCGGCGAACGACCGGTGGGTCGGGATGGTGAAGACCGCCGGACGAGCGGCGCGCCCGTCAGACATTCTGCAGGAAAGCTTCGGTCTCGCCGATGGCCTTGGGCGTTCCGACGTCGAACCAGAGGCCCTGGTGCACCGCGCCGAAGCAGCGCCCGGCCTCGATGGCGCGGTCCCACAGGATGTTCGTCGAGAACGGCCCCTCGGGAGCGCCCGTCCAGCAGCGCCTTCGACACGATTTGGATGCCGGTGAAGACGAAGGGCGCCACACGCGGCCTTTTCGCGCCGTCTCAGACGCCCCGACCGCTCCATGTGGAAGTCGCCCATGCCGCGGTGGTTCTGCGCGCGGGCGTGCGGGACGAGCAGCAACAGCGCGTCCATGCGCTTGCCGTCCCAGTGCGAGGCCAGCAGCTTCAGCGTGTCCGCCGGACCGTCGATCCACAGATTGTCGCTGTTGACGACGAGGAACGGGTCGGCGTCGATCATCGGCGCCGCCTTCACCATGCCGCCGCCGGTTTCGAGCAGCACTCCGCGCTCGTCGGAGATCGCAAATTCCAACCCATGCGACCTGGACGCGAGATGCGCCTCGATCGAACCCGGAAGGTAGTGAACGTTGACGACGATCTTCTCGACGCCCGCGGTTTTCAGCCGGTCGAGCACGTGATCGATCAACGGACGTCCGGCAACCTCGACAAGCGGCTTGGGGCGCGTGGCCGTGAGCGGTCGCATTCGCTTGCCGAGCCCGGCGGCCATGACCATCGCCGTCTTCGGCACTTCCGCCTCGACTTCGGCGCGAAGCCTCAGCGCTCGGCGGGCAGCGGTCACGCGGCTTCCTTCCAGGGAGCGACGCGATGTTCGGGTCCGACGTTGGCATCGAACCATTCGCGAACCGGCTCCAGCCCCGGTTGAGCGAGATCGCGTTCCAGCAGACCCCACATGCGCGGCTGGAATTGCGTGTAGTGCGGCTTGTTGTCGCGCTTCCACAGCCGCGTGAAGACGCCGAGGATGCGGGTGTTGCGCTGTGCCGCCAGCGCCCAATATGCGCGCTCGAACGCCTCCGCATTGCCGGTCGCCGCGATATAGCGGTCGAGCATCAGCCGCTCGATCTCCGGCGAAACGTCTCGCCGCGCGTCCTCCAGGACCGAAGCCAGATCATAGGCCGGATGCCCCGCAAGCGCGTCCTGGAAGTCCAGCAAGCCGAACCGGGCCACACCCTCGCGATCCTTCACGAGCATGACGTTCTCGGCATGGTAGTCGCGAAGCACCGTCACCGGACCGAGGCCATCCGTGGCGACGGGCTCCAGCACCTTGGCCCAGGCGTCGCTGATAACTCTCCGCGTCGACCGAAAGGCCGACCGCCGGGCAATACCAGTCGGTGAACAGCTTCAGCTCTTCCAGCCATTGGTCGAGACCGTGCGGCGGAAGGCCCGGCATGGGCTCATGCCGGTGCAGATGGACGAGGACATCGGTCGCAAGCGCGTAAAGCTCGCGCTCGCGCGTGGGATCCTCGTCCAGATATTCACGGAGGCGCCAATCGCCGAAATCGCCAAGCAGGAGCAGTCCGCGCTCCAGGTCGCGCGCGAGGATCTCCGGCGCCGTAAGACCCGAGCTTGCCAGCCATTCGGCCACGGCGACGAACGGGCGCACATCCTCATGCTCGGGCGGCGCGTCCATCAGGACCGCCGTACGATCGCCCTGCACAATGCGAAAATAGCGCCGGAAGGACGCGTCGCCGGCAAGGGGCAGGATTTCAGCGCCTTCCCAGCCACAGGACGCAAGGAACTCAGGTGCGTGAGCCGGCGGAATCATCTTGGAGGCCATCGCGACTGCCATGAAGGCGGCACCTTCACTGTCAAGCGTCTCGCGCCGCCCTCCGCAAATTCCAGGGTGAGTCCAAGCGCTTGGGGCCATGCCGAAGGCCCCGCTTTCTCTGGCCATTCGACGAGCAGAACTCCGTCCGCGGCCGCATCGAGCCCGAGTTCATCAAGCTCGCCGACATCGTCGATGCGGAACAAGTCGACATGCCAGACCGGCGGTTCGAGCTCGTCATAGGGCTGGACGATTGCGAAACTCGGGCTCGGCACTTCGCCTGCTATGACCGAGCGCGGCAAGCAGACCCGCGCGCAAGCGCCGTCTTCCCCACACCAAGCGGACCGGAAAGCGCGATCACATCTCCTGAGCGCAGATAGTCCCGCGAGCGCGGCGCCCAAGCGCCTCGGTGGCCTGTTCGTCGGCAAGGATCATTTCGAGCCGCGGGGAATGGTCAGGGTCACCGTCGTGCCCTTGCCCTTCCTGCGATTCCAGTTCGACCTTCCCGCCATGCGCCTCGAGGAACTGCCGGGTCAGCGGCAAGCCGAGGCCCAGCGCCGCCTCACCGCGCACGCCGGCTTCGTTGATCCGGTCGAAGCGTTCGAACACGCGCGGAAGGTCCTGCTTCGAAATGCCGATGCCGTTGTCGATGATCGCGGATGGTCGCCGCCTGTTCGTCACCGGACGCTTCGAGCCGGATGCGACCCTTCTGGTCGGTGTAGGCAATGGCATTGTCGAGGACGTGCTCGATCGACTCCCGCAACAGCCGAACGTCGCCGAAGGCGAAGCCCGTCGCGGGGTCGATGGCGACTTCCAGTTTCTGCGCCTTCGCCTCCGCGCGCGCCTGCACGGCTTCCACCGCCATCCGGCAAAGCCCGGCAATATCGACGCGCTCGCGCTCCATCGGAGTGCCGCTCTTGTCGCCCTGAGTCAGGGCCAGGACGTCGTCGATCAGCTTCGAAAGCCGCGCGACCGCTTCGAGGATCGCATCGACATAGTCCTTTGCCGCAGGCGCCAGTTCGCCCGCGTATCCGCCCGCCAGCATCTCGGCGAAGCCGCCGATGGACGTCAGCGGCGTCCTAAGCTCGTAGCTGACGTTCGCGACGAAGTCCGTCTTGATCCGATCCGCCTGCTCCAGCGCAGTTGCCCGTTCGCGCAACGCCTCCTGGATGCGCGTGGAATCGGTCACGTCGACCATGGTGAAGAGCGCGTTGCCGTCGGGCAGCGGCACCGCCGCAAATTCGAAGTGCCTGCCGTCGGTCAGCGAGATGCGTCCGCTGGCTGGCTGGCGCTCGTTGGTCGTGTGCCGCACCATCTCGCGGATCTGCGCGGCCGCCGTTGGATTGACGAGCTTGCGCGCCATCGCCGGCACCAATTCGTCGACACGCGGATGCTCGGTGAGCCGCTCTTCCTCGAAGTCCCAGACGTCGCGGAAGCGCCGGTTCCAAAGATAGAGCCGTCCGTCGCTCGCGAACACGCTGATCGCTTCGAACAAATTGTCGAAGGTCGCGGCGCGAACGCGAAGCAAGGTGTCGCGGGCCGAAGCCAGGCGAACCTGCTCCGTCCGATCCTCCAGGAACATGCGCAGGCCGCCGTCGGGAAGCGGCTGGGCGACCAGACGCAAATGATCGCCGTCGGCGAGGATCCAATCCTCCTCGATGACTTCATTCGCGCTGGTGAACCATTCTCGCCGCTCCGCCTTCCAGACCGGGAAGTCGCGGACTTCGGGCAAGCGATTGCGTTCGCGCATCCGTTCCAGCACGCGGTCGAACTCCGGGCCCTCCGCGAGCCACTCTGGATCAAGCTGGGCCATGACCGCGAACGGCTGGTTGAAGAAGTTCACGGCGCGGTCCGCATCGAACTGAACGGTTCCTGCCGTCATTCGGTCGGACAGGTCGCGCTGCGACTGGACGTGGCGCACCAGTTCCGCCGCGTGCGTCCTCCAGTTCCTGGACGTCGATCGCGAAGCCCGCGACCGCGCCGGTCGGCAGCGGCACGTTGACGATCCGCATCATTCGACGCTCGCCACGGATCGTCGCCGGCTGCATCTGCGGTTTGAAATTCGCCCGTTGCGACCGCAGCTTCGGCGGCAGCGCGCGCACTTTCCGGACCGCTGGCGTCGATCAACTCGGTGGAACGGGAGATGACGTCCGCCGCGTCGCGCGCTTCGACTGCTTCCACGAAGGCGCGGTTGACGAGACCGAGCCTCAGGTCCGGTCCGCGATACCACATCGGAAAAGGCGCCGCTTCGATCAGGTGGGTCAGCGAATCGAGCGCCGACTCCGTCTGGCGGATTCGCAGGGCAAGCTTGGAGCGCTCGGCTTCGGCGCCGCTCGTGTCGGAGAACCACAGGAGCATCGAGCCCGCGGGCTCGGTTGCCGGAGCCGGAGCGCCGCGCACCTCGAATATGCGACTGGAGCCCGCAGTCCTGACCTGCTGGACGAACGCCGACCCCGACAGCGCAGCGCCGTCGATCGCTCGCTGCAAACTTTCGAGATCTTCGTCGACAAGTCCGAGATCAGCGCCGACGAGATCGGCAAGTGTCCGCACGGGACCTTCAACGCCGAGTTCCCGCAGCAGCCGCTCGTCGGCCTCGATGGAACCGTCGCCTCGGACCAGCAACGGCCGGCTGGGGGCGACTTCGAGCAGCGCAGCCATCGACGTCGCCGCCGCGATGACGGAATTCGCGTCGCGCATCCGACGAAGGGCCAGCACGAGCAGAGCGCCGGCAATCGCAAGCCAAAGGCCCGCAATCGCTAGCGCCAGCCATGCCGAGCCCCCCAGCTCGCTCATTCGATGCCCTCAGCTCCCATGGTTCGACTTTAGGAAGCCTGCCGCGGTTGCAAAGCCGAAATCGCAGAAACGTACCTGAAGGCGGTTGAGCGCGCTTCGCTGAAACAAAAAAAGGGGCGGGATCGCTCCCGCCCCTCTGATCACTGAAGTAGCCGCTCTTACTTGAACGTCTTCGTCACGTTCACGAAGAACGAACGTCCACGGTAATCGTACGCGCCGTTGGCGAAGAAATTACCGAAGCGCGGATAGCCATTGACGTTGTCATCGCTGATCGTCGGCGGATCCTTGTCGAACAAGTTGTTCACGCCGATCGTGAACTGACCGACGTTCTTCCACAGCCACTGGACCGATGCTCCGTGCGAGAAATAGTTCGGAACCGCCAGGTCGTAGAAGGCCTCGCCACAGCCCGGCGGCACCTTCGACGCAGACCGTGCCAGTTTCGATCCAGGAAAATCACGTTCGCATCGTCCTGCGAACTCATCTTCCCGATATACTGGACGCCCCAGCGGAAGGTGATGTCATTGGCCGTCTTGAAGCGGGCATCGAGCGAGCCGGTCCACTTCGGACCTGAACCGAAACCCGGATAACCCAGCTCACCGTTGTAGCTGTTCAAACCATCGCCCGGGAAGAACTCGATCTTCTGCTCCAGCATCCGCGTGGCTTGAAGCTGAGCTGTGAACTGCCCGCCAAGAACCGGCGTCGCGTAAGCGCGCATCGAAGTCGATACCAGCAGAGATCTGCTGCGCGATATTCAGATACGGGTTGTTGAAGTTGGTGATGTTGCCGACCGAGTTCGGGAGTCGGTGCAGTGTTCGCATCGTAACGCCCGTCGATGAAGCCGCAATACGGATTGTTCGGGAAGTCATCCGAGTCATAGCAGAAGTTTACGATCAGGTTGTTGAGCGTGCTGACTTCACCCTTCACCTTGATGTGGAAGTAGTCGATCGCGAGTGAGAAATCGGCGATCTGCCTCGGCATCGTCAAGACGACGCCGCCGCCCCAGGTCTTGGCGGTTTCGGCTTCGACCACGCCCGCATCCGCCGATGGTCGTGATCTGGAACGAACCACCGTTCGGATTGTAAGCGAGCGCAGCCGCCTGCGATCCAAGCACCGCCGTCAGCTCCGTCAAGCAGTTCTGATAGATGTTGGTGCTCGGCGCATTGTTGCCGGCGAAACCGGCGCAGGGATCGAAGGAGTTCGGATAGAAGCCAACTTCGTCGGCGACGAACTGCTCATAGAGGTTCGGCGCGCGGAAGTTGGTGCCGTAGTTGCCGCGGAACCGAACCTCCGCGAACCGGCGCCCACTGCGCACCGGCGTGATAAGTGAAATCCGATCCGTACGACTTGTAGTCGGTGTAGCGGCCAGAAACGTCGAGCTCGAGCAAGTGAGCGAACGGCCTGTCCCTCAAGAAGGGCAGGTTCAGCTCGGCATAGGCCTCCTTGACGCTGTCGGAACCCTTGGTCCGCGCGGCCGTGCCGTAGCGGTAGAGCGTACCGGCCTGGCGCTCCGCACCAGGGATATCGTCGATCGAGTCGTGGCGATACTCGAAGCCGATCGCGCCCTTGGCTTCACCGCCGGGGAGCGTGAAGAGCGAGCCGTCGAAGCCAACCGCGAACGTCTTCTGCTCGAACTCGGTCTTGGTGTAATTGCTCCACGGATAGAGATAGGCGATCTGCGCAGTCGGTGATCTGTCCACCGATCATCACTCGCGGATCGAAGATGTTGACTGGCTGACACGTGCCGCCGTTGTAGGCGCCGTCGTCACGTTGCTTTCGCAGGTGAACGCTTCGCCATGCCCGATACTGGCCCGGAATCGCGCGGGTGATGTACTCCTCCGGCGTTCCAGCCGGAGCTTCGACGGCGCGCAGGACGTTCGTGATGTTCTCGGTCAGCGTAGCCTGGCGATCGTCGCGCCCCTTGGTCTTCGACCACTGGACGTTCGCATCGTAGCGCCAATCCCCGAGGCCGAGATTGCCGCGAAGGCCGACATTGGCGCGCCAGAAGTCGACCTTCTGCTTGGTTGCGGGAACGAAGTCCGGCGACCACAGCGGCGTGAAAACACGGAACAGCCCGGCGTTGCGACCAGGAAACCGGGTAGAACGGCGAAACATAGTCGAGCATAATAAGGACTGTTGGCGAAGTACTGGTCGCCGGGGGAGTAAGTCCGGACCATAGACTTGAACGGAAAGACGCTGGCGCTCAACCAGTCAGGCCGATCCGGTCCCGCGCTGCTTGGTCTTGCGACGAACGAACAAGCCTTCGCCGTAAAGCTCGGCATCGCCCAGAGCCTGCAGTTCGTAGGAGCCGTTCACATAAGCCGTGTAGGTCTTCAACGGCGTCAGGAAGGTCGTGTCCAGTACGCTGGACGGGCTTTCCGGACGTTCGTTGAATTCGAGTACCGCCTGTAGCCACGCCAACCGGCGGAGCGAAAATGTCGGATCCGCCAGTTTACATAGTCGCCGAAGGAAGTACGCGATCTGGCCCGCCGCCAAGCCCAGACCGAGTCCAGAGACGTAACCCGCGGCAACGCCGCGCACCGGCGCGCGCATAGGGATAGCAGCGCAACTCGTCGGAGAACGGACGCTGCTGACCGACTTCCTGGCCGTTGACGTAAGCGAGTTCGCGCTGGCAGCGCGTGTCCTTGCGATCGCCGATACTCGAGGCCCTTGTCTTCGCGATATTCGAACGAGGCCATGATGTGACCGCGGTCGAAGACCTTGCCGGCAGTGATCGAGCCGCGAAGGGTCCGTCCTGCACCGATCTCGGGAATGTCGGCATAGGCGTCGACCGTGATGCCGTCGATTTCCGTGTCGGTGATGACGTTGATGACGCCGGCGATGGCGTCCGAACCGTAGATCGACGAAGCGCCTTCACGCAGGATTTCGATCCGCTGCACGACCGAGGTCGGCAGCGTGTTGAGGTCGGCGGCGATCAGCTGCGCGCCGACGCCCGCCGGCGCCATGCGGCGGCCATTGAGCAGGACGAGCGTGCGCGATGCGCCAAGGCCGCGCAGGCCGACCGTGTTGGCACCCTGACCGTTGTCGGACAGGAAGCCGAGGAAGCTGCCGCTGATCTGCGACGTGCCCGAGGTGACCGAGCCCGACTGAAGAACGTCGGTCGTCGACCGCGCACCCGCCAGAACCTGGTCGTCGCGGGTGATCACGTCGATGTTCTGCGGCGTGCTGAAATTGTCGCGGCGAATGCGCGAACCGGTGACGACGATCGCCCCGCCCGACTCGGTAGGCGTCGTCTCCGCGGCCGGCTGACCTTCCGCATTGGTCGGCTCGCTCGACGGCGGAAGCTGCTCGCCTTCGGCAGTCTTCTCCGGTGTAGCCTCGGCGGGCGCAGAGGTCTGCGCATACGACGGCGTTGCTGCTGCGAGCGCAGCAATGGAAACGGTCGAATAGATGAAAGCGTTACGTACGCGCATGTTCAGAGGTCCCCTCAGACCGGAGAAATTTTTGATCAGGCGAGGGGTGTGGAGGAACGAGGCTTAAAAAAAAATGGGTTTCAGCCGTCCCTTAGAAGAACGGCGATCCGTGTAACATTAATGCCACATGACCGAAGGTCGTCGGAACGACTGTTTAACGCCAATCATCCAAGGTTGAGCCGAGAGCCTGCTTCATCTCGTCAAGCCAAGGCTCGTAGTGACGCCAGCGCCCGAATCCCTTGCGATTGATCGGCTGGCGGACCTGTTCGGAACTCGGCGTATGAACGGCTCGCTTGGTTTCGAAGAAGCGCAGGCAATTTTCGTCGAACGGCACGCCGACATAGTCGAGAACGCGCCGCACCTGGCCCTCGAGATCGTCGACCAGATCGTCGTAGATCAGGCGGTGCACTCGGCCAGGCAGAACCGCATCGATGTGACGCATCGCCGCGACATAGTCGGCATAATAACGTCCCATCCCGGCCTGACTGAAACTGTGGCTCACCGCCGTTCCGTAATAACGGAAGTAGTTCGCGAAACAGCAGTCCATAGGATTGCGCCGAACGTCGATGATCCTCGCATTCGGCAGCATGCAATGGATCAGCCCGACGAACCTCCAGTTTCCGGGATACTTGTCGGTTAGATACGGGCGTTCCGTCTGCCGCGATCGCGAGGAAATCTCGAAATAGCGCTCGGCGAGCGATCTGAAATCGGCATCCTTGAGGGCCCTTAGGCCGTCCGCATAATTCTGGTCCGACTGATCGCTGGCCAACTCGTTCGAAAATTTCGTGATGATGAAGAGCTCTTCGCTCCCCTCGATCTGCGAATGGCTCGACAGGATCTGCTCGACCAGAGTCGACCCGGCGCGATGCATCCCAACGATAAAGATCGGGCCAGGACGCGGGTCTCCCCATCCCTCGCGCTCCTCGAAGAACTCCTTCGTAAAGGTGTCGCGGATGAATGCGGAGCCGCTAACGATGGACTTCTTCGGTGGCACCGTATTCGTCTCGTTGCGGATTTCGCTGCCGCGCTCGATGTGGCTGATCGCCCGTTCGAACTCGCCTGCGGAATCCAGCGCCTTGGCGAGCGCGAAATGAAGCGGGACCTTTTCCTTCTCGGAAAGGTCGCCATGCTCGAGGGCTTCTTCCATTTCCGCGATATCGCTCTCGAAGAGACCCACGTTCTTGAGGTCTGCAAGTGTCCACCAGGCTGACCCGCTGGCCGGTTTGAGTGCAAGCGAGGTTCGGATCGCGGCCACCGCATTGCCGGCATCGCCGAGCGTCTTCAGCAGATAACCGTAATTCATCCAATGCAGGGCGACGTGCGGATTCAGGGCGATCAGCTTGCGGTAGGTTTCGTCGGACTGATCAAGGCCCCGCGTCTGCATCATCATCTCGGCCTTCAGGGCCAACGCGCGTTGATGCCGCGGATTTAGCTGCAGCGCGCGATCGAAAACGTGAGCGGCCTTGTAGACGAGCTCAGGAATGTCCTCGTGGACGGCAATGCGGTGCAATGTCGCACCGAGTTGAGCGAGCGCATCCGGATTGCTGCCGTGGAGCCGAGCCGAGTGATCGAGAATGCGCTCGGCGTCCTCCCGTAGCCCGCAGTAGGCCGCAATTTCGGCCATCATGTGCATTGCCGGCGGATCATTGCGAACGGAGGCAAGGTGCTTTCGCAACAGTATCTCGGCCGCCTCGAGCTCGTCTTCGCCGATCAGTCGGCGCGCTTCGACCAAATCGGGCGCCGGCGCCTTTTCCTCTCCCTCAGCCGTTGGAGCGCTGTCCCTGTAAAGCCTTACGGCCTTGCGCAATTCGATAGCCGCCGCTTCATCGCGCGGAGCGGCAGCCACCGCCGCTCGTGCGCGATCGGCGAGGTCCTTTAATTGCGCTTCGCCAGCGTTCTGCGCCGCTTCGACTTCGGTTGAATTCGTTGCCATCGCAGCTGCTTATGTACAGGGCAGCGACGGCGTCAACGGCGGCCACAGCCCGAGCTTGAGCAGCCAGCCCTCAATTAGCTCCACTTCGCATCTGCAGGCTGCATCCTCCGGCGGTTTCCAATGCCGTCGACCGCGCGCTAAGCCTCGTGAATGGGCGTACTGGAAGATGCACGGCTCGCAGTGCAGGCTGGCAGGGTTGTCGAAGGCGTTGGCCTGCTTGAAGCGAGCGGCGACCCCGACTGCCTGGTGGAGCTTGCCTTCTGGAATCTCCAGGCTCGCGGCATTCCTCGCGATCTCGCGCGCGCTCGCGAGCTCTTCGGCCTAGCGGCCGAGGCTGGCCACGCGCAGGCGCGCATGGTCCACCTGTCGCTAGTGGCGAACGGGACCGGAGGGCCGCCTGACTTCGCAAGCGCCGTCCGGATGCTTGAAGCGATGGACGACGAGAGCGCGCGCCGCCAGCTCCAACTCCTGACGGACATGTCCATCGACGAGCACGGCGACCCCCACGCCGTCCCGGAAGGAAATCTTGTCGGCAGCACTCCCGAGGCCCATGTTTTCCGCCGCCTCTTCACGCCGGAGGAATGCCGTTTTCTGATCGAAGCGGCGGAGCCAGCCTTTCATCGCGCGCCGGTGGGACACGTCAGTTCAGGCGGACGATTGATGGTGAACCAGGTTCGTACCTGTGACGTGGCCGCCTTCCCTTGGGTCGCGGAAACTCCCGTGATCCACGCACTCAATCGCCGCATCGCCAAAGCCGCCAAGACATCCGTTCGAAACGGCGAGCCGCTTCAGATCCTCCGCTACGGTCGGGGGCAAGAGTTCAAGCCGCACCGCGACTGCACGGAAGATCGTGAGAACCAGCGCATCCTGACGATGCTGGTCTATCTCAACGATGCCTACACCGGCGGCGAAACGCTTTTCCTGAAGAGCGGCTTGAAGGTTCGCGGCGAGACCGGCGACGGGCTGCTGTTCCGCAACGCCGCGCCGGACGGAACGCCCGACATGGACTCTCTCCACGCCGGGCTTCCCGTTCTCAGCGGCGAGAAGCTGATCGCTTCCCGCTGGATCCGGCAGAAGCCCTTCGGCCCCTTAGCCTAGTACCGGTAATGGTCCGGCTTGAACGGCCCTTCCGGCGAGACGCCGATGTACGCCGCCTGCTTGTCGTTGAGCTTGGTCAGGTGCACGCCCAGCTTGTCGAGGTGCAGCGCCGCGACCTTCTCGTCGAGGTGCTTCGGAAGCACGTAGACGTCGTTCTGGTACTGGTCGTTCTTCGTCCACAGCTCGATCTGCGCCAGCACCTGGTTGGTGAAGGACGAGGACATGACGAAGCTCGGGTGACCGGTGGCGTTGCCGAGGTTCACCAGGCGGCCCTTCGACAGCACGATGATCTTCTTGCCGTCCGGGAATTCGACCTCGTCGACCTGCGGCTTGATCTCGGTCCACTTCATGTTCGACAGCGCGCCGATCTGGATCTCGCTGTCGAAGTGGCCGATGTTCGAAACGATCGCCATGTTCTTCATCGCCCGCATGTGGTCGAGCGTGATGACGTCCATGTTGCCGGTCGCGGTGACGAAGATGTCGGCGCGCGGAGCGGCCTCTTCCATCGTCACGACTTCATAGCCTTCCATCGCGGCCTGAAGCGCGCAGATCGGATCGACTTCGGTCACGATGACGCGGGCGCCGCCGTTGCGGAGCGACGCGGCCGAACCCTTGCCGACATCGCCGAAGCCGGCGACGCAGGCGACCTTGCCGGCGAGCATGACGTCCGTCGCGCGGCGGATGGCGTCGACCAGCGACTCCTTGCAGCCGTAGAGATTGTCGAACTTCGACTTGGTGACGCTGTCGTTGACGTTGATCGCCGGGAACGGGAGCTTGCCCTTCTTGGCGAGGTCGTAGAGCCGGTGAACGCCGGTGGTCGTCTCTTCGGAAACGCCCTTGATCGCTTCGACCGTCTTGGTGAGGTAGCCCGGACGATCGGCGAGGAAACGCTTCAGCGTCGCCGCGAAGATCTCTTCTTCCTCGTTCGACGGCGTGAACAGCTCCTCGCCGGCTTCGACGCGCGCGCCCCAAAGCGCGAACATGGTGGCGTCGCCGCCATCGTCGAGGATCAAGTTGCAGGTGGTGTCGCGGCCCCAGTCGAAGATGCGGACGACATAGTCCCAATATTCCTCGAGCGTTTCGCCCTTGATGGCGAACACCGGAATGTTGCGCGCTGCAATCGCCGCCGCCGCATGGTCCTGCGTCGAATAGATGTTGCACGACGCCCAGCGAATTTCCGCACCCAGCTCGGCCAGCGTCTCGATCAGCACCGCCGTCTGGATCGTCATGTGCAGCGAGCCGGTGATGCGCGCGCCCTTCAGCGGCTTCGAAGCGCCATATTCCTCGCGCAGCGCCATCAGGCCCGGCATTTCCGTTTCCGCGATCTCGATCTCCTTGCGCCCGAAATCGGCAAGAGCGAGGTCTTTCACGACATAATCGGTGAAACGCGTTTCAGCCTGGGTCGCCACGTCAAAATCTCCGGTTCTGTTTGATAGTGCGCATCTGCGCGTCGCCGCTGCCCCTAGCCGCAGGACGGCGTCAAAGCAAATATAAAGAATTCTTTATATGACCTAGGCCGCGCCTGTCTCACTCGACAGGAGGCGCGTGTCGATCCCTTCCGCTTTGAACGCCGCCTCCCAGCGCTCGTCGGTCGGCGTATCGAACAAGATCTTCTCGCTGCCGTCGGCCGCGAACCAGCCGTGACGGGTCATCTCCTCCTCGAGCTGCCCCTCGCCCCAGCCGGCATAGCCGAGCGAAACGATCCACCGCGTCGGACCCTTGCCTTCCGCAATGGCCTTCAGGACGTCGATCGTTCCGGTCATGGCGAACGTGGTCCCGTTCGGGCCGTTCACCTGCAGGCTGTCCTGCCCGCCCCAGTCGGTCGAGTGCAGCACGAAGCCCCTGCCCGGCTCCACCGGCCCGCCGTGATGGACGGCGCAATCGGGCGCCTCTCCCGGATCGATGTCCAGCTGCTGCAGCAACGCCCGGAAGCGCATGCCCGAACGCTTGTGACCGATGCCGACGCCGACGGCGCCGTTCTCGTCATGCACGCAAAGTGCGATCACGGCGCGCTCGAAACGCGGGTCGGCCATCCCGGGCATCGCCAGCAGCAACTTGCCTGACAGGAAACGCGGCTCGTCCATAGTTTGGCTAATGAAACGCAGGCGCTTGCGCCGGGCAAGCCTTGAGCGGGAACCCGTCGCGGCTGTAGGGGCTTCAATCGAATCCCACAGGAGACACGATATGGCTATCAATGTCGGTGACAGACTTCCGGACGTTCCGCTGACCGTCGCAACGCCCGATGGGCCGGAGCAGACGACGAGCACCGACTTCTTCGCCGGACGCCGCGTGGCCCTGTTCGCGGTACCGGGCGCCTACACGCCGACCTGCTCGGCCCGGCATCTTCCGTCCTATGTCGAGAAAGCCGTCCGAGCTGAAGGGCAAGGGCGTCGACGACATCGCCTGCATCTCCGTCAACGACGCGTTCGTCATGTCCGCGTGGAACAAGTCTGACGGCTCCGAGGACATTACCATGCTCGCCGACGGCAATGGCGAATTCGCCGAAGCGGTCGGCCTGTCGATGGACGCCAGCAAGTTCGGCATGGGCAAGCGCAGCCAGCGTTATTCGATGGTCGTCAACGACGGCGTGGTCGAGCAGCTCAACGTCGAGGCTCCCGGCGAATATCGCGCCTCGAGCGCCGAGACCTTGCTGGAGCAGCTCTAACCAGTTCCGGCATCCGCCGCTTTCTCGCCTCTCCTCGCCGCTGGACCGCAACAACGCGCGGTCCAGCGCGTTGAAACCAAACGAAACATTGGAGGAGACATCGCGATGGCGAGAAACAGTAACAGTAATAATAACAGCAATCGCGGCCGCGGCCGGAACAACAATCCGGAAGGCCACAACCAGTACACCAACAGCTGGCTGGATTCGGCGCGCGACCGTCCGATCGCCGCCGCAGCAACGGCAGCCGCCGCCGTCGGCGCAGGCGTCTTCCTCTGGTCGCGCCGGAGCACGATCAGCGATCAGATCAGCAACCTCAGCGACCAGATCACCGACTGGAAGGACAATATGCGGTCGTCCGACAGCGACGACGAATATGAAATGGCCGGCAGCGGCGACATCGGAACCGCCTCGAACACGTCCGGCGCCGCCACCGGCGCGACCTCCTCGCGGACCTCGCGTTCGACGGGGTCCCGCTCGACCAGCACGCGCAGCGGCAGCAACCGCTCGACCCGCGGCATGAGCGAGACCGGCGGCGGCAACGCCTCGCTTGGAGCGCATAGCGGCACGACCGGAACCGGCTCGAGCTCCTAAGCGACTTCAGCCAAGACGATCAGGGGCGCCTTCGGGCGCCCCTTTTTTGTTCACCAGCCGCACTGCTTCCCGCGGTTCTGCTGCTTCAGCCACGATTGCAGCGGCGCGAAATAGGCGACCATCGGCTTGCCCGAAATCTCGCGAGTGCCGGTGAACGCCTGCAGCGCGTCCGGCCACGGCTTCGACGCGCCCATGCTCAGCATCTGCTTGAGCCGCTGTCCCGACCTCCTTGTTGCCGTAGAAGCTGCAGCGGTGAAGCGGCCCCTTCCAGCCCGCCATGTCGCAGGCCGCCTTGTAGAACTGGAACTGCAGCACCCGGGCGAGGAAGTAGCGCTCGTAGGTCGTGTTGCCGGGCACGTGGAACTTGGCGCCCGGATCGAAGTCCGCTTCCGACCGCGCGCACCGGCGGCATAATGCCCTGATACCTGGTGCTTCAGGTCGACCCAGGCCTTGTTGTAGTTCGCCGGGGTGATCGAGCCGTCGAACACGCCCCAGCGCCATTTGTCGACGATCAGACCGAACGGCAGGAAGGCGACCTTGTCCATCGCCTGGCGCAGCAGCAGGCCGGTGTCCTTGTCGCGTCGACGGGACCTTGCTTCGATCGAGCAGCCCGATCTGGACGAGATATTCCGGCGTCACCGACAGAGCGACGAAGTCGCCGATCGCCTCGTGGAAGCCGTCGTTGGCGCCGTTGAGATAGAGGTAGGGCTGCTGGTTGTAGGCGCGCTGATAGTAATTGTGGCCCAAGCTCGTGATGGATGGTGACGAAGTCGTCGGCATTGACCTTGGTGCACATCTTGATGCGCAGGTCGTCCTTGTTGTCGAGGTCCCAGGCCGAAGCGTGGCAGATGACTTCGCGGTCCCGCGGGCGAACGAACTGCGAGCGCTGCCAGAAGGTCTTCGGCAGCGGCGCGAAGCCGAGCGAGGTGTAGAAGCCCTCGCCGATCTCGAACCATCTCGGTCGGCGATCTTCTTCTTCGCCACCAGCAGGTCGGTCAGATGTCGTAGCCGATGTCGCCAGCACCCTTGCGGCGCGACGACATCGTAGATGTTGCCCCATTCCTGCGCCCACATGTTGCCGAGCAGATCGGCACGGATCGGGCCGGTCGCGGGCTGCACGGCATCGCCGTACTTCTGGTTGAGCTTGGTCCGCGTGTAGCAGTGGAGCTGGTCGTAGAGCGGCTTCGTCTCCGCCCACAGCCGGTCGTACATCGCCGAGAATTCTTCCGGCGACATGTCGTAGTTCGACCGCCACATCGCGCCGGTGTCGGCGATAGCCAAGCTCCTTGGCGCCCTGGTTCGCGATCTCGACCATGCGCGTATAATCCTGGCGCATCGGGCGGCCGACATTCTCGTGCCAGGTCTGCCAGATTTCCTTGAGCTCGGCCGGGTTGCGGAGGTCGCCCATCAGCGCCTCGGCGTCGTCGCCGGTGATCACCTTGCCCTTGATGCGTCGCACGACCCTTGCCGTAGGTCGACTGGAGCCGCGTCGTGATCGTCGTTGAGCTCGGCCGCCGCGCCGGGGTCGTCGGTGCCGCAAGAACAAGCGCGCCGCGCAGGATGTTGAGCTTGCGCGCGGTGTCGGGATCGAGGCCCTGGACCTGCGAATAGCGCGCAGCTAGCGTGGCGTAGCGCACGCCCTTTTCGGTGCCGATCGTGCCGAAATAGGCAGCGAGCGCGTCCGTATCGTCGTTGATGTAGGTCGCGTTCACCCACTGCGCGCGGCCGCCGATGACGCTGAGGTCGAACAGTTCCTTTTCGACCTCGGCGATGAACTGGCGCGCGCCCTCGGGAGTCAGCGGATACGGCAGGCGCCGGCGCGCAGTCGGCGGCGCGGCGATTGCCGTCGGAACCGGCGACAGGCGTGGCCGGTCGGCTGATGGAAGTGGCACATCCGGCCAGCGCGAGCGCGGCAAGCGAAACGGAAGCAACAAATTTCATGGACTAGACTCTCCCCTCGGAACTCCATTTCCGAACGCCGGCCCGACTGGAACCATCGTCAAGCGGTCCGTCAAGCCGCTAGGAAACGCGCAATTTCCTCGCCGAGTTCCGGCTTGGTGACCGAGCTCATGTGCGTGCCCGGTATCTCCTCGTAACGCGCGTCCGGCAGCATCGCGGCGAACTCGCTCGCCGAGCCATTGTCATGATCCTCGCTCCCGCAGACGACCAGGGTCGGCATGGTGAAGGCGGCGAGCGCTTCCTCCGGACTTGGGTGATCGCCCAGCGCCTTGAGCAACAAGGCGGCCGCCTCCAGGTCGATCTTCATCGTCCGCATGAACTGGATCGACAGCCAGTGCGGATCCCCTCGCCGCGCCTCGTCGAACCGTTCGATGGCCTCGAGGAAGAAGCGGCAGCGGCGCTCCCAGTTCGTGAGCACGTCGACGCCCGTCCCCGCCAGGATCGCGCGCCGCGGACTGACGCCATGACTGACAGCGTCGATGGTCGTGCGCGCGCCCAGCGAAAAGCCTCCGAGATCGAACTCCTGAAGTCCGAGGTGGGCGATCAGCTCCCTGCAGGTCGCGGACGAGGATGTCGGGCGGATAGTTCGCCGGATCGTGCGGCTTGCCGCTTTCCCCGTGCGCGCGGAGATCGGGCATGATCACGCGGAAGCCCTCGCTCGCGATCCGCTCGGCATGGCCGAACTTGATCCAGTTCATCTGGGCGTCCGAGAAGAGGCCATGCATCAGGATGACCGGCCTGCCCTCGCCCAGTTCATGCCAGGCAAGCTCAACCCCGTCGGAGGCGGTCCAGCGGCGGAGGGCAGCGTCGCTCATGGCCGAATGTTCACGAATGTTCACACTGACGGACGTGCTCAAGGTAGCCGCCCAGCCCCGTCATGATGCCGGCTTGCGACACCTGTTTGATGACCGCCTGCATAGGAGCTGGGCATGTCAGCCGCTTCCTTATTTTGCAATCTGGAACGGCCGTCCGGAGCAATGTCTGCTGTGAGGCGGCACGCAAGTTGACTCTTAAATCTACATATGTTGGATTATGCTCATGATTCGCATCCGTCGGCCTTCGAAGCAGATGCTCAAGCTGTTAGGCGAACTTTCATCGAGCGGTCAGCAATGGCGCCATGGTTACGACCTGATGAAGGCCACCGGCTTGATGTCTGGCACGCTCTATCCTCTCCTGATGCGTATGACCGAGCAGGGTCTCGTCGAGGCACAATGGTTTGAGCCCGCCCAGATCGGACGGCCTGCCCGCCACGCATACAGGTTGACCGCCAAGGGAGCAGCATCTGCACGGACCGCTCAACTCCCCAACCGGCACACCGTGCGGAGGGGCTTCCGGCATGAGGGCGCGGCTGGCTCGGACGATCGTCGCGCTGGCAGCTCGAACGCTTGGAACGTCGTCACGCGGATTGGGCGCAGGCGATGCGGGCCGAGCTTGACGCCGCAATCGACGACGGTCGACCGATGACCTTCGCCGCGGGCTGTCTACTCGCGTCCTGGCGCCAGACGCTGAGATTCTCGGAGGGTCGTCTCACTTGGCCAGCCATCTGCTCGCCATTGGCCTTATCGTGCCCCTTGCCGCCGTATGGCTCTGGCTAGGCGTCACTTGGCTATCCGTATCTGGCGGTTGGAAACGTTGGCGTTTGGGGTTTCATCGAAGGGCGCAGTGAGCAGATACCCCTGTTGCTGGTTGGTGAATGGTCGCTGGCGCCAGCACTCACAATGGCCATCCTTCTTCAAAGTGTCGGACAGCTGCTTCTTGCCTGGTTCCTGCTCGAACGGGATTGGCCAGAGGGTTTCTTCCGTCGCGCGATTTAACGCCGCAACTCTGACAACACTGCTCCTCGTCACAAGCATGATCGCCGTTGTCGGGTACGGCGTCCTGTTCGGGATCACCGCACTAATCACCGAGACGCTGGCAGTGCTCGCCTTGGCATGGTGGCACGACCATCTGCCGGATGCTTCAGCGGTGGAGAAAACAGCCTGACCGCGGCGCGGACGCGAGGATTCTACCTGCAACTTCGGAGCATTAGCGATGAGGACATTTTCATTCGGAATCGTCTTAGCGTTGGCCTGCCTCGCAACGCTGGCTCTCACTCCCGCCTCCGCAGCCACCCAGCAGTCGCTGTTCCTCGGTACGTGGGAGCTAGACCTGACCAGGATGCCCGACACCTACGGTCCGCCGCCGAAGCGCGTCACGTTCACCTTCCAGGATGTTGGGTCGGAACAATGGCGAACGGTCGTCGAAATTACTGGCGGCGACGACAAGGTGCGCCAGATGGCCGTCCAGTACCGCCGCGATGGTCAAATGGCCCGCGGTGAAGGCGATAATTCCGAAGGGGATAGCGCCGCTTTCAAGTCGCCGGCTCCGAACATCCTCGTCATGAGCCAAGCAAAGGACAAGGTCTTGGCAGGCGTGCGGGTCTATTCGATCTCCTCGGACGGCAACGAAATGACGGAGTCGGCCGCCAACGTCGACAGCACCGGAGCGCCTTTCGTCCGCACCTTCTACTTCAAGAGGGTCGCCGACTAACTACGCGAGCCGCATCCTTAATCCGGCACTTTACCGTCGCCTCCACCC
>CAWECW010000002.1:0-50813 GCA_963807815.1 uncultured Alphaproteobacteria bacterium | reverse complement strand
ACCCTCTTAAGCTGCCAGATCAATCGCGGCGGAACGGGTCGCGGATGCCCGGGACGATTTCGTCGGAGACCGTTTCGCCGGCCTCGGCCGCCGCAAGAGCTGCCTCCGCGTCGCGATGGTGCTGTTCGCGTTCGGCGCGAAGCTGAACGATCAGCGCGTCGCGGTCGCTCTCGAACCTTTCGTCCGTCGGAGCCGAGCCGCCGGCGGCCTTCTGCGCCTTGATGATCGCCGCATCGAGCTCGCGCTGGCTAGTCAGGCCGAGCGTCACCGGGTCCTTCGGCGTGATGTTCGCCATGTTCCAGTGCGTACGGTCGCGGATTGCGGCGATGGTCGTGCGGGTCGTGCCGATCAGCTTGCTGATCTGGCCGTCGGTGACTTCCGGGTGATTCTTGATGATCCAGGCGATTCCGTCCGGCTTGTCCTGCCGCTTCGACACCGGCGTGTAGCGCGGTCCCTTGGTGCGGCGGACCGGGTCCGGAGCCTTGTGCATCTGCAGCTGGTAGTTCGAGTCCGCCTGACCCTTCTCGATTTCCTCGTAAGTCAGTTCGCCGGCCCGCACCGGATCGCGTCCGGTCAGCTTGGTCGCAGCCGTGTCGTCGGCGATCGCCTGCACTTCCAGGATGTGCAGGCCGCAGAATTCGGCAATCTGCTCGAAGGTAAGCGACGTATTCTCCACCAGCCAGGCGGCGGTCGCATGGGGCATAAGGGGCTGGACCACTGGGTCTCTCCGGTCTCTAAAAACGAATAGGGCCGCCCCTCACGGAGCGGCCGGCGTTGGCAGCGACTTACGCTTGCAGCGCTTGCGGGGCAAGCCGTTCAAGCATTCATCTCGACATGCTTGGGATGAAGCATGATCCGCTCCATCCACGCGATGACGCCCGGATAGAGATCGAGGTCGAAGCCGCCCTCGTCCGCGACGTGCGTGTAGGCGAACAGGCAAAGGTCGGCGAGGCTGATGGAATCGCCGACCAGCCATTCCCGCTCGGCCAGATGCTCGTCCATCAGCTTCAGCGCCTCATTGCCGGCTTTGCGCTTCGGGGCGATCTGCTCGCGCTGAAGACCGGAAAGCGCTTCGAGGCCGACGTAAGCGAGCCAGAAGCGAAGGGTCGCGATGTTCGGCTCGTGATTATATTGCTCGAAGAACATCCAGCGGAGCATGTCGGCCCGGTCGAACCTGTCCGACGGCACGAGCGGCGACCCGTCGGCGATGTAGAAGCAGGCGGCATTGCTTTCCGGGATAAATCGATCGCCGATCTGAAGAACGGGAATGCGGCCGTTGGCGTTCACGTTCGGCCAGGAACTCGGGCGTCCGCGTCTCGCCCTTCAGGATGTCGTACTCGCGCCGCTTCAGCGGAGCCCCGACGTGCGCTGCGGTCAGCCTGACCTTGTAGCAATTTCCGGACGCGGAATATTCGTGAAGAATCGCCTGTTCCATGGCTGCTCGCCCCCTTCAGCTGATCTCCAGTACGATTTTCCCAACATGTTCGCCCGCTTCCATCCGCGCATGCGCTTCCGCGGCACGGTCCAGAGGGAAGACGGCATCGATGACCGGCTTGAGCCGACCGCCCTCGACGTAAGGCCAGACGGTCCGGACGATCTCGTCGGCGACCATCGTCTTGAACTCGACCGAGCGCGGGCGAAGCGTCGAGCCGGTCAGGGTCAGCCGGCGGCGCATGATGTCGGGGATCAGGACCTCCGACTTGGCGCCGCGCTGAAAGGCGATGGAGACGTGACGACCGTCGTCGGACAGCGAAGCCAGATTGCGCGGAAGATAATCGCCGCCGACCATGTCGAGCACGACCGAGACGCCAAGCCCTTCCGTGATGCGCTTGACCTCTTCGACAAAGTCCTGCGAGCGGTAGTTGATCGCCGCGGCCGCTCCGAGTTCCAGGGCGCGCGCGCATTTCTCGTCGCTGCCGCAAGTCACGATGACCTTGAGATCGAACAAAGCGCCAAGCGCGATGGCCATGGTTCCGATGCCGCTGGTGCCGCCATGGACGAGGACCGTCTCCCCCTCGCCCGCATATCCGCGCTCGAAGAGGTTCACCCACACCGTGAACAGGGTCTCCGGCATGGCCGCCGCTTCGACCAGCGACAGGACTTCCGGGATTCTGAGGCAGGTGCCGGCAGGCGCGACGCAATATTCCGCATAGCCGCCGCCGGCCACGAGCGCGCACACCTGCTTGCCCAGCAGATCCTCCGCGCCGTCGCCTGCCTCGACGACCGTGCCCGACACTTCGAGGCCGAGGATGTCCGGTGCGCCGGGCGGCGGCGGATAGAGGCCGCGCCGCTGGAGGATGTCGGGCCGGTTCACGCCCGCCGCCGCGACCTTGATCAGCACTTCGCCGGGGCCGGCCCGGGGAACAGGCGCGTTCGACCAGCGCCAGTTCCTCAGCACCGTCGGGCTGGGGGGCGACGATCGCCTTCATCGAAGCGGGCACGGCGCTGGGCATGCGCGGCGCTTATTGACAGCAGCGCCCGAGAGGTCAACGATTCAGCAATGGACCTCGAGGATCTCTTCCCGAGCAAGCCGGGCGACCCGCTGACGGAGCTTGCAAAACAGGACCTGGACCCCATCTCCATCGACGAACTCCACGCCCGCATCGAGGCGCTGAAGGCCGAGATCGCCCGCGTGGAAGCTCACATGAACCGTGCACAGGCGCATCGATCCGCCGCCGACGAGCTTTTCAAAAAGTGATGCTCGGCGGGGTCGTTCAGCCCCGGACAAGCTTCGGCGGTGATAATCTGGGGATAAGCGGCTCCACGCCCCTTGATTGCGCGTTTGGAGCGTATGACATTCTAGTTGAGCCCGGCCCATTCCGGGGACCGGGCAGGAGTATAGCCTAAATGCCCAGTTTCGCTCGCGAACTCGAACAGACCCTGCACAACGCCCTGGCCGAAGCCAGCCGGCGCCGGCACGAGTACGCGACCCTCGAACATCTTCTGATTGCGCTGATCGACGACGAGCATGCGTCCAAGGTCATGACGGCCTGCGGCGTCAGCCGGGACGAGCTTCGCGCAAGCGTGAAGCATTATCTCGACAATGAGCTTGGCGCCCTGGTCGCCGACAGCGGCACCGACCCGACTCCGACGAGCGGCTTCCAGCGCGTCGTCCAGCGGGCGATCCTGCACGTCCAGTCGTCGGGCCGCGACGAAGTCACGGGCGCGAACGTGCTCGTTGCGCTCTTCTCCGAACGCGAGAGCTACGCCGTCTATTTCCTGCAGCAGCAGGACATGAGCCGCCTCGATGCGGTGACCTACATCAGTCACGGAGTCGGCAAGGGCGAGACGCCCGCCGAGACCCGCGAAGTCACCGGAACCGAGGAAAAGACGAGCGAGAAAGAGGGCAAGAAGGAAAGCGCCCTCAAGCAGTTCACGGTCGACCTCAACGAGAAGGCGCGCCACGGCAAGGTCGATCCCCTGATCGGCCGCATGCCGGAGGTCGAGCGGACGGTGCAGATCCTGTGCCGCCGGTCGAAGAACAACCCGCTGTACGTCGGCGAGCCCGGCGTCGGTAAGACGGCCATCGCCGAGGGCCTCGCCCGCAAGATCATCGAGGGCGACGTGCCCGACGTGCTCAAGCCGGCGACGATCTATTCGCTCGACATGGGCGCGCTGCTGGCCGGCACGCGGTATCGCGGCGACTTCGAGGAGCGCCTGAAGAGCGTGGTTTCGGAGCTGGAGAAGCTGCCGGATGCGATCCTGTTCATCGACGAGATCCACACCGTGATCGGCGCGGGCGCGACCAGCGGCGGCGCGATGGACGCTTCGAACCTGCTGAAGCCGGCTCTGTCCTCGGGCACGATCCGCTGCATCGGCTCGACGACCTACAAGGAGTTCCGCAATCACTTCGAGAAGGACCGGGCCCTGCTCCGGCGCTTCCAGAAGATCGATGTGAACGAGCCGACGATCGAGGACACGATCAAGATCATCGCGGGCCTGCGCTCCTCGTTCGAGGGGCACCACAAGGTCCGCTACACGCCCGACGCCATCAAGTCGGCGGTGGAGCTCAGCGCGCGGTACATCCACGACCGCAAGCTGCCGGACAAGGCGATCGACGTGATCGACGAGGTCGGCGCGATGCAGATGCTCGTTCCGCCGTCGCGCCGGAAGAAGGTGATCACGACCAAGGAGATCGAGGCCGTGGTCGCGACCATGGCGCGCATTCCGCCGAAGTCGGTCTCGACCGACGACAAGCGCGTTCTCGAGAACCTCGAGGCGGACCTGAAGCGCGTGGTGTTCGGCCAGGACATGGCGATCGAGAAGCTGGCGTCGGCGATCAAGCTGTCGCGCGCCGGCCTTCGCGAGCCCGACAAGCCGATCGGCAACTACCTCTTCTCGGGCCCGACCGGTGTCGGCAAGACCGAGGTCGCTCGCCAGCTGGCGTCGGTCATGGGCATTCCGCTCCAGCGCTTCGACATGTCGGAATATATGGAGCGGCACTCGGTCAGCCGCCTCATCGGCGCGCCTCCGGGCTATGTCGGCTACGACCAGGGCGGCCTGCTGACCGACGCGGTCGACCAGCATCCGCACAGCGTGCTCCTGCTCGACGAGATCGAGAAGGCGCACCCCGACCTGTTCAACATCCTGCTGCAGGTGATGGATAACGGGAAGCTGACCGACCACCACGGCAAGACGGTCGATTTCCGGAACGTCATCCTGGTCATGACCACCAATGCCGGCGCGGCCGACATGGCGCGCGAGAGCATCGGCTTCGGTGCGGCCACGCGTGAAGACGCGCAGGAAGATGCGGTGAAGAAGATGTTCACGCCGGAATTCCGCAACCGGCTGGATGCGATCGTTCCGTTCGCCTACCTGCCGCCGGCGGTCGTCGCCCGGGTCGTCGACAAGTTCATCCTCCAGCTGGAACTCCAGCTGGCCGACCGGAACGTCCACATCGAGCTGGATGACGAATCCCGCAAGTGGCTGACCGACCGCGGCTACGACAAGCTGTACGGCGCGCGTCCGATGGCCCGGCTGGTCCAGGAGAAGATCAAGCAGCCGCTCGCGGAAGAGCTGCTGTTCGGCAAGTTGGTCAACGGCGGCGAGGTACAGGTCCGCATCAAGGACAATGCGCCATCTTTCGAGATCACACCCGCGGCTCCGAAACCGATCAAGGCAAAGGGCAAGGCCAAGTCGACTGCCAAGCCGAAAGGCGCGCCGGCCGCCGAGTAACTTCGAACTCCAACTCTCAAGGGCCGGGACGCACTCCCGGCCCTTTTTTATTGCGCCGGGATGGGCGGCATCTGCGCGCTGAACCGAGCCGCCTCTTCCGATCCGCGGGTGGCGTCGCCTTCGCTGTAGCTGTGCGCCCCGGCACCGGCGAGGTGTCCGCCCTGGACGATCAGATATTCGTCGCGGATCGGCCGGCCTTCGAAAAAGCATTCCAATATCTCGCGAGTGCCGGCGGCGTAGCGCGCCTGCGCCGACAAGGTCGTGCCGGAAATGTGCGGGGTCATTCCCTGATGCGGCATGGTGCGCCACGGGTGGTCGCCCGGTGCCGGCTGCGGGAACCAGACGTCGCCCGCATAGCCGGCGAGGTGCCCGCTTTCGAGCGCCGCCACCACGGCCTCCCGATTGACGATCTTCCCGCGCGCCGTGTTCACAAGGTAGGCGCCGCGCTTCATCCGCGCGATCATCGCCGCGTCGAAGAGATTCTCCGTTTCCGGATGGAGCGGCGCGTTGATCGTCACGACGTCGCAGTGCGGCACCATGTCCGCCGCGGATTCATGGAAGGTCACGCCAAGCTCGCGCTCAACCTCTTCGGGGAGGCGATGGCGGTCGGTGTAATGCAGGTGGACATCGAACGGCTTCAAGCGTCGCAGCACGGCCGAGCCGATCCGCCCGGCTGCGACAGTCCCGACTGCATGCCCTCGATGTCGTAGGACCGGGAAGCGCAGTCCGCGATGTCCCACCCGCCGGCTTTCACCACCTCCCATGAAGGCAGATAGTTTCTCGCCAGCCCGAGGATCATCATGACCACATGTTCCGCAACGCTGATCGAGTTGCAGTAGGTCACCTCGGCCACCGTGATTCCCCGGTCGATCGCGGCCTGCAGGTCGACGTGGTCGGAGCCGATACCGGCGGTGATCGCAAGCTTGAGGTTCTTCGCCTTGGCGATGCGCTCTTCCGTCAGATATCCAGGCCAGAACGGCTGGGAAATCACCACGTCGGCGTCCACGAGCTCGCGCTCGAAAATGCTGTCCGGCCCGTCCTTGTCCGACGTCACGACGAGTTGGTGTCCAGCCGCTTCCAGGAACGGCCGGAGCCCTAGCTCGCCCGACACGCTTCCGAGCAGCTGTCCAGGCTGGAAGTCGATCGCCCGCGGCGTAGGCAGCGACTGACCGTCGGGATATTTCTCGACGTGCGGCAGATCGTCGCGAGGATAGCTCTTCGGATATCCTTCGGCCGGGTCGGCGTAGAGGACGCAGAGAATCTTCGCCATGGACGTGCCTTTCGTAACCTTGGGTCGGACGGCACCGGGTACGCTCGGCTCGTTCGCCACCGCGTTGCAAATGCGGATGCCTTACCACTTCACAGCTGTCGCGGCACGGTTGTTCGTTCGTCGAACATTCAGGCGCCGGGCGACGGGAAGACGCTTGCGGGAACGCGCTTGCTGTTGAATGCTCCCTTCACGAATTCGAGGGGAAGTTTCCGATGATCTCACGTCCGCTTGCGCCCTTGGCGCTCCTTCTCGCCGCGACCGGCCTTTGTGCTCCGGCCCTGGCGGCGCCGGCCGAGGGTCCGAACTCCGCCTTCACCGGCCGCGACCTGTTCGACCTGTCGGTCGCCACGGATCCGCAGATCAGCCCCGACGGCCGCTCGATCGCCTATGTTCGCCAGTCCGCCGACATCATGACCGATCGGGCGCGTTCGACCATCTGGCTGGTCGACGTCGCGACGGGCAAGCAGCAGCCCCTGGTGGCCGGGACCGGCCATCACTTCAGCCCGCGCTGGTCTCCGGACGGAACGCGCCTCGCCTATTTCTCGACGGCGGAAGGGTCGAGCCAGCTCTACGTCCGCTGGATGGCGTCGGGCGAGGCGGCTCGTGTGACCGGCCTGCCGAACAGCCCGAACTCGCTCGAATGGTCGCCGGATGGCCGCAGCATCGCCTACGACATGATCGTGCCGGACGAAGCCCCGAAGCTCGGCGCGGCTCCGGCGAAACCGGAAGGCGCGCAATGGGCTGCACCGCTCGAGATCATCGACAAGGTCAATTATCGCGCCGACGGCCTCGGCTACATCAAGCCGGGCTATTCGCAGGTCTTCGTGGTGAACTCGACGGGCGGCGCGCCGCGGCAACTCACGTTCGGCGCGTTCAACCACAATGGGCCGATCAGCTTCACGCCCGATGCGCGCACATTGCTGTTCAGCGGCAATCGCAATGCCGATTGGGAGCGGGACGCGCTGGAGGCCGACATTTACGCGGTGGACCTCGCTGGCGGCGCAGTGCGTGCGCTCACCACCCGCAACGGGCCCGACATCGCGCCGATGGTCTCGCCCGACGGCCGCCGCATCGCCTACTTCGGATTCGACGACAATGGCGGCGCGTTCAACAACACGCAGCTCTACGTCATGGACATCAATGGCGGCGCACCACGCGTGCTGACCGGATCGCTGGACCGCAGCATCGACTCCGCCGAATGGGCGTCGGACAGCCGCTCCCTGGTCATCAAATATGACAGCGAGGCCAAGGGCATGCTCGCCCGCCTGTCGCTCGATGGGCGCGTCCAGCCTCTGACCGACAGCCTTGCCGGCGCCGGCCTCGACCGCCCCTATTCCGGCGGCGATTTCAGCCTTGCCCGGAACGGCACCATCGCCTTCACGACCGGCAACGTCCACCGGCCCGCCGAGCTGGCCGTCCTGAGCGGCGGCAAGACGCGGACGCTGACCGACCTGAATGCCCAGCTCGCGTCCAAGCGCCTTGGCGAGGTGCGCGAACTTTCAGTCACCGCGCCCGACGGACTGCGCGTGCCGACCTGGCTGCTCACCCCGCCGGGCTATGTCGAAGGGCAGAAGGTACCGGTGATCCTCGAGATTCATGGCGGTCCGGCGACTGCCTACGGACCCTATTTCTCGACCGACTACCAGCTCTACGCGGCAGCCGGTTATGCCGTCCTCTTCGCCAACCCGCGTGGCTCGACGAGCTATGGGCAGAGCTTCACCGACCAGATCCAGCTCGCCTATCCCGGCAAGGACCACGACGATCTGATGGCCGCGGTCGATGCAGCCGTCGCGTCCGGCGTTGCCGATCCCGCAAACCTGTTCATCACCGGCGGCTCCGGCGGCGGCGTGCTCACCGCCTGGGCGATCGGCAAGACCGACCGCTTCCGCGCGGCTGCGGTTCAGAAGCCGGTGATCAACATGGTCAGCCAGGCGCTTGAATGCCGACGGGCCGGCCTACTTCGGCCCCTACTGGTTCGGGAAAATGCCGTGGGAAGACCCGCAGGCCTATTGGGCGCGATCGCCGCTGAGCCTCGTCGGCAATGTGAAGACGCCGACGCTGGTGGTTGTCGGAAGCGACGACTTCCGCACGCCTCCAGCCGAGGCCGAGCAATATTATGCAGCGCTACAGCTTCGGAAGATCCCGACGGCCTACATCAAGGTTCCGGGCGTCGGGCACGGCATCACCGCCCGGCCCAGCCAGTCGGCGGCCAAGGCAAGCGCGATCATCGCCTGGTTCGACAAATATCGGAAGCGGTGACCCCTTCCCCTGGCGGAACCTAGGAGGCAATGGGTCGTCTCAACTCATCAGCCCCAGGGAGTGCTCGCGTGATCCGTAAATCGCTTTTCCTTGCCGCAGCCGTGATGCTGCCGGCAGCAGCCGTCGCCCAGCAGGCGACCTTCGACCAGGCCCGGCTGAAGGAGCACATTCGCACCCTGTCAGACGACAATTTCGAAGGCCGCGGGCCGGCGACGTCGGGCGAAACCAAGACCGTCCAATATCTGTCCCAGCAGTTCCAGGCGGCTGGCCTCCAGCCGGGTGGCGAGACAGTCAATGGCCAGCGGACCTGGACCCAGCGCGTCCCCCTGCTGAAGTCGGACATCACCGGCAGCCCGATCATCACCATGCAGACACCTGCAGGCGGCATGCGGCTGTCGCAAGGCGAGGAGATTGCGATCCGCTCGCCGATGAATGGGCAGACCCAGGTTCGGCTCGACAACGTACCTCTGGTCTTTGCCGGATACGGGGTCGCTGCCCCGGAGCGTCAGTGGGACGATTTCAAGGACGTCGACGTTCGCGGCAAGGTCATCGTCGTGTTCGTCAACGATCCCGACTTCGAAGGCGGCGAGGGCGATTTCGGCGGCAAGGCGATGACCTACTACGGCCGCTGGACCTACAAATATGAGGAAGGCGCGCGGCGCGGTGCCGCGGGCGTGCTCGTCATTCACGAATCCGAGCCGGCGTCCTACGGCTGGGCGACGGTCAAGAATTCGAACACCAACACCATGTTCGACATCGTCCGCCAGAACCCGGCGTCCGAGCACACCGCGGTCGAGGGTTGGGTTCAGCGCGACCTTGCGGCGAAGCTCTTCCAAGGCGCGGGGATGACGTTCGAGCAGGCCAAGGCGGCCGCCAAGAAGCGCGACTTCCGTCCGGTCGAGCTGAAGTCGACGCTCAGCACGACGCTGAATGCGAAGACGGAAGTGATCACGTCCTACAACGTGGTCGGCATCCTGCCCGGCAAGACGCGCCCGGACGAGACGGTCATCTACACGGCGCATCACGACCATCTCGGCATCGGTCTGCCCGACGCGAACGGCGACCGGATCTATAATGGCGCGCTCGACAACGCGACGGGCACCGCACACCTGATCGAGCAGGCACGAGCCTTCGCCAGGAAGCCGCGCACCGACCGCAGCGTCGTCTTCCTCGCCGTTGCCGCCGAGGAGAAGGGTCTTCTCGGTTCGGAATATTATGCGTCGAACCCGCTCTACCCGCTCGGCAAGACCGCCGGCGTTCTCAACACGGACGGCGGCGCGATCTACGGTCCTGCACGGGACTTCAGCATCTCGGGACTGGCGAAGCTCGGACTGCTCGACATGCTGATTGCGGAGGGCCGCCGCCAGAACCGCACGTTCACGCCCGACCCGCGCGTCGAGGCGGGCAGCTTCTACCGTTCGGACCACTTCCCATTCGCGAAGACGGGTGTTCCGGCAATCTCGTGGCGTCCGGGCACCGACTTGCTTCAGGGCGGCAAGGCCCGGGGCAAGGCGCTGCAGGACGAATATACCGCCAAGCGCTACCACCAGCCGGACGACGAATATGATCCCAATTGGGACCTGACCGGCATGGTCCAGGATTGGCAGCTGCTGCACAACGTCGGCTACAACCTCGCCAACTCCAGCGATTGGCCGAACTGGTCTCAGGACGGCGAATTCCGCGGCGTTCGCGATCAGACCGCTGGTGAGCGCGGCGGCGCAGCCCCCGTCGCTCAGCCGGCGGAGGCAAACGGGGAACGCGGTTGAGCGAGACGCTGGAGCCTGCTCTTCCGGATCAGCTGGACGAGCAGGCCGAGCGGCTGATGCGCCGCCTTTGCGACAAGGACCTGAAGGTTGCGACGGCGGAGAGTTGCACGGGCGGAATGCTCGCGGCTCTGCTGACGGACATTGAAGGCGCCGGACATGGATTCGAGCGCGGCTTCGTGACCTATACGAAAGAAGCAAAGGCGGAATTGCTCGGCATTCCACGTGATTTGCTTGACAACAACAATGCCGTTTCGGAAATTGTTGCGCGGGCAATGGCCGAGGGCGCATTGGAGCGATCGCAGGCCGACTTCGCTGTCGGAGTGACCGGCTTTGCAGGTCCCGCTGGCGAGGACTGCGAGGAGGGCCTCGTCCACTTCGCGCTCGCGCGCCGGGGCGGCGAGACGGTCCATCGCGAAGAGCATTTCGGTGCGATCGGACGCGGCCCCGTTCGTGTTCGGTCGCTCAAGTCGATGCTGAAGATGCTGGAGGACGCGGTCGGCGACTGATCAATTGCGGGCGGGTGCGATCGCCAGTCCGTCGCCATTCGTTCCGGCCGGCAGGCGACGCAGAACCTTCCCGGTCGCAAGGTCGATCTCGGCGACCGTATTGCGTCCCGTCTCCGCCGCGTAGAGTTTGCCATCCTGCCCGAACAGGATCGTCACCTGCCCCGCTTCCTGCGTGCCGGTGATGGGAATGTCCCGCACCTTCTTGCGCGACGTCGCGTCGATCAGCGTAAGGCTCCCATCGCCCACGTTCGACGTTACGATCCAACGGCCGTCCGGACTGGCAGCAACGCGGATGGGCACGGGACCCGTCGCCACTTCGCCGATCTTGTCGAGGCTCTCGGTGTCGAAGGCCTGGACGCGTGCTCCCTTGAGATCGGCGACCCAGAGCACCTGCTCCTCCTTGGACAATGCAATGCCTTCAGGCTCACCGCCGACCGCGATATCGCGCGTCTTCCTGCCCTGCTTGAGGTCGACGACCGAAACGGTGCCGCTGCGGATGTTCGCAGTGTAAGCGATCCGGCCGTCGCTGGTGACGGCGACCATGTGCGTCGCCTCCTGATCCGTCGGGATGGACGCCACCACCTTTCCAGCAACCGGATCGACGATAGCGAGCGACTTGCTGCGTTCGGTCGTGACGACCAGCCGCCCGTCCTTCAGCCAGACGATGCCATGCGGGCCGTTGTTGGGCGCAAGGTCGATGGTCTTCAGCTTCGCTCGCGAGGCCACGTCGAACAGATCGACGGTCTTGTCGCCGTAAGCCACGACCGCCGCCGTCGTCCCATCGGGTGAAATGGCGATCTCATGCGGAGCCTTGCCCGTCGGCTGCCGGCCAAGCTCCTGCCCGCTCGTCAGGTCGACGAAGCTCAGACTGTCCTCGCCCTTGTTACCGATGAGCAGCACCGGACCGGAAGGTACCGGCTGAGGCGGCTGTTCCGCCTGCGCGCACATCGCGCCGGTGCTGGTCATCAGCAGTATCGCACAGGCCAACATTCGCATTCCGCTCTCCCCTGTTTCCCGAACGTCTGGCCGACCCTACGGCTGTCTGACCAGCCCGTTTTCGACTAATGGCGAGTCGCAACTCGACGAGAGGGGTAGCACGATGGCCGAGCTCATTTTGTACACGAATCCGCAATCGCGCGGACGGATCGCTCGATGGATGCTGGAGGAAATCGGGGAGCCCTACGAGACGGAGATCGTGGGCTATGACCAGATGAAGGACGCCCGCTATCTCGCCGTCAATCCGATGGGAAAAGTGCCGGCGATCAAGCACGACGGCCATGTCGTGACTGAGGTCGCGGCGATCTGCGCCTATCTGGCGGACGTCTTCCCGCAGGCCGGGCTTGGGCCGAAGCCCGAGGAGAAGGCGGACTACTACCGCTGGCTCTTCTATGCCGCCGGACCGGTCGAGCAGGCGGTCACGAACCATCATGCAAAATGGGACCCTTCAACGGAGCAGGGCAGGATGTTCGGCTACGGAAGCTTCGATCACGTCGTCGCCGTCCTCGACGAGCATTTCACTCACCAGGATTATGCTGCCGGTGAGCGCTTCACGGCTGCGGACGTCTATGTCGGGTCGGCCATCATGTGGGGAACGCAGTTCGGCACACTGCCGCAGCGTGAGAGCTTCTCCCGCTACGCCGATCGTCTGCGCGGCCGTGAGGCCTTGCAGCGCGCCGCGAAGTTGGACGACGAGGCGCAGGCGCAATTACAGGCTGCGCAGCCGCAACCGCAGCCGGCGTAGGAGTGCACATGGACGAGAAACTGAAGCAGGCCGCGATCGAGCTCTACGATCGGTTCACGCACGAGGGCCTCGACCGCCGCGTGTTCATGTCGCGGATGGTGGCCCTGGCGGGAAGCGCTGCCGCAGCCGAGGCGCTGATCGGCGCAATCGCCGCTTCCCCGGCCGCCGCTGCGGTCGTTCCGGCCGACGATGCGCGGCTGACCACCCGGACCCAGGATCTGGTCGGAGGCTACAAGGCGTATGTCGCCGAGCCGCGGACGCGCTCGCTTGAAAGCGACGGTCCTCGTCATCCACGAGAACCGCGGTCTCAACGACCATATCCGCGATGTCGCCCGGCGGCTTGGCAGTGGCGGGCTACCGCGCCGTTGCGGTCGATTTCCTGTCGCCGTCCGGCGGCACCCCCGCCAACGAAGACGCGGCGCGCGAGGCGATCGGCAAGCTCAGCCTGGACAAGTCCGTGTCCGACGCGGTCGCCATGCTGGATGAGCTGGCGCAGTCCAGCCGCGGCGGCAAGGTCGGCGCGGTCGGGTTCTGCTGGGGTGGCGGTTTCGTGAACCGCCTGGCTGTCGCGGCAGGCGACAAGCTCGACGCCGGCGTGTCCTTCTATGGCCCTGCTCCGGCGCCTTCGGAGGCGTCGAAGGTTCAGGCGCCCCTGGCGATCCAGCTCGCCGGGCTCGACGACCGCGTCAACGGCACCGGCTTCCCCTGGGTCACCGCGCTTCGCGAAGCCGGGCAAGACCGTGAAATTCTACCTCTACGACGGGGTGAACCACGCCTTCCACAACGACACGTCGGCCGAGCGCTACGACAAGGCGGCGGCCGATCTGGCGTGGAAGCGAACCCTGGCCTTCTTCCGGCAGCATCTCGCCTAGCGCGCGATAATGCTGTTTAGGCGGAGCCATGGAGTTCCGCACTGAACGGCTGGTGTTGAGACAGGCGAGAGCGGACGACCTCGAGCCGCTGCACGCGATCCTCAGCGATCCGCGCGCGATGGCCTATTGGTCGTCGCTGCCGCACGGCGATCTTCAGGCCACGCGCGACTGGCTGTCGTCGATGATCGCGATCGAGCCCGGCGAGGGCGAGGACTTCATCATCGAGTGCGACGGCCAGCTCATTGGCAAGGCGGGCGTCTATCGCTTCCCCGACATCGGCTACATTCTTCATCCGGACCATTGGGGCCGCGGCTATGCGCGTGAAGCCCTGACTTTCGTGATCGATCGCGCCTTCGACGTGCACGGTCTCGACAAGGATCGCGGCGGACGTCGATCCTCGGAACGAGGGCTCGCTCGCATTGCTCAGGAAGCTGAACTTCCGGGAGACGCACCGGGCAGAGCGTACCTGGGAGATCGGCGGCCAATGGTACGACAGCATCTACCTCGCGCTTGAACCGGCCGACTGGCGCCAGTCGCGCACATAGAAAAAGGGCCGGCAGTTTCCCGCCGGCCCTTCCAATCACATTGCCTTCGAACCGACTATTCGCGGCTGCCCATGAAGTTGAGCAGGAAGGTGAACATGTTGACGAAGTCGAGGTACAGGTTGAGCGCGCCCATGATCACGGCCTTGCCCATCATGTCTGTGCCAGCGACGTAGGCATAGGTGCTCTTGATCTTCTGCGTGTCGTAGGCGGTCAGGCCAGCGAACAGCAGAACGCCGATTGCGCTGATGGCGTACATCATCGCCGGCGACTGCAGCCAAAGGTTCAGCAGCATGGCCACCAACAGGCCAACCACGCCCATGATCAGGAACGTGCCGAAGCCGCTGAGGTCACGCTTCGTCGTGTAGCCGTAGAGGCTAAGACCAAGGAAACCGACCGAAACCGCGAAGAACGTCTGCGCGATCGACGTGCCGGTGAAGACCAGGAAGATGGACGACATGGACAGGCCCATGACCGTCGCAAATCCCCAGAACAGAAGCTGCAGCGTGCCGGTGGAGATCCGGTTGATACCGAAGCTCATCACCATCACGAACGCGAGCGGGGCGAACATGATCACCCAGCGCAGCGGCGTCGAAAGGACCTGCTCCGCGAGGCCCGAATTGGCGAACAGCAGGGCGACGATGCCGGTCAGCAGCACGCCCGATGCCATGTAGTTGTAAACTGAAAGCATGTAGGACCGGAGGCCCGCATCGCGGGCGGCACGCGGAACGCCAACCGAAGCGGCAGCATTCACGCCGGTCGTCGTGCGCGGGTCAAACTGGTTCTGCATTCTATCTCCTTACGGACGGGCTAAGGGCCCGTGCTCCCGATGGACCTGAATATCGTGAATTGTAGAGGGCGTTTCAAGCGAAACCGGACATGGGCCCGAAGCTGAACAATTGTTAACCAACAATTGGCTCTGGCGGATGCCCGTGCAAGGTTCGCGGTCAGCACCTATTTCGGCCTCATGCACCGGCTTTTTCTGGCCATCCGCCCTCCGGAGGATATTCGCGACCTGCTGATCGATGCCATGGACGACAGCCCTGCGCTGCGCTGGGTCGGCGACGAACAGCTTCATCTGACCCTGCGCTTCATCGGAGAGGTCGAAAGGCCCGTGGCGAACGACATAGCGGCCAGCCTCGATCGTCTCCGCTCGCCGGCGTTCGAGCTTCGGCTGAACGGCGTCGGCAAGTTCGAAAGGCGGAACGGCGGCGCCTTGTGGGCTGGTATTGCGCCGAAGGAGCCGGTCGCCGCCCTCGCCGCAAAGGTCGAACGTGCCCTGCAGCAGGCCGGTCTGGAGCCCGAAAAGCGCGCATTCACACCGCACATCACGCTGGCCAGGTGGAACCGCCGAAACGCCGAAGCCGTCGAAGCCTTCCTCCGGCGGAACAGCGACCTTCATTCGGAGCCGTTCGCCGTCGACCGCTTCATCCTGTTCGAAAGCAAGCTCTCACGCCACGGAGCGCATTATGAAGAGGTCGCGGATTTCGATCTGACCTAGTGTCTGCTTTCGAACAAACCGGCCACCGAAAGAGATAATCTCTCTTAGAAGCCCTTCATCGTCTCAGCCGAAACCTCCCACCCGCCTTCAATACCTGCGGGCATCATGTCGCCTGGATCTTGGCCGACCTCGTGATCGATCAAGCGGTTCATTTTCTCGTTCATGGCTAGCACAAGCTCGTTGTCCCCCCGAGCGTCAACAGCAAGGTTTTCCTGCTCAAGCGGGTCCATCTCAAGATCGTAGAGTTCAATATCATTGAGCCCGCGAATTTGCTCCAGCGTTTCCGGACGATTGTGCTGCATTGGTGAGAAGTAACGGGCGTACATATAGCGACCGTCGAAAACCGACCGGATCGCGCCGCGCTTTCTTAGATCAGGAAGAATGCCGGCTTGCTTGAGCTCGGTGCCCTTGCCGCCCTTGTGTACGAAATCAAGCGCGCGAAAGGCGAAATCGCCGTCGACATAGGCAAGCATGTTGAAGTTATAGAGCGCGGCCTCCCGGACATCGTTGAGCCCGGCGGTTTCGGGTGAAGCAAGAACCGCCGAAAGATCGTTGCCCGGTAGGCCCTTGCTGATGGCGGCCCTTTTCTCCGGCGCGACCCCCGTCATCGCGACGAGCGTCGGAACAAGGTCGACGTGGGAGGTGACCGCTCGGCATTCTCGGCCGCCTGCCAGATCGGGATGAACGATGATGAGCGGGACGTTGTTCTGCTCTCGATACGCGGTACCGCCCTTCGCGTGAAGGTTGTGCGCGCCGTCAAGGTCGCCGTGGTCGGCGGTCAGGACGATGATGGTATTCTCCGCCTGGCCGGACGCATCCAGCTCCGCCAGGAGCGTGGCGATGTTGCGGTCCGCGTCGCGAAGGCAGTTGAGATAGTTGTTGTGACGGCGGCGCCAGCGCGCCTCCTCGTCGGCAATCGGTCCAACCAGCGCGTCGTGCGACTTCATATAGTCCGCATGCGCCGGAGGCCGTCCCGGCTCGCCGCGCGATTGCCGGTTAGTCAGCGGCAGCTCAAATTCCCATTGCCGTGCGTACAGGGGATCGTCTGGGTCGCGGGCCATTGGTGCTAGGCCCGGCATCGGTTTCATCGGGGCGCCCGGCGCATCGGTGTCGAAGAACATCACATCGTGCGGATTGACCAGGTTGACCGCCAGGAACCATGGCTTGCCTTCGGCGCCGAGAGTGCGTCCCTTGCCGCGCATCCAGCTACCCGCCATGGCGGCGGTGATCCCGTCGTGAATGTAGCCGCCCTGGGTGTGAGCGATGATGTCCCCGATGCCGAAATAATCGGAGAAGCCGTAGGCCTCCATCTCGGCGGTGAAAATCTTGGTTGGGGAGCCGAGGTCGTTCACCTCCTCGAACTCCTTCGTCATGTGCCACTTGCCCTTGTAGGCAGTGTAATATCCTGCCTCCCGAAGCAGGTCGCCGACCGTGGGCATGTCCGGGTCGAGGCTTTGGATCCAAGGGAAATTCGTATTGTCGAACATCTTCGTCTTCTGGATGTGCTGGCCCGTGTAGATGACCGAGCGCGACGAAGTGCAGACGCACGAAGCAATTCGGTGATTGACGAAATAGGTGCCGGCTCTTCTCAGCCGGTCGTGCGCGGGCAGTTCATATTCGGCAGGCAACTCTCCAGGTCGGAAGTGCCGCTCCTGATCAGTCAAAATGAACAGGATGTTATATGGAAGCTTAGCAGTCGCTTCCTCGCCGTCAGATGCCATCGCGATGTTCTCCGCCACTGCACCCGAACCGCGTTCGAAGAAATGCTGTGTCTACATCCATGCTAGGAAAGGGCTTAAGTTCGTCCCATCAGGGGAATTACCTAGTGCCCGGCTACCCCGCCACGAATTCCGGCGGGCTGAAGGGGAAAGCTCGGAGGGCAGGTCTCACTCAAAAAGCAGGTCCAAGCCGGTAACATTCTCGCTCTCGCTCGCCGATTGGCACACAAAAGACGCCGGCTACGCTGCGTCCGCTTTCCACCCGAAAGCAGACATAAAAAATGCGCGGCCGACGATGCTCGACCGCGCACTTCCCTCAACGGTCCGGACGAGCGGACGCCGAGTTACCAGATGCGGACGCGCTTCTCCGGTGCGATGTAGAATTTCGAATCCGGCGTGATGCCGAACGCGGCGTACCAGGTGTCGAGGTTGCGGACCGGGCCGATCACGCGGAATCGCGACGGGCTGTGCGGGTCGGAGGCGACTTGCGACTTGATGGCATCGTCGCGCTCCTTGCTGCGCCAGCCTTGCGCGAAGGCCAGGAAGAAGCGCTGATCGCCCGTCAGGCCGTCGATCACCGGCGCTTCCTTGCCGCCGAGCGACCGATGATAGGCGTCGTACGCAACCTGCAGGCCGGCCAGATCGGCGATGTTCTCGCCCATCGTCAGCTTTGGATTGATGAAGGCGCCCGGCGCCGCCTCATACGTCGCATATTGCGCGCCGAAGGCCTCGGCCGCCGCGTCGAAACGCTTCGCATCGGCCGGGGTCCACCAGTCCTTCAGCGCGCCGCTTGCATCGATCTTGCGGCCCTGGTCGTCGAAGCCGTGCGTGATCTCGTGCCCGATGACCGAGCCGATCGCGCCATAGTTCACCGCCGCGTCAGCGTTCGGATCGAAGTAAGGGCGCCTGAAGAATGCCCGCCGGAAAGACGATCTTGTTCTCCAGCCCGCCGTTGTAGGCATTCACCGTCTGCGGCGTCATGCCCCACTTCTTCCGATCGACCGGTTTGGCCGAGGTCGGACAGCGAATATTGATATTCGAAAGCGCCGCTCCGCTGGACGTTGCCGTACAGATCGTCGGCCTTGATCGACAGCTTCGAATAGTCGCGCCACTTGTCCGGGTAGCCGACCATCACATCCATGCGCGACAGCTTCTCGAGCGCGGCGCCCTTGGTTGCCGTCTCCATCCAGCTGTTGTTCTTGATGCGGTCGGCCATCGCCAGCTTCAGGTTGGCTGACGAGGTCCTCCATCTTCGCCTTCGACGTGGCCGGAAAATATTTGTCTACATAGGTCTGGCCGACCAGCTCGCCGAGGCTGCCGTCCACCAAAGTCAGGCCGCGCTTCCAGCGCGGGCGGATCTCGGTGACGCCCGATAGCGTCTTCGTGAAGTTGAAGCGGCTGTCGACGAAACGCTTCGACAAATAGGGCGACGCCTGGTGGGTGACGTGGAACTTCTCCCACAGCTTCAGCGTGTCGAGCGGCGTCGCCGCATAGAGCTTCGCGAGATCCCGGATCGTCGTATTCTCGTTGACGATGATGCGCTTCTGCGCGGGGATGCCCGCGCCGTCGAACCACGCCTGCCAATTGACACCCGGCGCGTAGGCATTCAGCTCCGCCATCGACATCGGATTGTTGATCTTCGAGAAGTCGCGGCGGTCGGCCACCGGCCAGGTCGCCTTCGCGATCTCCGTCTCGAACGCCATGATCTTGTCGGCGGCCGCTTCCGGAGTTCGCGACGCCGACAGTCTTCGAGCGTCCGCGCGATGTAGGCGCGATAAGCGTCGCGCTGCGGCTTGAAGCTGTCGGTCAGGTAATAGTCGCGGTCCGGCAGGCCGAGCCCGCCCGATCCGAACCACAGCGAGTTCATCGTCGGCGTATCAGGGTCGGCATAGGGCTGGCCGCCGACGATCGAGATGCCGAATCGGCCCTGCGTCGACGCCCATGAACCGGGTCATCTCGTCATGGCTCGCTGATCGCATCGATCTTGGCGAGGTCGGCCATCAGCGGCTTCGCGTCCAGCTGCTCGACCCGCGCCTCGTCCATGAAGCTTTGGTAGAGCGCGCCGATCTGGCTGTCGGCGGAAGCCTTCGACAACGAACGCGCGGAGCTGGTCCTGCGTCAGGTTGTAGACGTCATAGCCGACGCCCGCCGAGCGCCTGGTCGGCCGGGATCTCCGTCTTCGCCTTCCACCCGCCATTGGCATAGGTGTCGAAATCGTCGCCCGGCTTCACCGACTCATGTCGCGAGCGTTGAGGTCGACGCCCCAGCTGCCGAAATGAAGCGCCTTCGGCTCGCTGACGGATGCGGCAACGGTCGCCTGGCGCCTGCTGAGCGACTGGCCGGAACCGCGATGGCGGTGCCGGCGAGCAAGAAGCGCGGCGGAAACCGCGGCGCTGACGAACGCGCATGAAAACCCCCGAAAAACGATTCAAGTTCAGAGGCTTAGCTAGTGCCCCTGAGGGTAGTCCATCCACCCGCCATCGACGAGCGTGCCGCTGGTGTCGATGAGTTGCGGAATCGGCGGCGAGAACCCACATGGGTCAAGCCGCGTTGACCATCAGCCGTGGCTCGCTACAATCAGAACATAAACGGAACGAAAACGGCCCGATGCTGACTCACATTTCCGTCCGCGGCGCACGCGAACACAATCTCAAGGGCGTCGACGTGGATATCCCGCGCGAGAGCCTGACGGTCATCACCGGCCTGTCCGGCTCGGGCAAGTCGTCGCTCGCCTTCGACACCATCTATGCCGAGGGCCAGCGCCGCTACGTCGAGAGCCTCTAGCGCCTACGCCCGCCAGTTCCTCGAGATGATGCAGAAGCCGGACGTCGAGCATATCGACGGCCTCTCGCCCGCCATCTCGATCGAGCAGAAGACGACCTCGCGCAACCCGCGCTCGACCGTCGCGACGGTCACCGAGATCTACGACTACATGCGCCTGCTCTGGGCGCGCGTCGGCATCCCCTACTCGCCCGCGACCGGCCTTCCGATCGAGGCGCAGCAGGTCAGCCAGATGGTCGACCGCGTGATGTCGCCTGCCCGACGGCAGCCGCCACTTCCTGCTCGCGCCGGTCGTTCGCGGCCGCAAGGGCGAGTACCGCAAGGAGCTCGCCGAGTGGCAGAAGGCGGGCTTCACCCGCGTCCGCATCGACGGCGAGTTCTACGAGATCGAGGACGCGCCCGCGCTCGACAAGAAGTACAAGCACGACATCGAGGTCGTCGTCGACCGCATCGTCGTCCGCGAAGGCATCGAGCCGCGCCTCGCCGACAGCTTCGAGACCGCGCTGAAGCTCGCCGAAGGCCTCGCCTATCTCGACCCCGCCGATCCGCCGGCGGAGAGCGAACAGCAGTCGGGCATGAAGCTCGACTACGGCGCCCCCGGCCGCATCGTCTTTTCCGAGAAGTTCGCCTGCCCCGTCAGCGGCTTCACCATCGCCGAGATCGAGCCGCGCCTGTTCAGCTTCAACGCGCCGCAGGGCGCCTGCCCCGCCTGCGACGGCCTCGGCGAGAAGCTGGTGTTCGACGAGGACCTCGTCGTCCCCAACCACGCGCTGTCGATCAAGAAGGGCGCCGTCGTGCCCTGGGCCAAGTCCAACCCGCCCTCGCCTTATTACATGCAGGTGCTGAGCTCGCTCGCCCGCGCCTACGACTTCGACCTCGAAACGCCCTGGGGCGAGCTTCCCGAGGAGGCGCAGGACGTCGTCCTCCACGGCACCAAGGGCCGCCCCGTCACCCTCCGCTTCGTCGACGGCCGCAAGTCCTACGAGGTGAAGAAGCCGTTCGAAGGCGTCATCGGCAACCTCAACCGCCGCATGCTGCAGACCGAGTCCGCGTGGATGCGCGAGGAGCTGTCGCCGCTACCAGTCGTCCCGCCCGTGCGAGGTCTGCCACGGCGCCCGCCTCAAGCCCGAACCGCTGGCCGTGAAGATCGCCGGCGAGGACATCTCCATGTCCACCCGCCGCAGCGTCGCCGACGCCTACGCCTGGTTCGGCAGCCTCGAGGACAAGCTCAACCCCACCCAGCGCGAGATCGCGCACGTCATCCTCAAGGAGATCAACGCGCGCCTCGGCTTCCTCCACAATGTCGGGCTCGACTATCTCCACCTCGACCGCACGTCGGGCACCCTCTCGGGCGGCGAGAGCCAGCGCATCCGCCTCGCCTCGCAGATCGGCTCCGGCCTCTCGGGCGTGCTCTACGTCCTCGACGAACCGTCGATCGGCCTTCACCAGAAGGACAACGACCGCCTCCTCGAAACGCTGAAGCGCCTCCGCGGCCTCGGCAACACCGTGCTCGTCGTCGAGCATGACGAGGACGCGATCCGCCACGCCGACCATGTCATCGACATGGGCCCGGGCGCCGGAGTCCACGGCGGCGAGATCGTCTGCGCCGGAACGCTCGACGAGCTTCTCGCCTGCGAGACCAGCATCACCGCCGACTACCTCAGCGGCCGCCGCGAGATCCCCCTTCCCGCCCGCCGCGCCAAGGGCACCGGCCGCTTCGTCACCGTGAAGGGCGCCAAGGCCAACAACCTCCAGGACGTCACCGCGAAGTTCCCGCTCGGCACCTTCACCTGCGTCACCGGCGTCAGCGGCTCGGGCAAGTCCTCGCTGACCATCGACACGCTCTACGCCGGCGCCGCCCGCGCGCTGAACGGCGCGCGCATCGTCTGCGGCCCGTGCGACGGCATCGACGGCCTCGCCAACCTCGACAAGGTCATCGACATCGACCAGTCGCCGATCGGCCGCACCCCGCGGTCCAACCCGGCGACCTACACCGGCGCCTTCACCCAGATCCGCGACTGGTTCGCCGGCCTGCCGGAAAGCCAGGCGCGCGGCTACAAGCCCGGCCGCTTCAGCTTCAACGTCAAGGGCGGCCGCTGCGAGAAATGCACCGGCGACGGCCTGCTGAAGATCGAGATGCACTTCCTGCCCGACGTCTACGTCACCTGCGACGTCTGCCACGGCGCGCGCTACAACCGCGAGACTCTGGAGGTGAAGTTCAAGGGCAAGTCGATCGCCGACGTGCTCGACATGACGGTCGAGGACGCGGTCGAATTCTTCAAGGCCGTCCCCGGCATCCGCGACAAGATGCGCATGCTTCAGGAGGTCGGCCTCGGCTACATCAAGGTCGGGCAGCAGGCGACGACCCTGTCGGGCGGCGAGGCGCAGCGCGTGAAGCTGTCGAAGGAGCTGTCGCGGCGGGCCACCGGCAAGACGCTCTACATCCTCGACGAGCCCACCACCGGCCTCCATTTCGAGGACGTGCGCAAGCTGCTGGAAGTGCTCCACCGCCTGGTCGAGACCGGCAACACCGTCGTCGTGATCGAGCACAACCTCGACGTCATCAAGACCGCCGACCACGTCATCGACCTCGGCCCCGGCGGAGGCGTCAACGGCGGCCGGATCGTGGTGACGGGCACGCCGGAAGAAGTCGCGGCCTGCCCGGACAGCTTCACGGGCCAGTATCTGAAGCCGCTGCTGGAGCGGGCGAGCGTCAAGCCGGAGGTGGTGGAGTCAAAGCCCCGCAAACCTGCCCGTTCGTCCCGAGCGAAGTCGAGCGGGCGAGGATGAGGCTCAGGCGGATTTGATTGGGGCGAAGTAGCTCTTTTTTGGAGATTTCGGCATGAAAAGCGAAGGACTTCGTCAGTCTTCGGTCTGAAATTGAAGCGAATGTACAGCAGATGTCGAGTTATGCGGCCGGTTCGGATCGCGAGCAAAAATTTCACCGCGGCCGAATTAAGAATGGCAAGAACTTCGTGGCGAGACGAATTTCTGATTAAGTGGCAATTCGCTCCAAGCAAGTTTGCCGGTTACGCCCGCAACGATACGTCCCACATGGACAAACTAAATGATCGCGACGGCGGAGTGACCAATAACCGGATCACTTAAATTCTGGAGAGCCGTTATCCGCACAGGACCGAGGCTATAGTGACGTTGACACTGCTTACTGCGAATATGCTCGCCAGCACGGCATCGTTCCGTCGCGACATCCGAGGGGCCGGAGATATTGGCTGCTCTAGTCGTATTTCTCTGCGATCGTGAAAATCCCGCGCAGCTTCGACAAGTAGCGTTGAACACGCCGCTTCTGCAGTTCTTGCCACATCCGCTTTTTGCGTACGGTACTGGCGGTCGGAGCTACATTTCGAGCTTCATCATAAAAGACGACGTTACGTGCTAGCATGGGCGCAAAAAATCGAGTTTGTGACAAATTTAGAGGGTCCGCTAGCCAACCGTGGCGAATTCCCTCGTAGGCGAGCAACCATCCGGGCGACGTTTCGCAATTATCCGGCGTAACCCGGGTTTCCGAGTCGGCCTGTGGGAGCGGTGTTGCACACAACTTCTTCGACCTCATGTCCAACAGGATGATTGGGATTACGCTCGAAGAGTTTTCTGAAGCTAAGGCGACCAGTTCTTTGTCGGTTACAACGTATTTCAGCCCACGCAACGCGTACAGCTGCCAAACCGCCTCGTAGAGATGTCCATTCCTTAGATTGCGAACTGCCAACTCATTAAGTCGGTCCCCAATCCGCTGCTTAGATAGCCGCTTTGTTTGATGATTGAGATTTATCAATAATGCACAGACTCGATCCATTGCACGAGGCGAGACTGAGGCACACTTCAGAAGAAAAGAACTCAACCGCCTCAATATCACTCGGAGCAAACTGGTCACCTTCCAGTACGGAGATCCCGTAGCTAACTACGGGCGCTTTTTCATGTACTTTTTGAAGACGCAAAATCAACCCAAGAAATGCTCGTAGCCTCTGGCCGTACAATTCCCCGGGACGATGAGATAGAAATGCCAATATTTCTTGCACCCAGTCTGCAGACAGATGTGTTTTCATTCTGTCGACTGAAGTCTTCTCGCCATTAATATCAAGCTCATATCTACGGTATACCGAAATAATCGCCGCTATTGTGGCGTCAGCTGATTCTCCAAGGTTGTTGTTCCAACAAACCAGTCATCCTGAAGACGATCTACATTTGCCTGTGGGATAGTGATTATATTTGATATTTCTTCGTCAATCCGAGATGATAGTACGTCAGCGAGTATACGAGATGTTTCAGGACCGACTGGAATACCGATTGTCTGATTTCGATTACATGACCTGATTATTGTATCTAAGCGATCAGCCAACGAACCCGCATATGTTTTGGGAGACGATTTGTATTTCTCTTTCCCATAAGCCGCCCAGGCAAATGAATGAGTATAAATTGAGTGGTAGAAGCGTGAAATGTCAGCTTTTGCGATCCAGTCTGCTGTGGCTTCAATAAAGCTGATCTTAGCATTATGCAGTGCAAACTCTAGGGATGAAACTCCGCGCGCAAACCTCTGACTTATTTTGACTTGGTCAATGCTAAATCGCTGCCTTTGAAGCCATTTGCATATTGCGGGCCAATGCGCCCCAATCTCATTCGCCAGCAATCCCTGCGCTATTGGATGAACAACACTGATAGGGCGTCGGGCGTATCCCGAACTTTGGAAGTTTATATAATTTCGCATTCAGTCGTGGGTGTGCGCACATCGAACGCGTTGGCCTTCTTCTTAATTGGCTTGAATGAGAACACTTTGGCGCTTCTTCCAGTCCGACAAAATGTCCTTGGAGAGCCGCCCAAAAGTCTGCCGTAGTAAATGCAGGTGGGAGCTCCTTGGGGAAATAGCCTTTGGCCAACAAGGCGTCCCTGACGTCATTATTCCCAATATTCGGCACGCACCCCCCTTTCGACGGCGAGATGAATGCAACACTTACCCGGCAAATACGCAAGAGTTGTTGGCGGAGGTCGTTGCCGCGCGATATCCGCCAAGAGTTTACCGCGAATTCGGCGCTTGCACTGGACACTGGCCTTGCCCTGTGTTACGCCTCTCTGGCACATGGCAGCGCCGACTGGCGGCTTGAGGGAGAGGCGTAAGGTGCAGTGTCCGGAATGTGCTGGCGATGTGCCCGTGCTGCGAGAATTCTGCCCGCATTGCGGAGCGCCGACGGACCCGGGCCTGCGCGCTCGCCAGCGCGAGCCTCGCGGCGAGCGCTCCGACGACCACCTGCGCGGCAACCGCAAGAAGGTGCTGATCGGCGGCGCGGCGATCCTCGCCGTGCTGGCGGTCATGGGCAAGATCTCCTCTGCCCGGCCCCGACATCCGCATCGACACCGACCGCGACGATGACCGCAAGGGACCGGTGGTGATCCAGGCGCAGCAGCTGGTCGACGCCTATCGGGAAGACGAGCACGCCGCGGACAGAAGGTTCGACGACCGCGAAATGGTGGTCAGCGGCGAATTCCTGCGCATCGTGCCCGACGGCTACGGCAGCCTCGACCTGCGCCTGAAGACGTCCGATCCGGACCGGCCGCTGGGCGTCGACGTCGCCGGAATCGCGATCGACGACGCCAAGAAACTGCAGCCCGGCCAGCAAGTGACCGTCAGCTGCCAGGGCATGGGCGACGGCGACGATATCGTCTGGGTACGCGAATGCGCGGTCCAGTCCGCCGCCGACGCCGCACCGGCCGGCCCCAAGCCGCCCGGCCCGCCTCCGCCGCCGCCCGCGCCGGGAGAAGAAAGCGCCAACTGAACGCAGGTGATCCCGCTTGTTGTTTTCAGTTCATGCATCGAATTCGAACAACCGTTCGTTCTGCCTCCGAACTCACCGGCGTTTTCCGCGTGAGATGAGGAAGTTCGCATGACGATTTTCAAGAGCGTTTTGACCGCCGCCGCCGTGATCGGCCTCGCCGCTCCCGCCGCCGCGCAGTACCAGTCGCAGGTCCCGCAGCCCGCCCCCGGCCAGCCGGGATACGGCTATTACCCGCAACAGCCGGGCTATCCTCAGCAGCCGGGCTACGGCCAGCCGGGCTATGGCTACAATCAGCAGCAGAACGGCCTTGGCCAGATCATCGGCCAGCTGCTCGGCAACCGCTACAACGTGACCGACCGCACCGCCGTCCAACAGTGCGCGAGCGCGGCCATGGCGCAGGCGTCGGCCCAGTACCGTCCCCGCAACGCACCGTACGGCAACGCCTACGGCTATCAGAACCAGGGCTACAATCAGGGCGGCTATAATCAGGGCTACGCGCCGAACATGCGCGTGACCGCGATCACCAACGTGGAACGCCGCAACAACGGCCTGCGCGTGTCCGGCCTGCTCGACAGCCGCGCCGGCTACCCGCCCAACGGCCAGGCCTATGGCTACCAGAACCAGGGCTATGCGGCGACCGGTGACCTCACCTTCCGCTGCAACGTCGACTATCGCGGCGCCGTCACCAACGTCCGCATCAACCGCGCCAGAACCTATCGCGGCTAGTTCGCCTTAAGAGACCCGGTCGGTAGCTCCGGCCGGGTCATTTCTCAGCTGCGGCACGCTGTCGCCCAGCACCCGCACCGCCGACCGCAGCACGATCGCCGCCATCGCCAGCCCGATGACGATGTCCGGCCAAGGCGAGCTCGTCGCCGCCACCAGCCCCGCCGCAATCAGCACGCCGACGTTGGAAATGACGTCATTGCGCGAACATTCGAACGTGCTCGCCATGTTCACGTCCTGCGCCCGGAACCGCCACAGCAAGGCGACCGAAACGAGGTTCGCGACCAGCGCCGCTCCGCCGAAGATCAGCATCAGGCTGGAGCTTGGCGGCACCCCGCTCTGAATCTTGACCGCGACGTTGACCAGGATCCCCAGCCCGAGAACGAGGATCAGCGCCCCCTTGAACGCCGCGACGCCCGCCTTCCACCGGTCGCTCCGCGCAACCGCGTAAAGACTGAGGCCGAACACGAAGGCGTCGGCCAGCATGTCGGTCGCATCCGCCATCAGCGCCGCCGACCCCGCGACCAGCCCCGCCCCGAACTCCGCGAAGAACATCCCGGCGTTGATGATCAGCACGATGATGAGCACGCGCCTCTGATCGGCCTGCCGCGCAAGCCGTTCGAGTTCCACGCCTTTCGATTCGCAACAATGGTCCGACATCGCACTTTGCTAGCATGAACAACTGACTGCATGCTGACTTTCGCACGCGTCCGAAGTACCAAGCCGCGCGAAGCCCATGTGCAACCTCTACACGCAGACGAAGTCGGTCGATGAGATCGCGCGCATCTTCCGCGACCTGCAGATGCCTTTGCACTTCCCGGAAGGCGCGCCGAACCTGGCCGCGCGCGACATCGCCATCACCGACCCCGGCGCGATCGTCCGCGCCGCGACCGACGACTACGAGCTCGTCCTCCGCCGCTGGAGCTGGCCCGGCCAGAACGGACGCCCGGTCTACAATTTCCGCTCCGACGGCCGCGAGTTTCCCTCCGGCCGCTGCCTGATCGTCGCCGACGGCTTCTACGAATTCACCACGCCCGCCGACCCGAAGCAGAAGCGCAAGGACCGCTGGCTGTTCACTGCGCCCGACGGCTCAATGCTCGGGATCGCCGGCCTCGTCCGCACGACACCGGACATCGGCGAGGCGTTCACCATGCTGACGACGGAGCCCGGACCGGACGTCGCGCCCTACCACAGCCGCCAGGTCGCGCTGATCGCGCAGGCGGATTGGAAAGCATGGCTCGATCACTCGACGCCCGCTCGCGACCTCATCGGTCCGCTGGCCGCGGGCTCGCTGACGGTTCAATCCGCGATGGCGCAGCCGAACCTGCTCTAGCGCCCGGCGTTCGCCTTGATCGCCCGAGCGCCTTCGCGCGCGGCGAAGGCAAGCACGCTGGCGATGTTGGTGACGCCCTCGCCCGCCGCCTCGGCCGTGTCTTCGGCAGCATGCTTGGCGGTGCGTCCCGCCTTCTTCACCTTCGGCTTCTTGGCGATCCGGTTCGCGGCCAGCAGCAGGCCCGCCGCGACGATGTCCGCCACCAGCGGATTGTCGAGCAGGACCGCAATCTCGCCGCCGCGCTTGCGCAGCTTCTTCGGGATTTTCACGCCCGCGATGCGCTTGGGCAATTTTCCGTTCTTGGCCATGGGTCGCCTATAGCACGGCGCAGGCGATGCGGTCGCCGCTGTTTCCGCTCGGGTCGGTCCGCTCGTCGTCCGCCTTCGCGTGAATGACGAACGCCGATCCGTCCGCATCGCGCAGCCCGTCGAACGTCGCGCCCGGGATCAGTAGACCCGCAGTCAGGCTTCCGTCCGCTCCGACACCCAGATTGCCGAGGTCGCCGGTGTGCGGTCCTTCCGGGTTCTGATGTCCATGCTTGCGCGACGACGGGTTCCAGTGCCCGCCGGCAGTCGTGAAGCCCGGCGGGTCGCAGCGCCCCGTCATGTGGACGTGAACGCCGTGCGTTCCGGGCGGCAGGCCGTTCGCCGTGATGCGCAGCGTGACGCCGGTGGGCTCGCTGAACACGCGCACCGTCCCGATCACCGCACCGCTGCTCGAAACCAGGTTGGCGGTGGAAACGGGAACGTCGGGCGCCGCCATCGGCACGCATCCTCCCAAGGCTACTGACGCAAGGACTGACAACCGGCGAAGCAACATCTGCGGACTCCTTCGAAATCTTCAGCCACTCCTATGCACGAAATTGCCTTTCCGTTCCCATGCAGCCAAAGTCTTTTCGCGTTGGGGTGGGAGAGCGCTAACGTGACTGACGACATCGCCGAAGCCGCGCGGTATCCGCCTACGCCTGGTACGCGCTGTTCCTGTTCGTCATTGTCTATATCTTCAATTTTATCGATCGTCAGATCGTCTCGATCCTCGCCGAAAGCATCAAGGCCGACCTCAAGCTCGACGACGCGCAGATCGGCTTCCTCTACGGCACGGCGTTCGCCGTCTTCTACGCCTTGTTCGGGATACCGCTCGGGCGGCTGGCGGACAGTTGGTACCGCGGCCGGCTGATGGCGATCGGCCTCGCGCTCTGGTCGTCCATGACGGCCGCCTCCGGCTTCGCGCAAAGCTTCGGCATGCTGGCCGCCGCGCGCATCGGCGTCGGCATCGGCGAGGCGAGCGCATCGCCCGCCGCTTATTCGATGATCGCCGATTATTTCCCGAAGGAACGCCGCGCGACCGCTTTGTCGATCTACTCCAGCGGCCTGTACATCGGCGGCGGCATCGCGCTTCCCATCGGCGGCTTCGTGCTGGCGGAATGGGCGCGACGCTTCCCGGACCCCGGAAGCGCTCCGCTCGGCCTCGCGCCATGGCAGGCCGCCTTCCTCGCGGTCGGCCTTCCCGGCCTTCTGCTCGCTGCCTGGGTTTGGAGCCTCAAGGAACCGCTGCGCGGCGCCATCGACGGCCACCCGTCCGAGATCGTCCGTCCGAACGCCTGGCGGGATTTCGGACGCGAGCTTGCCGCCATCCTTCCTCCACTGACACTGCTGAGCGTCGCCCGAATTCCGGGCGCGATGGTCCCCAATCTGGTGATGCTCGCCGGCAGCGTCGCAGCGGTCTTCATTCTCGGCACGCTCACCGGCGACTGGCCGCAGTGGATCGCCTGGTGGATCGGCGCTTACGCAGTCTTCAGCTGGACCCAGTCGCTCAAGCACCGCGACCCGGCAACTCACAGGCTTCTCTGGGGCACACCGATTGCCGTCATTCTGGCTGTCGCGTTCGGCAGCATCGCCTTCGTCGCTTACGCCGTGTCCTTCTGGATACCGCCTTACGTGCTGCGAACCTTCTATTCGGGACCGACCGACGCAGCGTTGATCCTGACCGGCGGGACGGCAGCGGAAGAAGTTTCGACCATCTTCGGCTGGAGCGCCGCGCTCGCGTCCGCAGTCGGCGTGATCATCGGCGGCTACGTCAGCGACCTCCTGCGTCAGCGCTACGCCGGCGGCCGGCTCTATGTGAGCATGGCGGCAATCGTCCTGCCGATCCCGGCCATCATCTTTCTTTTCACGACGGAGAGCCTTGCCAGCTTCTACCTCGTGGCACCCTATGTGGCTTTATGCAGCGCGCTCTGGGTCGGAGCGGCCGTCGCGACGCAACAAGACCTGGTCCTGCCTCGCATGCGCGGGACGGCCGGCGCAACCTACATCCTCGGGACGTCACTCGTCGGGCTTGCCCTGGGTCCCTATTGGGCGGGCAAGGTCGCCGCCTTGACCGGCAGCCTGTCGACCGGCGTGTTCTCGCTCCTCGTCGTGCCGCCCTTCACCCTTGCCGCCTTGTGGATCGCCTCACGCCGCATCGGCGAGCTCGAAGCGACCCGAGAGGAACGAGCTGCCGCTGCCTAGAGAGTGATGGTGGCAGTCAAAGGCCGGGACTCGGCGAAATCGCCGATCTGGACGACCGCGATCGTCACCGAGCCGGTCATCCCGTTCAGGCTGTCCGCAGAAATCAGCGCCTGCGGCTCGCTCGCTGCCAATGTCAGCGTCCCCGCCGATCCCTGCACCGTCACCCGATAACGTTCCGCGCTTTCGCCAAGAGGCGGATCGGCGCTTGGCCAGGCCCAGCCAAGCCTGCTCCGCCGCGTCCACGCCAGCGACAATGCGCCGTCGCCCTGAACTTCCGCCTGCAAATCGACTGGAGAAGGCGGCCTCATGGCCTCGCCCGTCACGACTCCCTCGATCGGCTGTGCATCATCATCCGCCAATCCTCGCGGCCGGATCGATATCGATGCGCCGATGGCCGACGGCGGCAGCGCAATCTCCTGCAGTGTACCCGGCCGGATCAGGACGAACGTCTCGTTCGACCCGTGCGATGCCATCGCCCACTCGGTCCCAAAATCGCATGAATTCTCCTGTGTCTTGACCGCGCGCCTGCGCCGGTCATTCGCCGCGCGCACGCCTGTGCGCGGACTAACCTAAATCAGCTTCGGGAACCCGTCCGGGATTCCGGCGATTGACGCGCCCGGATGTCCCCATCCTCGTGAGTACCCCCGAAGCGGCCCGGCAAAGCCCCCCTAGGTCGGGCCGCTTCACCCTACGCTTGGCGCTTGGCGATCGCGTCGAGCCATGCCTCCACCGAGCAGCGGACCAGGTCCACGCCCGAGCTGCTGCCCTTAAATCTCTGCCCGTCCAGCTCGATCTCGACATCGATCCTGATCGGCAAGGCCTCGCCCGCGACCGAAGTCCCCGACTGCACGTTGTAGCTCAGCAGCTGCGGCGAAACCCCGACGATATGCCCCGCCGCGACGAAGGCCGCATCGAACGCTCCCGGCGCCTTGCCGATGTCGGTAACCCGCCCGCGAACGGGATGCTCGAGTTCCAGCCGTGCGACGGGCCAGGCGTCCTTCAGCACCGGCGAACGGATGTCGATCCGCCGGACTTGCCATTGCCGGACGTCCGCATCGACCGTCGCTGCCTCTTCGCTCCGCCATCAAACTCCCATCATTTTCGGCACGAATGCGTACCACGCATCCGTTCCCCAAAGTCCATGCACTGCGATAGCGAACGGAATGTTCACGCCAAGCCAAATCCAATAGGCCCGGTGCACGCTCCTGTTCCGCACCACGTCCCACACGAACATCGGCGAATCGCCACCAACGTGTAAAGGTCCGGCGACACCGGGCTCACCGGCAATGTCGCCGGCAACCACGGGATCCGGTCGATCCCCGCCGGCAAGGTCATTGCCGTCGCCAGGATCATCATCCTCTTGTGCAGCCCCGCATCCTTCCCCCGCGCCCGAAGCGCGATCACCAGGAACAGCGGAAACAATATGCCGACCCGCAGCTGCAGCAGCTTGATGTTGTTGGTGACTTCCAGCGTCCCCTGAAGTCTGTCCCGCTCGGCCCCCGGCGGCGCACTTTGCAATGCACTCCAAAGCACATTGAAATTGTAGTTGATCAGCAGGAATCCGACGACGACCAACGCCGGCGCAATCACCATCGACAATAGCCCCAGCCGCCGATGCAGATCGCACCTGCCCACCGCGACCAATGTCGTCTGCGCCAGAAGCAGCAGCAGGAACGATCCCATCAGCAGCGCATGCAGATGCATGAGCAAAGGAAACGGCGGCCGTTCGCCCGCCTGCACCGCAGCAATCTTGCCGATCGAGCTCGGAATGAACCCGGCCAGCACGATCGCGACGAAGCTCGCCGCCGTGAATACGTAAATCCATCGATCGACCGAATGCGCGCGCGGCGTTCCGGACAGCAGGTCCGGCCGCTTTTCTTTCCGCCCAACGATTCCCTGTTCCGCAATAGTAGCCATCGCGCATGCCCCCGCTTTGCGACTACCTCGCGGAGCGCCATATCACATGGCTCGACCCCTCGGTATCCCGATGGACAGGTACGCTAGAATTTCACCTTGAGCCGAACCATCTGCCCGGTTCGAATCGAACCCGCCGACGTCCGCCTTCTCCGTCTCCGCGCCGACGCTCACGCCCTCGGCAACTTTCACCTCCGCCTTCGGCAATGCCTCACCCTCGACAGGCTCCGGCACCTCTGTCAGCCGATAAGGGCTCTCCCCATTCCGATTGGCGCAAACGACGACCTCGTCCGTCTCCGACCGCTGCGCGGCACAAGGCTGCGGGATCGTCAGATCGACCCGCTCCGGCGGGCTGGCGCTGACCGCCTGCAACAGGGCGGCGAGGAGCAGACTCATCTCACTCTCCAGAAGCGTTCCGAACCATCGGCCAGGCCAGCCCGATTTGCAAATCTACAGCGCCCGCACCCGCGGCACGCCGCTCCGCGTCTCGCTCAGCTCCGTCATCGCCCAGACCATCGCGTCGGCGCGATCCGGCGAGCGGCTCGGCCCCTCATAGCCGCCGCCCGTCGTAAGCCCCGCAAGCTCATCCTCCAGCTGCGGAAAACTCCCCGCGAAGAACGCGCGTCCGCTTTCGAACCGCAGCGATATCGGTTCCGCCCTCGCCGCTTTTCCCTGCGATGCGTGCACCAGCCTGACGCGCACGCCGACGTCGGCCGCCTTGAGCACGCTTCCGACCATCGCCCCGCCGTTATTGGCTTCGGCAACGACCATGTCCGCATCCCACCGCGCGACCGCCGCTGCCACCCGCCGCGACCAGCCGTCCGGGCTCAATCCCTGGCAGGTCTCGTCCGCGATCACATAGAGTTTCCCCTCGGAGCGCCCGGCGACCACGATCCCGCAAGCATCGCACCTCTCGCCAACCCCCGCCGGCGGATCGACGCCCACTACAATCCGGTCGAACACTGCGGGCCGCTCAGCCCGTGACCGCTCGATCAACTCGCGCGGCCACAGCGACCCCTCCACGTCGGTAATCAGCTCGCCGTCCAGCTCCTGCCGCCCGAGCCGCGTTCCTCCGTAGGTTGCCGTCATGACCTCGACATATCTGTCGTCCAGGTTGATGTTCTCGTCCGTTCGCCCATTGGTCATCACGGTCCACCGATCGTCGCGGATGCGCTCCAGCAACGACATCGACCGAGGCGTCGTCGTGATCAGAGCCCGCGCCCGCGGCCCGCGCCGAAGCCCCATCTGCAAATTGCTCCACGCGTCCTCCGGCTGCGCCCATTTGGCGAGCTCGTCGGCCCAGGCAAAATCATGTTCCGGACCCCGCAGCCCATCCGGATTCTCACCGGAAAAGAGCTGCGCCTCGCTCCCGTTGCGCCACTTCAGCTTGCCCAGGCTCGGCTCCCAAACCAGGCGCTCGCCATTGAGCTTCGCCACGCGCAGCAGGCCGCTGACGCCTTCGACCATGATGCTCCGCGCCTCGTGCATCGTCGCCCCGACCAAAGCGATCCGCACACCGCGCTTTGCATTGGCCAGGGCATGCACCCACTCGGCCCCAGCCCGCGTCTTCCCGAACCCGCGTCCCGCCATCATCAGCCAAACCCGCCACCCCTCGCCTTCGGGCGGAAGCTGCCCGTCGTGAGCCCATGGCTCGAAACGCGCGTCGAGCTTCAGCAGGTCGATCGGGCTCATCGCATTGATGATGCGAATGCGATCCTTCCAACGGCGCATTCGCAAGCGCGAGCATCAGCTCGCGCATGTTCGCGAATTTCATGCCTCCGGCTCAGACCCTGCCGCCTGCTCGCGCCGGCGAAGACGCTCCAGCTTTGCAATCACGCGCTGACGGACTTCCTCGATGTCGTCCGGCGCGAAGTCGGCGCCTGCTTCCATCGCCGTGTCGCGGTGCATCTTCAGCAAGGTGAGCGCGAGCTGGTTGGGATATTCCACCATCCGCTCTTCGCTGCCGTCCTTGCGCCGGACGATCTTCTCCGTCCCGGCGAACGCCCGCTCCAGCAACACCAGCTCGAGCCGCTGGTAAGCCGATCCGATCGCCTCAAGCCAGGCTGCGCGAAAACCCGCATCGGCCTTGCGGCGCCGATAGGCGGCACTGACGGACACGCCCGCCTCGGCAGCGGCGCACGTCACATTGCAGGTCTCCGCAAGCACTGTCAGGAAACCCTGCTCTTTCGCTTTCGACCAGTCCCGGTTCGACGCCTTGCGCATCTGCGACTTCTCACCACCGACGAGCATCAGCTCGCCGGCCCTCGCCTTCCGCGCCATCCCCACCCCTCGAAAATGCTTCGGGCCGGTCACTCCCGAAGGAGCCCGGCCCGAAACTTTGTCCTGAGCCCCTGTCGAAGGGGCAATTCTTCACTGTGCCTACTGAGTACCGAAACAGCGTGACGATGTCAACAGAAATATTCCAGATAGGTTAGAAAAATATCTCATGGGAAAGCCAGCCTGGATTGCAGCGCCTTGAATCTGGCCTCTTTCCGCAGGGGATCGATCCACGGATCGGTCGGCAACGACGCCATTCCAAAATCCTTGACCGCGAACGCCCGGTCCAGCGCAGCCAGCGCCAGATCCTTCTCTCCGCGCTGCGCATGGATTCCGGCCAGCCGGTAACTCGCGGTATCGCCGTACAGCGCCTTCAGCCGCGCCAGCGCCCGATCCGATCCCGCGCGATCGCGCTTCCGCCACGCAACGATCGCCTCCCCGAGCAACCGCGACGGATAATCCGGATCGCACTGCACGTAAGCCGCCAGGGCCTCGTCCGTCCTGCCGCGCATCAGCAGGCTGTCGCCCAGCCGGCCAAGCGTCGATCCGCGGCGCGGCGCCCATCTCAACAGCTCGCGCGCCGCATCCGCCGCCTTGTCGTAGCGCCGCGAGCAGAAGTAGGCCCAAACCTTCGACTGGTGAGACCGCGCATTGAGCGGATCGGCGGAGATCGACTTGTCCGCCCATTCGAAACCCTCGGACGTGCGCCCGACCGAAGACAGGAACCGCGAATATTCGGCGACGGTGTCCGTGACTCGGGACTCGTCCGTGTAGGCCTTCTGCCAATCCGCCAGCGCGCCCTTGAATTCGAACTTGCCGATCCGCGCCATGGCGAGCGCCGCAAAGCCGGACTGCAGACCGGGCGCGATCTGCAAGGCTCTCCGCGCCTCCGCATCGGCCGCCGCCGTGTCGCGGGCATAGTCGGCTCCGCTTGCCGCGAAGTTCTGCGTGAACACCAGCAGCGCAATCGCCTTCTGCGCCCGCGCCTCCGCGAAATTCGGGTCCAGCCTGATCGCCTCATCGAACAAAGCGGACGCCTCCCGCAGCCGCTCCGGGCTTGGATTGCCCTGCCATGTCGCCTTGGCCTTCAGGAAAAGATCCTGCGCCACATGGTTATCGGTCCCGCCCAGGTTCGCCGCCGCCGCGCCGCCCCCGCCCAGCTCCAGCCGCAGCGCCGACGCGACCTGCTGGGCGATCTCCGTCTGCACGTCCAGGGCATCGCCGGCGGGCCGGTCGTAATCTTCCGACCAGCGCTCCAGCCCGCTGCTGCCGTCGACCAGCTGGGCATTGATCCGGATCGTCGACGGCGACCGCCGCACGCTTCCGGTCAGGATATTGTCGACGTCCAGCTTGGTCGCCGCCGTCTGTATGTCGTCGTCGCGAACCTTCTCGGAAGACGTCCGCGCCATCACCTTCATCTTCGGAATGCGCGCCAGCGCCGCCCGCAATTCCTCCGCGATCCCGTCCGAGAAATAGGATTGCGCCGGATCGCCGCTCAGGTTCGCGAAGGGCAAGACGGCAATGCTCGTCGCTCGCGCCATCCCGGGCTTGAGCAGGAACCAGCCGCCCGCCGCGGCCGCAGCAACCGCTCCGCCCGCCGACACCATCGCCGTTCGCCGGCTGACCCGAGGGCCGGACACCTTCGGCTGGCTTGCGGGATGCGTACCCGACGTGATGGACGTGATCGCGGCCAGCACCGACTGGTACCGCTCGTCCGACCGGTTGCCGGACCATCCGCTCAGCGAAATCGCCTGTGTTTCGCCAAAGCCGAGCGGCGGCTCCACCTTGTCGATGCGCACCGGCAGATAGGTTCCGGTGCCGCTGCGCCCGCGTCGCCTCGTCGCGAACGAAGCGCCCCTCGCGCCCGACCGACCTCTTGCTCCACACGACGACGACGCACCTTGCGGCGTCGAGATGCTCCTCGATCGAGTTCCCGCCAGTCGACTCCGCCGCCGATATGCGCATCCCACCAGACGGTAAGCCCGTCCGCTTCCAGCGCCTGGACGAGCGGCACCACCCGCCGCCGATCCTCCGCTTTGTATGAAACGAACACGTCGACCATGCGGCCCGCCCTTCCGCGATGGACATAAGTCTAATGTCCGACCGGCGAAGGTGACAAGCAGCCATTCGGGGTAGCGGCCGATAAGCTTGTACCCCCTGAAGCTCCTCACACGTTGAGTCCTTCGAAATCACCGAAGGAAGGGAACGAGCATGAGTATCTTCAGCAAGATCAAGGACGCGATCTTCGGCCACAAGAGCGCCCCCGCCCCCACCCAGGCCGCCCCGGCCCCGCGCCCCACGGCAACGACCACGGCCCAGACGGGAGCGCCGGCCGCGCCTCCGCCCGCGCCGGCCCAGCAGCCGGTCGACGTCGAACTGGTCCTCGTCCAGATCGCCCGCGAGAAGGGAAATCCGGACCTCAACTACAAGACGTCCATCGTCGACCTGATGAAGCTGCTCGGAATGGATTCCAGCCTCGACAACCGCAAGGAACTGGCGACCGAGCTCGGCTACACCGGCGACAAGGACGGCAGCGCCGAAATGAACATCTGGCTCCACAAGGAAGTCATGCGCCAACTCGCCCAACACGGCGGCAAAGTCCCCGCCAACCTCACCGACTGACGGAGATGCCTGCGTCGGGCGCTCCTCGGGCTTGTGGGTCGTTCCTTGACCACAAGTGATGAACAGAGCGGTTACGGGCTCTTTTGCATCGGCTGTATGCCAACACCCTGGAGGATTGATCAGGTAATCTCCACTCCGCAGGACAGAGCGCTTCACGGTTCCGTCGGTGAACCGCTGGTGCAGAGTCATCTCGCCTTGGACGCAGAGCACGACTTCATCGCCGGATGGGTGCATTTCCCAATTTTGCCAGTCTTCGGAAAACGTGAACATGCTTACCAGCCTACCACCGGAACCATCCGAACTGGTGCGCTGGGCATAGTCCTCGTACCAGCTGTCATCCTTGAACTCGGACTGCGCAATAGCGCTGCCGCGAGGGTCGAGATGGATCGGGAAGCGAGATAGGTTTTGCCCCTGCACTATTCCCTCCGGTCAGCTCTGTTCTCGTGTAGGCGTCCGCGAACTTACGATGATGGAGCGATCGGTTGAAGTCCCGCTTCCACCGAATAAAATAGCGCTGCAGGACGCAGCCCTCGAACTCCGCATCGGCGGTAAGCTCACGGATTTGACGAAGGCTTCGGCGCTTTCGGCCGCTTCGATGCGAACTTGTCGCCGAAATAGCTGCCCTCGTACCAGAGAGGAGCTACCGCCGCGTCGGCGAGCTCGCGGCCGATCAGATAGTTGATCTGCGCGAACTTCGTCGCGGCCTTCCAGTCGATCGGCAGGTCGGCCTCATCGCTGACCTTGTGATAGTGATTGGCGATGAAATCCTCGAAGGCCTTCTTGCCGGGTCCGGCCCAGCCGGTCGCCAGGAAGACGGACGGAATCCCTTCCTTGACGAACATGTAGTGGTCGGATCGCGTGAACAGGCCTTCCTCCGGCACCGGGTCCGGAGAGAGCTTGATTCCGATCGACTGGACCGCGCGCTCGACCGCCGGGCCCATCGTCGAATGCTCCGCGCCGAACGCGATCAGGTCCTGGAAGTCGTAGGTGAGGATCGGCATGTCGAGGTTGACCACCGCGACCACCTTCTTGCCGTTGAGCACCGGATATTTGGCGAGATATTCGGCGCCGAGCAGCCCATCTTCCTCCGCGGTCACCGCCGCGAAAAGGATCGATCTCTTGGGGCGTGACCCGCTCTCGGCAAAGGCGCGCGCGGCCTCCAGCATGATCGCGACACCCGATGCGTTGTCCATGGCGCCGTTCATGATCGAATCGCCGTTTACCGGCGCCACGATCCCGTCGTGATCGAGGTGCGCCATGAACAGGACGACTTCGTCGGCAAGCTTGGGATCCGAGCCGGGCAGTAGACCCAAAACGTTCGGGCTTCGGAGCTTTTCGACCTTGCTGTGACGTTCGAAGCTGAATTTGCCGGGAATTGCGAAACCCTTCGGACGCGCATTCAGATCGGCAATCGTTGCAAAGAGCTTCTCGGAGGGCATCGCCGATCCGGCGAGCAGCGCTTCCGCCGCCTTCGGACCAAGATATGCCCCGACCTTGAGCTTCGGGGCGATGACATTCGGCGTGCCGTCCGGATGAAGCCAGCGCATCCTCGGAACGCCTCCGTAGACCTTCACTCGATCCCACGGCATCTGCTTGAGGGCCGCCGGCGTCGCGATCGACCACATGCCCAAGGCGCCCTTCGCTTCGGCGATTTCACCACGTTTGTTGGCAAGGTCGGCGACGACGTCGCTCGGCGCGCCTCCCGGCAAGCTGCCGAGGACTGCAACCACCTTCCCGCGCACGTCAAGCCCGGCATAGTCGTCGAAACCGTAGCGCCGATCTTCGAACCCATAGCCGACGAAAACTACGTCGAATGTCTCCGATTGATCGGGATAGACGCTGGTGCCGGAAAGGACGACGTCTTCGCCGTTGAGGAACGTCCGGTCGCCGATCCCGACCGTGTTTTTCGCATCGGGCTTGAGTGTGGCGATGACGAACGGGACGTCCTGGAGATAACTGCCGTTGTTCGCCGGCTGCAGGCCAAGCGCGCTATACCTGCCCGCGACGAACTTGGCCGCAATGTCGTATCCGCGCGTTCCCGCGTTCCGGCCCTCGAGCAAATCGTCCGCCAGATAGGTCACGTCCGCCCGAATGCGATCGGCGGAAAATTGCGGCGCCTGTTGCGCGTGCGCCGTCGTTGTCAGCAGCAGTCCCAGGACAAGCGCAGTCTTCACATGAAACATCGATATTCCCCCTGTGACCGAAAGCTCGCACGGCAATCGCCAGGAGACAAGGAGGGCTTTTCCCTTCGCGTATCGGCATTCCCGCCGCCGCCAATCGTCACCCGGACAGGGCACCTGTCCTACGTGCGATCATCAAGGCGGTGCCGGTCCAAAGGAGGCCGAAGCACCAGCCGGCCACCACGTCCGTAGGCCAATGAACACCAAGCGCTATTCGAGACGCACCGACTGCCAAGCTCAGCGCCACTGCCGCGACCACTGCGAATTTTCGGCGGCTGCCCGCTGCCAGGAGGAGCACGGCCACCGTCAGGTAGGTGATCGTGGAATTGGCCGCGTGGCCACTCGGAAAGGCATGAGAGTTCGATTTCGAGCAGGCGAAGAGGCTCTTCCGGCCTCGATCGGCCGAACGTCCATTTCTGCACCTCTACGAGCACCCTCCCGCTCAACGTAATGGCGAGTAACAAGCCGGCAGCCGCGAACCGGCGCTGCAACGCCAGCAGGGCAGCCGAAATGACGGTCACAATCGCCAAGACTTCCCAGCCGCCGAGCGCGGTGACCAGGATTACGGCACCGCTCAATTCGGGATGGTTGGACACGCTCAGCGCATTGAGCGCCGCATAGTCCAGGGATCCAGTTCCGAAGCCCAGCGACGCGAGCCAAAGTGCCGCGAGAACGGCGACGGCATATGGAAGGATCACGCGGAAACTGAAACGGGGCCGAAAACCGTCCTTTGACCCATCAACTGATCGAACAATCCTACGTAGCGGCCCAGCGCCTCTTGTCGGTCGAATGAAGAGGCCCGTCGGCCAGGTTCGATCCGTTCAGTGCCGGTCTGGCGAAGCAATGCGGCCGCCAGTCCGTCCTCATCCTGGGGGTCGATCAAGATTCCGAAACGGCCCGATCCCAATACATATTCCGCATCGCCGGCCGTCCTCGATGCAATCACGGGCGTCCCGCAGGCCATCGCCTCCAGCAAGACATTGGAAGACCCTTCCCACAGGGAGGGCAACGCCAGCACGCTTGCCGCCGCCATGTAGGGAAACGGATTGGATGTCGCCGCGACGAAGTCCACGTCATCGCGGATCGACAGTTCGTCAGCTCGGCTCCTCAATCCGTGCGTTTCGGCCTCATTGGCATGGCCCAGGAAGATCAAGCGCAAGGGCCGTTGCCGCCGCGCTTTCGCGAATGCGCGGATCATGACATCCAGGTTCTTCTGCTTGACGTGTCGCGCCACAACGAGCGCGACGGGAATGGATCGCTCCGACAGCCACGGATGCAGGCATGGCTGGGCAGCGGCCTTCCTGACGGCGTCCACGTCCACGCCGTTGGGAATGACAATCGCCTTTCCACTGGCCACGTGCCGGGCAAGGACGGGGTGATCTCCAAGAGCGCGCGAGTTCAACACCAGCCTGTCGGCGCGCGTCGCCACGAACCGGAACTTCAAATCACGCCAGATTCGGGTGATCCACGATGGGGAGCCGTGGTTCAGGTCGTTGCTCATCCGCACGACCTTGGATCCCGGCAAGCCGATCCAGGCGATCGTGCTCAGCAAGTGGGCATGATTGCCGGAGGACAGCATGATGTCCGGTCGCCATTCCCGGCTGTGGCGGCGATATGCCGTCAGCGCCTGTTTCAGCTGAAAGCTCCTCGACGTCCGGCTTGTGGCTTCGGGAAGCAGGCCGACCAGGGTGACCTCGGCCGAAACGTGGCTGCGCAATGGGCCATCTGGATGGCAAGTGAGCAATCGAACCTGGTAGCCCGCAGCTGCTGCCGAATTTGCAATGGCGATTGCGTTGCGCACCACACCTGTGGTGCTCAGATCGCTCACGAAAATCTGGAGCCGCGGTGCTGCGGAGGAAGCGACGTCATTCAGGAACATGGCGCAGCGCTACCTGCGCCGCCTTGCGGCGAGCTTGGCGCTACATTTGATTTTGCAAATGTTGCTCTTGACGGGCAGCTTTAGCTGCCAAGACCAGCCAGACATTCTATCAGCTCTGCTAAACGACCGGGATTCAACGCGTGAAAGTTCTACTGGTCGAAGATGACAGGACGATTGCGGATTATGTCGCGAAGGGCCTGCGCGAGAGCGGGCATGTCGTCGATGTCTGCAATGATGGCAGGTCTGGCCTGTACGCCGTCGCGGAGCAGGGTCACGACGTTGTCGTGCTGGATAGAATGCTTCCGCACGTCGATGGAATGACCATCGTTCAGACGATGCGAGCGGCAGCCAATCTGACGCCCGTACTTCTGCTGACGGCACTTGGCGCGACGGACGATCGGGTCGAGGGCCTTCGCAAGGGAGCGGACGACTATCTGCCCAAGCCATTCTCTCTTCAGGAGTTGATCGCCCGGGTGGAAGCGCTCGGTCGCCGTCCCGGAACAGCGCAGCAGGTCGAACGCCTCTCGGTCCCGGGGCTTGAGATCGATCTCCTGCGGCGAAGAGTTTTCGTCGAGGAACGCGAAGTCCGGCTGACCAATCGCGAGTTCCAGATCCTCGAAATTCTCTTGCGCAATGCTGGACGGGTCGTGACGCGCACGATGCTCCTGGAAGCCGTGTGGGACTATCGCTTCGACCCGCAGACCAACATCGTCGATCAGCACGTGAGCAGGTTGCGCCAAAAGCTCGAGAAGGAAGACGGCGACGCGATCATCGAAACGGTCCGCGGCGTCGGCTATCGTGTAGGCCGCTGACGATGAAATTCCGCGCAAGTCTGGCGATCAGGCTTACCGCAGCGCTCATTGGGGCCGTGTTCCTGACGACCGCAAGCGTCCTTGCCGGCATTTACCTGTTCGGCGTCCGGCTCCCGATGAATCAGATCCGGGCCGAGGTCGCGGCTGAGGCCGACCAATTGTCGTCCATCCATGCTCGAGGCGGCGAGGAACCGCTGAAGGCAGCGCTCGTCGCGCGCAGGCAAGTCCCGTCTCCCAACAAGCCGTTCGATGCGCTTCTGGAACGCGATGGAAGGCTCATCACGGGGAATTTCCCCAGCTGGCCGAAGCGCTGGTCCGGAGACTGGCAGAGAATCGAGGCCGACCTTTATCGCGACGGCGACGAAGACGATCACGACGCTCTTTCCCGCGACCTGCGTCTGCCCGACGGCCGGCGACTGATCGTGGGACGGGACGTCGAGGTTCTTTCCGATCGGCAGGAACTGATGGGTGAGGTGCTCCTGTGGGGCTCGATCTCCATGGTCCTGTTCGGAATTCTCGGCGCACTCCTGATCAGCAGGATCACCGGCCAGAGATTGGAGGCCGTCAGCAGGACGGCGCGTTCCGTCATGCAGGGCGATCTCAGCGTCCGAGTGCCCGTCCAGGGGAGCGGAGACGAGTTCGATCGCTTGGGCATCACGCTGAACGCGATGCTCGACCGCAATGTGGAGTTGATGGCCTCGATCGCCCGCGTCTCGGACAATATCGCACACGAGCTGCGCACGCCGCTTGCAAGGCTTCGTGCGGCGCTTGGCGAAGCCTCCGACGGCGCCGCCATCGAGCCGAAGCGGGTCGAGACAGCCCGCCGGGAAGCGGAACGCCTTCGGCAGATTTTCGACGCTTTGCTGCGGATCGCCCGCCTCGACACCGGGCGGCATCGCATCGAACGCCAGACCGTTCACCTCGATCGAGCTCGTCAGCGATGCCGTCGAATTTTATGCGCCGGAGGCTGATACCAAGGGGCAGTCACTCAGCGCGGCCGTCGTGCCGTGCACGATCTCGGGGGACCGGGACCTTCTGTTCCAGGCCATCACCAACCTGCTCGACAACGCACTGAAGTTCGCGCCTCAGGGCGGCGAGGTGCAGGTCAATCTTGCAGTCGACGGTGAAGGTGTAACGCTCGCGGTGAAGGACAATGGTCCGGGCGTCGCCGAAGAGCATCGGGCGCGGCTGACCGAACGCTTTTATCGTGCGCCGGGAAGCGAGGCAGAAGCGGGAGCGGGTCTCGGCCTCGCACTGGCCGACGCGATCCTGCAAGCCCATGGCGGAACTCTGCAATTCTCCGGCAGCCCCGGCAATTTCTCCGCCATCATGCGCCTTCATCGCTGACGGGTGATAGCCTTCTAAAGGTACCCGTCCGCGACTTCCGCTATGGCGCGGGCGTCCCTGTCACGCTAAAGGCCGCCGCAGCCGGGGGCCTGTTCGGAAACAACACCTGAACGAGGATAGTGGTGAAACGGCTTATTGCATTACTGGTTCTGACGTGCGTCGCCGCTTCGGCTGCCGCACGCCCTGCAGATGACCGAAGCCTGCCCCTCACGTTGAGGGCGGCAACGCTCCAATCCGGCCAATACGTCTGGGAATCGAGATGCTTCGACCGGCTCTCTGTTCGTGGTCATCAATCTCGCGTCGCAGCGCGCCATGGTCTACCGGGACGGCGTTCTCATTGCCGCTTCGACGATCTCGACCGGCAGCGAGGATCGCGAGACTCCGACAGGGATCTTCCCCATCCTGGAGAAGCAAGTCGTGCATCGGTCCAGCACGTACGACAACGCACCGATGCCCTACATGCAGCGCCTCACGCCGAAGGGCGTCGCATTGCATGCAGGCAATCTGCCCGGATACGCGGCCTCGCATGGCTGCATCCGCCTGCCGACGGGCTTCGCCAAGCTGCTCTACGGAGCCACTCAGATCGGCACGCCGGTCATGATCACGGATTCGGCGCAGATCGCCGAGCAGCAGCGGAGGATGGACGAATTCGTGCGCGCCAACGATGAATTCGTCCGGCAGAGGGCGGAGCAGCGCGCGGCGGCGGACCGAGCGCTTGGCGAATTCGAAAGGGCGAAGGCGGAGCACGACGAGGCCGTGCGGCGGCACAATGCCGAAATGGCGAAGCTCAAAGCGGAAGTTGCCTCGAAATAGTCCTGCGTCCGCTTTCCACGAATTCCCGACAGATCCAATGGCCCGCTCCGAGGGGCTCGAACCCCCAACCTCCGGGTTCGAAGCCCGGCGCTCTATCCAGTTGAGCTAGGAGCGGTCCTGGCAGTGAACGCATAGCGCGCCGAGTGTCTGCTTTCGACCCATTTTGCACATTTGTGCAGCGGTCGATCTGTCCAAGCTGGCGCTCGAAATTGGGTGGTCGACCTGACGGTTAGCAGCGTCCCACTAAGTCGGCCATCGAGGCGCTAGATCCCATTTACAACCTAACGAGTTAATCTAGGTTCGAGAGAAATCCGGCTGTTTGGTTTCAGCTGGCTGGGGGGACATATGCCGACCTTTATTGGGACGTCTGGTCAGGATATCATCGACGGAAGTGCAGGCGATGATGTGATCCAGGGGCTGGCGGGTGCCGATCACATCGACGGACAGTCCGGTGCCGACGACGTGGACTCGGGTGACGATGATGACACCGTTTTAGGAGGCGGTGGCGACGATATAATTCGTGGCGGGTCGGGTCGAGATGATCTGCAAGGCCAAGCGGGACATGATCTCATCTACGGTGGTGACGATGATGATTTGATCACTGACCGCGAGGGCGACAATTTTATCGACGGTGGCCTAGGCAATGACACGATCAGAGTCGGTTCTGGGACCAACTACGTATTCGGCGGCGATGGAAACGACATCCTCGAAAGTGACGGAGCATCCGGAAGTTCAATCTTAGATGGCGGCAGCGGCAATGACATTCTGAACGGCTCCCTGGGGAGCCAGAGTGATCACTTAATTGGCGGTGCGGGAATTGATTCGCTGAGCGGTTACCTCTTCGACGTTCTTGATGGGGGTGAGGGGAACGACTTTATTTCTGCGGGTTTCGGTGCCGACGCTGATGGAGGTGACGGAGATGACTTTATTCATGTCTACATCAGTGGCTTCGATGCCAATGAGACAAATATCACCTTAGGAATTGGCCGAGACGTTTTTGCCTTGAACGCTGATTTCAGATTTCCCTTGAGGCCGGTAATACTCACTGACTTTGCTACAGGAGTGGAAGGGGACCGTTTCATTTTCGGCGACCTCACCTCCCGCTTCATCGGGTGGGACGGAATTTCTAATCCCTTCGAGCTTGGTTACGTTAGACTGGTCGCAAATGGTCTAAATACGCTGTTTCAAGTAGATTTGGATGGAGCAGGCGATGCTAGCGACTTCTCCACACTGGTCGAGTTCATAGGCGTAAGTGCAGCGAACTTAACCAGCGATCACTTCCCCCCCGGCTACGCACCAGTGACCGCCAACGAGGACGCCCGCAACGACTTCAACGGCGACGGTCGCAGCGACATCTTGTGGCGGCACGACGATGGCCTGACGATCGACTGGCTGGGCCAGGCCAATGGCGGGTTTGCCGACAATTACAGCAACTCGGTCATCAACATCCCGACCGAGTGGCAGGTCGACGGCCTTGGCGACTTCAACGGCGATGGCCGCGACGACATCCTGTGGCGCCACGACAATGGCCTGACGATCAACTGGCTGGGCGAGGCCGACGGCGGCTTTGCCGACAATTACCTCAACTCGGTCGTCAACATCCCGACCAACTGGCAGGTCCAGGGGATCGGCGACTTCAACGGCGACGGGCGGGACGACATCCTGTGGCGCAATGAGAGCGGCCTGACGATCAACTGGCTTGGCGAGGCCGACGGCGGCTTTGCCGACAATTACGCCAACTCGGTGGTCAACATCCCGACCAACTGGTCGGTTGCCGCCGTTGGCGACTTCAACGGCGATGGCCGCGACGACATCCTGTGGCGCGAAGCCAATGGCCTGACCATCGACTGGCTTGGCGAGGCCGACGGCGGCTTTGCCGACAATTACACCAACTCGATCGTCAATATCCCGACCAACTGGCAGATCGAAGGCGTTGGCGACTTCAACGGCGATGGCCGCGACGACATCCTCTGGCGCGAAGAGAATGGCCTGGTGGTCAACTGGCTGGCCCAGGCCAATGGCGGCTTTGCCGACAATTACACCAACTCCGTCGTCAACATCCCGACGACCTGGCAGGTGGCGAGCATCGGCGACTTCAACGGCGACGGGCGCGACGATATCCTCTGGCGCAACGACAATGGCCTGATCGTCGACTGGCTTGGTGAGGCCGATGGCGGGTTCGCCGACAATTACGCCAACTCCGTCACCAACATCCCCATCACCTGGCACGTTCAGGCGCCGGAGCTGCTGTGAGGCTGTTACTTAGGTCATAATGAGCGTCGACACAGGCTGCCATCGGGGTTCAGCTAGTATCTGCCTTCCACCCAAAGCAGACATTAACCCGCCTGCACACTTGACTCATTTAGATGATTAGCTAAATATCGCATTATGAGTTCGGCGTCTTCAAAGCCCCGCGTCAGAAGGCGCTCGGAGCGATCAGCGTCACAAGCTACAACCAGCCACGCCGTGACGCGCGCCAGCAGGTAATTCAGGCCGCCCGCGAACTGGACATTCGACCGTGTACCGGAAGGCGGATCAACCCTCTTCATAACATGAGCATATCCTCGACGGTCACTCCGGCATTGAGCACTACATTCCGATTGCCCCGCTTTACAAAGACGTGGTAGAGGTATTGCGAAAGCATCGAACACCGGTTATACCCCTACCCTGATCGTGAATTACGGCGCGACCAGCGGTGAGTATTACTGGTACCAGAACACCAAGGTATGGGAGAAAGAACGTCTGTTGAAGTTCACGCCACGCTCGGTGATAGACGGTCGCTCACGCTTTGTGATGCAGGTACCAGACGAAGAATATAAGAACGGGTACTTCAAGCATCTGAAGCGCTCCAAGGCCCTCCGATGCCGGCGTGAAAGTGAACCTCGGTGCACACGGACAGCTGCAAGGCCTTGGGGCACACTGGGAGCTGTGGATGCTGCAGCAAGGCGGCATGACTCCCATGGAATCCCTGCGTGCGGCCACCCTGGACGGTGCTGAGCTATCTTGGTTTGGGCAGCGAGCTTGGCTCACTCGAGAAGGTAAACTGGCCGACCTCGATCGTGCTGGACCAGAACCCGCTCGAGAACATCCGCGACAGCGAGTCGTTCAGCCATGGTGATGATGAACGGCCGGTTCTACACGACAAGACCCTCGCCGAAGTAGGCGCGACGAAGCGGCCAGGCGCCGAAGTTCTGGTGGGAATGAGACAGCTTTGGTTTCTCTTCACTGTCCAAAAGCCTTTCACCGATGGATCTAACAGAAGGACGAGTGAGTTTGGTTCTCCTCAAGCACTCTTTCTCCGCAGTCTGGCCCGAGCTGCCTTGGGAAAACCAACCCAATTGATTCTGCGTGCTCTGCGCCAGCATCGGTGACTTTCCGACGGTCCGCCGCCGGCCGGCCCTCGTAGGATCTAGAGCGAGTGGTGCGACTCGTATGCCAGTCGGGCGTCGCAATCGCCTCAGTCCCGCAGATTAGCTGTCAGTCGATATGTTTTTCGACAAATGTTCATCAGGATCCATGAGACCTGGTCAGCTCTCCGCATCAGGCCGTCACCTGCGCCAGGCAAACAGGATGCAGCGTTCGATCGGCCTTCAACTCGGTCACTACCATGCTTGCTCCGGACTAGCAAGTCTACCGCGTTCTAGATTTGGCGCCTACCCGCAGGCCCGTGACTCGAGCCGGACGTGCGCCTTCGCTTGACACGACGATTGACCGACGGCGCGCAGCCGCAATGCATCCACAGGCATTCCCGGTACACGGACTCCAGCAGTCCTGGGCTACCGAGCGCGCGCGTACTCCGAATCAATGCAACCTGACCTTCTCACCGTCAGCATCCGATCGCGGGCAAACAACTTCGTCGATGTAGCGGCAGGTTAGCAGGAAGCGTGCCGGAGCGAATCGCCAGATTTCAGCCGGGCGAGACGAGTCTGCCAGGCGAGTCCGAGACCGTGCAAGCTCAATCGCGTGGCGCGAGCACGCAGTGAATCAATACCGCGCGCTTCACCCGGCAAGAGAAAGTCTCTTGGTCTCTGAACCTCCTGCGATGAATCGCTCTGGACGTCCCATCTTTAGCACATCGCGACGGCCGCCACCCCTCGACGCTCGTCGCCGCGCGCACGCCGCGGACGATTGCTTCCGCGACGACATCGGCGGCCAGCGATCCGAGCACGGTCAGCGGAATATCCGATCGCTGCAGTCCTGGCGGTCGAGACCGCGAACAGCTGATCGCCGTCGCCGGTCGTGTGATACGGACGGATGGCGCGGGCGGCGCCGCAGTTGGCCATCATCGCCATCTTGGTCAGCGCCGTCTTGGTCAGCTCGACGTTGGTCGCGACGACGGCGAGCGTCGTGCTGCGGAGCGCCGTCGTCCTCGAGCGGCGCGCCCGGCGTGCCCAGTGACGATGCCGCGCATGACCTCGACGCTGTCGGCGAAGGCTGCCGTCCGGCCGCCGCGCGCCCGCGACGATCGCGCCGCTGCGCCAGTCGAGCACGTCGCCCGCGGCATTGACGACGGCGAGCGCGCCGATGACGACGTCGCCGAGCTTCAGGCTGGCGGTGCCGAGCCCGCCCTTCATGCCGCTCAAGCCGCGGCCGCGGTGCATCTTGCCGACCGTCGCGCCGGCGCCGGCGCCGACATTGCCTTCGGCGACCGGCCCGGTCGAGGCCGCCGCGCACGCCTTGTAGGCGGCCTCGGCGTCCGGCCGGATCCGCGGATTGCCGACCGCGAGATCGTCGATCACGGCCGAGACGACGATCGGGATCCGAAGATCCGGCGTGCCCCAGTCGAAGCCGACCTTCCGCTCCTCGAGAAACCGCAGCACGCCGCCGGCTGCCGGCAGCGCGAGCACGCCGCCGCCGGTGAGGAAGAGCGCGTGGATCCGCTCGACCGGGCTCACCGGCTGCAGCATCACGACCTGCGATTCGCCGGGCGCCGAACCGTTGTAGTCCACGCCGGCGGCACGGCGCGAATCGAACAGGATGGCGGTGCAGCCGGTCGGCCGGCGCGTGTCGGTGAAGTGGCCGACCTTGATGCCCGGCACATCGGTCAGCGATCCGGCGCAGTCGCGGGCGCCTGCAGCGCGCCTCCGCGCGCCGAGTGCCACGCCACCGGCCACCGTTTGGCCGAACTCACGTCGTGTGAACGCGATCATGGTGCTCCTCGCAAAGTGTCCGGCTGAAGCCCTACGCTTCGTATGTGAGCCAGGCGCTCGCCTTTCCAGTGTAGTCGGCCGTGACGTGCAGCCAATGGGCGGCATAGCCACCGGGAAAGCGGTGCGCGATCTGTTGTCCGGCCGGCACTTCGATCACCATGTACCTCTTCCACGAGCCGTCCGCGAGGAAGTCCGCCTCGATGGTGAATCGGACGATGCGATCGCCGTCGTGATCGAGCGTCATCGATTGCCGTCCGAGTTCGTCATCAAGTAACGGGTCGCTCGGCTGGCCGGCGGTGATCGCCGTGTCCTTCCAGGGGCCGCCCTCGCCGACGGGCGCCCCGAGCGCGTAGAGGTCATCGACCGCCCGAAACCACAATCCCGCGCGCGCATCGTCTGCTCGAAAGAAATGCCCGTCCGGAAGAGCGTCGGGGCGCGCGCCGGCCAGCACCAACAGGCGACGCCACGTGGCGAAGTCGACAATCCGGGCGCGATGCTAGGCCACCGGCTTCATGCGCACAAAGTCAGGCACCGATCTTGGTGCCCTGGCGCGGAATCTCGTAGAACGTGCCGTCGAAGTGCGCGAGATAGCGTTCCGAGACGACCTCGCGCACGCCGCGCATGCCGGCCGCGTCGAGCGCCGCCGCGGGGCTCTTCGGCAGATGCCACCGGCTCGCCGTCGACGTCGACCACGAGCACCGACGCCGAGTCGATGGTGTAGTCGGCCGAGGGTTCAGCCGCCTTGTGGAGCTCAGCGATCTTCGTAGGCGCGTCGACGCGGGTGAATCGCAGCTGCTCGTCGACTTCGTAGTAGATCTCCTGCGCGGCCGCCGTCCGCGTCTACCGGACGCGCGAGAAACTGCAGATCGCGGGAGAAGCCGCGGTCGAATCAGCCCGCGGTCCACGCGACCGCCGGCGGCTCTGGCGCGAGGCTGGCGAAGAGCGTCGTGGAGTCGGCATTGGGGGAGGCGCGGAGTCCGCAGGTGGAAGAAGGCGGTCACCGTGGATGCGCGATTCACCTTCAGGCGCAGCCAATCGCCAGGTACGTCTTCACTCACCGCGACGGCGACCACGCCTTCGGCGGGCACGCGAGCGGTCTTCCATTCGCGCCAGTTGCCGTCGCCACTCGCGTCGGCTTCGAGCGAGAACGTGAGCTCGGCCTTGGAGTCATGGGTCAGGTGCAGGAAGCGCTCCCCATATCCGGCGATGAGCATCGGATCGCTCCTGTGCCCGGCGACCCGTGTTGTTCACCCAGACACCGCCCCACCCGCTTCGTGGACCGAAGTCGGTCGCCGGATCCGGCGCGCGTCACGAAACGCAGATTCGACTGCGGCTTTGCCGC
>CAWECW010000001.1:0-28596 GCA_963807815.1 uncultured Alphaproteobacteria bacterium | reverse complement strand
TGGCGCAGGAGCCTAGGCGTTTACAAAACTTACGCCAGCATGTTGTCCCATGGAGCGAGCTTGTGCTCGGCTATCCGCAAACCGCCGGGGCGTAACGGCGTCTTATGTTCTTTTCCCATTCCTGCCGCGACAGCTTTCGACCCATTGCGGTCATTCAGATCGCCCGCCTCCGTCCGCCCAGCATCACCGAATAAGGTTGTAACCGGCCGTGGCCGAAGCGAACGGCTGATTGCGCGAATGGCAGTGCAGACCGCCGCCGTCATGGATCAGCGGCGTAACACCGACTTGGACGATCTTTCGCCCAGGGAAGGCGCGCTCGAGAGCACGCTTGGCCAGTTCGTCGGTCTCGCGCAGCTTGAGCGGGCGGCCTTTTTCCCACAAGCGCGCAGTAACCACGACCCCGTTGGCGATGATGAAGTTCAAATAGCCGGCGGGCAGATAATAAGTGATGCGCTCGCCGGGCGCCGCGCCGTCGAAAAACAACCGCTCATAGGGGCTGATGGCATCGTAATTGACGCTGGCCGTCATCGGATCGGGCATCGGCACGCGCAGGATCCGAAACGGCTTGCCATCCTGGTCCTTCGCCGCCCGGAGAATCGCATAGTTCTTCTCCATCCGCCGGTACGTTTCGGCCATGATGGGATATTTGCGCCGCTGCGCCTCCGACACCTGCGCAAGCAGGATCGTCGAGGCGTCGGCAAAGCGGGCGAAGACGTCGACATGGCCGCCGGTGCCGATGCCCCACCGCCCATCCTTCAGCCGGCCCCACTCTTCGTCCGCGGGCCCCTTATCCAGCCAGATCACATTGGGCGTCCCGTGGACCCGCGCATGCTCCGCCGCGATCTGCGCCAGTGTGAGCTTGGGATTGCGGGCGCGCTCCACCGCCTCGACCAGAAGCAACGTTCCTCGACCGTTCGCCTGCCGCGCGCCGCCTTCGCTGATGAGTTCCGAACGGACGGTCGGAAGGCCGAGGCTTGCGGCAATCACCCGGTCCATGGCTTCGGTGCGGGGATCCGGATGGACGTCGAAGCGATAGTCGGCGACGCGAGTCCACCCGCCTTCCGGTCCGGAGGAAGAAGGGTCCGGGGTCCTGAATGGCGCCGTAGGGCTGGGGGTGAAAGAACAGCTCGACGCGCGACAGGTCGATGCCCTTGGCCTGAAGCTTCGCCCGCACGACCTGCTCGGCCTCCGCTCGCGGAAGCCGTCGCTTGCTGGCGTAGGGCGGCTGCTCGTCGGAGTACATCAAACGGACTTTGACGTAAGGCGTGATCACTTTCATCACGTCGGCGGCAACATCGGCGAAGGGCGCTGTCCCGAGAAAACCCTCGTCGCGCCACGACAGCCAGATATATTCCTGCGGCTCGAACTCGCCGGGCGCGACGTCTGGTCGAGCCCATTGGGGCCTCGACCGTCGGCTGCGGCTTCGCGTTAGCTTCGACCGCGGCCACGGTGGCCAGCAAAACGCAAGCCGCGGATCGGACAATCGTGTGGCGCATTGAGCGTCCTTTCCCTTTTCCACCCCGCTGTGTGCACCGGCTGTGAACAGGCGCAAACCCGTGATAACCAAATGTCCGCTTTCCACCCATACCGGACATTAGCCCTTAATCTGAGGCGCCTGCTTCATGAGCGAGGTCTTGTCACCGTTCGCGTATCAGGCCAGCTTCTGAATGGGGACGCCAACATGGCCACGACGACGCATGACCGAGCCGCTGGACACTTGCTGCGTGTTCTTGGCTTCGCGTTCGCGATGGCCATCTGCGTTGGGACCATCATCGGCGGCGGGATTCTAAGGACGCCAGGCGCAGTCGCAGAGCGAGTGCCTGAGGCCTTGCTCATCCTGCTGCTCTGGATCCTGGGAGGCGTGCACGCGCTGCTCGGCGCGAATGTCGTGGCCGAGATCAGCACCAGCGTTCCGAAAGCCGGCGGCCTGTACGTGCCGACGAGACGCGCCTTCGGAGACTTCGCGGGCTTGTTGGTTGGGTTGGTCGGACTGGTTAGTCAACGCCGCCGCAGCCGCAGCTCTGGCGCTCGTGTTCGCCGACTTCGCGTCGATGGCGGCGCCCCAGCTTGCACCTCACGAACCGACGCTAGCCGGCGCTGTGCTGCTCAGTGCTCTTTGGCCTCAACTGGATTGGCGTCCGCGAAGGCGGCGCCATTCAGACCGCCGGCACTCTGCTCAAATTTACGCTCCTGGTGATGCTCGTCATTGGCCTGTTCGTGTTTGTTCCACAAGCCGTCAGCCATCCCGCATCGGCGCCCGCCGCCACGTGGACAGTCCTAGGTCTCGTCGTCGCGTACCAGCTTGTCTACGGCGTTTTCAGCGGCTGGCCGTCGCCCATCTTCTTCGTGGAGGAAGACGAAAACTCCGCACGGAACATTCCGCGCGGGATGGCACTATCGATTGTGACGGTCACGCTTGTGTATCTCGCGATCAACGCGGCACTTCTGCACGCCATCCCAATGGAGGAGCTTCGGACCTCTGAACTGCCAGCTGCCACCGCACTCGCGAAAATCTTTGGTGGCGGAAGTGTCCAGGTCGTCGCAGCCATCGCGCTTGGTGATCGTCGCGAGCTGCCTGAATGGCGTCGTGATGGTCCTTCCACGAATTCTCTATGGGCTGGGGCGCGACGGCCTGTTTGTCTCGGCTGCCACTCGCGTGAACAAGGGAGGCACGCCCGATATTGCGCTGGGTATGTCTGCTGCTCTCACTTTGACGCTGACATTGACCGGCACATTTGAAACCGTCTTTCTGCTGATGGGCGCGTTGGTCATCTTTGGGATGATCATCAGCGAGGTTTCGCTGTTCGCCCTTCGCATACGTGAGCCGGACCTGCCTCGACCTTTTCGGGCGATCGGATACCCGTTTCTGCCCATCTTGCTCCTGCTGATCGATACGTTCGCTGCTGATCGCGGTACTTGTGTCGGACCCCATGAGCGGAGTGTACATGTTCGCGCTTGTCGCACTCAGCGTGCCGATCGGACTGTGGATCAAGTGGCGCAGAACTGATGTCCCGTAGGTGCGGCATAGCGTCCGCTTTCCACCCATTCCTGCCGCTAGCATTCTTGCCGGACTAAATTTCCAAAGCCTCCGAAAGCGCCAACGCGTCGTCCAGTTCGACACCGAGATAACGGACCGTGCTCTCCAGCTTGGTATGCCCAAGTAGCAACTGGCAGGCCCGAGATTGCCCGTCTTGCGGTAGAGCATGGCGACCTTTGTCCGCCTCAGGCTGTGCGTGCCATAGGCGGCCGGCTCTAGCCCGATGAGCGCGACCCATCCCTTCACCAAGCGGATATATTGGCGGGTAGAAAGGTGAGCGCCGCGAAACATTCGGCTGGGGAACAGCCATCCATCAGTCTCTCCGCGCCTGACCTTCAGCCACTCTACCAATGAACGACGAGTTTGCTCGGTGATCTCGAATTGCACGGGTCGGCCGGTCTTCTGCTGAATGACGATCGCACGGCTGCGAATGGCACCGGCCGCGATGATGTCCGACAGCCTCAGCGAAACGACGTCACAGCCGCGAAGCTTGCTGTCCACGGCAATGTCGAACAGCGCCAGGTCTCGAAGCCGGTTCGCAATCTGTAGCCGGACGCGGATCGCCCAAACGTGCATCGGCCGGAGTGGCAGCTTGGCTCCCACGATAACTTGCGGCGGTCGGTTCATGGTTCGCTCCCTGATTAGGAGCGATGTTCAACTCCTAGTGGCAGGAATGGGTGGAAACTGTCGCGGCAAGTTGGAAAGCTGCCACTATGATTGCGCTGGTATTTCGACCTTAATCGCGTGGGTCGGGATCGGGATAAGAACCAGTGCGAGGGCGCTTGCAACGCCGACGCCGCCCCAGATGTAGCGCTTCTCTCTCAGGTCAACGACTGCCCGAACGACGCAGTAAGCCGCCGCAAGTCCCAGCCCGATTACAGAAATCATCAACCGCTCCCCGATTGCCTTTCTGCGCAACCATGCGGATCAGCTCTAATGTCCGCAATGGGCTCGAAGCTGTCGCGGCAACTTTGGGTCGGAACCTGCCATTAGCCTTCTAGCGGCAGGAATGGGTCGAAGCTGCCACTCAGGTTTCAGGGTCAGGAAGGGTCGGAAGAGCGAACGTTCAAGTTCTAAGCATCGCATTTAGTCCGGTGACCAATATGGCACTTCCGATGCCGAACAGGATAAGACGACGTTGCTTTGGTGTGTAGGTCTTCAGGGCGCGGAGTTGCGCCGTTCTCGGGATAGCGATGTTCTACGCTGACCGCCTTCTGTAGGAAGCGCATCGTCTAGGCACCTCAATGCCGCAATGGGTCTAGCTGAAGCGGCAACGTTGATTAGGAAGTCGCCGGCGGCAGGGAAAATGGAGCAGCAGTCTGGGCTTTTTTCCAGTGTCGTTCCACCTTCAACCCAAAGTACAGAGCAACACCTCCACCGTACAAAGCAAGAAAGGCGCTCCAACCAATCGATCTTCCGCCGCCTGTGTTGAGAACGGCGGAGATGAGCAGCGCGAAGCCGCACAAGAACCCGACGCTCGCAATCGTCGCCTGACGTAAATGAAGCGTGCGATCGCTAACCTTTTTCGCGTTCCAGACCATCACCGATCAAGCTAGCAAACTTTGCAACGTCGGCAATGGGTGAAAAGCCGCTGTTCCGGTGCGGTCTTGCCTTCGCCTACGCACAACGCCCAATCAATGCTTTATGCAGCTCTTGCTGATTGTCGCAGTTGTGATCGCAGTGCTGTGGCCAGCCTACTGGTTTGTCACCCGGCGACGATTGCCGGTCAAGCGCAGATGGAGTTGGCGGCGATGTACGTCCGAACGCTCGATAAGCTGATCGGCGATCGTGACGCCCTGCATCCTTGCGGTCTGGTCTCCGTTGCCGGTTTACTGGGCTCTGAGCGAACTACTGCGCTTTGAAAGATGCCCCTTCGGTTGGGCAGTCGCGGGCTGCTGCAGCATAGTCATTTTGGTGCTGGCCGTCGTCCGTGGCTTCAAGTGGATGGTGCGAGCGTCACGCCCAGCGAGACCAAGCGAGAGCGCGTTGGCACGACCGCATTCTGTCGCGCGCGAGTATAATACGCGCCAGCGGAAAAAGCGTCTCCGCTGATGTCAGATTGGGTGAAAACGTTGTCGCGGCTACTTTGGGTCGAAAGCGGACATTAGTGTTATGCTATCTTACGTCGTGCAAGCGCTGGCCATTAAAAGAAGAAATCGCCAATCTCGAACGTGTGCAGGCCATCAACGCGAATCCAAAAGTCAGCAACGGCGTCTCCGTTGAGGTCGCCCTGCACGAAGGTTTGGCCACTGATCTGCTGGTAACGAAGCTCGCCCGCGAGCCGCTAAACGCCGCTGTCGCGATGAAGCTGAAGGCCTGATCCCCTGCAGCCTGGCTGTTATCGACCAGGCTGAGCCGGATCTTGTCACCATCGGCTTTGGAAAAGTCATGGATCTGGTCACAGGTGGACGTTGTCAGACCCGCGAAGTCGCCATTTCGAAACACAAACAGATCCACCCCGCTGCCGCCGATGAAACGATCCCTGCCAGATCCGCCCTCGAGCCAATCGGCCCCGTCTTCCCCTGAAACAACGTCGGCACCGTCGCGCCCATAAAGCTTGTCATCGCCACCTCCGCCGCGAAGAACGTTCGCGCCGCTGTTGCCAATGACGAAGTTGTTCAAACTGTTGCCGGTTCCGTTGATGTTGCCAGCGCCCGTCAGGTCGAGCCGTTCGAAATTGGCGCCGAGCGCCGCAGAACCCGCAGATTGCAGCGTGTCATACCCTTCGTCGGCCAGCTCGACGACTTGATCGATGCTGCTATCGACAAGGTAGACGTCGTCGCCCACGCCGCCAAACGCCTTGTCGAGACCGGAGCCGCCGTCGAGAAGATCGTTACCGCTCCCCCCAATCAGGCGATCGTCACCGTCGAGACCGTAAAGTTTGTTGGCGCCACCGTTTCCGGTGATGATGTTAGAGAGCGCGTTGCCCTTGCCGTAAAGGTCGACATCGCCAGTCAGCATCAGCATTTCGATGTTGGCGCGGAGGGTGTGGCTGACCGAGCTTTCGACCGTATCGACGCCTTCGCCTGCCTTCTCGATTGTGAAATCGGCGTTGGAGTCGATGAGATAGACGTCGTTGCCTGAGCCGCCGTACATCCGATCGACCCCCAGGCCGCCGTCCAATCGATCATTGCCGCCATTGCCGCTAAGCTGATCCTGCCCGCCCCAGCCGGTCAGAACATTTGCACCGCCGTTTCCGACGATGACATTCCTGAGGAAGTTCCCGGAACCGTTGATGCTAGCCGACCCGACGAGAGTGAGGTTTTCAAGCTCGCTGGTCGTATCGAAGAAGGTATAGCTGACGGAGGAGATGACGGTGTCGATGCCTTGTCCCTCGAACTCTGTGGCTTGGTCCATGGGGCTGTCGACAATAAAGGTGTCGTTACCTTCCAGACCGAACATGCTGTCGCCATCGGTGCCGCCGTCCAGATAGTCGTCGCCCTCGTAGCCAAGGATCGTGTCATAGCCGGCGCCACCATAAATACGATCGTCACCTGCCATTCCGTCGAGAACGTTGCCGTTCTCGTCGCCCATCAGGACGTCGTCGAACAGGCTCCCGATGACACCCTGAATGTTAATCAGCGTGTCGTTGCCTTCGCCGGTCGCTTGGACGCCGTCGATTGCGAGCGATACGTTCACGCCATTCGGGGAGAAGAGATAAGACGCTCGGTTGAACCCATCGGTCCCGCCAGTGATGGTGTCGTTGCCACCGAAGCCGAACAAGACGTTACCGCCATCGGCACCGATGATCTGGTCGTCGCCCGCTAGGATCTGCCCGAACAGACCCGGCAGGTTGTCGGCCTCTGCTTGGGCAATGAAGTCGACGACTGGAATGGAAGCGCCTGTGATCGTGAATACGGGCAAGCTGCCGAACCCGTAAGTTGCGCCCGTGACCGTTCCGCCGGTCGGATATGAATCCCAGGCGTGTAAGTGAAGGTTCCGGTAAGCGTCAGTGTTTCGACAGTTGATCCGTCACCAATCTGAAAAGTCGTAGCAGTGCTCGTCACACCATTCGGGTTGGAGAACAGCTCTGCGATGGAACTGTAATATATCAGATCGTACATGCTCATCGGCTGATTGGCGACGAAGTTTGCCATCTTTCCCCCTTACTCAGGCGCGAACCGATACCCGGCAGGATGAGCTTCACGCATGGCTTTAAGCTGCATGCCGGCCGAACGCCCGTCAACAATGGATCTCTTCTGCACGGCGTGCGCAGTCATTGTAGTCACATCGGGGAACGGCAGTTTTGGGTGGAAAGCTGCCATTGACCCAAGGCGGTTCTCTTGAGACCTTCCACTATGGCCCGAACGACAGTCTTAGCGTGGACCATGGTGGTCGCTCTGACACTCTTGAGCCTGTATCTGTTTGCAACGGTGAGGGAGGAGAACATTAAGCGGCCCTACTTGTCGTCCGACGCGAGAGCGGTCGAACTGGCTTTGCAATCCTTTGTGGCCGAGTCTGGGACCGACAGAGCTTCGATCATGCGAGCGAGGTTCCCAACTGTCATTCGGTTTGGCGATGTCCGCTGCGTCGCGCTCAAACTGAAGCGCGGCTGGATCGGCAGAGAACGTGTCTACTGCTTCGACATGAACTACCGAAGGGTGACGGCGGTGGATACCCGTACCCCTGAGGTAGTGGACACTAGGAAAAGCAGCCGCGAGCCGCCCCTGCCGGACTAATGGCAGCTTTTGTGTCGGGTGCTGTCGCGGCAAGTTTGGGTCGAAAGCTGTCGCGGTAAGTTTGGGTGGAAAGCAGACTTCGCACATGCCACTTTGAGTTGATGCGAACCTTGCCCGTAGCTTTGGTGATTTTGGCAGTCGCTGCGGGTCACGCGAACGCTGCTCGTCCCGATGCGGTAGACGCGTTCATAAGACAGGCGCTGCAAGTGGAGCGCTACGAGCGTGCGGACGCTGACCTGAATGGTGATGGCCGCCTTGAAAGCGTCGTCTACGCCACCGACAGCTGTGGGAGCGGTGGATGCGATTTGTATGTCCTCGCGCGACAGGGAAAGAGCTATCGCAGGGTGCTGGACGCCAGCGTGTCACAGCTTCCTATCCGGCTGCTTCCGACATCAACTCATGGTTGGCGTGACCTTGGCGTGACGGTATCGGGAGGTGGCGTCTTGCGACCCTACATGGCCCGCCTGCGCTTCAACGGACGCCGATACCCAGACAATCCGACTGTTCCGCCTGCGATCCGTATGACGCGACCCACAGGTAAGTTGCTCATAAGTCGCTAGTGTCCCCACTGGGTGGGAAGCGGACATTCAAATCGGTCAGAAGGGCGCTGGCGCCTTGTAGATCAGCCGCACTTGATCAAGTTCATCATGGAAATTTAGGTGAACTTCAATCTCCCAATACTGCTCACCAAGTCCCTTGGGGGCGTACGCAAGTTTATAACGCTCCAGAGGCCCCTCGCTAGAACGGACCCTCTCGATGCTCCAAACGGCGTCGAACGGTACCAGGAGGAATGCATCGCGAGCCGTGACTTTGGCCATGTCCGATGAGGCCATCGAACCAGCTGAGAGTTCGAACAGGACCTGCTCACCCTCGACGATCTGACGCTGTGCAAGCTTTAGCTTGTTGATTAAATCGGCTGCTTTCTCAGCAGTCAAATCACCCAATTGCCGGGTAGCAGGCACCGGCTGCACCGGCATCGCCCATGAATTGCTCCTTGCGGAAACCGTCGGAACTCCGCCGATGGCGGTCAGGAACAGCAAGACGATCACAGGAACCAGTATTCAGCATGCCCCTGATGTCCGCAATGGTCGAACGCTGCCATTCACTTCCTAGCGGCAGGAATGGGTCGAAAACGGACGCTAGCGTCCTAGCGGCAAGTTTGGGTGGAAAGCGGACGTTAGAGTTGTTTGTTCTCCGTCTGCGCCGCTAGGCGCGACGCCTTGGTCGCTCTCTTTTCTGCGCGTCTGGCCTTCTCGCGCGCTCTAATGTCGTCCCAGTAGGCTTTGTGCCGTTTAGCCCAGAAAAAGTTGATAACGACGAAAGGTAACGGGCCCCACTGCCCGACGAACAGTGCCCAGTGCGTCGCCGGGCCTGCAAGCAATCGGGGGCTGCAAGGGACCGCGGCAACCAGCCTGATGACAAAGCCTATGACGTCCCGCCTGTGAGGGGTGGGCAGGTTGGCGCCAGTGCAGCGTTCAAGAAAATGCTCCATTCCGCTGGCGATTGTCCAAGCGACGAAGATAGCCAGAATAGGCCACCATCGGCCAAACGGTATCCCACGTCCGCTTCGGATCTCTCGCTCCTCGTTGGTAAGGCGCCGCCGCATTGAGCGAGCGTCGCATCAGGAGTTGATGTCCGCAATGGGTCGAGGATCGTCGCGGCAAGTTTGGGTCGCAAACTGTCGCGGCAGCTTTGGGTCGGAAGCTGTCGCGGCAACTTTGGGTCGAAAGTAGGCCTGGGCTAATGGCAGCTTTGGGTCGGAAACGGACATTGACGGTAAGTCGATGGCCGATACCTTGGAAGAATGTGGCGGTTCGTCCTCTTGGTTGTCCTTGCGGGGTGCGCGCCCGCTGATCAGGAAAGCGTTCGCACTGTCGCTGCGATTGAAGTCCCTCTCAAAGAGCCTCAAGACCGCGCTGATCTCGTCGCAGTTATGCGACAGCATGCCGCGGCGTCGGGTCTCCACGTCGACGACGGTAGTGCGCAGTGGCGAGAGTTCGAACGGGAAGCAGAACAGAGTGCTCCGGCGGATCAGGTCACCTTCAACCTAGGGGTATGGCGGGGCGCCGATGACGAAGAGCCTGTGGCGTTCGCTGATGACAGGTTCCACCAAGGCCGTGTTTGGGTGACGTTCCTACGGGGTACGAAACCCGATGGTTTCAAAGCGTATCGCGACGCCACTATTAGTGAGATAGCCAACCGTTGGCCCGAGGCTAAATCCCTTCCGATACTACCGTGGGGAGGACTTCCCCATGCTCGCGACTTAGTGCTCACCGCCAATGGCTACCGAATATCAAGATCGTCAGCTGCCGCCTACGAACTGTCGCCCTCACTTCCGATCTTTGCGGAGGATTAGCGCAGGCGAGGTGTCCGCAGTGGGTCGAAAGTAGACATTAGCTGCGCCGCGCTGTCGAGTTAGCGATAGAAGCATGGTCGCCTTCCCAGTTGCAACTTCGAGGGTATTCATCGACCCATGGCGGGTGGAGCTGATTTTGGAATTTGCCTTTCAGGTACTCGGCGAGCTGCTGCTCCAGGCGCTTTTCGAGTACCTTGCCGAAATGGGCTTCCGCAGCCTTGCCGATACTATCAAGCGGCCGCGCAGCCCCTGGCTCTCGACCATCGGCTTTGTCCTCTGGGGGGCGATGGCGGGCGGCATCAGCCTGCTTATCTTCCCCGCCTCGCCGATCCACGATCCTCAGCTTCGCCTGGCTAATCTTTTCATTACACCCTTTCTGGTCGGCAGCGCGATGATGCTTCTCGGCCGCCTTCGCGAGAACAGGGGCCAGCAGCTCGTTCGCCTTGACCGCTTCGGCTACGCTTTCGTCTTCGCCTTCAGCATGGCCTTGATCCGCTTCGTTTGGGCAAAATGAGCATCCGCACCAAGGGCAGAAACGCAGAGGCGAGGCCGAATACGCTCGTGGTAGGCGACCAGTCACGGCTCAATGTCCGCGATGGGTCGAAAGCTGCCACAAGTGGCTTACGCGCACGGCGGGGTAATCCCTGAGGGAACAACCTGCCATTCTATTAAATCATGCCTACAAAGTTCGGCAGCCTCCGTCTCCGCCAGTGCTAAATCGGCAAATTGCCTGGATAGGACGACCCTAAACGCCGGTTCGGCGATCCTCACTACGTCGGTCGGCCTGTCTCCGGTCCGATACACTGCCCATCAACAGGTTCGCCGAGCGACGCTCGCCGCTGCGGCGATCTCCGTCTTTGCGTTCGCTTTCCTGGCGCGTCTGTTCGGTCATCGGACGTCCTTTGGGAGCGGTCGGCTCCGCCAAATAATATGACAAGGACACTTTACAAAATCCTAAAGACGAACGATTTTCTAGCGTGAGGATTTGCGACAAGGAAATGTAAAGAAAGCTTGCCGTAGTTGCTCGCGTAGCCGGTTCTGGGCCTCACGAGGCGGCGACGGAACAACTCTGTGGCCTCAGTCCGCCTTTTCGAAGATTTGCTCGATCCGTCGCTTGAACAATTCGGCGATGCGAAAGGCCAGCGGAAGGGACGGATCGTACCGTCCCGAATTCTATGGAATGAACGCTTTGGCGGGTAATGCCGAGCTTCTCGCCAAGCTCGGTCTGGGTCCATCCGCGCTGCTCTCGCAGTTCCCTAAGCCGGTTCTTCACTCCCCCACCCTTCGATACGCGACCCGCGGGCAACCTGAGAAATCAGCGGCAATCGACCACAAGACCCTGTAAAGGTCGCTTGACGTCCCAATTAATTATGCGATTACCAGCCTCGAGACCCGTCCTTCGATGCGCAAACTCAGGGGACGGGTCTTGCCCTCGGAACTAGCCCCCCAAAGAGGCCCCGAGGGCGGGGGGCGGTCTGGAATGAGCACCACTCGAACCTTGATCGCCCCCCTTTTCTAACCGGACAGACTGCGCTTCGAACCTTATCCAAAGTTAGGCCGAGTTGGCCTGCCAGGCAGCAAGGCGACCCACCGCAATGGATGATTATCCTGGCGCGTCAGACTGGCGGCTTTCTCCTGTGGAATGGGCCTGCGCTAACGCGACTTTTCGCTTTGTGCGCTGCGCTGTTCGGGCTGATTATCGCGATTTTTTATTCTCTCGTCTGAGCCAGGACTCCGGCTCGCCGGACGCGCATGGTTAACCTGTCGAGGGCACCGAACGGATTTACGGGCTCTTAAGACGTTAGAACCGATACGGTTGGCGGGTTTGCGCACCATTGCTTGGGCGAAATGTGCCATGCGCAGACCCGTTTTCGATAGCCTGACTACGGCTGCAAGGCAGCTCGACTCGCGACGAACGCGGCAATGCGATGGTGTTGGTCGCGGCCGCAATCATACCGTTGACCGCTGTCATTGGTGGCGGCCTGGATATTGCGCGAATTCACTTGGCTCATCGCGCCTCAGCCAGGCCTGCGACGCTGCGGCGCTTGCCGGCAGGCGAGCGATGTCGAACGAGGACATCGAGACTGCGAAGCCTGAAGCCAACAAGTTCTTCGGCTTCAATTTTCCGCAAGGCTATATGAACAGCGCGGCGTTTACGCCCACCATCACCAAGCCTGACACGGGCACGGTGAAGGTCGCGGCGCAGACCAGCGTGCCAACGACGATCATGCGGATCTTCGGCTACGGCAGCGTCCCTATCAAGGTCGACTGCAACGCCACGCAGAACTTCGACAACGTCGACATCGTGCTCGTGCTCGATACCACCGGGTCGATGGCGTACAATATCGCCGGGACGTCGAGTTGACAGACGGAAACGCAATTCCCGAATGTACGGCCTTCGCCAGGCGGTGATGGCGCTCTACGACGAGCTCAAGCCGCGCACAGGATCAGCTGGCCGCCCAGGGTCTGCGTCTTCGGTACGGGATCGTGCCCTATTCGAGCAGCGTCAATGTCGGGAAGCTCGATCTACGCGAAGAACCCGAACTACATCGTTATACGGGCAACTACGAATATTATTCGCGGACGCCGAAGAAGAAAGTGAACGGTAACTTCGACGGCTGGACGTACGGAAAGGTCCAATTAGACATCTCGTCGCTTGTCTCTGGCGGAACCTTGACGACCGCCGACAGGCAACTCAGGCGCAAATAACACCTTCTCCTGGGGTGGTTGCATCGAAGAGCGGCAAGACGACCTCCACGATCACTTCGAGCAGTAGCCCGACAAGCGTTCCGGCCGCGGCATACGACCTCGATATCGACCTCGTTCCAAGCAACAACGATAATCGATGGAAGCCCTATCTCTCGGGCGCCTATGCGGATGATGACGATTACCCCGAGCGCCGTTTACGACGATGATCAGAGGACGGGCAGCGGTAACGGCGAAAGACAGTATCGGCCTCAAATGGCCTGTCCGAGGGAAGCCAGTCGCCTTGCGACCATGACCCGGACGACATGCAGAATTACGTGAATTCGCTCTATTCCGACGGCGGCACCTATCACGACATCGGCATGACCTGGGGCGCCCGCTTCATCTCGCGGAGGCGGATTTTCGGCGCCGATAATCCGTCCGTGTTCAACGACCGCCCGGTCAATCGCTACATCATCTTCATGACGGACGGCATCCTCGATACCGGGCCGCTCTACACTGCTTATGGCCTGGAGAAGCGCTCACCAGCGCGTCACCGGCAGCTACTCATCGCGATTCGACGAACGGCAGCACCTGGAGCGGCACAAGCAAGCGTTTCCTGATGGCCTGCAACGCCGCCAAGCAGAAGGGCGTTTCGATCTGGAGATCGTCTTCTCGCCTGAACACCGCAGGATTTGCTGAAGATCTGCGCGAGCAATGAGGACCAGTAGTCGAGAGCAAGAACAGCGCCGACCTGATCGCCAAGTTCAAGGAGATCGGGAAGAATATCGGCGCGCTGAGGCTTTCGAAATGACGCGGCTCCTGCAGCGCGGACGGCTGCTCGGATCGAGCTCTGGCACGGCGCATGATCGAGTTCGCGCTGCTCCTTCCCGTCTTCTGCCTGATCGTCATCGGGCACCATGGAAGTGGGCTACAAAATCTATGCGGTTTCCGTGTCGAACGGCGCCATCCGCGAGGCGGCCCGAATGGCGTCGACCGGTGAATTCACCGGTGCGCAGATCGATGCGGAGGTGAAGAAGCGGATCCAGTCCTTCCGCAGCGACGCCAACATCGCGATCGTCAAGAAGGCCTATTCCGACTTCACCGGCGTCGGCCTGCCCGAACCCGTGACGTCCGGGAGCATCGAAAGCGGCACCTACTGCTTCCAGGACGTCAACAAGAACGGCAGTCGCGACGACGATCAGGGAACGCAGCGGCCTCGGCGGTGCCGAGGACATCATCTATTATGAGGTGACGACCAGCTATCCGACCCTGTTCAAGTTCAACGAGAAGGTGCTCAAATTTCCGAGCATCAACACCGTCAAGTTGAACACGATCGTGAGCAACGAGCCGTTCGCCGCGGTGGTCCAGACGCCTCCTCCCGACAGTGTGCAAGTAGGGGGCCGGCGATGCCAAAACCTCGCACCTAGTTCGACGCTTCTCTCGCGACGACCGCGGCGCTTTCGCGATCGAGTTCGCGCTTGTGCTTGCCGGTCCTGATGACGCTGATTCTCGTTGGACTGGAGCTGACCAATTTCGTGCTCGCGAACCATCGCGTGCGGCAGATTGCCGCGATGACCGCCGACAATGCGAGCAGGCTGCGCACGCAAATGAGCGAAGCCTATGTGAACCAGCTGTTCGTCGGCGTGCAGAAGGCGGGCGCGGCTATCCAGTTTCAAACGAGAGGCCGGGTGATCCTCAGCTCGGTTCAGAACAATGCGGCGGCGAATGGCCAGTGGATCCGCTGGCAGCGCTGCTACGGACAACTCAGCCGAGCACCGAAATATGGCAGCGCAGGGCAAGGGCCAGTCGGACAATACGCTGCCGACCATGAACGGCCTGATCGCTCAGCCGGGAGCGCGCTGATGTATGCCGAGGCCGAGTATGAATATAAGCCGCTGATCGGCTCCTCGTTCCTCAAAAACCGCCGGATCAGGCACGAAACCGCCTTCATCGTGCGCCAGCGCACCGATTTCTCCATCTCCGGTGCGGGCGCGGCAACATGCTGATCGAGCCAGCGGTTCGACAGAGCGTCGGCCGAACTAAGTCGTTCCAGCCGCCTCCGAGGGCGAGGAACAGCGACACAAGATAATCCGACAGCTGCGCTTCGGACCGCGCAAGCTCGGCTTCGATGTTCGACAGCGAACGCTCCGCGTCGAGCACGATCTGGAACGGGTCGCGGCCGGCCTGGTAGCGAAGCCGCGCGATCCGCGCCGCCTCCGCGGCCTGTGCGCGCGCGCGGCGAAGGCTGTCCCGCCGCTCCAGCTCGCGCGCATAGCGGGTGAGGCCGCTTTCGGTCTCCTCGAGCGCGCGGAGCCAGGTGCCGTCGAAGTTGGCGAGCGCCGCCTGCGGCCGAGGCCTCGGCCTGCGCCAAGCCGCGCGCGGGCGACGGCCATGTTCGGGAAGCTCCAGCTGATCAGCGGCCCGAGGCTGAAGCGGAAGGCGTCGCCCGACCGAGTGCCGCCGAGCGAAGTCGCGGTGCTGCCCAACCGAACCGCCGAGCGTCACTTTCGGGATAGAGGTCGGCCGTCGCCACGCCGACGCGCGCGGTGGCCGCGGCCAGCTCGCGCTCGGCCTGGCGGATGTCCGGCCGGCGCGCAGAAGCGAGGCGCCGTCGCCGACCGGGATCGGGCGGGAAAGTTGCGGCGGGCGCTGGCAGGTGGCGACCTGCGGCGGGAAAGTTCGGCCGGCGGTCGGCCGGTCAGAACCGCCAGCCGGAACAAAGCGCCGCTGGCGCTGCGCCTCCAGCGTCGGCAGCGTCGCGCGTACCTGCTCGAGCTGGGCGCCCGCCTGCCCGGTATCGAGCGCCGTCCCACGGCCGCCTTCGAACAGGCGGCGGGTCAGGTCGAACGTCTGTTCCTGGACGCGCAGGCATTTCGCGGGCGACGGCCAGTTGCTGGCCGGCGCTGCAGGCGTCGGCATAAGCGCGGACGGTTTCCGCAGCGACGCTGATCCGCGTGTTGTCGAAGGCGGCCTGGACCGCACCGACGTCCGCGCGGCTCGCCTCGATCGCGCGGCGGATGCCGCCGAACAGATCGAGCTGGTAGCTCGACGTCCAGGCCGGCATCGTAGCGCAGGCGCGGGATCGCCGCCGGGATCCTGCGCCATAGCGCGCTGTCCGCATTGAGGTCGGTGGATGGGAGCCGTCCGGCGCGCGTCTCGCGCAGCAGCGGCCCGCGCACGGGCGAGGTTCGCGGCGGCGACGCGCAGGTCCGTGTTCGCGGCCAGCGCCTCTTCGACCAAGCCGATCGAGCAGCGGATCGCCGAACAGGCTCCACCAGCGGCCCGGCGGCTGATCCTGCGGTGAAGGCGGGCGAGCGCGAGCTGACGAACGGTGCTTGCGCCGGCGCGCTCCGGGCGCGGGCGACCGATAGTCCGGGCCGACCGCGTGCAGGCCGGCCAGCGCGAGCGCGCATGTGAGCGGTCAGAAGCCGCCTCATTCGGCGGGCTCCGCATGGCCGTGCGCGTGGAGCGTGCTGTGCTGCATCGCCTTTCGGCATGAAGCGGTCCGAGCCCGCGGCAGACGACGTAGAAGACCGGCGTGAAGATCAGGCCGAACAACGTCACGCCGACCATCCCGAACGCCACGGCCGTGCCCATCGCCTGCCGCATCTCCGGCGCCGGGCCCGACGGCGATCGCCAGCGGGATCACGCCGAAGATGAAGGCGAAGCTGGTCATCAGGATCGGCCGCAGGCGCGACTTGGCGGCATGCACCGCGGCATCGAACGTGTTCATGCCCTGGTCCTCCTCCGCCTGGCGGGCGAACTCGACGATCAGGATGGCGTTCTTGGCCGCCAGCGCGATCAGCACGATCAGGCCGATCTGCGTCAGGATGTTGTTGTCCATGCCCGCGCAGGTTCACGCCCGTCAGTCGCCGCGAGGACGCACATCGGCACGATCAGGATCACCGCGAGCGGCAAGCGTCAGCGATTCATATTGCGCGGCGAGCACCATGAAGACGCACAGCACCGCGATCGGCGAAGACCAGCGGCGCCGTATTGCCCGCTGCCTGCTGCTGGAAGGCGAGGCCGGTCCATTCGAAGCCGAAGCCGGGCGGGCAGGTTCTGCGCCGCGAGCTCCTCCATCGTCCGCAGCGACGTCGCCCGATGCGATGCCCGGCGGCGTCTGGCCCTGCAGCTCGGCGGCCGGATAATTGTTGTAGCGCGCCACCTGCACCGGGCCGCTGCCGTAGCGGAAGGTCGCGACGGACGAGAGCGGGACCATCTGCCCGAGGCGCGAGCGCACCTGCAGCCGGCCGACGTCGGCGAGGTCGTCGCGCGCGGCGGCTTCGGCCTGCGCGGTCACCCGGAAGGTGCGGCCGAGCATGTTGAAGTCGTTGACGTAGGTCGAGCCGAGATAGGTGCCGAGCGCGTCATAGACCTGGCTCGGCTGCACGCCGAGCAGCTGCGCGCGGTCGCGGTCGACGTCGGCCTCGATCCGCGGGCGAGCCGGTGTTGAACAGCGAGAAGACCTGCGGTGACGTTCTTGCTCTGCTGCGCCGCGCCCATCATCGCGAAGGTCGCGCCCTGCAGCGCTTCGTAGCCCGCGCCGCCGCGGTCCTGCACCATCATCGCGAAGCCGCTGCCGTTGCCGAGGCCGGGAACCGGCGGCGGCGACAGGAAGAAGACCTGCGCGTCGTCCTCCGCGCCGGCGACGGCACCCGGTGATCGCGCCCGCCAGCTCGCGCGGCCGACTCGCCGCTTCCGCGCCGGTCCTCGTGCGTCGGCGAGGCGCAGGAACATGATGCCGCTGTTGGAGGCGGGGCTGAAGGTCGACCCGTCGAGGCCGGCGAAGGCCGCCGTCTCGAGCACCATTCGGATTCTGCGAGACGACCTTGCGGATACGCTCCACGGCGGCCTCGGTCCGTTCGAGCGAGGAGCCGGGCGGAAGCTGGATCACGCCGATCAGGAAGCCCTGGTCCTGGTCCGGAATGAAGCCGGTCGGCGTGGCGTTCAGCCGCCAGACGGTCAGGCCGAGCAGGCCGCCGTAGATGACCAGCATGAGCGTCGAGCGATGGACCAGCTTGGCGGTCAGCGACGCCGTAGCGGTCGGACAGCCAGTCGAAGCCCTGGTTGAACCGGTCGCCCGCTGCACGCGATCGGCCGCATCCAGCGGCGCCGTTCCTCGGCATGCTCCGCGTCCGGTCGTGCGGCTTCAGCAGCAAGTGCCGCGAGCGCCGGCGAAAGCGTCAGTGAAATGACCGTCGAGATTGCCGCGGCCGCCGCGATGGTGACGGCGAACTGGCGATAGAAGATGCCGGGGATGCCGGAGATCAGCGCCGCCGGCACGAACACCGCGACCAGCACCAGGCCGATCGCGATCAGCGCGCCCGAAATCTCCCGCATCGTGCGGTGCGCCGCCTCGCGCGGCGACAGGCCCTCGCGGATGTGCTTCTCGACCGCCTCGACGACGACGATGGCGTCGTCGACGACGATGCCGACGGCGAGCACCAGCGCGAACAGCGACAGCGAATTGATCGAGAAGCCGAGCGCGAGCTGGACCGCGAAGGTGCCGACCAGCGAGACCGGGATGGCGATGATCGGGATGATCGCCGCGCGCCAGGTCTGCAGGAAGACGACGATGACCAGCACGACCAGGACGATCGCTTCGATCAGCGTGCGCTGCACCTCGTTCGACCGACGCCTGGACATATTCGGTCGGGTTGTAGGGGATCGAATATTCCATCCCCGGCGGGAAGTGCTCGCGAGGCCGCCTCCAGGTCGGCGAGGACGCCGTCGGCGGTATCGAGCGCGTTCGAGCCCGGAAGCTGCTGGATGGCCATGAAGACGGCCTGCTCGCGCGCTGGACGTCCCGCGAATGCTGTAATCCTGGCTGCCGATCTCGACCCGCGCGACGTCGCGCAGCCGGGTGATCGCGCCCGTCTCGCGCGATCGGTCTTCAGCACGACGTCGGCGAACTCGTGCGGGTCGGTCAGGCGGCCCTGGACCTGGACCGGCAATTCGAACGCCGGCGCCGCCCGCGCCGCAGCGGAGCCTGGCCGACCGAGCCGCCGGCGACCTGGACATTCTGCCCGCGAAGCGCGCCGACGATCTCTTCGGAGGTCAGGTTGCGGGCGGCGGCCGCGTCCGGATCGATCCAGATGCGCATCGAATAATTGCCGCCGCCGAACACCTGCACGGCGCCGACGCCGGGAAGGCGCAGAAGCCGGTCGCGAATGCGTCGAATTGGCGTAATTGCCGACATAGTCGATGTCGACGGCCGGATCGGTCGACGTCATCGCCGCGACCATCAGGAAGTCGCTCGACTGCTTGTTGACCGTGACGCCGATCTGGCGCACCTGGTCGGGAAGGCGCGGCTCGGCGAGCGCGACGCGGTTCTGGACCAGCACCTGCGCGGTATCGATGTCGGTGCCCGGCTGGAACGTGACGGTGATCGTCGTCAGGCCCTGGCTGGAGTTCGAGCGCATGTAGAGCATGCCCTCGACGCCGTTGATCTCCTGCTCGATCGGCGCCGCGATCGTTTCCGCCATCGTCTCGGCCGACGCGCCGGGGAAGGCCGCGGTCACCGCGACCGAGGGCGGCGCGATCTCCGGATATTGGGCGAGCGGCAAGCGCCGGGTAGGCGAAGGCGCCGAGCAAGGTGATGAACAGGGCGATGACCGACGCGAAGATCGGCCGGTCGATGAAGAAGCTCGACATGTTCATCGCGCGTGCGCCTAGCGGCCGCCGCCTGGCCGACGGAGGTTGCGACCGACGGAGGCGGCGCCTGCGGCGCGGCCGTGTCGGGCTCCGACGTGGTCGGCGGCGCGATCCGGCCCTTCTTGGGCTTCACCTTCTGCCCCGGCATCGCGCGCTGGATGCCGCCGATGATCACCTGGTCCTGCGGGCCGATGCCGCTGCGGATCACCCGCAGATTGCCGTTCAGCGGCCCGAGCTGGACCGGCCGGACGGTCACCGTTCCCGTCGCGGTCGACGACATAGACGCACGCGCCGCGCGGCGTCGGTGACGATCGCGGTGTCCGGCACCAGCAGCGCGCGATAGGGCGGCGACGACGCGAGGCGCAGCCGGCCCATCATGCCCGGCCTTGAGGAAGCCGTCGGGATTGGGCGACGACCGCCCGGCCGCGGATCGTGCCCGAGCCGGCGTTCAGCGCATTGTCGACGAAGTCGAGCCGGCCGGCATGGACATATTGCGCTTCGTCCTGAAGCCGGATGCGGACCGGCGCGCCGATCCTGCGCGCCGCTCTGGCGCTGGTAGCGGAGCAGCAGCGCCTCCGAGCCGTCGAAGGCGAAATGCAGCGGATTGGTCGAGACGACCGTGGTCAGCACCGTCTGGTCGGCGGTGACCGCATTGCCGGGGTCGACGCAGCCGCTCGGAAACCTGTCCGGAAATCGGCGCGACGACGCGGGTGAAGCCGACATCGAGCTGCGCGCGCGCGAATGAGCGGCGGCGGCGGCCGCGACGTCGGCATTGGCCGAACGCAGCGCCGCCTGGCGCTGCTCCACCTCCTCGACGCTGGCCGCGCTCTGCGCCGCCAGCGTCCGCGAGCGGGCAAGTTCGGTGCGCGCATTGACCGCCTGCGCCTGGGCGCGGGCAAGCTGCGCCCGGGCCTGATCGAGCTGGGCCTGCGCCGGACGGGAATCGATGGTGAAGAGCAGCTGCCCGCGGCGGACATACTGGCCGTCGCGGAAGTGCGTGCCGACAAGATAGCCGGAGACGCGCGGCTTCACCTCGACGTTTTCGGGAGCTTCGAACCGGCCGACGTAATCGTCCCAGTCGACGATCTCGCCGGACAGCGGGGTCGCGACCGTGACTTCGGGCGGAGGCGGCGCCCCCTGCGATTCCGATCCGCCGGAACAACCGGCGAGCGCGACGGAAAGAGCTATGGCCGTAGCGGCCAGGACTTTGCGGTGCATGAGTCTTCCGAAATCTAGCCGAGCCGGCTTCGCGTATAAGCGGGATCGAGTGGTGAACGATAGCTCATGCAGCGGCCGCGCGACGTGCCGGCAACCGAATTGATGCTTCCGGCCAGCAGTTCATACTGAGCCGGGGAGAAGCCCGCGGAGAGGAATGCGGAAACGTCCTCGCCCGGAACGGTGAAGCCGTAGTGCCAGGTGAGCACGGCCATGCGACGCAACGCTTCCAGCTTGGGGTTGGCGAGTTCGGGATTTCCTCGGCCCACGACCATGTTCCAGAAGCGGCGCAGAGGCCCGGCGGCGCGGATGGTCCAGAGGCGGTCGACCCGAGCGAGGCGGATGACCGACCATTCGAGGTTGGAGAAGTTTGGTTTTGGCACCGCGGCGAAGCGGACGGCGGGCAGGGCAACCGGCTGTGCGTCATGCGGTTCGATCCGCGACAGATAGGCCATGCTTTGCTCCCTTCTTTCGGGCGAACGGCGCCGATCGCGGAGTCGGGCTCCGACGCGCGACTTCGGGGTCCGCTAATGGATGTTCCAAGTTACAGGCAGGCGACAGGGCCGGCAGAACGAAAGCGGGCCCAAAACGCGGTCCCGATCTTTCTGTACCTGGTCAGTATAAAGCCTGGCCGGAGGCGTCAAGCACAATTCTATACCGACCGATAAAAAATCTTTGGGACGGTATAAATCAGGCGCTCGGCCAAAGTGCGAGGCCGCTTTCGACCAGCTGATCGAGCTCCTCGCGCGTGGCACCCTGACTGGCCTGGATCGAGATGCCCTGGAGCATGGCGATGAGCACGCGCATCAGACCCTTCGGTGTCAGTATGCGCCGGCAGATCGCCCTCGGCCTTGGCCCGTTCGAACCGTTCGATGAGTGCGCGTTTGCCCTTTCGCCCCGCTTCACGACCTCTTCGCGAACGGATTGCGATTTGGGTCCCGCAGGCGACGGAGGTAATGACGCCGAGGCAGCCGTGCGGCCGATCGTCGCTGGTGATATTCTCGACCGTCCCGCGCAGCATGGTCTCCGCAACCTGGCGCGCAGTCGGCTGATCGAGCGCCTGCTTGATGTAGGTCAGCTTCTCATTCTCGTAGAGATCGAGCGCCTTGCGGAAGAGCGACTTCCTTGTTGCCGAACGCCGCGTAGAGGCTCGGCCGGGTGATCCCCATCGCCTCGGTCAGGTCGTTGAGCGACGTGCCCTCGTAGCCCTTTCTCCCAGAAGATGCGCAGCGCCTGCGCGAGCGCCTCGTCGACGCAAAATTCGCGTGGACGACCGCGACAGGCCGGAGCACAGGCAAAGGACAGGAGCTTATTCATATCGCACGGTACATAATATGTTTCGGCAGGAAATCCAGTGAGTTTCAATGAGGAGCTTTGATCTGCCTTTGTTCTCATGCGATAGACGCGCAATGCGGCCGCAGCTTCCGCCTCGCGCTTCAGGTTGCGCGCGAGCTGGGCCATGCCGTTGAGATATTGCGGCGGGACATGGACGTCGCGATAGTCGAGCTGAGCGGCGGCGCGCAGAGTCCAGATCGGGTCGATCAGATGCGGGCGCGCCAGCGCCACCAGGTCGGCGCGGCCGGCGGCGAGGATCGAATTGGCATGGTCGGGCTCGTAGATGTTGCCGACGGCCATGGTCGCGAGCCGCGCCTCGTTGCGGAGCTTGTCGCTGAACGGCGTCTGGAACATGCGGCCGTAGACCGGCTGCGCGCCGGTCCAGGTCTGGCCCGCCGAAACGTCGATCAGGTCGGCGCCTTCGCGGGCGAAGGCCTCGGCGATCTCGACCGCATCGTCGGGCGTGATGCCCTGCTCGCCGGCCCAGTCGGTCGCGGAAATGCGCACCGACATCGGCCGGTCCGACGGCCAGGCGGCGCGCATCGCCGCGAACACTTCGAGCGGATAGCGCAGGCGGTTCTCCAGGCTTCCGCCATATTCGTCGGTGCGCCGGTTCTGCAGCGGGGTGAGGAAGCCGGACAGCAGATAGCCGTGGGCGGCGTGCAGCTCGATCATGTCGAAGCCGCATTCGAGGCCCATTCGGACCGCGGCGACGAACTGGTCGCGAACCGCGTCCATGTCGGCGCGGGTCATCGGCGTCGGCACCTGGTTGACCGGCGACCAGGCGACGTCGCTCGCCGCCATCACCGGCCAATTGCCGTCCGGCAGCGGCGCATTGTCCTCTTCCCAGCCGACGCGGGTCGAACCCTTGGCGCCGGAATGGCCGAGCTGGAGGCAGATCTTCGCCTTCGAGTTGGCGTGGACGAAATCGACGATCCGCTTCCACGCGGCGACATGATCGTCGTTCCACATGCCGGTGCAGCCGGGGCTGATCCGGCCTTCGGGCGAGACGCAGGTCATCTCGGTGAAGACCAGGCCGGCGCCGCCCAGCGCGCGCTCGCCGTAATGGACGAAGTGGAAGTCGTTGGGCGTGCCGTCGACCGCCGAATACATGGCCATCGGCGAGACGGTGATGCGGTTCTCGACCTCCATCTCGCGCAGCTTGAACGGCGCGAACATCGGCGGCGCGGTCTTGTTCGAGCGGCCGTCCGTCGCGCGCTTCCAGAACCAGCGCTCGACGCCCTCCAGCCATTCGCGGTCGCGCAGGCGAAGGTTCTCGTGGCTGATGCGCTGGCTGCGCGTCAGCAGCGAATAAGCGAACTGCAGCGGCTCGAAATGCGTGTAGCGCTCGAGCGTCTCGAACCATTCGGTCGAGTTGCGCGCGCTGTTCTGAAGCTTGAGCACTTCGAGGTTCCGCTCCGCGACATATTCGTCGAGCGCCGCTTCGAGCGACAGGCCGGGACGGTTGAGCACCTCGGCCAGCTTGATCGCATCCTCGAGCGCGAGCTTGGTGCCGGACCCGACCGAGAAATGCGCGGTGTGCGCGGCGTCGCCGAGCAGGATGACATTGCCGGTCGACCAGCGTTCGCACTTGATGCGGCGGAAATTGAGCCAGGCCGCCGAGCCGCGCAGGTGCGCGGCGTTCGACTGCAGCGAATGGCCGTCGAGATATTTGGCGAACAGCTTCTCGCAGGCGGCGATCGCTTCGGCCTGGTCCATCCGGTCGAAGCCGAAGCTGCGCCAGGTCTCTTCCGAACATTCGACGATGAAGGTCGAGCAGTCGGGCGCGAAGCGATAGGCGTGCGCCCAGATCCAGCCGTGCTCGGTCTTCTCGAAGGCGAAGGTGAAGGCGTCGAACACCTTGATCGTGCCGAGCCAGACGAACTTGTTCGCGCGCACGTCGACGTCGACGCCGAAGGCATCCGCGTAGGCGTCGCGGAAGCGCGAGTTGATGCCGTCGGAGGCGATGACGAGATCGTAGTCGCGCCACTTGGGATCGGCGGGATCGCATTCGGCATTGAACTCGATCCGAACGCCGAGTTCGCGCGCGCGGTCCTGCAGGATTTCGAGCAGGCGCTTGCGGCCGATGCCGATGAAGCCGTGGCCGGACGAGGTGATCGTCTCGCCGCCGAAATGGACGTCGATGTCGTCCCAATGCGCGAACTCGTCGGCGATGATCTTCGCGGACTTGGGATCGTTGGCCTGCGAGGTTCTCGACCGTCTGGTCGGAGAAGACGACGCCCCAGCCGAAAGTCACGCCGGGCGCGTTGCGCTCGAACACTACGATCGTCGTGCGCCGGGGTCGCGCAGCTTCATCGAGATGGCGAAATAGAGCCCGGCCGGACCGCCGCCGATGCAGGCGATCTTCACCCGATCAGCTCCGAATGTTCCCAATGTTCACGGTCGTGAGCGCGGATTTTGATGGAGGCGAAGTTGACCAAATTGACTGTCGATGACGAGTCAACTTCGCTCCGCACCCGCGCCATTGGTTGGCCGTAGAACCCCATCGACGCACTATGGCACAACCGCTCGGCTGTAGGACAGGGGACGTCCGTCGTGGATGGAGGTTCGCGTCAATCGACTGCTCGCGCTAAGGATCACTGCATGACGAAATCTGCTGCGGTCCGACGTGCGTTCACTCTTGCTCGATCTGGGCAATGCCGCAGTGTTGCGGAGATCATCCGCCGCCTGTCCGAACAGGATCGCGCGGCCGTCGAAGTTCACCTGAGTGCGCCATCAGCAAGGCGCGAACTGATCCTGATCTGCAGCAACGCCTGGCTCGAGGCTCGGTAGTGTCCGTTTTGGGTGGCAATCGGACCACAGGGCTGTCGAAGGCAGGAGCCGCTATCGTTAAGCCGAGGCGTTCCTTGTTGCCGGGTATGTCGAATGTCGGCCGAGATAGCTTCAGCTTCGTGCAATAGTCCCCGGGCGCGTAGTTCGAGACTGGCGCGAGTGGGATTAGCCTTTCACTCGCCGGCGCATCGGCCCGCTCTTCGCCTGTCGCGATCCTTGGCCACTGCGAAGCGTGGATCCGCAGGACCTGACCCACATAGTCGTAAGCTCGGCCTCCGTTTCTCAGCTTCTTGTTTGCATCGAAATAGACCGACTGCCGGAGAGTTTCAGGCCATCCCACGTAGCCGAAATGCTCGTTGATGGCCGCGACTGCCCTGCCACGTTCCGCGATGTTGTCGGACTGTTCGAACCACAGTTGAGGCCGCTGAGTGATCGGTAGACGGCTTAAAGCCTCGAGGAGAAGCGTGGCCGCTGCGCTGATGTGCGGGATGACAGGTCGAGCCATGTCGCGGATCCAGCGAGAGGACGACTTGTGGTTTAAACGTGCGCATATGTCTGCTCGAGGCGGTCGATAGCAAGGCAGCTCGCACCTCCCGCGGCAGCGGCCCATTCATTCAAGGTGTCGCTGCAGACCAGAGTTCGTCGAGGCTTAGCGACGAGCGTGTCTGTAAAAGAGGTCTTCCCAACCGTAGAATTCGACATCGCCATTGAAGAGGCGAGCCGAGCGTCGCATTTCTTCTCTGCGGACGCGGCTGCACTCGACCGGATCGATGATGGTATTTGCAAGCAGGCAACCGACGCTCTCGGCCTCCGCTGCGACTACGAACTGGCAGCGAGCGCCGCCGTCGATGCATGCGCTCGCCAGCAGCGGCGCCAGACCGGTCTCATCGTCCGGATGAGCGCCTCACAAACAGAATGGCTTTGCCATCGAATTCGCGTGACCACGAAGCAAGAATCGCTTGTGGCTGGGCGTGCTGACGCAGCTGGCCAGAAGCGCCGCACAAAGAGGAAGAGCAGCTATGCGCACAAGGGGTGCTGACACCGGCCGCCAGGAGTGCGCAACGATCCTCCCAATGTCCGCAATGGGTCGAGAGACGACAATCTATTTGCCGTATTGATCAGCCAGATATTATCAATCCGACGTCGGCTTCTTGGGAGCTGGCGTGCGATCGCCGAGGACGTAGCCCGCAATGCCGCTCAGCAGCGCGATCACCGCCTCGCCCGCAATCACGCCCAGCAGGCCGAGCAACGATGCCGCGAGGACGATCATGATGATGGTCGCGAGCTTGGGGATGTCCGTTTGCTGCAGGATCTTCGCGATGCTCGCGCCGTCGAAATTGCCCCGCCAGAACAGGGTCACGTAAACCACCGCCGCACCGGCGATCATGATCGAGAATGCGATGAGCGAAATCTGCGCGAGCCGCAGGATGAATTCGAGCAGCTCCGGTGTAGCTTTGCCTTGCATGATGAGTTCCTCCGCCCTGCGTGGAGCCTACTCAAAACGCGTTGAAAGTCGTCAATTTAATTGCGGCGCCGTTCCGATCAGTCTTCCGGCGCGACCGTCACGCACAGGCCGTCGAGTTCGTCCGTGACCTTGATCTGGCAGGACAGGCGGCTGTTCGGCTCCCGCCAGTCGGAGAAGGCGAGGATGGTTTCCTCGTCCGGCTGGATCGCGGGCAGGCGTTCGACCCAGTCTTCGGCGACATAGACGTGGCAGGTGCCGCAGCTCGCGCAGCCGCCGCAGATGGCCTGGATCTGCCCCGGCTTGCGGATGTTGAGCATGAGCGAGCGGCCGGACTTCGCCTCGACCTGTTCGGTCGTTCCATCGCGGCGGGTCAGCCAGACCGTCGGCACGTCAGTTCAGCGCCTCCACGATGGTGACGTTGGCGATGCCGCCGCCCTCGCACATCGTCTGCAGGCCGAAGCGCTTGCCGTGGCGGCGGAGCGCGTGGACGAGCGTCGCCATCAGCTTGGCGCCGATGCGCCGAGCGGGTGGCCGAGCGCGATTGCGCCGCCGTGGACGTTGAGCCGCGACGGGTCGGCTTCGAGCTGCTGCAGCCAGGCGAGCGGCACGGGCGCGAAGGCCTCGTTGACCTCGTAGAGGTCGAGCTCGCCCATGCTGCGGCCCGATCGTTCGAGCGCGACGCGCGTGGCGCGGATCGGCTCGTCGAGCATGATGACGGGGTCGCCGGCGGTGACGGTCAGATGGTCGATGCGGGCGAGCGGGGTGAGGTTGTGCGCCTTCAGCGCGCGTTCGTTGACGATCAGCACGCCGGACGCGCCGTCGCAGATCTGCGAGGCGTTGCCGGCGGTGATCACGCCGTCCGGGACGAGCGTCTTCAGGCTGCCCAGGCCTTCGAGCGAGGCGTCGTAGCGGATGCCTTCGTCGGTGCGGTGGTCGTGGCCGTTGACGGGCAGCGGGACGATCTCGCTGTCGAACGCGCCGGCCTGCGTCGCCGCGGCCGCCTTGCGGTGGCTTTCGAGCGCGAAGGCGTCGAGCTCGCTCGCGCGATGAAGCCGTACTTCCTGGCCATCATCTCGGCGCCGCGGAACTGGGTGAAGTCGTTGACGCCGTAGCGGTCCTTGATCGACTGCGGCCACGGGCCGATGCCGATGCCCGCCTGCATCGGCAGGATGACCGGCGTGCCCATCGGCACGCGGGTCATGCTCTCGACGCCGGCGGCGATGACCATGTCCTGGGTGCCGCTCATCACCGCCTGGGCGGCGAAGTGGACCGACTGCTGGGAGCTTCCGCACTGGCGGTCGATGGAGACGGCGGGAACGCTGTCGGGAAGCTTCGACGCCATCACCATGTTGCGGCCGATGTGGAAGGCTCTGCTCGCCGATCTGGCCGACGCAGCCGACGATGACGTCGTCGATGGCCGCGCGGTCGATGCCGGTGCGGTCGACCAAGGCGTCGAGGACGGCGGCGCCGAGGTCGGCCGGGTGCCAGTCCTTGAGCGCCCCTTCGCGCTTGCCTCCGGCGGTGCGTACCGCGTCGACGATATAGGCTTCCATGACCGCTCTCCCAATGGTTCGGGAGCCTCCTACGCCTCGTGATCGATGGCGGAAAGGAAGTCGTCGATGGCGCGGTTGAATTCGCTCGGGCTTGTCCAGGTTGGCGAGGTGCGACGCGCCCGCGATGATGTTCGAGCTGCGCGCCGGGGATCGAGGCTGCCAGCTCTTCGGAAAGTGCCGGCGGTGTGATCGGATCCTGATCGCCGACGAGGACCAGCGTCGGGCACGCGATCTGCGGCGGCGCGCTCCGTCTGATCCGCGAGCCACACTGCCTTCGGCCCGATTCGATATGCGTCGGGATCGATCCGGCGCCATGGTTTCGATCGACGTCGGTTCGGACTGCAGGATCGTCGGTCGACAGAAGTGCACCAACACGGGCTTCGGCGAGTGCCGCGCATGTCGTGGCTCGCAGCGATCGAGCGGTCGTAGATTGCCTGGCCTTCGGGATGCACCGCGAAGCTGTCGGCGAGGATCAGGGACGCGCAGCGTCGGGTGCCAGTGCGTGCATCGCGATCGCAATGACTCCGCCGAGCGACAGCCCGCAGACGTGCGCCCGGTCGATGCCGAGCGCAGTCCATCGCGGCGAGGATGGCCGCGGCAAAATCGTCGCGTGTCGCTTCGCGCGCGGAATTCGCTCTCGCCGTAGCCGGGATAATCGAACGCGATGCTCGTCCCCAAGATGCTCGACCGAAATGATCCATTTGCGGTCGCCAGACCGACTTGTCGGACCCAACTCCGTGTAGGAAAATGATGGGGTTTTCGTCATGAACGCGCTCTTCGACGAAGCCGATCTTTCCGACCATAGTATCCACTGTCGC